>NZ_JBHDVM010000001.1:0-231435 GCF_042610525.1 Pantoea sp. sgz302252
TCTGTGACCAACCTGACCGCGTCACAGTCCCGTATCCAGGATGCTGACTACGCAACTGAAGTTTCTAACATGTCGAAGGCGCAGATCCTTCAGCAGGCTGGTACCTCCGTGCTGTCAAAAGCCAACCAGGTTCCACAGGGCGTCCTGTCTCTGCTGCAGTAATCTCGCACGACACGTTTCGTCGACCCGGCTACGGCCGGGTTTTTTCTGTCTTGCCCACATCAGATGGCGCGGAGAAAATGCATGAATCGTATTTTAATTACTATTGATCAACTTAACCGGTTAACCGATACAGAAACGACCCTGATGGATGTGGTCGACTACTTTCACGCTCAGGGCTGGCAGATCGATCTGGTCGCGCGGCTGGTGGAAGGCACTTATTTACGGCGGCTGAAAGCGTTGCAGCAAAGCGGCAAAGTGCAGTGCTTTATGGAAGACGAGCACGCGCTGGCGGCCCACTACGATTTAATCTGGATTTGCCAGGGTTACATGAGTCTGAAAATGATCTCAGCCCTGCAGAAAGGCGAAATAACTGGCGTTTGCGTTTTTCAGCATTACTACGCCTATGCGGATCAGGATCTGCCCTATGGCGCGGCGCTGGAGAACAAACTGGCGGCTTACAGCCTGGCCGTGTCTGCCATCTCCTATGCCAAACTGGCGCTGAAAGGCATTGAGCAGCGTAAACTTCATCTATTTCCTCTTTCCGTTAGCGACAGCTTCGCGCAAAGCGTTGCGCCGCAGGCTATGCCTGAACTGTCGCGCATTCTGCTGATTTCTGCCGAGCAAAACGAAGAAGTCACCGCGCTGCGCGCGCTGTTGGCCGAAAAAGGCATCAAACTTGACCATATCAGCTCTCAGCGTCGCGAAATCGAGCTGACGCCGGAATTCCTTGCCTCTTATCAGCTGGTAATGGGGCAGTCGCGTCCCGTAGTGCAGGCGCTGGCCGCTGGCGTACCGGCTTACCTTACCGACACGGTAGCGGGCGCAGGTTACATTAATGGCGAAACGCTGGAAACGGCGCTTGATTCGCATTTCCTGGCCGACTACGGCAGCGCGCCGCACCAGAGTCCGGAAGAGTGGGTAAAAGAGATCGTTGAACCTTATGGCGAGGCCTGGCAGTGGACGCAGAGCTTCCGCGAAGAGGCTTTCCAGCAGTGGTCACTTAGCGGCCAGCTTGCTGCGCTGCGGGCTCGTCTGCCGCAGGCGGCTAAGCTGCAAATCAGCGAAGCCGAAGCCGCCAGCCTGACGCTGCATCGCAAGGTTATCGCCGACGATGCGGAAAAATCCCGCGTGCTGGAAAGCTGGCTGAAAACGCGTCAGCCTTCTGAAGCACGCATCAGCGTATTGCTTTCCTTTATTAACCAGATGCCGGAAACCGGCAATATTGGCATAGCGCTCCTCGATCCGCACGGTGATGATAGTGCCGTGCAGAAAACGCTGACCTCGCTGGAAAGCCAGTATCTGCAACCAGCGCTTATCGAACAAATAAGCGACAGCGGCAAGCTGTCAACGCTGTTTAATGATACTCAGGCGGATTCGCTTCTGCTGGTGACGGCAGGCTGTGAACTGGTGCCCTGGGCGCTGCTGGTCTTCGCTGAGCATCGCCTGCGTCAGCCTGATGCCGCGCTCTGGTACTGTGACAGTATCAATGGCGAAACCCTGCTGGCTGCCGAAAGCCTGTTTAAACCCGATCTGAATATCGACCTGCTGCGCAGCCAGCCCTATATCGGCGAGCAGATGCTGATCAATGTAGCCGCGGCACGCGAAGCGGGCGGTTTTGATGCGAGCTATGCGCGGCTTGGCGGCATAGATCTGGCCTGGAAGTTCATCGAAACGCGCGGCGCGCAATCCATTGGCCATATCGCTGATGCGCTGATGCTGGTGCCGGAAGTACCGGCAAGCTGGCTGCAGCAGCCTGAAATCATCGCGGAAAGCGCGGCCTCGACTACCGCCCATCTGGCGCGTTGCAACCTGCCAGCCGTTGTGGAACCCGGTTTGCTGCCTGGCCTGCACCGCGTGCGCTTTACCCATCAACAGCAGCCGCTGGTTTCCATCATTATCCCGACCCGCGATCGTCTGCCGCTGCTGCGCCGCTGCATCGAAAGCCTGATGGAAAAAACCCGGTGGAGCCGCTATGAGTTACTGATCGTCGATAACAATTCTCAGGATGCGGCCGCCTGCGAATACCTGGCGCAGCTGGAGGCGCTGGGCATTGAACAGCTGCGCGTGCTGCGCTGGCCGGAGGCGTTCAGCTTCTCTGCGATTAATAATTTTGCCGCCGAACAGGCTCGCGGCGATCTGCTGCTGTTTTTGAATAACGATACCGAAATCGTCGACGGCGAATGGCTGACGGCGATGGTCGAACATGCCACTCGCCCTGAGGTCGGTATTGTGGGCGCGCGGCTGGAATATCATGATGGTCGCATACAGCACGCGGGCATCGTCGCGGGTGTAGGCCTCGGCGTCTCGCCGGTTTACGATGGCGTTAGCCTGGACAACGCAGGCTATATGCAACGCCTGCAATCTATCTTTAACGTTACCGCCGTCAGCGCCGCCTGCATGATGGTGCCAAAAGAAGTCTTCGTCGAGCTGGGCGGTTTCAGCGTTGACGAGTTCCCGCTCTATCTGGGCGATGTTGATTTCGCGCTGAAAGCGCGGGCCAGCGGCTATCTGACAGTGTGGACGCCTTATGCGCGCCTGCTGCATATGGGCGGCGCAACCCGCGTACTGGGCGAAGAAATCGGCATTGCTTCCCACGCCGGTCCGGAAGTTTTCGATACGCTGCGTGAAAAATGGCGCGGCCAGCTTAGCGTGGATATCAGCTATAACCGCCAATTAACCAAGGTTGGCGGCAACTTCCAGCTGGGCACGCGCCAGTCGCGCTACCAGCAGCCGCTGCCGGGGCGTCCGCTGCCGGTTATGATGGCCTGTCATAAAAACCTGACCGGCTGCGGCAACTACCGCGTGATCAAGCCGTTTAAAGCGCTGGAAGGCAATCTGATCCTGGAAGGCGGCCTGACGCACGGTTTGCCTGCGGTAATGGAAGTAGCGGAGATCCAGCCCGACACGCTGCTGCTGGAGCTGGTGACAGATATCTCTATTCCCGAGCGCGTGAAGCAGTATCGCCAGGTCAGCAACACCAAAATTATCATGGAATATGACGACTATATTCCGAACCTGCCGCTGAAAAGCGTCTTCCGCAGCAAGCTGCCGAAGGATATCGTGCGTCAGTTACGCCGTTCGGTAGAGCAGGCGGACTGGCTGGTGGTTTCCACCGCGCCGCTGGCCGAAGCCTATGCGCCTTATCATCATGATATTCGCGTGGCGCAGAACCGGCTGGACGATCAGTGGGCCTCGCTGAACAGTCTGCGCCGCCAGGGCAAAAAGCCACGCGTCGGCTGGGCGGGCGGCAGTAGCCACACCGGTGACCTGGAAATCCTTCTGCCTTTTATGAAAGAGCTGGAGAACGAGGTGGAGTGGGTCTTTATGGGCATGAAGCCGCAGAACGTGAAGTGCGAGTTCCACTACGGCGTGCCGTTTGAGTTCTATCCCGAAAAGCTGGCGACGCTGAATCTCGACCTGGCGCTGGTGCCGTTAGAGATGAACTTCTTTAACGAGTGTAAGAGTAACCTGCGTCTGCTGGAGCTTGGTGCCTGCGGCGTACCGGTAATTTGTACCGATATTGAGCCTTATCGCTGCGATTTGCCGGTTACCCGCGTGACTAACCGTTATAAAGACTGGATGAATGCTATCCGCGAACATCTGGCCGATATGGACGCGCTGGCGGCTCGTGGCGATGCGCTGCGCAACAGCGTATTCCGCGACTGGATGCTGCGCGATGAAGGCCTGGTAGACTGGCAAAACGCCTGGCTGCCGCGCGGCTAAAAAAGCGACGCGCTAATTCGCAATAAAACCGGCGGCTGGCCAGGCAAGAGCGCCTGGCCGGTTCGCCTTCACTCTCAGCAACAGCTCAAAGGTGCAGAATGATAGACGGGAAAAAAATAGGCGTAGGCATAGTGACCTACAACCGTAAAGCCGGTCTGCTTAAACTTTATCAGTCGCTGCCGCGCGATATTATCGATGCGCTTATCGTGGTTAACGACGGCGCTTATTATCCCGAGCTGGGCGAGCTGGATTGTTATCTTCACCATAATGAAGTCAATCAGGGAGTCGGGCGCAGTAAAAATATCGCGCTGCGCTATCTTCAGGCGGAAAAGGTCGATCACTTCTTTTTGATTGAAGACGATATCTTTATTAAAGATGCCGCTGTCTTTGCGCAATATATTGAATTATCGGCCCGCACCGGCATTCAGCATTTTAATTTCAGCCAGCACGGCGATAAAAATATGCACGCGGACGGCACGCCTCGTCCGTGCTATACCATGGACTATGGCGATTTCACCATGCCGGTTTTCCCTGCCTGCGTGGGCGCATTCTGCTATTACTCGCAACAATGCCTGAATAAAGTCGGGCTGATGGACGAGATTTATTACAACGCCGTCGAACATCTCGATCACACCTACGGCATTATCAAAGCTGGTTTGCATCCTGCTTATCATTACTTCCCGGATATCGCCAACTCAGGCGACTATCTGGGCGATGAGGGCTGGAGCCCGCAACAGTCCACTATCTCCGGCAAGCTCTCTTCCCGCGCCGTCAGCCTGGTGGCCGCGACCCATTTTCAGGAAAAGCACGGCTGCCTGCCGCCAAAAATCCCGGCTATCGGTACAGAGGCATTGAAAAAAGAGCTGCTGGCGCTGAGAAAACGCTATGGCGTTCGCGTGACCGCTTGATAACGCAAAATCTTTCTTAAGCAGGACGGGCAAGAGCATCATTAGCTACGGCTATTTGCCCGTTATCACTATTTAGCCGCTCCACATCCGCATGACTCCGCCTTTCTTCTCGCGCAACGCTGGAGTTTTGACCCGCCAGGCCGATACTCCTTTTTTATAACAAAGTATTTCCATCCTCTTGCGGAGTGTGACATGCGCTTCAATTACGACCTGCTGCCTGGCGAACTGCTGCCGTTCGACGAGATCGCCGAACGTTATAGCCAGAAATATCCTGAGGATAAATCCTTAACGCCTCATGGGTTACTTAGTCCTTCCACCTCCAGCAAAAGCTGGATTATCCGGGCGATCTTCGCCAGCAGGGATATCCACGGCGCGCTGGAGGATGTGCTTTTTATTTCCAACGACAACGAACGAAAAAACTATCTGCAGCGCTTTGAACATTACCTGCAACAGCAGGAAAGCTTCCTCTATTTTCGCCGTCCACCCGCGCCCGCGCCGTGGAACGTCTGGAAAGTGATGGGGGAGAGCAAAGTGGTGGCGATGCTGGATCCCGCTTCGATCATGGCGCAGAGCCTGATGGCGCAGCGCGGCTTTACGCTCAGCCTGCTGCGCACCGACGAAGAAGATGAGTACTGGCAGCTTTATGACAGCCAGACGCGTCCCTGTTTCGAATTCGCCCGCCAGCTACAGTTTCTGGTGGTGCTTAGCTCGCCGCTGCTGCCGCCAACGGCGGGCGTCATGCCCGGCACTCAGGTTGGGCGCCGCGTAAAAGCCCGGCTTTGGCAGCGCATCAGCCAGCAATCTTTTAGTACCGCAGTACGGGAGCGTTACGGCGCCTGCGTTATTACCGGCACAAAACTGCATGAACATGCCGCTTATCCCTGGGTCGAAGCCTGCCATATTTTAACGGAAGAGAACGAAAGCGGTTTTCTGAAAGATAACAGCGTAGACAACGGTCTTTTTCTGCGCAGCGATTTGCAGCGGCTTTTCGCCAGCCATCTGCTGCGGATCGACGGCGTCACCGGCAAAATCTCATTCCGGCACGACCTGCCCGCAGACGAAGAGTTAAGCGCCTCTTATCAGGAGCTTGCAGGCCAAACCTGCGAGCTATGGGAGCAGGTGCCCGAGGCAACCCGCCAGAGACTGCTAAGGTTGCGTTAGCTTTCCGTAAAAAGCGGCGCCCGACGCCGCTTTTTTCCACAAAAATGAAATAACCCGTCTTTTTTACCGCTATTCCGCCAATCAATCCGTACTACAGAAACAGATAATCATGCCGATAACTTAACTAACGCAGGATAGTCATAGTGAACGATCTATATACCGTCGGTGGCGTGATGGATAAAAACTCGCTGTGGCAGCGCTATGTGCCGCTGGTGCGTCATGAGGCGCTGCGCTTACAGGTCAGATTGCCAGCCAGTGTTGAGCTGGACGATCTCCTGCAGGCGGGCGGCATTGGGCTGCTGAATGCCGTCGAGCGTTACGACGCATTGCAGGGCACGGCCTTTACTACCTATGCCGTGCAGCGTATACGCGGCGCGATGCTGGATGAACTACGCAGCCGCGACTGGGCGCCTCGCAGCGTGCGGCGCAACGCGCGTGAAGTAGCCAGCGCTATGCATCGCGTTGAACAGACTCTGGGACGGCCAGCCAGCGAGCAGGAAGTAGCGGCGCAGCTGGACGTTTCATTAGAAGAGTACCGGCAGATCCTGCTGGATACCAATAACAGCCAGCTGTTCTCTTACGACGAATATCGTGAGGAACATGGCGACAGCGCGGAGCTGGTGACGGAAGGCCATGAAGAGGCTAATCCGCTGCACCAGTTAATGGAAGGGAATCTGCGCGAACGCGTCATTGAAGCCATCGAGGCGCTGCCCGATCGCGAAAAAATGGTGCTGACGCTTTATTACCAGGAAGAGCTGAATCTGAAAGAGATTGGCGCAGTGCTGGAAGTCGGGGAATCCCGGGTTAGCCAGCTGCACAGTCAGGCGATAAAACGCCTGCGCGCCCGGTTAACGGGAGCGCGCTGACGGAGTCAGTTTTGCACTCTCAACACCAACCGGGGACTCCAAATGGGATCCAAAACTAAAATGAGGCCGCTGAGCCGCTATCTGAAAGATTTTAAGCACAGCCAGAGCAATTGCTCACACTGCGGTAAAGTTCTTGACCGAATGGCGCTGGTCTTCCGCGGGCAGATCATTAATAAAGAGGCGATCGCCCGCATGGACCAGCCGATTGACGACCAGGTCTGGTCTAAGCTCCAGCACGAGCTGACCGCGCTGTGTCGTTTTTGCAGCGATATTTATTGCAATACCAACCCTACCTATTTTGACATCATGGCTTTCAAACAGTACCTGTTTGAACAGACCGAGATGAGCCACAGCACTATCCGTGAATATGTCGTTCGCCTGCGCCGCCTTGACGGCATGCTGTCGGCGCGTAATTTTCCGGCGGAAAAGCTGGCCGGCACCAGCTGGCACGAATGCCTGGAAAATGACTTGCCCGATGCGGGCAACAACAACTACCGCATCGCCTTGCGCAAATACGACCAGTTTTTAGGCTGGCAGCGCAATTAGGACGGGAATGACCATCTCTTTTACGTTACCTTTTTGCTATCTTCTGTAAGACTGTAAGGATAACTCTTTGCTGCTGTGGAGGCCGCGTTGTCCTTACATCTTTTACATTCTTTTCCCCGCATCGAACTGCTTGGCGCGCCGACGCCGCTTGAGCATCTGCCCCGTTTTTCCGACTATCTGGGTCGTGATATTTTTATCAAACGTGACGATTTCACTCCTGTCGCCCTGGGCGGCAACAAGCTACGCAAGCTGGAGTTCCTGGCGGCGGAGGCGCTGCGTCAGGGTGCCGACGTGCTGCTGACCGCAGGCGCCATCCAGTCTAACCATGTGCGCCAGACCGCCGCCGTCGCAGCGAAGCTGGGTTTGAAATGCGTGGCGCTGCTAGAAAACCCCGGCGTTCATAGCGAAAACTACCTCTCTAACGGCAACCGTCTGCTGCTGGATCTGATGGATACGGAAGTGGTAATGGTCGAAGCGCTGCACGATCCCGTCGCGCAGCTGGCCGGGCAGGCAGAGCGCCTGGAAGCGCAGGGCTTTCGTCCTTACGTAGTGCCCGTAGGCGGTTCAAACGCAGTCGGCGCGCTGGGATACGTAGAATGTGCTCAGGAAATTGCTCATCAGAGCCTGGGCGTGGTAGATTTTGCCGCAGTCGTGGTGGCGTCCGGCAGCGCCGGTACCCATGCAGGGCTGGCAATAGGGCTGGAGCAGCTGCTGCCGGAAACTGAACTGGTCGGCGTCACCGTATCGCGTAAAGTCGCCGATCAGCAGCCGAAAGTGGTTGCTTTACAGCAAGAGCTGGCAACGCTGCTCGAGCTACAGGCCCGGGCGCCGATAACGCTCTGGGATGACTATTTCGCGCCGGGCTACGGCACGCCGAATGAAGAAGGCATTGAGGCGATAAAGCTGCTGGCGAGGCTGGAAGGGATCTTCCTGGATCCGGTTTACACCGGCAAAGCGATGGCCGGGCTGATTGACGGCATTACGCAAAAGCGTTTTCGCCGCGAAGGCCCGATTGCATTTATCCATACCGGTGGTTCGCCCGCGCTGTTTGCTTATCATCCTCTGAGCTAAGCTGGAACTGTGCCTGCCGTTTTCAGACAGGTCACCTGCTAACCTGATCCGCATCTCAACATGGAGTGCTTATGAAATTTTCTCTGCTTCGTCGCCAGCTGGTGATGGGAATGATGTCGCTGGCGCTGGTTGCTGGCGTTACCACAAAAACGTTCGCTGCCGATAACCTGCTGAATCAGGTTAAAGAACGCGGCACGCTGCTGGTCGGGCTGGAAGGCACCTATCCGCCATTCAGCTTCCAGGATGAGAACGGCAAGCTGGCCGGATTTGAAGTGGATTTCGCTAACGCGCTGGCGCAGCATCTGGGCGTCAAGGCGAGCCTGAAGCCCACCAAATGGGACGGCATGCTGGCCTCACTGGACTCGAAACGTATCGACGTGGTGATCAATCAGGTGACGATTTCCGACGAGCGTAAAAAGAAATATGACTTCTCCACGCCATACACCATCTCCGGTATTCAGGCGCTGACCAAAGCGGACAAGGCTGGTAGCATCACCAAGCCTGCCGATTTGAGCGGTAAAAAAGTAGGGCTGGGTCTGGGCACGAACTACGAGCAGTGGCTGCGTGAAAACGTTAAAGGCGTGGATATCCGTACTTACGACGACGACCCGACCAAATATCAGGATCTGCGCGTGGGCCGTATCGACGCTATTCTGGTGGATCGCCTGGCGGCGCTGGATCTGGTGAAGAAAACCGGCAAAACGCTGGCGGTGGCTGGCCCGGCGTTCTCACGTCAGGAAGCGGGCGTGGCGCTGCGTAAAGGCAACCCGGAAATGCTGGCGGCGATCGACAAAGCCATCGCGGATATGCAGCAGGATGGCTCGCTGGCAAAAATCTCCGATAAATGGTTTGGCGTGGACGTAACTAAATAATGCAGGAAAGCCTACAGCTGGTGCTGGATTCAGCACCTTTTTTACTTAAGGGCGCGCTCTTTACCCTACAGCTCAGCATCGGCGGTATGTTCTTTGGCCTGCTGCTGGGCTTTGTGCTGGCGATGATGCGCCTGTCGCATTTCTGGCCGATAGCCTGGCTGTCGCGCTTTTACGTGTCGATCTTTCGCGGTACGCCGCTGATTGCGCAACTCTTTATGATCTACTACGGCCTGCCGCAGTTTGGCATTGAGCTGGATCCGATCCCTTCCGCCATGATTGGCCTGTCGCTGAATACCGCAGCCTACGCTTCCGAATCGCTGCGTGGCGCCATCGCCGCCATTGACCGCGGCCAGTGGGAAGCAGCGGCCAGCATCGGCATGACGCGCTGGCAGACGTTGCGCCGGGTCATTCTGCCGCAGGCCGCCCGCACGGCGCTGCCGCCGTTGGGCAACAGCTTTATCAGCCTGGTAAAAGACACCTCGCTGGCCGCCACTATTCAGGTGCCGGAGCTGTTCCGCCAGGCGCAGCTGATCACTTCGCGCACGCTGGAAGTGTTCACCATGTATCTGGCGGCTTCGCTGATCTACTGGGTGATGGCGACGTTACTTTCCGTTTTACAAAGCAGGCTGGAAAACCATGTTAATCGCCAGGATCGGGAGGCAAAATGAGCGCCATTGAAGTCAGCGGACTGGTGAAGAAATTTAGCGGCCAGACCGTGCTGCACGATATCGATCTGGAAGTCGCTTCCGGTGAGGTAGTGGCGATTATAGGGCCAAGCGGCTCCGGCAAAACCACCTTGCTGCGCAGTATCAACCTGCTGGAAACGCCCGATAGCGGCACTATTAAAGTCGGCGGCATCACCATTGACGCTGCCGCAGGGGTAAACCGGCAGAAAGAGCAGGTGCGCCGTCTGCGCCAGCAGGTCGGTTTCGTGTTCCAGAACTTCAATCTGTTTCCGCATCGCTCGGTGCTGGAAAACATTATTGAAGGGCCGACCATCGTCAAAGGCGAGCCGAAAGCGGAAGCCATCGCCCGCGCTCGCCAGCTACTGGAAAAAGTGGGGCTGGCGGGCAAAGAAGAAAGCTATCCGCGCCGCCTGTCGGGCGGGCAGCAGCAGCGCGTGGCTATTGCCCGTGCGCTGGCGATGCGTCCTGAAGTGATCCTGTTCGATGAGCCGACCTCCGCGTTGGATCCGGAGCTGGTGGGCGAAGTATTAAATACTATTCGTTCGCTGGCGCAGGAAAAGCGCACCATGGTTATCGTCACCCATGAGATGAGCTTTGCCCGCGATGTTGCCGATCGCGCTATTTTTATGGATCAGGGCCGCATTGTGGAGCAGGGCAGCGCACAGGCCCTGTTCAGCAATCCGCAGCAGCCGCGCACGCGGCAATTTCTGGAAAAATTCCTTAACGCCTGACAGACAGCCCGTGTCGAAGATACGGGCTGTTTCTTCTGCCATCAAGCGCCTGTGCCAGTGAAGTTGCACAATGCAAAATCTTTATGCTGCATTCGGTAGCGTTATGTATTAAATGATTGCTGGCGCCATAAGAAAATGAGGCCAATTCTCGCGGTGCTGTTGGCTATTAACCCCGCTACAATGAAAATTATTATATTTTACATGGACTGCTTTTAATGCCGAAGGATGATACAGAACCGAAAAAATGAACTGGTAACCCGGTTAAAGATCCCTGACTGCATTGCAGCGAATAGCCAACAAATTATTAAGTGAGCTGGCTACAAAGCGCGACCGTTTTTAGATTAACGTCATAAAAGCGTAACGGCTGACAGCTCTGGCAGGTTATCCCCCTATAAAGATAGCAATTTGTTATATCTTTTACTAAAACTTGTCTTTACTTTATTTAGTGACTACCCCGCCGACCGATCCCCTTTACCGCACGAAGCCAGCTAAGGCTTTTCTTAATAACCTTTCCCGGGAAGGTTTTTTTATGATGTTATTCAAGCAATTGCATGCGTATTATTATTAATTGTAGCTATCTTAGATGGGATTTAAGAAAATCCTCATAGTCAGCAAGCGGGCGAAAGAGAATAATCAATTCAATCTTTCTGATGATTAGAAAAGCCGCGTGCTGTTAAGCAGCCACGCCAGTATATAGAGCATGTCCACAGACAGATAACTAAAAGCATTTTCTTTTCGTACAGAGTTCATATTTGTACGTCTCACCTCACAGCAAAACTATCTCACTATTGCAGTTGCTGGCAGTAAACTTTATAAAGCACAGCGATAAAATTGTAAGATTTCAAAAAGATGCTTTTCTCTTTCCTGAATATATGGTTGCCTGTAGGTCATTTGACGCAGGGTATAGAGCCATCGTAAAGGCAGGGAAAGGGCGAAACCAGCCAGAGAACGGGTTTTAATGCGTATTCTTTTTCTGATTCACCTTATATTGAAATGTTACATATCAAATAATAATAACCTTAAATTGTGCGGTATCGCTGCCGCATGCTATCTCAGTAAATGACAGTGGAGTGCTATAATGAGTACTACTCAAAAGCAGGATATTGCCTGGATAAACAGTCTGAAAGGCCTTTGTATCTTACTCGTCGTTTTATATCATGTTGTACTGCCTGGCTATGCTGAAATGATGGGCCATCTTATCGCCGGTTTTTTACCCGCCAAATTATGGCTGGCCTTTAATAATTATCTTTCCCCGCTGCGCATGCCCGCCTTCTTTTTTGTTTCCGGCCTGCTGGCCACTAACGGCATCATTAACCGTCCGTGGAAACAGGTGTTCACCAGTCGGGTGACCAACCTTTTTTACCTCTACTTTTTGTGGGGTATTATCCAGTGGTTGATGATCCGCGGTGTCTCCAATGAGGTCATGGGCGAACAGCTTTCTAAAAATACCAATGCGGCCTGGGCAGCGACGCCGCTGGAATCTATTAAGCTGATGCTGCTGGCGATGAGTTCTTCCTGGTACCTCTATGCGCTCGGCCTCTTTTTTGTCTTCGCCAAACTTTTTCGCGAGCAAAAATTCGCCATGATGACCATCGCGGTTGTATTAAATTACGCGGCGGTAATGAAAGTTATTCCGGGCTGGGGGCCAGAAAGCGTTGCGCAATATCTGATCTTCTTCCTGCTGGGCACTTTTTACAGCAGCACGCTGCTGCGCTGGAGCGAATGGCGGCGCAGCAACCTGTTGCCCTGGGTGGGTCTGCTGGCGCTGGCGCTGCTTCATGCCTGGCTGGGCGTGCCGCGTAGCCTGTTCCTGTGCGCCATCGCTATCCTTATCTCCGTGGCCGCCTGTCGGTTGCTCAATCGTTACTTTACGCTGAGCTGGCTGAACTGGCTTGGCCGCAACACGCTGCAAATTTACGTGCTGCACCGCATTTTTATCGAGTTCTTTGGCATGTCGGCTATCCTGTTTGCCGAACATCATCACCTTTTCGCCAGCAAAACGTTTTCCATACTCTGGGCAGCAGGATTCCCGATAGCTATGGTGGCGCTGTGCGCAGGCTGTTCGGTAGGGATCTGGACGCTGCTGAATCGGGGGATCGGCAAGAATCTGTTTATCTATCCGCGTTTACTGCGTCCGCGTATGGATGCCTGATCGTCTGTGGCGTTAATCAGATTAAGGGCTGCCCAGCGGCAGCCTCAGACTACTGACAAACCTGAACCCTTCATCAGGACTGCCTCTTTTTACAGCAACGCTGCTGCTCTGCCACTGATTTAAACGCAACCTGGGGTTTGTCATCAATCTCAGCCTTTTACCTGCCTGTCCGGCTGCATCTTTTCTACAGATAAAAAAAGGGGCGAATCGCTTCGCCCCTTTCGCCCGGTCATTTACCCTCAGCCGATAGTCATCAGGCTGGCGTTGCCGCCTGCTGCTGCGGTATTCACGCTTAGCGAGCGCTCGATCAGCAAACGTTCCAGCAGCAGATTGGTCTCACCGCGGGCAAAGCCCTGCACGGAAACAATCGCGCCTTCGCGTGCGGCGACGGTTTCGCACACCGCTCTGAGCTGATCGGCATCGCCATGATAAATCACCGCTTCAAACTCACAGTGCTGCGCCAGCGGGTCGGCGGCAAAGTCGATACGGCTCTGTACCGCTGCCGGCAGCTTCTTCGCCAGCGCACGATGCAGTTCATCATCCTGCCACAGCGCGCGGCTGCCTACTGCCGTGACCGCTGCCAGTTGCACCAGCGCATCCTGCTCGTTATCTGCCAGACAAACCACGCGCTCGCGCGGCAGCAGGGTGAAGGTGTTGCGCTCGCCCGTTGGGCCCGGCAGTAAACGAACGGTGCCGCTCTGGCCCAGTTCAGCAAACTGTTTGCACACGGCTGCCAGCTCAGGTTTATCCTTCGCCCATTCCGTCAGCGCCTGATGGGTCGTTAGCAGCACTGGACGCAGCGCCGCATCTACCGGACGCTCGGCATCCTGGCGATCCAGCGTCTGCTTCAGCGCGCCTTCCGGACGGTTAGAGAGCAGGCGGTAGAGATAGAGCGGGCCGCCCGCTTTCGGGCCGGTGCCGGAAAGACCTTCGCCGCCGAACGGCTGCACGCCGACCACTGCGCCAACCATATTGCGGTTAACGTACAGGTTGCCGACTTTAGCGCGACTGGTGACCTGATTGATGGTTTCGTCGATACGCGTATGCACGCCCAGCGTCAGGCCGTAGCCAGAAGCATTAATCTGCTCCAGGATTTTCGGCAGCGTGCTGCGGTTGTAGCGCACTACGTGCAGCACCGGGCCGAAGATCTCCTTATCCAGATCCGCGACGTTTTCCAGCTCGATCAGCGTTGGCGGAATAAAGGTGCCGCTCTGCCACTCTTTGCTGTCCTGCTTATCGTTAAACGCGGCCTGATAAACTTTCATGCCTTTACTGCGCATTGCCTGGATATGGCGCTCGATATTTTCTTTCGCCTCGCTGTCGATAACCGGGCCGATATCGGTAGAGAGACGTTCCGGGTTGCCCATGCGGCACTCTGCCATTGCGCCACGCAGCATTTGCAGCGTGTGATCGGCGACATCTTCCTGCACGCAAAGCATACGCAGGGCAGAGCAGCGCTGACCGGCGCTGTCGAAAGCGGATGCAACGATATCCACCACTACCTGTTCTGTTAGCGCGGAAGAATCGACAATCATGGTATTCATGCCGCCGGTTTCTGCGATCAGCGGCGTTGGTCTGCCTTGCGGATCCAGTCGGCCCGCCAGGTTGCGCTGCAACAGCGTCGCTACGGCAGTAGAACCGGTAAACATAACGCCGCGTACGCGATCGTCGCCAGTAAGCTGCGCGCCCACGGTTTCGCCCATGCCAGGCAGCAGCTGCAGCGCCCCAACAGGCACGCCTGCTTCATGCAGAATAGCTACGGCGGCCGCGGCCACCAGCGGCGTCTGTTCGGCAGGCTTGGCCAGCACGCTGTTGCCCGCCGCCAGCGCAGCCGCAATCTGGCCGGTAAAGATTGCCAGCGGGAAGTTCCACGGGCTGATACAGACGACCGGACCCAGCGGACGGTGCGTTTCGTTATCGAAATCGTCGCGAACCTGGCCTGCATAGTAGTGCAGGAAGTCAACCGCTTCGCGTACTTCAGCGATAGCATTGTTGAAGGTTTTTCCTGCTTCGCGCACCAGGATGCCCAGCAGGCGCTGTAGCTGGCCTTCCATCAGTTCGGCGGCGCGAGTCAGAATTTCGGCGCGGGCGGCTGGCGGTGTGGCGAACCAGATTGGCCCGGCGCTGGTAGCAGCATCCAGTGCGGTTGAAACCTCTGCTTCGGTGGCATGGCGCACATAGCCTACGATATCGCCAGGCTCGGCCGGGTTAACTACCGGCAGCTGTTCGCCGGACTCCGTTTCGCCGTCGATGACCGGCGCGGCATACCACGGCTGGATAGCGCTGTTCAGAAGGGCGCTGGAAAGCGAGGCCAGCCGGTGTTCGTTCGCTAAATCCAGACCGGCGGAGTTCAGACGCTTATCGCCATACAAATCGCGCGGTAAAGGAATTTTAGGATGCGGCAGGCCGATAGCGCCTTCCTGACGCGCCAGCTTTTCAATCTCTTCGATAGGATCGGCAACCAGATCCTCAATTTGCAGCGTGTTATCAGCGATACGGTTAACAAATGAAGTGTTAGCGCCGTTTTCCAGCAGGCGGCGCACCAGATAGGCCAGCAGCGTTTCGTGCGTACCGACCGGCGCATAGATGCGGCAAGGGCGGTTCAGCTTGCCGTCGGCCACTTTTCCTACCACCTGCTCGTACAGCGGTTCGCCCATGCCGTGCAGACACTGGAACTCATACTGGCCAGGATAATAGTTGTTGCCCGCCATCTGATAGATTACCGCCAGCGTGTGCGCATTGTGCGTGGCAAACTGCGGATAGATTAGATTAGGCACGGCCAGCAGTTTGCGGGCGCAGGCCAGGTAAGAGACATCGGTATAAACCTTGCGGGTAAAGACCGGATAGCCTTCCAGGCCATCCATCTGCGCGCGTTTGATCTCGCTGTCCCAGTAGGCGCCTTTTACCAGACGGATCATCAGGCGACGGCGGCTGCGCTGCGCCATATCGATCAGCGCGTCGATCACGAACGGACAGCGTTTCTGGTAAGCCTGAATAACAAACCCGATACCGTTCCAGCCCTCCAGCTCTGGCTCGAAGCAGAGTTTCTCCAGCAGATCCAGCGACAGCTCCAGACGATCGGCTTCCTCAGCATCGATATTAATACCGATATCGTAAGAGCGGGCCAGCAGCGTCAGCGATTTCAGGATCGGGTAAAGCTCGTTCATTACGCGCTCGTACTGCGCGCGGCTATAGCGCGGATGTAAAGCGGAAAGCTTGATCGAAATGCCTGGCCCTTCATAGATGCCGCGGCCGTTAGAGGCTTTACCGATAGCGTGAATCGCCTGCTGATAAGAGACCAGATAGGCCTCGGCATCTTTCGCCGTCAGCGCGGCTTCGCCCAGCATATCGTAAGAGTAGCGGAAACCTTTTTCTTCCAGCTTGCGGGCGTTAGCCAGCGCTTCGGCAATGGTCTCGCCAGTAACAAACTGTTCGCCCATCAGGCGCATCGCCATATCCACGCCTTTACGGATCAGCGGCTCACCGCTTTTACCGATAATGCGGTTCAGCGAACGAGAGAGGTTAGCCTCGTTATGCGTAGCCACCAGGCGGCCAGTGAACAGCAGGCCCCAGGTTGCAGCGTTAACAAACATTGACGGGCTGCGGCCCAGATGCGATTGCCAGTTGCCGGTACTGATTTTGTCGCGGATCAGCGCATCACGGGTCGGCTTATCGGGAATGCGCAGCAGCGCCTCCGCCAGGCACATCAGCGCAACGCCCTCTTGGGAGGAAAGAGAGAACTCCTGCAGCAGCGATTGCACCATTCCGGCGCGTCCGCCTGCACCTTTTTGGTGCCTCAGCGTGGAAGCCAGCTTATGAGCCAGGCGCTGAGTTTGCTGTCCTAACGGCTCCGGCAGGCGTGCCTGCTCCAGCAAAACGGGTACCGCTTCCGTCTCCGGGCGACGCCATGCGGCGGTAATTGCGGAGCGAGTCACAGACTGCGGCAATATATGTTCGGCAAACTCCAGGAATGGCTGGTGTAGCTCTTCGACCGGCGCTTCGTCGTTCTCCTGCGCCGCTGCCTGCAAGGGAAATTCCGGCAGGGCATCGCCTCTTTCCAGCTGTTCCAGATAGGTAAAAATAGCTTGTTTGATCAGCCAGTGCGGGGTGCGGTCGATTTGGCCCGCGGCTTGCCGGATGCGGTCGCGCGTGGCTTCATCCAGCTTAACGCCCATAGTGGTTGTGCCCATGCCTCTAAACTCCTTGCAAATAAGTCAAAACAGATCTGGCAAGCAATATCACTTAAGTTGCAACTTTGTGCAACCTTGTTAAATGTGACCCTGATTGCAGAGTGCAAAAACGCTTTCTTTAAAAGCGGCATGGATATTGCTGCAAGAATCCGGCCAGCTTTACGAATCGCGGTATCGCCTGGTTTTATTGGGGTTTTACGGCAGGTGTAACCGGTGAGACTGTGATCCAGTGCAACCTGTCGAAAACTCGTGAAAGATGCAAGGTGAAATTTATGTAACAGATGTGTTAAACCATTGCTGGGTGTTGTGCCGGTGGGTGCTTTACGGCAGGATACCCCGCCCGAGGCGGTAAAAAGTGGCGCCGCCACGTTCCGGCGGCGGGACAGGATGACCCGGGAGGTTGCACATGAACAATAATAAGTGGAGAACCTGAATGACAGTAAGCACACCTATGATGGTGACCTTTTGCGTTTACATTCTTGGCATGGTGTTAATCGGCTTTTTGGCCTGGCGCTCGACCAAAAATTTTGATGACTATATTCTTGGGGGACGTAGTCTGGGCAGCGTAGTTACCGCGCTTTCGGCGGGCGCGTCCGATATGAGCGGCTGGCTGCTGATGGGGCTGCCGGGCGCTATCTTTATCTCCGGCATTTCCGAAAGCTGGATCGCTATCGGCCTGACGCTGGGCGCATACCTGAACTGGAAAATCGTGGCCGGACGCCTGCGCGTGCAAACCGAGCATCACGATAACGCGCTAACGCTGCCCGACTTCTTTGCCAGCCGCTTTGAAGATAAAAGCAAAATCCTGCGCGTGATCTCTGCGGTAGTGATTCTGGTGTTCTTCACTATCTACTGCGCCTCCGGCATCGTAGCTGGCGCTCGCCTGTTTGAAAGCACCTTTGGCATGAGTTACGAAACGGCGCTTTGGGCTGGTGCGGCTGCGACCATTCTTTATACCTTCGTCGGTGGCTTCCTGGCGGTGAGCTGGACGGATACGGTGCAGGCCGGACTGATGTTCTTCGCCCTGATCCTGACGCCGGTAATGGTTATTTTCGCGGTTGGTGGCCTCAGCGACTCCTTACAGGTCATTCAGGCCAAAAGTATTGAAAACATCGATATGCTGAAAAACCTGAACTTTGTCGCGGTGATCTCGCTGCTGGGCTGGGGACTGGGCTACTTTGGCCAGCCGCACATTCTGGCACGCTTTATGGCGGCGGATTCTCACCACTCTATTCGCAGCGCGCGCCGTATCGGTATGACCTGGATGATCCTTTGCCTGGGCGGCGCGGTAGCGGTCGGCTTCTTCGGCATCGCCTACTTCCAGAATAACCCGGCGCAGGCGAGCGGCGTTTCCGATAACAGCGAGCGTATTTTTATTGAGCTGGCGCGTATCCTGTTCAATCCGTGGATTGCGGGTATTCTGCTTTCCGCTATCCTGGCGGCGGTAATGTCTACGCTGAGCTGTCAGCTGCTGGTTTGCTCCAGCGCCCTGACGGAAGATCTCTATAAAAACTTTCTGCGTAAAAACGCCAGCCAGCGCGAACTGGTATGGGTAGGGCGTCTGATGGTGCTGCTGGTGGCGGTAGTGGCGATTGCGCTGGCCTCCGATCCCAATAACCGCGTGCTGGGCCTGGTGAGCTATGCCTGGGCAGGCTTTGGCGCCGCTTTTGGTCCGGTAGTGGTCTTCTCGCTGGTCTGGAAGCGCATGACCCGCAACGGCGCGCTGGCCGGCATTATCGTCGGCGCGGCTACGGTGCTGATCTGGAAACAGTACGCCTGGCTGGATCTCTATGAAATTATCCCGGGCTTCCTGTTCGCCAGCATCGCTATCGTGCTGTTCAGCCTGATGGGTGGCCAGCCTTCCACGGCGGCGGTAAAACGTTTTGAAGCGGCGGAAGCCGAGTTTAACTCGCGTTAAGCTTACAGGCCCGCTTCGGCGGGCCTCAGATTGATGACAAACCCCTGGTCGCGTTTAAATCAGTGACAGAGCAGCAGAGGCAGATCGGAACACGGACACGCCGTAAATACTTCCATGTAGGCTCGGTTGGCGCGTCCATGCGCCAAACGGTCCGCTTATCCGCTCAGCCTCTGCCGCCGTAAAGCTGCGGAGTTGCTGTAAAAAAACAGATGTTCACCTGAGCTTTTTTAGCTTTGTCAGCAGTCTGAGGCCCGCTTCGGCGGGCCTTTTTTATAGTTCGCGCTGTCGGTCCGACCTTCTTCAGCCTGGATAAAGGGGAGTGCAAAAAGGTCTTTACCCACAGCGAAAATAACCTTCCCGCCTCTTGTATTTCTTCTGGCGATAATGATAATCGGTATCGTTTTGATTTACACTTCTTTACCCGCGTCGCAACGCGCTTATGCCTGAAGGTGCCTATGTTTGTGCCGTTCCTGATTATGTTACGTGAAGGGCTGGAAGCCGCGCTGATCGTCAGCCTGATTGCCAGCTATCTGCAGCGCACGCAGCGCAGCGAGTGGTTCGGCGCGATGTGGCTTGGCGTATTTGCCGCCGCCGCGCTCTGCCTGGTGCTGGGCTACGTCATCAATGAAACCACCGGCGAGTTTCCGCAAAGAGAGCAGGAGCTGTTTGAGGGCGTGGTGGCCGTTATCGCCGTCTGTATTCTGACCTGGATGGTGTTCTGGATGCGTAAAGTGTCCCGCAATATTAAAGCCCAGCTTGAGGGTGCAGTGGATAACGCGCTTCACCGCAGCAAAGGCGGTGGCTGGGCGCTGATCCTGATGGTTTTTCTCGCCGTGGCGCGGGAAGGGCTGGAGTCGGTTTTTTTCCTGCTGGCGGCTTTTCAGCAGGATGTGGGCATTGCGCCGCCGGTCGGTGCCATCCTCGGTCTGGCTACCGCTATCGTACTGGGCATGCTGATCTACTGGGGCGGCGTACGGCTGAATATGGCGCTCTTCTTTAAGTGGACCAGCCTGTTTATCCTGCTGGTTGCGGCAGGGCTGGCAGCAGGCGCTATCAGAGCCTTCCACGAAGCGGGATTATGGAATGCATTTCAGGGCCAGGCTTTTGATCTCAACGACGCGCTCTCGACCAGTACGCTGACCGGCACGCTGCTGGAAGGGCTTTTTGGCTATCAGGAAACGCCCAGCGTCAGCGAAGTAACGGTCTGGCTCTGCTATCTCGTTCCCGCGCTGCTGCTGTTTTGTTTGCCCGCACGACCTTCGGCTGCCGCGGCTTCGCGGTAGGCTATTCTCACACTCAAGGGATTTATCATGATTCGTGGTTTCTCAACATCAAAACTGGCGGCAGCGCTGCTGCTGGCGCTGGCTGCTTCCTCTGCTGTTCAGGCTGCCGATCTGCCGCAGGTAAAAATTGTCGTTAACGATAAACAGTGCGAGCCGATGAGCATCACTGTGAAAGCCGGTAAAACGCAATTTGTGATCCAGAACCACAGCCAGAAAGGCCTGGAGTGGGAAATCCTGAAAGGGGTGATGGTAGTCGAAGAGCGGGAAAATATTGCGCCAGGCTTTACGCAAAAACTCACTGCCAATCTGGAAGCGGGTGACTATGAAATGACCTGCGGCCTGCTCAGCAACCCCAAAGGCAAGCTGATTGTGCAGGGCGCACAGGATACGGCAGCGGCGCAGCCAATGCTGATGCAGCTAACTGGCCCGATTACTGACTATAAAGCTTATGTAGAGCAGGAAACCGCCGCGCTGGCAACGGGCGTCAAAGCCTTTACCGATGCGGTAAAAGCGGGCGATATCAACAAGGCGAAAGCGCTTTACGCACCAACGCGCGCGCACTACGAGCGTATTGAACCGATAGCTGAGCTTTTCTCCGATCTGGATGGCAGCATCGACGCGCGTGAAGACGACTACGAGAAAAAAGCGGCCGACCCGAAATTTACTGGTTTCCATCGCCTGGAGAAAGCGCTGTGGGCCGATGGCTCTACCAAAGGCATGGAAAGCTATGCGGATAAGCTTAATGCGGACGTGCAGGAGCTGCAAAAACGCATCGGCGAGCTGGCTTTCCCACCGGCGAAAGTCGTTGGCGGCGCGGCGGATCTGATTGAAGAAGTTGCTTCCAGCAAAATCTCCGGCGAGGAAGATCGCTACAGCCGCACCGACCTGTGGGATTTCCAGGCGAATATCGATGGCGCGCAGAAGATCGTAGAGCTGCTTCGTCCTCTGTTGCAGAAAGCCGATCCGGCGCTGTTAGCAAAAATTGACGCTAATTTTAAGAAAGTAGATGCAATACTACGCAAATACCGTAGCGGCGACGGTTTCGAATCCTATGACAAACTAACCGACGCGGATCGCACCGCCATGAAAGGGCCGATAACGACTCTGGCAGAAGATCTCGCTATGCTGCGCGGAACCCTGGGCCTCGATTAAGTCATGGTAAAACGAGCAGTTGACGAAGCGGCGCAGCCCTCGCGCCGCCGGTTATTAAAGGGAATGGGGATCCTTGGTGGCGCTCTGGCAGTAGCAGGCCGCTGCCCGGCGCATGGCGCAGCGGAGAAATCTTTTTCGCCAGGGGCGCTACCACCCAACGCCCGTCAGCAGACGCAGCCTTTTTACGGCCCGCATCAGGCGGGCATTGTTACACCGCAGCAGGCAGCCATGATGCTGGTGGCTTTTGATGTACTGGCTACGGACAGAGCCGACCTTGAACGTTTGTTCCGGCTGCTGACCGACCGTATCGCTTTTCTGACTAAAGGAGGAGAAGCGCCGCAGGTCGTCAATCCGCGTCTGCCGCCGATGGATTCTGGCATTTTGGGTCGTGAAATTTATCCGGATAACCTGACCATCACGGTCTCGGTTGGCGCTTCGCTCTTTGACCAACGCTTTGGCTTACAGGCGCAAAAGCCACGTAAGCTACAGGCTATGACGCGCTTTCCCAATGATGCGCTGGATGCCAGCCTGTGCCACGGCGATTTGCTGCTGCAAATCTGCGCCAATACTAATGATACAGCGATCCACGCGCTGCGCGATATTATCAAGCATTCGCCGGATTTGCTGAGCGTCCGCTGGCGACGCGAAGGTTTTATCTCCGATCATGCGGCGCGCAGCCAGGGTAAAGAGACGCCGATTAATTTACTTGGCTTCAAAGACGGCACGGCTAATCCTGATAGCGCAGACGCTGCGTTGATGAATAAAATTCTGTGGGTAACGGCGGAGCAGGATGAACCGGCATGGGCAATCGGTGGCAGCTACCAGGCCGCGCGCATTATTCAGTTTCGCGTAGAGTTTTGGGACAGAACGCCGCTACGCGAGCAGGAGAACATCTTTGGCCGCGTGAAGCAAAGCGGCGCGCCGCTGGGGATGAAAAACGAGCACGACGTCCCCGATTATGCCAGCGATCCTGAAGGCGCGATAACGCCGCTCGATGCCCATATTCGCCTGGCTAATCCACGTACGCCGCAAACTCAGGAAAACCTGATGCTGCGTCGCGGCTACAGCTATTCGCTGGGCGTCTCAAACGCCGGTCAGCTGGAGATGGGGCTGCTGTTTGTCTGCTATCAGCACGATTTAGAAAAAGGCTTCCTGGCAGTACAAAAAAGGCTCAACGGCGAGGCGCTGGAAGAATATATCAAACCCATCGGCGGCGGATATTTCTTTGTGCTGCCCGGCGTGGTCAACGACCAGCATTATCTTGGCCAGGCGTTACTCCAGGCCTGATCTTTTTTCAGTCTTCCGCCCGCGCCTCGTGCGGGAGACTGTTTTTTAACCAGTCTGGCTTTATCCGTCTGGTAAACAATTTGTGTAGATTTATTCAGCATAAAATAAATTGCTATCCGCTTGATCTCAAAAGGCTCTCAATTAATCTTCCGCGTACGCATCCGTTTATTTAGCGCTTTTCACTCCCTGACTCGTAAAATTAATGTTGCATTATTCGAAGAATCTGTTGAAATTTAAATATCAGGCGTCAGTTGTTTCCAGTGTGCAGCATGGAGATCGCGAATGGACAGGTCGTTTTACGGACATAAGCGTCAGACAAATAGCCTTATCGCTTTCCCTCGCGAGGGCATCCTTGCCCCAGTGACTTTCTCTTCTCCTTTTTTGTTTGGTCAAAAAACACCTCTTCCGGTGCCCGGCATCGAGACGCCGGACGCCATTTCAACGGCCCGACAAGGCTTACAAGGAAGCCAGCAAAACCTCTAAAGCGTTCACGTAATCGCACCGCCGTTTCAGGTGCGGGAAATGAAACCAACTGTAAGGTGCCACTATGGGAAGACAGAAAGCAGTGATCAAAGCTCGTCGTGAAGCCAGGCGTGTGCTTCGTAGCGATTCACGCAGTCACCGTCAGCGTGAAGAAGAATCGGTCACCTCGCTGGTGCAGATGAGCGGGCTGGATGCAATAGGTATGGCGCGCGACACGCGCGACCAGTCGCCCATTGAAGCCCGTAATGAAGCTCAGGCGCACTATCTTAAAGCCATAGAGAGTAAACAGCTGATTTTTGCTACCGGCGAAGCAGGCTGCGGTAAAACCTGGATTAGCGCGGCAAAAGCGGCTGAGGCCCTGATAAACAAGGACGTCGACAGGATTATCGTCACGCGGCCGGTGCTGCAGGCAGATGAAGATTTAGGCTTCCTGCCTGGGAATATTGCGGAAAAATTCGCGCCTTACTTCCGGCCCGTCTATGACGTTCTGGTTAAACGTCTTGGCTCTTCCTTTATGCAATATTGTCTACGTCCCGAAATCGCCAAGGTGGAAATCGCGCCTTTTGCCTATATGCGCGGACGTACTTTTGAAAACGCCGTAGTTATCCTCGACGAGGCGCAAAACGTCACTGCGGCCCAGATGAAAATGTTCCTGACCCGCCTGGGGGAAAACGTCACCGTAATCGTTAACGGCGATATCACCCAGTGCGACCTGCCATCTCACGTTCAGTCAGGCCTTAGTGATGCGCTTGCGCGCTTCAAAGAGGATGAAATGATCGGCGTAGTGCGTTTCGGTAAGGCGGACTGCGTGCGTTCCCAGCTCTGCCAGCATACGCTGATGGCTTACGGTTAACTCGACCAGCTACGCCCCAATCCCACTACCAGGTCTGGCACCGATATCATCTCGGGCCAGGCCTTCTTATTTGCAGGTTAAGCCAGAATAACAGGCTGGCCGTACCCTATAATAAATATTAGCAAGGCTTATTGTTTTCTCGGTAGCGCTTCTTCCTTCAGCTTAATAACTAATGAATTAAACTTTTATTTAACAAAAATTAGCGCAATTTCGGGCTATGTTTCACTAAACAGGTGGTTAATTACTGATGAGTAAACAGCAAGATAGCAAAGTCGGGGCTAATAAAGTAAAGCATAGCTAAAGCTTCCTCAGGGATCGCCGATAGTTTACAGGTGTATAGTTTAATGTTTTTACACCTTTAACCTTCTGAGAGCCTAAAATAATGTTCAGAAATCTGTCGGTGAGTAAAAAATTTATTAGTGCTTTTGGCGCTATTGCGGCTCTTCTGGTGCTGCTTTGCGCCGCCTTTTACCTTAACTTCTCGCGTATTATTGATTCCAATAACTGGAACGTGCACACATGGCGGGTGATTGATGAAAGCCGCTCGCTTACCCAAAGCCTGGTCAATATGGAAACGGGCCTGCGCGGCTACGCGCTTAACGGCAAAGAAGAGATGCTTGCTCCCTGGACGGAAGGGCAAAAATCTTTTGCTCAACACATGCAAAAGATAAAAGCGCTGACCTCGGATAATGAGCGCCAGCAAACCCGCCTGGAGACGCTGCTTGGGCAGGAGCAGGCTTGGCAAGCCTCATTTGTTGAGCCGTTAATGAAAAATCGGCAGGCGCTGACTGCCGGCACGCTGCCCTATGCGGCGTTTATTGCCGCTTTTGAAAGTAATAACGGCAAAGCGCAAATGGACGCTATGCGCCAGCGCATCGACGAAATAGCAGCCGAAGAGAAAGGGCTGCTGACTAAGCGGCAGCAGACCGTTGATGCTACCGAGGTGCAAACCAAATTTACCCTGCTGGCTGGCATTTTATTGGGACTGGCGATTGCCGCTGCACTGGGCTATTTGCTCTCTCGCGCCATCACAGTACCGTTAAAGCAGGCGGTCAACGCAGCTAAATCTATAGCGGCCGGAGATTTATCCACGGTGCTGGTAGCGCAATCAAAAGATGAAACCGGCGTACTGATCGCGACTTTCGCCGTGATGCAGGAGCAGCTCAGAAAAGTGGTCTCTGACATTCAGAATGCCGCCTCTTCAATCGATACCGCGGCTAAAGAAGTTTCTATGGGCAATACCGATCTTTCCAGTCGAACTGAGCAGCAGGCAGCCTCGCTGGAGGAAACGTCCGCCAGTATGGAACAGCTCACGGCGACGGTAAGGCAAAACACCTCTAATGCGCGGCATGCCAGCAACCTTGCCGCTGATGCTTCTCGTGTAGCCGTTCAGGGTGGCACAGTGGTAGGACAGGTAGTCTCTACTATGTCGGCTATCCATGACAGCTCAAAGAGCGTCGGCGAAATAATCAGCACCATTGAAAGTATTGCTTTCCAGACCAATATCCTCGCCCTTAACGCCGCAGTAGAAGCTGCACGCGCTGGCGAGCAGGGCCGGGGTTTTGCCGTAGTGGCTTCCGAAGTCAGGGCGCTGGCACAGCGAAGCGCGGTGGCGGCAAAAGAAATCAAGGCGCTGATCGAAACCTCCAGTCTGCGTATAACGGAAGGCAGCGAGCTGGTGGCGAATGCCGGGAAAACCATGGAAGATATTGTGACGTCAATTGGCAATGTTTCTCAGATCATGTCGGAGATTTTTACCGCTTCAGATGAACAGGTAAACGGCATTGAACACGTCAGTATTGCGGTTGGCCAGATGGATGAGGTGACGCAGCAAAACGCCGCGCTGGTTCAGGAGGCTGCCGCTGCCGCAGCTTCTCTGGAAGAACAGGCCGTTGAGCTTAACCGCGTTATTGCCATATTCAAAGTGGCCTGAGCCGAGAGCTCATCTACTCTGCTATAAAGCGTCGCAAATTCTTTAAACAACCAGCAAACCTCAAGCCATGGAAGGCTTCTGCCGGAATGCTTTATTCGGGCAATCGGCAATTTTTTTCGGGATTATTAATCCTGGTGACAATTTATCTAATTTGCTCGGCTTTCCGGGGAGAGATAAACAGATTTTAGTTATTAAATGTTGCAGGAAGTTAATCCACTGTTGAACCTTAAATAATTTTCATTATTAATAAAATAAACCAGAAAACTCCTCTTGTGCGAAAAACAAAATCTACTTACCATGAAACGCCTTAAATATTAACGGGCAGAGCGCAACCCTCATGGGAAAGAAATGTCTGCCGCTTTACCAATACCACAGCCAAAAAATCGAACGCAATTAAAGGAATAGTATTATGGGCCAGGGCGGCTATATTACGCTGGTTAACGGCACCGACTGCAACTGGCAGTTAAGCTATCAGCACAGTTACCAAATGGATTGCTGGAATTTTCCGGAAAGCATAGCGGCGAAAAGCTGCGTCCGAATTTATGTCGAATGGCAGGAGCGTTTATTGCACGTCACTGCCGATGACGGCGCAGAGGCAACCTATACCCTGGAAAACAACAGCAAGGCTTCTTTTCAGCTGCAGGCCAGGGCAAAAGAGGGATTTCAGCTGCAGGTTTTTTTCAGCACTTTGCAAAGCAGTAGTCATCCGGCGGGATCGGTGTTGCCGCTGGGCTGGAAGCATAACGGCAACCTTAGCTTTGTACTAACCGGGCAGGAAGGTCACTATATCGCAACGGGCCTGGACGCCAGCAGCTGGCTAAGCGATAACCTCGCGCTGCTGGCTGATAAACCTTTGCGGCAGATCTGTCTGGTGGGTTCGCACGATTCCGGCATGAGCCTTCGCTATTCCGGCACCGCCTTTGGCACGGAGAACAATACCCTGACCCAGCGCCTGGGTATAGGTGGACAATTAAATTATGGCGCCAGATATTTCGATATAAGACCTGTTATTAGCGCGGGCTGTTTTTATACCGGACACTATAGCCAAATAGCGAATATAAGCTGGCAGGGCGCAAACGGGCAGTCTATCCAGGCCATTGTTGATGAGATCAATGCCTTTACTGCCAGCCATCATGAGCTGGTGATCCTGAACCTTTCCCACAGCCTGAATACGGATATAGGGAATTTTAGCTATCGCAGCTTTAACCAACAAGAATGGGATAAGCTCTTTATGCTGCTGGATAAAATAAACTATCTTTATTCAGCAGATAGCGGGCAAGATTTAACGGCCTTAACGCTAAATGATTTTATTGCTGATGGGCCAGCGGTTTTAATCATCTGCGAGGAAAGCGATATTGAACTTGCGGAGAGAAACGGCAAAGGCTACTACCCTTACCGCAGTTTTAATGTTTATAACAGCTACGCTAACAGCAACCAGATTGACACCATGGCAGAAGATCAACTGGCGAAAATGCGGGATTTCACGCCGGGCAGCTATTTTCTTCTCTCCTGGACGCTCACGCAAAATGCACTACAGGCGGTTCTCGGTACGCCTTCGATTATCAGTTTAGCTGACGAGGCAAAACAGAACCTTGCCTGGCGTCTCTACCCTGAGGTAACTGCGGAGCATTACCCCAATATCATTTATCTGGATGACATTGTGGATTCAGGGGGCGCGGCTATGGCGCTGGCCGTTAACTATAAGCTGCACGGCTAACTTAAGCCGATAGCCTTCCTCTGTGGCAACATACCAAAAAAAGCCTGAACGAGAGTTCAGGCTCAAAATGCTAACAAACCTAAACCTTTTCTGGGTTTTGGTTTTTTTCTACAGCAATACAGCTGCTTGATAGCGGCAGAGGCTGAGCGGCCAGGCGGGGCGCATGGACGCGCCAACCGAGCCTCCACGGATGGATAAACGGCGTGTCCGTGTCCCGATCTGCCTCTGCTGCTCTTTCACAGATTTAAACGCGACCTGGGGTTTGTCATCAATCTCAGCCTGAACGTGAGTTCAGGCTCTTCTTAGAAGATGGCGGTGAGGAAGGGATAACCCAAGGCTTGTTAAGCCTCACCCTGACTGGCCGTTTTGTCGAACCCTGGTCAGGGTCTTCCTCCAGGGGAATATGCAAATAAAAATGCCCGGCTGTTAACCGGGCACTTTTATAAAATATGGCGGTGAGGAAGGGATTCGAACCCTTGATACGTTGCCGTATACACACTTTCCAGGCGTGCTCCTTCAGCCACTCGGACACCTCACCATATTGTTACTGCCGTCGCCCTCTCGGTCGACGGGGCGCTACTATAGGGAGTCCGGCCCACAGGGTCAAGAAGATTTTTTTCTTTTTATTCTGGCAGGTTAAGCCCTGAACAGACACCGTGAAAAACCGGCTTCGCCCGGTCACTAAGTTGCCATCCGCCTGACACAAAAACGTCACGGTTGTGTCGCAGACTAAGCTCCTGAAATTTTTAGCAACGTTTTCTTATGGAGCCGTCTGATGAAAAAAAGTCTGTTTACGCTTTCTCTTGCCGCCACGCTGTTAACCTCTGCCCTTTATGCGCAGGCTGCGGAATATCATCGCGCCGCGCAGGGCGATATTACCCAGCCCGGCGGCGCTCGCCGACTAAGCGAGGATCAGACTGAAGCGTTAAAGGCTTCGCTGAACAGCAATAAAGCCAAAAACGTTATTTTACTGATCGGCGATGGTATGGGCGATTCAGAAATCACCGCAGCGCGTAACTATGCCGAAGGCGCGGGCGGTTTTTTTAAAGGCATCGACGCGCTGCCGCTGACCGGCCAGTACACCCATTACGCGCTGGATAAGAAAACGCATAAGCCCGATTACGTTACCGATTCAGCCGCGTCCGCTACTGCCTGGAGCACTGGCGTAAAATCTTACAACGGCGCGATCGGCGTGGACGTAAACGGCAAAGATCATCAGAGCATTATGGAGATTGCTAAAGCAGCAGGCAAAGCGACCGGCAACGTTTCAACCGCCGAACTGGAAGATGCCACGCCAGCCGCGCAGATTGCTCACGTAACTTCACGCAAATGCTACGGGCCGGAAAAGACCACGGAAGTCTGTGCTGGCAACGCGCTGGAGAAGGGCGGTAAAGGCTCTATTGCCGAACAGCTGCTGAATGCCCGTGCCGACGTTACTTTCGGCGGCGGCGGCAAAACCTTTGGCGAAACGGCTAAGGCAGGTGAATGGCAGGGCAAAACGTTAAACGAGCAGGCGAAACTGCGCGGCTACCAGTTGGTCAACAACCTTGAGGGAATGAATGCCATTACCGAAGCTACTCAGGAAAAGCCGGTGCTGGGCCTGTTTGCCGAGGGCAATATGCCGGTGCGCTGGAAAGGGCCGAAAGCAACTTATCATGGCAACCTTGAAGGCAAGCCGGTGAAATGCGAGGTCAACAGCGAACGTCCGGCTTCTACGCCAACGCTGGCACAGATGACCGATAAGGCTATCCAGTTACTGAGCAAGAGCCAGAACGGCTTTTTCCTGCAGGTGGAAGGTGCTTCCATCGATAAACAGGACCATATCGCTAATCCTTGCGGGCAAATCGGTGAAACGATAGACCTGGATGAAGCGGTACAGAAGGCGCTGGAATTTGCCCGTAAAGAGGGGAACACGCTGGTTATCGTCACCGCTGACCATGCACACTCCAGCCAGATAATCGCCAACGACAGCAAAGCGCCAGGGCTGACTCAAAAGCTGGAAACCCGGGAAGGCGGTTTGATGACCATCAGCTACGGTAACTCCGAAGAGGAATCGCAGGGCCATACCGGCACGCAGATACGCATTGCCGCCTATGGACCGCATGCCGCTAACGTAGTTGGCCTCACTGACCAGACCGACCTGTTTTACACCATGAAAGCCGCGATGGAAATTAAATAAATATTGCCGCTTTACCAAAGCATTGTTATCAGAAAGTAGCAATGCTTTTTTATCCTCTTAATTGAGCTCTGGTTTATTTTCTTTCCGCCTGCCAATAATTAACCTGCTGCGAATTTTTTACTTTTGCAGATGGTTAACAGGAGGGCAGATAGATGTATTTTTTGAAAAGGATCGAGCATCAGGGCAAAGTTATTCGCCGTTTGTTTCAAAAAAAAGAAAGGTATCTGCTCGCCGACTGGCGCAAAAGGCATTGCCATAAAGGGATTTTTCTTTCGCCCGAATCACTTAATGAAAAAATTGTCCATCGTATGCTTTATACCCGCAACCCTCTGTTCACCCGCCTGGCTGATAAATACAGGGGGCGAGACTGGGTAGCGGAAAAAATCGGCGAGAAATATCTGGTTCCTTTATTGGGCGTATGGCAGCATCCTTCAGAGATAAATTACGCGGCGCTACCTGATAAATTCGTTCTTAAGTGCAATCACGACAGCGGCAGCTGCCAGCTTTGCTTTTCCAAAGAACCGGAAGCCATAGCCCGCTACAATAGAAAAATCGGCTATCATCTTTACCGGAATTTTTACTATGTCTCACTTGAATGGCACTATAAAGATATCGCTCCACTTATTCTTGCTGAGCAATATATTGATCTCTTTTCCGATGCGGATGCAAATATTACGCCGGAGCTTTACCGCGTTCACTGCTTTCACCATAAAGCAAAATATATTGAAGCGGATTTTACCGATGATGCCGGTAAAAAACTGACCAATATCTATGACGTAAACTGGCATTTGCAGCCCTTTACTATGGGGCAGCCTAACAATCCGCGCGAAATTCCTCGTCCCGTACTATATTCTCGCATGCTTGAACTGGCGGAGAAGCTTGCTGACAGTTTTGATTATTGCCGGGTAGATTTTTTTATGAATCACGAAAACATTTGGTTCAGCGAAATAACTTTTACGCCGGAAAGGGGAAAGATCCGTTTTTCTCCGCGCATTTGGGATTATAAGCTTGGCGAGCTGTGGCAGCTAACTACGGACAAAACAACAGAACTTTTGCCGTGACTAACGGGGCGAGCCGGCATAGAAGCTAAAATATTGCAGCCCTTATTAACCTGAAAACTCTCCCCATTCGCTTCAACGTAGCCTGAGCGCTGCGTTGAGCCGACTCTCGTTAACCAAATGTTCTCTGTAAGTATAAAATAAAATCCGCTTTGGCCATCTGTTATTGGTTTTTTCACTTTCCGTGTTATTTATTCTTAATATTTCCTGAAATATTGATATGTGCTTTCCAGTAAAGACGGAGAAGTCATTTTCTGTGGCGGACTTCATAGTTCTGCCAATGGAAAATAATAATAAATTGATAATTCGCGGCGCGAAAAATAGTATCGCGCACGGACTAAATGGACTTCTATATCTGCAATTATAGCGGCGTTGCCAACTGGTTGCAGATAAAGACTTATGGAAGAGGATGTATTCGTGCTCAGTTATTTCTCACCGCAAAAAATATTTTTCGCCGCTCTGGCCTGCTTGCCTGTTACGGTTCCTTTCTTTTATTCTCCTCCGGCGGCGGCGACAGGGTTTATCGAGGATGCCTCGCTAAGCGGCGGGCTTTATGGCTGGCAACGCCATCGTGAACGCAAAGAGCTCGATCCCGCAAGCGACAGGCGCGGCCAATACCAGCAAAATCTGCACCATACCACGCTCAACGGCAGCCTGGATTTTTCTTCAGGCTATGCAGCAGAGTTTATCGGTCTGGATCTGGCTGCTTTTAGCGCGGTTGAATTTTCAAATAAAGGCCCGGCAGCGCCAAACGAAATTGGCTTCAGCGATGCCCGCAGCCGCTGGGAAGAAAAATGGTCGGGTGATAAAAATGGCGCCAGTATTTATAAGGCCGCGCTAAAGCTTAAATATCATGACTACTGGTTACGAGGTGGCTATTTACAGCCTGCCGGGCAAAGTTTATTAGCACCGCACTGGAGCTTTCTGCCGGGAACCTACAGAGGCCTGGAGGCCGGAGGAAAATATACTTTTCCGGATGCTGGCGAGCTCTCATTTTCCTGGATGTGGGCAGATCGATACAAAGCGCCCTGGTACAGGAACACCGATAAATTTCGCAAAGCCGATGGCGTCTCAGGCATCAGCTATTTGCACTCTTTGGGCGCAAAATATGCGTTCAACAATGGTCTGACGCTGGAAGGGGCTTTTGGCCAGGCCGCAGGCTATATGGAGCAGTACTTCGGTAAAATCTCTTACGCTTTTCCCGTAGCCGGTAACAAGTTAACCAGCAGCTGGCAGGTTTATGCCGCAAAAGACAAAGAAACGGGCGGCGCGGCCAATGCTAACGATGTTTATGATGGCCTGGCCTGGCTGCAGGCTATCACTTTAGGCTACACCGCAGGTCCATTCGAGCTACGCCTGGAAGGCAGCTGGGTCAAAGCCGAAGGCAACCAGGGCTATTTTCTGCAGCGCATGACGCCGGGATACGCCACCTCAAATGGTCGTCTGGATATCTGGTGGGACTCGCGTTCGGACTTTAACGCCAACGGTGAAAAGGCCCTGTTTACCGGCGTTATCTACGACCTGAAAAACTGGCAGCTGCCCGGCTGGGCCGTGGGCGCTTCATACGCCCTGGGCTGGGATGCCAGACCCTCAACCAATCCGCTTTATGACCAGAACAGGCGCCTGAAAGAGTCGGCATGGAATCTGGATCTGCTTTACACCCTACAGCAGGGCCCGGCTAAAGGCACCTCATTTAAATTGCACTACACCCGCTACCACAATCATTCCAGCCTTCCCAGCTGGAGCGGCGGCTACGGCAATATTTTTCAGGATGAGAAAGACATCAAATTTATCGTAATGGCGCCTTTTACCCTGTTTTAGGCGGGCGACGGGCATTTTCGGTTTCAGAAGCAGCACAGAGCACAAAAGCGAACCCACTAAACACCGGACTAAGGATATAAGGATGATAAATTTTAAAACCAGTCTTGTTGCGGCGGCATTATTTTCACTGTTGGCGAGTGGAGGAGCCTGCGCAGATCAACAAATTGTCGATCGAATAAGCCAATTTGGCGTGAAATACAAAGTCACCGATAATCATGCCGCCCAGCATGGTGTTGATTGCGCAGCGCTGGGAGCGGACTGGGCATCCTGCAATCGGGCAACTATCACGCTAACTAACCCTGGCCCGGCTATCGACAGCAAAGACTGGGCTATTTATATGTCCAACGTCCATAAAACGCTAAAAGTAGAAGATGACCGGTTTCGTATGGTGCATGTCGTCGGCGATCTGACGCGGCTGGAACCCACTGAAAAATTCAGCGGTTTCGCGGCGGGCGAATCAATAGAGATCCCGATAATCAATGAATACTGGCAGCTATTTATTACCGACGTAATGCCCCGTTGGTATGTTACGTCCGGCAACGCGCAGCCCAAAATCATTACCAGTACCGACTCGCAGGATCTGACCACTTTCGTTGAACCTTTTGGCGAACAGTGGAAGCGGACGCCAGACGACCAGAATGTGCTGATGGTTGCCGGCAGCCGTTTTGAAAAAAACAGCGAGGTGGCGCTGCTCTCTTCCCCGGCGCTGCGCGGACAAATTGTCCCAACGCCGCTACAGGTCGAGGTCTTACCGGAGGATGCCGACCTGTCGCAGGGCGTCAGCCTGGATTTAGCCAGCTTGCCTGCCGACCGTGCCGAGGCGGTAAGGCAAAGATTCCGTTTGCTGGGAGTAAAAGAACAGGATGCAGGCTATAAAATCACTACCCGCATCGCAGATAAAACGCTGGAGAGCAGGCTGGCGGTTGCCGGGGGTTACCAGTTAGCGATTGGCAAACAGCAGGCGGAAGTGATCGGCTATGACCAGGACGGCATATTCTACGGTCTGCAGTCGATCCTTTCTCTGCTGCCTGCTGATGGCAGCGCTAAAATAGCCACGCTGAGAGCCAGCGATGCGCCACGCTTCGCCTATCGCGGCGTCTTTCTTGACGTGGCGCGTAATTTCCACAGTAAGGCAGCGGTAATGCGCCTGCTGGATCAGCTAAGCGCCTGGAAAATCAACGCCTTTCATTTTCATCTTAGCGATGACGAAGCCTGGCGAATTGAAATACCAGGGTTGCCGGAGCTGACGGAAACCGGCGGCAGGCGCTGCCACGATCTTAGCGAGCGGCGTTGTCTGCTGCCGCAGCTGGGCTCCGGGCCGGAAAGCGACAATAATGGCAGCGGCCATTTCAGCCGTCAGGACTATATAGAGTTAGTAAAATATGCGGCGGCTCGCGGCATCCAGGTAATCCCGGAAATCGATATGCCCGCTCACGCCAGAGCGGCGGTAATTGCTATGGAAGCGCGCCATAAGCGGCTAATGGAAAAGGGGAAAACAGCGGAAGCCGCGGAATATCGTCTGGTCGATCCAACGGATGATTCCAATACGACTTCGGTGCAGCTCTACGATCGCACCAGCTATCTTAACCCCTGTCTGGCTTCTTCTCTGCGCTTTACCGATAAAATCATCGGTGAAATCCAGGCCATGCATCGCGAGGCCGGTCAGCCGCTTAAAATCTGGCACTTTGGCGGCGATGAGGCTAAGAACATTCGTCTGGGCGCAGGCTACTCCAATATAAACAACCCCGTCGCCGGAACAGGCCTGGTCGATTTCAGTAAAGAAGACAAGCCCTGGGCGAAATCGCAGGTTTGTCAGTCGCTGATCGAAGAAGGCAAAGTCGCCGACCTGGAGCACCTGCCCAGCTATTTCGCACAGCAGGTCAGCCAGCAGATCAACCGTCACGGCATTGAGAAAATGCAGGCGTGGCAGGATGGCTTAAAAGATGCTGACAGCGCCAAAGCCTTTGCTGTTAAGCGCGTCGCAGTCAATTTCTGGGACACGCTTTACTGGGGAGGGTTTGATTCCGCCAACGACTGGGCAAAAAAAGGCTATGAAGTCATTATCTCCAGCCCGGACTACGTCTATATGGATTTCCCCTACGAGGTTAATCCGCTTGAGCGCGGCTACTATTGGGGAACGCGTTTCAGCGACGAGCGTAAAATGTTCAGCTTTGCGCCGGACAACCTGCCGCAAAATGCAGAGACTTCCGTGGACCGCGATGGGAAAACCTTTAGCGCCAAATCCAGCAAAGCCTGGCCTGGCGCTTATGGCCTTTCAGCCCAGCTCTGGAGCGAAACCTCGCGCACCGATGAAAATATGGAATATATGATCTTTCCACGCGTGCTTTCCGTGGCCGAGCGGGCGTGGCACCGGGCAGCATGGGAGCAGGACTACCAGGCGGGCAAAGAATATATCGGCGGCAAAACAAACTATGTTGACCGTCAGGCCCAGCTACAGGACTGGCAGCGATTCGCCAATCTGCTTGGACAACGCGAGCTGGCAAAACTGGACAAACTGGGCCTGCATTACCGGTTGCCTGTACCGGGCGCACGTATTGTAGCGGGCAAATTGCAGGCTAATATCGCTTTGCCGGGGCTGATTATTGAATACAGCCTGGACGAAGGCAAAAACTGGCAGCGCTATGATGATAGCCAACGGCCGGATGTAGCGGGGAAAGTCCTGATTCGTTCCGTCAGCCCGGATAAAAAACGCGTTAGCCGCACTGAAATTATCTAATCTTTCTGGCCTGCGAAAAGCAGGCCGTTTTACGGGAAAGAATAAATATGGCCGTCACTGCCGCTTTTCTGCTGGTTGCCTTTTTTACCGGGATCGCCGGCGCTTTTCAGATCCCCGTGCTCAGCCTCTATCTTGCAAAAGAAGTGAAGGCAGCGCCTGCGGCTATTGGCTTTTTTTATATGGTTAATGCGGCAACGGGGATCCTGATCGGCTTTGGCCTGGCCGCGCTTTCCGATCGGATCGGCGTTCGTCGTCATCTCCTGATGTTTTGCTATTTTATGGCGATTTTAAACGGCCTGCTGTTCGCTTTTCATCGCCACTATCTCTTCCTGCTGATCGCCGGATCCTTTCTGACGGCGGTAGCTAATGCGGCAACGCCGCAGCTTTTTGCGCTCGCACGGGAACACGATAAAAAACCGATGTTCAATGCGCTAATGCGGGCTCAGCTGTCGCTGGCCTGGGTGGTGGGGCCGCCTTTGGCCTTTAGCCTCACAGCGACGGTGGGGTTTACCAGGCTCTATCTACTGACCGCCGCTATTTTTACCGCTACTTTATTGTTAACCGCCGTTTTACCGGCAAACACAAGGCAAATAGCGCAGCAGTACGCCGCCGAACCGGCTACAGCGGTAAAGGGCCAAAAACAGCTTGCGCTGTTATTCTTCACCTCGATGCTGATGTGGAGCTGTAGCGCGCTTTATTTAATAGACGCGCCGGTTTTTATTATTCAGCAATCAGGATTAGCCGAGCAGCACGTGGGCATTATTATGGGGCTGGCCGCAGCACTGGAAATTCCGGTTATGCTGCTTGCTGCGCGCTACGTTGAACGCCTCGGGAAAAAACGGCTTCTTATTGCAGCCTTATATGCAGGCATGCTCTTTTACGGCGGTTTTTCTCTCGCAGGTTCATTATGGCAGCTACTCATTTTACAAATATTTAATGCGGTTTTTATCGGAATTATTTCCACAACGGGTATGTTTATTTTTCAGGCTGCCTTGCCCGCAAGACCGGGGCTGGCGACCACGCTTTTTACCAACAGTGTTTCTGTTGGAATAGTTCTCGCCGGGGGGCTGCACGCTTTTGTGATGGGAAGCGGGCAGCATAAACATGTTTATATTATGGCTGTGGCTTTGCTGTTTATTGCCAGCGTCATAATGCGGAAAGTAGAGGAAACATTTCATAGTTAATAACAAACAAGGACAGGTATGAAGAAAGTATTGATTACGGGCGGCGCTGGTTATATTGGCAGCCATATCGCCCTGGCCCTGCTTGACAGAGATCGTGAAGTAGTGGTTGTGGATAATTTAGTGAATGGCTCGCTACAGGCTTTAGCCAGAGTTGAAACCATCACCGGCAAAAAACTCTTTTTTTACCATGGTGATATTCGTAGCGCAGCGGATCTGGATAACATCTTCAGACGGCATCATATTGGTGAAGTTATTCATATGGCAGGGTTGAAATCCGTTAGCGAGTCCATATCGCGACCCGATGATTATTATCAAAATAACGTGGTGGGCACACTGAACCTGCTGGACAGCATGAGGCGTGCCCGGGTACGGCGGCTTATTTTTAGTTCATCAGCCACGGTGTATGGCCCGCAGCCGTGCTGCCCGGTTGACGAAAGCTGTCCAACAGGCGCCACGACTAATCCCTATGGCACCACTAAGCTAATAGCAGAGCACTATTTACGGGAACTGGCCGCGGCCGAGCCGCAGCTGGCGATTACTGCGTTACGTTATTTTAACCCTATTGGCGCACATGAATCGGGCTTGATCGGAGAAGATCCCTGCGGCATTCCCACGAATCTGCTTCCCTACATCTTTCAGGTGGCGATCGGCAAGCTGGAGCATCTCTGCGTGTACGGTACAGATTATCCAACGCCGGATGGCACCGGCGTACGTGACTATATTCATATTATGGATTTGGCGGCAGGGCACCTTAAAGCGCTGGATAATTTGCAGCCCGGCTTCAGGGTTTACAATTTAGGCACGGGAAAAGGCTACTCCGTGATGGAAATTATTAACGCTGTCGAAAAGATATCCGGACGACAGATCAAATGGCAACCCCGAAAAAGACGCAAGGGCGATGCGGCAGAATGTTACGCCGATCCTTCACTGGCGCAGCGGGAACTTAGCTGGCAGGCAGAGCGCTGTCTGGAAAAAATGATAGCCGATGCCTGGCGATGGCATTCCGCTTACCCACAAGGTTATGTCAAAGAATAATTTCTCCTGGCCCCCATAAAGGATTAGTCATGAATAATATCTGTCACAGTATCTCTACGCCTGGCAAAGCCCGGCTGGAATATGAATACGCCATCAATAAATTAAAACTGGATTATTACCGCTTACAGGAGCTAAAAACTGCTGGTGAAAAAACCGAGAAGCTGGAAAAATGTTTTAAACGGGAAAAAGAAGCCTTAAGCGAGCTGTTCCATAAAATCCCCGAGCTGGCTGCAACCGCTTCCTCTTTTTTCGTGGTTCCCACTTTTGAGCTGCCTGGCGAACAACGGTTAATTCACCGCATCTGGCTGGGAGGCTTACCGCCGTTTAAGGTTAATGAAGCGGTGCGACAGTGGTTTTCCGCTATCAATCACGTTGGATCCGGTAAAACAGGTGCCTTCAGGCAGATTCTGTGGGTCTGGCAACAGCCACAAATCAACGAGGATCCGCGCTTCAGAAGCCGACGAACGCAGGACCCTTTTCAAATAGGTGAAATCGTTACGAAAGCTGGCGTCATGCAGGTAAACGCCCTACAAATACTCTTGTCCGATCTGACCAGTTCCAATAACGATTTTATCACTCAGCTGCATCAACAGGGCTATTACGCCACGCTGTCGGATTATTTCAGACTACTGATTCTGATCCGCTACGGTGGCGTTTACATGGATGCCGATACCTTGCCCTACAGGCCGGTAAGCTGGTTTCTGTTTAAACCGGAGCTGCCCGCTATTCAACATTTCCCACCAAAAACGGCTCAACCTGTCCGCTTAAGCTGGCTTAACCTGTTTCTGGATGAAACGGGGATGATTATTGCCGCTAAAGGCGAATCAGCCTTGCAGGAGATATTTCTGCGTCTTAATCAGGCTTATGCTGCATTTGAGCAGAAACTGCTGGCGAAAAACGCCGTTCAGGAACGACAGCTATTCGATCTTTTTTACGCGATCTGGCGTGAGCACTGGGGAACCACCTTCATCAGCCATGATGACTTCTGCCAGCGCTATGCGGTTTTCGCCCGCGGCGAAAAAGAAGAGGTACTTTGCGGCGTGCGGGGCATGCGTCTGCTTGAAGATATTATCAGCGGCGAATATCGGCCGCTTTCGGCAAGCGAAAAAAGCAGCTACCAGCGAGCGGTGCGCCAGCTTGAGGCCGTAAACTGGACGCTGAACGATCCTTTAAGCCTTGAGCAATATTGTGAAGTCTATAGCCTGAGGGAAGTTCCGCGCATAGCTTATTCCCTACAGATGCGCTCCGACGTGGAGCACTTTCACTATTACGGTGTCTTATCCACAGATCCTGTCCTTGATCGGGTAAACGCGCTGTTTGAGCAGTATCTGCTGGCGAAGAACGGCAGCAATATCGATCGCGGAAACTTCTGGCAGGGAACTGTCGCGACAGATGATATCTCGCCGGGGAAGCGGGCTGGCCTCCTCTGTTTTGTTGCTGGCAGCAGTAGCAGCGAGGAGGATCGCAACCGCATGGCCAGGCTAATATTCACCACCAGCTATCTGGAATATTGCTCGGTAGCTAATCCCCGAAAGCTGGACATCATCTCGCTACAGCGGGCGCAAAATATCGATCCCTGGCTGGATGTGATTACGCTTGTTTTACGAGCGGACGGCTACTTCGCTGGCTTCTTTACTGCCGCCCCGATCGCCCATTTTAAGCAGACTCCGGTGGACTACCTCTATCGGGAAGAGATGCGGCCTCTCGATCGCGATTACGATCTTTTTGTAGAAAAAAACAGTCACGATAAAGATTATTTTATCGCCAGTCTGGCGCTGGAGGCCGCAGAACATGGCCGGGGCTATTTTCCTCTGATAATGGCGCAGATCGAATCTCAGGCAGCCCTTGCAGGGGCAGAGCGCCTGACCCTGTGCGTATGGGAGAGCGCAAGCGCATTCAGGCTCTACAAAAAATGGGGGTTTGAACGCGTCGACAGCTCGGAACGCTGGCAGGCACTGTTTGCCGATCGGCTGCATTTTCTTGTTAAAGAAATCAGTTATCGCTGAAGGCTGCGTTAAGAAAAAGTGAGATAGTTTATCAGGCCCGGCTCGTGACAGGTTACAAGGGATTTTTCCTTTAGCAGTCTGCTGAAGCCTACCTGTTAAGACTAAAAAGAACTAAATGTCGACTGGATCCGGAAAATGCTATTAGTGGAAAGGCTAAGCTTATTGTTGACTGATATTTTTATTATTAACGCTTTCAATTTTTATGGAAAGCCGACGCTGCCTGTAATAGGTGGTGTTTTCAGGAAAGGATTTACTTAAAATATCTTTTAATATATTCTAATAACGTGTTGTTGTTAGTTAAATGCATAGCGTTTCAGATTACCTTTTTGGTATCCGTACTTCGCGCAGGAGTGAAATTAACTCTTTGATTTTAATTGAAAGTTAAGAATGCCGCAGGTTGTTTATCTGATTCTTTTTAAGCATCAAAATATTGTTCTGGAAAATGATAATGCCAAAGAGAGTTTCGGCAGACGGGATAGATTTAACTATCTGATAATTAACTGCAAAAAATGTCGGCCGTGTTGCCACACATTTCTGTTTTAAAAATTTGATTATTAACTTCAGCTTGCTTTATTATCCTCCACCTGAAGGAAAGTTGTATAACGCAGCGCTAATAACAGAGGGAATTTAAAATGGCGGATAGCTTCCAGAGTGAAGTGCCGAAGGCACGTATTAACCTTAAACTTGATCTACATACCGGAGGGGCGAGTAAAAAAACAGAACTGCCGTTAAAACTGCTGGTCACGGGCGACTTCAGTCATGGGCAGGAAACGGCCCCGTTATCGGAACGAGTAAAAGTCAATATTAATAAAAATAATTTCGACAGCGTGCTTGCCGAATATTCCCCAAAAGTTAACCTGGCCGTTCCTAATCTCCTTGCTGGCGACGGCAGTGAAGAAAATATCGGCCTGACCTTCCGCAATATGAATGATTTTACGCCGGAACAGGTCGCGCGCCAGATCCCACAGCTCAAAGCCATGCTTGCCATGCGTAGCCTGCTGCGCGATCTGAAAGCCAACCTGCTGGATAACCAGACTTTCCGTAAAGAGCTGGAAAAAATCCTGCTTGACCCGGCGCTCAGCGCGGAGCTGCGCAGCGAGCTTTCGGCACTGGCCCCGGAACAGCTTTAAACCTCGGCCCTACATTTAATGGATTAATCAAGGAATGCTCATGTCTGTACAAAATGAAAACGTCGCGGGAAGCGAAACCCAGGTGCTGGAAAGACCGGAAGCGGGTGGTGTCTATGCCTCGCTGTTTGAGAAAATCAACCTTAACCCGGTTGCTAAACTAAGCGCGCTGGAGAGCTGGCAGGATGCGCAGGCCATGTCCGAGGCGACCGCCGACGAGCGGCTAACCGCCGGCATGCAGGTCTTTCTGGAGTGCCTGACCAAAGCCGGCACCAAAGTCGACAGGCTGGATAAAACGCTGATTGACCATCATATTGCCGAACTGGACTGGCAAATCAGCCGTCAGCTTGACGCGGTGATGCATCACGAAACCTTTCAGGCGGTGGAATCGCTGTGGCGCGGCGTAAAATCGCTGGTGGATAAAACGGATTTCCGGCAGAACGTTAAAATCGAACTGCTGGATCTCGCTAAAGAAGAGCTGCGCCAGGACTTTGAAGATGCGCCGGAGATTATCCAAAGCGGGCTTTACAAACACACCTATATCGATGAATACGATACCCCGGGCGGCGAGCCGATTGCTGCGCTGATCTCTTCATATGAGTTTGATGCCTCCGCGCAGGATGTAGCGCTGCTGCGCAATATCTCTAAAGTCTCGGCCGCTGCGCATATGCCATTCATCGGTTCCGCTGGCCCGCAGTTCTTCCTGAAAGAAACCATGGAAGAGGTGGCGGCGATCAAGGATATCGGCAACTACTTCGATCGCGCCGAATATATTAAATGGAAATCCTTCCGCGAAACCGACGACAGCCGCTATATCGGGCTGGTGATGCCACGCGTGCTGGGTCGCCTGCCGTACGGGCCGGATACGGTGCCGGTGCGCAGCTTCAACTATGTGGAAGAGGTAAAAGGCCCGGATCACAACAGATATTTGTGGACCAACGCCTCGTTTGCCTTTGCCGCCAATATGGTGCGCAGCTTTATCAACAACGGCTGGTGCGTGCAAATTCGTGGTCCGCAGGCGGGCGGCGCGGTACAGGATCTGCCGATCCACCTCTATGATCTGGGTACCGGCAATCAGGTGAAGATCCCATCAGAAGTAATGATCCCGGAAACCCGCGAATTCGAATTCGCCAACCTGGGTTTTATTCCGCTTTCCTATTATAAAAACCGCGATTACGCCTGCTTCTTCTCGGCCAACTCCACGCAGAAACCGGCGCTGTATGACACGGCGGATGCCACCGCTAACAGCCGCATTAACGCGCGTTTGCCTTATCTGTTCCTGCTGTCGCGTATCGCGCACTACCTGAAGCTTATCCAGCGCGAAAATATCGGTACAACCAAAGATCGCCGCCTGCTGGAGCTGGAGCTAAATACCTGGATCCGCAGCCTGGTAACAGAAATGACCGATCCGGGCGACGAGCTGCAGGCGTCCCATCCGCTGCGCGATGCGAAGGTGGTGGTAGAAGATATCGAGGACAACCCGGGCTTCTTCCGCGTCAAGCTATATGCCGTACCGCATTTCCAGGTCGAGGGCATGGACGTCAACCTGTCGCTGGTTTCCAGGATGCCGAAGGCGAAAGCCTGAGCCGGGAGACATCAGGGATGAAAATTTATCGACCATTGTGGGAGGACGGGGCCATGCTGGCCCCGCAACAGTTCCAGCAGCAGGTCCGCTGGGACGCCTGGTTTGCCAGTAACGTCGCCCGTATGGGGATTGCTCATCCGTGGGGCGTGATTGCGGCGGAGTTCGACGACGCCGCACTGGCGCTTTCTCGTCTGAACGCTACCCGTTTAGCGGTCTGTTTTCAGGACGGCACGCTGATTGATACCGACCTGGCGGACAATCTGCCGCCAGTGTGCGATCTCTCTGCCGCTGCGGACAGGAATACCATTGAGGTTCTCCTGGCGCTGCCGCTACTGAGCGCCAGCGGGGGCAATCTTGATAACGGCCAGGAGAGCGAACGTCCGCGCCGCTGGAAGGCCGAGCGCGTCAGTGTGCAGGATTTGGCAGGCCATGAAAAAAGCGAACTGGCAATTTTACGTCACGCCGTCACGCTGCGACTCTCCACCCAGGAAAATACGGCCTGGCTGACCTGCCCGGTAGTGCGCCTGGTGCGCAACGTCCAGGGGCAGTGGAGCCGCGATCCCTCATTTATTCCGCCGCTGCTGGCTCTGTCGGCAAGCCCGTATTTGGTTACGGAACTGGGCTCGCTGCTGGTACGGCTACAGGCGCGCCGCCGCCGCCTGATGGCGATGCGCCGCGAGAGCAACGAACGAATGGCGGATTTTGCCGTTGCCGATGTCTCGCTGTTCTGGCTGCTGAATGCCCTGAACAGCGCGGAGCCGGTATTGACTGAGCTATTACAAACGCCTTTGCGTCATCCGGAGCTGTTGTATCGCGAGCTGGCGCGGCTGGCAGGCAGCCTGCTGACGTTCTCACTGGAGCATGACGCTGGCGATATTCCAGTCTGGCGGCATGAACAGCCGGAACTGGTCTTTCCGCCGCTGCTGGCTTTGCTGGACAAACTGCTTGAAGCCAGCCTGCCGTCTCGCGTGATCGCCATTGAGCTGGAACATAACGAGCAGATCTGGAAAGGCTCGCTGCACGACGCGCGTCTACGTGAAGGCGCAGACTTCTACCTTTCCGTACGTTCCTCCATGCCTAACCATGAACTGCAGAAAAAATTTCCGCAGCTCTGCAAGGCTGGCAGTCACGACGATGTTTCCGAGGTCGTGAACGTGGCCCTGAGCGGCATGGTGATCAAACCGCTCAGCCATGTGCCTGCCGCCATTCCGTTGCGCCTGGAAAACCAATACTTCTCACTGGATCTGACGACAGATGCCGCGCGGGCGATGCTGGAAGCGGGTAGCTGCACCTTCTATACCCCGCTTTCGCTGGGCGATCTGAAGCTGGAACTCTATGCGGTGCTACGTACATGAATAAATCCCAACAGCGCCAACTTGAGGCGATTTTCTATCCCGGCTGGCTGATGGCCAGCCAGTTACGTGGCGGGCAAGAGGTTCTCGACGGAGAAGGGCTGTACCGTCGCGCCTGCGGCCTGATCCAGGATGCCCGGTCGGCGTTAACTGAGGCAGGCTACAGCGACAACAGCCGGGATCAAATGATCTATGCCCTCTGCGCGTTACTGGATGAGAGCGTGCTGAACCGTGGAACCGCCGATGACGGCTATCTGGCCTGGCGGCGGGATCCGCTACAGGCGCGTTTTTTTGGCACCCTGAACGCTGGCGAAGAGCTATGGCAACGCATTCGCCATCTTCTGAAAGAAACCGCGCCGGATTTAGCCACGCTGACCTGCTTTTACCGCACGCTGCAACTGGGCTTTGTCGGGCAATATCGGGCAGAAAGCGATGAACGCCGCGAAGATGTGGTCAAGGCGCTGGGCGAACGGGTTCCACCATTTACTCAGGCGTTGGATGCGCCGGTAGTGGTCAGAGCAACCCGTTTACGAAGTGGTTCCCGCTGGTACTGGCTCTCCTGGATTATCGGTGCGGCCTTACTGGCCGGGCTGTGGTTTTTCCTTTCATCCACTCTCGCCGACATGGTGACCCGCACAGGAAGTCTGGGATAAATGATGCGTGATTATTACCGGAGTCTGCTGACGGTGCTCGCCGTTGCGCTGAGCCTGCTGCTTATCCTTGGCTTCTGGCCGCTTGCGACGAAAAGTCAGCTGGCGCTGAGTCTGGCGGTGATGCTAATCGGTGGACTGCTGTTGTGGCGTCAGCGGCGGCGGTTACAGGCTTACTCTTATGCGGTCAGGGAGATCAAAGATGACAATCTGCCACCGGAAGAGTTTCAGGGGGCAGTTATCCTGGTTTGTGGCGACAGCAGTGCGCTCTTCTCCGAGGGGAAACTACACCGTGAAACCCGTCAGGGATGGTATTTATTGGTGAAAGAGGCAGAGCAGCTTCCTTCGCTGGCGCAGCACCTGTTCCAGTCCCGACCAGCCCTGGCTGCGCAACTCTCTGTACTGCTGGCTATCCTGCCGGAAACACATCTTTTTGAAGATAGCTTTATCCAAAGCCTGCGGGGCTGGCAGCGTGCGCTGGCGCAAACCCGCACTCTCCTCGGCAGGACGCTACCGCTATGGACAGCAACCTGGGTTTCGCCGCCTGCGGTATGCGCTGATGAAGAACCTGTCTGGTTTACTCAGCCCAACCAGCAGTCAGAAATGCAGGTATATCAACCTGGCCAGGGCAATCTGGCGCTAAGCGAATGGGTAAAGGAAAGCGGGATAGCCAGCCGCCTGAACCGGCTGAGCCTGGCGCTCTGGTTGACCAGCCTGCTCGACTGGCAGCAAAAGGCAGTAAACAGCCTGCTGACAGAACGTAGCCGAAAAGCCATGGTGCCCTGCGCACAAGGCATTTGCATCACCCCTACGAACGGGGAGCCGGATAACCTCTGGCACCAGCATATTATTGCTATTACCGCCCTGGCTCCAAAGGGCCACGAAAAAGCCGGGCCACTGCCGTTGCCGGAGCCGCTGACAGCCAGCCTGCCTCGCCGTCGCGGTATCAGCCGCAGCATGGTGTTCTGGCGCCGCGTGGGCATTCAGGGCGGCATTTTTCTGGCGCTGGCCATGCTGGCTTCCTTTATCAACAACCAACGGCTGATACGCAATATCGGCGACCACCTGACTTTATATCATCACCTCAGCGGCGAACCGGTGCAGCCGAAAATCCGGGCGCAGCAGCGCCTGCGGGCCGACAGCGCTTTGCTGGACGGCTGGCAGCAGCGTGGTGAGCCTTTGCGCTATCGGCTGGGATTGTATCAGGGCCTGCGTCTTATTCCGCCTTTGGAAGCGGCAATCAACGGCTGGGCACCGCCAGCACCGCCACCGCCGGTGATTAAAAAGATAGTGCAGGGGCCACAGACGATCCGTCTCGACAGCATGTCGCTGTTCGATTCCGGCAAATACCAGCTTAAGGCTGGCTCGACCAAACTGCTGGTGAATTCGCTGGTGGGCATTAAGGCTAAACCCGGCTGGCTAATCGTTGTTGCCGGACACACAGACAACACTGGCAGCGCCAAATTAAATCAATTGCTCTCCCTGCAGCGTGCAGAAGCAGTGCGCGACTGGATGCGAGAAACCGGCGACGTGCCGGCAAGCTGTTTTGCGGTTCAGGGCTATGGCGCAAGCCGCCCAATCGCAAACAACGACACGGCGGAAGGCCGGACGCTGAACCGCCGCGTCGAAATCAGTCTGGTGCCTCAGGCGAATGCCTGCGCGCTACCGGGCGACCTCCCTGCGTCATCACAGGATGATGGCGCGGATAACAACTTAATGGAGTAAAAACTCATGGCAATACCTGTTTACCTTTGGCTGAAAGACGATGGCGGTGCGGATATCAAGGGATCGGTAGACGTACAGGATCGTGAAGGCAGCATTGAAGTCGTTGCCCAGCAACACAATCTGTACATCCCAACCGATAACAATACCGGCAAACTGACCGGTACCCGTATCCACACGCCGTTCCTGTTTACCAAGGAAATAGACTCTTCCAGCCCTTATCTCTACAAGGCTGTAACCACCGGGCAGACCCTGAAATCCGCTGAGTTCAAGTGGTACAAAATCAACGATGCGGGTCAGGAAGTTGAATACTTCAACACCAAACTGGAAAACGTGAAGGTGGTGAAAGTCAATCCGGTCATGCACGACATCAAAAATCCGGCTTTCGAGAAGCACAACCACCTTGAGCTGATCGAACTGCGTTACGAAAAAATCACCTGGACTTACAAAGACGGCAACATCATTCATTCCGACTCCTGGAACGAACGCGCTACCGCGTAAGCCTGATGCGGACAGGGTTCTCCTGTCCGCAGTTTTTTGCCGAGCGTCCGCGCCGCGGGCGCTGAGTAAAGAACCCTGAAATCCGCAATATGACCTGATGCGCTTAGGTTACAGCGATGGGCGGTAGCGTGCCTGAAGGTCCCCACAGCGAGTAAACGATTATGGAAAATCCGGCTATTTTGTTACGCCGTCTCAATGCTTACTGCGCCCGCGCAATGGAAGGCGCGGCCTCATTGTGTCAGACACGCGCTCATGCCGAAATCTACCCGGAGCACTGGCTGCTAAAGCTGCTGGAGCAGGGCGAAGGCGATCTGACGGTGCTGGCGCGCCGTTACGAGTGGGATATGGACAGGCTCTGGCAGGATTTACTTGCCTGGCTGGATAAATTGCCGCGCTCCGTACGTGCTCGTCCGCAACTTTCGGAGAGCATGCAGGCGCTGCTGCAGGAAGCCTGGCTGCTGGCTTCCCTGGCGGGCGAGGAACAAATCCGCAGTTTGCATCTGCTGATGGCGCTGGTCGATAAGCAACAATTAGTGCGCTGCGATGGCCTGTGGCCGCTGCTGACCCTGGGACAAAGCCAGCTTGATCGCCTGCGACCGCTGCTGGATGCACAGTCGGATGAGCGGCCTGAAGCGCAGCAGGAAGCGGAGCTGGCACGCAGCTATAACAGCGAGGCCGCCAGTGGTTCACCGGCGGCGGAAATAAAAAGCGGAGAGTTCAATCCGGCTCTGCAAAACGTCCTGGATAAATTCACGCTGGATGTTACCGCCAAAGCGAAAGAGGGCAAAATTGACCCGGTATTTGGGCGCGACAGCGAAATCCGCCAGATGGTGGATATCCTTTCCCGCCGCCGCAAAAACAATCCCATCCTGGTTGGCGAACCGGGCGTAGGGAAAACCGCGCTGGTGGAAGGTCTGGCGTTACGCATCGTCGAAGGTAACGTGCCCGCGTCGCTCAGGCCGGTAAGCCTGCGCACGCTTGATCTTGGCCTGCTGCAGGCTGGCGCAGGCGTGAAAGGCGAATTTGAGCAGCGCCTGAAAAACATTATCGATGCCGTTCAGCAATCGCCAACGCCGGTTTTGCTGTTTATCGATGAAGCCCACACGATCATTGGCGCGGGCAATCAGGCTGGCGGTGCCGATGCGGCCAACCTGTTAAAACCAGCTCTGGCGCGCGGCGAACTACGCACCATCGCCGCCACTACCTGGAGCGAATACAAACAGTATTTTGAGCGCGATGCCGCGCTGGAACGCCGTTTCCAGATGGTGAAAGTCGACGAGCCGGATGATGAAACCGCCTGCCTGATGCTCAGGGGGCTGAAATCCCGTTACGCAGAACATCACAATGTACATATAACCGACGATGCGGTACGCGCAGCGGTAACGCTTTCCCGCCGCTATCTGACGGGTCGCCAGCTACCGGACAAAGCGGTCGATCTGCTGGATACCGCCGCTGCCCGCGTACGCATGAGCCTGGATACCCAGCCGGAAGAGATAGTGCGACTTAATGCACAGCTAACGGCGCTGACGCTGGAAGAACAGGCCCTACAGGAGGATATCGCAACCGGCGGTACCCGGCACGGCGAGCGTCTGGCAGAGATTGCGCGGCAGCGCGAAGAGAAAATGCGCGAGCTGGAAAAGCTGGAAATCCATCTGCATGAAGAAAAAGCCCTGGCGACAGAGCTGGTGGCCTGCCGTCAGGATAGCGAACGTCAGGTCGAACGACACGATCTTCAGCAGCGGCTTAACGCGCTACAGGCAAACAACATGTTGATCCAGGTCGATGTAGAAGCCCGCACCGTAGCCAACGTTATCGCCGACTGGACCGGCGTGCCACTCTCATCCCTGCTGAAAAATGAACAAACCGAACTGCTGAATATTGAACAAAGCCTGGCGAAACGGGTTGTAGGACAAGACAGCGCGCTGGCCGCCATTGCCCAGCGTCTGCGTGCCGCCAAAACCGGTCTTACTGCTGAAAACGGGCCGCAGGGCGTATTTCTGCTGGTAGGCCCGAGCGGCGTGGGCAAAACTGAAACCGCGCTGGCATTGGCGGATGTAATCTACGGCGGGGAAAAATCGCTGATTACCATCAACCTGTCGGAGTATCAGGAGCCGCATACCGTCTCGCAGCTTAAAGGCTCTCCGCCGGGATATGTTGGCTACGGCCAGGGCGGGATCCTTACCGAGGCGGTGCGCAAGCGGCCATACAGCATTGTGCTGCTGGACGAGGTGGAAAAAGCCCATCGTGATGTGATGAACCTGTTCTACCAGGTTTTTGATCGCGGCTTCATGCGTGATGGCGAAGGGCGCGAAATCGATTTTCGCAATACGGTAATCGTGATGACCTCTAACCTGGGCAGCGACGCCTTGATGCAGCTGCTTGATGAGCAGCCGGAAGCAACAGAAAGCGAGCTACAGGAGCTGCTGCGCCCGATCCTGCGCGATCGTTTTCAGCCCGCGCTGCTGGCGCGTTTCCAAACGGTGATCTTCCGTCCGTTAGCAGAAGAGGCGATGCGCGCAATCGTAGAGATGAAGCTTACACAGGTCAGCAGACGCTTGCGTCAGCATTACGGCCTGACCACCTCTGTTTCTGACGATCTTTATGACGCGCTGACATCCGCCTGCCTGCTGCCGGATACCGGCGCGCGTAACGTGGACAGCCTGCTCAACCAGCAAATCCTGCCGGTGCTTAGCCAGCAGCTGTTGACGCATATGGCGGCAAAGCAAAAACCGGCTTCGCTGATTTTAGGCTGGGATGAGGAAGAGGGTATTGGTATTGAGTTCGCGGGTGCAGAAGTTACAGAACGTTAAGCGAGAGGCAGCAGCCACAAGTCCTTGCGGATAATTTCACTTTATAGCCCCATGGTTACTCTGAATGGGGCTGCTTGAGAAAAAGAGAAATTGTGACACTGGATGTCGATATTTCGGAGGCTGTGATCCGAGAATTGTATAAAAATGCAATGCGAGGGTTTCCATGGTGATAAGTATTAAAAGACTTATAATTACAGCCATTTGTATTACCTCAGCGATATTATTATCAGGTTGTCCCTGGAGGCAAATGAAAATTTATCCGGATGAAACAGCAACGGCCAGCTTAAAAGGTGACTCTCTCTGTTTTTCCATTCCTGATGCCAGCGGTTATTATCCGGTTTTCCTGTCGATCAACCCACGCAATACGCCATCTAAAGAAAAGACATTTATTGATAAGCCTGATATGCAAATCGTTAATCGCTCGTTATGTATTCCTCCTGCTGTGTATACATTCCCTGAGGAGTCACGTTTTCCTTACATCGTAGAGTTTATTTTACGTTCTAAAGATAATCACCCTCGCCATTTTGTTACGGGGTTTGAAATACGTAATGGAAAACCTTATGAAATACACCTTACAGACAGAGAAATCTTCAGGTCCCAGGGTAAAATGGATAATAAATGACCTTGTTCTTAAATGGATGTTTGTGCGTAGCTTTAATCTGTAATAAAGAAATTATTATGGCTGGCTAAGCCAAACAATTGAGCATGCCGTAACGCTGGATGGCGATATCACCGAATCCGTTATCAGAGAAAAATACAAGCATGCGCTGAGAGGTTTTCTATGGTAATAAGGAAAACTTTTACTCTGGTTTCCACGCTATTACTTACTGGCTGCTCTGGTGAAGGAGATCTTTTGCGCCCCGACGAAGAGGGAACGATTAGCGTAATCAATAAAGAGGTTTGTTTTGCCATGCCTGACAGTAAAAGCTATAAGCTGAGCATACTCTCTATTCATCCACGAGGCATCTCTTATAAGGAAGAGAAAATAGTTTTTACACCAGCAATACTATAAAGAACGAACAGCTTTGTATCCCGCCTTCATTTCATCGCTTTGACAGGGAAGGTAAATTTTATATCAAGGCCACTTTTACCTCACTGAAAAATGGCGCGCCGCTCAGGCGCATTGTCTCGCGCTGTAAATCAAGCAGGGGAAGGTAAGCAGTATCCGACCAAACGACAGGGAAATCCTCCGGCCTTACAGTGAAATGCTGAAGGGTGAATGAACAGGGGATAACTATCGCAAATTTTTGCCTGCAATGAATAAGGGAATGCAGGTCAAAGTCAGGGAGTTAACATAATGAGTATGAAAGATATTTTGCAGGAAAGTATAGCGGCTGTTGCTGATACAACGCTTAACCGATACCGGCTGGATATCCCGTCCTGCTCTGCCGTACCGGACGTGGAGTCGCTCAGCGGCAGCGAGGCCGTCAGCGACCTCTATCACTACAGCGTGCGTTTCACTACCGACGGCAATATCAGCGCGGAGCAGATACTGAACAAGCCCGCCACGCTGACCATGGGCACGGGCCTGCTGGCCGCGCCGGACGGCCGGAAGGTGGTGCACGGCGTGGTGACGCACTTCAGGCGCCTCGGCGGCTCGCGGGACCAGGTGACCTGGCAGATTACCCTGGAGCCCTTTCTGGCGCTGCTGCGCAATCAGTTCCGCACCCACCGCTTTTTCGTGGACAAATCGGTGCCGGAAGTGGTGGCGCAGGTGCTGCAGGAGCACGGCCTGAAGGGCTGGGAATATGAGTTTGCGCTGGCGGCGGACTATCCGAAGCGCGAACAGATAAACCAGTACCAGGAAAGCGACCTCGCCTTTATTGAGCGCCTGCTGTCAGAGGTGGGCATCTTTTACTTCTTCAGCCTGCATCCCGACACGCAGACGGAGGTGGTGCACTTCGCCGACCGGCAGAGCGCCTGGACGTTTGGCAAAACGCTGCCGCTGAGCAGCCCGTCGGGCATGAGCGACGGCGGTACGGAATCGGTCTGGAACATTCATGTACAGCACAACGTGACGGTACGCTCCGTCACCGCCGGGGACTACAACCACCGTGAGGCGCACCGGATACTGACCTCGGCGCCCGCGGATATGACGCGCGGCGAGGGCGAAGGGATAACCTACGGCGACGTGTGGCACTACCGTCCGCGCCATCAGGAAAGAGGCGACAGGGTGAATCCAGCGGCGGAGACCGGCAACTTCCGGGCGCGGCTGGAGCACGAGCGCTTTTTATCGGGGCAGGTTGTCGTGACGGGCAGCAGCTCTGATGCCCTGCTTGGCCCGGCGCAGGTGCTGACCGTGACGGAAACTGCCATACCGCCGACCCTGCCGGCAGAGACCGAAAACGGCATCGTGATAATCCGCGCGGGCTACGCGGCGAGCCGTAAGGATGCGCTGCTGGTGACGTGGGAAGGCGTGCCGCACAGCGAGACGCGCTGCTGGCGTCCGGCAGCGAAAAAGCGGCCGGTGGTGAGCGGCACGCTGACGGCGAGGGTAACCAGCGCGAAGGAAAACGACATCTACGCGTGGCAGGACGCGGCGGGGCTGTACCGGGTAAAATTCGATGCCGACCGGGACGAGAAAAATGCGGGTCAGGAGAGCATGCCGGTGCGGCTGGCGAAGCCGTACGGCGGGGACGAGTACGGCTTCCACTTTCCGCTAATCCAGGGCACTGAGGTGGCGATAGCCTTTCACGAGGGCGACCCGGACAGGCCGTATATAGCGCACGCGCTGCACGACTCGCGGCACGCTGACCACGTAACGGAGAAGAACAGCACGCGCAACGTTATCCGCACGGCGGGGCTGAACAAGCTGCGGATGGAGGACAGGCGGGGCGAGGAGCACATCAAGCTCAGCACGGAATACGGCGGCAAGACGCAGCTGAACCTGGGACATAACGTGGATGATGATCGCCTGCTCCGTGGTAAAGGTGCAGAGTTGCGAACGGATGACTGGATAAGTATCCGTGGCGGAAAAGGCGTGTTTATTTCAGCTGATGCGCAGCAAGCCGCCCAGGGACGTATGATGGACATGGAGGAGGCGATACAGCAACTTAAGCAGGCGCTATCGCTGGCGACCAGCCTGAACCAAATTGTTCATAAAGCTGAAGCTACACAAAGTGATGCCGCATCACAGGAAAAACTTAACGGCGCTCTGGAAGATTTAAAAAGATCGGGCATTTTGGCGCATGCCCCGGACGGCATTGGAATTGTTAGCCCGGAATCGGTGCGTATTGCCTCTGGCGGCGCAAGCGTCGGCCTGATGTCAGGTAAAAATACGGATATCAGCGCCGGAGAGTCAATCACGCTTGCCGCCGCTAACACGGTCAGCATCTATGCCCAGGGCGAAGTAATGCAGCTATTCGCCGGAACGGGGAAAATGGATATTCAGGCTCAAAACGGAGATCTTAGCGCAGTAGCAAAACAGGATATCACTATAAGCAGTGCCGAAGGAAAAGTGCACCTGAATGCCAGTGAGGAATTAACGATTACCTGCGGGGGTGCCTATATCAAACTTAGCGGTGGTAATATTGAACTGGGTGCGCCAGGGAATATCCTGTTAAAATGTACTAATGCTCAAAAGATGGGGGCGGCCACACTGGAAACGCCACCACAAACTTTCCCGCAGGGTTATAGCGAAGGCTTTACATTGCGAGAGCCAGGTGATGGAAAGATTAAACCGTTCACCTTCTTCAAAATAACAACAAGTGAAGGTGATATTTATGAAGGGGTTTCCAACGAAGAAGGTAAGACAATGCCGATTTTCACAGCTATGCCATCATCATTACAAATCGAATTCCCGGATGAAAAGAAAGTGACTTCTTTATACTGGACTTATGGTGAGGATGAATTACCGGTCAGTGGAAATTCCAGGCACTATTCTGATTTAAATCTACATGCAGTAACAGAAAGTTATCATCCAGGTGAAGTGGTTGATATTGAAGTGGATACTGGTAGAGGTGTATTTAAATCATACCAGGCCAAAGTCAGGATGGATGGCGTCGCGGTTATCAAAAATATATTCAGTAGTGAAATAATCAGCTTCAAGGATGAGGATCAGGCATGACAACAATTACTGCTCGGTCAGGTAACAGTACATCATCATTAAATGTAAAAAGGCCCTCCTGGGCCAGCGTCTATGCTGGCTATCCTAAAGTAAACGGAGGAACGGATTTCGAGAATGATTTAAATGGAGAGGAGGTATTTATCAGCATATTTGGCCCGGAATATGATAAGGTAACTTTTGTAAATGCTTGTGGGACAAGGGTTTCTCTGGCTTTACTTTCCGCCGGATTCAAACGTGTTGGTAAGCGAAAAATTATGATTACTGAAAAATCACATAAGCATTATGGAAAATATATTGAGCCTGGCGCAGCCAGATTAAAGGATTTTTTGATAAGTATATGGGGGCGTCCAGAACATAAAATACTTTATCCAGGCAGCATTGATAAAGTCAATGCAGCATTGAAGGGTAAGAAAGGAATTTATATCATGATCCCAAAATCACCGGCTGCTTTTAATGCGACAGGCCATGCGACATTGTGGACAGGAAAAGGCGCAATAGGAAATAACCACTATATCACTGAAAAAACTGCCGAAATTTACTTATGGGAGCTAAAATAGTGAAAAATATAGTTTTGGTTTTAGGTTTGTTTTTTTGCTCATATGCCGCTAGTGCAGAAGGAAGTGGGGGAGTGGATTTGGCTGATGCTATCAAAGATTACAGGATTTATTCGCTTGCACGCTGCATTAATAATAATTATAGAGAGATGGTGGTGGATTTTAGCAAACAATCACCTGTAGATAATACTATAGGTTTTATTGATATTGATAAAGGTTATGCTTTTAGCATCAATAAAAACAACAATCTTGACAGGTTTATTAAAGAAGAAACAAAAAATTTTTTCCGACCTAAACATAAAAGTGGCGACCTTTCAACTATCAATTTGGTTATTTACGATTGTGTAAATTTTTATCATTCTAAAAAACTAAATGACTTTCTTAAAGAATTACTGCTAAAGGCCGAAGCCGAATTGTAAATACCAAAATGCTTCGATTATACGGAATAAAGGATAATTCCTGCTACTGAAAAGGAAAGCAATAATGAGTACAGCAACAACATCTCTCAAATGTAAGTTTCCGGATGCCTATACCGGCGAGCAAAGAAAATACTGGGTAGAAATCCAGCTTCTGGATGAAATGGAGCAGCCTGTTGCAGATATACCCTATGTGGCCGAAAATGCCGCGACCCGTAGCCAGTGTGCTTCTTATACTGGAAAAAGTGACGCCAGTGGTATTATCCGTATTGAAGGGCTGCATCCTCTTGAAATCACTTTACGTCTTCAGGCTATGCCGCTTGTACAAGAAATGGAAAAAAGGGCGCTACGTTTGGGACGAACTGAGGACGACTCCACCGTAAAACCCAAAGCGATTATTGAAGGTTATGAATATCGCTACCTCAAAATAGGCCAGCTATGCGATAAATTCCCTGATTTAATGCCGGAATGGCAAGATAAAGCAAACCCGCCGCAGTATCACTTTCCAGACAGGCGTTTTAGCGGGCAGACTCTGAAAAAACTTAATTGCCGTTACGTTTTCGAAGTTTGCCCCTTCAGAGCCTGGTCGCTGATACTACACCAACAAAAGGATTATTCGATTGTTAACGCTTACAATTTGGCAATCATGGCCGATCTTTCCTATTTTACAGAGCGCGAGATTATTCAGTATTTTGAACATCAATGTCTCGATCTTTCCACCGCGCCAAAGCTAAGTGATAAGTACGACTATTATGCGGTGGTCAAAGATGTTCCTTTTAGCCAGCGATATATCAATCCGCGATTTGTTACCACTGCTGTAAATATTATTCAGCATGACACCCAGCTTTTTTATATTTCTAATGATGAGCATGTGATTGTCGCCTGGCGAGGTAGTCAGGAGTTAAGAGACTGGATAACGGATGCTACCTTTAGTCCGCAGATATGCCCTTCTTATCTCTCATCAACAGGCAAGATTCATAAGGGATTTCTGGATGCTTTTGAATGTGCCAAGAATAAAGCTGAGGATAGTTTCCGTGGTTTATCAATTCTTATAAATGACAGAAATCTGTTCATGTGCGGGCATAGCCTAGGCGGGGCGCTGGCATTAATTTATGCAGCAGAGTTGAAATCAATCAAACCTTTACTTTATACCTATGGTATGCCAAGGGTATTTACCGCTGATACCGTTTTACAGCTTACGGAGGTTACTCACTACCGGCACGTTAATGACTCTGATACCGTTACCAGCGTTCCGCCTGATGCTAATCTTTATAACTGGTTTTACAAGGTTTATGGTCCGATTGGCACTCTACTTGGTATGACCTGGTCGGTAGCGGAACTGCTTACACAAAAGATTACCGGTATAAAAATGGGGGACTGCTTCTGGCATCATGGCGATATAGTCGTTTTCTATTACACTACTCAGGTAGTGGAAAGTTTACAATGTGAAGGTTCAATCAGCGCGCCTAAGTGCCGCAGGATAAAATATCGCCTCCCTAAAAAAACAAAGTACTACCTGATTCCATCACTGGCAGAAGATAAAAATATATCGGCAAAAAATCAGGATATACAATTTATACGTTCTTTATCTAATGAAAGCATGGAAAAATTTTTTCCCGAAAATACCAATCCGGATCTGGATTCAATTATAACCGATCCCCGCAACCATTTTATGCCTGCTGCCTATCTGCCTTTTATTAATAATCAACTGGTTGAGCTTGTTTGTCGGGATGAGAAAATGAAGACCAAAGAAAGCCGAGCTGCCTTTGAAAAACAGCTGTCAGATGCCGGTATTCCGGATAATGAGCGGGAAAGAAACAGGCTGTTCGCCGCATTACAGCGCCTTGTCGGTGAAACCCTGAAAGTAACTGAACAACTGCCAGAGGGGGCAACCGCTCTGGAACGCTTCCGTAAGACCAGAAAGGAATATGGCGTATGAAATTAACTAATGTTTTTTACCTTTTACTTTTATTTTCACTTAGCAGCTGCGCACTAAGCGAGGATTTTTCTCCGCCTCCTGACGGCAAAACGGTAAAGGTTGCCGTTGTAAAACCAGCGGATATCGATATCCTGCCGATGGACGTAATTTACCGCTCGGAAAAGTGTCGCGATAAAATATTTACTTCAGCAGGCGCGATAAGCTCACGGGCAGGTTATCATCTGCTTACCGTTCCTTTTAAACCTGAAGCAGGTAGCGATATTGTAAGCAACAGCGTTGCGCTGGATGGAGGTGGATATTGTGAATGGAAGATCAGTAATTTTATTTTTAGTTTTGAATATCAAGATAAGACCATATTTGGTGCAAATGTGAAAGAAAATACGTCCAAAGATATAGTTTTCATGTTCGATGATAATGCCCCGCCAAGAGGTGATGGTCACCATGAGAGGATATCAGGTAATATTATTATTACTAAAGATTATTACCCGATTGTTTTGAAGAAGTTTACCCATGACGGGATGGATGCACTTTATATACAAGGGCAACCCATGCTTACCTATCGTGTTTACGATTCAAAAGCAATTTTATTTAATCCTGTTTTTCATTCAGATATGCTTGTAAACGCTTTTCCTCCCGAAAAAAAAGGCGATGGATATCTCCTGATTTATCCTAATGGAGAAAAGCTGATAGATCATCACTTCCCAAACTCTGAAAAAACAAAATATGAGTTTGTAAAACAGAGAGCTCATTAAAATTAGCAGTGACATAGGCTAAATGAAAATAATAAATTTATTTTATCTGACATTATTACTGTCGCTTAGCAGCTGCGCGCTAAGCGAGGATTTTTCTCCGCCTGCTGACGGCAAAACGGTAAAGGTTGCCGTTGTAAAACCAGCGGATATTGATATCCTGCCAATGGACATAACTTACCGCTCGGAAAAGTGCCGCGATAAAATATTTACTTCAGCAGGCGCGATAAGCTCACGGGCAGGCTATCATCTGCTTACCGTTCCTTTTAAACCTGAAGCAGGTAGCGATATTGTAAGTAACAGCGTTGCGCTGGATGGAGGTGGACGCTGTGAATGGAAAATGAGTAATATCAGATTCGAATTTCAGCATCACGATATGAAAAAATTTGGAGGAGATATTAAAGAAAATATACCAAATGATATTGTATTTGTTTTTGATAAGAACTCTCCACCCCGAGGTAATGGGCATTATGAAGAACTTTATGGCCCGCTAAGTATAGTAAAGTATTATTTCCCTTTGGTTAAGAAGGCATTCAGAGGCGATGGCGGATCGGTACTTAATATTATGGGGCAGCCTATGCTAAGTTATCGCATTCAAAATACAAATAGTATTTTATTTAAACCAGTTATTAATTCAGATTTACTTGTAAACGTTTTTCCTCCCGAAAAAAAAGGCGATGGATATCTCCTGATTTATCCCAATGGGGAAAAGCTGATAGATCATCACTTCCCAAACTCTGAAAAAACAAAATATGAGTTTGTAAAACAGAGAGCTCATTAAAATTAGCAGTGACACAGGCTAAATGAAAATAATTAATTTATTTTATCTGACATTATTACTGTCGCTTAGCAGCTGCGCACTAAGCGAGGATTTTTCTCCGCCTCCTGATGGCAAAACGGTAAAGGTTGCGGTCGTAAGGCCCGTGGATATCGATATCCTGCCGATGGACATAATTTACCGTTCGGAAAAGTGCCGCGATAAAATATTTACTTCAGCAGGCGCGATAAGCTCACGAGCAGGTTATCATCTGCTTACCGTTCCTTTTAAACCTGAAGCAGGTAGCGATATTGTAAGTAACAGCGTTGCGCTGGACGGAGGTGGACGCTGTGAATGGAAAATAAGTAATATCAAACTTGAATTCGAGTATTCTTATATGAAAAAATTTGGATCTTATATTCAGAGAAATATACCAAGCGATGTTGTTTTTATTTTTGATAATAATGCACCTCCCCGAGGCAATGGTCATTATGAGGAAGTTCATGGTGCATTAATAGTAAACAAGGATTACTTTCCTTTAATCAGAAAAAGTAATATAAATGAAGGTGAGTATATTCTTAGTATTAAGGGGCAGTCTATGCTGACTTATCGTGTTTATAACACGAGTGAAATTTCTTTCATTCCTCTTGTGCACTCAGATATGCTTGTAAACGCTTTTCCTCCCGAAAAAAAAGGCGATGGATATCTCCTGATTTATCCTAATGGAGAAAAGCTGATAGATCATCACTTCCCAAACTCTGAAAAAACAAAATATGAGTTTGTAAAACAGAGAGCTCGTCAAAATTAGCAGTGGCACAGGATAAATGAAAATAATTAATTTATTTTATCTGACATTATTGCTGTCGCTTAGCAGCTGCGCGCTGAGTGAAGATTTTTCTCCGCCTCCTGACGGCAAAACGGTAAAGGTTGCCGTTGTAAAACCAGCGGATATCGATATCCTGCCAATGGACATAATTTACCGCTCGGAAAAGTGCCGCGATAAAATATTTACTTCAGCAGGCGCGATAAGCTCACGGGCAGGCTATCATCTGCTTACCGTTCCTTTTAAACCTGAAGCAGGTAGCGATATTGTAAGTAACAGCGTTGCGCTGGACGGAGGTGGACGCTGTGAATGGAAACTTAGTAATATACGTTTTCAGTTTCAGTTTAGCGATATGAAAAAGTTTGGAGTGGATATCAAAGAAAATATTCCTAATGATGTCGTTTTTGTCTTTGATAAAAATGCTCCCTCACGTGGTAACGGAAAATATGAAAATGTTTCCGGAGATATAAGAATCAGGAAAGACTATTATCCCTTGATAAACAAAAGATTTACTGATAATGGCATGTCCGTTCTCACTATGCAAGGGCAGCCATTGCTTACATACAAGGTTTATCAAACCAATAAAGTTGTTTTTGAGCCAGTGATACATCTTCATTTGCTTGTATATGCACTTCCTCCAAATGAAAATAACAATGACTATGTTGTTATTTTTCCTAATGGTGAGCGAGAGACAGATCGCTGGTTCCCTAATTCTGAAAAAACTAAATATAAATATTTAAGAAACAAAGCCAAGGGTAAGGTAAGTAATTAATGATGGCAGGAGATATAAATGGAAATATTTAATGTGTTTTATCTACTACCCCTGGTTTTAATTAGCAGTTGCACGCTAAATGAGAGTTTTTCTCCGCCTTCTGACTATTTGCTGCGCAGCACATATACAAAACAGCAGAACGGAAGATAATCAATTCAAAAAGGAGTTACTATGTCTAAAGGTTTTGTATTGCTTGGTGATAGCACCACTCACGGCGGTCAGGTCATTACCGCTTCGTCAACCATGATTGTCAATGGCAAAAAAGTCGCGCTTATCGGCGATAAGATAAGCTGTCCAATAAAAGAACACGGTATCAACGAAATTATTGAAGGTTCTCCCGAATGGTCGTCTGATGGCAAAGCTGTAGCCGTCGACGGTTGTCGGTGTCAGTGCGGCTGCCAGGTTATCTCCAGCGCGCCGGATTGCGCAATAGGATAAGCTATGGCCTGGGACAGAAAAAAAACAACGGTGATGGATCTACCCGAAGAACCCTCTCTTATTTTGTGGCTTATCGCTGGCGTCACTGCTTTGGTCGCTGGGGTAGTGTTATTCGTGCTTCATGCTAATAATTTATCGGGTATTCTTCAGAAATATAATCTGTGGCTTATTTCTGCAGGGCCGCTTTTTGCCTGGTTCATCCTTATGTGCCTGCGCGGCTGGCGTTATAATTGCGCTTTTGAAAAGTATCAGTTTGAAAAAAACGAAGCTGCTTATGCCCAACAGCAGTGGACTGAATGGGCAGGGCGTTATATGGCTGTATTATACAATGGGGTTATTTTGCCCGAATACCTTACGCCAGCAACTTTCCTGCAGGCTCCTGCTGCGCTGGAGCAGCATATTAACCAGACCAGACGTATTAATTTTAAAGAAGGCCAGCAAGGGCTTTCATTGTTATTAAAAGGGGTACGACAGTCTATCGCACGGCTTCCGCTGGAACTGCAGCTTGACGTTTTATTGCTTACGGATGCTGCGGATGACGAATTATCCTTGCAGAAAGTTTTTGCTGAAGCCTGGCGGCAGAACTTCTCTCCCGAGCGGCCGGTTCCGGTGGTGCAAATTATGAAATCAAAATCTTTCCTTCACCTGGATGAGCATCTCAAGTCGCCAGGGATTACGGCTGAACTGATATTAGTCCAGCAAACGCAAGGAGAAGACAAATACAGCGATGCTTTTGCTGCGCTACTGCTGGTTTCAGACGATCTTGCAGCTAAATATAAATTCTCCTGTGAGGCGCGTATTCTCCGGCCAATGCCTCTGGATATGATCAACCTTCATAAAGAACTTGATGTGTTTTTTTCAACACAAAAATCGGCGAATTTTACTCAATGTATTATTGGCGATCGTGTCCGATGGGGTAGCTCTTTTCCTGCTTTGTTAAAAGCCAGTGAAGACTATGGCGGGCGCTGGAATGTTGACCAGCTTCACTGGCTGGAAACCTATGCCGGTATCAGCGGGCCTTTTTCCCCATGGGTCATGGCAGCCGTAATCAGCGACATAGTGAGGATAGAGTTAGCTGCTTGCCTGCTGCTTGCTGTAGAGGAAGACCAGAGTTTTATTACCACCGTAACAACAGGGAATAAAAATAATGACAATGGGTAGTTCAGTGTGGCGTGGAGGTTGGGCTGGTTACGGCCTGACAGGGACGATTGCCGCAGCGATCGCCTGGGGTATTTGGCATTACGGAGAGTTGATTGGTCTGCATTCTCAAGGCGGTAAATTTTTGGGCTTTGTTGGTGCCATGATCCTTCTGATGCTGCTTCGGCATGGGAAAGCGCTTGCGATAGCTATTCAGCAGCGCTGGCATCGTTTACAGGCAAGGCGCAAAAACGAATTACCTGCGGCTGAATCACGTTTAGCGCAAACGCCACCGCGCAACGTACTCATTGCCGAAATTCGTAGAGCAATGCGTAACCTTTACGGCCGTTACTGGCAGCGCAACCTTCGCATCCTCCTGTTAACAGGCTCGGTATCGGATGTCGAAGCACTTTCTCCTGGCCTGACCACCCAACTCTGGCAGGAAGACAAAGGTACTCTGCTACTGTGGGGAGGCGATCCTGATGCGCCTGCCGATACGCAGTGGCTAAACGCCTTGCGCAAACTGCGCCGCCGCCCGGCAGACGGCATGATATGGGTTACCTCAGCCTTTGACCGCTTATCCGCGCCGGGCCTGCCGCAGCCGCAGCCACCTCTTCCCGACAGCGCTATGGATGCCGTCGCCGAGGCTATCAGCCAGCGAATGGATGCGCTGGGCTGGCAGCTACCGCTTTACCTCTGGTCGCTGCACCCGCGTGCCGGTGAACAGTCGGCAGGTTCACTTCATGCCACAGGCTGCCTGCTTGCCGCCAATTGCAGCACTGCTGCGTTAGCAGAACAGCTACAAACCCTGGCATCTGAACTCATCGCTCAGGGCGTTCGGCAGATTTGCCACTCAGTGCAGCTTAATTTTTCGCTAATGCTTGCTGACCAATTAAAGCGCGATACGCAAAGCATGACCGGGCCGCTTGCCATAATGCTCAACCCTTATCGCCCGCTGCCGCTGGCGGGCGTATTGTTCAGTCCGATAGCTCCAGGAACAGCTCGCACGGTAAAACATCATTGGGGGACGGATAAACGCTGGGAGGCCTTACCCACGTCGGTTCTTTCTTTGCCGGCGGCGCTTCGTCCGCGCAAGCCGGGTATTCGGTGGCGTCGGGTAATGGCTATTCTGGCCGCGCTGCTAATGGTGCTGTGGGGCAGCTGGCTCACGGTCTCTTTTATCAGCAACCGCAATATGGTTAGCGAAGCACAGCAGCAGGCGGCGCTGGCAGCACGGCAAAACCAGCCGCTGGCAGATCGTCTACAGGCGTTGCAGGCGCTGCAAAAAACGCTGGCGCGATTGCAATATCGTGCCGAACATGGCGCACCATGGCACAGCCGCGCCGGGCTTAGTCAAAATGAAGCGTTATTGACCGCGCTCTGGCCTCGCTATCATAACAGCGCGCGTCCGCTGCTTGGCGATGCGGCCGCAGCTCATCTTTATCAGCAACTCAGCGAATTTATTATGCTTCCGCCCGGCAGCGCGCAGCGCGAGCAGAAAGCGAAAGCCGCTTATGACCAGCTTAAACTTTATCTGATGCTGGTTCGCACCGGTCATATGGATGCCGACTGGTTCAGCACAGCGCTGATGCGCAGCTGGCCGCAGCGGCAGGGCGTCTCCAATAGTCTGTGGCAAGGAACTGGCCCATCGCTGTTAGCATTTTACGGCGCGCAGCTAAAGGTCAGGCCGCAGTGGCATCTGTCAGCTGACGAACAGCTCGTTAGCCAGGCACGAACGCTGCTGGTCAGCCTGATGGGAATGCGTAACAGTGAATCCACGCTCTATCAAAAAATGCTGCTACAGGTCGCGAACCTGTATGCGGATATGCGTCTTGAAGATATGACGGCGGACACAGACGCCGCGCGCCTGTTCAGCACCACCAGAATCGTGCCCGGCATGTTTACCCGTCAGGCCTGGCAGCAGGCAGTGCAGCCCGCCATAGAAAAAGTAGTAAAAGAGCGCCGGGATGAAATGGACTGGGTGTTGACCGACAACAGGCAAAATCCGCAGCAGCAGGCTTCCCCGGAAGCGCTGAAGCAGCGGCTGACCGAACGCTATTTCACGGATTATGCCGGTGCCTGGCTGGCTTTTCTTAACAGCCTGCGCTGGAACCGCACCGCCACGCTTTCCGACTCTATCGAACAGCTAACGCTGATGGCGGACGTGCGCCAGTCGCCGCTGGTGGCGCTAATGAATACCCTTAATATTCAGGGGCGAACCGGGCAAACCGGCGGAGCTATCGCTGACTCGCTGGTGAAATCGGCGAAGAATCTGCTTGGCGGTGAAAACAAACCGGCGCTCGATCAGGATGCCGGCCCGCACGGGCCGCTGGATGCCACCTTTGGCCCGGTGCTGGCGCTGATGGAGAAAAATCGCAGCGGGGAACAGGCGCAGAGCCTGCAATCTTATCTGACCAGGATTACCCAGGTTCGCCTGCGGCTTCAGCAGGTCACCAATGCCCCCGATCCACAGGCCATGGTGCAAACGCTGGCGCAAACCGTATTTCAGGGTAAAGCCGTCGATCTAACGGAAACCCGCGACTATGGCAGCCTGACGGCGGCAGGGCTTGGCCAGGAGTGGAGCGGGTTTGGCTATACGCTATTCGTTAGTCCAATGGAACAGGCCTGGCAACAGGTACTGACGCCAGCAGCGGCCAGTCTGAATGTGCAGTGGCGACAGGCCATCGTTGATGAATGGAACACTGTTTTCGGCGGACGCTATCCGTTCAGTAACAGCAGCAGCGACGTTTCGCTGCCTTTGCTGGCGAAATATCTGAACGCTGAATCAGGACGAATTACGCAATTTCTGCAAACCCGGCTTAATGGAGTACTGCGTCGCGAGGGCAGTCGTTGGGTGCCGGACAGCATCAATGCTCAGGGCCTGACGTTTAATCCGGCGTTTCTTCAGGCGATGAATACGCTGAGCTATATCTCGGATGTGGCTTTTACCGAAGGTCACGCCGGTATGAGCTTTGAGCTCAGGCCGGGAACCGCAGCGGGCGTAATGCAAACCAGCCTGATTATCGACCATCAGCCGCTGATCTACGTTAATCAGATGCCGCAGTGGAAGCGCTTCGCCTGGCCTGGCGACACCACGGCACCGGGCGCCACGCTGAGCTGGATAAGCACTCAGGCCGGTACCCGCCAGTATGCGGATATGCCGGGCATCTGGGGCTGGATAAGACTGCTGGATAAAGCCACCGTCAGTGCCTGGCCGGGTGTCGGCAGCAGTTACAGCCTGAGCTGGCAGGCCCAGGACGGCCGGTTACTTAACTACACCCTGCGTACGGAAGCGGGAGAAGGGCCGTTAACGCTGCTCAAACTGCGCCGTTTTCGTTTGCCGGAAACTATTTTCAGCGTGCCGGGAGTAGATTTGGAAAGCGCTGACGGCCCGGAGATAAACTAATGTCCTCACTGAATATACTGGTCAACGCCTGTCAGGCGGAACCGGCGCTGATGTTGCAACAGAGCCAGGAGCGTATCGCGCTGTGGGAAAACTGGCTACGGCCGATTTCTGGCGATGCGCCGACCGGAGAAGATCCCGGTTATGACGATGACTTCCAGCAAATGCGCGAAGAGGTAAATAAACTTTCCGGCGCCAACACTGAGCTTATCTGTCAGCTTACGGAAAAACTGCTGACCACCACCACTAAAGATATTCGCGTGGCAACTTGCTATTGCTGGGCGAAATTGCAACGAGAAGGCGAGCGCGGCCTGGCTGATGGTCTTGAATTGTTAGGCGGTTTACTGGAGCGTTTCGGTTCCCTGCTGCATCCACAGCGTGAGCGCAGCCGTAAAGCCGCGCTGGAATGGCTTGCAAGTTCGCGTATAACGGACACGCTGTCGCTCTATCCGGAAGTCGTCCGGGAAGAGGCACTGCGTACAACAGGAGTATTACTGCTGATAGCCCGCTATACCGATGCCGAACCGGATGAAGCGCGTCCAAATCTCGCGGGCCTTTACGGCGCGCTGGAGGCCAGGCTGACAAAAGCGGGCGGCCTGGATGCGGTGGTGCCACAGAATGCCAGCGACAGCGCCTCCGTAAGCGTAGTCCGCAACGATGCGCCTGAAATGAGCCGCATCACGTCGGGGCAGGATTTACTGGCCCAGGCGCGCACGCTGGCCGCCTATTTGCGGGAGCAGCCAGATGGCTGGCTTGCTGCGCATCATCTGATGAAAAGCCTGCGCCACGATACGTTGCACAGCATCCCGGCACCGGACTCCGCAGGTCGCACACGTATCGAACCGCCAAGAGCCGATCAGCGAGCGCTGCTGAAACGCCTTTATCTGCAGCAAAGCTGGCGAGAAATACTGGAGCAGGCCGACAGCGTCTTCTCGCGTGGTGCCAACCATCTGTGGCTGGATCTGCAATGGTACAGCCATCAGGCTTTGCTAAAGCTGGGTGAACAAACGCTGGCGGATATCGTCGCCGCCGACCTGAAAGGGCTACTTACACGCCTGTCCGGTCTGGAAAAACTGGCGTTCAGCGACGGCACGCCCTACGCCGATGAAGTCACCCTGAACTGGATACAGCAGCACATCCTCGCCAGCATCGGGGCCTGGGACGAAAAAGCGGAGCCTGCGCACGCGGAAGAAGACGTTCTCGCGCTGGAACCCGAAGCCATCGCGCTTGCCGACAGCGAGGGAGTAGAAGCGGCCCTAAACTGGCTGCAAAGCCGACCGGGCGTCCATACTCCCCGTCAACAATGGCTGTTGCGCCTGCTGATGGCCCGGCTGGCGGAGCAGTTCGGGAAAAACGAACTGGCCGCCACGCTTCTGGCTGGCCTGGGCGAACAGGCGGCAGAGCTGACGCTGGTGCAATGGGAGCCAGGTCTGCTGTTCGAAGTGCTGGCTCGGCATCTGAAACTGCTGCGCATCAAAGCAGGAAGGAGCGAGGCTGATAAAATCCGCTTTACGCCGCTGATGGAACGGCTGCTTGCAGACCTGATCGCCATCGATCCGGCACGCGCAGCGGTGCTTTTCACTTAACATTACTGGATTAAACAATATTCATGGAAGACTTAACCCTGCGCTATTACGAAGCGGAAATGCGTTATCTGCGTGAAGCGGCAAAAGAGTTTGCCCAGGCTCATCCTGACCGCGCGGCAATGCTTGATTTGGATAAAGCCGGCACGCCGGATCCTTATGTAGAGCGGCTATTTGAAGGCTTTGCTTTCTCAATGGGACGGCTGCGGGAAAAAATTGATGACGATCTGCCGGAGCTGACGGAAGGGCTGGTCAGTATGCTCTGGCCACACTATTTACGCACTATTCCCTCGCTTTCCGTCGTCGGCTTTATGCCAGATTTGCACGCGATGAAAATGGCCGAAAAAGTGCCTGCCGGTCTTGAGGTCTTTTCCCGACCTGTTGGGCCAAAAAACACGGTCTGCCGCTATCGTACCACCCGTGACATGGTACTGAATCCGCTGGCTATTTCCGGGATAGTGATGACGACTGAACCGGATGGGCGATCGCTGCTGCGGCTCCGTTTTACCTGTAGCGGACAAGCAGATTTAACCAGAATCGATCTCAGTCGCCTGAGCCTTTACGCTGGCGCGGACGATCCCGTCAGCACGCAGCTCCATCTGATGTTGACCAGACGTCAGGCAGCGCTGTACCTGCGGCTCTCCGGACAGCCCGAGCGCATACCGCTGGACGGCTGGTTTTCTCCGGGCGGTTTTCAGGAAGAAGATGCCCTGTGGCCAAAGGGCGAAACGGCGTTCAGCGGCTATCAGCTGCTGCTGGAATATTTCACCTTTCGCGAAAAATTCCTGTTTATCCACCTCAACGGCCTGGAAAATCTCGTGCTGCCCGCCGGTACGCAATATTTCGATATCGAGGTGATATTTAACCAACAGTGGCCAGCCGATTTGCCGATTACCGATGAGGCCTTGCGCTTGCACTGCGTCCCCGTAATCAACCTGTTTACTCTGGAGGCGGATCCGCTGATTATCTCCGGGCTGGAGAGCGAATACCTGCTGCGGCCAAAACGCCTGCAGGATGGCTATACCGAAATCTGGTCGGTGGATGCCGTCACCGGTTCCAGCCGCGCCAGCAGCGCGGAATACGTGCCTTTCAGCAGTTTCCGGCATCGGGGCGGTATGATGCGTCGTCAGGCCCCGCCGCGCTATTACCATACGCGGGTAAAACGCGGCGTAACTGGCCTGCACGATACCTGGCTGATCCTCGGTGGCGAACAGTGGGAGCAGGATCGCGCTTTTTCACGGGAAACCGTCTCGCTGCAAATCACCGGTACCAACGGCCAGCTCCCCCGACGTGCGTTGCAAAGTACCTTGCTGGATCGCTGCGAACAGGCGACGCAGACAAAAATGGCGGTCAGAAACCTCAGTAAGCCGACATTGCCCGTTTATCCTCCCGCTGAAGATCGTTTCCACTGGCGCGTGCTGAGCCATCTGGGCAGCGGCTTTCTTAATTTGATGAGCAGCGCGGAAGTGCTGCGCGGCGCGCTGGCGCTCTATAACTGGCAGGAAGATGAACTGAACAACCGTCGGCTGGAGGCGATACAGCGCGTCCGGCACCATCGTATCCAACGCTTCGAAGAAGGGTATTTGCTGCGCGGGCTGGATATAGAAGTAACGCTCGACAGCAGCGGCTTTACGGGCGAGGGCGATATTCACCTGTTTGGCGAAATGCTTAATCGCTTCTTCGCGCTCTATGCCGATATGAATCAGTTTAACCAGCTGACCCTTTTCATTCAGCCAGAAGGAAAATGCATCCGGTGGAAAGAGAATCACTCTCCGCGCCTGCCCGGCTGATTTCACAGCTGGGCGATCGGCTGCCCTACAGCAACTTTTACCGCTTTTGCCAGCTGCTGGAACAGTCCGAACAGGTCGTTATCGGCAGTACATGGCAGGTGCGGCATGAACCCGTACGCTTTCGTCCCCATCCCGGAATGGGCTTTCCGGGCGGGGAAATAAAAAGCGTGGAAATGCCGGAAGACGCGCGCCTGCCGCCCACCGTCCGGGTTACTTTTATGGGGCTTTACGGCGTAGAGTCGCCGTTACCAACGCACTATATCGACGATATCACCCAGCAGCGGGAAGGCTATGAGGCGACGGCGGATTTCCTGGATATTTTTAATCACCGCCTGATTACCCAGTATTACCGTATCTGGCGTAAATATTCTTATCCTGCGACTTTTGCCGAAGGCGGCACGGACAAAACCTCACAGTATCTGCTGGGGCTGGCAGGGCTGGGTATTGCTGGCTGTACGGAAAATATCGCCACGCCCGCGTCGCGGTTTCTGGCGCTGCTGCCGGCAATGCTGCTGCCGGGGCGAACCGCCGAAGGAATGATGTCGCTGGTGCGCCTGCTGGCTCCGGATACGCGGGCTACCATCTGGCATCACGATAAACGTCGCGTGCCTTTGAAAAAGCCGCTGGTCATGAGCATACGCCAGCCGGTGACGCTGCGAGGGAAACCCATCATGGGCAACTGGGCTACCGACGTAAACAGCCAGGTATTAATGCAGCTTGCCACTGCTAATCCGGATGAAGTTCAGGGCTGGCTGCCGGGCGGCGAACTGCATGCTGACCTTATGGCGCTACTGCAGGTTTACCTGGGGACGCGCCTGGATGTCCGCTTACAGCTTTGCGTGGAGCGCCGCCTTTTACCCGATGCCGCTGTTAACTGCGTGCAGCGGCCAGGCGATGCCTTACTGGGGCGCACGGCGATAATGCGTCTGCTTAACCCCGCCGACACCACAAAACTCACTGAAACCATTACGATCAATCTGGGCCGCTATGAGCGCGTTCAGGAAGACATACACCGCAGGGAGAGCGATGAAGATGGCGAATACCGTTGGTAACATAACCAGACTTGCCCTGGCCTCAGGCGTTGCGATGCTGCTGGCAGGCTGTGGGCTGACCCAGAAAATCACGGACGGCACCGTCGCCGTGACCCGGTCTGTTTTCTTTAAGCAGGTGAAAAACCTGCACCTCGATCTTCGCGCTCGCGAAGCTATCAACAACAATGATGGCGGCGTGGCTCTATCCACCGTTATTCGTGTTTACCAGCTCAAAGACCGCAAGGCCTTTGACAGCACTGATTATCCCTCGCTGTTCGCGGATGACAGCCAGGCGCTTAAAGCCGATCTGCTGGCTGAAAGAGATGTCCGCTTACTGCCGGGTGGCGCGGTGCTGCTGGACATGCCAATGGAAGAAAAAGCGCAGTATGTGGCGGTGGCCGGCATGTTTATCTCTCCGGACCAGCAAAAGGACAACTGGCGGATAGTGCTTTCCCGCAGCGATCTCGACCCGGATAAACCCCGGATTATCGAAGCGGGGGATAATCGCCTGAACTTAATTAACAAGGATGAATAGCATGCCGCAACCGTCCCTTTATGAAATGCTTTACGGCAACTTCATCGGCGGCCTCGATCTCTATCAGGTCAGTGAAGAAAACCAGGTAATTATGTCGGTGCTGGATAATATGCAGCGCATCCTTAACTGCCGGGCGGGCACGCTGGCGCATCTGCCGGACTATGGCCTGCCGGATATGACTAAAATCCTGCAGGGCATGCCCGGCACGGCTCATCAACTGATCGGCACGCTGTCATCGGTGCTGCTGAAATATGAGCCAAGGCTGCGGAAAATCGATGTGCTGCTGCTGGAACAGCGGCAGCCGGGCGAGCTGCGCTACGCTATCGACGCGGAATTAAAAGGCGTCGGCCTGGTGCGCTACGGCACCGAATTTATGCCGGAAGGAAAAATATTGCTGCGGCATCTCAAGCAGCAGCAGTTTATTAAATAAAACGGTTCTGTTTATCGATTATATCGGAAAAGGAATATGGATAAGACCTTATCGCCGTGCACGGAGGCAACAATTGCCAGCCTGCTGCTACGGGAAAGCTATTGCCGTCAGGCTTCGCCTGCATCTTTGCCAGCCTCAAACCCGCAGGAGCTGAATGCTAATGAACAGCAGTAACCGACTTAAAACGGGTGGCGATCCGCGCATGCTGCCAGATTATGCCAGCCTGCGCGAAGAGCTGGCGAAGCTCTCGCACCCGGCGCGACCGGATGTGGACTGGAAGCACGTTGAGCAACTGAGCCTGTCGCTCTTCCGGCAGAATGGCGTCGAGCTGCATACAGCGATTTGGTATACGCTTGCGCGTACCCATCTGGCAGGGATCGTCGGGCTGAACGAAGGGCTGGCGCTGCTGGAAGCATTGCTGACGCATCAGTGGGGCGCGCTGTGGCCGCAGCCCATACCGGCCCGGCTCAAAAGCCTCGCCGAATTTAGCCAGCGCCTGCAGGCGCTGCTGCGTAAGCTCTCCCTGCAGCACGCTGATTTACCCCATATCTACCAGGCAGAGCAGCATCTCAGCGCCATACACCAGCTATTGCAGCGCCTTAATCTAAAAAACATCTCGCAAACAGGAGAGCTGTGCGTCTTTATGCGCAATGCGGCTGTCCGGCTTGAGAGCAAAGGCATTGGCGAAGATAACGGTAAAGGCATCAATGAAAGCAGCGACGGAGATGCAGGCTTACTTTCTTTAACTATTGCGCCTGTTGAACCTCTGATTTACGTGGTGCGAGAAGAAGCACCTGTGACACCAGAGGCACCCATAAAGATGAAAGCGGGGCGCCCGTGGAAGAGCTTCGCCGCTGGAATGTTGACTATGCTGATAGCTGGTGCGGCGGGCTGGTGGGGCTGGCAACAGCAGCAGGCGTCGGAGCCAGTGCCCGTAACGGCAACCGAAAGCTCGCTGACGGAGCTGGAGCAGCTTGCGCCCTTGTGGCGGCAGCGCTACGGTTTTGCGCTGGCCGCCGGGGCGAAACCGCAACAGGCTACCGGGCTAAAAGCGCAATGGCAACACTATATCGAGGGCAACGCGCTGCCAGCGGAGACGCTTTCCGGCTGGCATCAGGGCATGGAAGGATTGCAGGATTTAGCCCGGCGGCTGAACGCGCTTGATGAGCGCAGAGGCAAATACCTGACCGCTTCCGAGCTGAAATCCATGGTATTTACTGTGACCCAGCATTTTTCACGGGCTGTACCGCTGGAAGAACGGCTTTACCAACTGAATCAAACCGCACAGGGAGCAAAGCCGCCAGCCGCGCTGCTGCAACAGACCGATATGCATATCAATCAGCTGCTTAACCGTTACGCTTTGATCCTTCAACAGAGCGAGAGTTTATAGCTGTGTTTTCCTCTGCTTTCGCCAGCGTCGCAAAAAACGCCAACAGGCGGAAGCAGAGGTTAATATATGCCCGATACTAAACGTCTCCGCAGCGCTGTCGTATCCGTTGCAGAACTATTCAACGCTTTTTGCCGGGAGGGAAATCATAGCCGCCATTCGGCGGCCGACATTTTTTAAGCCTGGCTATTGCCAGCTTCCAGCCCTGAATAAAGCCGAAGCGCTTAATACAAACCAGCGAATAGGCGGAACAGGAAGGATAATAGCGGCACCGCTCTCGCACGCTGGCAGGCGCATATTTACGATAAAGCGCTATCAGCAGCAGGCTGGCTCGACTTAGCAAAATCATACCTCTTTCCTGAAAGAGATAATGTAATAATATACTGCTGTTTTCTCATTGTCACCGAAGCAGCCCGGTTTCTCTTCAATACCAATAGTATCAATCCGCTGGAACTCCCAGCCTTCTCTTGCCAGTTCATTCACCACCGATTCCAGATATTGTGCCGCAACACCGTTTTTATTATCTTTTGCGCGTATGGAAATAGTAGGTGCAACCTGAATCATTTTGTATTGATACATAGTAGATATCCTTATCCTGTATAAAAAAGCAATTATAGCAGTGAGGCAACCTGAAGGAAATTAAAACAATTTTGCTCAGGCCCGGGCGCCCGTAAAAAATTAAAATACGCTGCATAAAATGAAATAACCTGGCTTTGAAATTGATTACGGAAAAAAGAGGGGAAGAAGTAAGATTGCCTGTTGTTTGCAGATTGTAGTCAAAAGCAGCTTTCTGGCAGGCAAATGCAGGAAAACAGGCTTGTCAAGCCTCAGACTGCGGACAAACCCGAACCCTTCATCAGGACTGCCTCTTTTTACAGCAACGCCGCAGCTTGATAGCGGCAGAGGCTGAGCGGATAAATGGACCGTTTGGCGCATGGACGCGCCAACCGAGCCATCATGGACGATTTCACGGCGTGTCCATGTTCCGATCTGCCTCTGCTGCTCTGTCACAGATTTAAACGCGACCTGAGGTTTGTCATCAACCTCAGGCTTGTCAAGCCTCACCCTGACGGGCAGCGATTCGCTGTGCAAAACGTCCTGGCTGGCCGTGTTGTCGAACCCTGGTCAGGCTCTTCCTCCGTGGAAACAGGCAAAAAAAAGCCTGAACGTGCGTTCAGGCTTTTCTTAAAATATGGCGGTGAGGAAGGGATGACATGAGGCTTGTCAAGCCTCACCCTGACGGGCAGCGATTCGCTGTGCAAAACGTCCTGGCTGGCCGTTTTGTCGAACCCTGGTCAAGAGTTCTCACCCTTCCTCCGAGGGAATATGCAAATAAAAATGCCCGGCTGTTAACCGGGCACTTTTATAAAATATGGCGGTGAGGAAGGGATTCGAACCCTTGATACGTTGCCGTATACACACTTTCCAGGCGTGCTCCTTCAGCCACTCGGACACCTCACCAAATTGTTACGCATGCTCGCTGCGTGGGGCGTAATGTAGGGAAAACTACCGCGCCGGTCAACTCCCTTTCTGCACTTTTCCGTTCGTTCACTCACTTTTGCAGCAGCCTGCTGCTAAATTCGGCAGAAAAGCCACAGGCCCGGACAAAACTTAACGATGCCAGCGCATTTGGCCCGACAATATGCATAATAATGCGCTCTATCGCGCTAAAAAATCATGAGGCCACAGTGACTATCCAGACCAACAATGCGGCGGCGACCGGGCAGGAAGGCACGCGCGCGCTGTTCTTCATCCAGATTTTCGCCACGCTCGGCTTTGCCGTGCTTTATTCCACGCTGGTGCTTTACGCCACTAAACGGCTCGGTTTCAGCGAGGCGCAGGCCAATGCCATGATGGGCGTCTTCGGCGCTTTTAACTATGGTTTGCACCTGTTTGGCGGCTATCTGGGCGGCCGCTTCCTTAGCAACCGCAACCTGTTTGTGCTGGGAATGGTATTACAGGTTATCGGCTGCTGGATCCTCTCCGGACAAAGCGCAGAAGGGCTCTACTGGGGCCTGGCGATGTTCTTAACCGGCAGCGGACTGAACGTAACCTGCATCAATATGATGCTGACGCAACGTTTCACGCCGGAAGACAGCCGCCGCGAAAGCGCTTTTCTCTGGAACTACGCCGGAATGAACCTGGGCTTTTTTATCGGCTTTACCGGCGCCGGCTATTTCCAGCTGCAGGAGCATTATCAGGCGCTGTTCCTGTTCGCCACCTTGGGTAATGCCGTGGCTATTGTGATCTCGCTGCTGCGCTGGAAAAGGCTGGCGGATATTGATACGCCGCTGCTGCACGTGGGCAAAAAACAGCTACAGCTGCGGATGCTGGCCGGTTTGCTGATCCTGGCGGTGCTGGTGCCCGTTATTCGCATTATGCTGACTCACGCTGACTTTACCGGCGCTTTTGTGCTGGTGCTGGGCGCCATTGTCTTTCTGCTGCTGGCCTTTACCGCCTTGCGGCACCGTCCGCGCGACGAGCAGCGCAGAATGGCCGCTTATTTGATTCTGGCGCTGGGCGCGCTGGTTTTCTGGACGCTCTATCAGCTGGCGCCGATGGGGCTGATGCTGTTCACCGAACACAACATTATGCTTAATGTCTGGGGCGTTCAGGTTGCGCCGCAGTGGGTGCAAAACATCAATACGCTGGTGATCGTCTTTGGCGGCCCGCTGCTGGCGATGGGATTTCGTAACCTGCGTGAACGCGGCTGGCGCATTGATATTCCTTTGCAGTTCGCTTCCTCGCTGTTCTGCATCGGGCTGGGCATGCTGGTGCTACCGGTAGGCATTATGCTGGCTGGCGGCGACGGCATGGTGGCGTTCAAATGGATCGTTATTAGCTACGTCCTGCAAAGCCTGGCCGAACTGCTGATCTCGCCGGTGGGCTACGCTATGATCGGTAAACTGGCGCCGCAACGCTATCAGGGCGTCATGATGGGCTGCTGGATGATGGTCACCGGCGTCGCTTCGGTGCTTTCCGGCTATGTTTCCGGAATGATGCCGGAAAATGGCGGCAGCTCGCCCGCGCTTACCAATCCGGGCTACAGCCATATCTTTATGCTGCTGGGCTGGGGTAGTGCCGCCACCGGCCTGATCCTGCTGCTGTTAATGCCGCTGCTGCGCAGGCTGATCCAGACCGCGCGCTAGTTTCCTGTTGGGGTCATAAAGACCCCACTAATTTTTACTTGCCACGGGCGCCGTTTTCCCCGAGCCTGAAGAAAAAACAGGAGAACTTGCGTGGATATCATCTTTTACCATCCTTCTTTTAAAGCGGAAAAATGGCTTGCGGGTTTACAGCAGCGTCTGCCGCAGGCCCGCGTGCGTGCGTGGCAGCCGGGCGATGATGCGCCTGCCGACTATGCACTGGTGCGCCAGCCGCCGGTTGAGATGTTGCAGGGACGCGAGCTAAAAGGCGTCTTTGCCCTGGGCGCAGGTGTCGACGATATTTTGGGCCAGCTACGTCAACACCCAGAAATGCTGGCTGAAGGCGTGCCGCTGTTTCGCCTGGAGGATACCGGCATGGGCCGCCAGATGCAGGAATACGCAGTATGGCACGTGCTGGGCTGGTTCCGCCGCTTTAATGAATACCAACAGCAGAAAAGCCAGGCGCTCTGGCAGCCGTTGCGTAACTTTTCCCGCGAAACCTTTACCATTGGTATCCTGGGCGCTGGCGTATTGGGTAGCAGCGTGGCGGAGAGCCTGCGCTTCTGGGGATTTCCGGTAAGCTGCTGGAGCCGCTCGCCAAAGACGATCCCTGGCGTAACCAGCTTTCACGGCGAAGAGCAGCTCGGTGAGTTTCTGGCCGGTACGCAAGTTCTGATTAACCTGTTGCCGAATACGCCGCAGACCGAAGGCATCTTAAATCGCGCTTTGCTGAGCCAGCTACGACCGGAAGCTTATCTGATCAATCTGGCGCGCGGCGCGCATCTGGTGGAAGAAGATCTGCTGGCGGCGCTGGCGGCGGGCGAGATCAAAGCGGCGGCGCTGGACGTTTTCGCGCAGGAGCCGCTGGCGCAGGATCATCCATTCTGGGCGCATCCGGCCATCGCTATTACGCCGCATAATGCCGCTGTCACCTTGCCGGAGGAAGCTATGGATTATATTGCCGAAGCCATCCGGCTACGTGAAACGGGCGAGATGCCTGCTGGAGAAGTTGACCTGACGCGAGGTTATTAACCCGGGCATCACAGCCGTTAATAAGGAAAAATTTTATGTACCCTGTCGATCTTCATATGCACACCGTCGCCAGCACACACGCTTACAGCACGCTGCGCGACTACACTCAGCAGGCGCAGACCTGCGGTGTCAAACTCCTGGCAATTACCGATCACGGCCCGGATATGGCCGACGCGCCGCATGCCTGGCACTTTATCAATATGCGGATCTGGCCCCGAATAGTGGATGGCGTGGGCATTCTGCGCGGCATTGAGGCCAATATTAAAAACACGGCGGGCGAAATAGACTGTACCGGGCCGATGCTGGACGCCGTGGATATTGTCGTAGCGGGATTCCACGAGCCGGTGCTGGCGCCGCGTGATAAAGCGACCAACACAGAAGCGATGATCGCCGCCATGGCGAGCGGCAACGTGCATATCATCAGTCATCCGGGCAACCCAAAATATCCGGTAGATATTCCCGCCATAGCGGAAGCCGCCGCAAAATATGAGGTGGCGCTGGAGCTGAACAACTCCTCCTTTACCCATTCGCGCAAAGGCAGCGAGCCCAACTGTCGGGCTATTGCGGCAGCGGTGCGCGACGCAGGCGGCTGGATAGCCTGCGGTTCTGATTCCCACACCGCTTTTACGCTGGGGAATTTCGAACATTGCCTGCGGATCATGAAGGAAGTGGATTTTCCTGAAGATCGCGTATTAAATGTGACGCCACGCCGCCTGCTGGATTTTTTGCAGCGCAGAACCGGCATTGCTATCCCTGAATTTGCTGAACTGTGACCCTGTCACGTTGAATAGACTGGAACTTTTTTCATGAATGAATTTTCGATCATCTGCCGCATCCTTGGTTCGCTCTTTAATCGCCAGCCGCAGGATCCGCTGCTGGTGCCGCTGTTTACCCTGCTGCGCGAGGGCAAGCTACAGCAGCAGTGGCCGCTGGAGCAGGATGAGCTGCTGACGCGCCTGCAGCAAAACAGCGATCTGCAAGCGCTGGCCGCCGACTATAACGCGCTGTTTGTTGGCAGCGACTGCAAGGTACCAGCAGAAGGATCGCAGTGGGAAAACGGCCCACAGGAGAGCGAAGTGCGTGCCTTTTTGCAGAGCCGTGGCATGCCGCTGGGCGAGGCGCCAGCCGATCGTTTTGGTTCACTGCTGCTGGCCGCCTCCTGGCTGGAGGATCAGTCGCAGCAAGACGAAGTGCAGGCGCAAATTACACTATTCGATGAATACCTGCTGCCGTGGTGCGGCCAGTTCCTGGGCAAAGTAGAAGCCTGGGCCGAAACGCCCTTTTACCGCACGCTGGCCGCGCTAAGCCGAGAAGCGATCCAGGCGATGCGCGATGAGCTGGCGGAAGAGGGCGAAGCCTAGTTTAACGGCGAAGCAGCGGCCATTTTATCGTGAGGCAAAATGGCCGCCCCAGAACTTGCTGACTGGCAGCGGGTAACCCCGCTCATACTTTTGCCGGAATTGCCTGACATACTCCTTTTTCTACGAAGCCGGCACGTCGGGAAATACATGGAAGTAAGGGACAAATTTATCCGGGATGATAACAGTGCCATGCCTTAAAAATCATTCTTTTCTGATTATCTGTACCGTACCATCTGGCGCTTCCAAATATTGGTTTTTTGCGGCAGCGATTGAAATATACCCTCGACTATTACCCATCAACATCATTATCTGATTATTGTAGATGCAATTTTTAGGTGGCTTAATATTTGCAAAGCAAGTAAAGTCTTCGGGCGATTTGTCAAAGCTGGTCCAGCCCTCTTCAGGCTTTTTTTCATAACCTTTGCCGAAATCCATTATAAGCAATACAAAATCCTTTGAGTTTTTTGGAAGGTTAAATTCATTTTTAATACTATTCCGATTATCATGCCACCACCTGATTTGTTGCTTATCTGAATCAGGAAAGTTCTTTACATAGATAGCATTACCATCAACCATTACGATTTTAGTTTCTTTTTTATAAAAAAAAGAAATGCTTATTATCAGGATGGCAAGTAGAGTAATAATTTTTAAGCTTTTAGCTTTCATTTTTCACCTGAATTGGTTTTTTCCGGTAATTGTAACTTTTGCTTTTATGTTGACCAAGAAGGGTTTCCATGCAAGCTTTTGATATCGCTGTAATACAAACCATATTCTGAATGCCGGTAAGTATTTAAATTTTGCCTTCTGGATATCTGTTTTATCAAGGCCAAAATGGTCTTGTCCGATGAAAGTTATATCGGCGATCCAGGTGTCACCATTAAAATCTAGCCTGTCTAACATAATCCTGGTGCTATTGATATCATGTACAGATATACCCAGGCCATTATAGTTATCCTCAAACCTCAGGAATTTTGGTAAGTGCATTTTGGTAAAAGCTTTACTGAAACTACTTTTATTTAAGCCGTTATGCCAGTCAGCAAAGTTTGTAAGGGTTAATCTGATTAATTCAAGAGCGCTTGCTTGTGATTTATTATTAATGATTAAATTTTTATAGGCCAGATCGAGTTGTGGGTCATGCCAGGACTGACCATTTTTAAACTGCATATGATCGATCATGCGTTTTATGATATCTCTGTACTGGCCCCAGGCAAATTTGCCAATTTCAAAACGAAACTGGTCGAACAGAATTGCTCCAGTTTGTTCGCGGCTTAAGGTGGGCATACTGCCATAATGATGATTAAGTTTTTTGAAAGAGTAACAGTCCACTCTGTCAGAAACGGCAATAAGGCCAAAACGCTGTTTTAACGTTTGTTCAGACAGATCGCCCGAACGCATGTCATCCGCGCTCCAGTCATCAAAAGATTTTTGACTTCTGAAAATTTCTAAAGGTTTAGCTATTTCACGTATTACCATGACCCATCTCATCCATAAGTTATTGATAAAATTTAAATCCATATAAAAACATCGCTATTATAACTTACAATACATTAGGTTTGTAGCTCAAGAACAAGCCGTTCAGCCACGACTTCTGTACCCTTATTCAAGAAAGTGCGTTTCTGCACATCCGCAACTTTTTTCTCTTCTATGGTTACAATTATTTTCTGCGCAAATATGCCTTACTCTTTTTCTTTAAAAGGATACCTTTTAAAGGGAAGAGAGCAGCAGGCCGAAACGCCCTTTTACCGCACGCTGGCCGCCCTGAGCCGCGAAGCAATTCAGGCGATGCGCGATGAGCTGGCCGAAGAGGGCGAAGCCTGATTCTCACTTATAAGTAAACCTGCAAGAGCTTAATCCCGCCAGGCTGCCGCTGCCGATCCCAGCGGCGTGGCGGAGCTTGACCAGGCCAGCGGCAGGCCATGCAGATAAACCGGCGGTTTCAGACGCAGGCCAATGCCCCAGGCGGTTATCTCTGTTTCTACATTATTGTCGTGCGTGTTTACCGGCCCCAAACCGGTGGGCTGAATAGCTTCCGCATAAGGATTGTCGGTCAGCAGACAGGCAGTACGGGCCAGCGAAAGCCGGGCGGTAAATCCCGTGCCGTTTTGCAGCCTTAGCCGCATGCCTTCCAGCGCAGCGGCGGCCATCAGATAGCCGGTAGCGTGATCGAGCGCCTGCACCGGCAGCGGCGAGGGCGCGTCGCTCCGTTTCCAGCGGCGGCCCGTATCGGCGATGCCGCAGCCCATTTGTACCAGGCTGTCAAAGCCGCGTCGGTTGCGCCACGGGCCCGTCCAGCCCCAGGCGTTCAGGCTGACGTCCACCAGCCCGGGCGCCAGCTTTTGCCGCTTCTCGCTGTCATAGCCGAGTTTGCTTAAGGCATCGGCACGATAGCCGTGGATCAAAATATCCGCCTGGCTCAGCAGCCGCTCAAAAATCTCTCTCCCGGTCGTGGACTTCAAATCGAGCCGGGCACAACGCTTGCCCAGCGTCACTTCCTCCTCCAGCGTTGGTTCTTGCCAGCCCGGCGGATCGAGGCGCAGCACCTCTGCGCCTAATCCGGCCAGCAAGCGTGTAGCTACCGGGCCAGCGATAATCCTGGTCAAATCCAGCACCTTTACACCATGCAGCGGACGCAACGCTGGCAGCATCCAGCCCGGCGCGGCGGCTTGCGGCTGTAGGCTTTGCGCAATCAGCGCCTCGCGCCGTACGCTTTGCCCTTGCGGGTGCTGTTGCCAGGCCTCCAGACTGCGCATCTCTGCCGCGCAGCCCGCGACGTCAATAATCGCCTGTTCAAGCGCGGTCTTTTTCCAGCGGCTGACGGTTTTCGCCAGCGCTGCGCGGCTGGCGTGCACGCCCAGTACTTTTTCCATGGCAGCCCGATGATGCGGCGCGTTGGTATGCAAACGGATCCAGCCATCCGCAGCAGCATAGTCGCCAGCGAAGGCGTCCCACAGCGCGGGAGCGGAACGGTTAATCGGGGAAAAACTCTGTTGAAACCAGCGGGAAGCCAGACGCATATCAACGTGCTGCCGGGCCTGATTTCCCGTTAAGGCCGCCGCCGCCTGCATTGCCAGCGCTATGCTGGTGGCGGCAAGTTCAGTTACCGGATAAGCAGAACTGAGGCGCTGAGCGCCGATGAAATGGACTTCGGGTACGGGGACGCTTGCGTTGCGCAACCCTTGCCAGAGCTGCTGCCAGAATAGTGCGGTTATCGCCATAGCTTTCTCCTTTGGATTAACCATAGCAATGAAGATCGGCTGCCGCTAGCGCAGCCGCTTGAGCTTCGGCAGCCGGGCATGCATCCTTAGATTGCGCAGATTGATGACCGCAATTGCCGTACCGAACACTACCAGCAGCGAGCCGACAACCTTAAACAGGTTCATGCTGTCGCCCAACACCAGTACCCCCATAATTACCGACAGCACCGGCGTCAGCAGTGAATAAGGCATAATCAAATTAACGTTATAGATACGCAGCAGGCCATACCACAGCGAATAGGCGACGATGGAAGAACAAACCGCGCTGTAGAGAATAGCGAACCAGCCGCGCCAGGAGGCGTGAACCAGGCTGGTCAGCTGGCCGCTTTCCATCACGTAAGAAGAAAACCCTACCAGAGGAATAGCCAGGAAAGAGAGCCAGCCGGTCATGGTCAGCGGCTTAATCGGCGGCGATTTTTTCACGATAAGATTACTGACGGCCCAGCCCACCGCGCTGCACAGCAGCAGGCAAAGCACCCACCAGGCAGGAATGGTCGGGCTGCCCGCCAGCACTACCACGCCGCTTAGCGAAATAGCTATGCCCAGCATCTGCACCAGCGAAAGCTTCTCGCCCAGAAACACCATGGCAAGAATCATCGCAAAAGGCGTGCCGAGCTGCACCACGATAGCGCCAGTGCCCGCATCGGTAAATTTAAGGCCGAGAAATAACAGCGAGAAGTGCATAAAACCAAAGGTAAAAGCCAGCGGCAGCAGGTAGCGCAGCTGCTCGCGCGTGACGCGGGTAAAAGGCACCAGAATCAATGCGACCACTACAAAGCGCATCAGCGTCAAAAAAAGCGGCGGAACCTCGCCAAGTCCCCATTTTACCGCCACGTTATTAAAAGCCCAGGTCGTTACCACCAGCAAAATCAGGAAAAAATGACGTAAAGCCACAGCGTAATCCTTTAGAGTATTGATTCACTGACATATCATGACATGAATCGCTGCGGTTTTAAGCGCGGCGTACAGACTATTTTCCTTTAGCCGATTAAGGATAACTTCAGACCATGAGCGCGCTTCCTGTAGCCATTATTCAGTTTGAAACGCCGCCTGCGCACGTTATGTCGCAGGCGGGCGAGCAGCACCACTGGTTTATTGCCGCCACGAGTTTGAAACCGGATGAATATCTGGTGGTGCGGCCAGATCTGGGCGAGGCGCTGCCCGATCCCGCTTCGCTCTCGGCGGCCATTCTTTCTGGCTCCTGGGCGATGGTTACCGATCATGCGGAGTGGAGCGAACGCACGGCGGCCTGGATCCGTGGCGCGATGGATAGCCAGCTGCCGCTGTTAGGCGTTTGTTATGGTCATCAGCTAATGGCGTATGCGCTGGGTGGCAAGGTCGGCGATAACCCGCGCGGCTGGGAAGGCGGATCGCAGCAGATAGTCCGGCATGCTGACTGCGCTGGCGATGCATTATTGGGCGCGCTACCGGAGAAGTTCTCCGCATGGCTTTCCCATCGTCAGTCGGTGCTGGAACCACCAGTCGGCGCGCAGGTGCTTGGCGCTTCCGCAATGGAGCCGTGCCAGATTATACGCTACAGCCCACAGGCGCTTTCGGTACAGTTCCATCCTGAATTCACCTCAGCCATCATGGCGGCCTGCCAGCCAACAAGCCAGGCGCACGAGCCGGAACCCGTCTGGCCGCTGCGGCTGCTTCAGGCTTTCTGCCAGCAGCAGCGCCCGGCCCAACGGCTGGCCTGAGGTGACAAAGCGGCCTTGCCCGGGCCGCTTTCCTTTCGGCGCGGTCACACTTTCCACCTGGCCCGGCTGTGAATTTCTCCCGTTCTGATAGTGTTAATTTAAGGTTATTTGATTGTTAATCACTATGGAGAGATGACCATGCGTTACGCGTATCCGGGCAGTCAGGATTCCCTAATCGTGCTGAAGCCGCACTACAGCAACTTTATCAACGGCGAATTTGTTGCGCCGGTGAACGGCAATTACTTCACCAATACTTCGCCGATCAACGGTTCAACCATCGGCGAGTTTCCACGTTCAGATAAGGAAGACGTCGAAAAAGCGCTTGATGCCGCGCACGCGGCGGCGGAAGCCTGGGGAAAAACTTCCGTGCAGGCGCGTTCGTTAACGCTGTTAAAGATCGCCGATCGGCTGGAGGAAAATCTGGAGTATCTGGCGGTCAACGAAACCTGGGATAACGGCAAGCCGGTACGCGAGACGCTGGCTGCCGATCTGCCGCTGGCGGTAGATCATTTTCGTTATTTCGCAGGTTGCCTGCGCGCCCAGGAAGGCACGGCGGCGGAAATTGACGAGTTCACCGCTGCCTACCATTTTCACGAGCCGCTCGGCGTAGTCGGCCAAATCATCCCGTGGAACTTTCCGCTGCTGATGGCGGCCTGGAAGCTGGCTCCGGCGCTGGGCGCGGGCAACTGTGTGATACTGAAACCGGCCGAGCAAACGCCGCTGTCGATCACGCTGTTTGTCGAGCTAATCGCAGATCTGCTGCCGAAAGGCGTGCTGAACGTTATTCACGGCTACGGCCGTGAAGCGGGCGAAGCGCTGGCAAGCAATCCGCGCATCGCCAAAATCGCATTCACTGGCTCCACCGCCACCGGCGGCCATATTCTGGAACTGGCGGCAAAAAACCTGATCCCATCCACCGTAGAGCTGGGCGGAAAATCGCCGAATATCTTCTTTGAAGACATTATGCAGGCCGAACCTTCATTTATTGAAAAAGCGGCGGAAGGCGTGGTGCTTGGCTTTCTGAACCAGGGCGAGGTCTGCACTTGTCCGTCACGCGCGCTGGTACAGGAATCAATTTATGCGCCCTTTATGGAAGCAGTGCTGAAAAGAATCAAAACCATCAGACGCGGCGATCCTATGGATACCGATACCATGATTGGCGCCCAGGCTTCACAGCAGCAGTTTGATAAAATCCTCTCTTACCTGGAAATCGCCCGTAAAGAGGGCGCGGAAGTGCTGACCGGCGGCGATGTTGAAAAGCTGGAAGGCGAGCTGGCAAGTGGCTATTACATTCAGCCAACGCTGCTGAAAGGCGACAACAGCATGCGGGTTTTCCAGGAAGAGATCTTCGGGCCGGTAGTCGGCATTACCACGTTTAAAGATGAGGCGGAAGCGATAGCTATCGCCAATGATTCCATCTATGGACTGGGCGCAGGCGTCTGGACGCGGGATATCAACCGGGCCTATCGGGTTGGCAGAGCGATAAAAGCGGGGCGGGTCTGGACCAACTGCTATCACCTTTATCCGGCGCACGCTGCTTTCGGCGGTTATAAAAAATCGGGTATTGGCCGTGAGACGCATAAAATGATGCTCGATCACTATCAGCAAACCAAAAATCTGCTGGTAAGCTACAGCACCGAACCGCTGGGGTTCTTTTGAAAAACACGGGCTGAAACTGTTGTTAAAGTTTTAAGCTGTTCTGGTTAACGTGACGTTGTCACGTTAACCCGCCTTAGGCTGTGCTAACAGTGTGGCAATCTCTTCTTCCGCTACCGCCTGGGAAAACAAAAAGCCCTGGAGCTGATTACAGCCCGCTTCGGCCAGCGCCGCCATCTGGCCGCTGGTCTCCACGCCTTCTGCGGTGACGGTCAGCCCCATCGCCTGGCCCAGCCTGACCACGGACTCGATAATTGCCGTAGAATTCTCCGTCACGCCCAGCGACTGCGTGAAAGAGCGGTCAATCTTGATCTTATCCACAGAAAAATGGCTGAGGTAATTCAGGCTGGAATAGCCGGTGCCGAAATCGTCCAGCGCGATGCGGAAACCCGCCTCACGCAGCGCGCTCATAATCTCCTGAGCGCCTTTTTCATCCTCGATCAGCACGCCTTCGGTGATTTCCAGCTCGATTCGGGAAGGCAGCGTCTGTTCCTCTTTCACGATAGCGGTAAACCTTTCGACAAATCCCGCCGAGCGAAACTGTAAAGGCGAAACGTTAATCGCCATGGAAAGATCTGGCCAGGCCAGCGAGACGCGACAGGCTTCGCGCAGCACCCATTCGCCAATCTGGATAATCAGCCCCATCTCCTCCGCCAGCGGAATAAACTCGCCGGGCGAAATCACGCCGCGCACCGGATGGCGCCAGCGCATCAGCGCCTCCAGCCCAACCACATTTTTTCCGGTAATATCCATCAGCGGCTGATAGTAAACGGCCAGATCGCGTTTTTGCTGTAGCGCGACACGCAGATCGGCGGCAATCTGCTGACGCGTTTTGACCTGCTCATCCATCGAACCATCAAATACCCGATACTGGCCGCGTCCCTGGCTTTTAGCTTCATAGAGGGCGATATCCGCTTTACGCATCATCTCCAGCCGATCGCCTGCATCCTGCGGTGCCATCGCCACGCCAATACTAACGCCTATCCAGGTCTCGCTGCCTAACAAAGTAAAAGGACGGGCCAGTGAGGCAATAACACGTTCGCACAGCAACTGAATATCGTGCAGTGAAATCGCGCCTTCCACAATAATCACGAATTCGTCGCCGCCCAGTCGGCCAACAGTGTCATTTTCCCTGACCAGTTCGCTCAGCCGATGTCCGACATCGATAATTAGCTCGTCTCCCGCATGATGCCCATAGGTATCGTTAACCAGCTTAAAACGATCCAGATCCAGCAACAGCAGCGCGACCCGTTCTTCATTGCGCATCAGCCTGCCCAGCGCTTGCGTAAGCCGTTCTTCTACCAGTGCGCGGTTGGGCAAGCCGGTAAGCACGTCATGAAAAGCCAGATGCTGAGCCTGCGCTTCACTGGCGCTGAGCTGGAGCAGCGACTGGGAAAGCCTGAGCGAAGAGAGCCACAGGCGGCGGATCATCAATACGCAGATCAGCGTAATAATCAGCACCATTGCCAACCCGACCGGGCCAATCACCTGAAACATCTGCGAACCGGGCGCGGCGGGCCGCCAGCTGATATAGCCCAGGCTTTCTCCGGCGGCGTTCAGCAGCAAATAGTTGGCCTCTTTTCTTTGCGGGCTGCCGTCGGCGTAGTGCAAATCACGCAGCAGGCTGCGTTGGGAAAGAGAAGCCAGATAGCTCTCATCCAGATATTTGACGCTGACCAACCGGAAACGGCCACCTTCGCCATAGCCGCTGTCGATAGTGCTGATAGCCAGCGCGGCGGGGCGCTGGTTAATCAGAGTGAAATCAACGGCTTCTGCGCCTTCACCGCCGTTGGGAAAGGGGGACTTAAGCCGTGCCGACAGGGCGCTCACCGCCTGACGCAGCGGCTCGAACCGGGACGGCGGCACGTTCTGCCCCCATTCCCAGCGATAAATTGGCTGATTACGCTCGTCAACGATATAGATAAGCTGGTGGCCAAACATCGTCGATAGCCAGGTACCAACGTTTTGATTCAGCCAGATCGTATCCTGGGGCGCGCGCGTCAGGCGACGGCCAAGCGGCTGCCACAGCGCCAGGCTGCGATTCTGTTTGACGATATCCGCCAGGCTTTGCGTCAGCGCTGTGGCAATAATTTGCTGCTGCGCCGCCGCCGCATCGCGGTTGGTCTTGGCCGTCGCCCACCAGACGGTAAAAGTTGCGGCGATAAAAGTAATGAATAATACCAGCACCAAAGGCACAAGAACTTCACGAATAAAATGACTGCGAAAACTGTCTGATATTTTCATCTTTCTTATCAACCCATGTTATACGGCAGCAATACTCCTTCTACTTTGAGGCTAGCATAAATCCTGGAAGGGCCTGCGCGGCCCAACGTTTATTCATCCCGCTCGCGCATGGCCACTATTTTTGCCTGGCGCCAGTTCAATAACGGGGTAACGGAAATACCGTGTACGATGACGCTGGCGACAACCAGGGTAAAAGCGATATTCGCCATCCGCGTCATCTCGTCGCCCGCTACGCCGTGCGTATAGGCCCAGGCGATATAGTTAATACTGCCGATGCCGCGGATCCCCAGCCAGCCGATAATCATTTTTTGCTGCCAGGGCGCTTTAATGCCCACAGTGCCGAGCGCGACCGCCGCAGGACGAATCAGCAGAAACAGAATGGCCGCCATCAGCAGCCCGTCCGGATCCCAGTGCTGCGCCAGCGTAACGCCCAGCACTATGATGATCCCGGCTGCAAACAGGCGTTCTACGGTATCGCCAAATGACAGCGCATCGCCGACTACCAGGCCGACGGAACGTGCCGGATCTGGCTCAAGCGATTCGTGGCGAATATGTGGATTAACCAGCACTTCCGCTGGCGGACGATGATCGCTATCGTCAAAAGCTTCGGCTGGCTGGCGGCTGATCACGGCTACCTCAGCGCGTCTTAAGCCTACGCCTGCCGCAAAGGCCGCCAGAAAGCCAGATGCGTCCAGCGACTGGGCCGCCGCATAGCTCAGAGCGATTAGCGCCAGCGCCAGGAAATCGTTGGGCGCCACGTCTTTATGCGCATAGCGCAAATGGGTAACGTACTGGCCGACAAAGCGCCCGAATAAAAAGCCAATACCCAGACCGCCGGTAATTCCCCACAGTACATCCACCAGCGCCCAGTGCGTAAACAGCTCCATCGTCATTTGCTGCGGCGTGGTAAGCAGCGTCACCGCCAGCATCAGCAAAGGCAGGGCGGTGCCGTCATTCATGCCCGCTTCGCTGGAGAGCGAAACGCGCAGATTATCATCGTCGCGAGCGTCGTTGACGGAAATCAGGCTGGCCAGCACGGGATCGGTCGGCGCGACGATAGCGCTAAAGGCGATGGCGAAAGGCCAGGAAAGACCCACGAGATAATGCGCGACCACCGACATACCGCCGACGGTCAGCAGCATGCCGGGAAAAGCCAGCCGCATTCCCAGCCGCCAGCCCTGGTTACCCAGAGGAAGCCTGAGCTTAAGGCCGGTGATAAACAATGAAGCCGCCATAGCGATTTCGGTCAGGTGCGCGGTGAGTGAGGCATGAGCGGCGATATCAATATGCAACAGATCCAGAACCCACGGGCCGCAAATGATGCCGGCCAGCAGATAGAGCGCAAAAGTGGTGATCGGGCCGCGATTTATCCAGCCGGAAGCCAGCGACATTAATAATAAAAGGCCGCCAGCGGCGGCAGTCCAGCCTAAGAAATCCATCGTTACTCCCTGGTAGTTGACCGCTTAATTATGGACGCTAAAAAAGAACGGGTTGAGATAACCGCCGGTTTTAAGGTTAACGCAGAGTAAAACCTCACCGTTTTTCTGTTAGTAAAAGTAAAACATGGCGGGCGTAAAGCCAGGCATTCTGTGCCGTTGCGGCGCAGAATGGGCGACAAACATTGTCAGAAAGCGTCGGCGGGTATAATGTTAGCAGACTCACTTTTTCTTTTTATCCACGGCGGTTTTCCCGGCCGCTGGCTATCTGCTAAACCGAGGTTGTTTTGTCCACTCTATCCCCAAACCTTCGTCCAAGACGTCTGCGTCAGACCCCATCCTTCCGCTCGCTTTTTCAGGAAACGTCGCTCAGCATCAACGATCTGGCGCTGCCAATCTTCGTTGAAGAGGGCCTGGACGACTACAAAGCTATCCAGGCGATGCCTGGCGTAATGCGCATCCCGGAAAAGCGCCTGGCTTATGAAATTGAACGCATCGCCAAAGCGGGTATCCGCTCGGTAATGACCTTCGGTATTTCTCACCATACCGATGCCGACGGCAGCGATACCTGGCAGGAAAATGGCCTGGTGTCGCGGATGTCGCGTATCTGTAAGGATGCGGTTCCGGAAATGATCGTAATGTCCGATACCTGCTTCTGCGAATACACCACGCACGGGCACTGTGGCGTGCTGCACGAGCACGGCGTGGATAACGATGCAACGCTGGCGAACCTTGGCAAGCAGGCGGTAGCGGCAGCGCGTGCGGGCGCAGATTTTATCGCGCCTTCTGCGGCGATGGACGGCCAGGTGGCAGCAATTCGCCACGCGCTGGATGAAGCGGGCTTCACCGACACGGCGATTATGTCGTACTCCACCAAGTTTGCTTCTTCTTTCTACGGCCCGTTCCGCGAAGCGGCTGGCACCTCGCTGAAGGGCGATCGCAAAACTTACCAGATGAACCCGATGAACCGCCGCGAAGCAATTCGCGAATCCTTGATCGATCAGGCTGAGGGTGCGGATGCGCTGATGGTGAAACCGGCCGGCGCCTATCTGGATATCATCCGCGACGTGCGCGAGCGCACCGAGCTGCCGCTGGCGGCCTATCAGGTTAGCGGCGAATATGCGATGCTGAAGTTTGCCGCGCAGGCAGGCGCAATCAATGAACAGGATGTGGTGCTGGAAAGCCTCGGCGCCATCAAGCGCGCGGGCGCAGATCTGATCTTCAGCTACTACGCGCTGGAGCTGGCGGAAAAAGGCCTGTTGTAGGCTGCGCCGTAAGCTATTCTGAAGGAGCGCCATCGGCGCTCCTTTTTTTAAGATTAAAATACGTTTTCACCTTATTGAGATCGCAGGTTTTTACCTGTTTGTTTAAAGATATTTTTTATGTTTGTTGTTGTTTTGTTTATTTAGTAGGGAAAATAAAAACCGGAACCATCCTCTCTTTTTTAACTATCCTTTTGTTTTTATTTCCTCTTTCAAGCCTGCCTTGATATGTGTTTTTTATTTTAATCGGGTTGCGTCAACTTTTGCGCTCGTACTTTTAATAATTAGCATTATGGCAGGGATAGCAGCATGATAAACTCATTTCTTTGTTGTGGTGACTTTCATTTTCACTCTGTGTCAGATTAAACCTTTCGGTTTGGTTGTTATTTTTTTTAATCAGGCCCCTTTGCCTGGCTGAGGAGTTTTATATCTGATGAATTATTCAATGCTGACCTTGAGGCCAAGAGAATAGTATGTATAACATAAAGTCTTTGCTGGAAAAATTAAACAGCAGCGACATGACTGCGGGCAATATGGCTACCCGTGAAATAACCCTGGGTGATATTGTTTCTGACTCTTTTTCCGCTTTAAGGGAACAGACTAAAAGTAAACTCTCCTGGGGAGAAACGGCTTTTCTGTACAGACAGGCACAGCTTGCCGGACAGGAAAACAAGATGGCGGAGTCACGCATTCTCAGCCGTGCTAACCCTCAGTTGGCCAATGCCGTCAGCCTGGGTATCCGCCAGTCCGCCCATTTGCGTAGTTACGATTCTCTTTTTGGCCAACGGGCCAGTAAGTTTGTGGAGCCTGGCTCCGCCGCCTCTATGTTTTCTCCAGCCGCCTATTTGACCGAACTTTATCGTGAGGCAAAAGAGTTGCATCCGGCAAATTCGGCGTATCGTCTGGACAATCGCCGCGCCGATCTGGCCTCGCTTTCGCTTTCACAACACAACATGGATGAGGAAATCTCCACGCTGTCATTGTCGAACGAAATCCTGCTGGAGGCTATTCAGACCCAGGAAAGTCAGTCCCGCGAACAGATAATGGAAATGCTTGCGACCGCCCGTGAGACCGGTGCCACGCCTTTTCATCTGCCGTACGAGACCATCCGTCAGGCTATAGTGCTACAGGATGAGGCCTTTGCCGTTTTTAACCGCAATCCGTTGATTGCACAAAAAGTGGATTTACCCACTTTACTGAGCATCCGTGCGGATATTTCGCCCGACCTTTACCACCTGTTGACAGAAGAAATTACCGAAGAAAATAGCGCTGAACTGACTAAAAAGAACTTCGGTGATACTGATGTCAACTTTTTCCGTAACCCGCAATATCTCTCAAAATATTATGAGCTGACCAGTGAAGAGATTGCGGAATGCCTGGCGGTATTCTCCTCAGGCAATAATGCTTACGTTAACGACCGCTTGCTGAAGATCTTTGTTGATGATGACTATATTGATACTTACCTTATCAAAAGAACGGCAGGAAGCGGCTATAATCATCTTTACTATATGGATCTTTTCTATAAGGGAAATAACACTTTTTATATCAAAACAAAATTTAAAGAAAGCCGTGGCCTGGTCAGCGTCCGTTTATCCAGTCCTCGCTCGGTTTATTTAAATCAGATCAATGGCCCAACTGAGGCGGGCGTGGTTTATCAGTCCCGCGATTTTGTTCTGGAAGAGAGCGATTTCGCGGGCGACTTTATGCTGAACCTGTTGCGCTATCCGGCGGCGGGCACCAGCGAGGCTAACCAGAGCACCAGTGCGGCTTTCCGTCTGGAAAAAAATGCCTATGCCTTTAACCTGTTTCTGTTAAAACTGAACAAATTAATTCGCTTGTACAAAGCGACCGGTATTGCACCAAAAGATATTCTGGCCGTGACGCAAAGTGAAGGTGGCAATCACGAGCTGACTATTAATGAAGCAACGCTGAATAAGCTGTTCTATGTCAATTATACCCAGCGCCGCTTTACGCTTGAGGTGGCAGATGCGCTGGTGCTTTGCGGCTTTGCTATTGATAACAGCGGCGATCAGCAGGATCTCTTTACCCGACTGTTCAATACGCCGCGCCTGAATGACCGTGTTTTTGCCGCCGATGACGCTGCGCTAAGCCTGGTGCCCGGCCAGGCAGAGGACGCTTTCCGTCTGGCGGTCATGAAGCGGGCTTTTCAGGTAAATGACAATGAACTCTTTCAGCTTTGGACGCTGGCTAACGGCGGCGTTGTTGAACCGTTCAGCTGCACGCTGCGAAACCTCTCCGCACTGTACCGGGTAAAATTATTGGCGCAGACGCAGGGGTTATCAGTGGCCGAATTAGCTATGCTGCTTTCGGTTACGCCTTTTGCCGGTCAGAAACTCCTGACGCCGACGGATGACGATATAACGACGCTGCTGCACTATCTCGAGCAAATGATGCAGTGGCTCCGGGGGCTGAACTGGACGGTCAGCGATGCCTGGCTGATGGTTACGCCGAGTTACAGCACCGATATGACACCAGATATTGAAAGCCTGATCGTCACGTTACGCAACGGCCTGAGTGGGCAGACGTTTGCCGATGATCAACTCCTGCTGGCCGCCCTGGCCCCTTTTATCGCGTCGGCTACACAATTGGATACCGACGAAATGGCACGCGCGACGCTGCAATGGCTGAATCAGCTGATGCCGTCAGGGCTATCGGTTGCGGCTTTCCTGGCGCTGGCGCTGAAAACGTCGCTTACCGCCGATGAAACCAGCAGCCTGATCGCTTTTTGCCAAAAGCTGGCTCAGCTGGTATTGATTGTGCGCAATACCGGTATTAGCACCGCCACGCTATCGATGCTGATTGCCCAGCCTTCGCTGTTGCAAAGCGGGGCCGGTGTCCTGCCAAATACACTCACCATGCTCTACGATTTGACCCGTTTCCAACACTTTATCCTGCGCTGCGGCAGCCTGGCTGACAGAGTGCTTTTGAGGCTGAAAGAAGGGCGGCTGGATACTGAAACGGTAGCGCAGGCGCTCAATCTGGATTCACAGGGATTAAGCCAGGCGCTGAAACAGGCTTCCGACAAGGCGTATTTCCCTGACTGGCAGGTTATCGACAGCACGTTACAGTGGCAGGATATCGCCACCACGCTAAGCATAACGCCAGTCGGCGTCGCCAGGCTGATCGCGCTGAAGTATGCCAATACTCTCATGTCGCCAGGCTGGAGTGAATGGACGGCGGTCAGCGATCTGATGCAGGGTGGCCTTAATGCCCGACAAACCGACCAGCTTTTGGCGAGGCTGGCTGAAGTGACCAGCACGGCGCTCAGTGCCTGGTTTATTGCCCATTACGCGCCTGCCTGGGTTAACGATCGCGATACGCTCTACAGCTATTTATTGATTGATAACCAGGTATCGGCAGAAATCAAAACAACCCGCGTAGCCGAGGCTATCGCCAGCATTCAGCTATATGTCAACCGGGCGTTGGGGAATCAGGAAGAGGGCGCGCTCAGCAGCATACGAACTCGCCGCTTCTTCCAGGATTGGGAGCGCTGGAACAAACGTTACAGCACCTGGGCTGGCGTCTCGCAGCTGGCCTACTACCCGGAAAACTATATCGATCCAACGCTGCGTATCGGCCAGACCGAGATGATGAGCGAGATGCTGCAAACCGTCAGCCAGAGCCAGCTCACCGCTGATAACGTTGAAGAGGCGTTCAAAGCCTATATGACCCGCTTTGAAGAGGTGGCCAATCTTGACGTTATCAGCGGCTATCACGATAGCGTCAGCGACCGGAACGGCATCACCTGGCTGCTTGGTCGTTCCACCATTGGCGATTACTACTGGCGTAAAGCGGATATCGGCATGCTCTCAGAAGGCAAGCTACCTGCTAACGCGTGGAGTGAGTGGAAAAAAATCACTACGGCTATTTCTGCCGTCAACAATCTTGTGCGTCCGGTTATTTTCCAGTCAAGGCTGTATATTGTCTGGGTAGAGAGTAAAGAGCTTGCCTCAGGCGACACGGCAAACAAATCGATGGAATATATCGTTAAATATGCGCATATTCTCCATGACGGACGCTGGAGCGCACCAGTCGCTGTACCTATAAATCAGATCCCGTCATCGAATGTGGGCATGTACTGCGCACAGGATATTGAGGTCGGAAAATTAAATATCCTCTTTTATGAAAAGCAAATCGAAGCCAGCGCCGATCCACTTCCACTCTTTGGTTTAGTGATTTCAAATGATGGAAAAAATGAAACTCTTGATACCACTCAGGTCAGTGAAATAGCCTTTAAGGTTTACACTCAGCTTGATACAACAACCGTGACGAAGCTCAATACCCCTTATGGTGGTGACGTCAAAAGTATTGTTGTTTACGAAATAAACGCGCTGGAACAAATATGGGGTGCGGATTATTATACTTCCCTCACAGGAAGCCAATTACGTAATATCCACACCACTGAATTTGTAGATGGCAAATTTACCTTAAGTTTTGACGCGATGACTCAGCTTGCCTTTCAAGGCCGGCCAGGGACGCGTGCTGAGATCCATACAGCAATGATGAAGCGGACAGGGAATATAGGCGATACTTTCTATATCCCGAGGTTGACCAGTAAAGGAACCTTTGCTCCGAATGGAGAGGCGCTGGCACGTAAAGCCACTGTTGACGAGTTTTACGTCCAGGGGAGTATGTCTGGCTGTGTTGTCAGTATTAATGACAATGCCTGGTTTGCTGCTGAAGAATTCGGCAACGATTTATGGTGTGCGCGATATATAGAGAAAACGTTAACGAAAGTACTCGCCAGTGACCGGAAAAACGCCAACATCACAGGAACAGGAAGCATTCCTGCTTCCGATCTCTCGCTTACTTTTACCAACTTCACTACGCTGAATACAGCGGTGGCAGCGTCGGATGTCTCGCTTAAAATAGTTGCCGAAAACGGAGGTACGACACAGACGGTAAATATGGGTTCGCGTTCATCTTATAGCTTTGATAAGACTGAATTCATCCTGAATGCATTCAATATTAATTTTACCAAAGACATTTTTAATAATAATAAGGCCAATATTACAGCCACCTTTACAGCCAATGCTCACGGCAGAGAGTTAGGTAGCGAAACGCTTGGCTTAACGCTAATTAATGTTAGTACATTACCGGTTATTACCCTTAATCGCACCAGCGACAGCGCGCAATATTTGCAGTACGGCGCGTATCGCATCCGCGTAAACACGCTCTTTGCTAAGCAGCTGGTAGCGCGGGCCAATGCGGGTCTGGATACGGTGCTTTCCATGACCACCCAGCAGATTCAGGAACCACAGCTGGGAGAAGGATCCTGGATTGCGGTCACCTTTGACAGATATGACCGGGCGTTGCATGGCGATGGCACATACCAGCTCTTTCTGGTAGGCGCAGTAAGCAATAATGAGAGCGACAGCCGTCAGATACACCTTTGCGCATCCGGCACCGTTTCGGCGAACACGCAAACCGTGGTCAATGTTTTCCTGCCTTACAATGTGAAAACAGGTAACGAACCAGGCATTGCCTATCTCGGCGTACGCTATTCTGACCAGTCCTTTACCGCTTCCGCCGCCACGATGCAGGCTTTCCGCTATAACACCACGACCAAAGCCTTTGAGGAAACCAGCACCACTAATACCGGCAGAACACGCGGTCTGGAGAGTCGCATTTTGACAACGCGCACGGAACCCATGGATTTCAGCGGCGGCAACGCGCTCTACTTCTGGGAAATGTTCTATTACGTGCCGATGATGGTATTTAAGCGACTGCTCCAGGAAAGCCGCTTTGACGAGGCGACCCGCTGGATAAAATATATCTGGAATCCGGAAGGCTACTTCATTAACGGCTCCCCTGCGCAGTGGCAGTGGAACGTGCGTCCGCTCCAGGAAGATACCTCGTGGAACACCACGCCGCTGGATTCGGTTGACCCGGATGCCGTCGCCCAGGCCGATCCTATGCACTATAAAGTCGCTACGTTTATGGGCATGCTGGATCTGCTGATCGCCAGGGGCGATATGGCCTACCGTAAGCTGGAGCGTGACACGCTGAACGAAGCGAAAATGTGGTATATGCAGGCGTTAAGCCAGCTTGGCGATGAACCTTACCTGAACCTGAAAGGCGAGTGGTCGGCGCCGCTGTTAAGCGACGCCGCTGCGCAAACGGCCAGCATGCACGCCGCGCTGCTGGCCGTGCGTCAGCAGAGCGTGATGCCGGAACAGCGAACGGCGAATTCACTGACTGCGCTTTTCCTGCCGCAATACAATGAAAAATTGCAGGGTTACTGGCGCACGCTGAGACAGCGGATGTATAACCTTCGCCACAATCTCTCCATTGATGGCCAGCCGCTGGCGCTGAGCATCTTTGCGAAACCGGCCGATCCCGCTGCGCTGCTTAGCGCGGCCGTTTCGGCGTCGCAGGGTGGAGACGATCTGCCGACGACAAACATGGCGCTTTACCGCTTCCCGGTTATGCTGGAAAACGCCAAAAATATGGTGGCGCAGCTCAGCCAGTTCGGCAGCTTGCTGCTCAGCATCGCCGAGCGACAGGATGCCGAGACGTTGTCGGAGCTGCTGCAAACCCAGGCCAGCGAGCTGGTGCTGCAAAGCGTCGCCATGCAGGACCACGACATTGCTATCGTTGACGCCGAGCAGGCAGTGCTGGAAGCGAGCCGCAAGGGTGCGCAGTCGCGCTTTGACAGTTACAGCGCGCTGTATGAAGAAAACATTAATGCAGGCGAGCGTTCCGCAATAAATCTTAGCCTGGCTGCTTCCTCCATTAGCGCGGGTGCAAGCGCGTTGCATATGGTTGCCGCCGCTGCGGAGATGGTACCCAATATCTACGGTTTTGCCGTTGGTGGTTCCCGCTACGGCGCACTGTTTAACGCGTCGGCGATAGGTTTACAGCTGGCGTCCGACGGCACGCGTGTTGCCGCCGAGCGCATTAGCCAGTCTGAGATCTGGCGTCGCCGTCGCGAGGAGTGGGAAATTCAGCGCAACGCCGCCGAATCAGAGCTGAAACAGATCGATGCCCAGCTTGCTTCGCTGGCCTTGCGTCGGCAAGCGGCAGTACTGCAGAAAACCTATGTAGAGACGCAGCAGGCACAGGCGCAGGCGCAATTGCTGTTCCTGCAAAATAAGTTTAGCAATAAAGCACTCTATAACTGGCTGCGCGGCAGACTGGCGGCGATTTACTACCAGTTCTACGATCTGGCGGTGTCGCGCTGCCTGATGGCGCAAAAAGCCTGGCAATGGGAATTTAAGGATGAAGCAACCACCTTTATTCGTCCCGGCGCCTGGCAGGGAACATGGGCGGGCCTGATGGCAGGCGAAACGCTGATGCTTAACCTGGCACAGATGGAAAAAGCCGCGCTTGAGCGAGGCCAGCGCGTGCTGGAAGCAACGCGAACCGTCTCGCTGGCGCAGTACTACGCCGAGCAGAAAGGCTTCAATTTCGTTGAGCAAATTGCGGCAATGATAGCCAATGGCAGCGGTATCGCTGGCCCTGTTGGAGAAGGCATCAAGCTGTTTGATTCCCGATTTATGGCCTACCTGAAACTGGCTGATTTAAATATCAGCGGCGATTACCTGCTCCATGCGGGCCGTAAACAGTACGTTAAGCAGGTCGGCGTCACGCTGCCGGCGCTGGTGGGGCCTTACCAGGATGTCCAGGCAGAGTTGACCTACTCGGGTAGCGACGCGCCAGCTTTAGCTCGAGGCTGCACAACACAGTTCGTCTCGCATGGGATGAATGACAGCGGTCAGTTCCAGCTGGACTTCAACGACAGCCGTTATTTACCGTTCGAAGGGGTCGATATCAATGGCGACGGCACCCTGATCCTGACGCTACCAAATACGCTGGATAAACAGCGGGCTTTATTGGCCAGCCTGAACGATATCATTCTGCATATCCGTTACGTCAGTTTTAGCTAACCCTTTTCACCGAACAGGCTCCCGCGAGGGAGCCTGAAGGGAGTTCTCTATGCAAAATTTATCCAGGTTGGATGTGAATACGCCTACGCTACCCTCTGGCGGCGGGGCCATTTCCGGCCTTAAAAGCGATATGGCAGGCGCCGGGCCTGACGGTGCCGCGTCGCTGAGCATTCCGCTGCCGGTCTCCGCCGGTCGGGGCTATGCGCCGCCGCTGGCGTTAAGCTACCACAGCCGCGCCGGCAACGGCGCGTTCGGCATCGGCTGGCAGGCCGGGCTGGCTTCGGTGCGCCGCCGCACCCGTAAGGGCGTACCCGGCTATGACAGCGCCGACGAATTTCTTGGCCCGGAAGGCGACGTACTGGTGCCCGTGTTGAAAGCCGACAGCAGCCCGGAAATCCGCCGCTCCAGCGAGCTTTTCGCTACGGCGCTGGAATCTGAATTCCTTGTCACCGCTTACCGCTCGCGCACGGAAAGCAGCTTCAGCCGCCTTGAGTACTGGCGTGCGGAAAATAGCGATTTCTGGCTGCTTTATAGCCCGGAAGGCGAGGTGCATCTGCTGGGGCGTAACCCGCAGGCGCGCATCGCAAATCCTCGCGAACCGGCGAAAAATGCCGTCTGGCTGCTGGAATCCTCCGTCTCGGCCACCGGCGAGCAGATCTGGTATCAGTATCGCGCGGAAGACGATCTCCACTGCGATAGGTCTGAGCTGGCGCTTCACCCTGAAGCCACCGCTCAGCGCTATCTGGTGGCTGCCTGGTACGGCAATAGCACCGCGGGCCGCACGTTGCCGGGCCTGGTCGCCGCGCCCAGGCCCGCAGACTGGCTGTTTACGCTGGTACTGGATTACGGCGAACGCGGGACGGCGCTGGCGGAGAAACCAGGCTGGCTGCTGCCCGGCAGCGGCAGCTGGCTCTGTCGCCAGGACCGCTTCTCCAGCTATGAATATGGCTTTGACCTCCGTACCCGGCGCCTGTGTCGCCAAGTGTTGATGTACCATCGTTTGGCGACACTGGCTGGAAAAGCGGCCGAGGACGAGACGCCTGAGCTGGTGGCGCGCCTGCTGCTGGAGTACGCGGAAAGCCCGGCGGTCACTACGCTGCAAAGCGTACGTCAGGCAGGCTACGAATCGGACGGTTCGCCGCTGGCGTTGCCGCCGCTGACCTTTGACTGGCAAACCTTTACGCCGCCCGCCAGCGTAACCTGGCAGCAGCGGGACGATTTGCAGAAGTTTACCGGCGGGCAATATCAGCTGGTCGATTTACATGGCGAAGGCCTGGCGGGCATCCTTTATCAGGATAACGAAGCCTGGTGGTATCGTGCGCCGGTACGCCAGGCGGAAGAAAGGGCTGATGCCGTTACGTGGGATCGAGCTACGCCGCTGCCGGTGGTGCCCGCACTGCGTGATAACGGCATGCTGACCGACCTGAACGGCGATGGTCGTCTGGAATGGGTTGTGACGTTGCCGGGCGTGGCGGGACGCTATGAGCGTGAGCCGGAGCGCAGCTGGCGTCCCTTTACGCCGCTGTCGGCCCTGCCGGTGGAGTACAGTCATCCTCAGGCACAGCTGGCGGATATTCTTGGCGGGGGATTAACCGACATGGTGCTGATCGGGCCGTCCAGCGTGCGGCTGTATGGCGGTACCGGCGATGGCTGGCGGCAGGGCGAAACGGTTGTCCAGTCCGCAGGCGTAGTGTTGCCGATAGCGGGCGCGGATGCCCGCGCGCTGGTCGCTTTCAGCGACATGTTGGGCAGCGGCCAGCAGCATCTGGTGGAAATCCGCGCTGGCGGCGTGCGCTGCTGGCCTAACCTGGGGCACGGCCGCTTCGGCCAGCCGCTTGAGCTGCCGGGCTTCAATCAGCCATACGACACTTTTAATCCTGACCAGCTCAGCCTGGCGGACGTCGATGGTTCAGGCACCACGGATCTGATCTACGCCCACAGCGATCGGCTGGAAATCTGGCTGAATCAGAGCGGCAACGGCTTCGCCGCGCCGTTCAGCATCCCTTTGCCGTCCGGCATCCGTTATGACCGTACATGCAGCCTGCAGCTGGCCGATGTTCAGGGACTTGGCATAGCCAGCTTTGTGCTGACGGTGCCGCACCCCACGCCCCGCAGCTGGATTTGTCATCTTAGCGAAGCAAAACCCTGGCTGCTCTGTGGCGTCAATAATAATATGGGCAGCTGTCATCAGCTGTTTTACCGCAGCTCCGCGCAGTTCTGGCTGGATGAAAAAGCCGAGGCCGCCGTTAGCGGCAAGGCGACGCCTTTCTGTTACCTGCCGTTTGCACTGCATACGCTCTGGAAAACGCAGATGACGGATGAGATTACCGGCAACCGGCTGGTCAGCGAAGTCCGCTACCGTCGCGGCGTTTGGGATAGCCGCGAACGCGAGCTGCGCGGCTTTGCCCGTGTCGATATCTTCGACACTCATTTGACCAGTCGCGGCACGGCGAAAGCGCCGACCTTTCCCTCGCTTCAGCGCAACTGGTATGCCACCGGGCTGCCGGAAGTGGACGGGCGGCTGGCCGATGAGTTCTGGCAGGGCGACAGCGCAGCGTACGCGGCGTTTACGCCGCGCTTTACCCTGGGCTGGGGAGAAGATGAACAGGCTTATCATCCTGACGACGCAACGGCCAGCTGGCTGAACCGCGCGCTACAGGGCAGGCCGCTGCGGAGTGAACTTTATGGCCTGGACGACAGCGACCTGGCGTCAACGCCTTACCGCGTCACCGAACATCGTCCGCAGGTCAGGCTGGTGCAGGCGGCGGGAATTTATCCCGTAGTCTGGGCGACTGAAGTGGAAACCCGAAGCTGGGTTTATGAACGCGTCAGCTGCGATCCGCAGTGCGAACAGCAAATCTTGCTGGTCAGCGACGAGTTCGGACAGCCGCTGAAGCAGGTGAGCATCAACTATCCGCGTCGGCCGCAGCCTGCCGAAAGTCCTTATCCCGACAGCCTGCCGGAAACGCTGTTCGCCAGCAGTTACGATCCGCAGCAGCAGCTTTTGCGTCTGACGTTACAGCAAAGCAGCTGGCACCACCTGACCAATTTGACCGCTCATCGCTGGTTACCTGGTTTAGCAAACGCCGTCCGCAGCGATATCTTCACGCATTCGGCCAGCGCCGTGCCGTCCGGTGGCGTTAGCCTGGAATTGCTGCGGCAAAGCGCTGCGCTACTGGCAGAAGAGACGAAGGTTTTCGCCGGACAGCAGCAAATCGTCTGGCTGGACGAACGAAACGGGGAAACCACCATCCAGCCCGCCTGGCCGCCGCGTGTCGCCTTTACCGAAACGGCAGTGTTCGATAAGGAAATTGTGCAGGCTATCACGGCATACGTAACGCCAGAGCAGCTACGGGCGGCGGGCTATCAGCAGGCCGCACGGCTGTTTGCGCAAGCGGGTGAAGAGGGGGTATGGACGGCTCGTCAGGGCTACACCACCTGGCACGACGCTGACCATTTCTGGCTGCCTTGCGCCTCGCGCACCACCTTACTTACTGGCGCAGTAACCATCACGCGGGATGCGCATGACTGTGTTATTACCCAGGTACAGGATGCCGCAGGACTTACCACCACGGCGGACTACGACTGGCGCTTTTTGACGCCGGTGCGGATAACGGACGTGAACGATAACCTACACATCGCCACGCTGGACGCATTGGGGCGCGTTATAACTACGCGTTTCAGCGGCACGGAGAACGGCGAGCCAGCGGGCTACAGCGAGGCGGCCTTTGTGGCGCCGAAAATCGTTGACGAAGCGCTGGCGTTGACCGCGCCGCTGCCCGTCGCGCAGTGCCTGGTCTATGTTACCGACAGCTGGATGCAGGCGGCGGAGAGTCGTATTCCACCGCATGCCCTGACGCTGCTGACCGACCGCTATGATAACGATCCGCAGCAGCAGATCCGTCAGCAGGTTACGTTCAGCGACGGCTTTGGCCGCGTGCTGCAAAGCGCCTCGCGCCAGGCCGACGGCGAAGCCTGGCAGCGAGCGGACAACGGTTCGCTGATCGGCGGCACGGAGGGCGGGCCCGCGGTCGCGGAAAGCCGCTTTCGCTGGGCCGTTTCCGGGCGCACCGAGTATGACCATAAAGGCCAGCCAGTACGCACCTATCAGCCTTACTTTCTCAACAGCTGGAAATATGTCAGCGACGACAGCGCCCGTCAGGATCTTTACGCCGACACGCACTACTACGATCCACTGGGACGTGAATACCAGGTCGTTACGGCGAAAGGCTGGCTACGGCGGAGTTTGCTCACGCCGTGGTTTGTGGTCAGCGAAGATGAAAACGACACGGCGGCGACCGCGAGCTGATACGCAGAGCCATCATTGAACCCACAGCGGCAGCTTCTCTGCCGCTGCTTTACCCTTGAAGGTATTCCCTATGAACCCCCTCTTGTACAGTAAAACGCCGGTGGTCACCGTGATCGATAATCGTGGCCAAAGCGTGCGAGATATTCGTTATTACCGACATCCGGATACGCCGGACGTCACCGAAGAATACCTTACCCGTCATAGTATTAATGCTCGTGGCGCGCTGGTGCAAAGCATTGATGCTCGCCTCTATGCCTTGCAGCAGACCGACAGCGAGGTAAAACCCAATTTTGTTTATCTGCATACGCTGCAAAATGAGCCAATATGCACCACCAGCGTCGATGCTGGCGTGGTCGTTAACCTCAATGATATCGCCGGACGACCCTGTTTCAGTATTACCGCTTCAGCCACCACGCGACGCTGGCAGTATGAGGACGCCAGCCTGCCAGGCCGTCCGCTGAGCATGACAGCGCAGGGCGCAGGCGAGGCGGTCCGCACGGAAGAACGTTTTATTTGGGCAGGCAATAGTCCGGCGGAAAAGGCGAACAACCTGGCCGGGAACTGTATCAGCCATTACGATACCGCCGGTTTACAGCAAACTGAAAGCCTTTCCCTGACCGGCGTGCCGCTGGCGACCACGCGGCGGCTGTTGACCGAGGATTTTGCTGCCGACTGGCAAGGAACCGATGTTTCGGGCTGGAACGCTATGCTGGCGGCGGAGCGCTTTACCACCCAAAGCACTCTGGATGCGACCGGCGCGCCGCTGACCACGATTGATGCAAAAGGCAACGTGCAGCGACTGGCGTATGATGTCGCTGGCCTGCTGTCAGGTAGCTGGCTGACGTTAAAAGGCGGGGCGGAGCAGGCTATCCTGACCTCGCTGACTTACTCGGCGGCGGGGCAGAAGCTGCGTGAGGAGCACGGCAACGGCGTGGTCACGACTTACCGCTATGAGCCGGAAACGCAGCGCCTGACGGGGATGAAAACCGAACGGCCGTCCGGCCATGCGGCGGGCCCGAAAGTACTTCAGGATCTGCGTTATGAATACGATCCGGTGGGCAATGTGCTTAACCTCACCAACGATGCGGAGCAAACTCGCTTCTGGCGCAACCAGAAAATCGTGCCGGAAAATCGCTACGTCTATGACAGCCTCTATCAGCTGGTCTCGGCCACTGGCCGCGAAAGGGTCGGCATCGGCCAACAGGGCGCATCTTCGCCTGCCGTTGCGCCGCTCGCTTCAGACTCTTCCGCCTTTACCACTTATACGCGTACCTACGCTTATGACAGCGGCGGCAATCTGACGCAAATCCGCCATTCTGCTCCAGCCAGCGGCAACAGCTACACTACGGCGATGACGGTCAGCAATCGCAGCAATCGCGCGGTATTGAGCACGCTGACGGAAGATGCAACGAAGGTGGACGCACTGTTTACGCTGGGCGGCCAGCAAATCGCGTTGCAGCCAGGCCAGAGCCTGATGTGGACGTCGCGCGGCGAGCTGCTTAAGGTCACGCCGGTGGTGCGCGACGGTCAGGCCGCCGACAGCGAAAGCTATCGCTATGATGCAGCCGGACAGCGCATCAGCAAAATCAGCATGCAGCAGAGCGGCAACAGCGGGCAGACGCAGCGGGTCGTTTATCTGCCGGGGCTGGAGCTACGGACGCTGACTACCGGCGCCACGGAGAAAGAGCGCCTGCACGTTATCAGTCTGGGTGAAGCGGGGCGCGCGCAGGTTCGGGCGCTGCACTGGGAAGCGGGTAAACCAGACGACATCGGCAACGATCAGCTGCGCTACAGCTACGATAATTTACTGGGCAGTAGCGGACTGGAGGTGGACGGCAACGGCAGCCTTATCAGCATGGAGGAGTACTATCCCTACGGCGGTACGGCGGTGTGGATGGCGCGCAGTAAAGTCGAGGCGGACTACAAAACCGTGCGCTACTCGGGCAAAGAGCGCGACGCCACTGGACTTTATTATTATGGGTTCCGTTATTATCAGCCGTGGGCAGGACGCTGGCTGAGCGCCGATCCGGCCGGAACCCTTGACGGGCTGAATTTATACAGGATGGTGCGGAATAATCCATTATCCGGAAAAGACGAACAGGGTTTATTTACGCTCAATCCTTTAAAAGCTTTTGAAAATTACAGAACGAAATCTCGGGCGAATAAAAGCTATCAAAATATGCGGGGTGGGAGATATTGGCAAGGAAAAATAAAGGATCTGGATACGCTTAATGCTGTCAGTAATGAAAATATCTCCAGACTGAAAACCGGGTTAGGTAAACTTTCAGCCAGTGAAGCCAGCTTTTCCCAACGTTTTCAGCAGGCAGAATTTTACCTGACACATTTTTCGACCCGTGATTTTTCTGAAAATGGCAATGTTACCTTTCGCTCAAGAAAGGAGTTGCAAAAGAAAGGTATCGAATTTTCCACTGAAAATACCATGGATATTGATATTGAATATTTAAAAACGGATGATTTTGCCTTCTTTTCTTTGGGCGTAGGACGCACCGAGAACAGGCAATCAAGCCGCTTTGGGCATATTAAATATAATATGCCACTTAACAAAGCGAGCGGTTACAAATATATGAAGTATTCTCATGTGCAAATCAATGACACATTGCTTTTTGAACAGCGCACTACCTCAGAAAGTACGCTTAATCAGATTTTTAGCCGGGAGGATACCAACGCTTTATTGCGTGAAAAAATTGCCAGCCATCCTAAAGAGGTGGTTTTCTCCAGGGAACATTTTAAAGAAGGATTGGCATTAAATATTATCCGCTCGGCCAGAAAATTATCACCGCAGGGTCAGGAAATAATTTTGGGTGCTAAAGATAGCGAAGAGCTTGATGGCGCGCTCTCGCTACTGTATCGACCACAATTTTTAGTGCCTAAAAAACTGGTTGCGACAGCAACAATGCAACGCTTTTTATAGCAATGTAACATCAGCTCGTTCACCTCGCGGGAGATCGTTTCTCCCGCTTTATACGGTTGGACAGACGATTTGGTATGACCGGCCTGGGCCATTGGCTACTTCAATCGACAAGGATGCCGATCGTTTTTACTCTGTGCTGGCGCGCTTCTCAACGGCAATCTTCACTTCGCCACCGGCAAATCGCTGTAGCGCGTGGTCCAGGCAGGCGAAAGCATCTCGCGCTTCATTGACCAGCTTTTCTCAATGCCCTGACCGGCGAACCAGATTTTTCCTTTGCCGGACTGGTTTAGCCCGTCAATCACGCTCATCAGCGCCGCGCTGTTGGCTTTCGGCTGTGTTTCGGCGAAGAGATCGTATTGCGCCACGCCTTCGCTGTAAAAATCGCTCAGCATCACGCCCGCTTTGATATAACGCTCGCCTTCCAGCCAGATCCTGCCCAGCGCCTCGGTCGCTACGCGGATAATATCGCGGGTATCGTTGGAGGGCAGCAGCAGCCTGCCGGAAGCCTGGTTATTATAGGTGCTGTCGTCATGCGGGCTGGTGCGGATAAAAACGCTGATAAAGCGGCAGTACTGCTTTTCTTTTCGCAGCTTCTCCGCCGCGCGTTCCGCCCAGGCGCAGATCGCCTGATGCATATCGTTGTAGTCGGTGACGCGATGACCGAAAGAGCGGCTACAGACGATCTGTTGTTTGGTGGGCGCAAGCTCTTCTATCGCCAGGCAGGATTCGCCGCGCAGCTCGCGCACTGTTCTCTCCATCACCACGCTGAAGTGTTTACGAATGGTCGGGATGGAACTGTCGGCCAGCTCCAGCGCGTTTTTGATGCCCATCAGCTGTAGCCGCTTGCCGACGCGCCTGCCGATGCCCCACACCTCTTCGACCGGCACCAGCGGCAGCAGCCTGCGCTGGCGCGCCGGATCGGAAAGATCGACCACGCCGCCAGTTTTACTCCACTTTTTGGCCGCATAGTTCGCCAGCTTGGCCAGGGTTTTGGTCGGCGCGATGCCGACGCCGACCGTCAGGCCGGTGGAACGTAAAACCTGCTGCCGCACCTCGCGGCCAAACGCCTCCAGCGCCATGCAGTTGCTGACGCCGGTTAAATCCATAAAGGCTTCGTCGATAGAGTAGATCTCGGTCGAGGGTGCCAGTTCTGCCAGAATAGTCATTACCCGATGGCTGAGATCGGCATAGAGCGCGTAGTTAGAGCTGAAAACCTGCACCCGCTGCCGCTGAAGCGCCTTTTTAATTTTAAAATAAGGCTCGCCCATTTTAATGCCCAGCGCCTTTGCCTCGGCCGAACGGGAAATAATACAGCCGTCGTTGTTGGAGACCACCACCACGGGCTTTCCCCGCAGATCGGGCCGGAACACCGTTTCGCACGAGGTATAAAAGCTATTAACGTCAACCAGCGCGAACATTTTTGGTCGATTTAAGAATAAAAGTGACCACGCCAAAAATTTCCAGCTCTTCAGCATCCTGAAAAACGATGGGCGAATAGTGGCGGTTGCGCGGCATTAGCTGCAGAAAAGGGCGGATGCGCAGCTCCTTAACGGTAAATTCGCCGCCGACCGCCGCAACCACAATATCGCCATGCTCCGCTGTCAGCGAGCGATCCACCACCAGCAGGTCATCATGAGCGATACCGGCCTCAATCATCGAATCGCCGCTGACCTTAATAAAATAGGTGGCGCTGGGGTGGCGCAGCACCAGCTTATTCAGGTCCAGGCGGTCTTCAATATAATCCTGCGCCGGGCTGGGAAAGCCGCAGGGCACGCGCTCAATAAAAAGCGGTAAAAAAAGATCTTCCGTAAATTCAGCAGGTGAAATCAGCTGCATAATGGGCGTTCCAGATTGACTGTTTATATATACAGTATCGTCGAACGCCTGCCTCAGGCAAGGCATTGCGCGGAACTTTCCAGGAACAGGCTGAAATTACAGGAAATTTACCTGTTTTGTCACACTAAGAGCGCTATTAATCAACGTGGCGGCAACGCTCAAGAAAAAATAATAGTTTCGCCCTGAGGGAATAACGAACGCTTTTTGTCTTAAGTGAAATTAAATCCTGATTTGGCACTCGATTGCGCAGTTGTCGTAGCTTTTATGCACAAAACAAAAGCGCAGGATATACTCTGTGCCGTCAGGCTTCGGCTATTACTTTACCAGGATAATTACACAGGCTTATGTTTTCTTTCGACTGGCACCGTTTTTTCTTAAACGATCTCTCCGTCACCTTTTTAGGCGAAGTGGCGGTACGTGTCCTTTTTGCCTATATCGTGGTTTTCGCTTTTCTGAAAATTTCCGGCAGGCGCGGCATTCGCCAGCTTTCCCTGTTCGAACTGGTGATCGTCCTGACGCTGGGCTCTGCTTCCGGCGATGTAACCTTCTACGATGATGTGCCGGTACTGCCCGTGGCTATGGTGTTTGTGGTGCTGCTGGCGCTCTACAGATTCACCACTTTTTTAACTGCGCGTAGCGCGCGAATGTCTAAATGGATAGAAGGCGAGGTGATTACGCTGATTCAGGATGGCCTTTACAAGCTTGATAGCCTGGACGGGTTAAACATTTCCGAAGATGAATTCTTTATGGAACTGCGTCAGGAAGGCGTGGAGCATCTCGGTCAGATCCGCCTGGCGCTTATTGAGCTGGATGGCGATATCAGCGCCTACTACTATGACGACGATAAAGTGCGGCCCGGGCTTTCCGTGCTGCCGCCCGAACACCGGCAGGATTATACGCTGATCCCGGCAGAAGGGCTGTACGCCTGCAACCACTGCGGGTTGACGCAGCGGTTACAGGCGCAGCAGCAGCTAAACTGCCCGCGCTGCCACCGTGAACGCTGGTCGCTGGCTTTAACCACTCGCCGTTCGCATTAACGGCGGCTTTGCAAAAAGTGGTAAGCCGCGCCCAGCATGCCGGAATCGTTGCCGAAGGTGGCGGTATCAATCGGAATAGCCTTGCCAAACCAGGCCAGATGAAACTGCACTTCTTCCAGAAAAGCCTCCCGTTCGGTAATGCCGCCGCCAAGGAAAATACACTCGGGATCGAAAGTGTTCGCCAGATTATAAATACCGGCGCAGAGATCCTGATAAAAAGTGGTGACCAGCCTCGCAGCTATCGGCTCTTTATCGTCCCAGGCGGAAAAAACCTCTTTACCGCTGACCTCATCGGCAGAGCGTCCTGTATGTAGCGCGTAGCTCTCCCGCAGCGCGGTCATGGTGCAGTTATCGCCCATGGTATAGCGGCTGACGCTGCCGCCAGCGGGGCGAGCCACCAGCAGGCAGCCGAATTCGCCAGCGCGATCCGCCTTGCCTCGTATCAGCGCGTCGTTGCAAAAGGCCGCGCCGCCTAATCCGGTGCCGATAGTTATCATCAAAAAGTCGGACATTGACTGTGCTTTACCCAGCCAGCGTTCGGCGAGTAGCGCACAGTGCGCATCGTTTTCCACCGTTGCAGGCAGCGAGGTTTTTTCCGTCAGCCACTTGCTGAGATGAAAATCGTCAAAGGCTCTGACCGTACCGCCCATAGAGATATAGCCGCGGCGGGGATCGACATAGCCCGGCACGCTGACGGCAATGCCTTCGCAGCCCGGATTCTTTTGCAGCCAGTCCAGAATATCTTGCAGGATGGCTTCGCGCGTCCCGGCATTATCTGCTTTATCGCTGGTCAGCATATCGCCTTTATCCGTCACTACGCCCATTTTTAACGAGGTACCGCCAATATCAAATACAGCAAGTTTCATGGTGCTCTCCTGTTTTTGCTTGAGTATAGCTGTGCCGCTGCGCTCGGGCGGTAAATGGCTACCGGCGGTGCAAAAGGAAGGTAGGCAGAGAAAATGAGAAAGCGTAGTGGTGGGAAGCCCAGACGAAATGCGACATTACAGCGAGCCCGGCGGGCGGGCTCGCTATAAGCGGAAAGTTTATTTACTCTCCAGATCCTTGCGGGCGTCCAGCGTCTGCTGGTATTCGTCCAGGAACACTTTCTCCGCCGGATCCAGCCTGTCCATGCCGCTGGTGAAGCGGTGCCAGTATGGATAGCGCGGGGCCGGACGGGTCGCCTGTTCAATTCGTTTAATTTGCTCGTCGCTCAGCTTCAGATCCGCTGCGGCCAGATTATCCTGCAAATGCTGCTCGGTGCGGTTGCCGACGATCAGCGAAGTAATGCCCGGGCGCGTCAGCAGCCAGGCGAGACAGACCCGCGCGGTTGAGACATTATGCTCTTTGCCTACTTCCGTCAGCACATCGATCACCTTCCAGGCATGTTCCATATCGTGCACATAGGGTTCAGGCCAGCCGTTGCCCTGACGGGAAGTAGCAGGCGTTTTTTGGCCGCGCTGCACGGTGCCGGTCAGCAGACCTTCGCCCATTGGCCCCCAAATCAGCGTGCCGATATTCTGATCCAGCGCCATCGGCAGCAGCTCGAACTCCGCTTCGCGGGATTCCGGCGTGTAATAGATTTGCTGGCTAACGGGTTTCAGAAGCTGGTTAACTTCGGCGCAGCCCAGCGTTTTCATCATCTGCCAGCCGGTGTAGTTCGAGGTGCCAAAATAGCGGATTTTGCCGCTTTTAACCAAATCTTCCAGCGCACGCAGCGTCTCTTCTACCGGCGTGACGCCATCCCAGTTATGGATCTGATAGAGATCAATATGATCGGTCTTTAGCCGCTTCAGGCTGTTTTCACAGGACTTAATTAAGTGAAAGCGCGTGGCGCCGCTGTCGTTGGGATCTTCGCTCATCGGGCTGCGGGCTTTGGTGGCGAGGATAACGCGTTGGCGATTGCCGCCCAGCGCTTCGCCCAGCGTCTCCTCCGCGCCGCCTTTGGAATAGAGATCGGCGGTATCCACGGTATTCACGCCCTGTTCCAGCGCTATCTCAATAAAACGGCGGGCCTGGCGCACATCGACATTGCCGGTTTTTTCAAACCCGGCCTGGCCGTTAAAGGTTAACGTACCGAGCGTCAGCTCAGAAACCATCAGGCCGGAATGGCCCAGTTTTCTGTACTTCATTGCTTTCTCCTCAAAGTTAAAACCCGAGGGCAAGCATAGACCATGCAAAACCCTCGCAGGCCAGCCAGGAGCGATTTCGCACAAATTATCATTATATTCAGCGGGTTTTTAATAAAGCGGCAGCTATCACGGGGTCGTGCCCGGTGCCAATTATCCTGGGTTATACAGGGTCTACGCTTGGTAAATCCTGTGATATTCCTCCTGCGGTGGTAACGTTTTCCCTCTCTTTGCCTTGCGCCAGTCGAAATTAAACTATGCTTGTTGTGTGGTTTTTAAACCTGAATGTTGTTGCAGCTTTTCGGTAGGGGCAGCGCTCCTTATCGCCATACTCAGGTATGAAAACCAGTCGATCGGCAAGGCCTGCCACAGAGCAGGCCGCCGCAGGCCTTTTTTTGACTGGAGTGAGCTATGTTCAGACACGTAAAACAATTGCAGTACACTGTTCGCGTCGCCGAGCCGAATCCGGGCCTGGCTAACCTGCTGCTGGAACAGTTCGGCGGTCCACAGGGCGAGCTGGCTGCGGCCTGCCGCTATTTTACTCAGGGGCTGGCAGATGAAGATGTAGGACGCCGCGATATGCTGATGGATATCGCCACCGAAGAGCTGAGCCACCTGGAAATTATCGGTTCGCTGGTGGGCATGTTGAACAAGGGTGCCAAAGGCAAACTGGCTGAGGGCACGGAAGAAGAGGGCGAGCTTTATCGTTCTATTACCGGCAACGGTAACGACAGCCATCTGACTTCTATCCTTTACGGCGGCGGCCCGGCGCTGACTAACTCTGGCGGCGTGCCCTGGACGGCGGCCTATATTGATACCATTGGCGAACCTACCGCCGACTTACGTTCCAACATTGCTGCCGAAGCGCGCGCCAAAATCCTCTATGAGCGTCTGATTAACGTAACGGACGATCCGGGCGTAAAAGATGCGCTGGGCTTCCTGATGACCCGAGAAGTCGCACATCAGATCTCCTTTGAAAAAGCGCTTTACTCCATTCGCAATAACTTTCCGGCGGGCAAACTGCCGCCCATTGAGCAATACGCCAATGTTTATTACAACATGTCGGAAGGCGGCGAGGCGCGCGGAAGCTGGAACTCGGACGAAAACTTTACCTATGTGGCCGAACCCCAGCCAGCGGTGGACGGTGGCGACGGGCTGGCCAGCGTAACTTTACCGGGCGATCAGAAAACCGATTTGGATAATCTGGCCGCGCGTACCGCTTCCGATCCGGCGGTAAATCCGGTAACCGGCACCGATTTAGGTGCGGTAGCGCCGATTGAAAACGAAACGGTGGGGAAATCCGCCGTGAATATTCCGAAGAAGTAGGTTCATCATCGCTCGGGGGGAGCTCAGGCCTCCTGAGCCACCACCGACATACTTTGTCTTCAACGCCAGGGAGAACTCAGGTTCTCCCTTATCCGGCCACTGCCTTGTACAACTTTTCCGAATTTCAGCCGAAAAACGGCGCTCTTGTTATAACCTGCTAAGCTTTCAGGGGAATAGTTAGCAATTTTTAGCTAATTTGTGACCAAATGCGCTTTGCTTTGTCTCAAAATAGCATTTTTTGCAAAAAATCCGCGACTCAGATTCTTAAGATGTTGTACATGATTTAGAAATCTGTACAGGGTAGAATATTTATCCCCCCTTCGGGCATTTTTTCACCTGCTTAAGAGGATCCATTATGCGTCAGGACAGTATCAACACACCAACAGCGGACATTAGCCTTTACTTCAACACGCAAGATGCCGCTGTGCCTTCGCACCAGGAAACGCTGGGTCAGGTAGTGATGGAAGTTCTGAAATCCGGCATAACGGTTAACCGCCAGTCCATCTGCGCCAGATTGCTAAGCCGCCTGGCTGAGATCAAGCAGCCCGAGCTGGAAAAGCATCACCATGAGCTTATTGCCCTGCTGTTCGGCCGCGAAGTCTGATCAAACCCGTTGACGTTTTTGCTATGCCCGCTGTTCGTTCGGCCTGCTTTATCTTTTCGCGTCGGCTAAGGTATCCAGTCCTGGCCGTCGCGAAAAGCGAGCCCCATGGCATGTAATACACAGCCAGAGAAGCCTCCATGGATCATCGCCAATCTGAAAAATTAAAGGAAATCATGCTGGGAGACGCAACCCTTGCGATCCTGGAACAGCAGCGTCCTTTGAATCCCGCTTCCCTTATTCAGGAACTCCGCGCGCTGGCTGCCCGTCAGACCGACGAAGCCCGCCGTAAAGCCTGCCTTGCTGCGATCAGAGAAATCCGTAGCGCCCAAATGAATTCGGGCGACGGGATGACGCGCCGATCTGCCAATGACGATAACGTGATCCACTAGTCTTTTCTTGCTCACAGCCTGAGCCTTCCCGACCTTACCTGCCAGAATGTAAATTAACAGTAAAAATACAAATTACCGTCCGCAAACGCTGAAGGTTTTTTCAGCGTAGCCGATACCTGTGCTGAATGGAGGAAAAGGCAGGAGGGGCAGGAGAGGCGGAATGATAATAAGAATTCAGACACACGAGTTACGTATCGGCATGTACGTGCACAAGCTGGAGGTTTTCTGGCTCAAGCACCCGCTGGTTCGTAACCACATGTTGCTTACCACGCAGCAGCAAATAGACGTTATCGCGGAAAGCGGCATTAAAGAAGTCTGGATCGATTGCGAAAAGGGGCGCGGGCCGGATCGGGCGGATCCGCTTCATGAACAGCAGTCGCTGCCGCAGACTACCGGCATGCACGAAGAGATTGCCCAGGCGCAGGCGATTTGCCTGCACGCTAAAGGCCAGGTGATGAGCATGTTCAGCGATGCGCGCCTCGGCAAAACTATCGATACCGGCAGCACGCTGCCATTGGTTGACGAGATCGGCGGTTCGCTTAGCCGCCATCCGGCAGCACTGCTCAGCGTAGTGCGGTTAAAAACTCATGACGACTATACCTACCTACACTCTGTAGCCGTTTGCGCACTGATGGTGTCGCTTGCCCGCCAGCTTAACCTTGACGATGAACAAACGCGCCTGGCCGGCACGGCAGGGCTGCTCCACGATGTCGGCAAAGCAGGGATCTCGCTGGAAATTTTAAATAAACCCGGCAAGCTGACGGATGAAGAGTTCGATGTGATGAAACTGCATCCGGTACTGGGCGAAGATCTGCTGCGCCGCAGCGGCGGCGAGGCGGCAGTGCTCGACGTGGCGCTGCACCATCACGAAAAAGTCAACGGCAGCGGCTATCCGCACGGCCTGAAGGGCAATGACATCTCTCAGCTGGCGCGGATGGCGGCGATTTGCGACGTTTACGACGCCGTGACTTCCAACCGGCCTTATAAAGCGGGCTGGAATCCGGCCAGCGCTATGCACCAGATGGCGAGCTGGGAAGGGCATTTTGACCGAAAAATTTTCTACGCGTTTGTTAAGGCTGTCGGCATCTATCCGGTGGGATCCATTGTGCGTCTGGCCTCCGGGCGTGTGGCCGTAGTAATTGAACCCGGTGAAGGTTCGCTGTTACTTCCCAAAGTTTGCGTCTTCTATTCGCTTTCGGCTAACCATATGCTGCGACCGGAAGTCGTCGATCTGGCCGATCGCTACTGTTGGGATAGCATTGCCGGGCCGGAAGAAGCGGACACCTGGAGCCATTACAATCTGAACACGCTATGGATGTCGCCCGTTGCCTGACGGGCTCTGCCGCTAAAATTAACATTTCAATACCATCTCTCCTGTTTTTTCCAAAATTTTCACAATTTCGTATTACTCCTGGGGTTTTTTCCCTGTTTATTTGCCATGTTAAAGGCGTAACGCAAGGCCTGGTGGCGCTAACGCGTCTGGCAGAGCTGTTATCAGTGACTATACTCAATGCTGATGTTGTTACCTGTGTGGCAACGAGGTGAGACAGACTGCACGTGGCGTGCAGAGATTATGCAAAAGGAAACGGCACCGAATACCCCTCTTACGCATCCTCTTTCTCATCCCGGCGACCTGTCGTCGCGCCACACCTGAAAATTTTTTCCTCGTGCGTTGTGGGCAAAGCAGACCGCGCGTCTGTTCCCGCCAACGTTGCTCAGTTAGCTGACCAACGAATCGCCGTGGCACACATAATCAGGAGGAATCGTTGTGAATACGCTGGAGTCCGTACCTCCTTTAGTCCCCGAGGGACGCTACGCTTTTTTCTTCGACGTGGACGGTACGCTGGCAGCTATCCAGTCCCGCCCGGAAGAAGTCTTTATCCCTGCTGCGGCAAAAGCCGCGCTTTCTCGCCTGGCGCAGCTAAGCGACGGCGCGCTGGCGTTGGTGTCAGGGCGCCCGGCACGTGAGCTGGACGAGCTGGTTGCGCCTTTGCGCTTTCCGCTGGCTGGCGTGCACGGTGCAGAGCGCCGCGATGCAGCTGGCCATACCGAACGCCTTACTCTGCCAGAGGACGTTTCCGCCTCGCTTGCCACGCTGCTGAGCGAAGCCGTGGCGAAAATGCCGGACACCCAACTGGAAACCAAAGGCATGGCCTTTGCGCTGCACTACCGCCGTGCACCGCACTATGAGCAAGAGATTTTGGCGCTGGCCCAGGCCATGACAGAACGCTTTCCCATGCTGGCGCTTCAGCCAGGAAAGTGTGTTGTGGAGCTGAAACCAAAAGGCGTCAGTAAAGGAGCCGCCATTGCCGCTTTTATGCAGCAGGCTCCTTTCGCCGGCAGAACGCCGGTATTTTTAGGTGATGATTTGACCGACGAGGCAGGTTTTACCGCGGTCAATGCCCTGGACGGCATCGCAATCAAGATCGGTGAAGGCGACACTGAGGCAGGCTATCGCCTGGCCAACGTCGACGCTGTTTACCACTGGCTTGAGCAAACATTATTAAAATTAGAGCAAGACGATAAGTCATTGAGGAGTCAAGGTTATGAGTCGCTTAGTAGTCGTATCTAACCGTATCGCCGTACCGGACGGTTCTAAAACCAGCGCGGGCGGACTGACCGTTGGCATTATGGACGCGCTGAAAACCACCGGCGGCCTGTGGTTTGGCTGGAACGGTGATATCAATGAAATAGGTGAAGAAGATAAAGAGATGGATCTGTTCGAAAAGGACAACGTCACCTACGCCTCTTTTGGCCTGAATCAGAACGATTATGACCTTTACTACCTGCAGTTTTCCAATGCGGTAGTCTGGCCAGCTTTCCACTACCGTCTTGACCTGGTCAACTTCCAGCGCGAGGCCTGGGAAGGCTATTGCAACGTCAATACCATGCTGGCAAAACGCCTGCTGCCGCTGATCGAGCCGGACGATATCCTGTGGATCCACGATTATCACCTGCTGCCATTCGCCGCCGCACTGCGCGAACTGGGCGTGAAAAACCGTATCGGTTTCTTCCTGCATATTCCTTTCCCGACGCCGGAAATTTTCAATGCGCTGCCGCCGCATAACGAACTGCTGGAAATGCTGTGCGATTACGATCTGCTGGGCTTCCAGACGGAAAGCGACCGCGTGGCCTTCCTTGAATGCCTGTCGCTGCTGACGCAGGTGCAAAGCAAGGGCAAAACGCATCTCGCCTTTGGCAACCAGTTCGCCACCCAAGTCTATCCAATAGGCATCGAGCCGGACAGCATCAAAGAGATGGCCGAAGGGCCGCTGCCGCCGAAAATGGCCGCCATGAAGCGCGACCTTGGCGATGCCAAAAATATTATCGCCTGCGAGCGTCTGGATTACTCGAAAGGCCTGCCGGAACGTTTCCTGGCCTATGAAGCGCTGCTGGAAAACTTCCCGGAACATCGCGGTAAAATCCGTTATTCACAGATTGCGCCAACTTCACGGGGCGATGTGCAGGCTTACCAGGATATCCGTCACCAGCTGGAAACTGAAGCCGGACGCATTAACGGTAAATATGGCACCCTGGGCTGGACGCCGCTCTATTACCTGAATCAGCACTTCGATCGCCGTCTGCTGATGAAAATCTTCCGCCTTACCGATGTTGGTCTGGTTACGCCGCTGCGCGATGGTATGAACCTGGTTGCGAAAGAATACGTTGCTGCTCAAAACCCGGAGAATCCTGGCGTACTGGTGCTGTCACGCTTTGCAGGCGCGGCTAATGAGCTGACTTCTGCGCTTATCGTCAACCCTTACGATCGTGACGAGGTGGCTGCCGCGCTGAACCAGGCGCTGACCATGCCGTTAAATGAGCGTATATCACGCTACAACGACATGATGGCGGTACTGCGTAAGAACGACATTACCCAGTGGCGCCAGTCCTATATTAAAGATTTACAGTCTTTACCGGTACGTAGCGAAGCACAGGGAGAGGCCGGCAAAGTGGCCAGCTTTCCTCGTCTAGCATAAGTCATGCCAGGCGAAAAAGGGGCGAGGTAAAATCGCCCCTTTTTTTTGCCATTTTTAACCACGGCCGGGCCAGAACTGGCTAATAAAGGGCCAGATAAAAGAAAAAACTGCATTTTCACTAAAGAAAACAAAGCTGCTGCCGATACTTACCCCGTAAGGTTAAAATTCCTGCATAAACATTCATAGCGCTAATGTCACCTCCAGTTACATCTGTTGGCATGCCCTAAACACAAGCCCGGCGCGGCTTACAGCACCTAAACACTTCCTGTCATAAAGCTGCAGTAACTTACTTTTCGCTGATTATACCCTCTGCCGATAGTCACCTGGCGTGATTGCGTTTTACACTCCGTTAACACGTCTTAATTGGATTTTAATCCTGAATTTTCCTCTTTTAGTGAAATTTTTATCCGCATTAGTTCATAAACACACCATCTCGCCATTCAATCGCCGTAAAAGGAACCATTTTCGGCGGTAAATGATCCCGTAACGTTAAAATTTAACAAAATGGGCCGAATTTGCTTAGTTAGTGAACTAATCAACAACATTTCTGAAGGATATTTTAGTTAAATAAGCCCCAAAAGTGTGACGCAGATCACACTTTATCTAAAATTTCAGCTGGCCTCCGTTGTATCCGGAAATTAGAGCAGATAAAGTTGCGTTGTTTTCGGAATAGTCCTAAGTAAGGGCGGTTTTAAGTCAGGGAAAAGTACAGGGAAGCAGACGAAAACAAGGGAGCAGCAACCGGCAAAATGAGTTAATGACTACTTTCTGCAGGCCGCTTTCAGGGCCGCCTGGAGCTTCGCGAACGTTTGGCTTCTGCCACTTAATTTTTTGCCACAATAAGATTTACCAGCAGCAACAAAGGTAGCGGCGCAATCCGCCAACGTTTAAGTCGTGTCAGTCAGGACGGAAGAAAATGGGTACATCAGAATTACTAAAACACATTTACGACATCAACTTGTCTTATTTATTACTTGCTCAACGCCTTATTAACCAGGAAAAAGCCTCCGCCATGTTTCGTCTGGGTATCGACGAGCAGATGGCCGACGCGCTCGCTCAGTTAACGCTGCCGGAAATGGTCAAACTGGCCGAGACCAACCAGCTGGTATGTCAGTTCCGCTTTACTGACCACAATACAATTAATCGCCTGACTCAGGAATCGCGCGTGGACGATTTGCAGCAAATCCACACCGGCATTTTATTATCCAGCCGTTTATTGCGTGATGCTTCTGCCAAGAATGACGAACTGCCGAAAAAGAGGGCGAGTTAATGAGCGAAAAAAGTATTGTTCAGGAAGCGCGTGATATTCAGCTGGCAATCGAATTAATTACGCTGGGCGCTCGTCTGCAAATGTTAGAAAGCGAAACGCAGCTTAGCCGCGGCCGCTTAATTAAACTTTATAAAGAACTGCGCGGCAGCCCGCCGCCAAAAGGCATGCTGCCTTTTTCCACCGACTGGTTTATGACCTGGGAGCAGAACATTCACTCTTCGATGTTCTGCAACGCCTGGCAGTTTTTACTCAAAAGCGGTTTGAGCAGCGGCGTGGATGCGGTAATTAAAGCCTACCGCCTCTACCTGGAGCAATGCCCGCAACAGGACGAAGGCCCGCTGTTGGCGCTGACCCGCGCCTGGACCTTAGTCCGGTTTGTTGAGAGCGGAATGCTGGAGCTTTCCGACTGCAAATGCTGCGGCGGCAGCTTTATCAACCATGCGCACCAGCCGGTCGGCAGCTTTGTTTGTAGCCTGTGCCAGCCGCCTTCTCGCGCGGTAAAAAGACGTAAACTTATCGCAGATCCTGCCGATAACATTTCACAACTGCTGGATGAACAGGTTAAACAAGCCGTTTAATGTTCGCCACGTGGAGTGAATCCAGCAGCGGTTAAATACCGCTGCTTTTTTTTTGCCCACGGGTCGGAAAACCTGACCTAATCCGGTTCATCTTCAACCCACGCGTCGCCAGACGTAAGGATTTATTGTGTTAGTTATTTTGGGGTATATCCTGGTTGTCGGGTCGGTGTTGGGCGGCTACGTAATGGTAGGCGGACATCTGGGCGCGCTTTATCAACCTTCCGAGCTGTTAATTATCGGCGGCGCGGGCATTGGCGCATTTATTGTCGGCAATAACGGTAAAGCAATTAAAGCGACATTAAAAGCGCTGCCGCTGTTAATGAAAGGCTCAAAGTACAATAAAGCGGTTTATATGGATCTGATGGCGCTGCTTTATCGCCTGATGGCCAAATCGCGCCAGCAGGGCATGCTCTCGCTGGAAAGCGATATTGAAAGTCCGCAGGAAAGTGAAATTTTCGCTAATTACCCGCGCATCCTTGCCGATAAAAGACTGGTGGACTTTATCACCGATTATCTGCGACTGATGGTGAGCGGCAATATGAACGCGTTTGAAATCGAAGCCCTGATGGACGAAGAGATTGAAACCTACGAGCACGAGTGCGAAGTGCCGGCGACGGCGATCGGCACCGTGGGCGACTCTTTGCCCGCGTTCGGTATCGTGGCGGCGGTAATGGGCGTGGTGCATACGCTGGCTTCGGCAGACCGTCCGCCAGCCGAGCTGGGCGAGCTGATTGCACATGCGATGGTGGGAACCTTCCTTGGGATCCTGCTGGCCTACGGCTTTATCTCTCCGCTGGCGGGTCTTCTGCGGCAGAAATGCTCTGAGTCCACCAAGATGATGCAGTGCATCAAGGTTACGTTGCTTTCCAGCCTGAATGGCTATGCGCCGCAGATCGCCGTCGAGTTTGGCCGTAAAACGCTTTACTCCACCGAGCGCCCATCTTTTACCGAGCTGGAAGAACACGTTCGCAACGCTAAAGCACCAGCGAAAGGGCAGGACGCATGAAGAACGACAATCACCCCATTATCCTGGTTAAAAAGAAAAAGCATTCCGGGCATGCTGGCGGCCATGGCTCCTGGAAAATTGCCTACGCCGACTTTATGACCGCAATGATGGCCTTTTTTATGGTGATGTGGCTGATTGCGATCGCCAAGCCTCAGGAATTGGCCGGTATTGCCGATTACTTTAAAACGCCGCTGCGGGTAGCTATCACCGGCGGCACTAAATCCAGTGAAAGCACTAGCGTGATCCCTGGCGGCGGTATGGATCCGTCGCAGCAAAAAGGCGAGGTACACAAGGTTGTCGATATTGACGCCGAGAAGCGCAAGCTGGATGACATCCGCTTAAACCGTCTGCGCGAAAAGCTGGATCAGCTGATTGAAGCCGATCCGCGACTGAAAGCGCTGCGTCCGCATCTGATCATCAACATGGTGGAAGAGGGACTGCGCATTCAGATTATCGACAGTCAGAACCGGCCGATGTTTAAAACCGGCAGCGCGGAAGTTGAGCCCTATATGCGCGACATTCTGCGGGCCATTGCGCCGATCCTGAACGATATTCCAAACAGGATCAGCCTGGCGGGCCATACCGACGATATTCAGTACGCTACCGGCCTGCGCGGCTACAGCAACTGGGAGCTCTCGGCCGATCGCGCCAACGCCTCGCGCCGGGAACTGATTATCGGTGGCCTGGCAAGTGACAAAATGCTGCGCGTGGTGGGCATGGCCGACACCATGAAGCTGAAAAACCGTGGCGGTGACGACGCCGTTAACCGCCGCATCAGTTTGCTGGTGTTGAATCACGACACCGAAGCGCAGATTGAGAAAGAAAACTCGGAAAGCGACGCGGTACAGGTCAGCGACAGCGAACCCGCTGCGCTACAGAAAATCGTGGCGCCGTCCGTTCCGGGCGACGCCGCCAAAAAACCAGACCCGGCCGAGTCGGTAAGCGGACAGGCAGCACCAACTTTAACACCAGCATCGCCTGTGCCAGCGGCCCAGACCGATCGCAACTCACAGCAGAGGTGATACCGTGAGCATGGATATCAGCGATTTTTATCAAACGTTTTTCGATGAGGCCGACGAACTGCTGGCCGACATGGAACAACACCTGTTGGGGTTAGACCCGCAGGAACCAGATGCGGAACAGCTTAACGCTATCTTCCGCGCGGCCCACTCAATCAAAGGCGGCGCGGGAACTTTTGGTTTCACTGTTTTACAGGAAACCACGCATATTCTGGAAAATATTCTCGACGGCGCGCGTCGCGGCGAAATGCAGCTGAGCACGCCTATCATCAACCTGTTTTTGGAAACCAAAGATATTATGCAGGAACAGCTGGATGCCTATAAAACCGCGACGGAGCCCGACGCTGCGACCTTCGAATATATCTGTCAGGCGCTGCGTCAGCTGGCGCTGGAAGCCAAAGGCGAAAGCGCGCCGGTCACGGCTGCGCCCGTAGCGGCGGTGCCGGCTGCTGCGCCTGCGGCGGCTGGCCTGCGTATGGCGCTGGTTAACCTGAAACCCAACGAAGTCCCGCTAATGCTGGAAGAGCTGGGCAACCTGGGTACGGTTTCCGAGGTAATCAAAGGCGAGACCTCTGTAGAGGTGACGCTGGATTCTTCCGTAGGCCAGGACGATATCGTCGCCGTGCTCTGCTTTGTGATTGAAGAGTCGCAGATCAAATTCCTGGACGCCGCTTCAGCACCGGTTGCCGTGGCGGAAGCGCCAGAGCCAGCACCAGTGGCGGAAGAAGCCCCTGCGCCAGCACCGCAGCCCGTTGCCGTGGTGAGCGAAGCCGCACCAGCTAAACGCGAAGCCGCTAAAAAACCAGCGGCGGCCAAGGCCAGCGAATCTACCAGCATCCGCGTAGCGGTAGAAAAGGTCGATCAGCTGATCAACCTGGTCGGCGAGCTGGTGATTACCCAGTCAATGCTGGCGCAGCGCTCTAATGAGCTGGATCCGGTAGCGCATGGCGACCTGCTGAACAGCATGGGCCAGCTGGAGCGTAACGCTCGCGATCTACAGGAATCGGTGATGTCCATCCGTATGATGCCGATGGAATATGTCTTTAGCCGCTTCCCGCGCCTGGTGCGCGATCTGGCAAGCAAGCTGGGCAAAGAAGTTGAACTGACGCTGTTGGGCAGCTCCACCGAGCTGGACAAAAGCCTGATCGAACGCATTATCGATCCGTTAACGCACCTGGTGCGTAACAGCCTCGACCACGGTATCGAATCGCCGGAAAAACGCGTGGCGGCTGGCAAATCCGGCGTCGGCAACCTGACGCTCTCCGCAGAGCACCAGGGCGGCAATATCTGTATCGAAGTGATCGATGACGGCGCAGGTCTCAACCGCGAACGTATTCTGGCGAAAGCGCTCTCTTCCGGTTTGCCGGTGAACGACGCGATGAGCGATGAAGAAGTGGGCATGCTGATTTTCGCGCCGGGCTTCTCCACTGCCGAGCAGGTTACCGATGTTTCCGGGCGCGGCGTAGGCATGGACGTGGTGAAACGTAACATCCAGGAGATGGGCGGCCACGTAGAAATCGCCTCTAAACAGGGCAGGGGCACCACTATCCGTATCCTGCTGCCGCTGACGCTGGCGATCCTGGACGGCATGTCCGTTCGCGTTGCCGACGAAGTCTTTATCCTGCCGCTGAACGCGGTGATGGAATCTCTGCAGCCGCTGGCTGACGATCTGCATCCGCTGGCCGGTGGCGAGCGCGTGCTGGAAGTACGCGGTGAATACCTGCCGCTGGTTGAGCTGTGGAACGTCTTTGACGTGCAGGGCGCGAAAACCGAGGCAACACAGGGCATCGTGGTGATCCTGCAAAGCGCGGGCAAACGCTATGCGCTGCTGGTTGACCAGCTGATTGGCCAGCACCAGGTGGTGGTCAAAAACCTTGAAAGCAACTATCGCAAAGTGCCGGGCATCTCGGCAGCGACCATCCTGGGTGATGGCAGCGTGGCGCTGATTGTCGACGTATCGGCTCTGCAGTCTCTTAACCGTGAAAAGCGTGTGGCGGGAGCCGCAGCCTGATTTTAACCTTAAAGGTAGAACTATGACTGGAATGGCAAATGTCACCAAACTCGCTGGCGAAACCGTAGGCCAGGAGTTCCTGGTATTTACGCTGGGTGACGAAGAATACGGCATCGATATTTTAAAAGTGCAGGAAATTCGCGGTTACGATCAGGTTACGCGTATTGCCAATACGCCCGCTTTTATTAAAGGCGTAACCAATCTGCGCGGCGTGATTGTGCCTATTATCGACCTACGCATTAAATTCGCGCAGCCGGATGTAGACTATAACGATAATACCGTTGTTATCGTGCTGAACCTCGAACAGCGTGTAGTAGGTATCGTGGTTGATGGCGTTTCTGACGTGCTGTCGCTGACTACCGACCAGATTCGTCCTTCTCCGGAATTCGCGGTAACTATGTCTACCGAGTACCTGACCGGCTTGGGCGCACTGGGCGAACGCATGCTGATCCTGGTGGATATCGAAAAACTGCTGAACAGCGACGAAATGGCGCTGGTGGATACGCTGCGCAGCGCGTAATAGCCGGGCAAAATTAAATAATAAAACACCCTGTTGGTATTTAACCGGCAGGGTTTTTTTATGAACTGAATTACTTTACGCAGCAGAGATAATTAATTTACTTATTAAAGTATCACTTTAATAAAACAGTTCCCGCAACGCATAAAGTTCCAAAATATAACGCCGATAGATCGGATGTTGAACCATTTTACTTCTACCAAGGGTACCCTATGTTTAAACGCATTAAGGTCGTCACCAGCCTGCTGTTAGTGCTGCTGGTATTCGGCTCGCTCCAGCTGCTTGCCGGCGGTCTGTTTATCGGCGCGCTGACCAGCGATAAAACTAACTTCTCCATCGCTCAGACTTCCAGCCAGAACGTCTCGGCGTTTACCGATGCCTGGGTGTCGCTGAACCAGACCCGTATCACTATCAACCGCGGCATGCTGCGTCTGCAAAGCGAAACCGCCAACAGCATCAACAGCGCCTCGCTGACTGAAATCAGCAACCAGGGTAAAAGCCTGCTGGCCAGCGCCGACAAATCTTATGCGCGCTACCAGTCCATTCCTAATACCAAAGGCATGGATCCGGCTATCACTGCACAGCTGGAAAAAAACTACGAAATCTATTCTAAAGCGCTGGGCCAGATGCTGACGCTGATGGAAAACCGCCAGCTGACCGATATGTTCAAGCTGAACATCGAACAGAAGCAGAACGAAATGCAGGACGCCTATGCTAACTGGCGTAGCGCGCAGGACGTGCTGACCGCGAAAGGCGTTGCTGACAATGAAAGCGCCTACAGCAAAATGCTGTGGGTCATTGGCGCGGTAATGGCACTGGTTGTAGCGCTGATCGCGTTGTGCTGGGTCGGTCTGCGTTCCGTGCTGATCAAGCCGCTGCAGGAAAATATTACCCATATCAGCCATATCGCTAATGGCGACCTGACGCACGATATCCTGGTGGAAGGCCGCAACGAGATGGCCCAGTTAGCTAATAGCCTGAAAGAGATGCAGCAGGCGCTGGTACGCACGGTAAGCGACGTGCGCGACGGCTCTGATGCTATTTATACCGGCGCGTCTGAAATTGCCGCAGGCAACAACGATCTTTCTGCCCGTACCGAAGAGCAGGCCGCTTCGCTTGAAGAAACAGCTGCGAGCATGGAGCAGTTGACCGCTACCGTGAAGCAAAACGCCGAAAACGCCCGTCAGGCTTCGCAGCTGGCGCTGAGCGCCTCTGAAACCGCGCAGAAAGGCGGCAAAGTGGTGGACGGCGTGGTGAAAACCATGAGCGACATCGCGGGCAGCTCGAAGAAAATCGCTGATATCACCAGCGTGATTGACGGCATCGCCTTCCAGACCAATATCCTGGCGCTGAACGCAGCGGTAGAAGCTGCGCGTGCAGGCGAGCAGGGCCGTGGCTTTGCCGTGGTAGCTGGTGAAGTACGTAACCTGGCGCAGCGTAGCGCCCAGGCCGCGAAAGAAATTAAAGGCCTGATTGAAGACTCTGTCGCTCGCGTAGACAGCGGCTCCGTACTGGTTGGTACCGCCGGTGAAACCATGACCGATATCGTTAACGCCGTAACTCGCGTAACCGACATCATGGGCGAAATCGCTTCTGCTTCTGACGAACAGAGCCGCGGCATCGACCAGGTTGGTACCGCAGTAACCGAGATGGATCGCGTCACGCAGCAAAACGCCTCGCTGGTGGAAGAGTCCGCAACCGCCGCCGCCGCGCTGGAAGCTCAGGCAAGCCGCCTGACCCAGGCCGTCGCCGTATTCCGCGTTCGCAAAGATCAGGGCGTTCGCGCCGCTGCTCCGGCACCGCGCGCGCTGAAGCCTGCGCCGCGTAAAGCCGCTGCTCCAGCCGCCGACGAAGGCAACTGGGAAACGTTTTAAGTAAAAGGGCGATATAAATTCGCCTCCAGATTACTGAACCTGAAGCGATGGAGGGCCTGTGGCTGGAGCAAAGCATTACGGGCCATGGAAGGCCCGTACTGAGCTGCCACGGATGGCGTTTTTTGCGTCTTTGCGGAAGACACAGGCCCTCCTGAGCTGGCACCTTACTTTGTCATAAACCTCAGAGCGATATAAATTCGCCCAATAAAAACTATTTCTATCAATAAGCCCGGTTTGAGTACGCCTGTTTTCAGGCGGCTCTGGCCAGGCTTTTTTATTAGTCGCGTTACCAATGGAATTATTCTCTCTGTTGCTGTTAACGGAACGACAGGTAATTTGCGGCACAGGCATTAATAAAAGAAAAGCGATCGCAGCAATGCCCCCATCTTCCCCAATAAAGTTCCCCCAGCCCTTGCCGATAACTAAATCAAATAGCCCCCCCAACTGAGGTAGTTATGTTTAAGAGTATAAAAGTGGTGACCGGCCTGGTCAGCGTGCTGGTGTTGTTTGCCGTGCTGCAGTTGGGCACGGGCGGTTTGTTCTTTAAAACCGTACAGAGTGATAAAGAGAATTTTGAATTTAACCAGCAAATGCGCGTATTGCAGCAGGCGATGGGGACTTCCTGGGTTTCGCTGGTACAGGCGCGTAATACGCTGAACCGTGCCGGGATCCGCTACCTGCTGGACGTCAATAAATCAGGCGTGGGCACTTCTGCTAACGATCTGATGATTCAGGCGCAGACCGATCTGGCTACTGCCGACAAATCACTGGCGGTCTTTAACGCCACGCTGAGCGAAGACGGCAAAAAAGCGGAAGACGTGCAGGCGCTGCTGGCGAACTATAAACAGTTCCGCGATGCGCTGGCGGAGCTGATCGTGATGATGCAGACCAACCGCTTCAACGACTTTGTCGCCCAGCCGACGCAAAGCTACCAGGAGCAGTTCCAGCAGGCTTATAACCACTGGCTGGACGTGATTAACGGCCTGACCGAAAAAGGCATCAAAGCTAACGATGACGCTTACCATCAGAGCATCTGGCTGCTGCTGGGCGTGCTGCTGGTTTCCGCTGTGGTGATCGCGCTGGCCTGGAGCGGCATTCGTAAGCTGCTGCTGCTGCCGCTGAACAGTAATATCGAACATATCCGTCACATCGCCAGCGGCGACCTGACGCAAACCATTGAAGTCGAAGGCCGTAGCGAAATGACGCAGCTGGCGGAAAGCCTGCGCGATATGCAGCTGGCGCTGGTGCGTACGGTAAGCGATGTGCGCGACGGTTCTGATGCTATCTATACCGGCGCGACAGAAATCTCTGCGGGCAATAACGATCTCTCTTCACGTACCGAAGAGCAGGCCGCTTCGCTGGAAGAGACCGCTGCCAGCATGGAGCAGTTGACCGCTACCGTGAAGCAGAACGCCGAAAACGCCCGTCAGGCTTCGCAGCTGGCGCTGAGCGCTTCCGAAACCGCGCAGAAAGGCGGCAAAGTGGTGGACGGCGTGGTGAAAACCATGAGCGACATTGCGGGCAGCTCGAAGAAAATCGCTGATATCACCAGCGTGATTGACGGCATCGCTTTCCAGACCAATATCCTGGCGCTGAACGCCGCAGTAGAAGCTGCGCGTGCAGGCGAGCAGGGCCGTGGTTTTGCGGTCGTTGCTGGTGAAGTACGTAACCTGGCGCAGCGCAGTGCCCAGGCCGCGAAGGAAATCAAAAGTCTTATTGAAGATTCTGTCGCGCGTGTCGATACCGGATCGCAACTGGTGGAAAGCGCAGGCGAAACCATGGCGGATATCGTTAACGCCGTAACCCGCGTGACCGACATTATGGGCGAAATCGCCTCCGCTTCCGGCGAGCAGAGCCGCGGTATCGATCAGGTCGGCATCGCCGTCACTGAAATGGATCGCGTTACGCAGCAGAACGCCTCGCTGGTGGAAGAATCCGCCGCCGCCGCCGCCGCGCTGGAAGCCCAGGCGAGCCGCCTGAACCAGGCTGTGGCCGTGTTCCGTATTCGTAAAGAGAGCATCGCGCAGGCAATTAGCAAGCCGTTGGCACCGGTAGCCGCGCCGAAGAAAGCGCAGGTTGCCACCGTCTCCAACGATAACTGGGAAACCTTCTAATCGTGCCAGCCGCCCTCAGCAGAGGGCGGCGCTAAACCCGGTGAACCCGGCAGCAAAAAACAGGGATTTAACGCAATTTAGCCTCAGGAAGTTCGAACTGCTGCCGATAAACAGATAAGCAATCTGAATTTGTAGTCGGCCAACCCGAAGTGCAAAGCAGAATAACAGAACGCCGCGCTGGTAGTGGAAGCGGCAGCAGCCCCAGGCACGCTCGGTTCAGGTAGCGGCAAACTGCCGCAGGGTACTGGCCTACAGGGAAAAAAGAACATTAACCCCTTATCTGTACTTTGCAGGGTGGATCCGGATGAAAAAATCGACCTTATTAGCACCACCGGAGAACGCAACGATGCTGGCACAAATGGTACAGCGCCTGCCGTTATCCGATACGCATTTTAAGCGTATTAGTCAGCTGATTTACCAGCGTGCCGGCATCGTACTTGCCGACCACAAGCGTGAAATGGTTTACAACCGGCTGGTGCGCCGTCTGCGCACGCTGGGAATAGATGATTTTGGCCGCTATCTCGCACTGCTGGAGAGCGACTCTAACAGCGCGGAATGGCAGGCGTTTATTAACTCGCTGACCACCAACCTGACGGCGTTTTTCCGTGAGGCGCACCATTTCCCGATCCTGGCTGAGCACGCCAAACGGCGTGGCGGCAGTTTCAACGTCTGGTGTGCGGCGGCTTCAACGGGCGAGGAGCCTTACTCTATCGCCATGACGCTGGCGGAAACCCTGGGCACTGGCCCGGGCAAATTCCAAATCCATGCCAGCGATATCGACACTCAGGTGTTGGAAAAGGCGCTCTCGGGCGTCTATCGCCAGGAAGAGCTGCGTACGCTGTCGCCTCAGCAGCTGCAACGCTTCTTCTTTCGCGGTACCGGCCCGCATGCTGGCATGGTGCGCGTGCGGCCTGAGCTGGCTAATACCATCACTTTTACCCAGCTGAACCTGCTGGGGAATGAGTGGGGCGTGCCCGGGCCGTTTGATGCGATTTTCTGTCGCAACGTAATGATCTATTTCGACAAAGAAACGCAGGAAAAGATCCTGCGGCGTTTTGTCCCCATGCTGAAACCTGGCGGCATTCTGTTTGCCGGACATTCTGAAAACTTCAGCCAGATCAGCAAAGAATTTTACCTGCGAGGCCAGACGGTTTACGGGCTGACTAAGGAAAGATAATGGGCAAAATCAAAGTATTATGTGTTGATGACTCCTCGCTGATGCGTCAGCTGATGACGGAAATCATCAACGGTCATTCAGACATGGAGATGGTGGCAACGGCACCGGATCCGCTGGTGGCGCGTGACCTGATTAAAGAATTCAATCCCGATGTGCTGACGCTGGATGTAGAGATGCCGCGCATGGACGGACTGGATTTTCTGGAAAAGCTGATGCGCCTGCGGCCAATGCCGGTAGTCATGGTCTCTTCGCTGACCGGCAAAGGTTCGGAAGTGACGCTGCGCGCGCTGGAATTAGGTGCGGTGGATTTTGTCACCAAGCCGTCGTTAGGCATCCGTGAAGGCATGCTGGCCTACAGCCAGATGATTGCCGATAAAGTACGCGCCGCCTCAAGAGCGAAACTGCACGTACGTCGCTCTCAGCCGTCGCCGGTAATGCTGAAAGCCGGGCCGATGCTGAGCAGCGAAAAGCTGATCGCAATCGGCGCGTCGACGGGCGGTACGGAAGCGATCAGGCACGTATTGCAGCCGCTGCCTGCCACCAGTCCGGCGCTGATGATTACTCAGCATATGCCGCCAGGCTTTACCCGCTCTTTTGCCGAGCGGCTGAACAAGCTGTGTCAGATCACGGTAAAAGAGGCGGAAGACGGCGAACGTGTGCTGCCAGGCCATGCCTATATCGCGCCAGGCGCGATGCATATGGAGCTGGCGCGCAGCGGCGCAAACTATCAGGTGAAACTGCACGACGGCCCACCGGTCAATCGTCATAAACCTTCGGTAGACGTGTTATTTAAATCAGTAGCGCAACATGCCGGTCGTAACGCCGTAGGCGTCATCCTGACCGGAATGGGCAACGATGGTGCCGCAGGTCTGCTGACCATGAACAAGGCCGGCGCCTGGACCATCGCCCAAAACGAAGCGAGCTGTGTCGTATTTGGTATGCCCCGCGAAGCTATCGCGCTCGGGGGAGCCAGTGAAGTGGTGGATCTCCACCAAATCAGCCAGCACATGCTGGCCAAAATTAGCGCCGGACAGGCATTACGTATCTAACGCAGCGCCCGTCCGCGGGGCTACACAAACAGGAGTAATTATGGCTGACAAAAATATGCGGTTTCTGGTGGTCGACGATTTCAACACTATGCGTCGTATCGTCCGTAACCTGCTGAAAGAGCTCGGCTTCAATAACGTTGAAGAAGCAGAAGACGGCGTTGACGCGCTGGCTAAACTGCGTGCCGGCGGCTTTGACTTCGTGATTTCCGACTGGAACATGCCGAACATGGACGGTCTGCAGCTGCTGCAAACCATTCGTGCCGATGGCACGCTCGGCAAGCTGCCGGTGCTGATGGTCACGGCCGAAGCCAAAAAAGAGAACATTATTGCGGCTGCTCAGGCGGGTGCCAGCGGCTATGTCGTTAAACCTTTCACCGCAGCAACCCTTGAAGAAAAGTTAGGCAAAATCTTCGAAAAGCTGGGTATGTAAGGAGCCGAGATGAGCGAACTTCCGAAACCAAATGGCGATGCGTCCGCGCACGACATTATCTCCCGAATTGGTTCGCTGACGCGGATGCTGCGCGACAGCCTGCGTGAGCTGGGACTGGATCAGGCCATTGCTGAAGCGGCGGAAGCCATTCCCGACGCCCGCGACCGCCTGGACTACGTAGTGCAAATGACCGCTCAGGCGGCCGAACGCGCGCTGAACTGCGTGGAGGCTGCACAGCCGCGTCAGACAGAGATGGAGAAGGGAGCGAAAGCGCTGAAAGGCCGCTGGGATGAGTGGTTTGAGAATCCTATCGAACTGGCAGATGCCCGCTCGCTGGTGACGGATACCCGTGGTTATCTGGAATCGGTGCCGGAGCATACCGGCTTTACCAACGCGCAGCTGATGGAAATCATGATGGCGCAGGATTTCCAGGACCTGACCGGTCAGGTGATCAAGCGCATGATGGATGTGATCCAGGAAATCGAGCGCCAGCTGCTGATGGTGCTGCTGGAAAACATGCCGGAACAGCCTGCACGACCGAAGAAAGATGCGGACAGCCTGAAAAATGGACCGCAGATCAACGGCGAAGCGCCAGGCGTGGTGGCGAACCAGGATCAGGTCGACGACCTGCTGGACAGCCTCGGGTTTTAAGTTCTCTCCAGGGCCGATACTTATCGGCCCTTTTTTGCCATCCCGCAAATAACCCCCTTTTTACGCGTTTACTCGCGGCATCATCCCTGCGCCTTTTTGGCATGCTAGCGCCATAGATTATCCATCCAGCATCTCCTTTTGAGGGTAGCCCGTGTCTGGTGACAGCGAAGAGGAAAAGACCGAATCCGCAACCCCCCACCGACTTGAAAAAGCGCGTGAAGAGGGCCAGGTTCCGCGTTCGCGCGAGCTGACCTCGGTGCTGATGCTGGTGGCGGGCTTAGGCATTCTGTGGATGGGCGGCGAAAGCATGGCCCGCAAAATCGGTCAGTTACTGGCACAGGGGCTGGTTTTCGATCATTCAGTGGTCAGCGATACCAGCCAGATGCTGCATCTGATTGGCAGACTTTTCGTGCAGGCAGTCTATACGCTGCTGCCGATGATGGCCGGACTAATTCTGGTGGCGATAGCCGCGCCTATGCTGCTGGGCGGCGTGCTGATCAGCGGTAAGGCGATCAAGGTCGATTTCGGCAAAATGAACCCGATTAAAGGTCTGGCCAAGCTGGTTTCCGCGCAGACGGCGACCGAACTGGCGAAATCGGTGCTGAAAGCGGTGCTGGTCGGCTGCGTAACCTGGCTCTATGTCAGACACAACTGGCCGGACATGATGCGCTTAATCAGCGAATCACCCTATACCGCGCTGGCCAGCTCGCTGAACATGATCGCCATGTGCTGCGTGCTGGTGGTGCTGGGCCTGGCGCCGATGGTGGGATTCGACATTTTCTGGCAGCTCTACAGCTACTACAAAGGGCTGCGCATGACCCGCCAGGAAATCCGCGACGAATATAAACAGCAGGAAGGCGACCCGCACGTTAAGGGCCGCATTCGTCAGCAAATGCGAGCGGCAGCGCGCCGCCGCATGATGGCCGACGTGCCGAAGGCAGACGTCATCGTCACCAACCCGACGCACTATTCTGTGGCCTTGCAGTATGACGAAAAGAAAATGAGCGCGCCGAAAGTAATAGCCAAAGGCGCGGGCGATATAGCGCTGCGCATTCGCGAGCTTGGCAAAGAACACCGTATCCCTGTTTTAGAAGCGCCGCCGCTGGCGCGCGCGCTCTATCGACATAGTGAAATTGGTCAGCATATTCCCGGTACGTTATATGCGGCTGTTGCAGAAGTGTTGGCCTGGGTCTGGCAGCTCCGTCGCTGGAAGCTTGAAGGCGGCCTGGCCCCGAAAAAACCTGCTAACTTACCGGTGCCGGAAGCGCTGGACTTTGGCTCTGGAGAGAAAGACTGATGGCGAACCTGGCCACCCTGTTACGCTTACCTAATATGAAAGATACCCAATGGCAGATTATGGCCGGGCCGGTATTGATTATGATGATCCTGGCGATGATGGTGCTGCCGTTGCCGCCGTTCATCCTCGATCTGCTGTTCACCTTTAATATCGCGCTGTCGATTATGGTGCTGCTGGTAGCGATGTTTACCCAGAAAACGCTGGAGTTTGCCGCGTTTCCTACCATCCTTCTTTTCTCTACCTTATTGCGCCTGGCGCTGAACGTCGCTTCGACCCGTATCATCCTGATGGAAGGCCATACTGGTGCAGGCGCGGCGGGTCGCGTGGTGGAAGCCTTCGGCCACTTCCTGGTGGGCGGCAACTTCGCCATCGGTATCGTGGTCTTTATTATCCTGGTAATCATTAACTTTATGGTTATCACTAAAGGTGCGGGCCGTATCGCTGAAGTTGGCGCGCGCTTTGTACTGGACGGGATGCCTGGTAAGCAGATGGCGATCGACGCCGACCTGAACGCCGGATTAATTGGCGAAGACGAAGCCAAGAAGCGCCGTGCCGAAGTTACCCAGGAAGCGGACTTCTACGGCTCGATGGACGGTGCGAGTAAGTTTGTTCGCGGTGACGCCATCGCGGGCATTATGATCATGGTCATCAACGTTATCGGCGGCCTGCTGGTGGGCGTAGTGCAGCACGGTCTGGATGTGGGACACGCGGCGGAAAGCTATACGCTGCTGACCATCGGCGACGGTCTGGTTGCGCAGATCCCGGCGCTGGTTATCTCTACCGCAGCTGGCGTAATCGTAACCCGCGTCGCAACAGATCAGGACGTGGGCGAGCAGATGGTGACCCAGCTGTTCAAAAACCCGCGCGTAATGATGTTGAGCGCTGGCGTTCTTGGCCTGCTGGGGCTGATCCCGGGCATGCCTAACCTGGTGTTTCTGCTGTTTACTGCTGCGCTGCTGGGCCTGGCCTGGTATATGCGCGGCCAGGAGAATAAGCCAAAGGCCGCGCCGCAAAACAGTATCGTGAAAAGCGCGGAAACGCCGGTTAACCTTGAAGCATCCTGGACCGACGTACAGCTGGAAGATACCCTGGGGATGGAAGTAGGCTACCGTCTGATCCCGATGGTGGATAACACTCAGGATGGTGAGCTGCTGGGCCGCATTCGCAGCATCCGTAAGAAATTCGCGCAGGAGATGGGCTTTCTGCCGCCGGTGGTACATATCCGCGACAATATGGAATTACCGCCAGCGCGCTACCGTATTCTGATGAAAGGGGTGGAAATCGGCAGCGGCGACGCCTATCCGGGCCGCTGGATGGCGATTAACCCGGGCACGGCCGCAGGCACTTTGCCGGGCGAAGCCACGGTAGACCCGGCCTTTGGCCTGGCCGCTATCTGGATCGACAGCGCGCTGAAAGAGCAGGCGCAGATTCAGGGCTACACCGTTGTGGAAGCAAGTACCGTGGTCGCCACACACCTGAACCACCTGATCGGTCAGTACGCCAGCGAGCTATTCGGTCGCCAGGAAGCGCAGCAGCTGCTGGATCGCGTCACTCAGGACATGCCGAAGCTGACGGAAGATTTAATCCCGGGCGTGATCACGCTGACCACGCTGCACAAGGTGTTGCAGAACCTACTGGCAGAGCGTGTTTCTATCCGTGATATGCGTACCATTATTGAAACGCTGGCGGAGCATGCGACCGTACAAACCGATCCGCACGAGCTGACATCCGTTGTGCGTGTGGCGCTGGGCCGTGCTATTACCCAACAGTGGTATCCGGGTAACGGCGAAGTCCAGGTTATCGGACTGGATACCACGCTGGAACGTCTGCTGCTGCAGGCGCTGCAGGGCGGCGGCGGTCTGGAACCTGGCCTGGCTGATCGTCTGCTGGCGCAGGCACAGGGCGCGTTACAGCATCAGGAATCTCTGGGCGCGCCGCCGGTGCTGCTGGTTAATCATCCGCTGCGCGCGCTGCTGGCCCGTTTCCTGCGTCGCAACCTGCCGCAGCTGATGGTGATTTCAAATCTGGAGCTAACCGACAACCGGCAGATCCGCATGACCTCGACTATTGGCGGTCACTGATGAAAAAGGCGCTGCTGTTACTGTTCTGTGTACCGCAGCTGGCGCTGGCTGCCGGAGGCGCCTGGCACGCCTCTTCGCCGGGGCCAGGCCTGATCAATCGCGGCATGCAGTTTTCGTCGCCGGGTCTGAAGGCCACTGCGCCGGTAAACGGCGCGATAACGGAAATCAGCTGGCGCTATAAGCTGAACGGCCCAATGCCATCCGGTTTTGCGGCCTGGCTCTGCGCCGAAAATCGCTGTGTGCAGCTTGATGGCGCCAGCGGCACGACGCGAGGCCTGACCAACATTCAGGCAGGCGAGACGCTGCATTTTGTGTACGGTCTCCAGGGAAGAGGGCGCTTGCCGCAGACGCTGCGGGTACTGGGTAATGAAGTGATGGTAAATTACCGCTAAAGCAGGCAAAACGCAGCAGAAGCAGAGGTTGATGACAAACTCTTTGTCGCGTTTAACTCAGTGGCGGAGCGGTAGATCGGACCAGTGAAGCGCCGTCCCCGATGGCTCGGTTGGTGCCGCCATGCGTCTACCTGGCCGCCCAGCCTCTGCCGCTATCAAAACATTTTCCATCAGGGCGTCTGCGGGTTAAACGTTTTATTTCCCCATACCATTTCGCCGCGCTGCTCTTCCTGCTCAATTTCCGCCATAGCCGCCTGCATAATGCCCAGGCACTCTTCGGCAGGCTTCCCCGCTTTTTTCAGGGCAGCGCTAGCCAGCGCATAGTATTTTAGCGTGGCAGCTTTGCTATAGGACATAATGGCAGGAACAGCGCAAATGCTGCCGGAATCAAACCGCTGCACAAGCGTATCAGGCGAGGCGGCAATTTTATCCGTAGCCTGAAGCGTAGCCAGCGGTTGATTAATTAATGCAAAACTCAGGGCCTGCGTTAGCTCAATAGCCTGCGGGTCACTAAGGGAGTCACTTATTGTTTTTATTCTCTCAGGCAAGGCGGCAATTAACTGACTGTCGCCTTTTGCAATAGCCATAACGAATTGCTGCCAGCTTTTTTCTTTTATCGCTGTACTACAGCCTGCGGACAGAAAAAAAAACGCTGGAATGATAAAAAGAACAGGCAACTTCCTCATCGTACAACCTCCAGTATTCTGTCCTGGGAAGACCAGATACGCTCCCGGGTAAAAAGATTAAGTATAATACAACCCTGTGAAGCAAACCCTGCCGGTTTATCTACCCGCTCGCCGTGAATACGAAAGGCCGTTCGCCCAAATGTCTCGCCGGATACCTGATTAAGCACAATGGTCGCCGGGCCTTTTGAATGAGTACGCTGAGTAATATGCCACCTGCCGCGTGGGATCGGCCCCATGCCCCTGACATGTTGACGATCGGGATTGTTTTTATTGGTCAGCGCACCGGAATAACCCCGCGCTATATACTGGCCATTGTGATAGAGATTGCCGGTGCTTTGCTGATAAATCCATGCCATATGCATACTCCTTATGCTGATTTAATTTATTCCCTGTTTCTCTTTCGGAGAGGTGTAGCTGCCCTTATTAAACGATTGTTGTTGCCAGAGCTAAGCTATTTCGGGCTGCTGCTATTTACATCCGCAATCCTGCCCGAAAACAATGCACCTGAAGTAAATTATTTTATTTGATCGCAATCAAAATGCTGGCAAATAGTGAATGACGCTGTAATTAGTGGTTTTGGTTAGTTCTTTATCTAAGCTATTCGGTTAGTAAGGTGTTTTTATATTTATCGCTAACTGCAATTGACAGCAATACGCTGAATATTTTTTTGCGATATCTCTCTAATATTTTTGTTTGTTGTTTCATGTGTTCTCATGTTTTCAGGATCTCCCTTCCATAATAAAATAAATGTAAGGTTTGGTGGGGAATTTAAAGCCTGTACAGTATTGACGGATAAAAGGAAAAGCATAAAGTGGGGGAGTCGTAGCGGCGTAGTAATAGCGAAGCCTGCGGGTAGCTGGTGGAATATAACAAACGTTGTAACGGCTTAACTGGAAGTTTACTGCCGTGCAGGCAGCTTAGAAACGGTAGCGCCAGACGCGTCAGATGTTATCAATGTACACTGTCATACAGGCAGCTTAGAAAGCCGCAAGAAAACGTATTCACTGCCGTACAGGCAGCTTAGAAATCACTCAGGTGGCTCATATCATCAGGCTCTTAGCCCCATAAATACAACCTTTTTACGATAAAATGCCGGAAAAAGGTTGTATATTTATCGGTTAAGGTTATATTTCATCCAATGGTACAAACGGATATGTTTACCAGCGATGCAGAGGCTCAGGATGGCTAAAGTTGAATGGACAATAAAGGCTATCAAACAGTTAAAGAAGATTGATAGTCGTTACAGAAAGATTGTCACAGAGAAAGGGAACGCGCTCAGCGGCTTTCCAAACGTGGATATGGATATTGTTCGGCTGATCGACAGAAAAAAATGATTTTCGCATGCACATTGGGAACTATCGGGTTTTATTCAGTGTATTTAATGGAGTACCAACAGTGATCTCAATCTCAGAAGTTATACGCAGACAATCTAAAACCTATTAATGCAACATTGGAAGGCTATTCTTATAGCCCGCATAAAAATTATCCACTAGTCAGCATCAGGCTGTTGTCAATCAAAACAGCGCATAAGGGAAAAATATGGGTCGCATCCAATTTTTGACTGATGATCGCGGCATTCGCCAGTCAGCCGTTGTACCAATTGAGCTTTTTAACAAACTGGTTGAGGCTGCCGATCTGGATGAATTTTATGAGTTTGTATCTGTAGAGGCAGGGCCACATGATAATGAGCGAGTGCCTGGAGAAGTTGTCAGTATCATGATGGATAAGGAAATTTCTTTACAGGCAGCGTGGCGAGTTTTTCGCGGACTTTCACAAAAAGAAGTCGCTAAAAAGCTAAACATGACTCAGGCAGCCGTTTCAAAAATGGAACAAAGCACTAAGCCTCAAATAACAACATTAGAGAAGCTCTCAACTCTTTATGATTGTCAAATCACGCAATTAACGCTGGATTAACTACTCGCGCCTGTCTGAATTTGCGGCTGGGGGCCTTTCGACATCATTATTGTTCCTTCCTGAAGGAACAATAATGATGTCAGGCTTGATTATGTTCACTCCCCTATAGCGCTTAGAAAGCCAGGGGATTTCAAATCTCTTCAGACTACTGAACCTGAAGCGATGGAAGGCCTGCGGCTGGAGCAAAGCATTACGGGCCATGGACGGCCCGTACTGAGCTGCTATGGAAGGCGCTTTTTGCGTCTTTGCGGAAGACACAGGCCCTCCTGAGCCAGCACCGGTATACTTTGTCAACAACTTCAAGGGATTTTAAATCCCTTGTGTCTGGCGGGGCCGCTTAGAAATTCACTAGCAATAAAAAAGGCCGAATAATCGGCCTTTCAATGGGTAAGAGATTTAACCTGGGTTAAACCCGATACCTCGCCAGCTTGCTAACCCTAAGGGCCAAACGTACGGCCCTTGAGTTGGACAGAGATTACATTCTTTCTACGGTTTCGATACCCAGCGTATCCAGACCCTGTTTCAGCGTCTTCGCCGTCAGCAGCGCCAGCTTCAGGCGGCTCTGCTTCGTTGCTTCGTCTTCTGCCGACAGGATTGGGCAGTGCTCGTAGAAGCCAGAGAAGAGACCGGCCAGATCGTACAGATAGGCGCACATCACGTGCGGCGTGCCATCGCGCGCGACCTGGGTAATCACTTCTTCAAACTGCAGCAAGCGTACGGCCAGCGCCGCTTCGCGATCTTCTTTAATAACGGTTTTGCCGGTTACCACAGATTCCTCGATGCCTGCTTTACGGAAGACGGAAAGCACACGCGTGTAGGCATACTGCATATAAGGCGCAGTGTTGCCTTCAAAGGCCAGCATATTGTCCCAGTCGAACACGTAATCCGTAGTACGGCTCTTGGAGAGATCCGCATACTTGACCGCGCCGATGCCGACGGTATTAGCCAGGGCTTTAAGTTCATCAGCCGGCATATCGGGATTTTTCTCGCTGACCAGTTTAGTCGCGCGTTCCACCGCTTCATCCAGCAGATCGGACAGCTTAATAGTGCCGCCAGCGCGGGTTTTAAACGGCTTGCCGTCTTTGCCCAGCATCATCCCGAAAGCGTGATGTTCTAACGGCACGGATTCTGGTACGTAGCCAGCCTTACGTACGATGGTCCAGGCTTGCTGCAGGTGCTGATGCTGGCGTGAATCAATATAGTAAAGCACGCGATCGGCATGCAGCGTCTCATAGCGGTATTTTGCGCAGGCAATATCGGTAGTGGTGTAGAGATAGCCGCCGTCTTTCTTCTGAATAATGACGCCCATCGGCTCGCCGTCTTTATTCTTATATTCGTCCAGGAAAACGACCGTGGCACCTTCGCTTTCTACCGCCAGACCTTTCTCTTTCAGATCGGCTACGATCCCCGGCAGCATAGAGTTATAAAGGCTTTCACCCATCACGTCATCACGGGTCAGGGTCACGTTCATACGGTCGTAAACTTTCTGGTTCTGCGACATAGTGATATCGACCAGACGTTTCCACATTTTACGGCAGTACTCGTCGCCGCCCTGTAGCTTCACTACATAGCCGCGCGCGCGCTCAGCAAATGCCGGGTCTTCATCATAAGTACGCTTGGCTTCACGATAGAAGGCTTCCAGATCGGACAGCGCAATCTCTTCATGCGCTTCGTTTTGCTGCTTCTCCAGATAGGCGATCAGCATGCCGAACTGTGTGCCCCAGTCGCCAACGTGGTTAGCGCGGATCACTTTGTGGCCCAGGAAGGAGAGGGTGCGCACCGCCGCATCGCCAATAATCGTGGAGCGAAGGTGGCCTACATGCATCTCTTTGGCAACGTTAGGCGCAGAGTAATCAATTACAATCGTCTGCGGCGCAACAGGTGCTACGCCAAGACGCGGCGCTGCAACAACGCTGTCTACCTGGCTTGCGAGCCAGTCGGCATCCAGAAACAAATTGATAAAGCCCGGCCCGGCAATTTCGACCTTGCTGACAATTCCCTGTAAATCCAGGTGTTTCAGCACCTCTTCAGCCAGCTGTCGCGGCGCTTTGCCCAGAGATTTCGCCACCGCCATCATGCCGTTTGCCTGGTAATCGCCAAACTGCGGCTTTGCTGACTGACGTACCTGCGGCTCGCAGTTGGCCGGAGCCCCTGCCGCGATCATCGCCTGACTGACTTTATCTGAGAGAAGAGCCTGAATATTCACCGGGTTACCTTATTATGCAAAAACGCCTGCATCGCGTGCAGGTCGTGATACTGAACGAAGCCGTACGGCCGTACGCCGACGCTAAAAAAGAAGGGAAAAAGTATACTGCATTTGGGGCGCAGTTATCCAGGCATGTAAACCGCAGTTATCAGGGGCAAAGGCAGGAAACAGCGTAAACTGTTCCCTGCATTTTTTGTCAGGGGCGACGGCGGTGCGGGCGATAAGGGCTGGCAATAGTCGTCTTTTCGTTACGAAGCTTCCAGTGCCGCACCAGAGCAAAGCCCATCATAACGATAAGCACTGCAATCAGTAATAACATCAGCATTTGCTATTCCTTGTGTGAGAAGCGAAACGAATCTATAAGCAATAAGAATACCCTACAAGAGCGGGCCAGGGATTTAAGAATAGTCGCATTGTATAAATTTAACTAAATTAAAACATTGGGTTAAGCCAAATTTCTTAAAGAAAATTTTGTATCTGAGCCATTATTAACTATAAAAAAGGGAGTATTTACTGATATTTTACAAATAAATCGACGCGTTGAGCTTTATTTCACCAGTTTAACTGGTCCGAAAGCGCGGAGCGGGAAACCTATAAATATTAATTTTACTAAAGAATAAAAAAGGAAAAGGCATGTTTTCAGGCGAAATTGCGGAAGAACTAAACGATCTGGCTAATGATTCTGCGCGTTTTTTACGTTCTCTTTACGAACTGGCGGCGCGGTTAGGGCTCGATTTAGCCTCGCTTTCTGCCGATCATATCGCTGTTCGCTGTCATCAGACCGCTACGGCGGAACGCTGGAAAAAAGGCTTTTTACAGCATGGCGTACTGTTTTCCGAAAAAACCATTGGCGGTCGGCCTATCGCGCTGTTCGAACTGCATCAGCCATTAAAAGTTGGGCCGTGGCAAATCAGCATGGTCGAGCTGCCGTGGCCCGGGAAAAAGGTCTATCGCCACGAAGGCTGGGAACATATTGAAATCGTTTTGCGCGGCGAAGAAAGCCAGCTAAGCGCCCGTGCGCTGGCGCTGCTGTCAGACGAGAGCCTGTCGAAACCGGGCATTGCGATAAAAAATAGCGCGCCAGAAGGCAAAGGCGAAAAACTGCCTAACCCAACGCTTGCGGTTAGCGACGGCCAGGTAACAATCAAGTTCCATCCCTGGAGCCTGAAAGAGATCGTGGAAAGCGAGCTAGCGCCTTAACGTCCGTACGGCTGCCTCCATCCGTCGAAGCGCTTCCAGCAGCAGGTCACGCGGACAGCCAAAATTCAGCCGTACAAAATTGTCGTCGCCAAAATCGCGTCCGGCAGAAAAGCCCAGCCCGTGCCGTTCAAAAAAGAGCGCCGGGCTGGCTACGTCGAGCGCGCTGGCGTCGATCCATGCCAGATAGGTGGCCTGCGGGCCGGCCAGTGAAAGCCCCTCAATGGCGTTAACTCGCTTATTTAGCAGATCTCGCGAGCCCCGCAGATAGGCCAGCTGTTCATCCAGCCAAGGCTGTCCGTTCTGCCAGGCTGCGGTAGCCGCCACCAGGGACAAAATATCCGGCTGCGGCACTATGCCCTGGCGAACTCTGTTAAAGCGCGCGCGCAGCGTCTTATCAGGAATTATCGCCAGCGAAGCGCCCAGCCCGGCTATGTTAAAAGTTTTTGAGGGTGAAATCAGCGTGATTGACCGCTGCTGCGCGTCTTCGCTGAGGCTGCCAAAAGGAATATGCTCCGCGCCTTCTTCCAGCAGCAAATCGCAGTGGATTTCGTCGGAACAGACAATCAAATCGTGGCGGCGGGCAAAATCCAGCTGTGCCTCCAGCTCTTCGCGACGATAGACAGTACCGCCAGGGTTTTGCGGATTACAGAGCATCAGCAGCTTTTCGTTACCGCTCATAACGGGCGACAGCTCGTCGAAATCGGCCAGCCAGCGTCCGCCATGTAGCCGCAACGGCGCATTAATTTGGCTACGTTCGGCCAACCTGGCCGCTGCGCGAAAGGGCGGATAAATAGGTGAGGGCGCGACAGTTCCCTGATGTGGCTCGGTAAAGGCGCGCACCGCAAGGTTCAGGCCACTGACCACGCCCGGCAACAGCACCAGCCATGCCGGGTCAATCTTCCAGCGATAGCGGGCCTGCATTCTGGCTACCGTTATTTCGATCAGCTCCTCTGGCGTCGAGCCGTAACCAAAAACGCCGTGCGCTACGCGCTGCTGCAAAGCATCAATCACGCATTCCGGTGAACGGAAATCAGTATCTGCTACCCAGAGCGGCAAAATATCCCGCTCGCCATATTTTCGCCATTTCAGACTATCGCTGTGACGGCGATCGATACGCTGGTCGAAAGTGCATGCCATGTTGGTTATTCCCGTTACTATTATTTTTAAAGTCTGTGATGAGACTAAACAGCGAAAATCATTAACACAACCAGCCAGCAGTCATTAACAGGAGGATGGCATGTTAAAACTGGAAGTATGCTGCTACGGGGTCGATTGCGCGCTGGCCGCGCAAACGGCCGGAGCCGACAGGGTCGAACTCTGCTCAGCGCCTTCAGAAGGCGGTCTGACGCCTTCGGCCGGTAGCCTGCTGCAGGCCCGTGAAGCCCTGACTATTCCGGTTCACCCGCTGGTTCGTCCGCGCGGCGGCGATTTTTGCTTTACGGAAAGCGAATTCCGGCAAATAAAGGCCGATATTGCCTGGATCCGCGAGCTGGGTTTTCCGGGGCTGGTGGTCGGTATTCTGGATGTGGACGGCCATATTGATATCCCCAGAATGCAACAGATTATGGCGCTTTGCGACGGCATGGCCGTTACTTTTCACCGGGCTTTCGATCTCTGCCACAGTCCGCTTACGGCTTTGCAGCAGTTGACGGATTTGGGCATTGCGCGCATTCTGACCTCAGGCCAGCAGCAAAGCGCAGAAAGCGGTTTGACGCTATTAAAGGAACTAAATCGCCAGACCCGCGGTCCAATTATTATGGCTGGCGCAGGCGTACGGATGAGCAACCTGCAAAAATTTGTCGAGGCGGGCTTAAGCGAAGTCCATAGCTCAGCCAGCCAGCGAATAGCCTCCCCTATGCGCTACCGTAAAGCCGGTGTTTCCATGAGCACGGTAGCCGAAACAGACGAATTCAGTCGTTCCTGCGTGGACAGCGATATGGTAGAAGCGATGAAAGCTTCTCTGGCGCTGGCTTCACCAGCAAGCGTAGCCTGACCCCGATTTTGCCGCACAGCACGCCAGTTCAGCGACGTGATGTTTGCAAGTACCAGGCCTCATCATTTTGGTGAGGCTTTTTTTCTGCCAGAGAAGCTGAATTGCCCTTACACTCAATAAAGTTTCCTTGCTGAGCCGCGAGTTTGCCGATGAGAATCGCCGCATTAACCGTAAGATTTCTTTTGCTGCCGTTAGCTATCGCTTCCGGCGCGGCCTGGGGTGCCGAAAATTGCTCTGCCAACGCCAAAAGGGTTAACGACAGCAACGGCCTGCTGCTGCTAGGCGGCACGGCCCAAGGGCCGGTAAAGCAGGTGGTTATGGGCGAATTTGGCAAAGACGTTAACCGGCAGCGGCGAATTCTGGGCGAATTCGATCGCTGCGGCTCGCTGCTGCGGGCGGATATCAGCATGGATAAAAACGAAGGCGATGTGGTGCTGAAAATGGCGCAAAACATTACCCGCATTGCTTCCGGCTGGCAGGCCATTTACGAAATGTCGGTATTCGCGCGGCAAAAGGGCGAGCTGGTCGAGGTACATAATAAACAAGGTATTATCAATTATCTTACCGGCAAAGCGGGCACTATTACCAGTTCATCAGAAACGTTTTTGCTTCAGGGCGAAAAGGGTTTTACGGAAACAACTAACAGCTATGACGATCGGCAACGGCTGATAAAAAGCGTGGCGCGTGGCTCAGATGCGCAGGCCAACGGCGAGTATCACTACCAGTGGAACGCTAAAGATCAACTGATCGCCAGCAGCTCGGCGGAAAGCGAAATGAAATGGCGCTACGACGACAAAAACCGGGAAAAAGGGCTTTACACCCGCACTCATAATCCGAATAGCGAACTGACCGTACTGGATGAATGCCAGCTGTGGGACGAGCACGATAACTGCACGCTGAACTATTCGCACGAAAGAGAAGTTTTTGCCCAGGGTGAGGTAGTGCGCAACATTAGCGCGGCCTGGCGCTTTGAGTATTGGGATACACCACAGGGCGAAAAATAAAGCGGCCCGCAGGCCGCTGTAACTCAGGTTATGCCACGGTCTGGCTGAAAGCGTCTACCGCCAGAATAGCGCTGGCGATATCCTGCGCGCTAAGGTTAGGATTGAGATTCTTCAGCGTATCGCCTTCGCTGTTGGCCAGTTCGCCAACCTTTACTAAATTCTCCCAGCTCTCATTTTCCAGATGCATCTCTTTGAGCGTGGTCGGCATCTTAATCGCGCGATAAAAACGAATGTAGCGCGCAATTTCCTCGTCAGGCCGCTGCTCCAGCACCATTTGCGTCAGCGTGCCGTAGGCGACTTTTTCGCCGTGCGTCAGATGATGGATATCGCCGTCAATGGCGGTAAAACCGTTGTGGATGGCATGTGCGCCAGCTAAGCCCGCGTTCTCAAAGCCTAGCCCGGAGAGCAGTGTATTAGCCTCGACGACGGCTTCTACAGCTGGCGTCACCACTTTCTTCTCCACTGCCTGATAAGCACTGAAACCCCAGGTTAATAACGTTTTTTCACAGGCTTCAGCTATGGCCATACCTGCAATGGTGGGATCGCCATCTACCATGGATTTGCTGTGCGAGCGCTTCACCGCCTGCGCTTCGACAAAAGTTGCCAGCCCATCGGCGATACCGGAAGCGAACAGCCTGACCGGAGCCTGGGCGCAAACCTGGGTATCCACCAGCACCAGATCCGGGTTTTTATTGTAAAAACGATAGCTCTCAAACACGCCGCTGTCGGAATAAATCACCGAGAGCGCGCTGCATGGCGCATCTGTAGAAGCAATGGTCGGCACAATCACCACCGGCTGCTTCAGCTCGTCGGCCACCGCTTTTACCGTATCCAGTGTTTTGCCGCCGCCGACGCCGATAACCAGACGTGCGTTAGCTTGCTTCGCCAGCGAGGCCAGCCGCGAAATCTCATTGCCGGAGGCTTCACCATTGAATTGCTGATAGTGAAATTCTACGCTGTGCTGGCGCAGCGAATCCTGAACCGCTTCACCGGTTAGCTTCCAGACGATCTCATCCGCCACCACAAAAGCATTATTGCCCAGTTCCGCCACGTATTCGCCCAGCTGCGCCATAATGCCGGCACCCTGCACGTATTTGCGGGGTGAAGAGAAAACAAATTTACTCATGGGAACTCCTTTTGGTGAAAAAAGTCGTGCAGGATAAACCCTAGACCTTTTACTGCCGAAAGGCTGGTGGAAAAGCGGCATTGCGGTAAAAATGCGATAAAGGCTACTGGGTTAAAACGATTAAAAACGATAAGCTTTCTTTTTTCTCAGGAGTCCGCCATGACCGCTTCGCTGTTAGCCTTTTTGTTTGCCATTACCTTACTGACCATGACGCCGGGTTTCGATACGGCGCTGATCCTGCGTACTTCTGCCGCCAGCGGCTGGAGAAAGGCGCTGGTCACCAGTATGGGCGTCAATGCGGGCTGTCTTGCATGGGGCATTGCGGTAGGGGTAGGGCTTGGCGCGCTGTTGCTGGCATCGGAAGTGGCCTATAACGCTTTAAGGTTGGTGGGCGCGGCTTATCTGCTTTGGCTCGGCGTAGGATTGCTGTTAAAACCCCGCAGCGCTTTTCAGACCGAGGCGCCGGAGGCGAAAAAGCAAAGCAGCTACCGCAGCGTTTTTATGCGCGGTTTCCTGGGCAACCTGCTGAATCCAAAAGTGGGCATCTTTTACGTTTCTTTTCTGCCGCAGTTTATTCCTGCGGGGAGTTCCGTAGCGCTATGGAGCATCGGTATGGCTTTCGCGCACGTCGTTGTGGGAACTTTGTGGAACGGCATGCTGATCGCTTCCACGCAATATTTCGCTGAAAAGCTGCGTAAGCCAGCCGTTATGAAAATAATGGATCGCCTGACCGGCTGCGTGTTTATCGGCTTTGCCGCTAAGCTGGCGCTGGCGAAGCGCTGAGCGGCTTGCCCATATATGGGCAACAGGTTTAAACTTCGTCATAATCAATGTGGAGCGCAAAAAAAGGAGGTTATATGCTAAAAACTACTCGTCGCTATCTGCGTGCCGTTGGCAGTGTAATGGCCATCATGCCTTCCACTGATTACATAAAAATGGTCTCTGATGAGAGCGAGACACAGATTTTCCGCAGGGATCAGCGTTCAATCAATAAGGATATGAAGAAGGTGATGAATGGCATCACAAAAAAATCAGGAAAAAATACCGACTCTCAGGGCCGATGCCGATAGTTTGGATGAACAAGAAAAACTTGATAAGGCTGCGGGAGAACTGGCAGAAACCTTTATTGAAAATCCAGTGTTGCTTGAACGGGTTCTTAATACGCCCGGGGTTATGAGCGTTTTCCAACATCAAATATCCTCCTTTCAGGGCCCTCTTCCTCCACCTTCCATGCTGGCTGATTATGACAAGATAATTCCTGGCAGCGCAGAGCGAATTTTGGCGATGACCGAACATGAACAGAAAAGTCGCACCTGTTCGAGAGATCAAGCGCTGAACGGGGCTATAAGCAAAGATAAACGCGGTCAGTGGATGGGGTTTGTCATTACGTTTGCAGTATTAATTATCGCTTCTGTTTTTGCCTGGAAGGGCAATACATTATTTGCTGGTACGCTTATCGGACTGGATCTCCTGGGTTTAGCGGCAGTTTTTGTTGTCGGACATAAATCAGATAAAAATGAAGATTAAGCATGCCTTACCCTGGAGAATTGTGCTCTCCTCAATAGTTACAACATACTTATAGGGTATGAGTTTGGCATAAGCAGGCCCGCACTTCGTGGGGCCTGTTTGTGAACCTTAGGGTTTCCGCGCCACCAGCACGGCGCGCAGCGGGGCAGGATAGCCTTCGACAGTTTTGGTGCTGTCGTTGGGGTCCAGAAACTCCGCCAGGGATTCGCTGGTCATCCAGTCGGTACGGCGCTGCTCTTCCGTTGAAGTCACGGAATAATCTGCAATCTTCACGTCCACAAAGCCGCACTTTTCCAGCCAGTTTTTCAGCGCTCCGGTAGAAGGAATAAAGTAAACGTTGCGCATCTGCGCATAACGCTCGCCCGGCACCAGTACCGCGTGTTCATCGCCTTCTACCACCAGCGTCTCCAGCACCAGCTCACCGCCGCTTACCAGCTGATTTTTTAGCTGGTAAAGATGATCCAGCGGCGAACGGCGGTGATAGAGCACGCCCATGGAAAAGACAGTATCAAAAGCTTTCAGCTCCGGCAGTTGCTCAATGCCCAGCGGCAGCACGTGCGCGCGCTGATCGTTACCCAGCAGTTTGCGTACCGCCTCGAACTGGCAGATAAACAGCTGCATCGGATCGATACCCACTACCAGATTCGCGCCAGCACCTACCATGCGCCACATGTGGTAGCCGCTGCCGCAGCCCACATCCAGCACGGTACGGCCTGCCAGCGGCGAAATATGCGGCAGTACGCGATCCCATTTCCAGTCTGAGCGCCATTCGGTGTTGATATTCACGCCGTACAGCGAGTAGGGGCCTTTACGCCATGGCATCAGATTGCGCAGCAGGCTCTCGATGCCGCCGCGCTGGCGCTCGCTCAACTGGCTGCTGTCGGCGGTCACGCTGTGCAGCAGATCCAGCGTTTCCGGAACCAGCGTCGGCAAATGCTCGACCGAGCGATCCCAGTTTTTGAAATGACCGTGCAGCTGCTCGCGCTGCCAGGCGGCAATCTGCGCAGGCAGTGTTTCCAGCCAGTGAGACAGCGGGCTTTTGGCGATTAGCTGATAAAAATTACCGAAATCCATTAGTTCGAACCTGCCTTCAGCGCGATCAGCGAGCCAAAATTAAAGCACTGGAACCACAGCTCAGCGTGCTCAAAACCGGCCAGACGCAGCCGCTCTTTATGCTTCTCCACGCTGTCGGTCAGCATCACGTTTTCCAGCATGCTGCGTTTCTGGCTTATCTCCAGCTCGCTGTAGCCGTTGGCCCGCTTGAAGTCGTGATGCATATTAAACAGCAGCTCGCCAACGTCGGCATCTTCAAAGCTGAACTTCTCTGACAACACCAGCGCGCCACCGGGTCGTAACCCTTGCCAGATAGTATTCAGCAGGGTCTGGCGCTCGGCAGGTTCCAGAAATTGCAGCGTAAAGTTCAGCACCACCAGCGAGGCGTTTTCAATTGGGATATTGCGGATATCCGCTTCGATAACCTCTACCGGCGTGTCGGCGCGAAAAGCATCGATATGGCGGCGGCAGCGCTCCACCATCGCTGGAGAATTATCCACGGAGATAATTTTGCAGCCTTCAGCCTTGATATTGCGGCGCACGGAAAGCGTAGCGGCGCCCAGCGAACAGCCCAAATCGTAAACCTGGCTGTGCGGCTGCACAAAGCGCTCGGCCAGCATGCCGATCATGGAAATAATATTCGAATAGCCCGGCACAGAGCGCTGGATCATATCGGGAAAAACTTCGGCCACGCGCTCGTCAAACGTCCAGTCGCCCAGTTTGGCAATCGGCGCGGAGAACAGCGTATCGCGGTTAGACATAGTGGTAAGTCCGGAACAAAAACGGAAAGGGCGTATTCTGGCAGAAAGCGGCGCAGGCTGCACCTTTTCCGCCTCAGCTCAGGGTGAAAACCAGCTCCCAGGGTAGAAAAACCAGGTTAAGCACGATCATCCCCAGCAGCGACATCAGGGTGAGGATCATGCCGTTTTTCCGCCACAACAGCGTGCTGGTGCGCATGCCGTAGCTGTGCAGCGCACGGCCCAGGAAAAAGAATAGGCCGGTCAGATGTAGCATCCACATATCCGCGCCGTTCATCTCCATTACCATCAGCAGCAGCAGGGCGAGCGGAATATATTCCACGGCGTTACCGTGAATGCGGATGGCGGTCTGCAACTCGTAAAACCCGCCGTCGCCATGGGCGACACGATACTGACGGCGCAAACGCACAACGTCGAAAGAAAACTTGATAAGAAACAGTGCTCCAAGCACCACATACAGCGCGCTGACCATCCTTACTCCAAACGGGCGAAAACTTCTGGCGCCATCATAACGGCGAAAGCAGGCACTGTCAGCAAATGTGCAAACTCGTTTAGGTTCAGAATAGGCTTTCCTGCTGCGGCCAGTCCGGCGGCTCGCCAATACCGGGTATAGCCTGGCGCAGCGAGCCCCACAGGCTTTGCACCATCGCGGGAGCGAAAGCCACATCCGGCGTATGAATAAACAGCCACGGCTGGCCCTGCTCGCGCCACTGCGGCAATTTGTTTCGCCAGGCCTCGAACCATTTCAGATTGGCTTCAGCATCGTCGCCGCCGATAAAACGGATCATCGGCTGATCGGCAGTCATCACCGCATGCACCGGCAGATGTGGCTTCTTGCGTTGCGCTTCGATAATTGCCGGATTACTGGGAATAGCGGAATGCACGCCGCGCGTATCCAGAATCACCCGATTAACGCCGCGCTGATGCAGACCGGCGTTCAGCGCTTTTTCAGCCTCGCCCTTGGCGAAAAATTCCGGATGTCGCACCTCCACGCCGTAGCTGAACGTTTTCGGTAATCCGTCCAGAAATGACCAAAGCGCAGGTAAATCAGCTGGCGAAAACGCTGAGGGAAGCTGTAGCCAGTACTGGCCGATACGCGAGGCCAGCGGAGAAAGCAGGCTAAAAAACTCGGCGGTCAGATCGCCGCTGTCGCGCAGTGCCGCTTTATGGCTGATAGTGGCGGGGAATTTAAAGCAGAAGCGGAAATCGTCATGGGTCATATCGTACCAGCGCTGGACGATCTCAGGACGCGGTAGCGCATAGAGCGTAGTATTGCCCTCCACGCAGTTAAAGTAGCGGGCATAGTCAGCCAGAGTTTCTATGCCCAGCTTCTTCCACTGCGGATGCTGCCACTGCGGCAGGCCAAGATAAAACGGTTTCATTACTCCTCCCTAAAGTGCGGCGGCGGCGATCGCCTCCTTGCGATCGCTTGATAAATTACAGTGCGGCGATGATCTCGTCAGAAGAACGTACGCGGCCAAGGCGAGGGAATATATATTTGAAGCTGCCGTTGTGCTCTTCCGTGCTGCCAGCGGCGCAAATATCTTCTGCTACAACCAGATTAAAGCCCAGTTCCCAGGCGTTGCGCGCCGTAGATTCAACGCCGATATTGGTAGAGATGCCGCCCAGCACTATAGTATCAATGCCGCGACGACGTAGTTGAACTTCCAGATCGGTGTTATAGAAAGCGCCCCACTGGCGTTTGATCACCAGGATATCGCTGTCCTGCTTGCCCAGCGCTTCCGGCCAGTCCCACCAGTTTTCCGGCAGCGGGCCGCCGTGGCTGTTATCTACAGGCTGCTTTGGCGCATCGCCAAAATCTTTTGCCCAGCCCACGCGCACCAGTACTACAGGCGCATTCACGGCACGGAACTTCTCGGCCAGCTTCGCTGCACGAGTAACTACTTCTTCCGCTTTATAAGGGCCGCCCGCGAAAGGCAGAATGCCTTCCTGCAGATCGATAAGCACCAGCGCGGTGGTGGCAGCGTTTAATTCCAACATATTTACTCCGGGTGTTCAGGGAAAACCGTTGAGAATACAGGCAGTCAGCCCGCCTGGGCGACAACAACAATGTTAGATGCACGCGAAATTTGTTAACTTTTGTGAGGCGCAGGCTAATTGTAGCGACTTTCCGCATAGCTTGCAGGAAGCGGCTCTTATCGCGCCCGGCTTTTTCCATTATAATAGCCGCCTTTTTCGCGGCGGCCTCGCCCCGAACAGATAACATAAAAAGGCTGCCCGCGAGCGGCGAAGTTAAAAGGATATCGTTATGCGTACCGAGTATTGCGGACAGATCAACCTGTCTCACGTAGGCCAACAGGTGACACTTTGCGGCTGGGTTAACCGCCGCCGCGATCTGGGAAGCCTGATCTTTATCGATATGCGCGACCGCGAAGGCATTGTGCAGGTATTTTTCGATCCCGATCGCGAGCAGGCTTTTAAGCTGGCCTCTGAACTGCGTAACGAATTCTGCATTCAGCTTACCGGCACCGTGCGTGCCCGTGACGAGAAAAACAAAAACAGCGAGATGGCGACGGGCGAAGTAGAAGTCTTCGCTACCGATCTGACCATCATCAACCGTGCCGATGCTTTGCCGCTGGATTCAAACCACGTCAACAGCGAAGAAGCTCGCCTGAAATATCGCTACCTGGATCTGCGCCGTCCGGAAATGGCGCAGCGCCTGAAAACCCGCGCAAAAATCACCAGCTTCGTACGCCGCTTTATGGACGACAACGGCTTTCTGGATATCGAAACGCCGATGCTGACCAAAGCCACGCCGGAAGGCGCGCGCGATTATCTGGTGCCAAGCCGCGTGCACAAAGGCAAGTTCTATGCGCTGCCGCAGTCGCCGCAGCTGTTCAAGCAGCTGCTGATGATGTCCGGTTTCGATCGCTACTACCAGATCGTAAAATGCTTCCGCGATGAAGACCTGCGTGCTGACCGCCAGCCGGAGTTCACCCAGATCGATGTCGAAACCTCCTTTATGACCGCGCCTCAGGTGCGTGAGCTGATGGAGCAGATGGTGCGTAATCTGTGGCAGGACGTAGAAGGCATCGACCTTGGCGATTTCCCAATCATGACCTTTGCCGAAGCAATGCGTCGTTACGGCTCGGATAAGCCAGATCTGCGCAACCCGATGGAGCTGGTGGACGTAGCGGATCTGCTGAAAGAAGTGGAGTTCAAAGTCTTCTCCGGCCCGGCTAACGACGCCAAAGGCCGCGTAGCCGCGCTGCGCGTGCCAGGCGGCGCTCAGCTTAGCCGCAAGCAGATCGATGAATACGGCAAGTTTGTAGAAATCTACGGCGCGAAAGGCCTGGCGTGGATGAAAGTCAACGAACGCGCTAAAGGCCTGGAAGGCATCAGCAGCCCGGTCGCTAAATTCCTGAGCGCGGAAATTGTGGAAGAGATCCTTAGCCGTACTTCGGCAGCAGACGGCGATGCAATCTTCTTCGGCGCGGACAGCGCGAAGATAGTTGCCGATGCGCTGGGTGCGCTGCGCCTGAAGCTGGGCCGCGATCTGGCAATCACCAACGGCAACGCCTGGGCGCCGCTGTGGGTGGTGGACTTCCCAATGTTTGAAGAAGATGGCGAAGGTGGCCTGACCGCCATGCACCATCCGTTCACCGCGCCGCGCGATATGACGCCAGCGGAGCTGAAAGAGGCGCCGGAAACCGCTATCGCCAACGCCTATGATATGGTGATCAACGGCTACGAAGTGGGCGGTGGTTCGGTGCGTATCCACAACGGCGATATGCAGCAGACCGTGTTCGGCATCCTGGGCATTACTGAACAGGAGCAGCGCGAGAAATTCGGCTTCCTGCTGGACGCGCTGAAATTCGGCACGCCGCCGCATGCTGGTTTAGCCTTTGGTCTGGATCGCCTGGTTATGCTGTTGACCGGCACCGACAATATCCGCGATGTTATCGCCTTCCCGAAAACCACCGCGGCGGCCTGTTTGATGACCGAAGCGCCAAGCTTCGCCAATCCGGCCTCGCTGGCGGAACTGGGCATTGAGGTGGTGAAAAAGGATAAGCCTGAGAGCAACTAAGATGGCTTTCAAGCGGCCCGTATCGGTTCTGGTGGTGATCTTTGCCCGCGATACCGGGCGAGTGCTGATGCTGCAGCGGCGTGACGATCCCGCTTTCTGGCAGTCGGTTACCGGCAGCCAGGAAGAGGGTGAAAGCCTGGCGGAAACTGCGCGGCGAGAGGTGCTGGAAGAGACAGCAATTGACGCCAACGCCGGGCAGCTCACATTAGTGGACTGCCAGCGTCGGATAGAATTCGAAATCTTCGCGCAGTTCCGCCACCGCTATGCGCCGGAAGTTACGCACAACAGCGAGCACTGGTTTTGCCTGGCGCTGCCCGAAGAACGGCCGGTGACGATAAGCGAGCACCTGGCCTGGAAATGGATGGACGCTGCCGAAGCGGCGGCGCTCACTAAGTCCTGGAGCAACCGCCAGGCAATTGAAGAATTTGTAATTTAACTATTTTTTTATTATCGCCTGATGGTCAGGCGGTATCGATTGAGTTGAACCTTCAGGCATTTATCGGCGCAGCGAGTTTGTTCGCTGCCAGCGCGCAGGAACCGCAGCGTACTTCAGTACGTGAGGATTCCGGGCACTGCCAGCGGACAAAATCGCAAGTGAGATAGCCTGTGAGGGAGCGAGGAGACACTTAAAACATGGCTGGTCACAGTAAATGGGCGAACACCAAACACCGCAAAGCGGCTCAGGATGCCAAACGCGGTAAGATCTTCACTAAAATTATCCGCGAGCTGGTTACGGCAGCGAAGCTGGGCGGCGGCGATGCAGGCTCCAACCCGCGTCTGCGCGCGGCAATGGATAAAGCGCTGTCCAACAACATGACGCGCGATACCATGAACCGTGCTATCGCGCGCGGCGTCGGCGGCGAAGACGACAGCAACATGGAAACCATCATCTATGAAGGCTACGGCCCTGGCGGCACGGCAGTGATGGTGGAGTGCCTGAGCGATAACCGTAACCGTACCGTTTCTGAAGTGCGCCACGCCTTCACCAAAACCGGCGGCAACCTGGGCACAGACGGCTCAGTAGCTTACCTCTTTACCCGTAAAGGCGTGATCTCCTTCGCGCCGGGCCTGGAAGAAGACGCGCTGATGGACGCGGCGCTGGAAGCGGGTGCGGATGATGTGGTGACCTACGACGACGGTGCGATGGATGTCTTTACCGCCTGGGAATCCCTGGGCGAAGTCAAAGACGCGCTGATCGCGGCTGGCCTGATGCCTGATAGCGCGGAAGTAACCATGATCCCTTCTACTAAAGCGGATATGGATGCGGATACCGCACCAAAACTGCTGCGCCTGATCGATATGCTGGAAGATTGCGACGACGTGCAGGAAGTCTATCATAACGGCGAGATCTCCGACGAGGTGGCGGCGACGCTATAATGGCGTGGTCGCAGCAGCAGGCGGGAGGCGCGTAATGGCGATCATCTTAGGGATAGATCCCGGTTCGCGCATCACCGGCTACGGTATTATTCGCCAGGTAGGCCGCCAGCTGACTTACCTGGGCAGCGGCTGTATCCGCACGAATTCCACCGATTTGCCGGGCCGCCTGAAAATTATCTACGCTGGCGTCAGCGAGCTTATCGCCCAGTATCAGCCGGACTATTTCGCCATAGAGCAGGTCTTTATGGCGAAAAACGCCGACTCAGCGCTGAAGCTGGGGCAGGCTCGCGGTTCGGCTATCGTCGCGGCGGTCAATCACGACCTGCCGGTATTCGAATATGCGGCGCGCCAGGTGAAGCAAACCGTGGTCGGCATCGGCAGCGCGGAGAAAAGCCAGGTGCAGCATATGGTAAAAACGCTGCTGAAGCTGCCCGCCAATCCACAGGCGGATGCAGCGGATGCGCTGGCGATTGCCATTACCCACTGCCACCTCAGCCAGAACGTTAACCGGCTGGGCGAAGGCAAGCTCAACCTGGCGCGCGGCCGCCTGCGTTCCTGATAAGCTGGATATCTATCCAGCTTTTTTTATGATATAAATCCCCGCATTAACCTATTTCTGAAGGAAGCTTAAGGTGATTGGTCGTCTGAGAGGCAAAATTCTGGAGAAGCAGCCGCCGCTGGTGCTGTTGGAAGTGGGCGGCGTGGGCTATGAAGTGCATATGCCGATGACCTGCTTTTACGAGCTTCCCGAGCTGGAGCACGAAGCCACGCTGTTTACCCATTTCGTGGTGCGTGAAGATGCGCAGCTGCTGTTTGGCTTTAACAGCCGTCAGGAGCGGGCGCTGTTCCGCGAGCTAATCAAGGTCAACGGCGTTGGCCCTAAGCTGGCACTGGCTATTCTTTCCGGTATGTCCGCGCAGCAGTTCGTTACTGCAGTAGAGCGTGAAGAGATCGCCTCGCTGGTTAAACTGCCGGGCGTGGGCAAGAAAACCGCCGAGCGTCTGGTGGTCGAGATGAAAGACCGCTTCAAAGGCATGCATGGCGATCTCTTTGCTGCCGATGCACCTTTCGCCCTCACCAGCGAAGTTCAGGCACAGGCCACCAGCAACAGCGCAGAAGAAGAAGCCGTTGCCGCACTGGTGTCGCTGGGGTATAAACCTCAGGAAGCCAGCCGGATGGTCGGCAAAGTCGGCCGCCCGGATGCAGATTGTGAAACGCTGATCCGCGAAGCCCTGCGCGCAGCTATTTGAGGTAAAGCATGATTGAAGCCGATCGCCTGGTTTCACCGGGAACCGTCAGCGAAGAAGAAGTGATTGACCGCGCCATCCGCCCGAAACTGCTGGAAGAGTATGTTGGCCAGCCGGTAGTGCGCGAGCAGATGGAAATCTTTATCCAGGCAGCCAAAATGCGCGGCGACGCGCTGGATCATCTGCTGGTATTCGGCCCGCCGGGCCTGGGCAAAACCACGCTGGCCGGGATTGTCGCCAATGAGCTGGGCGTAAACCTGCGCACCACTTCCGGGCCCGTACTGGAGAAAGCGGGCGATCTGGCCGCCATGCTCACTAACCTTGAGCCACACGACGTCCTCTTTATCGACGAGATCCATCGTCTTTCGCCAGTGGTAGAAGAAGTGCTTTATCCGGCGATGGAAGACTACCAGCTGGATATCATGATTGGCGAAGGCCCGGCCGCGCGCTCTATCAAGCTCGATCTGCCGCCGTTTACGTTGATTGGCGCCACAACCCGCGCAGGCTCGTTGACCTCGCCGCTGCGCGACCGTTTCGGCATCGTGCAGCGCCTGGAGTTCTATCGCGTTGAAGATTTGCAGCATATTGTTGGCCGCAGCGCCAGTTGCCTGGGGCTGCCGCTGAGCGAAGAGGGCGCACTGGAAATCGCCCGCCGTTCGCGCGGTACGCCGCGTATCGCTAACCGTTTGCTGCGCCGCGTGCGGGACTTTTCAGAAGTTCGCGCGGCAGGCAACCTGAGCGGCGATGTGGCCGCCAGAGCGCTGGATATGCTGAACGTGGATACCGAAGGCTTCGACTACATGGACCGCAAGCTGCTGCTGGCGATCATCGATAAATTTACCGGCGGCCCGGTTGGGCTGGATAACCTGGCGGCGGCGATAGGCGAAGAGCGGGAAACTATTGAAGACGTGCTGGAGCCCTATCTGATCCAGCAGGGCTTTATTCAGCGCACGCCGCGCGGAAGAATGGCGACGCAGCACGCCTATAAGCACTTCGGCATTACCCGGGAAGCGTAACAAACAAAAAAAACCGGTCTGCAAAGACCGGTTTGAGGTTGATGACGAAGTATGCCGGTGTAGGCTCAGGAGGGCCTGTGTCTTCCGCAAAGACGCAAAAAGCATCGTCCATGATAGCTCAGTACGGGCCGTCCATGGCCCGTAGTGCGCCACAGGCCCTCCATCGCTTTAAGTTTGTCAACAGTCTGAAACCGGTCAGCAAAGACCGGTTTTTCTCTTTATAGCAGTCTTAGACTGCCGGTCTTTTTACCATACTCAGCATAAACATCAGCGAGGCGCCCAGCACCACGGAAGGCCCGGCTGGGGTATCGTAAAAGGCAGAGAAGGTCAGGCCAGCGGTCACCGCCAGAATCCCTACCAGCACGGCGAAACCGGCCATCTGCTCTGGCGAACGGGCAAAGCGTCGCGCTGTCGCCGCCGGAATAATCAGCAGCGAGGTAATAATCAGCGCGCCGACAAACTTCATCGCTACGCCAATAGTCAGCGCCGTTACCAGCATCAGCACCATTTTCGTACGCTGAATATTGACGCCGTCCACCTGCGCCAGCTCCGGACTGATGGTCATCGAGAGCAGCGAGCGCCAGTTTGCGGCCAGCACTGCCAGCACCACTATTACACCAGCGGCAATGGTGTAAAGGTCGGTCGGCGTTACGGCCAGCAGATCGCCGAACAGATAGGCCATCAGATCCACGCGCACGCCAGACATCAGGCTTACCACCACCAGACCCAGCGACAGCGCGCTATGCGCCATAATGCCCAGCAGCGTATCGATCGCCAGATGCGGCCGCCGCTCCAGCCAGACCAGCAGCAGCGCCAGCAGCAGCGTTACCGCGATCACCGCGTAAAAAGGGCTGATGTTCAGCAACAGGCCAAAAGCGACGCCAAGCAGCGAGGCGTGCGCCAGCGTATCGCCAAAATAGGACATGCGGCGCCAGACCACGAAAGAGCCGAGCGGGCCGGCAGCCAGGGCCAGAAGAAAGCCAGCCAGCCAGCCGGGCAACAACAGTTCAATCACTTAACTTGTCCTCTGCGTAAAACGATACGTCCCTGAAGGTCGTGACGGTGGTTATGGTGATGGCGATAGATCGCCAGCTGTTCGGCGCCGCGAGGGCCAAACATCGAGATAAACTCTGGATGCTTTGAAACCGCCTCCGGCGTGCCGGAACAACAGATATGCTGGTTCAGGCACAGCACCTCGTCGGTTTTCGCCATCACCAGATGCAGATCGTGGGAAACCATCAGCACGCCGCAGTTCAGCTCGCGCCGAAGCTGATCGATTAAATCGTACAGCGCCACCTGGCCGTTAACGTCCACGCCTTGGGTCGGCTCGTCCAGCACCAACAGCTGCGGCTGATTGAGCAGGGCGCGCGCCAGTAAAACGCGCTGCATTTCACCGCCGGAAAGCTTTTGCAGCGGCGCGTTCAGCAGTTGAGCGGCCTGCACTCTCTTCAGGGCGGGCAGAATATCACCGCGCTTAACGCCGCCGCGCAGCAGCATAAAACGCTCAACGGTCAGCGGCAGCGTGGCGTCCAGATGAATTTTTTGCGGCACGTAGCCGATACGCAGCTGTTCATGGCGCACGACTTTGCCCTGTGTGGGCGGGATCAGGCCCAGCACCACACGCACCAGCGTAGATTTACCCGCACCGTTTGGCCCGAGCAGCGTTAATATCTTGCCGGGCTGCAGCGCCAGCGTAACCTTACTCAGCACGGCACGCTGACCAAAGCTGACGGAAATGTTCTCAAGGCTAATCAGTGAAGACATAGTGATTACAGGTTGCAGAAGTTTTAGAATGTTATAATATCACAATCCATCGACCTGTCACGATGGACTGAATCATTATGTTACATAAAACCAAACCCTTGATTACCCTGCTTTCCGCGCTGGGTCTTGCCGCTTCGCTTACCCCAGCCGCCAATGCCGCTGTCGTCGCTTCTGTCAAACCCCTGGGCTTTATCGCCGCCGCCATTGCCGACGGCGTTACGCCAGTAGAAATTTTGCTGCCGGATGGGGCTTCGGAGCATGATTATTCTCTGCGTCCTTCGGACATCAAACGCTTGCAGGGCGCGGATCTCGTGGTTTGGGTAGGGCCGGAAATGGAAGCCTTTATGCCAAAAGCGGTCGCCTCGCTTCCGGCGCAAAAAAATCTTGAGCTGGCCGATTTAGCCACGGTTAAGCCGCTGCTGGTTCGCGGTGAAAAAGACGATGACGAAGAGCATGAAGAGGGTGCAGAAGCGCACGACGAACATGCCCATGCGCACCATCATGGTGAATATAATATGCACCTGTGGATGTCGCCTGAAATCGCTAAACAATCTGCGGTTGCAATCCATGCAAAATTATTGGAACTTATGCCGCAAAGCAGAGACAAACTAGACGCGAACCTGCAGCACTTTGAGGCAGAATTAGCCACGGCTGATACGCAGATAGCCGCTCAGCTTGAGCCGGTAAAAGGAAAGGGTTATTTCGTTTTTCACGATGCTTACACATACTTTGAAAAACACTTCGGTCTGACCCCGTCGGGGCATTTTACCGTCAACCCTGAAATTCAGCCCGGCGCCCAGCGATTACATCAAATTCGAACAGAGTTGGTTGAGCAAAAGGCCGTTTGCGTCTTTGCTGAGCCACAATTCAGGCCGGCCGTGATCGATGCCGTGGCCAGGGGAACTAAAGTGCGTTCAGGAACGCTGGATCCGCTGGGAACGGACATCACTCCGGGAAGAGACAGCTATGTGAAATTCCTCTCACAGCTGTCCAGCCAGTATGCGAGCTGCCTGAAAGGAGCTTAGAGGAACTAATACGTGCAGCAAATTGCCCGCGCTGTCGCTATGGCGTTTAATACATTGCCGCGAACCCACCGCGTTATGCTGGGTTCGCTTACCGTCGTCACGCTGGCCGTCTCCGTATGGCGGCCTTTCGTCTATCATCCCAGCCTCGGCGATGACAATCCCGTGGTGAAAAGCATTGAACTGGATAAAGAGCAGTTGCGCACGCTGCTGCCAGAAGCCAGCGAGCCGATCGATCAGGATATGCCTTCGCCCGATGAAGACGTACCGAAAGATGAAATAGACCAGGATGTGCCCAGCGAAACCGGCACGCACGATTACGTAGTGTCAGCGGGAGATACGTTAAGCAGCGTACTCAATCAGTATGGCATTGATATGGGAGATATCAACCAGCTGGTCAAAGTGGACAAGGATCTGCGTAATCTGCAAATTGGGCAACAGCTCTCCTGGACGCTGACCGATGACGGCCAGCTACAGCGTCTGACGTGGGAAGCTTCGCGTCGCGAAACCCGCACCTACGATCGTTCCGGCGATACTTTTAAAGCTTCCTCAGCCGTGCAGCAGGGCGAATGGCAGAACAGCGTACTCTCCGGCACGGTTGACGGCAGCTTTGTTACCAGCGCGCGCAGCGCCGGACTGAGCAGCGGCGAAATCAGCGCCGTGATCAAGGCGCTGCAATGGCAGATGGATTTCCGTAAGCTGCGCAACGGCGACCGTTTTTCCGTGCTGATGTCGCGCGAAATGATGGAAGGCAAAAGCCAGCAAAGCCATCTGGTCGGCGTACGCCTGCAAACCGGCGGTAAAGACTATTACGCAATCCGCGCGGCGGACGGCAAGTTTTACGATCGCAGCGGCGCGGGCCTGGCGCACGGCTTTATGCGTTTTCCAACGGCTAAGCAGTATCGGGTTTCTTCCAACTTTAATCCGCACCGCCTGAACCCGGTTACTGGCCGCGTCGCGCCACATAAAGGTGTGGACTTCGCTATTCCGCTGGGTACGCCCGTGCTGGCGGTGGGCGATGGCGAGGTAATAGTAGCGAAACGCAGCGGCGGCGCGGGCAACTATGTCGCCATTCGCCATGGCCGTCAGTATATGACGCGCTATATGCATATGAAGAAGCTGCTGGTGAAACCTGGCGAAAAAGTGAAGCGGGGCGAGCGTATCGGCCTCACCGGCAATACTGGCCGCTCTACCGGCCCGCATCTGCACTTTGAAGTCTGGATCAACAACCAGGCGGTCAACCCGCTGACGGCCAAGCTGCCGCGGATGGAAGGGCTGGCCGGCAAAGAGCGTAGCGACTACCTGGCCCAGGTGCGCGAAGTCACGCCGCAGCTGCGTTTTAAATAATCGTTTTTCCCTTTTGCTCAAGCCGACGGCCTCTCCGTCGGCTTTTTCTTAGGGGGAAAATGAGGCGGGCATTGCAAAATTGTTCGTCAGCACTATCATTAGCCGCTCAGAATTTGAGGCGAGTGCATGGAAAACAAGAAAAGCAATATCGAATTTATTCCCACCTTTCAGAAATCCTTTCTGCTGCCGCGCTACTGGGGAAGCTGGCTGGCCATCGGGCTTTGCGCCGGTATGGCCTGGATCCCGGCGCGGCTGCGCGATCCGTTACTGGGTGCGCTGGGCCGCTTTACCGGTAAATATGCTAAAAGCGCTCGCCGCCGCGCGCAGATTAACCTGTTTTACTGCATGCCTGAAATAGCGGAAGCCGATCGGGAAAAAATTATCGATGAGATGTTCGCTACGGCGCCGCAGTCGATGGTCATGATGGCTGAACTGGCGATGCGCCCGGCGCATGCCCGTCAACGTATCACCTGGCATAACAAAGAGATCATCGAGCGGATCTCCGCTGACAACCAGAACATTATTTTTCTGGTGCCGCACGGCTGGGCGGTGGATATTCCGGCCATGGTGCTGGCCTCAGAAGGCCACAAAATGGCGGCGATGTTTAATAACCAGCGTAATCCGCTGCTGGACTATATCTGGAACGCCATTCGCCGTCGCTTTGGCGGCCGCCTGCATGCCAGAAACGACGGCATCAAGCCTTTTATCAGCTCGATACGCAAGGGATACTGGGGCTATTATCTGCCCGATCAGGATCACGGTGCGGAACACAGTGAGTTCGTGGACTTCTTCGCTACCTATAAGGCTACGTTACCTGCGGTAGGAAGGCTGATGAAAGTATGCCGCGCCCGCGTAGTGCCGCTGTTCCCGGTTTATAACAGCAAAACGCACCGGCTGGATATTCATCTACGCGAGCCGATGGATGATTTGCTGGAAGCGGACGATCAAACGCTGGCGCGCAGGATGAATGAGGAAGTAGAACTTCTGGTGCGGCCCAATCCGGAACAGTACACCTGGATCCTTAAATTGCTTAAAACCCGCAAAGAGGGCGATATTGAGCCCTACCGCCGCAAAGATATTTTTCGCAAAAAGTAGCGATTAGCCGCGTCAGACGACGGGGCTTCAAACTGCTGACAAAGCTATAAAAGCTTGAGTGAACATCTGTTTTTTACAGCAACTCCGCAGCTTAATAGCGGCAGAGGCTGAGCGGCCAGGCGGGCGCATGGACGCGCCAACCGAGCCTACATGGAAGTATTTACGGCGTGTCCGTGTTTCGATCTGCCTCTGCTGCTTTGTCACTGATTTAAACGCGACCTGGGGTTTGTCATCAATCTCTGGCCCCGTCAGACGACGGGGCTTTTTCTTAGCCGGGCTGCGCCGCCAGTCGACGGGCCCGCTCGCGCAGAAAGGACTTCACCAGCCAGAACCAGACCAGCCCGCAGACCAGGTTTACCAGACTAAACCAGAAGCTGCCGCCGCTGAAATAGGCGCTTTTCACCAGCTCAATGCCCAGCGTAAACGTCAGGATACTCACCATCCCCAGCATAGCGGCCACGCTGCCTTTACCGCCGCCGCTGGAAAACAGCGTCATACGGTAAAGCCCGGCATTCACCAGCCCGGTGCCAAAACCGTACAGGCTCAGGCCCGCAGTCAGCCAGTAATAGCTATGCGCGTTCAGCGCACAGGCCAGCGTCGCCATAGCCAGCCCAATCAGAATCGGCCAGGCGGCCAACCTCAGCGGCTGCTCGATCGGCACGCGGCCGGAAAGCTTGCCGAGCGTCAGGTTTCCGGCAATCATCGCCACAAAAACCGGCAACTGGAGAAGCGCGTAGGTCATGCGGGAAAGATGCTCATCATGGATCAGGATCACCGGCGAAAGCGCCACCCAGCCTAAACAGGGAATGCCCACCAGGCCAATAGCCAGTGAGCCACCCATCACCTGGCGATCCCTTACCAGCGCCAGATAGCCTTTGCCCAGCGACTTCAAAGAAATCGAAGCGCTGCGGTCGCCAGCGGTCTCCGGCATCGAACGCCACAGTCCCACCAGCGCTATAGCGCTGACGGCGCCAAACAGCCAGAACATGGCGCGCCAGTCGCTCACCGACAAAAACGCCGCGCCTGCCAGTGGGCCAGTTAGCGGAGCCAACAGCGCCACATTAGCCATCAGCGCCATGATTTTAACGCTTAGCGCCTCGTCGAAGGCTTCCTGTACCGCCGCGTAGCCCACCGCGCCGATAAAGCAGAGGCTGCTGCCCTGTAAAAAACGCATCAGGATAAACTGGCCGATGCTGTCGACCCAGTGCGTGGCGATACAGGAAAGCATAAAGAAAGCCACGCCCGCCAGCATTACCGGCCGACGGCCATATTTATCGGAAAGCGGCCCCAGCAGCCACTGCAAGACGATACCGCCAGCCAGGTAGGCGGTCAGCGAGGCGGAAACCCATTCCGGCCCGACGTTGAATTCGCTGGTTACCAGCAGCATGCCCGGCTGGATCATGTCATGGGCGATATAAGATGCGAACTCAAACAGCACGAAACAAAGAGGAAAAATCAGATGGCGGCGGGTTAAGTGCGACACCGGGACAAACGAGGGCATTCTGGCTCCTTCCAGGCAAAAGTAAACAGGATTAGCAAATCGCGCCAGCATACAGCCGTTGTATGGAGGTCTGATGAACAGGTAATTAAAAAAGGAAACGGGACAAGCGCGGAAAAATTATCGGGCGCAGCGGCCCGATAACGTTAAGAGAGCATTATTCTACACGTAATACGCGGCTGGTATTGGTGGTGCCCGTGGTGCTCATCACATCGCCCTGAGTTACGATAACCAGATCGCCCGACATCAGGAATCCCTTATCGCGCAGCAGATTGATGGCATCGTGCGCTGCGGCGACACCGTCGTTGTTACTGTCGAAATAAACCGGCGTGACGCCGCGATAAAGCGCGGTGAGATTCAGCGTATGTTCGTGGCGTGACATAGCAAAAATCGGCAGGCCAGAAGTAATCCGCGAGGTCATCAGCGCGGTGCGGCCTGATTCCGTCATGGTGATGATTGCCGTTACGCCTTGCAGATGGTTAGCGGCATACATAGCGGACATAGCGATAGCTTCTTCGATATTATCGAACTGCACGTCCAGACGGTGTTTGGAAACGTTAATGCTGGGGATCTTCTCTGCGCCCAGGCAGACTTTCGCCATTGCGGTGACGGTTTCTGCCGGATACTGGCCCGCAGCGGTCTCCGCCGAAAGCATAACCGCATCGGTGCCGTCCAGCACGGCGTTCGCTACGTCCATAACTTCGGCTCGCGTCGGCATCGGGTTAGTGATCATCGATTCCATCATCTGCGTAGCGGTAATCACCGAGCGGTTCAGCTGACGGGCGCGACGGATTAACGCTTTCTGAATACCGACCAGCTCCGGATCGCCAATCTCAACGCCCAGATCGCCCCTGGCGACCATCACCACATCGGAAGCCAGGATGATATCGTCCATGGCTTCCTGGGTTGCGACAGCTTCCGCACGTTCTACTTTAGAGACGATTTTTGCCTCGCAGCCTGCTTCACGAGCCAGACGACGGGCATAGTTCAGATCTTCGCCGCAGCGCGGGAACGAGACGGCCAGATAATCCACGTCAATTTTCGCGGCGGTAAGGATGTCCGCCTTGTCTTTTTCCGTCAGCGCTTCGGCAGAAAGGCCACCGCCCAGCTTGTTAATGCCTTTGTTGTTGGATAGCGGGCCGCCTACCGTCACCTCGGTAAATACTTTCATGCCCTGAACTTCCAGCACCTTGAGCTGCACGCGGCCGTCGTCCAGCAGCAGGATATCGCCCGGCACCACGTCGGCCGGCAGACCTTTATAATCAATGCCGACTTTCTCTTTATCGCCTTCGCCCTTGCTCAGGCTGGCGTCCAGCAGAAAGCGATCGCCCTGGTTAAGGAAAACTTTGCCTTCCTTAAAGGTGGATACGCGAATTTTAGGGCCCTGAAGATCGCCCAGGATAGCCACATGGCGGCCCAGCTTCGCCGCGATCGCGCGTACGTTGCTGGCGCGCTGCATATGGTCTTCCGGCGTCCCGTGTGAGAAGTTAAGTCGAACCACGTTGGCCCCGGCTGCGATAATTTTTTCGAGATTATTGTCGCGATCGGTAGCCGGCCCCAGGGTGGTAACGATCTTGGTTCTTCTTAAACGTCTGGACATGTGTGACTCCGTTTACTTTGAAAGGGGTATTGCCGCAGCAATTCCTGAAAAGGACGCGGCCATTTTATATAAGAAAGGCCATTTGCTTCGACGCTTTCCGCATTGATCCCTCAAGCTGGCCTGCCGCATAACAATATCACCCTATGCACAGGCAGGCACAGCGCCATGAAAAAAATTATTCACTTCGCCGCAAACGCTCGGACTACAGCAGTCAAAAAGGCCGCAGGCCGCTTTTTTGCTTATATATTTTGTCGATTTCACTCAAAGGGGAAACCGATAGCCGACCTCAGGGATAAAAATCACGCTCTGCTATGCTTTAGGGCGCAGTTTCACGACCGTTGGCGGCTGTTTTTAACATTTAAGCCCTTGCCGGACGTTAATGAGCATCGGACGATAGCGGTAAAAAAGCGGAAAGAATAAGCACAAACTGTCCGCGTAGTGGGCAGCAGAGTCGGCGCAAAGTGGCTACTCTGTGCTGGCGGGGCGCGGCCTGGTTTACGCAGACCCGGCAAAAGCAGTACATTGTATTGAAAGAAAATCAGAAAAGCCCGGTCGCGATAGGATCCGCGGGCCGGGCTTATCCTGCAACGAGGAGAATAGAATGGCGGTTACACAAACGGCCCAGGCATGCGATCTGGTGATTTTTGGTGCCAAAGGCGATCTGGCACGCCGGAAACTGTTGCCTTCCCTGTATCAGCTGGAAAAAGCCGGACAAATCCACGAAGAGTCGCGCATTATCGGCGTCGGCCGCGCGGAATGGGATAAAGCGGCCTATACCAAAGTCGTTCGCGAAGCGCTGGAAACCTTTATGAAGGAGACCATCGACGAGGCGCTATGGGACAAGCTGAGCAGCCGACTCGACTTCTGCAATCTGGACGTCAACGACGCGGCGCACTTTGCCAAACTGGGCAAAATGCTCGACCAGAAGAAGCGCGTAACCATCAACTATTTCGCCATGCCGCCGGGTACTTTCGGCGCCATCTGTAAAGGTCTGGGCACGGCTAAGCTGAATGCGCAGCCGGCTCGCGTGGTGATGGAGAAGCCGCTGGGCACCTCGCTGGAAACCTCGCAGGAAATTAACGACCAGGTAGGCGAATACTTTGAGGAAAACCAGGTTTTCCGTATCGACCATTACCTGGGGAAAGAAACCGTACTGAACCTGCTGGCGCTGCGCTTCGCTAACTCGCTGTTTGCTTCTAACTGGGATAACCGCACCATCGATCACGTGCAGATCACCGTGGCGGAAGAGGTCGGTATCGAAGGCCGCTGGGGCTACTTCGATAAAGCGGGCCAGATGCGCGATATGATCCAAAATCACCTGCTGCAGGTGTTGACCATGATTGCGATGTCGCCGCCAGCCGATCTGACCGCCGACCGTATCCGTGATGAAAAAGTTAAAGTGCTGCGCTCGCTGCGCCGTATCGATCATACCAACGTGCGTGATAAAACCGTGCGCGGCCAGTACACATCAGGCTTTGTGCAGGGCAAAAAGGTGCCGGGCTACCTGGAAGAGGAAGACGCCAACAAATCCAGCAACACCGAAACCTTTGTCTCTATCCGCGTGGATATTGATGACTGGCGCTGGGCTGGCGTGCCGTTTTACCTGCGCACCGGTAAGCGTTTACCGACTAAATGCTCCGAGGTCGTGGTTTACTTTAAAAACCCGGCGCTGAACCTGTTTAAAGATTCCTGGCAGGAGCTGCCGCAGAACAAGCTGACTATCCGCCTGCAGCCAGACGAAGGGGTTGATATCCAGATCCTGAACAAAGTGCCAGGGCTGGATCACAAGCACAATCTGCAAACCACCAAGCTGGATCTGAGCTTCTCGGAAACCTTCAACCAGTCGCACCTGGCCGATGCCTATGAGCGTCTGCTGCTGGAGACAATGCGCGGCATTCAGGCGCTGTTCGTCCGCCGCGACGAAGTAGAAGAGGCCTGGAAATGGGTTGACTCCATTATGGAAGCCTGGGCGGCGGATAACGAAGCGCCTAAGCCTTATCAGGCCGGCACCTGGGGGCCTGTAGCCTCCGTAGCCATGATTACCCGCGATGGGCGTTCCTGGAACGAATTCGAATAAACCCTCACCCGCTTCGGCGGGTTTTTTTTCGCCTGTGCAACAGGCCCTGTAAAATGAACCGCAGTTTCAAAAAATATTTCAACGCATAGACTAAGGCGCCAACAATCCTGTATGGTAGTCACCTTCCGGACGCGGCGCGCGTCGCTTTTGCCCGCCTTACTCTTAAGGGAAGAGAGGCTGGCCAGACAGGAGAAGCAGGACGATGAGTAACTGGGAAACAAGCGCAGAACAAATTCTTACTACCGGCCCGGTCGTGCCGGTAATCGTAGTCAACAAGCTGGAACACGCGGTGCCAATGGCGAAAGCGCTGGTGGCGGGCGGCGTAAAAGTGCTGGAAGTCACGCTGCGCACTGCCTGCGCAATGGAGGCGATCAGGGCGATGATCGAGGAAGTACCAGAAGCCATCGTAGGCGCGGGTACCGTGCTGAACGTGCGGCAGCTGCAGGAAGTGACCGACGCTGGCGCAAAATTTGTTATCAGCCCGGGCATTACCGAGCCGCTGCTCCAGGCCGCCGTTGCAGGGCCAATCCCATTGATCCCCGGCATCAGCACCGTATCCGAGCTGATGGCAGGCATGGATCACGGCCTGCGCGAGTTTAAGTTTTTCCCGGCAGAGGCTAACGGTGGCGTCAAGGCGCTCCAGGCTATCGGCGGCCCATTCCCCCAGGTGCGCTTCTGTCCGACCGGCGGCATCTCGCCAGCCAACTATCGTGACTATCTGGCGCTAAAAAGCGTGCTCTGTATTGGCGGCTCCTGGCTGGTACCGGCGGATGCGCTGGAAGCGGGCGATTATGGTCGCATTACCCAACTGGCGAAAGAAGCGGTGGCAGGCGCGCGCTAAAATAGCTTGATTACAAAGAAAAAAGGATAGCCGTGGCTATCCTTTCAGACTGCTGAACCTGAAGCGATGGAGGGCCTGTGGCTGGAGCAAAGCATTACGGGCCATGGACGGCCCGTACTGAGCTGCTATGGACAGCGCTTTTTGCGTCTTTGCGGAAGACACAGGCCCTCCTGAGCCGGCACCGGCATACTTTGTCATCAACTTAAAAGGATAGCCGTGGCTATCCTTTTTTATGGCGGCGCGCTTCGTTATTAGCCGCTAACTTTAACGCCAGCGGCGCTGTTCACGGCACGTTGAACGGCCTCATCGGTAGTCTCGCCAGTAGCCAGCGCCACGCCCATACGCCGCTTGCCGCGAACTTCCGGCTTGCCGAAAAGACGCAGCTGCAAACCAGCGCCCAGCGCCGCCTGCAAATCAGCAAACTGAACATTGTCGCTATCCAGCTCCGGCAGGATAACGGCAGAAGCTGCCGGACCATATTGCCGAACCGCGCCAACAGGCAGGCCAAGGAAAGCGCGAACGTGCAGGGCGAACTCTGACAAATCTTGTGAAATCAGCGTTACCATGCCGGTATCATGCGGGCGAGGGGAGACCTCACTGAACACAACCTCATCGCCGCAGACAAACAGCTCGACGCCAAACAGGCCATGCCCACCCAGCGCGACGACGACTTTCTCTGCAATCTGCTGCGCGCGTTTCAGAGCCAGCTCGCTCATCTGCTGCGGTTGCCAGGACTCCCGGTAGTCGCCATCTTCCTGGCGGTGGCCGATCGGCGCGCAGAAGTGAATGCCGTCTACAGCGCTAACTGTCAGTAAGGTAATTTCAAAATCGAATTTCACTACGCCTTCGACAATAACTCGTCCTGCGCCAGCGCGGCCGCCTTGTTGCGCATATTCCCAGGCCGCCGCCAGTTCGGCCTCTTCGCGAATAAAGCTCTGACCCTTGCCGGAAGAGCTCATAACGGGCTTAACGATACAGGGAAAGCCAATCTCCTGCGCGGCCTGATTAAAATCCGTCACGTTATCGGCAAAGCGATAAGAGGAAGTTGGCAGCGCCAGGTCTTCGGCTGCCAGACGGCGAATGCCTTCACGATTCATGGTCAGACGGGCAGCGCGGGCCGTCGGCACTACGTGCTGTCCCTGTTTTTCCAGCTCAACCAGCATATCAGTGGCGATGGCTTCAATCTCCGGCACGATATAGTCCGGGCGTTCCTGCGCTACCAGCGCCTTCAGCGCCTCGCCATCCAGCATATTGATAACATGGCTGCGATGGGCGACATGCATCGCAGGCGCATCGGCATAGCGATCTACTGCGATAACTTCAACGCCCAGACGCTGACATTCCAGCGCCACTTCTTTGCCCAGCTCGCCCGAGCCCAGCAGCATTACACGAGTTGCGGACGGACGCAGCGCAGTACCAAGAGTTGTCATAAATCTTTACCTGATTGAGGGAAAAAAACGCGGGCGCAGTATAAACGAAAACGTTTGCGTCTTCATCTGATTTCCGGACTTGAGAAAAATTCCCGGCCTGATATACTGTATAAAAATACAGTTAAACGAGGTGGGCACTATGGCTGTTGAAATCAAATATGTTGTCGTCAGAAAAGGTGAGGAAAAAATGACTTTCGCCAGTAAGAAAGAAGCCGACGCTTATGACAAAATGCTGGATATGGCTGAAGTGTTCTGCGACTGGCTGAGCGCGGCGCCGCTGGATATGGACGAAAACCAGCGTGAGGCGCTGGGTATGTTCCTGTCAGAAAACAAAGATGCCGTGCAGCAAATCCTGCGTACCAGCAAAATGCCGGAAGCAGAGCAGGCACGCCCGGTAGTTTCGGCGGTCGAGACCGACGAGGCGGATGCCGAAGAGAAAAAGCCGAAGGCGAGCCGTATTAAAGCCGCCTGAGGTTTGGCTGGCGTGCCAAAATAAATGCTTGTGGGAAGCCTGTCTGTAGACAGGCTTCAGGCTATTACCAAACCAGAAGCGATGGAGGGCCTGTGGCTGGAGCAAAGCATTACGGGCCATGGACGGCCCGTACTGAGCTACCACGGATGGTGCTTTTTGCGTCTTTGCGGAAGACATGGGTCCTCCTGAGCCAGCACGGCAAACTTTGTCATCAATCTCAGCCTGTCTTTAGACAGGCTCAGACTGCTGACAAAGCTAAAAAAGCTCAGGTGAACATCTGTTTTTTTACAGCAACTCCGCAGCTTTATGGCGGCAGAGGCTGAGCGGATAAGCGGACCGTTTGGCGCATGGACGCGCCAACCGAGCCTCCACGGACGGATTAACGGCGTGTCCGTGTTCCGATCTGCCTCTGTTGCTCTGTCACTGATTTAAACGCGACCAGGGGTTTGTCATCAATCTCAGCCTGTCTGTAGACAGGCTTTTTTATAGATAAAACTCAGGCAGAAGCGCTGGCGTTTTCAACAGCCAGCTTTTCTTTACCCTTGTCCGGCACGCTCATCTTAACCGTAAGCCACAGAAGCCTGTGCGCAGCAGCGCTTCAGCGCATGCATTGCCTCTTTAGCCGCGTCGGCTGGCTGTTGCTGCTTGATCTCATCGTTAAATACTTCCAGCCCTATCGGCCCGCTATAGCCTTCCGCCTGCAGGTAATCCAGCAGCGTATAAAGCGGGAAATTGCCCTGGCCCGGCAGCAGCCGGTGATGACGGGCCGTTTCCATCAGCTCGCTGCCAGAGGGCAGCGTAGCCAAATCGGAAAGCTGCACCAGGAAAATCTTCTCCATCGGGATGCCGTTTAAGTCGGCTATTGTGCGATTACGCGCAAAAATATGAAACGCATCCACCACCAGCCCAAGGTTTGGTTCATTAATGCGCTGCACCAGCCGCCAGGCCGCGTCGGTAGTATTGATGTGGGTGCTCCACGCCATCGCCTCAAAGGCAACGCGTAGCCCGCGTTTTCCCGCCTCCTGCGCCAGCCAGCGAATATCTTCCTCTTCTCTGTCGGCAATACACTCTTTTTGCGTTGAGGCTGGCGTCAGTAGCGTCTTCGCGCCCAGGGCTACGGCTGCTTCCATCATTTTAATGGCGTCCTGCCGCTTAGCTTCACGCTGCTCTTCTGGCGCGCCGTCGAAATCCAGCAGCACCTGATAATCCGTCAGGCCCAGCTGCTGTTTTTGTAGCAGCGCGGCCACATCTTGTGCCGTGCCTTTAGCTGCATCCACATCCTGCCGCCACAGTTCCAGTTGAGTAAATCCAGCCTGCGCGGCGGCGATAATTTTTTCTTCGGTCGTGCCGCCCAGTAACACCGTGTTAATAAACAATGGATTATGTTGAAAACGCATCTTTTTCCCCTTTATCAGCTGTACCAGTGGGAGGAACAAGGGTCCGACCTTTTGACTCCCGCCCGTTTACAAGTATAGCGGCTCTTATTATTTCGCCAGCCGCGGCTGTCGACTAAAGGTTTTCCAGGCTTTGCCTGAGTTGACGCTTCCTGACGTTAACCGTTCTATGCTGGCTTTTTACACAAAGGAGCCTGTATGAATAACTGGTTGCAACAAATTCAAAACGTACTGGGAAACGGCAAGGGCGGCGGCGAAGGCTTAAGCAAAATGCTGGCACCGGGTGCGCTGGGTGGCCTGGCTGGACTGCTGGTTGCCAGTAAATCCTCGCGTAATCTGCTGAGTAAATATGGCAAGAATGCCTTAATTATTGGCGGCAGCGCGGCGGCAGGCGCATTGCTCTGGAATAAATACAAACAGAGAATCAGCGAGACGCATCGTGAAGAGCCGCAATTTGGCCAACAGTCCACCGCGGTCGATCGTCGTGCCGAACGTCTGGTGCAGGCGCTGGTCTTTGCCGCCAAAAGCGATGGGCATATCGACAGCCAGGAGCGGCAGGCAATCGATGAACACATCCACCAGTCAGGCCTGGGCAAAGAGGGCGAACAGCTGATCCAGCGCGCTATTGATATGCCGCTTGATCCGAAAATGCTGGCGCAGGATGTTAAAAATGAAGAAGAGGCGCTGGAAGTCTATTTCCTCAGCAACCTGGTGATAGATGTCGATCATTTTATGGAGCGCAGCTATCTACAGGCGCTGGGTGACGAGCTGAAAATTCCGCAGGACGTGCGCGACAGCATGGCAAAGGATATCCGCGAAGAGAAGCAAAAATTAGGTGCCTGACCCTTGCCGGGCCTTTTACCGGCCCGGAAAACCTTTTTAACCTTGATTTTTAACTCTTATCGTCGCGCCTCGCTTGGCAATCACCGCCGTAGCTGCCACCCTTATCCTGTGTAACTGATTCAGCGGGGCAGTAGAATGATAAAACCACCGGTCGCCAAAAAAATTCCTTATGAGATGAGCGCTCATGGTGAGACGCGCACAGACAATTATTACTGGCTGCGTGACGACAAACGTGAAGATACGGCCGTCCTGGACTATCTGCATGCGGAAAATGATTACGGACAGGCAGTGATGCAAACGCAGCAGGCGCTGCAGGAAAAGCTGCTGAAAGAGATGGTTGATCGCGTGCCGCAGCGCGACAGTTCAGTACCCTATGTTAAAAATGGCTATCGTTATCAGCGGCGCTACGACGAAGGCAACGAATACGCTGTTTACACCCGCCAGCCAGAAGAGACGGCGACGCCGGAAGAGTGGGAAGTGTTGGTTGACGGCAACCAGCGCGCTGCCCATAGCGAATTTTATACGCTGGGTGGGCTGGGCATCAGCCCCAATAACGAGGTTATGGCGCTGGCAGAGGATTTCCTTTCCCGCCGCCAGTACGGCATCCGCTTCCGTAATTTAACGACCGGCAACTGGTATCCGGAAGTGCTGGACAATGTCTCTTCCAGTTTTGTCTGGGCCAGCGACAGCCGCACCTTTTACTATGTGCTCAAAGACAAACAGACGCTGCTGCCGTGGCAGGTCTGGCGGCATCGGCTGGGCACCTCGCAGCAGGATGATGAGCTGGTTTATGAGGAGCAGGACGAAACCTTTTACGTCAGCCTGCATAAAACCATGTCCGAACACTTTATTCTTATCGTGCTCAACAGCACCACCACCAGCGAAATTCAGCTGCTGGATGCGGAATTCGCTGACGCGCAGCCGCAAATCTTTTGTCCGCGCCGCAAAGATCACGAATACAGCCTCGATCATTACAACCACCATTTTTACGTGCGCTCCAACCGGCAGGGGAAAAACTTCGGGCTTTACCGTACCGATCACGTAAAAGAAGAAAAATGGGAGACGATGATTGCGCCGCGCGATCACGTGATGCTGGAGGACTTTGCTTTGTTCCGCGACTGGCTGGTGGTTGAAGAGCGTCAGCGCGGCCTGACCAGCCTGCGGCAGATCAACTGGCAAAGCGGAGAAGACTACGGCATCGCTTTTGACGATCCCGCCTACGTGACCTGGCTTTCCGTCAACCCCTGTGCCGACACCAGTAAATTGCGCTATGGCTACTCTTCAATGACCACGCCGGATACGCTGTTTGAGCTGGATATGGACAGCGGCGAGCGTAAAATCCTGAAACAGGCGGAGGTCAAAGGCTTCGAGGCGGGCGACTATCGCAGCGAACACCACTGGATAAAAGTGCGCGATGGCGTAGAAGTGCCGGTTTCGCTGGTCTATCACCGCGAGCATTTTCGGCCCGGTAAAAACCCGCTGCTGGTCTACGGCTATGGCTCCTATGGCAGCTGCATGGATGCGGATTTCAGCTCCAGCCGCCTGAGCCTGCTGGATCGCGGTTTTGTGTTTGCGCTGGCGCATATTCGCGGCGGCGGCGAACTGGGGCAGCAGTGGTATGAAGATGGCAAGCTGCTGAAGAAACTTAACACCTTTCACGACTTTATCGACGTCACTAACGCGCTGGTGGATAAAGGCTACGGCGATCCTGAAAAGCTCTATGCGATGGGCGGCAGCGCGGGCGGTCTGCTGATGGGCGCGGTAATCAATATGGTGCCGACGCGCTTTCATGGCGTAGTGGCGCAGGTGCCGTTTGTGGATGTGGTTACTACTATGCTGGATGAATCCATCCCGCTGACCACGGGCGAATATGACGAGTGGGGCAACCCGGCGGATGAAGAGTATTACCGCTATATGCGCCAGTACAGCCCTTATGATTGTGTTGCCGCGCAGCCCTATCCTCATATGCTGGTGACGACAGGCCTGCACGATTCTCAGGTGCAGTATTGGGAACCGGCCAAGTGGGTAGCAAAACTGCGTGAGCTGAAAACGGACGACAACTTACTGCTGCTCTGTACCGATATGGATGCGGGCCACGGTGGTAAATCGGGCCGCTTTAAGTCTTACGAAGGCGTGGCGCTGGAATACGCCTTCCTGATTGGTCTGGCGCAGGAGACGCTCAGCGCCGCCAGCGTTCGTTAATCTGCGGCCAGCGCCCGCTCCATTGCGCTTTTCAGGTCGGGTTTCAGATCCGGGATATTTTTCAGCATCCACTTGAGGTATCCCGGATCGCGCTTCACCACATCATCAATGCGGCTGCCGCGATATTTGCCGAAAGGAAAGGTAACGCTGGAGCCGCGCACCTGCATGCGGCGCACCATCTCTGGCGCATCCCAGCCGGAAAAATCCATAATGCGGATCAGCAGCGCAGCGGTAACGTAGCAGTCATACAGCGCACGGTGAGCGTGCAGATCCGAGGGCGGCGTAACCTCGAGCTGAAGGGATTCACGCAGCGCCTGGTTGCCGTATTTTTTGCCGGGCCACAGGCTCTTTGCCAGCGTCATGGTACAGATCCATTCGCCCGGCATCTCCGGCAGCATTCTGCGGTCAAAGCTGGCGTTATGGGCCACATAATAAGGGCTGCCGTGATAGCGGCTAATCGCCTCTTCAATGGTGGGCTTGCCGCGTACCATGGCTTCGGTAATGCGATGGATGGCCATAGCCTGACGGCTGATAGGCCGATCCGGGCTAACCAAATCGCTCATAGGATTGACGATCCTGCCGTCGATCACATCAACGGAGGCGACTTCCACAACGCCGCCCTGTAAACCGCAGGTTTCGGTATCTATTACGCGTAACATAATTTATCTCTTCAGAGGGCGATGGCCGTGCGCAAAGCCTGCGCCTCGCCTGACCACTCACGGCCCTTGCGACGGGCGATAATCAGCTGCTCGCCGCTGCCGCCTACGGCTATCTGCCTGCCATTTTCATCCCAGATGGCGCTTTTGCCGGCGCTTTGATAACCGCCGGTGGGCAGGGCATGATTCGCCATCAGCACGGCGATGTTAAACTCGCGCGCCCAGCGTGCCAGGTATTCACAATCTTTGGCATAGCCGTTTTCAGACAGCAGCACGCTGGTGGCGTAAAGGTTAGCGCCACGACTTGCCGCATCGCGGGCGAACTCTTCAACGCTGATATCCGCGCAGACCGCCATCGCGACATAATGATGCTGATAGCCGAACAGCGGGACGCTTTGGCCGGCCTCGAAAAACAGTTTTTCTGCCTCAACAAGGTTGCGTTTAAAGTAGGCGAGACGGGTGCCGTCCGGCAAAAAGGTCAGGGCGGCGAGGCGAGTCGATTCGCCATCCTGCAGCGGCAGCCCGGTGACAATACTCATCCGATATTTTGCTGCCGCATCGGCAAACACATCAAGGCGTGCGTCGTTCATCGGCATCGCCAGCTCGCTGGCAAGAGCAAGTTCGTAGCCGGTGAGGGAAAGCTCAGGAAACATCAAAAAATCAACCTGATGCTCAGCAGCCTGACGAACAAAAGAGAGATGATGCTCGATGTTTGCGGCTATATTTCCGGGACGAGACCCTGATTGCGCTGCGGCGATACTCCAGACGGACATAAATTTACTCGCAAATCAGATTTTGAGCGGTTATCTCAACCGAAGCGGTCATTAAACACAAGTATTTCGCTAAACTATTTTTGTTTAGGCTCATACGGCAGACGGGAAAGGCTTAGCGAAGCCTGACGATAGTGGGTCAGCCGCTGGCGAAACCAGTCGCGTAGCGCTTCCGGCTGCTCGCGTTCTACCATTTCTGCTACCACCGGCATATTGTAGCGCTCCTTAAAGGCTACGCCAGCGGCGGCCAGGTCGACGTTCACCTTATCTTTCTCTTCCTGCGGCAGTTGCGCCAGATTGTAATTCATTTCACCCTCCGTTATTCGCGGCAAAAATAAAGCAGAAGGGCGCTTTTCGCAAGCGTGCGGGCAGGTTAAAAAGCCGTTAACGACTCGACACTTTATTTTTAGCGGAGTATTCTTGCCGCCTTGTCGCAGCCCTGAGCTGCACCTAACGGGATGGATTCAATGCGTAGGTCAATGATTTTCGCGCTGGCGCTGAGCGCCGCCGCTTTCTCACCGCAGGTACTTGCTCACGCCCACCTGAAAAGCCAGTATCCGGCAGCGAACGCCAACGTGGAAGCTTCGCCGCAGGCGTTAACCTTAACCTTTTCAGAAGATATCGAACCCGCTTTTAGCGGTGTTGAAGTGACAAACGGCAGCCAGCAGGCTGTGCCGCTCGCCGAAGCGGAACGCGCGCCTAAGCAGCATAATCAGCTGATCGTGCCGCTGGCGAAACCGCTGACCAGCGGAAACTATCAGGTTAGCTGGCATGTGCTGTCGGTCGATGGACATAAAACTAAAGGAACTTACACCTTTAGCGTGAAGTAAAATGTCTCTCGGCTGTTTTTATGTGCTCTGTCGCTGGCTGCACTTCGCTGCGTTAATGACTCTCACCGGCGGTGCGGCTTTTACTGCGCTGCTGGCACCTGCACGCTTCAGGCCGCAGCTTGTCCAGCGCCTCGATAAAATGCTTGCCGCCGCTGCGCTGCTGTCACTGCTGACGGCGCTGTTACTGCTGGCCGCGCAGACTGGCTTAATGGCGGATGGCTGGAACGATATCGTCAAAGCTCCGGTCTGGCAGGCCGTGCTGCAAACGCGTTTTGGCCAGGTTTGGCAATGGCAGCTTGCCATGGCGCTACCCGGTGTTGTTGCGCTGCTTTTTCGCGGTCGGGCAAGACAATCACTCCTGTTGCTGAGCGGTACAGGGCAGCTTGTTGGCCTGGCTTTTGTGGGGCATGCCGCTATGCTGGACGGCATCGCTGGCTGGCTACAGCGTGCTAATCAAATTGTGCATCTTTTATCGGCAGCCTTCTGGGCTGGCGGCCTGATACCGGTAGCGATCCTGATGAGGGATATGAGCCGCTTCCCGGCCAGCTATGACGCAGTGCGCACATTAATGCGTTTTTCCCGTTACGGGCATCTCGCCGTGGCGCTGGTGATCTTTAGCGGCCTCGTTAACGCTTTCATTCTGCTGCCAGCCTGGCCGCCGACTTTTGGCCGCTACACGCAGCTTTTGCTGGTGAAAACGCTGCTGGTGGCGCTAATGTGCTGCCTGGCGCTGTTTAATCGCTACTGGCTGGTGCCGCGCTTTCAGAGCAGCGGAGTAAGTGCACGACACATTTTTATGCTGACTACGCTGGCAGAGGTGTTGCTGGCCGCGTTGGTATTAGGGCTGGTCAGTTTTTTCGCTACGCTTGAGCCAGCCTGAATAGTTACCGCCTGCCTGCAGGCGTTTTTAAAGAGGTAATGCAACATCATGAAAAAAATTCTCGGTATGATGCTCGTTTTAAGTTTTTGCACCAGCGCAATGGCTTCCGAAGTGATCACCGTCAGTCGTTTTGAAGTGGGCAAAGACAAGTGGCCTTTTAACCGTGAAGAGGTCATGCTGAGCTGTGCCAAAAATGGCGCGCTCTATGCTATAAATCCCAGCACGCTGATGCCGTATCCCCTGAACGATATCGCTCAGCAGCAGCTGAAGAGCGGTCAGGTAAAAGGCCAGCAAATAGATGTTATCCAGAGCGATGAACCCGCTCAGCCCGGTAAGAAAAAGAGCCTGGCACCCATTATTGAACGCGCGCAAAAGCTGTGTGACTGATCCTTTGCTGCCGCGTCTGCTGGCGCGGTAGCAGGGTTTTGCTTTCTCTGCTCTCCTGTCACTGTTTCTGCCGTTACGATCACAGAGCTGTCATAATTTAGCTGGCCCTGATTGCCCACGCTGGCAAATCCCCCTGTCTGTACTACCTTTTAAAGGGCAAGGCGTCATAGCCTGCAAAAAATGCCAACTTTTAGCGCACGGCTCTTACCAGAGCCATTCCCCTGGACCAAAGACAGGACTCGTCTTTGGTCTTTTTTTAATGCTTTGATTTTTAATCATTTCCAGACAGGATGTCCAAAAAGCGATCTCTGGCGTTTATAACATTACGTATTCCTTGCCGCGCGTATCTGAATATTTTTTGGAAAATCCTTGCTTCTCTTTTTATAAAGCCGATTTACCAGGCTGTGGCTCTTATAAAAGGTAAAGAACCGCGTGAACAATATAGTTTGAAGGCATACCCGCAATAGCTTCTCAATGCTTACAGGTGTCATTAGCGCCAGCACTGAACGCTTTGTTAAAAACTTAACATTGACTTTAAGTCAGCCTGTGTCACCATTAAGAAAACGATCGTTTCCTTAATGGTGAAAAATGATGTCAGAACAGCTACGCGAGCGCGGGCGCCCACGGCAATTCGATCCGGAGACCGCGCTGGATCTTGCCATGCCGCTCTTTCGGGAAAGAGGCTATCACGGGGCATCCATCAGCGAGTTAAGCGAGGCAATGCAGCTGACAGCGGGGAGTATTTATAAAGCTTTCCACGATAAGCGTGGCCTTTTCTTGCAGGTATTCGCGCGCTACACCTCGCTGCGTAACCAGGCGCTACGTGAGCGGCTGGCGGCGCACCGCGATGGCCGGGAGAAAATTGCTGAACTGCTTTGCTTTTATCTTGAATCAGCCAGCGGCATAGAAGGGCTACGCGGCTGTCTGGTAGTCAGCGGTGCTATTGAGTTACAGCAGCTGGATGCTGAGCTTTCCGCCCTGGTAAAGGAAGCGCTGAAGCGCAATCAGCGTTTATTGGTGCAGCTGATTGAGCAGGGCCAGCAGGATGGCTCCATCAACGCGCAGCACGATGCAGAAGCGCTGAGCGGCGTATTGTTCTGTCTGGTGCAGGGTATGCGAGTGGCAGGCAAGTCGGGAGAAATTCCTGCCAGCGATCGGCTGATCGTTACTGCGCTGAGGTTACTTGATTAAAATTTTTACCCAATAAGGAAACGATCACTCCCTTAATTGTATGGAGGTTAAAATGTTCGACGAAATAGATGCGCAACCCTGGTCGCAACCCATCCCGGATTTGCCTGGCTTTAACCATTTTTATGCAACCGTCGAGGGCGTTCGTCTGCACTACGTCAGCGGTGGCAATCCGCAGGGCGAAGTTTTGCTGCTGTTAGCGGGCTTCCCACAAAGCTGGTATGCCTGGCGTAAAGTCATGGCGCTGCTGGCCGATCGCTACCTTATTATCGCGCCGGATTTGCCAGGCCAGGGTGATTCGGATAAACCGCAGTTCGGCTACGATACACAGGCGCTGGCTGAAAAAGTGCAGGCGCTGATGCAGGCTCTGCAAATAGAGCGCTACTTTCTGGCTGCTCACGATGTCGGTGCCTGGGTAGCCTGGCCGTATGCCATGCTCTATAGCCAGCAAATCATTAAGCTGGCCTTGCTTGATGCGGGCATTCCGGGAATTACCTTGCCGGATGCTTTACCTGCTACGCCGGATAAAGCGTGGAAAACCTGGCATTTCGCGTTTCATCAATTACCGGATTTGCCTGAAGCTTTGATAACCGGGCGGGAAGATATTTATCTGGAGTGGTTTCTGCGGCGCAAAGCAGTGAGTCCAATGGTGTTTAGCGATGCCGATATAGCGGAATATGTGCGTTTGCTAAAACAAAAGGGCGCGCTGCGGGCTGGGCTGGCGCCTTATCGGGAGGTAATGATATCGGCTGCCCAGAATCGTAAATTAGCGGAGAAGGGTAAACTGACGCTGCCACTGCTCGCCATCAGCGCGGATCAGGGATCGATTCCTGATATGGCTACGCCTTTACGCCAGTATGCTGATAACGTCGCTGGCATCACCATCAGCCATAGCGGCCATTTTATTCCGGACGAACAGCCTGAGGCGCTGGCTAAAGCGCTGGCCGAATTTTTCTGATAACAAGTTTGTATGTCAGGCTGGTGCCACACAAAACACGCACATAAAAAAGCGAGGTTGATGACAAAGTATGTCGGTGCAGGCTCAGGAGGGCCTGTGTCTTCCGCAAAGACGCAAAAACGTCGTCCATGACGGCTGCCGTCCATGGTCCGTAATGCTTTGCTCCAGTCACAGGCCCTTCATCGCTTCAGGTTCAGCAGTCTGAGCCCCTTCGTATCAGGAAGGGGCTGACAATTTACCGCTTAAAAGCTTTCCCAGCTTTCATCTGCGCTTGCCTTAGCGCGCGGTGCCGGACGAAGCGCTGGCTGCTTAAACTTTTCCGGCCTGCTGTCGCTGAAACTGCTCGCGCCTTCCGCCAGTTTAAATGTCGAAACCAGCCTGCTGAGGTTTTCCGCCTGATCCTGCAGCGATCTGGAAGCGGAAGAGGCTTCTTCCACCAGCGCGGCGTTCTGCTGGGTGACCTCATCCATCTGGCCAATTGCCAGGTGAACTTGCTCAATCCCGCGGCTCTGCTCGGTTGCTGAAGTCGCTATTTCATTCACGATAGTGGCAACCTGATTAATAGAGTCCGTTACCTTTTCAGTATTATCGCCAACGTTAGCCGCCTGCAGCGCGCCGTTTTCGATTTGCTGTACGGAAAGGTTAATCAGTTCTTTAATCTCTTTCGCTGCGGAAGAAGAACGCTGGGCGAGATTGCGCACTTCGCTGGCTACCACGGCAAAACCGCGTCCGTGTTCACCCGCTCTTGCTGCTTCCACAGCCGCATTGAGCGCCAGAATATTAGTCTGGAAAGCAATGCCTTCGATCAGGCCGGTGATTTCAGAGATTTTGCCGGAGCTGGTGCGTATATCATCCATAGTCACCAGCATATCTTTTACCGACTTGCCGTTTTCGCTGGAAAGCTTATTGGCGTTGCCCGCCAGCGCATTGGCCTCGTCAGCGCTGAGCGAGTTAACCTTAACGGTCTCGCTAAGTGCTGCCATACTGGCAGCAGTCTGTTCCAGCGAAGCCGCCTGCTGCTCGGTACGGGAAGAAAGATCTTCGTTGCCTGCGGCAATCTGTGAAGAGCCGGTACTGACCGAAAGAGCGGACTGATTAACAGAAAGCAGCGTGCTGGCGAATTTGCCAAGAAGCTGGTTAAACGCGGCGGCGGTCTTACCAATCTCATCGTGACGACTGTCGTCGGCACGGCAGCTGAGATCCAGCGTGCTGCTGACCTCGCTCATGGTCGTTTCGATATTCTTCAGGCTTTTGCGGATAGCCAGGATGGTTCTGACCGCAAAGAAGCTCAAAATAAGGATAATCAGCGCCACGCTGACAGACATGATCCAGATGGTCTTGCTGTAAATGCTCTGGTTTTGCTTTTTCAGCTCGTTGCCAATCTGAATATTTAAATCGATCTGCTTATTCAGGTCGGTGGCTAATTTACGACCTGAAGCGCCGATGCCGGCTTCGCCCTGCAACAAAGCGATGGCCAACTTATCATTATGCGCGCGGGAAGCCTCTAAAAATGCAGGCAGATCGTTGCGCAGCGCGGCGATATCCTGACGCGCCTGCTCCGTCATCGCGCGGTCTTCTTCGTTGGAAATATCATTAGCCATATAGTAATCAGTCAACTTTCCGAGTTCGTCCAGAATGTTGTTGATTTGCAGCTCGACTGCAGGCATCTGCGTATCATCAGTCAGCGCCTGATGTTTATACAAGGCCAGCCCCAGGCTGCTGGAAGCGCTAATGGATTTATTCAGGTCTTTGATACTAGGTATTGCATTGTTCTGGACATATTCAAAACGAGACTGAAAGCCAGAAATAACAGACAGCGATGAAAAGGCAATGGCTAACAGAGCCAAAGCCAACAGGCTGAATGTCAAAAATAAACGTTGTGTAATATTCATAAACGCCTCAAACCCTGGGAAAAAAGCTAATGGGGGAGCGATAAGCTCCGGACTGAGGTTATCGGCGCAAAGAGAGGCGGGTTTAGCCTGTACGGAGGTGTTTTCAAAAGCAATATTTCCTGACCTTAACCCAAATAAAGTGCAACTCATTGATTTTGAATTTTTTTAAAGGTTGTTGCCTGTGCCCGATCGCTGTTTTCCTGCCGTAATAGTTACTTTTAGTAACAAAGCGAGTGCCGAAATAGGTTGGATTCACCAGAAGTCAAGAACTAATTTGAGTGAAAAATAGCCAGCCTCAGGGCTGTACCTGGGTAAAGTAATTTCCTTTCAAATGCGCAGATTCACCGTTTATTTTGCAATTAAACCTAAATTTTCCTTCACGCCTGCCGATAAAACCCTTGGTTTTTAAAGAGCTACCTGTTTTCCGCTGCAAAGCGGTGCGCAGGGTCGGCTTTGCTTATTTTTAAAAAGGACAAATTCATGAAAAAAGTTATCAAGTGGATCTTCTTTATCTTTGTGGCGCTGGTGGTTATTCGGGCAATCACCGGGCCTGGCGAAGGAAATAAAACAACGGCCCAGGCCGGACAAAGCGCTGACGCAGCAGAAAATGCGCCACCGCAGAAAGAAGTTTATCGCGTTTCAGCCGCTAAGCTCTTTAAAGATTACGAAGAAAACGAAGTGGCGACGGATGAAGGAATGAAAGGCAAGCTGATTGCGGTCACGGGTACGGTGCAGTCTATCGATAAAGACTTTTCAGATTCAATTATTATCAGGCTGAAAACGGCGAACCAGTTTATGCCTGCCAGCATGCAGATGCTGGATTCAGAAAAAAATACCGCTTTAACGCTGAAAAAGGGCAGCCAGATTGAAGTAGTGTGCCAGCGTATGGCCCGCGTCGTCGGCACGCCATCAGGTCGCCGTTGCGTATTTAACTAGTTCAATAAAACCTGTTCTGACAGTAAGAAAAGCGCTGGCTACAAGGCCAGCGCTCAGAAAAAATAAAGTCATGCCAGGCTGGCAATGGCCAGCAGAGACGCAAAAATTCCCTTCCTTTACTGCCCGTAATGCTATCCACGGGCTGCATCATCTCAGGATTGTGGTTGACCTACCGGGCCAGCGCCCAGCGTACCGCCGGGAACAGACTGCGCGCTTGGAGCGTGCGGACGTCCATCATTTCCTACCGCGCTGCTGCGGTGCATACAGCCAGCCAGTGATACAACGGCCAGCAGAGCAATAAGACCTTTAGTGCAATTTTTCATAGTATTTTCCGTGGGTTGAAATGACTCAGAGGTTTAAGCGTAGCCTGGCGCCCGCTTATTGCCAGCCATGCCAGTAAAAAGTCAGCCTGAAAGGGTTTTTACTGACAAAAGCGGGCGTTGCGCGGTAACAGCTTAATCCTCTACTACACTTAGTGGACTGGAAGCTAAAGGAGGCAGTTATGTCTGACGAGAACCTGAACAAAAAACGCAAAGATGAAGGCGACGTCCATAAAGGGCTGCCGGAAGCCGCGCCTTCCGCCGGGAATGCTTACGAAGAAGACGATCACCCGGCGACGGATGCCCCTGCCGAGCATGGCGAAGTGCCGCGTACTCGCGACGGCAGTCAGGATGATAAAAAAGATCCTTATCAGGATCCGAAAAAGTAAAAGTTACTCAGGCCCGTTTCGGGCCTGATATTATTGATCCAATCCTCAGATGCTATTATCTTTGGCATTCCGACAAGGTTTGCAAAGGATATTGCGATGAACATTAACTGGAAATTTTGGCTTTCTTACTGCGGTACTCTGTCAGCGTTCACTTATCTTTTTCCCCGCATCTGCTTGCCCGCTCACAATCTTATTTACGATCCGGTTTCACTAATTGCCTGGATACTTATTATTCGGGGCGTTTGGGCTATATGGCGGGATATTTATAATTTTTGGCAATGGTATAGCGGCAAAGAAAGCAAAAAGTCTGTGGATGGATAAAACAGCTAATAATCTGGCGTCGCTTAACAGGGGCAAGCGTAATCTCAGACTTGTGTATCAGGAAGGAAAGCTCTACGCTGCCTTCTCCACGCCACGCGATCTGCGCGTCTGGCGTTCCGGCCGGAGAAGCCTGATGAAAAACAGCAAAGAGATTTCAATCGATCAGTTTAGCGCCAGCGAAAAAGAGCTGATTGCCGCTAAGGTAAAAGCCCTGACGCTGAAAAAAGGGCACGTGCTTTCGCAAAAAGAGGAGAAGGAGATCCTCAAAGAGGCCAAGCGGCTGGTAATGAAAGATCGGGCCGCTAAAGAGAGCAGCAAAGCCGCAGTAGTAAGAAAACCCCGTAAGCCTGCCGCCGCGAAAGAGAGTGAGGTAAAAGAGTTTAACTGGGCCGCCTCTCTGCGCAAAAATCCCCGGGCGCTAAAAGACAGCTAGCCGATAAATAGCAGACGCAGCGCCCTGAAAACCATCTCCAGCAGCAGGGCGCCGCCGATCGCCACCAGCGCCAGCGCGCATCCCTTCATCCTGTCCATGTTCTGCCCTTTAAGTTAACAGACTATACTTTAGTGTCTGATATCTGAACATTACCTTAACACCTCAGCAAATTTGCCTCAGGATGCAACTATGGCGTATCAATACCTTAACGGAGAGGCATGGCGACATATCTATATCGTCGGGGATCTGCATGGCTGTCTTGCCATGCTACAGGAAGCCCTGGCCGCGCAACATTTCGACGCCGAAAAAGATTTACTGATAGCGGTAGGCGATCTAATCGATCGTGGCCCGGACAGTCCGGGATGCGTGGCCTTGCTCGGCCAGCCCTGGTTTCGCAGCGTACGCGGCAATCATGAAGAGATGGCGATAAATGCGCTGACCAAAGGTGAACATCAGCAGTGGATCGGTAACGGCGGCGACTGGTTCTATCGGCTGGAAGGGATGAAAATGATCGAGGCGAAGCACGCCCTCAGCCGTTGCCGCCTGATGCCTCTAATCATTCATCTCCAGCTGGAAAACCGGCTGGTGGTGGTGGCACATGCTGACTATCCGGCAGAGCGTTATGCCTGGGAAGCGGAAGTCGATCCCTTTAAGGTAGTCTGGAGCCGTAGCCGTATTGAACAGGTGCAACAAGGGCGAAGTGAGGGAATACGCGGAGCAGACGCTTTCTACTTTGGCCATACTCCGCTAAACGCACCGCTAAGCGCGGCGAACCTGCATTTTATCGATACCGGCGCCGTCTTCGGCAACCGGCTTACGCTGGTACAGGTGCAATAAGGTTCAGGAAAAGAGCTTGCCGTCGCGCACCAGCTCTCGCGGATAACTGTTTTTTATCCGGCTGGTTACTTTTTTCGCCAGGCCGATCGGCTGCTGCTGGCAGGTGACAATAATCTCGTCGGCCGGCAGCGGGCGTTCAGGGTAAATATCCCGTCCGCGATACCACTCTTCAGCCTCTGCCATTGTCAGCTCAAACCCGTTGCCTGCCTGCGGCTGCGCCAGCGCGATTACAGCTTCATGCTGCCAGCGCCAGCCTTTGGCGAAGGTTTCCGCCAGCTTCAGGCCGATCCGCGAAAAACGCACTTTGCCCAGCAGAGCTTCTGCCGCCCGTGGAAATAGCCATAGCTCTTTATCACGCTGCCACAGCGAGTGACTGTCGCTATCCCATGCCAGCCCGGCTTTGACGGCGGCTGCCGTAATTTCCTGCTCTTCTTTGCGTTTAACCGGTGAAAAAGGCAGCTTGCCCACTTTGTAACCCGGTACGGGCAAGGGCGGCACGCTCGCCGTTTTGCGCAGGCGCGCAACAAAAAAACCTTCGCTGTCGAAAAGATGCGGGAAAACATGCAGGAAGCCTTCCGGTGTGCTGACGCGCTCTGCGCCCGGAAAGAGCTTGTCCAAAGGTTCGACAGCAACGGCATCCGGATAGCGCGCCAGTAGCCAGGCGATGACCTGTTGGTTTTCGCTGCGGTTCAGGGTACAGGTGGAATAGACCAGCGTGCCGCCTGGTTTCAGGGCATGAAAGGCGCTTTCAATTAAATCTTGCTGGGTGGCGGCAATCGCTGCCGTGCTTTCTGGCGACCAGTTGCGCAGCGCATCGGCATCTTTACGAATAACGCCTTCGCCGGAGCAGGGCGCATCCAGCAAAATAGCGTCGAAAGTTTCCGGCAGCGCCGGGCCAAAAACGCGACCGTCGAAGTGGGTAATAGCCGTATTGCTGACGCCGCAGCGGCTGATATTGGCGTGCAGTACCTTAACGCGGCTGGCGGAATATTCGTTAGCGAGCAGCACGCCCCGGTTATGCATACCTGCCGCGAGCTGCGTGGTTTTGGATCCGGGCGCGGCGGCCACATCCATCACCCGTTCCGGCGCAGGAGAACCGGCAAACAGCGCCGTTACCGGCAGCATTGAGCTGGCCTCCTGAATATAAAACAATCCCGCAAGATGTTCTGCCGTACTGCCCAAGGGCAGCGAATCGGCATCGTCGCGGCTAATCCAGAAGCCCTCTTTGCACCAGGGAATCGGCGTCAGCGCCCATTGATAAGGCTCAACCAGCGCCAGAAAATCCGCAACGCTGATTTTCAATGTATTGACGCGCAGGCTGCGGCGCAGCGGCTGCTGGCTGATGGCGATAAACTGCTCAAACTCTGCGCTGTCGGGCAGCAGCTCGCGCATCTGGTTTAAGAAAAGATCGGGGAAGTACACGCGTGAAGAAGACACTGAAAAATTCCGCTGGCAAAAAAGTGGGGCGAGTTTATCACATTCCGCCGTGGCAAAAAAAACGGGCAGCCAGGCTGCCCGTCCAGGTTATTGGGCTGGCAGCGCCGTGCCCCATTTGCGCCAGTCCTTCGGCTCTTCATCCTCCAGCAGATAGTGCTTGCCGCTGGTAGCCTGTGGCGCAAGCGGCACCGTCGGCGGCGTGGCGAACTGGATGCCGCCCTGAATAAACTGCTGGAAGGTGCCGGTTTTTACTACGCCGCCAATCAGGCCAAACTTAAAGTTATAGCCCGAGGCCAGCCAGAACACCGAGTTGTTGCGCACCAGATGCTGATATTTCTTGCTGATGCGCAGCGTAATCTGCACGCGATCCGCCATCGCGCCCAGCGAAGTGCCTGTTACCGTACCTACTTCTATGCCGCGGAACAGCACCGGCGTACCAACCGAAAGCGAGCCGCCTTCTGGCGCATCCAGCACCACGTTCAGGCCATCCAGATAGCGCGCGTCGGTAATCGTTGACTCCTGAAGCTCAAAAGTACGCTGCGCGCGGCCTTTGCCCGGATCGACATTGATATAAGGCTGCAAAATCGTATCCAGATGATTGACGCCCGCTGCGGAAATTTCTGGCGAAACCACAGAGAAACGGCTGCCCAGACGCGCAAAATCCTGCACGTATTCTGGATAAAGCACGGCTTTGGCGACCACCACATTCCTGTCGTTATTTAAGGCCAGTGATTCTACCTGGCCAATGGTGATGCCAAGATAACGAATCGGCATGCCGGAAGAGAGCTTGCTGGCGTCATAAGTGCGCAGCATAATCTGGCTACCTACCGCTCTGGCTGCCGTTTCGGAATCAAACAGCGTGCGTTTGTCTTTGCTGGTCAGGCCCGCGCCCGCGCCGGTAAGGTTATCGAAACTGATGGCGCCTTTTAACGCGCGGTTCAGTGGCGAAGCCTGCACGGTCAGGCCGCTGCCGTTAAGCTGCACGCGCGCGCCGCCTTCCGACCAGAAGACGCTATTCGGCGTCAGCAGCTTGCGGTACTCCGGTTTGATATGCACGCGCACATCGAATTCATTAGCTCTTGGCGTAACATCCACAATCTCGCCCACCTGAAACTTGCGGTAAAGCACTACCGAACCGGCCTGAATATCCGGCAGGCTGTTGGCAGTCAGTGTTAGCGTGGTCGGTAACTGATTGGTGGTAATGCCTTCTGCCGCTTTTTCTGCATTGGCATAGAGCGGATAGCTCTCTTTCGGCGCACCTTTACTGCCGGGCTGAAGCCGAATGCCGCCATCGACCCACTCGCGCGCGCTGGCGCCCAGCACCTCCATGCCGTCCAGTCCCAGCTTCACATCCAGCCGGCTGTTAATAATAAATTTACTGTCACCGTGCACCAGGTCGCGGTAGTCAGGCGTAATAGCGATAACAAAATTAACGCCCTGTTCGTTAAGCTTGCGGCTAACAACCTGACCAATTTGCATGCCGTGCAGCATAATCGGCTGGCCCGCGTCGATGCCGTAGCTTTCCGGCGCGGTCAGTTTCAGCTCCAGCGCGTTGGGACGCTGTAACAGCGACTCGTTGCTTTGCAGCACGGTAAAGCGATCCTGTGGTTCACCTTCGCCGGGCACCAGCTCCAGCGTATTGCCGGTTAAAAGGCTGCTGAGGCTGGTATCGGCCAGAGAAATTTTAGGGCTGCGCATCTCAATACGCGTGCCGGTACGCATCAGGCCCGTTACGGAAGGATCGATAGTCAGTTCACCCTTGACCTTACCGTCGGGCTGTAAATTAAGCGCCGTCAGCGTACCGACTTCCAGCCCCTGATACAGCAACGGCGTGCTGCCAGCCTTGAGGTTTTTGCCGCCAGGCAGATCCAGGGTAATAATGACGCCGCGGTGGCTGTGCGCCAGATCCGGGTAAAGCTGGTAGTTATCGTCGCTTTTCGCCTGCGCGGAATCGTCTGGCGAATCGAAAGCAATTGCGCCGTTTACCAGTGCCGCCAGGCTCTCCAGCTGCACTTTCGCGCCGCTCAGGCCCACGTCAGCTTTTACGCCGGAAACGTTCCAGAAACGGCTCTCTTTCTTCACCAGATTGGTAAAGCGACGCTCGATCAGCACATCTACGGTAACGCCCTGATTGCCGGGATTAATACTGTAGTCGTATACGCGGCCTACTGGAATTTTGCGGAAATAGACCAGCGAGCCGGTGTTCAGCGAGCTTAAATCGGCGGCGTGCAGATGGATCAGCATCTCGCCCGTGTTAACGCGATATTTTGGTTGGGTATCAGAAGCCACAAAGTGGTCCTGCGGCTTGCCTTTGCCCGGCATCATGCCGATATAGTTACCGCCTACCAGCGCGTCCAGACCCGAAACCCCCGCCAGCGAGGCTTTCGGCGTTACCAGCCAAAACTGCGTTTTATCACGCAGCGCATCCTTCATATCGCTCTTGATGCTGGCCTTGATTTTAATGGTGCGCAAATCATCGGTCATGCTGATGCCCTGCACCTGACCGACTTCGACGCCCTGATAGCGCACCGGCGTTCGGCCCGGCACTATGCCGTCCGCGGTAGCGAAATCAATGGTGATGGTAGTGCCGCGCTCCTGGTAATTTGTCCAGACGAGCCAGCCCGCAATCAACAGCGCGATAAACGGCAGCAGCCAGAATGGCGAGATCCTGCGGCGGTTTTTAATGCGTGCGCTAGTCGGTGTAGTCGGCGTTTCCTGTTGCATGTGCATCCCAAAGTAAACGGCTATCCAGCCACTCGACGGCAAGGATAGTAAGAATGACCGCTGCGCCAAAATAGAAGGCCGCCGGTCCCATAGTAAAAGCCAGAAGCTGGTCACGATTCACCAGCGACATGGTTAAAGAGATAACAAACAGGTCCAGCATAGACCAGCGTCCGACCCAGGTAACGACGCGCAGCAGGCGGATGCGGGTTTTCAGACCCTGTTCACATTTAAAATGGATGCTGGCCAACAGCGTCAGCAGCACAATAACTTTGGTAAAAGGCACCATGATACTGGCGACAAACACCACGATCGCTACCGGAATATTGCCGGAAGCCAGCGAAAGGATACCGGAAAGAATAGTATCTTCCTGGCGTGCGCCGTTGAGATAAATAACGGAAATCGGCAGCAGATTGGCCGGGATCAGCAGCACAATCGAAGAAATTAGCGCCGCCCAGGATTTTTGCAGGCTGTGGCGGCGGCGCAGGCGCAGTGGCGTATGGCAGCGCGGACAGCGGCCCCGCTCGTCGGGCAGGCCGGTATGATGACAGTTCAGGCAAACCCGCAGCTGCTCTGGCGACGTATGCGGCTGTGGCTGCGGGTAAAAGCGGTGCCACAGCTGTTCGACATTCATATGGATTAAGGTGACCAGGCTCAGCGCCGCCAGCGAAAGAAAGGCAAGCAGGCCGGTGCCGGGATTAAGATCCGCATAATCCTGGACTTTGATCGAGGCAACGGCGATGCCGACCAGATAAATATCCAGCATTACCCACTCTTTCAGGCGATCCAGCATCAGCAGCACCGGGCGCAGATTCAGGCCCAGTCGGTGGCCAAAATAGAGCCAGCCGATAGCGGCGACCAGCGTGGCGGGCGCGCCAACAGTGCAGAACGCCACCATAGAAGCGGTAATGACGTCGCCCTGCTGCGCCATCTGCATAATGCCCTCCAGCAGGCTGGCGCGAATAGTGGTGCCCAGCAGCCGGATTGTCAGCAGCGGCTCGCTGAAGGCGAACGGCATCAGCAGCAGCATGGTGACCGCCATTGCCGCCAGCCGTGTCATCGACCAGTCACGCCCATTCATAATCCTGGCGTTGCAGCGCGGGCAGTGCGCCGACTGGTTCGATTTAACATCTGGTAAGGAAAAAAGGGTATCGCATTGCGGACAACGCTGATAACGTTCCTGAGGCAGAATCTGGCTGATAGCGTATATTTTCACGGATTACCTGGCCTGGCGCGGGCGTTAAGGCAACCATCGCCCCGGCGAACCACTCTTTGTTATGCTTTTAAAGCTTCAGACCAACAAGGGTATATTAACTAACGGAATCATTCACCTTGTCCGTCTGGACTTTTAATGCTTATTTTATCGGGCGAGGTCATACTGGGCTTCGTAACAAGTTTCAATAATGGTTAAAAAATGACAAAAAAAGAATTTTACTCGGATCTCAATCGCGATCTGCGCGCGCTTATCGCCGGCGAAACCAGCTTTCTGGCCGCTATGGGCAACTGCAGTGCGCTGCTGTTCGAACGCCTGGAAGGCGTGAACTGGGCCGGGTTTTACCTGCTGACAGAAGAGAATACGCTGGTGCTGGGGCCGTTTCAGGGCAAAATCGCCTGCGTGCGCATTCCGGTAGGGCGTGGCGTTTGCGGCACGGCAGTGGCAGAAAACGCGGTGCAGCGAGTGGACGACGTCCACGCATTCCCTGGGCATATTGCCTGTGACGCGGCCAGTAATGCCGAAATCGTGCTGCCACTGGTGGTTAACGGGCAAATAATCGGCGTGCTGGATATCGACAGCGTGGAATATAACCGCTTCGATCAAGAGGACGAAACAGGGCTGATCGCGTTGGTAGACGGGCTTTGCGAGGTGCTGGCTGGCTCCGACGTGGAAAAATTTATTCACATGAAACGCAGCTAAAGTGCTGGATCACGTAGCATTTGCTGATGGGGTCATTATAATGACGCCTGTTCATGCCTGCGCTGATTGGCAAACCCGTTGTAATCAGGAAATTTCATGGAAAATCAACCCAAGTTGAATAGCAGCAAAGAAGTAATCGCCTTTCTGGCGGAGCGGTTCCCACAGTGCTTCAGTGCCGAAGGCGAAGCACGACCGCTCAAAATCGGCATCTTTCAGGATTTAGTCGACCGCGTGCAGGGCGAAATGAGCCTGAGTAAAACTCAGCTTCGTTCCGCGCTGCGCCTTTATACTTCAAGCTGGCGCTATTTATATGGCATCAAAGCGGGCGCGACCCGCGTTGATCTGGACGGCAACGCCTGTGGCGTGCTGGACGAGCAGCACGTGGAGCACGCCCGTAAGCAGCTCGAGGAAGCAAAAGCGCGCGTTCAGGCGCAGCGCGAGCAGCAGCAGGCGAAAAAACGCGAGGCCGGTGAAGAAGCCGCTCCGCGTCGCCCACGCAAGCCGGTTCGTAAACCTTCTGCTGAAGGCGAGCAGCCTCGTGCCGCACGCAGTAAGCCGCAGCGCAATCCTGGCCGCGCGCCTTCCGCAGAACGCCAACCGCAACGCACGCAACCCGTTACGGATACCGCAGCATTGCAGGTGGGTCAAAACATCAAAGTCACGGCAGGCAAAAGCGCGATGGAGGCAACCATTCTTGAGATCACCAAAGATGGCGTCCGGGTACAGCTGGCTTCCGGCCTGGCAATGATAGTACGCGCAGAACACTTGCAGTTCTGATACGGAGGCCAATCAGGGCATGAACAACTTTTTTAAAACCACCGTTATTGCTGCGCTGCTGTTTACCGGGAACGTTTTCGCCGCCGATACCATTACGCGCGCCGAGCAAATCCCTCAGCTTCACCAGGAACCGCAGCATGCGACCGTCAGCGAACGCGTGACGTCGCGTTTTACCCGTTCCCACTACCGTCAGTTCGATTTAGATAAAGATTTTTCGGCGAAAATTTTCGCCCGCTATCTCAATCTGCTGGACTACAACCATAACGTGCTGCTGGCTTCCGACGTGGCGCAGTACGACACTAAAAAAACCACGCTGGGCGACGAACTCAAGTCGGGTCAGCTGGATGTTTTTTACGATTTATACAATCTGGCGCAGAAGCGCCGCTTCGAGCGCTATGAATACGCGCTGGCGGTGCTAAAAAAGCCGATGGATTTTAGCGGTCACGATACTATCGATATCGACCGCAGCAAGGCACCCTGGCCGCAAACGCCGGCCGAGCTTAACCAGCTGTGGGACGCCAAGGTCAAATATGACGAGCTGAGCCTCAAGCTGACCGGCAAAGACGAAAAAGAGATCCGCGAAGTTCTTGCCAAACGCTACCAGTTCGCTATTCGCCGCCTGGCGCAGAGCAACAGCGAAGATGTTTTCCAGCTGGCGATGACCTCTTTCGCCCGTGAAATCGATCCGCATACCAGCTACCTTTCGCCGCGCAACACCGATCAGTTCAATACGGAAATGAGCCTGTCGCTGGAAGGTATCGGCGCGGTGCTGCAGATGGACGACGACTATACCGTGATTAATTCCATGGTAGCAGGCGGCCCGGCAGCGAAAAGCAAAGCCATTACCGTAGGCGACCGCATCGTCGGTGTCGGCCAGCCAGGTAAACCGGTTCAGGATGTGATCGGCTGGCGTCTGGACGACGTCGTGGCGCAAATCAAAGGGCCGAAAGGCAGCAAGGTACGTCTGGAGATCCTGCCTGCAGGCAAGGGCACCAAAACCCGTATCATTACCCTGACGCGTGAGAAAATCCGTCTGGAAGATCGCGCGGTTAAAATGAGCGTGCATAACGTCGGCAAAGAGAAGGTCGGCGTGCTGGATATTCCGGGCTTCTACGTCGGCCTTACCGATGACGTAAAAGTGCAGCTGCAAAAACTGCAGAAGCAAAACGTCGATAGCGTGGTAATCGATCTGCGTACTAACGGCGGCGGCGCGCTGACGGAAGCCGTTTCGCTGTCCGGCCTGTTTATTCCAGGCGGCCCGGTGGTGCAGGTTCGCGACAACAATGGCAAGGTTCGCCAGGATAGCGATACCGACGGCGTGGTCTATTATAAAGGCCCGCTGGTAGTGCTGGTTGACCGGTTCAGCGCTTCCGCCTCGGAAATCTTTGCGGCGGCGATGCAGGATTACGGCCGCGCGCTTATTGTCGGCGAGCCTACCTTTGGTAAAGGCACGGTTCAGCAATACCGTTCGCTGAACCGTATTTACGATCAAATGCTGCGGCCTGAATGGCCGGCGTTAGGCTCGATCACCTATACCATCCAGAAGTTCTACCGCGTCAACGGCGGCAGCACGCAGCGTAAAGGCGTCACGCCGGATCTGCTGATGCCGACAGGCGTGGAAGCGGTGGAAACGGGCGAGAAGTTCGAAGACAACGCGCTGCCGTGGGACAGCATCAATGCGGCGACCTACAGCAAAACAGGCGATGTCAAACCTCTGCTGCCGCAGCTGCTGAAAGCGCACCAGGATCGTATCGCCAAAGACCGGGAATTCCAGTATATCCTCAAGGATATCGCCCGCTTTAATGCTATGAAGGACAAGCGCAACATCATCTCTCTGAACCTCGCCGAACGCGAGAAAGAGAACCACGAAGACGATGCGCTGCGTCTGGAACGCATTAATGCCCGCTTTAAGCAGGAAGGGAAAAAACCGCTGGCGAAGCTGGAAGATCTGCCTAAGGATTACAAAGAGCCGGATCCTTACCTGGATGAGACGGTAAATATCGCCAACGACATGGCGCACCTGGAAAAAAGCCAGGCGGCAAATTAATCGTAGCTGGCGCTAATGCGTAGCGATATTTAGCTGGCATTGGCGCTTATTTACTCTCTCAAGGCGCGGCGTAAGCCGCGCTTTTTTTACCTGAATTTTTCCCGTTCTGCCTATAACTTCACCTTTCCTGACACTGAAAGATTTCCACAGCGTTAAAAATTAAGACAAAATGTAAAGTTATGTCTTTTTAGACACTTATTGCAGTTTGCGGCTTGAAATGTTTTACCGCGACCCTAGGATAGGGATCGCTTTAAGCCATTTTTTTAACCGAGGAAGATAAAAGTTTATGATGCGTATTGCGCTTTTCCTGTTGACCAACCTGGGCGTAATGTTGGTTTTCGGACTGATCCTCAGTCTGACGGGAATTCAGTCAAGCAGCGTTCAGGGCCTGATGATTATGGCGGGTCTGTTTGGCTTTGGCGGTGCGTTTGTCTCACTGCTGATGTCTAAATGGATGGCGTTGCGCTCCGTTGGCGGTGAGGTTATCGAACAGCCACGCAACGAAACCGAGCGCTGGCTGATGCAAACTGTCGCCGGTCAGGCGCAAAAAGCGGGCATCGCGATGCCGCAGGTTGCCGTCTATCACGCGCCGGATATCAACGCCTTTGCTACCGGCGCACGCCGGGATGCTTCGCTGGTAGCGGTCTCCACCGGCCTGCTGCAGAACATGAACCGCGACGAAGCCGAGGCTGTTCTGGCACACGAAATCAGCCATATCGCCAATGGCGACATGGTGACGATGACGCTGATTCAGGGCGTGGTGAACACCTTTGTCATCTTCATCTCTCGCATAATTGCGCAGATCGCTTCCGGCTTTTTGTCAGGCGACCGTGAAGAGGGCGAAAGCAGCAACGGCAACCCGCTGGTTTACTTTGCGGTGTCGATGGTGCTGGAACTGGTGTTCGGTATCCTGGCCAGCATTATCACCATGTGGTTCTCACGCCATCGTGAATACCACGCTGATGCCGGTTCAGCGAAGCTGGTAGGGCGCGAGAAAATGATTGCCGCGCTGCAACGGCTGAAAACCAGCTATGAGCCGCAGGAAGCCAGCACCATGATGGCCTTCTGCATTAACGGCAAGTCAAAGTCGCTGAGCGAGCTGTTTATGTCGCATCCGCCGCTGGATAAGCGCATTGAAGCGCTGCGCAGCGGTCAGTATCTGAAATAGCCGTTCTGTTCCCCCAATGCCGGTCAATGACCGGCATTTTTTTGCCTGCTTTTAGCTCTTAGCGGGCTGAGGCTGGGTAAGGCGCAGCGCGCTGACGATAGCGGCGACGGCAGCAAAACATCCAGCCAGCAACAGCGACGCATGAGTGCCGTGCTGGTTAAACAAATTGAACATCAGCGCCACCAGCGCCGCGCCGCTGGTCTGCCCCAGTAAACGCGCCGTGCCCAGCATGCCGCTTGCGCCGCCGCTGCGATGGCGTGGAGCGGAGCTGATAATAGTGTGGTTATTAGGCGACTGGAAAAGGCCGAAGCCCGCCCCGCAGATGGCCATACGCCAGATAATCGCCCAGTCGGAAGGCGAGGGCGGCAGCAGCGCCAGCGCAAAAAGCCCGATGGCAAACAATGCCAGCCCAATGCCGCCAAGCAGTCCGGCATGGTAACGCTCGATTAGCCTGCCCGCGATTGGCGCCATCACCATCGTCGCCAGCGGCCACGGCGTCAGCAGCAGACCTGTTGCCACCTCGCCGCGATGCAGGACGGTTTGCAGAAAAAACGGCAGCGATACCATCGCCAGCATCTGAGCGCAGAAAGAGCAAACCGACGTTCCCAACGACAGCGAAAATACCGGGATGCGCAGCAAATCCACCGGCAGCAGCGGTACGGGCATTCGTAGCTGACGGCGAATAAAGACAAAGCCGATAACCAGCAACGCAGCCAGTTCCGCTGCGATCAGCCAGCCACTTTGGCCCTGAGCGAATCCGCTTAGTGCGGAGATTAGCAGGCCGAACGTTAGCGCATTCATTACGGCGCTGGGCAGATCGAATCGTTGACCCTGGGCTTTTTGCAGATTATCCGGCAGAAAACGAAACGCCAGCACCAGCGCCGCGATGCCTACCGGCACGTTAATCAGAAACAGCCATTTCCAGGAAGCGACCGACAGTACCGCGGCGGCGACGGTTGGGCCAGCAGCGGTAGAAACGGCCACGATCAGTGAATTAATGCCCATCCCCCGGCCCAGATGGCGCTGCGGATAGATAATGCGGATTAGCGCCGTATTTACGCTCATCAGCGCCGCGCCGCCAAAGCCTTGCAACACCCTGGCGAAAGTCAGCGTCGTTAGCGAATCGCTTAAGGCGCAAAACAGCGAGGTACAGGTAAAAATAACCAGGCCACACTGATAAACGCGGCGATAACCAAGAATATCGCCAAGAAAAGAGAGGGACAGCAGGGAAACAATAATCGCCAGCTGATAAGCGTTAACAATCCAGATAGAAGCGGCCGGACTGGCCTGCAAATCGCGAGCGATAGTCGGCAGCGCAACGTTAGCGATTGCGCCGTCCAGCACGGCGACGGTAATGCCCAGCGCTATCGCCAGGATGGCGCCGTAGCGCTGCGGAACGGGCAGGCCGTCCGGTTGAGAAGTTTGCGGCATAAGATAATAGTCAGGAAGAGGAATATTACTATGCTAATGATTTTTCGTACGCTACACCACGATTTCAGCTGCTCTAACTATCAGCAAATGTGTCTGTAACCCTATAAGGTTGGCGTTGCGCTGCCGCTATAGCAAAAAGTATACTCAGGAATAGTGTTCCATTTTTTATAAAACAATAAGGCAAAAGCGCTATGGCGAAGGATGAGGTGGACAAACAGCCCGATTCAGTCTCTTCCGTACTGAAAGTATTTGGCATTTTACAGGCGTTAGGCGAGGAAAGGGAGCACGGTATTACCGAGCTGTCGCAGCGGGTAATGATGTCGAAAAGCACCGTTTACCGTTTTCTGCAAACCATGAAGTCGCTGGGCTATGTCGCCCAGGAAGGTGACAGCGAAAAATACAGCCTGACGCTAAAGCTGTTTGAGCTGGGGGCGAAGGCGCTGCAAAACGTCGATCTGATCCGTAGCGCGGATATCCAGATGCGCGAACTCTCTCGCCAGACGCGCGAAACCATACATCTTGGCGCGCTGGAAGAAGACAGCATCGTCTATATCCATAAAATCGATTCGCTCTACAATTTGCGCATGTACTCACGCATCGGGCGGCGTAATCCGCTGTACAGCACGGCGATTGGCAAAGTGCTGCTGGCCTGGCGTGAGCCGGAAGAGGTAAAAAGCATCCTTTCCGGCGTAGACTTCCAGCAAAGCACGCCGCGTACGCTGACTTCGGCGGAAGCTTTAATCAGCCAGTTAGAAAAAGTCCGCGCGCAGGGCTTCGGCGAAGATAACGAAGAGCAGGAAGAGGGGCTGCGCTGCATCGCGGTGCCGGTATTCGATCGCTTTGGCGTGGTTATCGCCGGGCTGAGCATCTCCTTTCCCACTATCCGTTTTACTGAAGAAGAGAAGAGCAGCTATGTGGGTATGCTGCATCAGGCGGCAAAAGTTATTTCAGAGCAGATGGGCTATCGGGCCTGGCCTTTTAGTCAATAGAGCATCTCTACGGCCATAAAAAACCCGCGCAGTGCGGGTTTCAGACTGCTGAACCTGAAGCGATGGAGGGCTTGTGGCTGGAGCAAAGCATTACGGGCCATGGACGGCCCGTACTGAGTTGCCATGGAAGGCGCTTTTTACGTCTTTGCGGAAGACACAAGCCCTCCTGAGCCTACATCAGCATACTTTGTCATCAGTCTAAAAACCCGCACAGAGCGGGTTTAAGCTTAGTTATCTACCACTTCGCTGCTTTTCTTCAACAGAGGACAGTCGGAGACGCCGACAATGCCGCTGTCGCTATGCAGATACTGCGCGGTAGTCATGCCCCGAGCGGTCATATACTGACATTGCAGCCCCATACCGGCGACGTTCTTATGGCTTCCCGCCAGCACGCCGTAGCCGGTAACCAGTAAAGCCAGCCAGATCACCACCAGCAGAGCAACCAGACGCCCAAAAAATCTCATAGGTTCTCCTTAATGCCGTGGCTTTACTAAAAGCGCCGACGGCAGAATATTGTGAACAGGTACGCAATTCGCCGCCAGCATACAGCAATGTTGCAGCCGCGCCTGCGCGAAGGTTCCTAAAGTTCCGTCAACGCGCTGTCAATTCACCGGCGAGCAGGTAAAATTCCTGCTGATTTATTTAACGCTATGATTATGCGTCACATCAGGAGTACAAAGCATGTTGAATGAACTCGCTGGCAGCGCGGCAGGCGCCGCTCTGCTTGCGTTGGCGATAGTTATCGGCTCGATCGTCTGGTTTATCGTGAACCGCGCCAGCGTGCGGGCCAACGAACAGATCCGGCTTTTAGAAGCGCTGCTTGAAGAGCAAAAAAGACAGAATCAGCTGCTTAAACAGCTGGCAGAGGCACAGGCCGGACCTGCGCAAATAAACGAAGAAAGCAATAATGACTTTATCCGCTTAATTCCGGAGCGCTAAAAAGGAGTCCCGCATGGCCTGGAAAAATCCCTGGTACGATCCGCAAAAAGAGCACCACACGCCGGAAGGCTTCCGCAATCCAGAGGAAGAACTGCGCCAGCGCGGCGATCTGCAGCGCTGGCGCAAAGAGCGCAAGGCACAGGGATTGCCTTTTCCACCCGCGCGCGGCTATCAGGATTTTATTCACCAGTGGTGGCAGCCTGCCGATCTTGCCGGTCAGGAGGATGCGGTCTGGTGGTTGGGGCATGCCTGTTTACTGCTGCGCACTTCGGGAAAATACACGCTGATCGATCCGGCGCTGTCGCCACGCGTTTCGCCGCTCAGTTTTTACGGGCCGAAGCGCAAAACGCCTGCGCCGCTGAAAATCGAAGATCTGCCCGCGCTGGATCGGGTACTGATTTCGCACAGCCATTACGATCATCTGGACCGGCCCACCATAAAAAAAATAGTGCGCCGTTTCCCGCATACGCACTTTGTAGTACCGCTGGGGCTCGCGCCCTGGTTTAAAAAAAGAGGCGTGCAGCGGGTCACCCAGTTAGACTGGTGGCAAAGCGTGGAGGAGGGTGAGCTGAGCATCTCCGCCGTTCCTGCCCGCCACTGGAGCATGCGCACGCCCTGGGATCGCAACCGTTCGCTGTGGTGCGGCTGGGTAGTGAAAAGCCAGAAGCTGAATTTCTGGTTCAGCGGCGACAGCGGCTATTCAGAAAACCTGCTGGAGATTGCTAACCGGCTTGGCCCTTTTAACCTGGCGGCTTTGCCGGTCGGTGCTTATGCACCACAATGGTTCATGCGCGGTCAGCATATGGCGCCGGAAGAGGCCGTTTCGCTGCATCGCTATCTTGGCCAGCCGCAGACAATCCCCATTCACTGGGGCGTGTTTGAGCTGGCAGATGAATCGCTGGACGAACCGCCGCGCGTGCTTGCTGAAGCGATGCAGGCCGCAAAACTGGACGAACAGCGCTTCAGCGCCTGGAAAATTGGCGATAAAAAGTGGCTTAATAATATAATTTAAGATTAGTCCTAATCGACAAATTTAAAGTCGTTTCCTGGCAAGGCGGCATACCGTTAATCAAAATAGATTGATGGTACGACCGCCAATTAACAGATAAAGGCAATGCGTTTAAATGGGGCGTTCCTAAATATACTTTCCTGATTTTGGTGCAATTTAAAATTAAAACTGTACGGCAGGCTTGTTTTGATACGGCAATACCATTGTAACTTTCATCTGCGATGGGCCATCTTTAAATGAAGTTTTTTACGTAAGCAATGCCATATTTCTGCAATAAATGCAGCTGAAAATCGGGTTCGCCCCGCGCGGAATCCGTAGACTTAGGCGCGGCGGCAGGCTATGATGAATCCAGAACATCGCGAGACAAACAGGCCTGAGCCATGCGGTTTTACCATGATAATGTTCCGCAATCCCTTTGTTGATGTGCAATAAGTGCCGGAGACGTTTCAATTATGTGCGACACGTTCACGGACGCTTAAAAATAACTTGCCATTAATAATCGAATATGTGATAACGCTTTGGGTAAAACGGGGTACAGTTCTGTTTATGTAGGGCAGCTTCAGTAAAGAAGTTCAGAGTAAAGACGTTACGTTGAATACCGCTTCCTTGCCGAGCCTTAATTTATGCCTCATGCAGTTGTGTCTCTGATTTTTCTGTACGTCACGCCCTCGGGCGAATTAACACTCTAAGGAATTTGCAAAATGGCAAAGATTAAAGGTCAGGTTAAGTGGTTCAACGAGTCTAAAGGTTTTGGTTTCATCACTCCGGCCGACGGCAGCAAAGATGTATTCGTACACTTCTCTGCTATCCAGGGTAATGGCTTCAAAACGCTGGCCGAAGGCCAGAACGTTGAGTTCGAAATTCAGGACGGCCAGAAAGGCCCTGCTGCTGTGAACGTCACCGCTATCTAATTTTCGATCTTGCCGTTGCCCGCGCGACGGATCAGGCAAGTATCAGAATATTAAAGCCCTGCCTTAACGGCGGGGCTTTTTCATTTCAGGAACAGGGCATGCGGCTTTTTTCCCGGCAGGTAAGAAAATCTGCCCTGGTCTGCGCGTTTCCGGTAAACTGCCGCCCTCAATGTTACCGGAGAGTTGTTATGTCTTACCTTTGCCCCCTTTGCCATCATCCTTTGCAGCCTGACGCTTCCGGCTGGCGATGTGAAAACCGGCACCAGTTCGATCGGGCAAAAGAGGGCTACGTCAATCTGCTGCCGGTACAGCACAAACGCTCGAAGCAGCCGGGCGACAGCGCGGAAATGATGCAGGCGCGGCGCGAGTTCCTGGATGCCGGGCACTATCAGCCGTTGCAGGCTGCCGTCTGTGAGATTTTCCAGCGTATCCTGCCAGCGGACAGCGTCAGCGTGCTTGATATCGGCTGCGGCGAAGGCTATTACACCCACGCGGTAGCCGATGCATTACAAGAAAACGGCGAAGCGGAAGTCCACGCGTTAGACGTATCCAGAGTGGCGGTGCGGGCAGGGGCAAAACGCTATCGCAACGTGCGCTTCTGCGTGGCTTCCAGCCATCGCTTGCCTTTCGCCAGCGAGCAGTTTGATGCCGTCCTGCGTATTTATGCGCCCTGCAAAGCCGAGGAACTGGCTCGCGTGGTTAAAGAACAGGGCTATGTCCTGACCGTGACGCCCGGGCCGCGCCATCTGTTGCAGTTTAAAGAGCTAATTTACCAGCAGGCGCGCCTGCACGATGAAACGCCGGAACAGCTACAAGGTTTCACGCTGGTAGAGCAACAGTCGCTAAATTATCCAATGAGCCTTAACAGTGAAGAGTCAGCTGCGCTGCTGCAAATGACGCCTTTCGCCTGGCGCGCGCGGCCGGAAGTGTGGGGCGTGCTGGCTACTACGCCTCTATTTTCCGTTGAGACGGATTTTACGCTGCGACTGTGGCAGAAGGAAAAATCAGCGTTGATGGAGCCCGCGCCAGTATTGCTTTCGGCAGAATAGCAGGACAGGCCCTAAGGCCTTCTGTAAATGTAAGCAAATATTTTGACGACGGCGCGCAGGCTGATTACAGTAGAACTCCTTAATCTTTACAGGAGCTACGGGCCTGCGCCCTCCTTATGGACTGTCACCGAAGTCTTTTAACCGCACTGCCGGGCCATCCGGCCGTTTTGATCCAGCCCACTGCGGGCGTTAACGCTTTTCTTCCCCCGATCTCAGGCTGCCTGTCGTCAGCTAACTTTTTCCGGAGCCCGTCATGGAATTTCTCTTAGACCCGTCAATCTGGGCCGGTCTGCTGACGCTGGTCGTCCTTGAAATAGTATTAGGCATAGACAACCTGGTTTTTATCGCCATTCTTGCGGACAAACTGCCGCCAAAGCAGCGTGATAAAGCGCGTCTGATTGGTCTTTCCCTTGCGCTGGTGATGCGGCTTGGCCTGCTTTCGCTGATCTCCTGGATGGTAACGCTGACGCGGCCGCTGTTCAGCATCGCGGACTTCAGCTTCTCAGGTCGCGATCTGATTCTGCTGGTGGGTGGCTTCTTCCTGCTGTTCAAGGCCACGATGGAGCTGCATGAAAGGCTGGAAAACCGCGAGCACAGCGCCGGAGGCAATAAAGGCTATGCCAGCTTCTGGGCGGTAGTTATTCAAATCGTGGTGCTGGATGCCGTGTTCTCGCTGGATGCGGTAATTACCGCGGTAGGCATGGTCAACAATCTGGCGATCATGATGACGGCGGTGGTCATTGCGATGGGCGTAATGCTGCTGGCGTCAAAGCCGCTGACCCGGTTCGTCAACGCGCATCCAACGGTGGTGGTGCTCTGCCTTAGCTTCCTGTTGATGATCGGTCTCAGCCTGGTGGCGGAAGGCTTCGGTTTCCATATTCCGAAAGGCTATCTCTATGCGGCTATCGGTTTCTCCATCTTAATCGAGCTGTTCAACCAGATTGCGCGGGTTAACTTTATCCGCCACCAGGCCAGAAGGCCCATGCGTGAACGCACCGCAGAGGCTATCCAGCGTCTGATGGGCGGCAGACGCGGCCAGCCGGTTTCGGGTGAAGAAGAGAGCGAAACGGCCAAACTGATGCCGCAGGAAGCTTTCAAAGATGAAGAGCGCTATATGATTAATGGCGTGCTGACGCTGGCTTCGCGTTCGGTGCGCAGCATTATGACGCCGCGCGGCGATATTTCATGGGTTAATGCTGAGCGCCCGGCCGATGAAATCCGTGTGCAGCTGCTGGATACGCCGCACAGCCTGTTTCCGGTATGTCGCGGCGAGCTGGACGAAGTTATTGGCGTCGTCAGGGCCAAAGAGCTGTTGGCCGCCCTGGAGCACGGCGTTGACGTTGCCACTTTTGCCGCTGCAACGCCGCCGGTGATAGTGCCGGAAACCCTGGATCCTATTAATCTGCTGGGCGTGTTGCGCCGCGCCAAAGGCAGCTTTGTGGTGGTCAGCAACGAGTTCGGCGTGGTGCAGGGGCTGATTACGCCGCTGGACGTGCTGGAAGCGATTGCGGGCGAATTCCCGGATGAGGACGAAACGCCGGATATTATCGCCGATGGCGACGGCTGGCTGGTCAAGGGCGGCACCGATCTGCATTCGCTGCAGCAGCTACTTGACACCCAAACGCTGGTAAGGCCGGAAGACGATCATGCTTCGCTGGCCGGATTGCTGATCGCGCAGAAAGGCCAGCTGCCGCAAACAGGAGAAATAATTACGCTGGCGCCGTTCCATTTTCAGATTGTCGCGGCCAGCGACTACCGCATTGATCTGGTACGCGTTACGCGCGAACCCGATCATAGCGACGAGGAAGAATAAGTCAGAACAGCAATCAGCCGCCGCCGTGCGGCTGATGCTCGCTGAGCCACTGCGGGAAACTTTCCAGCGGCATTGGGCGGGCAAAAAGATAGCCCTGCAACACGTCCACGCCTTTCTCACGCAAATAGACTGCCTGTTCCTCGGTTTCCACACCTTCCGCCACCAGACTGATATTCAGCCGCTGCGCCAGCGATATCACCATATCCGTCACCGTAGCGTTAATAGCATCCGTGCCTATGGCGGCAGTGAAAACTTTATCTATTTTCAATACGTCCGGACTCAAAGTCTTCAGATAAGAAAGCGAACTGTGGCCGGTGCCGAAATCGTCAATCGCCAGCCTGACGCCGTTCTGCCGCAGTTGCGCCACCACGCGCCTGTCCACTTCCGGCAGGGCATCGCGTTCGGTCAGCTCGACAATCAGCTGCGGGCCAGGATTAGCAGGCCACCAGTACTGTTTCAGGTCCAGCACGATTTGGCGTTCGTGAAAATGGCTTGAGGCAACATTAATAGCGATATGAAAATTGGCGCGGTCAGGCAGCAGAGGCAACTGGCTCACCACTTCCTTCAATACATAGCGTGTCAGCGGCGCAATCAGGTTGTGCCGTTCGGCCAGCGGAATAAAAAGATCCGGTGAGACCCAGCCCTGCCGGGCGTTATGCCAGCGCAGCAGTAGCTCAATGCCTTCGCATTCGCCGCTGCGTGCATTAATTAATGGCTGGCAATAAACCATAAACTCGCGCGCGTTAATGCCGTAGCTGATCTGCCAGGCCAGGCTCATCCGGTTGGCCGTCGCCAGCCAGACAATATAGCCGGAAAGCAGGCTCAGCAGCAGCGCCAGCGGCAATTGGGCGGGGAGCGTAGCCAGCGCCAGCCTGGCGGGAGCCGGGCCGAACAGCGTCACGGAAAAAGGATAACGCAGCGAAGTATCCTGATAGCTAACCTCATCGTCCGCAGGCAGCGCCTTCTCAATCAGGGGATTGCCATATTCCAGGCTGCGGTTAGCCACGTTAAAAATAACCCGCTCGACCCAGGGAAGATCGGGCTCAAGCAGGTAGTTACTCATCATCTCAATATTAATAATTTGCAGAACCCCGCCCCGGTTGGCGGCGTCCTGAGGCGTCCAAAGCAGCAGCACTGGCGACCCTTTCAGCAGGTGTTCGTCTGTGCTGAGCAGCATCCGCTGATTATTTACCGCCAGTTCTGGGTAGCTGGCACTAAAGCCAATGTTGCTGCTGCCGAAAATACTGGAACAATACATGTTGTCGCGATCGACCAGAATAATCGAACGGACGGTTTGCAGCGAGGCCAGCTTTTCTACCAGTGGAAAACGCACCTGCTCGCACGGCAGGCCGACCAGCCCCAAAGTATTATTGGCCGCTACGTCAAGCGGCGAAAAAAGGCGGTCGAAACGCTGAATAGCCTCACTGGCAAAAGTGCGTGATAGCTGTTCAATATGGTTTTTTTCGATAATAAAGCGCACCGCCAGGGTCAGCACCAGCACCAGCGCGGCTGTTATCACGGCAATCAACAAGCGTCGGCGGCGAAAGGCCCCTGTAGCTTCCTGTGACACTTGCATCAGTAACCATCCTTAAAGCGAAACGCGAACCAGATCGTTATCGGCCAAAACAGCATTAAGTTTAGTCACGGCTAAGGGAAAGCGGAATGAATAAAGCGGAAGGAGAGAAAGATAACGCCGTGCGTTTACAAGAAAAAACGGCGCCGCAGTGGGCGCCGTGCGGCCATCAGTCGCACTGAACCTTGATAGCCAGGCCGCCGCGGGAAGTTTCCCGATATTTGGCGTTCATATCCTTGCCGGTCTCGTACATAGTTTCGATAACTTTATCCAGGGAAACGCGAGCCTCGCTGGTACGACGCATCGCCATGCGTGCTGAGTTAATCGCTTTTACTGAGGCGATAGCGTTACGTTCGATGCAGGGAACCTGTACCTGACCCGCTACCGGATCGCAGGTCAGCCCCAGATTGTGCTCCATACCAATTTCCGCCGCCACGCAAACCTGCTCCGGGCTGGCGCCCAACAGCTCGGCCAGGCCCGCCGCCGCCATCGAGCAGGCCACGCCGACTTCGCCCTGACAGCCCACTTCCGCGCCGGAAATTGAGGCGTTCATCTTATAAAGAATGCCTACCGCGCCCGCCGCCAGGAAATAGCGGATAAAGATATCCGGGCTCACCGAAGCAATGAAATGATCGTAATAGGCCAGCACGGCTGGCACTATACCGCAGGCGCCGTTGGTAGGTGCGGTCACTACCCGACCGCCCGCCGCGTTCTCTTCGTTGACGGCCAGCGCGAACATATTAACCCAGTCAATAACGTTCATTGGATCGCTGGAAAGCTTATCGGAAGAGACCAGCAGACGGCGCAGCGCGGCTGCACGACGCGGTACGCGCAGCGGGCCAGGCAAAACGCCTTCGGTGTTCAGGCCGCGATCGATACAGTCGCGCATGCTTTGCCAGACATCGCCAAAGTAACGCTCGATCTCCGCGCGGCTATGCAGCGCCAGCTCGTTTTTCATAACCATGCCGGAGAGCGACAGCCCGGTTTCGTGGCAATGGGCCAGCATCTCTTTGGCGGAATTAAACGGATAGGGCACCGACACTTCATTTAGCGTTGACTGGCCAAAGTGCTCTTCATCGACGATAAAGCCGCCGCCGATGGAATAATAGGTTTTGCTGTAAATCAGCTTGTCGCCAGCCAGGGCGTGGATCCGCATACCGTTTTCGTGCAGAGAAAGGTTATCGCTGCGGAACACCATACCGCCTTCACGCGGAAAATCGACTTCATGCGCGCCTTCAGCCAGCAGCAGCCGCTGACGTGCCTCCACGTCACGGATAAAGGCCGGGATGCCGTCGATATCCACCGTCTCCGGCGAGGCGCCAGATAAGCCCATAATAATGGCGATATCGGTATGGTGGCCTTTGCCGGTCAGGGAAAGCGAACCGTAAACATCAACGGCAATACGCGTTACGTCGCTGAGTTTGCCCTGGCTGACCAGATCGTCAACAAACTGTTTGCCGGCTTTCATCGGCCCCACCGTATGGGAGCTGGACGGGCCTATGCCGATCTTAAACATGTCGAAAACGCTAATCACATTTTGCTCCCGGGTCGCATTTAATAGCTGGATATTAAGTAATGGTAATCATCATGTGACAGATAGTCGCATGAAATAAACTAATCAGCCGCAGACGAAAAAGTTATTGTTGCCTTTGGCAGGCCGCGGTACAGCGTTTTTTCTGCCCAACCTGAATTAAGGCAAAGTCATCGCCGGGCCGTTATGTTTCGGCACCGTGCAATTGCGCTGCAATATAAAGGATTTACGCTAATTGTGAAGGGGGAAAACCAACTAAAACAGGGAAAGCAGCGGCTATTTTGTTTTAAACCACTGCCAACAGGCCAGAATGACGCTATTTTGTGCGAAAAAACTAATCGGCAACCTGGAGGCTAAGCTGGCGGATAATACCTGCCGTCATGCCCCAGATAAAATAGTCGTCGAACCAGGAAAGCCAGACCCGATGCGCAATGCCGTGGCGCTGGATATCCAGCGGCGAATAGCGCCCCAGTCGCAGCGCTTCCTGTAATGGCATCTCAAACACCGACTCTACTTCTCCTTCGTTAGGGTGCCAGGGAATATTTTCAGGCAGTATGCCTACTACTGGCGTTACCTGAAAGCCGGTGCTGCTGGTAATGGCGGGCAAAACGCCGATCACCTTAACGCATTCTGGCGGTATGGCGACTTCTTCCTGCGCCTCTCGCAGCGCGGTAAAAATCAGTGACCGATCTTCGTTATCCCGCATGCCGCCGGGAAAAGCGACCTGGCCTGCATGCTTGCGCAGCGTGGCGGCGCGTCGGGTCAATAGCAGAGAAGGGCGCGGGCGGTTAATAATCGGCACCAGCACTGCCGCCTGGCGAGTGGGCAACTGCAGAGCGGCAGGGTCGGGCTGCTGAAGCTGAAAACGGGTGATAAAACGCGCCAGCGCTGGCGACAGCTCAGCCATCTGTTTGCTCCAGGCAGGGAAGGATACGGTTCACCTTATCGAAAGTCTCCTGATACTCGGACTGCTCATCGCTGTCTGCCACAATGCCGCCGCCAGCAGTACAATAAAGCTGCCCTTTTTCCGCCGTCAGGGTACGAATAGTGATGCTGGTATCCATACGGCCACAAACGCTAAGGTAGCCAATGCTACCGCACCAGGCGTTGCGGCGGTGAGGCTCCAGCTCATCAATGATAGCCATCGCCCGTACTTTCGGCGCGCCGGTAATAGAGCCGCCGGGGAAGCAGGCGCGCAGCAAATCAGAGGTCGTTAACTCCGGTTTTAACGAACCGGTGATAGTGCTGACCAGATGATGCACAGCAGGAAAAGGCTCCACTACAAACAGCTCCGGTACTTTTACCGTGCCGGGCACAGCCACGCGGCCAATATCGTTACGCAGCAGATCGACAATCATCAGGTTTTCCGCGCGATCTTTCGGCGACTGCGCCAGCTTTTCCGCCTGCAGCCGATCGGCCTGCTCGTCGCTGAGCCGGGGCAGCGTGCCTTTTATCGGCCTGGTTTCTATCTGGCTATCCGCAACCTGTAAAAAGCGCTCGGGTGAAAGGCTCAATATCACGCTTTCCGGCAGGCGAATAAAAGCGCTGAACGGCGCGCGGTTTTGCTGATTCAGCCGCCTGAAGGCCTGCCACTCGTCGCCGCAGTAACTGGCCTGAAAACGCTGGGCGAGGTTAATCTGGTAGCAGTCGCCGCTGCGCAACCAGGCCTGAACCTGACGGAACTTCTCACCGTATGCCTCTCGACTCATATTAGAGCGCCAGCTGCTGGTCAGGCGGAACGGCTCGACGGCCTGAGGTTTTTGCTCATCCAGCCAGCTCAGCCGCCGCATCGCCTCGCCGTGCGTCACCAGCGTCAGGGCCTGACGATGATGATCGGCAATCAGCGCCCAGTCATAAATGCCGACAGCCATATCCGGCGTGGTTAAATCCTGCTTCGCCAGCTGCGGCAGCTTTTCAAATCGTCTGCCGAGATCGTAGCCAAACAGACCCAGCGCGCCGCCCTGAAAAGGATAATCGGCGTTTTCATCGGCCTGCAAACCGCTCTCGCTCAGCGTCTGTTGCAGCAGACTAAGCGGATCCTCTCTGCTTTCCGTTAGCTGACCGCTGCGCTCAATACAGGTAACAGCGCCTCGAGTAGTCAGCGTCGCTACGGGATCGGCGACCAAAATATCGAAACGGTTATCGCTATGCTGCGCAAAGCCGGAATGTAGCAGCATCGCCCAGGGCTGATGGGCAATAGCACTGAACAGATCGCCGAGGCTTTCCGGCGTATACTTCAGGGAATGGTAAACAGGTGACATGGTTTAAGCAGATCAGAACTAAAACAGGCAGCAAGCCTGGCATATTTTTCTGTTGCTGGCATCTGTTTGTTACGCGTGGAATAATCGGCGCAACTGAAACAGGAGCAGATATGATTAGTGGTTTACCGGCGCTGTCGCTGGAACAGCAGCAGCAGGCAGTAGAGCGTATTCAGGAGCTGATGGCCGAAGGCATGAGCAGCGGCCAGGCTATTCAGCTGGTGGCGGCCGAAATTCGTGAAACGCACACTGGCGAGATGATCGCGGTGCGTTTTGACGACGAAGATGATGATGAGGTCGAAGATCCCGAACAAGCTGACAATGAAGACGATGCGGACGAAGACGAGTAAGTAAAATGGCGCGTCTTAGCGCGCCATCAGACTGCTGACAAACTTGAAGCGATGGAGGGCCAGTGGCTGGAGCAAAGCATTACGGGCCATGGACGGCCCGTACTGAGCTACTATGGACGGCGCTTTTTGCGTCTTTGCGGAAGACACAGACCTCCTGAGCCAGCACCGGGATACTTTGTCATCAACCTCATGGCGCGCCTTAGCGCGCCATTCGCTTATTTAGCAGCGATAATTTTAATCTCGACCAGATATTTTGGATTCATCAGGCCCGCCTGCACGGTGCAGCGCACCGGCGCGTTGCCGGGCGCAACCCAGGCATCCCAGGCGCGGTTCATCGCCGCGAAATCTTCTTTATGCACCAGGAAAATAGTCGCGTCCAGAATGCGGCTTTTGTCTGAGCCCACGCTTGCTAGAAGGCGGTCGATTACCGCCAGCGCGTTAGCCGTCTGCGCTTCGGCATCCTCGTCCAGGTTTTCCGGCACGCTGGTATAGTAGATAACATCGTTATGGATCACTGCTTCTGACATGCGATGCTCAATCGGTTCTACTCTGATTATTTCCTTTTGCATATCAATACCTTGTTTAATATTCATCTCATTAATTTTAAATTGGCGCGGCCTCTGCCTGAGACACCATAAAAAAATACCATCAATCCGCCTGGTGCGCTGAGATAATTCATCAGTAAAATACAGCTTTAACTGTCAGGATAAGCACAGCGGGAGAAGACCTGTGAGCCTTGCGGAAAGAGTCAAAAAAAGAAGAAAGGAACTCGGCCTCTCTCAGGCTGATGCCGCCGGGAAAGCCGGTATCAGACAGCAATCCTGGGCCAGGATCCTTTATGTCCGCTATTGACGACCTTTTTTCGCGCCTGTCTCGTTCACCATTCCGCCAGAAATTCCACCTGGGGCACGGTGAATATGCTTACTGTGCTGAAAAGGGCGAAGAAAAAATCAGCGCGCATGCCGCCGATTTTGTGCGGGACCGTCTTTCCGCTGCACAGCCAGCTAACGACGGCAAACAAACACCGATGCGCGGCCATCCAGTATTTATCGCGCAGCATGCCACAGCTACCTGCTGCCGGGGCTGTCTGAGCAAATGGCACCATATCCCACTGCATCAGCCGCTGACAGCGGAACAGCAGGCCTGGATCGTCACGGTCATCCTGCACTGGCTGCGGCTGGAAATGCAGCGACCGCAGCCGCCGGCCCGAAAAGGTAAAAAGAAAGCGCTGGATGATAACCAGCTGTCGCTGCTTTAGCGGCTCGCAAAACGGCTCCGGTTGAAATAACCTTTTGATTTATAATGATTTGTGTCAGTGTGTTAATACTGACATAATAGCCTGCTTTTTTTAACCGGCGGTGAGGATACGTGGTAAACGATTTTGCAGCAGACGGCGCGCTGGCGCAGGCCATTCCCGGTTTTAAGCCGCGCGAGCCTCAGCGCCTGATGGCCGAGGCGGTTGCCAAAGCTATCGATAACAAACGCGAGCTGGTAGTGGAAGCGGGAACCGGCACCGGCAAAACCTATGCTTATCTTGCTCCCGCGCTGCGCTCCGGCAAAAAGGTCATTATCTCTACCGGCTCTAAGGCTCTTCAGGATCAGCTCTACAGCCGCGATCTGCCTACGGTCGCCCGCGCCCTGAACTTCAAGGGTATGCTGGCGCTGCTGAAAGGCCGTTCCAACTATCTTTGCCTGGAGCGGCTGGAACAACAATCGATGGCGGGCGGCGAGCTGGCGGCGCAGGCGATGAGCGACCTGGTGCATCTGCGCGGCTGGTCAAGCGAAACCGTGGATGGCGATATCAGCACCTGCGGCGGCGTAGCGGAAGACAGCCCGGTCTGGCCGCTGGTGACCAGCACCAACGACAACTGCCTGGGCAGCGACTGCCCGCTCTACCAGGATTGCTTTGTGGTAAAAGCCCGCCGCAAAGCAATGGATGCCGATGTGGTAGTGGTTAACCACCACCTTTTCCTGGCCGATATGGTGGTTAAGGAGAGCGGATTTGCAGAGCTGATCCCGCAAGCGGACGTGATGATATTTGATGAGGCGCATCAGGTACCGGATATCGCCAGCCAGTATTTCGGCCAGCAGCTTTCCAGCAAACAGCTGCTCGATCTCGCCAAAGACATCACCATCGCCTATCGTACCGAAGTCCGCGATGCGCAACAGCTGCAAAAATCCGCCGACCGCCTGGCGCAAAGCGCGCAGGATTTTCGGCTGGCGCTGGGCGATCCCGGCTACCGCGGCAATCTGCGTGAAGTGCTCAATAATCCAAACATTCAGCGCGCGCTGCTGCTGCTGGACGATGCGCTGGAGCTTTGCTACGACGTGGCGAAGCTCTCGCTGGGCCGCTCTGCGCTATTGGATGCGGCCTTTGAGCGGGCAGCGCTCTATCGCGGCAGGCTGAAGCGGCTGAAGGATGTCGCGCAGCCCGGCTTTAGCTACTGGTATGAGTGCAACAGCCGTCATTTCGTGCTGGCGCTGACGCCGCTTTCGGTATCAGATCGCTTCCGGGAAGTGATGGATGAGCGCCCGGCCAGCTGGATCTTCACCTCCGCTACCCTGGCGGTAAACGAGCAGATGACGCATTTTGTCGAAAGGCTTGGCGTTGCTACGGCGGAAACGATGATCCTTAATAGCCCATTTGATTTCGCCAGCCAGGCGCTGCTTTGTGTGCCGCGTAACCTGCCTTCGCCCAACCAGCCGGGCGGCGCAAGACAGCTGGCGCGCATGCTGCTGCCGCTGATAGAGGCGAATAACGGACGCTGCTTCTTTCTTTGCACCTCGCACCAGATGATGCGCGAACTGGCTGAACAGTTCCGCGCCGTGCTAACGCTGCCGGTGCTGCTACAGGGCGAAACCAGCAAGGGCGAGCTTCTGAAGCAGTTTATCGCAGCGGGCAATGCGGTATTGGTAGCGACCAGCAGTTTCTGGGAAGGCGTCGACGTTCGCGGCGACGCGCTGTCGCTGGTCATCATCGATAAACTGCCTTTTACTTCGCCGGACGATCCCTTGCTGAAAGCGCGCATGGAAGATTGCAAACTGCGCGGCGGCGATCCTTTTGATGAGGTGCAACTGCCCGATGCGGTCATCACCCTGAAACAGGGCGTTGGCCGTCTGATCCGTGATGTCGACGATCGGGGCGTATTGGTGATTTGCGATAACCGTTTGGTCATGCGGCCCTATGGCGCCGTTTTTCTGAACAGCCTGCCGCCGACGCCCCGCACGCGGGATATCCAACAGGCAGTTGATTTCCTTCGGCCGCAGTAATTATCCGTGCAGTATGCTATGCTGCGCGCCGAATTTTTCTCCCGCCCGAGGTAAGTAGAACCATGCGAATTTTAGCTATTGATACGGCCACCGAGGCCTGTTCGGTCGCGTTGCTGAATAATGGCAAGATGACGGCGCATTTTGAACTGTGCGCCCGCGAACATACGCAACGTATTCTGCCGCTGGTGCAGGAACAGCTTCAGCAGCAGGCGTTGACCCTGAGCGAACTGGATGCGCTGGCCTTCGGTAAAGGGCCGGGCAGCTTCACCGGCGTGCGTATCGGCATTGGCATCGCGCAGGGGCTGGCACTGGGCGCGGCGCTGCCGTTGATCGGCGTCTCAACACTGAAAATCATGGCGCAAAGCGCCTGGCGGCTGCAGGGCGCAAAACGTGTGCTGGCCGCGATAGATGCGCGCATGGGCGAAGTCTACTGGGCTGAGTATCAGCTCGACGAGCACGGCATCTGGCAGGGTGACGAAACGGAAGCGGTACTGAAACCGGAGGCGGCGCTAAGCCGCATGGCGCGTCTGGAAGGGGAGTGGGCGATGGTCGGCACGGGCTGGCAGGCTCACCCGCAGCTAAGCGCGGACAGTGCGCTTTCGTTACAACATACTGAAGTCCTGTTGCCCTGCGCCGAGGATATGATCCCGCTGGCGGCGGCTCAGTTCACCGCAGGCCATACCGTAGCGCCGGAAGAGGCTGAGCCAACCTATCTGCGCAACGAAGTCACGTGGAAAAAGTTGCCGGGAAGAGAGTAAACGCCATAATTAAATGGCCCTGAAGGAAGCCGGGCGATAAAATCGCCAAAGGCGTTTAAGCTGCCGGGAAAATTACCGAAACAAGAGCATGCTCAGCAACTAAACGGCCCGAAAGGAGTCGAAGCTATTAGTATCCTGGGAGAGTGTTATGCGTAAAAAATTGTTATTGCGGTCAGGAAGCTTGTTACTGGCCGCTCTGCTGTTGGCGGGCTGCGCCACAGTACCGGATTCCGTCAGGGGCACATCGCCCACGCCGCAGCAGGATCTGGTTCGCGTGCTTAACGCGCCGCAGCTTTATGTCGGGCAGGAGTCGCGCTTCGGCGGTAAAGTGGTAAAAGTCACCAACCAAACTGGATCGACGCGGCTGGAGATCGCCGCTATGCGTCTGGATGACACAGCGCGACCCGTGCTGGGCAGCCCTTCAATCGGGCGCATTTATGCCGATATCAATGGCTTTGTCGATCCTGTGGATCTGAACAACCAGATGGTGACGGTAGTCGGCACCATCAAGGGGACGGAAAAAGGCGAAATCGGTAAGGCTTCATATCAGTTTGTCACCGTAGCCGTTACGGGCTATCAGCGCTGGCACCTTACCCAGCAGGTAGTGTCGCCACAGCCGCCAATGGATCCCTGGATCTGGTATGGCCCGCCGCGTGGCCGCCATCGCGGAGGCTACTGGGGGCCACCACCGGGCATGATGTTCTATAATCCGGGGCCGGCGGAAGTCCAGACCATCCTGACCGAATAGCGTTAACGCTGACAGTATCAGGCCCGACGGCGGTTTTCGCCGTCGGGTTATTTTTTGCTTTCTCAGGACGAGAAGAAATTAGTGACAGGCTTCGCAACCTTAAAACGGCGCTATCCGGCGAACTGGTACGCTGAGTTAATATAATGTTAACAACAGGCCGCTGAGGGGGTGCGATGACCACAAATATAAGTTACCGAGGTGTTTCCTTGAACAAGGTTTGGCTGAATCGCTATCCCGCAGACGTGCCCGCAGAGATCGATGCCGATCGCTACCCATCCCTGATCGATCTGTTCGAAAATGCCGCCCGGCTCTACGCCGACAGGCCCGCCTTTATTAATATGGGCCAGACTATGACCTACCGTAAGCTCGAAGAGCGCAGCCGCGCCTTTGCTGCTTATCTTCAGGCGGGGCTTGGATTAAAAAAAGGCGACCGTGTGGCATTAATGATGCCTAATTTATTGCAATATCCGATAGCCTTGTTTGGTATTTTGCGCGCCGGAATGATAGTGGTGAACGTCAATCCGCTATATACGCCACGCGAGCTCGAGCATCAGCTCAATGACAGCGGCGCCAGTGCTATTGTCATCGTCTCCAACTTTGCCCACACCCTGGAAAAAGTGGTGGCGAAAACGCAGCTAAAACACGTCATCCTGACCCGGCTGGGCGACCAGCTTTCGCCAGCTAAAGGCACCCTGGTAAACTTTGTGGTGCGCTATATCAAGCGCCTGGTGCCGAAATACCATCTGCCTGGCGCTATCTCATTCCGTCGCGCGCTGCACGATGGCTACAGGATGCAGTATGTCAGGCCAGCGATCCGTAACGAAGATCTGGCATTTCTGCAATACACTGGCGGCACCACAGGCGTGGCGAAGGGCGCTATGCTAACCCATCGCAATATGCAGGCTAATCTGGAGCAGACTAAGGCTACCTACGGTTCCCTGCTGAAAGCGGGCGAAGAAACTGTTGTCACTGCTTTACCGCTTTACCATATCTTCGCGCTGACCGTGAACTGCCTGTTATTTATCGATCTGGGCGGCGCGAACCTGCTAATTACCAATCCCCGTGACATTCCAGGCCTGGTTAAAGAGCTGGCGAAAACTCGCTTCACTGCCATTACCGGCGTTAATACGCTGTTTAACGCTTTGCTTAACGATGAAAATTTCCAGCAGCTTGATTTTTCGAGCCTTTCACTCTCGGCTGGTGGCGGTATGGCCGTGCAGAAAGCCGTAGCGGAGCGCTGGGAAAAGCTGACCGGCCATTATCTGCTGGAAGGCTATGGCCTGACCGAATGCGCGCCGCTGGTTTCGGTTAATCCCTACGATATTCGCTACCACAGCGGCAGTATTGGTCTGCCGGTACCGTCCACCGACATTCGCATCCTGGACGGTGAAGGCAATGACGTAGCCCCGGGCGAACCAGGCGAACTCTGTATCAAAGGCCCACAGGTCATGCCGGGTTACTGGAAGCAGCCAGAGGCCACGGCAGAGGTGCTGAAAGAGGGCTGGCTGCACAGCGGCGATATAGTTACCGTTGATGCGGAAGGTTTTATTCGCATCGTCGATCGTAAAAAAGATATGATTCTGGTATCCGGTTTTAACGTCTACCCGAATGAAATAGAAGACGTGGTCATGCTGCATCCCAAAGTGCGTGAAGCCGCAGCGGTGGGCGTGCCCGATCCGGTCGCGGGCGAAAAAGTCAAAATCTGCGTGGTAAAAAAAGAGGCTTCGCTGACGCAGGAAGAATTAATCGCCCACTGTAAGAAACACCTTACCGGGTATAAAATTCCAAAGATTGTAGAATTTCGCGACGAGCTGCCGAAAACCAACGTCGGTAAAATTTTACGCCGCCAGCTGCGTGACGAAGCGCCGAAAACCGCGCAATAATTGCTTGTCGCATTAGCGTTAACCTTAACGCCGGTTTAGCCGGCGTTCAGACCGCTGACAAACCTAAAGCGATGGAGGGCCTGTGGCTGGAGCAAAGCATTACGGGCCATGGACGGCCCGTACTGAGCTATCATGGATGGTGTTTTTTGCGTCTTTGCGGAAGACACAGGCCCTCCTGAGCCGGCACCTGCATACTTTGTCATCAACCTTAACGCCGGTTTAGCCGGCGTTTTTAATGAACCACACTGAGGCACCATCAGCCGCAGCGAGAGGAACACATTGAATTACAACATGATAACTACTAACGAGGCGCTGGCCGACGTTTGCCAGGCCGCCCGTCAGGTTCCCGCCGTGGCGCTGGACACCGAATTTGTCCGCACCCGCACCTATTATCCCGGTCTTGGTCTGATTCAGCTGTTTGACGGCGAGCGGGTATCGCTGATCGACCCGCTGCCTGTCAGCGAATGGGCGCCGTTTCGCGACCTGCTGCTTGATAAAAACGTCATCAAATATCTGCATGCCGGTAGTGAAGACCTGGAAGTCTTCCTGCATGAATACGGCGTGCTGCCCGAGCCGATGATCGATACGCAAATCCTGGCCGCTTTTACCGGCAGGCCGCTGTCCTGCGGCTTTGCGACCATTGTGGAAGCTTTCACCGGTATCGCGCTGGACAAAAGCGAATCCCGTACGGACTGGCTGGCCCGGCCACTCACGGAAAAGCAGTGCCATTACGCCGCTGCCGACGTCTGGTATCTGCTCCCCATCGCGCAGAAGCTGATGGCGGAAGCCGAAGCGGCGGGCAGACTGGAGGCCGCGCTAAACGAATGCGCTCTACTGTGTCAGCGCCGTCGGGCCGTGGTCGCGCCGGAAGAAGCATATCGAGATATCGCCAATGCATGGCAGCTACGTCCTCGCCAGCTTGCCGCGCTGCGCCTGATGGCTGCATGGCGCCTGGAACTGGCGCGGGAAAAGGACATGGCGGTAAATTTTGTGGTGCGTGAAGAAAACTTATGGAAAGTCGCGCGCTTTATGCCGGGTTCACTGGGCGAGCTGGATCACCTTGGACTGGCCGGACAGGAGATCCGTTTTCACGGCAAGGCGCTGGTGGCGATGGTAGCGCAGGCCAACGAGCTGCCCGAAAGCGAGCTGCCGGAACCGCTGGCGAATCTTATCGATCGGCCTGCCTATAAGAAAGTGTTCAAGGCGCTGAAAGCGTTGATGGCCGAGGTGGCAGAGAAAAACGGCGTCAGTCAGGAACTGCTGGCCTCGCGGCGGCAGATTAATCAGCTGCTAAACTGGCACTGGAAGCTCAGGCCGACGGCTACGCCAGAGCTGCTTGACGGCTGGCGCGGTCAGCTGCTGCGCGAAAATATCACGGCACTGCTGGCGGAGTACTAAACGACGCGGCCCGTTTCCCCTGCTCGCAGGGGAAATCAGGCTGAGTGAAGGGTCATTTCGTGGTTTCTTCTGCCTCGGGCAGCGTCACGTTCAGCTCCAGGATAGAGATATCGTCATCTTTCTGATCCAGCTTCACGCTAAGCATTTCCGGATCTATCTTCACGTACTTACAGATAACTTCCAGAAGATCTTTTTTCAGCTGCGGCAAATAGTGGGGCTCAACATCGCCCCTCCTGCGCTCCGCCACAATAATCTGCAGCCGTTCCTTGGCTATATTGGCTGTGCTTTTTTTACGGGATAAAAAGAAATCGAGTAAGGCCATGTTTTATCCCCCAAACAGGCGTTTCAGGAAGCCCTTCTTCTCTTCTTCAATGAAGCGGAAGGGACGCTCTTCGCCCAGCAGGCGATCGACGGTATCGGCATAGGCTTTACCTGCGTCGGATTCCGTATCCAGAATCACAGGCTCGCCCTGGTTAGAGGCGCGCAGCACGGACTGATCTTCCGGGATAACGCCCGCCAGCGGAATACGCAGGATCTCCAGCACGTCTTCCATGCTCAGCATATCGCCGCGGCTGACGCGTCCTGGATTGTAGCGGGTCAGCAGCAGATGCTCTTTAATCGGATCCTGGCCGTTTTCCGCGCGGCGGGATTTTGAAGAAAGAATGCCAAGAATACGGTCGGAGTCGCGGACGGATGAGACTTCCGGGTTGGTGGTAATAATGGCTTCATCCGCGAAATAGAGCGCCATCAGCGCGCCGGTTTCGATACCCGCTGGCGAGTCGCAAACCACAAAATCAAAATCCATTGCGGTCAGGTCATTCAGTACTTTTTCCACGCCGTCGCGGGTCAGGGCGTCTTTATCGCGCGTCTGCGAGGCGGGCAGGATATAAAGGTTTTCGGTACGCTTATCTTTAATCAATGCCTGATTAAGCGTGGCGTCACCCTGGATGACGTTGACAAAATCGTAGACTACCCGGCGCTCACAGCCCATGATCAGATCGAGATTACGCAGACCGATATCGAAATCGATCACGACGGTTTTTTTACCTTTCTGGGCTAAACCGGTAGCGATGGCCGCGCTGGACGTGGTTTTGCCCACGCCTCCTTTACCCGATGTAACAACAATAATGCGTGCCATATAATAATTTCCTTAAGAAAAGAAAGGGCTCGTGAGCCTGGCTCAGTTCAGTGTCTGTATAGTCAGGGCGCCGTCTTTTAAACAAAGACGCGACGCTTTTCCAAAAAATTCAGCAGGGATTTGGTCCATAATCCAGTACTCACCGGCAATGGAAACCAGCTCTGCTGATAAATTCGTACAAAAAATCTGGCAGTCGCGATCGCCACCAGCACCGGCAAGGGCCCGGCCGCGCATCATGCCATAGATATGAATATTGCCATCGGCGATCAGTTCGGCGCCCGCGCTGACGCTGCTGGTCACGATCAGATCGCTATTTTTAGCGTAAATTTGCTGGCCGGAACGTACGGGCGTGTTGATCACGCGCGTTCTGGCCGCCGGGACCTCTACAGGTTTGGCCGGTTCAGGGACTTCTGCCGCAGGTTTTTGCTTGCCTTCCGACAACAAAGGCAGACCGGCCTGGCCGATCACGCGCTTAAGCGACGCATCCTTACAGCCACTGACGCCGACGATATGCAGGCCGGTAGAGGCGATGGCCTGCTGCATCTGCCGCCAGTTGACATCGCTGGTCAACGCAGAAACGTTCAGCACGACTGGCGCATCTTTCAGGAAAGCGGGAGCCTGACTAACTTTATCCTGAAGCGCCTGGCGCACCACTTCTGCGTCATGGTGGTGTAAGTGAACAACAGACAGAGTAAAACTGCTGCCCTTTAACTCGATTGGCGTTTGTGACATCTGTCCCGCTCAGTCCTGTTATTTCAAATCCCGGTGAAAATATCCCCGTCTCAGTGACAGTTAATCGCGCCGGGACGATATTCCGAAGTTCAGCAAGCATGTTATAGTTACTGCTATATTCAGGCAAGCCACCGACCAGGTTAATTCGAGTAAAAAATATGTTTTGTGTGATCTACAGAAGCCCCAAACGTGACCAGACTTATCTTTATGTTGAAAAAAAAGACGATTTTTCACGCGTGCCTGAAGAACTGCTTAAGGGATTTGGCAAACCCCAGCTGGCGATGGTACTGCCGCTGGATGGCAGTAAACGTCTGGCCAATGCGGACCAGGATAAAGTGAAAGCGGCGCTGCTTGAGCAGGGGTATTATTTACAGATGCCGCCGCCGCTGGAGAGCCTGCTTAAGATGCATCTGGAAAACGGTAAAAAAGATTAATTAGGAATCATCTGCAAACTATTTCCCACCTTTTTCTTCCCGCCGGATATATTTGCGGCGGGAAGCAATCCAAAAGGGCGCTTTTATGAAGCTATCTTTCTCCACCACGCTTATTCTTTCCTTATTAATGGTCGGCTGCGCCAGCCCGCACGGCAAAGCGCTGGAGAAAAAAGCGGTCGCCAGCCCCGGCGGCCAGCCAACTACCCTGGCCACGACCGGACGCGATCCCGCAGAATTTCCCTCTTATATCGAGGAGCTGAAAGCCCAGGCTCGCCAGCAGGGTATAGACGCGACCACGATTGAAACTGCTTTCAACAACATCCATTTTGTCGACCGCGCCATCTCCTCAGACCGCAACCAGCTTGAGAAAAAAATCACCCTGGATGATTACCTGACGCGCGTATTGCCGGAATGGAAAAAGCAGCAGGCGCGAGAAAACTATCAGCGCTACCAGCCGCAGCTTCAGGTGGTCAGCCAGCGCTACGGCGTAGAGCCGGAATATATCGTCTCGCTGTGGGCGATGGAGAGCAGCTTCGGCAAAATTCAGGGCAGGGAAGAAGTCGTCTCAGCGCTGGCGACGCTGGCCTTTGAGGGACGCCGCGAGGCTTTCTTTACCAAAGAGCTGATGGCTGCCCTGCGTATTATCCAGCAGCAGCATATCAGCGCGGCGCAGATGAAAGGGTCGTGGGCCGGCGCGATGGGACAGAACCAGTTTATGCCTTCTTCTTTCCTGCGCTACGGCGCGGACGGCGATGGCGACGGGCAGATCGATATCTGGAACAATATTGACGATGTGTTCGCTTCAACGGCGAACTATCTGGCGACGGAAGGCTGGAAAACCGGGCAGCGCTGGGGCCAGGAAGTTATCCTGCCGGTGGATTTCGTTAAAACGCAGGCCGGGCTGAAAAACAGCCAGGCGAAAACGGCAGGCGAGTGGCAGAAACTGGGCGTACGCTTTAATAGCGATGCCGCGCTGCCGGATAATGCTCAGCGTGCCTGGATTATTTTGCCCGATGATGCGGCTGGCCGGGCTTTTATGGTTTACGACAACTTTCGTGTCATCATGCACTGGAACCGCTCATATTATTTCGCCATCAGTATCGGCATGATGGCAGACGCTATCTCTCAACAGGATGTGGTCCGCTGACCACTCAGACAAGCAGGGGAAGGATATGTACCAGCATCATAACTGGCAGGGCGCTTTATTAGACTATCCGGTGAGCAAAGTCGTTTGCGTAGGCAGTAACTACGCTAAACACATCAAAGAAATGGGCAGCGCGACACCGGCAGAACCTGTACTCTTTATCAAGCCGGAAACGGCGCTGTGCGATCTGCGCCAGCCGCTGTCGATCCCGAAAGATCTGGGTGCGGTGCATCATGAGGTCGAACTGGCGGTATTAATCGGTGCCACGCTGAAACACGCCACGGAAGAGCATGTGGCTAAGGCGATCGCAGGTTATGGCGTTGCGCTGGATCTGACGCTGCGCGACGTTCAGGCAGGCTGTAAAAAAGCGGGGCAGCCGTGGGAAAAAGCCAAAGGCTTTGATAATTCCTGTCCGGTTTCCGGCTTTATTCCGGCCAGCGAGCTGGGCGCCGATCCGCAGAATATTGAGCTGAAGCTGGTGGTTAATGGCGAAGTGCGCCAGCAGGGATCTACAGAAGATATGATCCATAAAATTCTGCCGTTAATTGCCTATATGAGCCGGTTTTTTACCCTGCGCGCGGGCGACATTATCCTGACCGGCACGCCGGAAGGCGTTGGGCCAATGTTTTCTGGCGACACGCTGGAAGTCTCGCTGGGCGGGCGCGGCGTAGCCACAAGAGTACTGTAAGACTTGCAACTCGGGCCCGAACTGTTTATAAGGTGCGGGCTTTTAATCAAACAGGACGGCAAAATGAGCGAGACCCCTTTCTGGCAGCAAAAGAAGCTGGAACAAATGAGCGACGAGGAATGGGAATCCCTGTGCGATGGCTGCGGCCAGTGCTGTCTGAACAAATTGCAGGATGCGGATACGGACGAAATTTATTTCACCAACGTTGCCTGCAACCAGCTAAACATCAAAACCTGCCAGTGCAGCAATTACGAACGTCGCTTCGATCTGGAAGAAGACTGCATCAAACTGACGCGCGATAATCTGCCAACCTTTTCCTGGCTGCCGCCCAGCTGTGCCTATCGCGTGCTGGCGGAGGGCAAAAACCTGCCCGTGTGGCATCCGCTGCGCAGCGGCAACAAAGCGGCAATGCATGCGGCGCGTATTTCTGTGCGCCATATCGCCGTGCGGGAAAGCGAAGTTCAGGACTGGGAAGATCACATCATCAATAAGCCGCGCTGGTACGGCAAGTAGTTTGATTTGAAAGGTCTTTTTAACTAGCTGGCGTTGCTCTGGGGCATAGATGGGGCATAGCTGGTAAATCTGGCGTTTAAAAGACCAATCTGATCCACGCTGTTTTCGCTCATCCATTTCCCGTAAACGTTGTAAATCATCTGTGACGAAGCGTGACCCATCTGCTGGGCAATGAAGTTAGGGTTTGCACCGGCGCCGAGTGACCAGCAGGCATAGGTGTGTCGAGACTCATAGGCCTTGCGATGGCGAACGCCAGCTTTTCGTAACATCCTGTTCCATGCTCCGTTTATAGAGCCGGGCGAATACCATTCTCCGCCCTGGCCATTCCGCGACGAAATTCGCGGAGAAAAAACAAAGGTGCAGAAATCCTCTCTCGCTTTGTCCTTTTCCCTAAGGTGAACTTTTACTAAATGCTGACGGCTCATGCGAGTTAAAGGCATCTGTTTTTTCAGGGCAGCGATTGCTGGCTGCGTTAGCAGTATTTCCCTTACGCCTGATTCTGTTTTTGGCGGAGTAAAATGGTTGCTGACAGCCATATTTCGCGTGACCCTGATAGTCCATTTCTCTGTGTCGATGTCTTCCCAGGCCAGGGCGCAAATCTCTCCGTGCCTCATGCCAGTATAAACAGCCAGCTCCCATAGGTTGGTTATCTGCTCGCAAGGAGAAACAGCCATTATCCGCTGAAATTCTTCTCTGGTAAGCGGATCAGGACAGGCTCTGGCTTTTTTGAGCGGCGATATTGATCCCATAGGGTTGATATCGATATACCGGTTATCATGAGCAAACTTCATCATGCCCCCCAAGCATGCCATATATGCGTTAACTGTTGGTACAGTTCGCCCCTTCTTTGCGCTACGATTCTTTTGGTACTTTCCCAGAAACTGAAAACCTGTCAGCAATTCCTTTCTGTAGGCGAGTAAGCTTTCATTCGTAATAGTGCGCAGGTTAGTATCAAATCCCATTATCTGGCAGCATACATTCATATAAGACGTATAGCGGTTAAGGGCGTTTTTGGTCAGTTCCATTGATTTCAGGGAGAGCCATTTATTCACCATCTCTCCCAGACTGACATCAATTCGGGCGCCACCAAACTTTATAAGGTTGGGCGATTCGGGAAACTGCTCGGCATAGTTAAAGCTGCCTGTTTTGATCGAATAGCAGACCGCAGATCGAAGCTCTCCGGCCCGCTTTCTGTTTTTGGGGGTGTCTGGCACCCCCAAGTTTTCTCTGAATCGCTTTCCTTTGTAGATAAACCACAGGCGCAGGCTGCCGCCGTGGCACTCTACGCCAGTCGGATACTTTGTCATGACGCTTCCTTTATGTTGAACGGGAGGCTATTTAAGCAGATTTTTTGCGAGGAATGGCAGCGGGTTGTCTTTCAATCCAGCGATCAATCTCTTCACGATTGTAAAAGCATGCGCTGTTATCACGCGGTTGCCCGTCTGGAGAGATGTGTCGATACTCACGACCCTCCATCCAGGTGCTCTCGCGTGCGGTTTTAATCGTGTTCTTTTTCAAGCCGGTGATCTGCATCAGGACGGCTTCTGACACCCACTTATTAGGGGTGAGAAGGATAACATTTTCCATACTGCCTCTTTGGTTGCGATGATGTGGGAGAGGGTGATTACTTCAGAATTGAGAATGCAGTTGCTGCCACTCGCGGAACTTGTCCATTTCCAAGGGCTTTAAGTCTGTCCACCCCGAAGGCCATATCATCAGCCACTCGACATAATCGGGGTTGGCATTCAGGCCAGGGGTTTCCTCCCCTCCATCCTGCAGGTGCTGCCAGGCCAGGTAATCCTCCAGGTTGTGCCGATGCTCTCCGATTCTCGCTCTGCACCATGCTATCCCGTGGCTCCCCATGCTGGCCCTCGGGGTAGGCAACAAGCCAGATACGGTCGCGGTTATGGGGCGCTCCGCATTCAGATGCTGAAATACAACACCATTCCGCATCAAACCCCATCGCGGTAAAGTCACCGATGACCATGGCAAGTCCTCTTCCCACAAGCAAAGGTGAGTTTTCCAGGAGTACGTATGCGGGTCGAACCTCACTGATGATTCTTGCCATTTGCTTCCACAAGCCAGATCGCGCTCCCTCAATTCCGGCGCCGTTTCCTGCTGCTGATATGTCCTGACAGGGAAATCCTCCAGAAACGACGTCAACAATTCCCCTCCATGGCTTTCCGTCAAAACTGCATACGTCAGACCAAATCGGGAAAGGTCGGAGAATTCTATCGTTTTGTCGTTGCGACAGAACTTGTGCTGCGTAGGCATCACGTTCAACTGCGCAAACTGTTCGCCAGCCAAGGAGGTTTCCGCCGAGTATTCCTCCGCCAGCGCCTGCGAAAAGAGCCAGCTCATTCATTGATTCCTCTCATTTCATCTCCTTATCCACCACGCGCACGAAGTAGACCAGCCAATCCCTCGGACGGAATTTACCAGGCGGCAGCGCGGTAATCTTTTTGGTATATCTGTCTAACAGAAGTGTGGTGATGCGGTCGTGCTCTGATCGGGGCTTACCGGTGGTGGTTTTAACTATCTAGGCTCGGCAATTTCGGGCGACTGACCGCAGAGCGTTTTCAGTCGGCGCGTCCAGTAAGCAACTCTCCGCTGCTTCTCTTCCCGGCCCTTTGGTTTCGTATGGAGCGCCTACAAAAATTTATTTTGATCTTATAAAATTCTTCATGACTGTGTTATGATATTAATCGTTTGTAAAAAATATAGTAAAATATTTATCATATTGTTAAATGGTAAGATGCTTATAATATTATTAATGCTCCGTTAGTGTGAATAGGGCTTTATTTTGATAGATAAAATTGGACATATAAAAAATCCGTTGACTGTTATTGCTATTTTTGCCGCCATTGCAGAAATAAGTGGGACATGTGTCCTTCCTTTTGTGGAAGTAGGTAATCAAATAATTTATATTTGGTTTTTAATGCTCTTTCCTTTTATTTTGATTTTTTTGTTCTTTGTGACGCTGAATTTTAATCATAAAGTCCTTTATGCTCCATCAGATTATAAAAACGAAGATAATTTTCTAAGATCTTTAAAACCGCTGTCACCTTCTGAAAAGCAAGAGAAACTTCTTGATGAAGTTGCAGAAGTTGCAGAAATAGGTGAGCCTAATTATGGAAAGGATTTAAAAAATCCTGAAAAGGAATTAAGCGAAACTGAGCCACTTAAAAAATCAAAAGAACCTGCTAATAGTGAGTTTGGTTCAGATTACTTCGCCATGGTTAAGAATATTGAATTGGCTGAAAAGCTATCTATAAATAAAATCTCTACTAGTTTAGGTCTGAAATTTAGCAAGGACATGAAATTAGTTTCAGAATTTAGTAAAGATATTACTTTTGATGCTATGGCTTTAGACGGAAATACTCTTCACGCGGTAGAGGTAAAATATATTAGAACGAAGTATATGAAAGTTTCAGTGGTGCATTCAATAATGCGTAAGGCTAATGTTCTATTGAGTGAGGCTTATAAATCAGGGCAAAAAGGTGTTATTATTCATGTGGCTTTTGTGGTTGATAATCCATCAATTGACATGTTGGAAATGTATAATAAGTTAAATAATAAATTTAATGAATTGGAAGGTAATTTTCGCGTTCATCTTTACTCGATGTCAGATTTATTAAATGATTCTAGCTATTATGATTAATAAATTACCCGTGGATTTCCCTCCACTCCTAATTCTAAACACAGTATTGCGTCGCCGAGTAAAGCTCAGAGCGGTGACATCAGGTGCAATTGGGTCGCCGTGTTAATGGAACATTTCATGGCTCCTTTTAGAGCAAAAGCGTTAGCGACTGAGATTTGGGCGTAAAAAACCACCGCTTGGGTGGTTTAGATTTAACAGTAATTACTTACTTACGATATTAACTTTTTATCCTTGAGTCTCTAATGTTTGCTTAACTTTTTTGAGAGCATAGTCAGCTTGTCTGGCTTTCTCTTCCTCTCCTAATTCAAAATCAATTATAAGATGAGGCGGCAAAGGGTCAGTGTTGTTCAGGATATGTTGCCTGCCTAAAACTAACACTTCTCGTACTGACTTCCTGTCAGGCTTTCCACTAAGTAACTTTGACAGCTCCTCTGCTACAGAACTTGGAAGCCATAAAAATGCCTTGTAACTTAAAGACCTTATTTTAGCAGTTTCGTCGGGAAAAGATTGCCATTCTCCTAATAATTCTGCAAGTAGTTCAGCTTTAACCCTTGAGTCGTATGCCTCCTTCTGCGATGCTGCTTTGCGAGAAAAAATAAAATTTATTTTAGATGTAAGGTAAGAGCCGTAAAGCGTTTTTATAGTAAAGAAAATTATTTGAAATGTGATGAAGCAGATGAAAGGGGACCACGGGCTGTCAATAAAGAGTTGCATTTAATACTCCAATTTAGTGATGGAATAAAATAAATCGGCAAGTTACTTCAGAACTTTAACCCTATCCCTCTGACTACAGTATAAATATTAGCAGCTAGAAGTAGTTTCGTCCCGCACTATCAGCGATGTAACCCCGAGTGCGTCTGCCAGAGATGCCAGCACTTTGACCCTTTTCTCCTTGCTCTTTATTGGATCATTCTCGCTGACCGGGAATGGTTATTGAGCAGATTCAGCTAGTTCGTCACGGCGAATGCTGTAAACATCAGTCGCCATGTCGAGCTTTTCAGTATCGGCGGCCAGCTCGCGGGCGGCGTATTTGTAGAATTTGTTCAGCTCTTCAACGCTGGCAGCCTTGCTGGCTGCTTCGGTAAAGTCTTTCAAAAGTTCTTCCGGCGACCGGGATGGCGTTTGGCTGGTTTCCTGCGGTGCTGCATCGGCTGGTTTCTGGTTAATCAGGTTGTTCAAATCCTGCCGGGTGCGAGCCGGTGTTACGTCGCGCTCAACGCGTTCTTTCTGCTCGAACTCGTCCGGTGTGTAAACGCCCAGGATAACGTCAGGGCAGTAGAGGCGGGCCCAGTACTTCACGGCCAGATACGCCAACTGCTGCTTTGGCGCCGTTTTCCATAATGGGGAGTTGCGGGTGGTAACGAACTCCATATAGAGCGGCTCGCCCCATGTGATTTCAGTTTCGCCGCGCAGCACTGCACCGACACGAACACACAAACCTTTCTCGTTGGCTGCGTTGGCCGGGCCGGGTCGGAAGTTCTCCCAGTTGCCTCCGTATTCATATTTGAAGCGGCCCTGAACGGCTGTAGAGCTGGTGACTACGGCGTTAACCAGCTGCGCCTCATAGCCCAGCGTGCCGTTTACCAGGTGCGTTTTCTGCGCTACGGCGAACGGGTTCATTCCCCATTGCGCCGCTTGCAGCGCCACGGCCAGACAGTCAGCAGGCTTTCCGGCCAGATGTGCCGGAACCGTCGATTTGCCCTCAGCCATGACCGACGCGAACGCCTGCAGCTTCTGTAAGCCAGACGGGCTGAAAATGGCTGCTTTGGTGTCAGCCTCGTTAACCGGGGCGTGGATGATTTCGGTGCTCATGAGTTATCCTTTTTCTTCGCCCAGGCCGGGCGGGTAATTTCTTCAATGCCACCCCAACTGTCGGTGGTGCGGCATTCGTGATAGGTGTCCAGGCTGCGGCGGAACAGCTCAAATCCGGCGGCGGTGTCCTCTTCGGCAAGCTGGAAAACGCGCGTGGGGTAGCGACCACAGTCGATGGTTTCGCTCACGGCGATGAAGATAAACATGGGGTATTCGTTGAAGTGCCGGTAAAAGCCCTCGCGGTACATGGCATCCTGCATGTGGTAGCGGAATTCTTCGACGTGACGCGGGAACCGATCCATATCCGCGACCTTCTTCACATCGACAACAACCGGCTGCCCGTTGAGGAATTTGTCCGGCCTGAACCGGCACAGCTCGCCAGTCGCCTCGTCGTTCCAGTAAATCGACGCCTCGCAGTGGCCGTCAGCCTCCAGCAGCCAGCGAGCCGCCGGGTGCGACAGCGCGCTTTCGCGCATCAGCTTTAATTTCCGGCCCTGCTCGGCGTCCATGACCGTCATGCCGCTGTGCTCACAATCCTTGAGAAACTGCTTTTCCTCTTCCTTGCCCGCCGTGGTGCGCCGGTTAAAATCCGGTGCCACGATGAAGCGCTTATCGAATTCCTGCGGCTCCAGCAGCAGGCAGTGCAGGGCGGTACCCATGTCCAGGGCTTTCAGTTTTTCGGTATCGACCGGCGCACACTGCCGCCACCTGAAGATCGCCGGGTTAACCAGGATATCGTCCAGCTGCGATTTACTGACGCCAGCTCCGGCGTGATAATCCTCGTTGCTGATATCAAGGTACAGACCTGGCTCCATCAGTGCTCCTCCATGAAGCCAATCTCAATCAGCTGGTCGTGTTCTTCAGCCTGCAGGCGAGCCAGCCGATCAACAAAAGCCGCGTATTCGTCCTGAGCCTGCGACCCGCGCAGAAACATGCGCAGTTCAACCGGCAGGCTCAGCATTGCAGCAAAGTCGGTAATGTCTTCCGGGTACTGGTTTGCAAGGCTTGCCGCAATAACATCTATGCGGGAGACGCGCTGCGCCTCATGCTGTTCTGCTACGTCCTGCTGGTCTTTCAGGCTATCCTGCTGAATGTAGGCATTCATGGGCGACCCTCCGCTTTGAGGATTTCCCATAATTTTTGCAGCCAGCTTTTACGCGGCGGTGGAGTGAATGACGCGCTTGTCAGAATGTTGGAACGGTGAAACTGGATACTGTTGATAGCGTGGAAAGGGCGACCGCATGCCGCCCCTGCAATAGCGATTTGCATGGGTGATTTCCTTAGTTAGTGGGTTACATATCAGTGCCGGCTCGTGAACCAGCAGTGATTTGCAGGCGAAAAAAAGCCCGCACGTTGGCGGGCAAAAGATGGAATTTCATAAATTATTTAGTCATTATTAATTACTTATCAATGTAAATGGAAAGAAAAATGAAAAGGTTATTCGCTTCTGCTCTACTTGTTATTTCTTCGTTGTCATATTCAGTAGCCCATGCTCAGATGACTGAAGATCAGGCTAAAAATGAAGGTCGAGAAGTATGGAAAGTAGGTTGCCTGGACTATAAAAATGGGCTTTTAGAAGGAGACTTTACAAAGTGGTTTAAGTTAAATGCCATTACAGAAAGCCGAAGCGACATTAAGAAAAATGCGGTTATACGGCTTTATTCAAATGGATGGGATACTGCGAAAAGCATGGGTGGGGTGATTGATTGTAAGAATCAATCAGTGTATTCAGCCGATGCTTTCACGTCAGGAATCGATATCCGGTCTTAATTGCCCATTTCTATTTAATTATGTGAACTGCATCTCTGCGCACATTGCGATAACCTGCCTGATACTTCGCAACCTCAGGCAGGCACATTGATGTGCTCTCACACTTACTGCGCACGCTCGGAGCGCTCACTGCTTTCAGTACGCGGTCAGAGCAGCCAGATAACGCTGCGGCGACGTTGCGAGTTAACTGCGTGTCGCGTTGCTTCTCAGCCCGTTGCGCTGCGGCGCGGGCCAGATTCTTTTGCTTATTGCGTGGCATAGAGCCTCCTGTAATTGGCTTAGGTGATTGGATGGCCGGCGCTGATCTCCGGCTTTCTGGATGGCACTAACCAGACCTTGTGCAGTGAAACCGCGCATACCATCTATCACTGCGCCGCTGCGACTTACGTTGCGATCCCGGTGCGCATCAACCTGCGCATTCATCCAATCCCAAAGCCAACTGCACTTTGGTGGGGTGTATCACCCTCAATCCTGATTGTTAAAGAGCGGTAAGTCCGTTTCGTGTCTGCCAGCGCCCTGCTGATGGAGTTAGTATCACCATTAGTAATTTTATAGTCAACACTAACGGTGATAAAATATTACGAGCGGTGCTGATATTTATGAATTTAAAAGGAATTTATTTTTTACAGTTTATGATTTCAGAGGAGTTACCTGCGTTACAGGCACAAAAAAGCCCGCACGAAGCGGGCTGTGTTTGCTGTTTTATAGTCTTTTTTTGCCCAAGGGCTGGATTTCCCTGGTATCAGGTTATCGGCCTAACTCATCGCACCTTGAGAAACTTCCAAAAAAAAGCCCGCCGGGTGGCGGGCAAGATGATCGAAGCACTAACTCTTTTTAGGTCACTCTAAAGTATTGTCACATATGGTTTGTGAAGCAGATCACAGTGAAAGGCATGCAAACGCTTTTAAGAACAGTCTTGGGACACAAAAAAGCCCGCAAGGGGCGGGCAAGTGGTAGCTTTCATCGTTTTTTGTAGTCTATATGATAGACGTTCTGGCCAGACATGTATTGATTTTCGTCAATCGCATGCAGAAAAGCGCCAAAAGGACATAAAAAAGCCCGCTCGGGGCGGGCTATTAGCTCTGTTAAAGCGACTAACTTGGGTTATGCGTTGAGAATAGTTCTATGATTCGATACAAGCCGTAAAGCACACTTGGCAGGCCTAAAACCCAAGCTGTTATAGCTATTCTTTGGTCTTTTAACTTCCCATCGTAAGCAAGAGACTGATTTTCAAGAGATGAACTGAGCTTCTGTGACTGAAGCTCTAGAGCTGCTGTTAATTTAGCTGATTGCAGCTCTAGAGCCGATGTAAGCTTTGTACTCTGCAAATCAATTTTATAATCCAAGCGAATAATGCTCTCATTGAGGCGTGTCAATGTAGAGTCGATTGCTTCGACTTTCTTTTCCAGTCGCTCTAAACGCTCTGTCATATCGCCACCCCCGCCATTACCATCACTATAGGAAGGAGTATGGGGCTTGAGATTGCTTGGATCAAGTACCTCTGACTTGTTACTCATGTCATAAAGCTGACCCATCCTATTCATCTTCCTCAGTTAAGACATAAAAAAAGCTAGAGTGCTTATCAACTATTGTTTCTGTCTTTTCATGTTCGCTATTCAATAAATAAACACTTATGTGGATTTCATAACACCCGCTTTTGCTTATCTCGACTTGATTCACAAACATAGAACTTAGGTAAATGACCTGCTGATTTTTTATAATCTTCCTGATTGGGTGTTCAACTTTGCCGGTCTCGCCGCTGTCCAGAACCATTCCTTTACCTTCGAAAAGAATATCTAGTTCCGTAACAACAAATTTATTTGTCTCAAGGGCCAGTCCAGCCGTAACGACAAACGACTGAATTGAATTACCTTTTATACCCGTGACTAATGGCTCAGGAGTATAAATCCTGCTAGCGGGCATACCTTCTCTAAGCAAGGTCGGGTAGGCGAAAAGTATTTTATCCAAAGGCATTACACTCCCAATTTTACCCAAACGTCTATTCCGGCCACTGAGCATAAGCTTCAGGCTTTACGTTTTCGATACAACCATAAGGCTACCAGAGCGGCCACGGTAGAGACTGCAACTTTAGCTGCAATGACCGTAAACTCAAAGCTGTCCATAGCCTCTTCGCCATCACCACTGATGTGAACGTGATGCTCAACTAAGCTGCTCAATAAGCTATTTGGGATAAAAACCATTGCGGCGACAAAAACGATAAAAAAAATGATAATTTTCATCTTACTTCACACTTAGAAAAGTCCGGAACTCCACGGACATCAATCCGACCATACGCCATAAGACCTTTGCCACCCGGAACGCGGATTTTTTTACGGTTTAACAGCGATTTCCTCAAAGTTTGAAAATCAGACGATCTGTAGAATGTAATGCAACCCCATGATACGCCGGAGCCATCGGTATTGAGAGGATGCAATCGGAAGCTCCCGCGGCGAGCACCGTTTACAAAAACATAGTCGCTCATTGTTTCCGCACTATACAGGCCAAACCATTCTGAATGGTGATTTTTATAAAGGTGAGCTAGATCAATCGCTTCTGCTCGTAACTGGTTAAACCAACTGCCTGTTGGCCTGTCGACAATCCAATAAGTGCCGGGTGGGATTGCAGCCTTCTCAATGTCTGAACAGTTGGGCTTATTAATAAAGCGCTCAATACCCGACAGAACGTCAAAAGAGCCTACCCCGTAACAGTTTAACTTTAGACTCTTACCATCTTGAGAAAGTCTTCCATAATCCATCATGCAGATCTGCACTTTTAATACTCCTGAAATCAGTTTTACTACCCATATCTTCTAGAAGCGGTAACCCAAACAAGCCCCGTTTTTGTCTCAACCGCCACACTAATGGTCTGGAAAGGTTGATTCTTTTAACTAAATGTCTCTTCCGGCCACTGAGCCTTAACCACTTTGCCAATGATGCGGATGCTATGGTCGCAGTCGATCGTCCTGTACGCCGGATTTAGCGGAACCAGATAGCTTATGCCCGAATCAAGGTCATATTTCTTGAAGGTTGCCTCTGAATCGCCATTGGCCGCTGCCACACAGAAATCGCCAGGCGCAACAGTTACAGCCGGATCGACAAGAATCAGCATGCCTTCCGGGAAGCTCGGGCGCACGCCCTGCGGCGCCGTCATAGAGTGACCTTTAACCTCAAGCCAGAATGCCTTCTCGCTGGCTTTCTTCGTAGTTGGCACCCATGCCTTAGCGTCGCTGGCCGTGTAGCTGCCGACCTCAGCAAAAGGTCCAGCCTGGACATGCGCAAAGAGTGGGTACTCGTATTGTGGCTTCGCAGCTGGTGAACCTTGCAACGAAGCGTACATATCTGCAATTTCCGCCGCAATGCTAGGGCTGAAATCTTCTACCGAAACCCCAAGTATTTTGGCTAGCCGGGCTGCATGAGCCGGACCGATAGCATTTGAGCCATTCAGCAGTTGCGCGACGCCGCTTTGTCCCATGCCCATCCGCTCAGCCAGCGTCTCTTGAGACAAGCCAAGAACTTTCTTTTTGTTTTCAAATATCGCTTTTAGCCGATTGGCATCAGCAATCTGCTCTGGTGTTAAGGGTTTCTTTTTCATACTGCCATTTTATAACCGTGAGGAATAATCACCAATCACCATTAGTGTTGACTATTTCATTACTATTGGTGATAATAAGTTTTGTTTTTAAGGAGACAATCATGGAAAAACTGTCGTTGTCAGTATTCGTCTCCCGGAACGGGCAAGAGAAGGCTGCTGAGATTTTCAATGTACGTCAAAGCGCCATCAGTAAAGCCCTTTCATCAGGGAGAAATATCACGGTCACCATCTTTGAAAATGGACGGGTGATTGCTGAGGAACTTAAGCCATTCCCCAGCAGCAAGCGTGATATTCAGGCTGCTTAAGTAGTACCGCTCTTTAAAAAATCTGGCCGCGGGTGTTTCACCCCGAAAAACAACGTGAAGGCTTACGGCCTTCGCACGTAACTAACTAACCAACACGGACATTATCCAAGATGGAAATCACAAGTACCCGCAAGAAAGCCAACGCAATTACAAGCAATATCCTCAACCGCATAGCGATGAGGGGGCAGCGTAACGTGGCATCTGAGTTGGGTATAAACGAATCGCAGATCACGCGATGGAAGGACAGTTTCATCCCAAAAATGAGCATGCTTCTGGCTGTTCTGGAATGGGGTGTAGAGGACGAGGAACTGGCGAGCTTGGCTAAACAGGTGGCGCGGCTTCTTACAAAAGAAAAAGCCCCGAGCTGCGTCAACAGCTTCGAGGCCTGATGCGAAAAGACTGGATCAATTCACAGGGGTAATTATGACAACGCTTTCCCAGCTGTACAAGCAAAAAGAGAAAAATGGAACCGGCACCACCGTTAAGAAAACATTCATGGTGCCGATTAGTGAGCTTTATCTGGAAGAGGGCAGCAACATTCGCCCGGTCGATCAGGAGCACGCCGAATACATGCGTGATTGCTGGATTGATGGCTCCGATCTGCCGCCGCTTTCTGTTGAGGTGACCGAGAAGGGCATTAAGGTCATTGACGGTCAGCACCGTTTTATCGGTGCAAAAATGGCTATCGATTTGGGCCATGATATTCCGCGTATTGAATGTAAGGATTTCGTCGGTACCGAACTGGATAAGCTGGCGCATATGGCGAAATCCTCGCAGGGCAAGCCGATCACGCCCCTGCAGCGTGCTGGCGCATACAACCGCGCTAAACGCCAGGGGCATAGTCCAGCGGAAATAGCCAAAGCATTTGGGCGATCGGTTGCGGATGTAGAGCTGCATCTTCAGCTTCTTTCCTCCGGTGATGTGCTTATCGGGATGGTTGAATCTGGCGAAGTAGCTGCAACAACCGCCGTTGCGTTGTCGCGCGAACATGGGCCCAAAGCTGGCTCAGTGGCTGCTGAAGGGCTGGCGAGGGCTAAGGCGGAAGGCAAGTCCCGCCTCACTAAATCTGCCGCCATGCCGCAATTCAGCGCGAAGAAAGCCCGGCGTCTGGTTGAGCTGCTGGTGGATGCGCTGTATGTGAACGAAGAGGTTATTGAATCACTCGTTCTTGCTTCTGGCACGGCTGACGAAATTCAACGCATTTTGGCTGAATACCGCGCTGGCATTCCAACTAACGGCGAGGAGGCTGCATGAACCTCGCTTATTCCAACGTAACACCATTACGGCCTGATAAGCAGGCCGCTGACAGACCGGAGGCAACCGGTAAGGGGTTTGCCTTGCTGCACAGAAAAATAATGGAGCTGCCTTTCTACAGGACGGATTCTGACGCTGTTCACCTGTGGATACACTTCATCCTCTCTGCTAACCACTCTGCCGGAATGGTATCTACCGAATTTGGCGAGCTGCTGTGCAGACGAGGGGAGTTCATCACCGGGCGTCACACCCTGGCACAGGAAACCGGTATAGACCCGAACCGGATAAAATACTTGCTGCTGAAGTTCGAAAAACTGGGGATGATCAGCAAGGAATCGAACAAGAAATTTTCGAAGATTCTGGTCACAAAATACGACGATTATCAGCAAAAAGTTGTGCCAACAGATTGCCATCAAAGTGCCATCGCAAACCCGCATGCAGCAAGGGCTGGCGGGGAGGTTGTGCCAACAGATTGCCATCAAAGTGCCACAAACAATATAACATCTAATACTAACGTATTAGATTCTCGTCAGAGAAATCTCCCTCCTGCTGTCCGGCAACCAAAACCGCAACGACCTGAAGCAGCCATTCAGTCACCGAAAGGCGA
>NZ_JBHDVM010000001.1:231643-298876 GCF_042610525.1 Pantoea sp. sgz302252
TGTCCTGCAAAGCTTCGTGAGAAATGGTCGCAGCTGGCGATTAAACGCGACAAGGCTAACTCTGGCTCCGGCGGCAAGCAGGCGCTGGACTTCAACAATACTGACTGGGCAGAGGGGTTACAGCTATGAGAAACGTCGTTACCGCCATCCAGAATCGTGACGGCCAGGCGCTGCAGCAGATGTACGCCGCTGAAAAGCCAAAGCAGCAGGTACCGGAGCAGGCGATCCACATCTTCAACGAGCTTTTCCGTCAGCTGAAAGCGGCCTTCCCGGCGCTGATGGCGAATATCAAAACTCAGGACGAGCTGAACGAGCTGCGGCGACAGTGGGTGCTGGCGTTTGCCGAAAACGGAATTACCAGCATTGACCAGGTTAACGCCGGTATGAAGCTGGCCCGCCAGCAGGAAACGCCTTTTCTCCCGTCGCCCGGCCAGTTTGTCGCCTGGTGCCGCCAGGGCGAAGCTAGTCGCTACGGCCTGCCGAATGCCGACGAGCTTTACGACATGGTGATGGAGTACAGCGCGCGCCGTGGCTTCTACGACAGCCCGGAAAAATACCCGTGGAAGAGCAACGAGTGCTGGCTGATGGTTCCCGCCCTGTATTCGCAGATGCGTGCCATGAACCTGACACCGGCTGAGCTGCGGCAGAAGTGCGTGAAGGAACTGCGCTCGATGGCGAAGCGTCTGGACTCAGGTGAGAAAATCGGCGCGCCGATCGCACAGATACCGAAGCTGCACTGCCCCGTTAGCAACGAGAAGGGCCTGGATAAAATCGCAGAAATCCGGCGGAAACTGGGAATGCGAAAGGTGCAGCCATGAGCAACGTAACGCAGTTGATAATCGAGCCGCCGCTATTAAGCACGGCACGCAATCTGGCGCTGGCAATCGTGAAGCTAAGCAATAAACCTAACGCTACGCTGGCCGACGCTCAGGACACGATACACGCAATGGGAATGCTGGCGCGCGAAGCTCACGATTACATTGTTGATGCTGAATTTGATCAGCGGAAGCAAGAAAGCAAAGGGAGTGGATAATTCAAAACCGTTACAGGGTAAATGCTTTGCTATTTTTCTTCACAATTTAGTTTCATTTGGCATAAGTGACACTATTCTTTTTAACTAAGTTAATGATTACTCTGTCATTGAAAATGCTGGCTTCCCAAATATGCGAGGGTGTCATGGACAGTAGATTTATAGCGGTCATAGCGCTTGAAGGTAAAGCTCTGGAATGGGCAGCTTTAAAATCTATTGGTGGCCACTGGCCCGCTAATCTAAACGGGCGTTGGGACAAGGCAGGGTTTTTGATAGGCAACCTGCATATTTTCATCAGCGGAGGCGGACAAAAAGGGACATTTGTGGCTTTTATCGACGAACGTACACCGTTAACAGGACATGACTTACCTGAGGCTGTTTTCAGGACGGTTGTTCAATCCGTGATGGGTAATGTGGTGCTTGTACCCGGATCCGTGTTTGAAGGCGATTCAAACCAAAATTTATCAGGAGAAAATCATGAAAGCTGAAATCATCCCAATTAAGCCCCGGCCAGATCATCTTTCTGAAGTAAGCGCAGGTTTGGCGCTTCTGAAAATGTTTCATGAAACAGGCGGACATAATAAGCAAACCGTCGAGCTGATTATGGCGAAGATGGAAGACGATCTTGCCAAGGCGCAGGAGTCCATTTACCGGAGGTGAGTCGTGCAGGACTTTTGTTTGCACAAATCCACCTTGGGGCAGTTTACCAAACACATCTTCGATCTCGTATCTTCCGGCAAACGCTGGCGCATCAAAATCACAGAATGGCGTGATCAACGCAGTATCCCTCAGAACTCCTTACAACACTTGTGGTACGCAGAGCTGAGCGCTTATTTAATTAAGCGCGGTAAGCCCTTTGCATCTCCTGAATGGGTTAAGGATGCGATGAAACACACATATCTAGGCTATGAAGCACGCGAGATGGTTGATGTGGTAACAGGTGGACGAACTCAGGTACAGACGCTACGGCATACGGCAAATCTGGATACAGGCGAAATGCATCACTACCTGACGCAGGTGGAAGCATGGGCGCTTAATGTCGGCTGCCGACTGACCGTCCCGGCCGATAGCGAATACAACCAACTCAGGAAAAAACAGGTCGCATAATGAAAGCAACCGCCAACAAGCCAAAACGACGGCGCTGTAAAATATGTCGTGAATGGTTTCATTATCAGGACTTCAGAACCTGGTGGTGTTGCCCTGAGCACGGAGCGCGATTCGCTCTTCAAAAAAGGGAGGCAGACCGAGAGAAAAAAAGGAAGGATGAAGCGCAACAGGAAAGACGAAGCATTAAAATCCGCAAGCTCGCAGTACAACCCCTCAGTTACTTCCATAAGCAAGCCCAGACAGCCTTCAACGAATTCATCCGAACCCGCGACGCCGGGCAGCCCTGTATCAGCTGTGACCGCAGCACAGGCGCGAAAATGAATGCCGGGCATTACCGCACGGTTGGTGCCAGCAAAGAAACCCGCTACGACGAAACCAATTGCCACCTGCAGTGTGAGCACTGCAACTCGTACCTCTCCGGGAACATCGGCGAGTATAAGCCGCGCCTCATCGCAAAGATTGGCCAGGCTGCTTTCGATTGTCTGGTGGGGCCGCACGAGCTTAAGAAGTGGACGCGGGAAGAGCTACAGGAGCTGGCGCGGAATTACAGGCAGAAAACCAGAGAGCTGATTAAACAAAGAGAGGCAGCATGAATCTTGAAAGCGCTATTAAATTCCATTCCCCAAAATCACCGCAATTCACCGATTCACCACGTGCAACCGCCTCAGAAGCTCTGACGGGCACGGATGTTATGGCAGCAATGGGAATGGCTCAGAGTCGCGCTGAAATGGGTTACAGCGCGTTTTTGGGAAAGATGGGGATCGGTAAGCAGGACAGTGATCGGGCTATCAACCTGTTAACGAAGTATGCTCTTGAAACCTGCGACAGGGTTGCAGCCCTCCGCAAACTCAACGGTGATATTAAACCGGCGGTCGCGCAAGCGCTCGCAACTTATGCCTACCTGGATTATTGCCGCAGCGCGGCCAGCGTTAAAGGATGTGATTGCTGCGCCGGTACTGGTTTTATCGAAGCGGAAGTGTTCACAATGAAATCCCCCCTGGCGGGCGGCGTCAGGAGGAACGTGCGGGAAGTTGTGCGGGTCCGGTGTAAGCCATGCGAAGGCCGTGGCATCGTATCAGCGGCCTGTAATGACTGTTCCGGGCGAGGCAAAGTGGTAGACAGGAAGAAAACAGAGGCACAGGGCGTACCAGTTATGAGTAATTGTAAGCGCTGTGGTGGCCGGGGTTATGAGCGAATACCTTCTACAGAGGCACACCGGGCAGTTTGTGAGGTCACTGATTTACTCAGCCTCGACACCTGGAAGAAAACCGTTAAACCCTTTTACGACTCGTTAATCGATAAACTCGAAATTGAAGAAGCTTGGGCGAACAGTACCTTACGTTCTGCTACTAGATAGCGCCAAAAAAAATAGCTCATTATTATATCGTGAGCTATTTACTTTTCCCGAAGTTGTGGTAATTTATCCCTAACGTAGGGGGTCAACCTTCGTTAAGAAGTCTAAGCCTGGGGTTCATGCCCCGGGCTTTTTATTTGTCATTTTCTGAATGACAACTATTCTTAACAAGGTAGTACTCAATGCGCCGCCCGACCGACGGACTGACCATTAATCACTGATGATAAACAGGCGCACCAAATTTCAGGCTCTGCTCAGGCAGAGCCTTTTTTATTACTGGTCCTGTTTATTGTACTACAATGGAACCTGTGGTGAATCCCCCTATGCGGAGGGGCGTATCAGTTATCATTCTCCTGAATGACGTTAGTGAATGAGCCACGCGAACTCTTTGACTGGATAGTTCACCGGGAGGCACCCGGCACCACATTCGACTGATGGACCAGCAAAATTCAGAGCATTACTAATTGGTTTATACGAGTAAGGATGTAAAATTTCAGCGCCATACTTAAGTAAAGTTGATGGTATGTCTGACAACAAAGAATGACGGCAGATTGGAAGTGCTTACCGATGTCAGTGATTGCCTGAAACAATTATCTCTTTCTGTTCCCCAGTGAGAAGATAAAAAGGCAAAAAAATATCCCCGCTCCATTAGTCTCGACAGACAGGTTGGGTGAAGCGGGGGAGCCAATACGGCCAACACCAGGGAATACCATAAGAATAATTCATAAAAATAAAAAATAGTAATTTTTGAATCAGAAGGCCCGCAATCGCGGGCTTTTTTTGTGCCTGAGATACGCGAAAGCATTTAGCCAGCGTGTTAATACAGGTCATAGATGCGGTACAACGCTCGCATAATTCAAAAGCTCACTTCGCTGGGCCTCTTTACTTCCGCGTCATACTCAATGGCGCCTTTTCCCAAAGACTATAGACAGCACCGCCCGTCAATCGGAGGTGATGATGAGTATTGATATGAGCAAACTGGCATCAGGCGCGGCATATGGCGCATCTGCCGGGACGATAGCGAACGGTCTGTTGACCAGGCTAAGCCCCGATGAATGGAGTGCTGTTGGCGTGCTGGCCGGTATCCTGGTCGCGCTGTTCACGCTCGGCATCAACTGGTATTACAAACGAAAAGCCACACTGGCGCAGATTCAGGCGCTGCAACGTTGGCCAAACACCGAAATCGAGGAATAGCTATGGCGTTATCAAACAGCCTGCGCAATAAGCTAATTGCTGCTGCTGGTGGCGGATCCATGCTTATCGCCACGATACTCCTCGGCGGCAAGGATGGTGTGGAAGGGCGCGCTTATGAGCCTTACAAAGATGTGGCTGGAGTCTGGACCGTCTGCGACGGACACACTGGCAATGACATCGTGAAAGGCAAGAAGTATACCGACCGCGAATGCGATCGCTTGCTCTGGAATGACCTGCAGCCGGTAAAGCGCAGCGTTGATAGCCTGGTTAAAGTCCCGCTGGCCGAATATCAGCGCGCCGCGCTCTACAGTTTCACTTACAACGTCGGCACGGGTGCCTTTTCCAAATCCACGCTGCTGAAGCGCCTGAACACTGGCGATGTTGATGGTGCCTGCGAAGAACTGCGCCGCTGGGTTTACGCTGGTGGCATGAAGTGGCGTGGACTGATGAACCGGCGCGATATGGAAAAGTCCCTTTGCCTGGCGGAGACGGCTGATGATCTGGCTGATAAATAACTGGCGCATGCTGCTCTGGTTCTTTTTGGCCGCCTGCTTAGTGCTGACCGGTAGCGCCGCGAGCTATTACCACAACCGCATGAAACAGGCTCAGGCAAGCGCCAGCATTGCACTGCAGGGTCAGCAGCAGGCCGAAGCTATCACGGGAAACGTGATAGCAGCTGTAAATCTATTCAACGACATCGCCAAGGCAACCCACAATGACAAGCAACAGAGCAAAGCAGAGAGCGATGAGCGCGTCGTTTATATCAGGAAGGCGATTAAAGGCGATGCCTGTGCTTTTCAGCCTGTGCCTGCCGCTGCTGCTGACCGGTTGCGCGAACACCTCAACAAAATACGTTCCAGTGCCAGCGGTACCGATACCGGCAGAACTGCTGGCTGATTGTGAATTGCCTGCCATTCCAGATCCGCTGACGTATGGCGACAGCCTGGAACTGAACGAACGATTACTGACTTCGGTAGAGAACTGCAACCGGGACAAGGCGGCCATCAGACAAATTGAGCTAATTCGTTGAAAACGCTTTTATGATGAAGTGATTAATCGCTTAGGCCGTCAAAAGAAGAAAATTGTGAAGTGTTTGGCAGAAAAATGACCTCTGGAAGTGGAAATCCACTTCACCTCCAGAGGTGATGCAATGCATCATCGTTACAATTGCCATGATGGCAGCGCAAATGTATACACTTCTTGAACTCTTGTACAACTTTATGTAAGCTAATCGTGTGGTCAAACCAGTTCGGGTTGCCATAAACTAAAAAAGATGCCGGAAATCCACTTAAGGGCATCTTTTTCAAGCCGCTTAACAGCGGCTTTTTTTATGCCTGAAAATCAGTATCAGAGCGAACCTGAAGTAACTTTTATGCGCCATAGTGAGGCCATTCCTAACAGGAAAATAGAATTTCATTTTTTTTGCCTCTTATCTTGTTGCTAACTCAAAATGAGCAGATCATAAGATCCCCTAGGTTGAACACGGCAGCCTCCATGCTAATCAGCACTGAAAATTTACGTAATAATGCTGCAGACACAAGACTTGCCTGCACTCTTGCTGCAGTTGCTGGAGCCCTAAACACAGCTGCATTTGAAATTGTTGGTTTTTTCTCTGCCAACATGACCGGTAACGTATCTTCGCTCTCGGATCATCTTGCTAAGGGCAACTTCGCATCAGGCATTTTTTTTCTTGGAATTGTTTGTGTATTCATTGCCGGTTCTGTGTTCTCCACCATCCTTATAAACGCTGGGCGCAGGAGGAACATACGAGCTGTTTACGTCTTTAATATCCTTATTGAAGGAGTTAGCCTTATTTTACTTGGCGTGGTGGAAATCTGGCTGAGACCACCATCGCCTGGAATAACACTTATCTTAAGCCTGAGTTTTTTAATGGGACTACAGAATGCGGTAGTGACTCGAATATCTAATGCACGAGTAAGAACGACACACATCTCAGGGACTTCTACGGATATTGGTATAGAGTTGGCCATGCTGTTTGATGTGGTAAGACGGAAAGAATCCCCCAAAGAAACCCCATTATATCTCGAAAGACTCAGGTTACACTCCTTTACATTAGTATCGTTTCTAATAGGGGGTATTACAGGAATATGGCTTTTTCATTTGCTTGGATATGGGTATTTAATATTTATAGGCGCAAGTGTGATTATGCTCGCATTGCATAACTTGCTGAAAAATAGTAGTATTTAGTGAAAATTATAGGTTGTTTCTCTGAGTGAATTATTTGAAATCATAAGGCGCATTTATGGTTGCGCCTTATGGTGGAGCTTTAATATCCTAAAATATTTTTAACGGCTATTTTAACCTCTGCGTCGGATATTCCTTCTGCTGTTGCGACCCTATAATTGGGGAGGGCAGGGATTAAGTAATCAGACACGGTGTAAACCTCTTTCCATACGTGCTCTGTATGATTATGCGTTTCAGTGATAACGAATGTATCGCCGGTACTTTTAGGGCTAAATGATTGAATTTCAGAGTCAAATTCCCCGCCAACCAGTAAATAGTTAAAGTTTTCCATTTTACGCCTCTTAAAATGTAATAAACCTTGCTGCTAAAGATACCGTGCCAGTCGAATATATAAAATGAGCGGTATCGTTTTTGCTAGAAAAATGTGTATTTATTCGTTAGGAGTGAACATGATCACAATCCCGAATGCTCCGGTAATCGGGGCAAATTCATTCACCGGCATATGGGTACCCGGCGCGGTAGTCACAGGAAGCCGCGGTGCTAAGCTTGGCATTACTGCGATAGACCTGACAGCACAAACCCTCGATTCCCGCATGCAGTACAAAGGCCCGGCTCACTCCTATATCGCCAGTGATGGTACGTTAAGGCAGTCAGCCATTAACGAGTGGCCGCTTGAGTACAATAGAGGCGTTCCGATCGGTCGGCATGAGCCTGAAAGGGCATCCATGAATTACGTCGCTGGTGTGGAATATGGCAGCATCGGCCCTTCTGGGGCGGTTAATTACGACTGGAACTATGGCCCCGGCGCTAAGCCAACGACCCAGGCTTCAGATATGGGCATTGCGTCTGCGACATCAACGCGCACCGGTGCGCTTACTGCCGTTTATTCCGAGGCAACCAATGCATTCATTGCTGCGGCGACAGATGGTGGATCGCCTGAGGTGTGGACGCTGATAAAGCGTCAGTTTACGAATGCCTCAACAGCGCTGCTGAGATGGTACGCTGCACGCGTCAGTGCGTCGGATTATCTGCTTGCTCGATGCTCGGCGGTTCCGGCTGGTAACTTTACCGCTTCTGTGTACCGTAAGGTGACGCCAACCGGATTGCTTTCTGCTGGCGCTCAGTTAGAAGCGGGCGACACGGTAACCTCACCAATGATATCCCTGACCGGGCAGCAGGCAACTCGCACTGCGGCAACGCTCACAATCGACACATTAGCAGCAGCGTCGCTGACTGTTATTTACAGTAACGGCGACACTGAAACCCATCAAACACCAGGTAACACGTTCACGATGCCTTTTGCCAAAAAGGACTGGGCTGTCCGGCGCATGGAAAGAATTGAGTTTGGAGCATAACTATGGCGACAGAGACAATCACGCTCACCGATAGTGAATACGTCCAGATAACGGATGGCACCAATAACGCCTACATGACCGTTGTAAGTTGGCCTGGCTTTTCTGAGGTTTGTTGGTCTGACTCTCCGTCAAAGCCCGCAGCTAATGCACCGGCACACGATGAGACAGGCAAGATAGGATTCACTCCACCACTTCAGGTATGGGCAAAGGCCAAGAGAGGCAGCGCCATGATTAACGTTACCCGATGGATTTCATAAATGATGAAGCCTTTCTGTCTAAGCGAATATAGTCGTGCGCTGTTAGGCGGCTATCTGGCTGTAACCATTATTCTGCTACTGAGCATATTGATATCACAATTAATCTGGACGTTATGATGCCATCAGCCATCCCTCGCGCATGCCGTAAGCTCGGCTGCAGCAAGACAACCACCGCTCGTTCCGGCTACTGTGATAACCACCGCAACGAAGGCTGGCAACAGCACCAGCGAGGACAGAGCAGGCACCAGAGAGGATACGGCAGTAAGTGGGACATCATCCGCGCCCTCATCCTGAAACGTGACCGGCACATCTGCCAGCAATGCCTGAAGAAGGGCAAGCCTGTACCTGCATCCACGGTTGACCATGTCAAACCCAAAGCACATGGAGGCACTGATGACGACAGCAACCTTCAATCGTTGTGCTGGCCATGTCATAAGGCCAAGACAGCAACAGAAAGAAGTCGTCAGGGTACCCATCAGCAACCTGATGAAATGTAAAGAAATGGCATCAAATGAGAGTCATTCTCATCAAGGCAACCAAGGGGGAGGGCGGGTCAAGAGTTCAGAGCCTGCGCCCCAAAGGACCGCCGCCTAAGTTTTTCTCGCATCGCCGCAGGTTAGAAAACTTTTTTATGGGTACCCCCAACGTACCCTCTCAGTGGAGTTTCCCCTATGTCAGGACCACCGAAAACCCCGTCACACCTGGTTTTGGTGAGGGGGAACCCATCTAAACGCCCGGTTAACCAGAATGAGCCTAAGCCAGAGAAAGGGGTACCCAATACTCCGAAGCATCTCGATAAGATGGGTAAGTACTGGTTTCAGCAGATTGCCCAGGAGCTTGACGGGATCGGCGTGCTCACGCAGCTTGACGGCAAAGCGCTTGAGCTTCTGATAGAAGCCTATACCGAATACCGACGCCACTGCGAAACGCTCGACCGCGAAGGGTATACCTATGCGATTTACAGCGAAGAAGAGCCGGACGAGGGCAAAGAGCGGGCAATTAAATTTATTAAGGCGCATCCGGCCGCGGCAATGAAGGCCGACGTCTGGAAACGTATTCGCGCCATGCTGTCAGAGTTCGGCATGACCCCGGCCTCGCGTAGCAAGGTTAATGCTGGTGGCCCCGATAAGGTCGATCCGCTGGAAGAATTCCTGAAAGCGAGGGACTGATGGCAAAGGTAGCAGACGGTATCCGCTATGCCGAGCGCGTGATGAGCGGCGAAATCGTTGCGTGCAAATACGTGAAGCAGGCCTGCGCCCGTTTTCTGGACGATCTGCAGGTAGGCGAGCGGCGCAACGTATTCTTCAGTGAAAGCCGCGCCCAGCACATCCTCAATTTCTATAAATTCGTGCCGCACGTTAAAGGTGATCTGGCCGGTAAGCCGATTGACCTGATGGACTGGCACATCTTTATCCTGATTAACATTTTTGGCTTCGTCGTGCCGCAGATAAACGAGCTGACGGGCGAGCAGGTGCTGAACAGCAAAGGCAAGCCGGTCATGGTTCGCCGCTTCCGCACAGCTTACAACGAAGTGGCGCGTAAGAACGCCAAATCAACGCTTTCCTCCGGCATCGGCCTGTATATGGCGGGCGCTGACGGGGAAGGTGGGGCCGAGGTGTATTCCGCCGCCACCACGCGGGACCAGGCGCGTATCGTTTTTAATGACGCCGTGAACATGATTAAGCAGTCCCGCGCCGCGCTGGGCAGGCTGTTCGATTACAACAAGCTCGCAATTTTTCAGGAGCGTACCGCCTCAAAGTTTGAGCCGCTCTCCAGCGATGCCAATAACCTCGACGGCCTGAATATCCACTGTGCGATCGTGGATGAGCTGCACGCGCACCGCACCCGTGATGTGTGGGACGTTCTGGAAACCGCAACTGGTGCCCGTTCGCAGTCCCTGTTGTTTGCCATCACCACCGCAGGCTTTAACCGAGAAGGTATCTGTTACGAGTTGCGCGATTACGCGGTGAAGGTGCTGAGCGGCGTGGTGGAAGACGACACATTCTTCGGGATTATCTTTACCCTGGACGAGGGCGACGAGCCCTTTGACGAAAAGGTGTGGCAGAAAGCCAATCCGGGCCTGGGCATCTGTAAGCGCTGGGACGATCTGCGCCGCCTGGCCAAAAAGGCCCAAGAGCAGGTTTCCGCCCGCAACAACTTTTTCACAAAGCACCTGAATATCTGGGTCAGTGCCGAGTCTGCCTGGATGGATATGGTGAAGTGGGAGGAATGCGAACCGCTAGCACCGGTGCACGAGCTGAAAACGTACCCGATGTGGGTCGGCGTGGATCTGGCAAACAAAATTGATATCTGCGCGGCGGTGAAAGTATGGCGCGCGCCCGCGGGCCACGTACATGCAGACTTTATGTTCTGGCTCCCCGAAGGGAGGCTGGATCGCTGTTCCCGGCAGATGGCCGAGCTGTACCAGAAATGGCGCGACAGCGGCCACCTGACGCTGACGGACGGTGACGTTGTGGATCACGCCGTTATCAAAGAAGACCTCCTGAAGTGGATTGCTGGTGAAAACCTGCGGGAAATCGGTTTTGACCCGTGGGGCGCAACGCAATTCAGCCTGTCGCTGGCGGAGGAGGGCGTGCCGATGGTGGAGGTGGCGCAGACGGTGCGCAATCTCTCTGAAGCCATGAAGGAGACGGAGGCGCTGGCCTACGCCGGGCGCCTGCATCACAACAATCACCCGGTAATGACCTGGATGATGAGCAACGTCACCGCAAAGACCGATAAAAACGACAACGTGTTCCCCGTTAAATCGACGCCAGAGGCAAAAATAGACGGCCCGGTCGCCATGTTTACCGGGCTCAGTCGTCTGATCCTCAACGGCGGAGAAGAGCCGCAGGACTTAAGCGGCTTCTTTGATAACCCGATAATGGTAGGTTTCTGATGAAAGAGAGCAAACAGCCCGGCAAGGTGAAAAGCGCGCTGCTGAACTGGCTGGGCGTACCGATCGGGCTGACTACCGGTACGTTCTGGCAGGAATGGATGGGCCTCAGCAGCAGCGGAAAGGTGGTCTCGGCTGAAAAAGCAATGCACCTGTCAGCCGTCTGGGCCTGCGTCCGGCTGCTGAGCGAGTCCGTTTCCACGCTGCCGCTGAAGATTTACGAACGCCAGCCGGATGGCTCACGTAAGCCCGCCACGACGCACCCGGCCTATCAGGTGTTGTGCCGCCGGCCAAATATGGAGATGACCCCGTCGCGTTTCATGCTGATGGTGGTTGCCAGCATCTGCCTGCGCGGCAATGCGTTTGTCGAAAAAAAGATGATCGGCAACCGTATGGTGTCGCTGGTACCGCTGTTGCCCCAGAACATGGTCGTAAAGCGGCTGGATAACGGCAATCTGGAATACACCTATACCGAGGCACAGGCGCAGCGCGTCATTCCGGTAAAGAACCTGATGCACATTCGCGGCTTTGGCCTGGATGGCGTCTGCGGCATGATGCCGATGGCCGAAGGGCGGGATGTAATTGGTTCTGCAATGGCCGTTGAGGAATCGGCGGCAAAAATTTTTGAGAACGGGCTGCAAAGCTCCGGGTTTCTCTCAGCAGATCAGGCACTGGATAAAGACCAGCGGGAGCGGTTACGCGGCTATATGCAGGCGTTCACCGGGTCCAGGAATGCCGGAAAGATTATGGTACTGGAAGGCGGGCTGAAATATCAGAACGTCACCATGAACCCTGAAGCCGCCCAGATGCTAGAGTCCCGCGCGTTCAGCATTGAAGAAATCTGCCGCTGGTTCCGCGTGCCGCCGTTTATGGTCGGCCATGCGGATAAACAGAGCAGCTGGGCATCAAGCGTTGAAGGCATGAACCTTCAGTTCCTGACAAATACCCTGCGCCCACTGCTGGTAAACATCGAGCAGGAGATTTCGCGCTGTCTGCTGGACGGTGACGACGATCTTTTCGCGGAATTCTCCGTTGAAGGCCTGCTACGTGCCGACAGCGCCGGCCGTGCCGCATACTACACCACGGCATTGCAGAACGGCTGGATGTCACGCAATGATGTGCGCCGCCTTGAGAACATGCCGCCGATTGAGGGTGGAGAGCTTTACACCGTCCAGCTGAACCTCACACCGCTGGAAGATCTGAAAGCCAACGGTCAGGCTGCTCAGGCCGCGCAGCTGCGGAAGTTGCATAACCATATTTTCCCCGACATACCTTTCGAGCAATCCCCGCTGAAACAGGCGGCTTAGGAGCTAATCCCATGACACTGAAAAGCCTTCCGGAAGCACCGGCGGGGCGGCCTTCTGCACTCTCAAAACGGGATTTGCCGTCCGCCGCGATGGAGCGCTGGAACGGCGGCATCAAGGCCGCAAAAGCTGATGACAACAGCATCTCTGTATTTGACGTGATCGGCGCCGACTACTGGGGTGATGGCGTAACGGCCAGCCGCATTGCTGGTGCGCTTCGTTCAATGAATGGCGCGGACGTGACCGTCAATATTAACTCGCCTGGCGGCGACATGTTTGAAGGCCTGGCGATTTATAACCTGCTGCGCGAGTACAAGGGAAAAGTCACCGTCAAGGTGATGGGCCTGGCAGCATCTGCGGCATCAATCATCGCTATGGCCGGTGACGATGTGCAAATCGGACGCGGTGCCTTCCTGATGATCCACAACTGCTGGGTTTATGCGATGGGCAATCGTCACGACCTGGAGCAAATCGCAGCGGATATGGAGCCTTTCGATAAAGCGATGGGCGATATCTACGCAGCGCGCACGGGTCTCAGTATTGAGGACGTAGCCAAAATGATGGACGGCGAAACCTACATCGGTAGCAGTGACGCGGTTGATAAAGGTTTTGCCGATCGCCTGCTTTCCGCTGACGAAATTTCTGATGACGACGACAGCCCTGCGGCGGCGCTGCGTAAGCTTGACGCGCTGTTAGCAAAAACTGACACGCCGCGCTCTGAGCGTCGAAAACTGCTTAAGGCTTTATCCGGCAGCAAGCCAGGCGCTGTTGCCAACCATGATGGTACGCCGGGCGCTACCGAAGAAATCAACCCTGACAATATTAAACAACTTGAAGACGTCCTCGCGGCGTTCGGCAAATAAGGAAAACCCATGTCTGAAGTTAACGATTTACTAAAAAAAGTCTCCGCGAAGCTGGAAGAAGTTTCCGGCACCTTCAGCCAGAAGGCCGAAGATGCGCTGAAAGAGGCAAAAAATTCTGGCCAGCTCTCTGCCCAAACTAAAGAAGCGGTAGACAAGATCGCCACTGAGCACAACGCGCTGAATGAAGCGCTTAAATTACTCAAAGCGTCTCAAGGCGAGCTTGAGCAGCACGTGGCTAATATGCCGCTGGCAAACGCGAAGAAAGTTATCGAAACCGTAGGTCACACCGTGATCAGCTCTGAAGCGCTGAAGGCATTTGCTGCCAGCGTGGAAGGCGGTAAGCGTGTCAGCGTGCCGGTTAACGCTGCGCTGCTGTCAACGGGCGTCGCTGACGGTGTGGTTGAGCCTCAGCGATTACCGGGCATCGATACTGCGCCAAAACAACGCCTGTTTATTCGCGACCTGATCGCCCCGGGTCGTACCAGCGCGCCGGCGATCTTCTGGGTACAGCAGACCGGCTTCACCAATAAGGCCGCCGTAGTGCCGGAAGGCACGACCAAGCCGTACAGCGATATCGAGTTTGCCACGCAGATCACGCCGGTTACCACCATTGCGCACATGTTCAAGGCGTCCAAGCAGATTCTGGACGACTTTGCGCAGCTGCAGTCCACCGTGGATGCTGAGATGCGCTATGGCCTGAAGTATGTCGAAGAGCAGGAAATTTTGTTCGGTGACGGCACCGGCGCACACCTGAAAGGCATCGTGCCGCAGGCGTCCGCTTTCGCTGCAGCGTTCAGCGTCGAGCAGCAAAACGGTATCGACGATCTGCGTCTGGCCATGCTGCAGGCGCAGCTGGCGCGCTTCCCGGCGTCCGGCCACGTTCTGCACTTTATCGACTGGGCGAAGATCGAGCTGACCAAAGACACGCTGGGCCGCTATATCCTGGCGAACCCGTCAGCGCTTACCGGCCCGACGCTGTGGGGTCTGCCTGTTGTGGCCACCGAGGCCGCCGCGTTCCAGGGCAAGTTCCTGACTGGCGCCTTCAACGCTGCCGCGCAGCTGTTCGATCGTGAAGACGCCAATGTGGTTATCTCCACCGAGAACGCCGACGACTTCGAGAAGAACATGATCTCTATTCGTTGCGAGGAACGACTGGCTCTGGCCGTTAAGCGCCCTGAGGCGTTTATCTACGGCAGCTTTACTGCACCGGCAGCCGCTGGCGCATAACCCCTTAAGGCGGCCTGCGGGCCGCCAGAACAATGAGGAAACCGCCATGAAACTGCGATCAATCAAACCGATTTATCACAAGGGTGAAGTGCTGACCGAAGGCACAACGTTTGAAACGCTGGAACAGCACGGGCGTGAGCTCATTCAGCGGGGCTATGCCGAAGAGCCCGGCGCGAAAAAAGAGTCCGGTGACGACGGCAGCGCCAAAGGCAAGGCGAAAACGAAGTAAGGAGTGATTATGCTGACCGTTGATCAGGTAAAGCATCACTGCAACATCGAGCAGGACTTTACCGAGGATGATGCCTGGCTGGTGGCCCGCATAAAAGCGGCGGTGCGGTACGTGGAAAACTCTACCCGCCGCACGCTTTATGAAGAAGCCGCCGATCCTCTTTATCTTGCCGATCCGGACGCGCTGCTGTACGGCGAGGACATTGAAACCGCCATGCTGATGCTGATAGCGCACTGGTATGCGAACCGCGAGGCGGTGGTGACCGGCGTCAGCGTGGCCACGCCGGATTTTGCCGTTGAATCTTTTCTTCAGCCCTACAGGATTTATGGCGTATGAGAGCAGGACCCATGCGTTACCGCGTGACGCTGCAGAAACCCGCCAGCGGACGTCTTCCATCCGGACAGCCCGCTACCGGCTGGACTGATGTGGCAAGCATACGCGCTTCTATTGTTGATGTTTCTGGTCGGGAGTTGCTTGATTCCGGTTCGGAACTTTCAGGCACAACCTCCCGCATATGGATACGCCGCGTCCCAGGTATTGCTGTTACTGGCGGCTGGCGAATCGTGCATTTGCCACCAACTGGCAGCGGCGAGACATACGATATTAAGTCAGTTACCCGTGCTGAAAACGGCCAGCGGCTTGAGTTGCTTTGTGAAACAGGAGTGAAGCAATGATCAACACGAATCTGGACTTTTCAGGCCTGAAGGACATTGCTAAAGACCTTGAAACGTTAAGCCGCGCAGAAAACAACAAGGTGCTGCGTGATGCCACGCGTGCTGGCGCAGATGTGCTGCGTGAAGAGGTGATAGCCAAAGCTCCCGTGCAGACCGGAAAACTGAAGAAAAACGTCGTTGTAATGACCCAGAAAGCGCGGCGCCGGGGGGAAATATCCTCCGGCGTGCATATTCGCGGCGTCAACCCAGGTACGGGCAACAGCGACAACACTATGAAGGCCAGCAATCCGCGAAACGCCTATTACTGGCGATTTGTGGAAATGGGTACGTCCAAAATGGCCGCACATCCGTTTGTTCGACCTGCCTTTGACGTCAGGCAGGAAGAAGCAACGCGTGTTGCGCTGGCGCGGATGAATCTGGCCATTGATGAGGTGTTGTCAAAATGACGGAAGCCGATGTTTATCCGCTAATAGCTGAACTGGCCAACCTTCAGGTTTATCCCTACGTCGCGCCATCCGGCACGGAAGCACCCTGGGTTGTTTATATTCTGCCTTCGGCGGTGTCCGGTGATGTTTTTTGTGGCCAGGCAGAAACTTCTACCACGTTGCAAATTGACGTATGGGCGAAATCAACGGACGAAGCACGCAGCATCCGGGATCAGGCCCTGAACGCAATACAGGTGCTTAATCCGGTATCTGTGAATGAAATGAACGACTATGAGTCTGATACTTCGCTTTACCGCGCCACGCTTGAAGTACAAATATGGGATTAACCCTGACGAAACCGCCGCCTGGCGGTTTTTTATTATCCGGAGAGAAATATGTCCTCAAAATATGAAAAAACGCAGGGAACGAAAATCAATGTTTCCGCCGACGCGGCCACGGAAGCCAACCCGACCGGCGCCACCTGGCAGAGTATCAACTGCTCCACCAAAGAGCTGAGCTACACCGGCGGCCAGAAGTCCGATATCGAAACCACCACGCTGTGCTCCACCGAGCAGGAAATGACGAACGGCCTGGCTGCGCCCGGTGAGGTAACGCTGTCCGGTAACTGGTCAGCGGATGAGGTCGGGCAAAGCACTCTGCGTACCGCCTATGAAACCGATGCGGTGCACGCGTTTCAGGTGATTTTCCCGTCGGGTAACGGCTACGCCTTCCTGGCCGAAGTTCGCCAGAACAGCTGGAGCCTGTCCACGGCGGGCGTGGTCACCGCGTCGTTTACGCTGCGCGTAAAGGGCAAGCCTGTGGCGATCGTACCGGCACCGGCCGCAGCATAATAACGGCGGCTCAGGCCGCTTTCTCCCGCATCAGTCAGAGAGTAATTAAATGGCAAAGAAGGCATCAACCAACCCTTTACGCGCGCTGGCGCTGGCGCCTATGGCCGGATTTCGCAGCAAGGTTATCACCGTCCCTGAATGGGAAAATACCAGCGTAAAACTGCGCGAGCCGTCAGGCCAGGCCTGGATGGAATGGCAGCAGATAATTAACCCCAATCCGGAAGGCGAGCCGGAGACGCTGACCGCCGCCGAACGTGCGCTACGCAACAAAAGCGCCGACGTGGTGCTGTTTATCGACGTGCTGCTTAATGAAGAAGATATGCCGGTGTTTACCGCCGAAGACAAGCCGCTTATTGAAAATATCTATGGCCCTGTACATGCCAGGTTGCTTAAGCAGGCGCTTGACCTGAGTACATCGCAGGCGGCCGCAGAGGCAAAGTAAAAGAGCCCGGCACTTTCTTTCTGATGACGCTGGCGCTGCGGCTGGGGCGCACTCTCCATGAGCTGAAAGAGACGCTGACCGCCAGCGAGCTCCGGATGTGGATTGAATATGACAGGGTAAATCCCATCAGCGACCGGCGCGGCGATATTCAGTCTGCCCAGGTGGCCACCGCCGTCCTTAACTCGCAGGGGGCGAAGGTCAAAATGGAAGACGTTCTGCTGCAGTGGCGCGAGCCTGATCCGGTTGAGGAAAGTGGCGGGCTTGAGAATTTCTTTGCTGCGCTGTCCGGCTAGCGCAACACTAACAGGGTGATTTATGGCTACGCTGCGCGAACTTATTATCAAGATTTCGGCAAATTCCAGCTCGTTTCAGTCCGAGATTGCGCGCGCGTCGCGGATGGGCTCTGATTACTATAAAACCATGGAGCAGGGCGGGCGCCGGGCCGCTGCCGCCACGCGGGAAACGCAGCGATCGCTGGGCGAGCTTAATTCTCAGCTGGCATCCGTTCGCTCTACCGCAACCGGTATGGCGGGAGCGTTTGCTGGCGCCTTTGCTACCAGTCAGCTGATCCATTATATGGACACCTGGAACCAGCTCAGCGGTCGCTTGCGGCTGGCCTCCACGTCAGCGGATGATTTTGCAAATTCACAGCAAACGCTGATGACCATCAGTCAGCGCACCGGTACCTCTTTTGAAGCCAATGCTAACCTTTATAGCCGAATCGCCTCATCCCTGCGCGATGCGGGCTATGCCTCTGCGGACGTGGCGAAAGTAACCGAAACCGTGGCAACGTCCCTGAAGCTTTCCGGTGCCAGCACGGAAGAGGCCAGCTCGGTTATAACCCAGCTCAGCCAGGCGCTGGGATCGGGCGTGCTGCGCGGTGAGGAATTCAACGCCATTATGGAAAACGGCGGGCGGCTGGCGAAGTTTCTGGCCGACGGCCTGCACACCACGATTGGCGGCCTGCGCAACATGGCCAATAACGGCGAGCTGACCACCGATAAAATCGTGCCGCTGCTGACCAACGTTGAGCAGTTGCGTAAGGAGTTCGACACGCTTCCGGCATCAATCAGCGGATCGGCTCAGAAGGTTGAAAACGCCTTTATGCAGTGGGTTGGTGGCGCTAACAATGCAGTAGGCGCATCTTCGTCCCTGTCAGGCGTACTGGATGGCCTGGCGAAAAATATTGATACCGTTGCCAACGTAGCAGGCGCGCTGGTCGGTCTGGGCGTGGCTCGCTATTTCGGAAACATGGTTTCCAGCGTCACCACGGCGACCGCTTCGGTTATCTCCAATACGGCCGCCGAGGTCGCGCTTGCGCAGGCACAGGTTCGCGGCACGCAGGTCAGCGTGGCCACTGCGCGGCAGGCAGTCTATCGTGCGCAGCAGGCGCGAACAGCAGCCGCAGGTATTGAGGCCCAGATTGCAGCCGAGAGGCAACTGGCAGCAGCGCAGGCAGGTCTTAATACCTCGATTGCCAGCAGGAGCGCGGCAGCAATCCGCCTGACGGAAACGGCATCAGTGATGTCGCGTCTTGGAAGTGGGGTGCTGGGCATACTTGGTGGCTGGCCAGGTGTGATTATCGCCGCAGGCACCGCTCTTTACGGTGTCTCTCAGCACATGGAGCAGGTGCATAACGAGGCTGTGGGGTTTGCTGACAGCCTCGATGCCATTAACGGTAAGCTGCAGAAAATGTCGGTGGCGGGCCTGCGAGCAACTTTTGCCGATGCGCGCGGCTCGCTGGATGCACAGAAAAAAGATCTGGCTGATATCGATGAGCAGATCCGTAAGACGCGCGACAGCCTCCGCGGTATGCAGGATATGGAGAAGCAGTATGATGAGCACCCCTGGCTGGCGCGCATCAACAACCTGATGACGGCGGAAGAACTGACGAAACGGCAGCAGGAAGCCACCGACCAGCTCAACAGGCTTGATTATCAGCGTGAGCAGGCAGCGGCAAAAGTTGAAGCCACGCAAAAGCTGGTAAATGACGCCAGCGACTTTGCTACCAAAAAAGCCATTGAGCAGGCTGGCGCGGTTTCCATCCTTAAGGGCGCTTACGATCTCCTTAATCGCTCAATGAGCGCTACCGGCAACGCTACGCCGCCTCAATATGCCGGACCGGTTATTTCACTGGCAAAGGCCACGCCCCAGCAGACAACTGCACTCGAAAAAGCGCGTCGAGATAACGAGCTCGCCAGCCTGTCAGGACTGCAAAAACTACATGCCCAGCATCAGTATGAAGCCGATGATCTGAAGCTTACGGGCGCGCTGTATACGCAGTACGTTTATAACAAAGACCAGGCGGCAAAGAAGGATGCCGAATCTGCCCAGGCTAAGAAGGACGATACAGCCGCAACTAACGCCCAGGAAAAAGCGGCACGTGAGGCAGCGCAGACGGCAGAGCAGTATTCCCGAAAGATGGCCGATCTCAGCGTGGCGGTGGAAGTACAACGGGTACGCGCCACAGACGGGGAGAAAGCCTCCGAACTCTATGCTGCGTCGCATCAGGCCGGTGTTAAATGGACGGACGAACAGCGAAAGGCCATTCGGGCCTCTTCGGTCGAGCTGGAAACGTGGACGCAGAAAGCGGACGCGAACGTTAAAAAGCAACGCGAGCAGACCGAAGCACTGAAAGACCTGACCGACGCCGCGCGCAAATACCGTGATGACGCTACGTTAACCACAACAACGGCTGGCATGGGCGATCGGCAGCGTGACAGATTCAACGAGCAGCAGCAGGTCGAGCGTGTTTTTGATAAAACAGACAAGGGCGCAGAAGCCATTGCCGCGCGTAATGCGGCACTGGATGCGCTGTATAAAAAGTACAAGGCAACTGCTGCCGTAGAATCCAGCTGGCTGAACGGCGTTTCCCGCGGCTATGAAAACTGGCTCGAAAGCGCCAGCAATATCTCCGGCACGGTTTCACAGGGGATCACGTCCACGATGGACAGCGCGCTGGATAATATGGCGGCCGGACTGGCAGGGAGTAAGGCCGACTGGAAAAGCTGGGGATTGTCTGTCCTGCAGATGATTTCCAAAGTGGCGCTACAGATGGCGATTGTGAATTCGCTTCAGGCGGCGGGTGGTTCTGCGCTGTCTGGTATCTTCAGTGGTCTTGCAAGCGGCATCGGCGGCGCAGCTTCGGGAGCGGTCGGGGCAGCAGGAGGAACAGGAGCCCTGGGAATGTCTACCAGCTTCAGTGCCTATGACGGCGGCGGCTTTACCGGCGCGGGCGGAAAATATGATCCGGCCGGCATTGTGCACCGTGGCGAATTCGTCTTTACCAAAGAAGCCACTGATCGGATCGGCGTATCCAACCTGTACAGCATGATGAAAGGATATGCCAGCGGTGGCGTGGTAAGCGGTGCGGGGGGTATCGACGCATTTTCCTCCGGCGTAAATGCGGCTTCCGGTAACGGCATAGGAGGCATTCAGGTTAGCGCGCCCGTGACGATTGTGCAGGATAGCGGGTCCGGAAGTGTCAGCAGCGCTAATACAGCCAGCACGGCAAAGCAGTTACAGGCCATCGTTCAGACCACTGTTACCGACAGGCTGAGGAAAGAAATGTCGCCCGGCGGGCTGCTTTATAGGAGTTAATTCATGGCAATCGACACATTTACCTGGTGTCCGCAGGTGCAGGCCAGCGAGCAACTGGCCGTTGCTACGCTTCAAGCTCAGTTTGGTGACGGATATAAACAGGTGGCCAGCGCAGGGATAAACACGGCTGTGGAAGTATGGGCACTGTCCTGCAATGGCAATAAAGCTGATATGCTGGCGTTGCGGACGTTTTTAAAATCGCATGTGCTGGCTTCGTTCTGGTGGATTAACCCTTGGGGCGAAAAACATCTCTACCGAGTGAAGTCTGATTCCATTAACCCAAAGTTCATCAACGGTAACTTTGTCGAAATTGCTTTCACATTCGAACAGGCCTTCGCGCCTTAAATTTCCCTTCCGGTAACCGGGTCGCTCAGGCGGCCCTTTTTTATGGGCTGAATATGAGCTTCACACAGGACATACAGCAGCTGGAGCCGGGCCAGCTTATCCAGCTGCTGGAAATAGACGGCACCGCCTTTGGCCTGGACAACATTCTGCGCTTCCACGCCCACAATATCGCTTCAGAAGGCTGGGCCTCATTCGCCGCGGATAACCTGCCGTCGATTATCTGGCAGGGCAACGAGTATGAGCCTTATCCCTATGAGCTGAAGGGACTGGAACTATCCAGTACCGGATCGCAGCCTACGCCGACGCTGTCCGTAGGCAACGTTGGGAACTACGTTACCGCGCTGTGCCTGCAGTTCGACGACCTGGTGAAAGCGAAGGTTAAGGTTCACACCACGCTGGCGCGGTATCTGGATGCTGCCAACTGGACGGCGGGCAACGCGAACGCGCAGCCAACGGAAGAACGCGTGCAGCTTTTCTACGTGAATGCCAAGACCACCGAAACCCGGACGCAGGTGGATTTTGAGCTGTGCTCGCCGTTTGACGTGCAAAGCCTGCAATTACCCTCGCGGCAAATCACGCCGGTCTGCACATGGTGTATGCGAGGCTGGTACCGCACCGGCACAGGCTGCGACTACAACGGCACGCGCTACTTTCTGAAAGACGGCACGCCGACGGATAACCCGGCGCTGGACGTGTGCGGCGGACGCCTGAGCGACTGCAAACTTCGTTTTGGTGACGATCAGCCGCTGCCGTTCGGTGGCTTCCCGGCGGCAAACCTTCAGGGGAGATAGCAATGCGGAAAAAAATCATGGATGCCATTACGGCCCACGTGCAGGCGGAATATCCAAACGAGGCCTGCGGCGTGGTGGTGCAGATCGGCCGGGCGCAGGAGTACCTGCCGTGCCGGAACATTTCAGACACGCCGACCGAAAGTTTTACCCTGGCGCCGGACGACTACGCGGCGGCGGAAGCGCGGGGCGAGGTGCTAATGATTATCCATTCTCATCCGGACGTGGTGCAACTGGTGCCATCAGAGGTTGACCGCATCCAGTGCGATTACTCCGGCGTTGAGTGGGGAATTATGTCGTGGCCGGACGGCGATTTCTGCACGCTGTCACCGCGCGGCGAACGTGAGCTGGCCGGGCGGCGCTGGGTGTTGGGGCATGCCGACTGCTGGACGCTGGTGATGGATTATTACCGGCAGGAGCACGGGCTGGCGCTGAATAACTGGTCGGTGGATTATGAGTGGTGGAAAGACGGCAAGGAAAACCGTTATGACGACAACTGGCAGGCGGAAGGGTTTGTCGAGGTGCCGCGCGATGAAATGCAGCCGGGCGATATGGTGATGATGCAGGTCAGCGCACCAGTCACCAACCACGCCGCCATATATCTCGGCGACAACATTATCCTGCATCACTCCTTCGGCAATCTGTCGGCAAGAGTGCCTTACGGCAAATATTATCGGGATCGAACGGTGCGCGTCGTGCGCAGAAAGGAGTTGATCGATGCTTAAGACACTGACGCTAGGCGGCGCGGCGGGCAAGAGATTTGGCAAAATACACCGCTATCACGTGGCGGATCTACGCGAGATGCTGCGGGCCATGTGCGCTACCGTACCGGGATTTAAAAAGTACATGTCAAACGCGCACCTTAACGGCGTGCGCTTCACGTTCTGGTGCGGCGGCAACAATATTGGCCTGGCGGAATTTGATATGTCAGGCGGCGCGGAAGAATATCGCATGATGCCGGTGATTGAAGGGCGAAAAAGTGGCGGCGCGCTGCAAATTGTGGTCGGTGCGGTGGCGCTGGTCGCGGCATTCTTCACTGCCGGTGCTTCACTGGGAGCCTGGGGCGCCACGATGGGGCTGGCAACCGGAGCCGCAGCGGCAACAGGCGGAGCTGCGCTGGCGGTAACTGCCCTGACCGGTATGGGCCTGTCGATGATGCTTGGCGGCGTGGTGAGCATGCTGACGCCGCAGCCAAAATACAATATCGGATCGGCTTCCAGCACCGATAACCAGCCCAACTACGCGTTTGGCGCACCGATTAACACCGTTTCTATGGGCTATCCGGTGCCGCTGCTGTATGGCAGCAGGGAGATTGGCGGCGCGATTATCAGCGCTGGCATCTTCTCCAGCGACCAGCAGTAAATCACATCAGCTTCAGGCCACCTTCGGGTGGCTTTTTTTATGGGTGAAATATGCAATTACTCCAGCGCACGACGATGATCCAGGGCCGCAAGGGTGGCGGTGGTAGCGCGCATACTCCGGTGGAAGAGCCGGACGACCTGCTGTCCGTAGCCAAACTGAAAATGCTGCTGGCCATCTCTGAGGGAGAGATTCAGGGCGAGCTGACAGCGCAGCAAATTTTCCTGAACGATACGCCGCTGGCTAACGATGACGGTTCATACAATTTCAGCGGCGTGAAGTGGGAATACCGCACCGGAACGCAGGATCAGTCCTACATACAGGGTCTGCCGGAAATTGATAACGAGCTGAGCATCGGCGTGCAGGTAAAGACTGCCTCGCCCTGGGTGCGCCAGTTCACCGATCTGAATCTCGACGCGGTGCGCGTAAAGCTGAGCCTGCCAGCGCAGTATGCCTATAAAGATAACGGCGACATGGTTGGCACCGTGACGCAGTATGCGATTGACCTGTCCGTTGACGGCGGCGCATGGCAGAACGTCGTTAATGCCACGTTTGACGGGAAAACCACCTCAGAGTACCAGCACGATCACCGCATCGACCTGCCTTCGGCAACGTCCGGCTGGTCGGTTCGCGTCCGGCGCATCACCGCTGATTCCACCTCAACCAAACTGGTTAACGCCTTCAGCGTTTACTCCGTCGCAGAGGTTATCGACAGCAAGCTGCGTTATCCCAACACGGCGCTGCTGTACATGGAGCTGGACTCCAGCCAGTTTAACGGCAGCGTGCCAAAAACGACCTGCAAGCCGAAAGGCAAGCTGGTGCGCGTGCCCACAACCTACGATCCGATCACACGCACTTACGGCGGCACCTGGGCGGGCGACTTCCGCTGGGCCTATTCAAATAACCCGGCGTGGATTTTCTACGATCTGGTGTTGGATGAAATTTACGGCATGGGCAACCGCGTCGATGCGACCATGATCGACAAGTGGGAGCTGTACGCCATTGCTCAGTATTGTGATGAGATGGTGCCGGACGGCGCAGGCGGCATGGAGCCGCGCTTTACCTGCAACGTTTATATCCAGAGCCAGCAGGACGCCTATAACGTGCTGAAGGACATTGCGGCGATATTTCGTGGCATCACATTCTGGGGTAACGACCAGATTTATGTGAAGGCTGACGTTCCGCAGAACGACGTGGATTTCGTCTATCACGCTTCTAACGTTATCGACGGCCTGTTTACCTACGCGGGCGGCACGTACAAGAACCGCTACACGTCGTGTCAGGTGTCATGGTCAGATCCGCAGAATCACTATTCCGACACGGTTGAGGGCGTTTACGATACTGACCTGGTGCAGCGCTACGGCGTAAACGAAACGCAGCTGACGGCTATTGGCTGTACATCACAGAGCGAGGCGCACCGCAGGGGCCGCTGGGCTATCCTGTCGAATGCTAAGGACGGGACTATCTCGTTTGGCGTGGGCCTTGATGGCTACATCCCGCTGCCGGCTGAAATCATCGGCGTGGCCGATCCATACCGGGCGGGCAAGCCGAACGGTGGCCGCGTCAGCGCCGTTAATGGTCTGAGTATCACCCTTGACCGGGCTGCTGATTATGCTGCTGGCGATCGCTTGGTGCTGAATCTGCCGGACGGAAGTGCGCAGACGCGAACCATAGCTTCTGTCAGCGCCGATAAGAAAACGATGCGGGTCAGCACTGCCTACAGCCAGACGCCAGCCGCTGGCGCGGTATGGGCTATCGACAGCGACAACCTGGCTATCCAGTACTTTCGCGTGACCTACATTGCGTCCGGCGACGACGGAACTTTTACCGTGTCCGGCGTGCAGCATGACCCGAACAAATACCGCTACATCGACGACGGCGTGAAGATTGACCCGGCGCCGATTACCGTGACGCCGCCCGGCGTGATGCAGGCGCCGAAAAACATCACCATCACCGAAGTGGATCACGTCGCCCAGGGCCTGACCGTGGCATCAATGCAGGTGACGTGGGACAAGGCCGACAATGCCATCCGCTATACGGCACAGTGGCGCAAAGACAATGGCGACTGGGTAAACGTGGGGCAGGTAAGCTCTCAGGGCTTCACCATTCAGGGCATTTACGCTGGCGTTTATGACGTGCGCGTGCGGTCGGTTAACGCGATGGATGTTTCCTCGCCGTGGGGCTACGCAGATTCCACGGCGCTCAACGGCAAGATTGGCAAGCCCGGTACGCCGGTCAGCCTGAAAGCTACGGATGATGTGGTGTGGGCGATCGACATTACTTGGGCGTTCCCGGATGGCTCAGGCGATACCGCCTACACCGAAATCCAGCAGGCCACCACGGCAGACGGCCAGAATCCGCTGCTGCTGGCTTATGTGCCATATCCCGGCGTGAGCTATCAGCATGGGCCAATGCCCGCAGGGGTTCGCCGCTGGTACCGTGCGCGGCTGGTTGACCGTATTGGAAATAAAGGTGACTGGACGGAGTTTGTAGGCGGCATGTCCTCCGTGGATGCAACCGCGCTGCTTGGCGATATCACTGATAAATTCCTGACCGCAGAGGACGGTAAGGCGCTGTTAGCGGAACTGGAAACCGATCCGGAAGCGCTACTGCAGAGCATGCTGGCGACCTATGAAACGGTGGATCAGCAATGGGCGACATACGGCGAGAACCGCGCGGGCATCCTGCAGGCGCAGAAAGTGGCGGCAGATGCAGAAAGCTCCGTGGCTCAACTGGAAACGGATGTGGTGGCGCAGTACGCAGAGACGCAGGCCGCGCTGCAGCAGAAATTTACGGCTTACGCTGATGCGGCGGGCGGATCGGCAATTTACACGCTAAAGACCGGGCTGCGCTATGGCGGCACGAACTACGATGCTGGACTGTCTGTCGCGGTCACCATAAACGGCTCTTCCGTCGATACCCGCCTGGCCGTCAATGCCAATCAGTTCGTGGTGATCAGCGGCAGCAGCGGGAACTATTATTCCCCGTTTGTCATTAAAGACGGCCAGACGCTCATCAATCAGGCCTTTATCGGCGAAGGCTGGATAACCAATGCCATGATCGGTAATTACATCCAATCTAATAACTATGTGGCAGGAAGCACGGGATGGAATATTAACAAGGCAGGGACGTTTGAGATAAATGGCTCGGTGGCAGGGCAGGGAAGGCTGCTTATTTCTAACAACAGGATTGTATCTTACGACGAGAACAATAACCCTGCCGCAGTAATGGGACAGCGCCTATGAGTATGGGGCATCAAGCCTTTGTAAAAGGGACGTCATTTGACGTCCTTAATGCGATGTCATTTAACTTTGTTGCAGACGTAACAGACATATCAGGCTCTGGCAGCAAAAGCTATTCGCTACCGGGGTTCATTCTTTCTGCAGCGCTTATGAATACTTTCTCTTCTGCCGGAACTGATAACCGAAGCTATTCTGTGTCAGTGAGCGGGCAAACTGTTTCATGGAGCGTCGCTAACGGCTGTAAAATGATGGTTACTGCCACACCAGCATCGGGTGCTGGCAGCAACCTTTATTTCGGATTTACGCTTTATGACTACAGCACAAATCCACCGACTTTCAAAATAGCACCTGACTTCACTCCTTATAATCTGGCCCAGGTAATTGACCTGACGCCGGGCTATGGGCAAATCCTGCAAACAAACATACCTGCATCCGTACCAATGATCGCCTTTCATCGCGCATTGAATGGGGGTTATGACCACGTCTGGTGGGAAGAAGTAAATCAGAACGGATACTGGTCATTCAAATTCAGGGGAAACACAGGCCTTAACGCAATGCAGGCGTGCCGGATTTATCTGTTTGCTAAGGTGATGATCAACGCCCCTAATTGGGGTTTTTTCCTGTACAGGCAAGGCCAGATGGTCTGGCACAATAACTGTCTGCCGCTGAAAATGAATATCCTGAATGGCGGAACGGTGACATCTTCTGTGCCGCTGGCTTCCACTAATGGTGTCACCTCCTGCCTGTTTCAGGTTAGCGATCCGGCTTTTCCAGGCAACGGCATTCAGTGGTTCGAGTGCGCCAGCGGAGGCACTAATAGCTCGGGCGCCTATGCTGCAACAGCAAATGATCGGTATATGCAGAATCAGGTCACTGGAACCTCTCGCCCGGCGACGTGGGTTGCCGGGACTGTCGGCTATATAGAGTGCAATATATATGATGCCTATTACAAACAGGCGTTAGGGGTTTAACTTATCGCAATCTGACGTGTCAATGAACTGTGATTTGTCAGTCCAGGTGTAAAACGGATTTCCAGCCAAATATCTTGCCCCCTCTTTTTTGAATACCGCTATATCATAAGTGTGGTTGGATATATTTGCTTTGTTATAGCAAATCGGCGGCGTGTTAGATACGCAACCGCAAATTGAGGTAACGCCGATAATGATAGTGATAATCTTTTTCATTTAATTTTCCTTTGTGTTTTTTATATCAGATAACATTTATTCTTATGGTAATCCAAGGAGTAAATGCATTTATTGCTGCTTTATTGTTTTATTGATAATAAAGACGGCTGTCTATTTGGAGAAAAATATGCCAGCAGGCACCATCGCTTTAACTAACGGATCAGCAACCGTAACCGGTACCGGAACGTCATTCACGACAGAATTTAAAGTTGGCGACTTTCTCGGCGTAATCGTTGGCGGAGTGCCTTATACGCTGATTGTGTCAGCTATTGCATCCGATACCTCCCTGACTATCGTGGCCAACTTTACTGGCCCAACCGCCTCAGGACTGGCCTGGAATGCGGTACCGGCCACGCTACAGACGGCTATCACCCAGCAAGCCATGAATGATATGTCGAAGGTTTTGCGCGGCATGATTCAGGAAAAGGCCAACTGGCAGCAGGTATACAGCGGCACCGGCACCATCACAGTTAAACTCCCTGACGGCAGCACGTATAGCGGCCCGGCGTGGAACTCTATAACTACTGCAATTGCCGCCAAAGCAGACCTGACTGATGGCGCAGTATCTTTGTCCCAGGGCGGAACGGGTTCAAAAACTAAAGCTGGTGCTGCAACAAATTTAGGGCTCGGTACCACTGACACCCCTACATTTAGCGGCATAGGAATTAAAAGTTCTGCTCCATCTTTTAACTTTTACTTCAATAACTCATCTTCAATAACATCTCGTTTTGTGCAGTATGATTCCAGTAATTTAGCTCTCCTTGGCGCGAATTTCAGAGCACCCAAATATTTAATAGGTGATGGTGCAAATGGCACAATGGAGTTTACCGCCGACTCAACACTGAGCACCATTACACTTACCGGTGCTCCGGTTCTGTTTAAAAATGGCATTGCAGGCGCAGGAGCTAATGGCGTTAAGGTAAACAACTACTGGAATATGCTATATAACGGCACTTTAAACTGGTTCATTAATAATGCGAACGTCGGCTATGTGTCAGTAACTACATCAGATCGCACGCGTAAAAAGGACATCAGTTACGATATTGATTACGTAGAAGACCTGAAAAAAGTTATGGCCATCAAGCCCGCGTCTTTTGTCTGGGATGACGGGCGTGAAGACAAGAGCACAAAGCGCGGTTTTATCGCACAGGATCTGTACGAAGTCGCTGATGATATGGCGCTCAAGCCGCTTGATATCTGGGGAGTCGAGATGCTGCCGCTACTGAGTCGCATGGTAGGTGCCGTTAAGGCACAGCAGGGGATTATTGAAAGCCAGGCGGCAGAGATTAACGAGTTGAAAGCCCGCATGAAAGCTATCGACGGACTCGACCAATAACTCTATAAGGCAAAATAATGGCAGAGCCAATTATCATATCTGGCGTGCTGAGCGATCCTCTCGGCGCGATTCTTTCCGGCACCAGGATTACTCTTACCAGCACCATTAACTCCACTTCTGTTCTCAAAAACCAGACCGTCAGCGTTGTGACTGACGTGGCGGGAGCGTATTCATTTTCGCTCTTGCCTGGTGGCTACAGCGCCACCGTCGAATACTCGCGCGGCGGCCGGCAGACCCTTGGCCAGTTTAATCTGCAGGAGGGCAGTGCGCCGGGTAGTCTGAACGATTACATTCTCTACGGCGAGCCCGTGCTGGCTGATCCGGTTATCTACAATGCTATCCGCAATATTCACCAGAACGTAAGCGGCGCGGCGAGTGAAGCGCGCACCGGTGCAGATAGCGCGGCGGCGGCGGCAAAGAAGGCAACCGATGCGGCGCGGGATCACGATTTAACTGTCCCCTAATCCAGTTGCCACAACTAACGCACCTGAACTACTGTATATAAAAACAGTTGGTGAGGAGGGCATATGGCACGCTATGACGATATCGGGACAGCATATAGGCAGAGCATCAAAATTAGTCCGCAGGGCCGCCGCACGGTTACCACAGTAGATTTTGTGCAGAATCTGGCAAAGTACAATCACCATTTCACGCTGCGTCAGGCAAACGAATGGATCGAAATCTACCAGTGCAGTTTCAAGGACGTATCCACTGAAGAGGGCGAGCGCCGGACATTCCAGCTGTTCAATCCGAACAACGGGGGCTTTTAGGGCAAAAAAGCCCGCGTTACACGGGCATAAATTCGTTCAAGGAAAAGGGTAGTCCAGAATTTTCAGTGTGTAGTCGACTGAAAGGCGGAGCATACATTGTTCGAGGTTAATAGATATGGCCTGCCCGAATTTAGCGTAAAATTAGCACGGTTTGTATAAAAAAAAGCCCGCAATGATAGCGGGCGAAATATTTTCTGGACTGGAGCCCAGCTTATGAGTTCCCTAAGGTTAGAAGAATATTCAGGCGCGTCAATGCGACAGGTGATGAAAGTGTGGGATGACCGGCTGCCGTTTTGACTGTGGGGCATACATGGGGCAAAAAATTACCGCAAACCACCTCAAAGCCCCTTAAGGCAATGAATCAGTTTGCGGTAACGCATTGCTAAAACCCAGATTCTACCTACATCAACTTACTTCCAAAAAGATGCTCCTCACATCATCAATAAGCCGCGCTGGTACGGCAAGTAGTTTGATTTGAAAGGTCTTTTTAACTAGCTGGCGTTGCTCTGGGGCATAGCTGGCAAATTCGGCTTTAAAAAAAGCCGCACCGCGCGGCTTTTACTCGTTCGCTTCCCGTAAAACGTTATAGCCACCTGTAATAAAACCTGGCCAGTCTGTTATGTACTTAAGCTCGGGTTCGCATCCATAAGCAGTTATTAACATGCCGTGTGCCACCATCCTGAACATCTTCAAGCGGCGAGCACCAGTTTACGCATGTTCCATCTATGGCTTCAGGCAAAGACCAGCCAGCTCCTGTTGGTTACGACAGGAGAGACGGCAGAAAACTGGCTTGCAGTTATTGGCCCGTGTTTTAATCTTCCCTGATGAGTTAATCATTGGAAGATTACTGGGCTGGTGCAGAAGAGCGTCATCCCTGACAATTTCTCCGGCCGGTACACGCTTTCGCGCGACCTGTGAGGTCATCTCTCGTTGTCGTCTTCCGGCCGGAGCCGGACTACGTCCGTTGGCGTTAGTTCTTGTCTTCGTTCAGGTCCGCAAATTTTTGCAGATTACGGTGTGCTCTGGCGTGATAAAAGTCCTCAGCCAATTTCGGGCTTCTGATAATTCATGCAGGCGCCTGTTGCTTTTAACACTTGCTCTCATACGTCCAAGCTCGGCAATGAGGGAAAGAGCGGTTATCTCTCTTTTAGCCAGCGCCAGATGTAGTGCCGCTTCGCCAATAATGACGTGACCTTGCTCTTCGTCTTGAAATAACACGATAAGTCCTCCATTAGAACGATTAATGATAGCCTCACGTTTGACTGTAGTCTCTAAAGAAGAAAATGCGCGTTAAAAAGACCTAAATATCAAAAATGGGTAATTTTTTTGATGTTTTACTTCCTACCGGGACTTCAAACCGGGCGTTATGCTCAATTTTTATCGGGTCATATACTGCTCAGTATAAATTAAAATCCGTCTGGTTCAGCGCTGTTGCCATTTCGCTAAAAAAACCGTTTATTAATAGCGAGTAACACTCTATTGAGGCAGAAAGTTTGCCGTTAAGTGAGCCTGAGGAAAGCAGAATATTGAGTATCTATTGGCTGTATAAGGAGACAGGCATATGCAGATAGTATACTGTATGTCCATACACCTTAAGGAGGCGTTTTGGAGAAAGATGATCATGGCATTTCTGAAGAGCTACTGGCTTTCGTTGGCAAAACGGTTAGTAAATTGCTAACAGTGGACAACACCCTGCAGACGCATGAAATTACAGAGGCTCTGCACCGTCTCAGAGAAGAGGCAACTGATGTTGAAACCCGACATAAATGCCTGGAAATTATTCAAATGATAATGAAAAAAATGCATTGATAACCCGGTCAATTAGGGTACTGCCTTCGAATATTTAGCAATTAACAGGCTATATTTTAATCTTATCTGACACTGAGCCCACTGTTTTGCCAGATGCCTGGGAAAACAGCAAAATGCAGACGCTATTTCTGCCGGGATTGACTGCGGAAGTTTGCTATCTTTTTTTTCGTATTTAACGGTTTTTCTGCAAAATTTTTGCTTAGCCTGGTATTACATCTTAACTATCATTTGCTGCGGGCATCAGCAGAGTATTGCCAGCCATGCTGTTGCTGCGTCGCTGTATCTCTTCTTTTACTTCCTGAATGGCCATCATGGCCGCACGCTTCTTTTCCTCATTTAATCCGGCGTGAAGTACCGCCTCAAGTTTTGCCAGCACCGCGCGCCAGGACACAGCAGCTTTTTCACTCAGTAGCTTTAATACAGCCTCGCCGATAATGACGTCTTTAAGTCTCTCATTTTTATGGTTTTTCATGAAGCCTCTCTGAATAAGATTTGTACGCCGGTCATTCTGCCTCTGGGCGCATCCGGCTGCAAAGCTCTGCTCAGACTAGTCACTCCCTATTCGCAAAACAGCAATCCAATCAGTTGCTGGAGATGTTGTTCTTCCTGAAGAGATGAAACTGAATCAAGACGTGCCAGTAAGGACATACAGATAGCTTTGCGGTTCAGGGTGCGGCCTGAACGTAAAATCTCCACGACTACTGACCCTAGCGTTTCCTGTTGTGAGGGCAGAGCTGCGCGATCGAAATAGGCTGAGATTGTGTTGGAAAAAACTGCTGTTGATAAAGACTGTTGCATTGGGGAGCTCCGTTGTATTTCAGGGAAACAATGATTTAACAGTTAAGTTATACATGAAACCTAAAGTTGTACAGGTTTTTTTTGCGCGCCGGGCGCTTTTAAAACCAGCCTGTGTACAGGAAACCAGCAGCCCGCAATCTCAATAATGGCGCTATTTAGCTGAATGAGCGTCCTCAAGCCTGCACCGGATGCAGTGCTGACGATAAGTCTACCGACCATTTAATCTGTTCCGGGTACCCAATCCGGCTGAGTCATTACGCGCTGGGTTGATACAATAAAGCACAGATAATTTAACCTGTACGGTCGCGCTATACTGTTTACAAGAACAGCCAATCATCGTTGTAAACAGGACAAAAATGAAATCAATTAATATTCTTGCCGCGCTGTTACTTTCTCTGCCGCTGATTACCCAGGCCGATAGCCAGTGCGGGCCTTTTCATCTGGCGGGACAGGCTGCGGACGGCGGCTGGGCCAGCGTTAACGGCGTGGCAACGACCAGGCGTAAAATCTCCTGGTCAGAGCAAAAAGGTGACCCTGACAATGTAAAAATGCACTGGACGGTTGCCGCGACGAAATTTCAGGGCAATTACGGTATGGACTACGTTAGTCAGCAAGGTAAAGCTACGCTGGATGTTGAAGTCATGCGTAGTAGCCGCAGCCAGATAAAAATTTCCGGTTCTTACGATTGCCACAAAGCGGGGTAAGCTTAACCGCCGCCTCAATCCTCTTTGCTATGCTTTAATTCTTTACCCTTAACGCAGGAGCTAAAGTAATTATGCATCGCAGAGATTTTATCGGATCGGGCGGCGCGCTGGTGGCGCTCTCTTTAATGGCGTCTACGCCTGCGGCAAAAGCAACACCTGGCGAACAATCCACGCCTCGGCCTGAAAATAAACCCGTGCTTAAGGTAAAAAATATCGCTATTGGCGAAGGTCAGCCAAAGGTGATTATTCCCACCACAGCCACCACTGAAAAGGAATTAATCGATTTTGTCGGTAAGGCGGCGGCAAGAGAGGATTTTCATCTGCTTGAGCTGCGTGTTGATCCTCTGGAAAATGCCACCAGTGCCGAAGCTGTGGCGGCGCTAACGCACAAAGTCTCAGCTATGCTGGGAGACAAATTATTACTACTAACATTCCGTACTCAGGCGGAAGGCGGCAAAAAAGCCATTAGCGATAAAGAGTATGCCGCACTCTACCGCTCCCTGTTGGAGAAAGGGCAGTTTGATTTACTGGATATAGAAATGTATCGGGACAGGGCGCTGACCGATCCGTTGATTGCTTTAGCCCACAAAACTAACAGAAAAGTCATTTTATCCAACCATGAACTGCATGCTACGCCTGCGGCGCCGGAAATAATTTCGCGCCTGCGCGAGCAGCAGGCGCGCGGCGCCGATATCCTGAAACTGGCGGCTATGCCGAAAATGCCTGCGGACGTGCTGACGCTGCTTTCCGCCACGCTGGAAATGCACCAGCGTTATGCCCAGCGCCCGCTATTAACCATGTCAATGGGCGAAACCGGCGTACTTTCAAGAATGAGCGGCGAACTGAGCGGCTCAGCGCTGACCTTCGCTATGCTTGGCGATGCCTCAGCATCCGGGCAGGTTGACCTTGAGGATTTAAACAGCGTACTGCAAATCCTCCATAAAGGTATGGCTGGCTGAAGCGAGCGGGCCGCGCATTGATTAAGGCTGTCGGCATAACAGGCAGCCTGATGCCATAGCAAAAAAGATTCAGGTCATTCAGAAAAACCGCCAGCGGCGGTTTTTTAGATTGATGATAAAGTATGCCGGTGCCGGCTCAGGAGGGCCTGTGTCTTCCGTAAAGACGCAAAAAGCGCCGTCCGTGGCGGCTGCCGTCCATGGCCCGTAATGCTTTACTCCAGTCACAGGCCCTCCATCGCTTCAGGTTTGTCAGCCGTTTGAAAACCGCCAGCGGCGGTTTTTCTCCTTAGTCTCTGAGTTCCCCTACGGGACTGGTGCCGCCCGGCGCGCCGGAAGGCTGCTCCAGACTGCCTGGAGGCGGTGGTGGCGGGCTGTGGGTATCATGAGCGCCCCAGTGCGCGCAGCCAGATAGCAGCGTGACGGAAAACGCCAAAGAGAAGGCCAAAGCGATATTTTTCATAGTTTCCCTTTTTGTCATAACTGGTCTGATAAGCGTAGCCGCTGTACAGAAGCCTTACAAACAGAAAGGAAAAGAAGAAGGGATATCGCAGCCGTCTGCCCGGTAACCAGACGGGCCGCGAATATTACTGCGCCAGACGCGCCTGAATTAACGTGAGAAAATCTCGCGCTTTTTTGGCGGGAAAAATTGAGCGAGCAGTACCGCCGCCGCTACGATAAGGTAAGCGGCGAAAATCACCACCATCCACTGCGGCATACCCAGCGTAAACAGCGACCATTGATTTTCCGCGCAGTCGCCGGTAGCGACAAATACCGAGGGCAGCCATTTATCCAACGGCAGCCATTGCGGGAAGCGGGCGGCGAAATCGCAGGTGACAAAGGGATTGGGATGCAACTGAATCATGGTATGTTCCCATGCCAGACGCAAACCTTCCACGGCGCTGTAAAGCCAAAGCAAAATAGCTACCCAGCGTAAGGGTGTTTTTGGCGCAATAGCGCCAATCAGGGCAGCGCCTAAAATACCAAACAGAGCGCAGCGTTCATAAATGCACATAACGCAAGGCCTGAGCAGCATTACGTGTTGAAAATAGAGCGCCGTCATTTCGAGAGCTAAAGCGGTGAGGGCCATAATCAGCCATGCGCTCCGACCGCGAGAACTGCTGTTTAAATATCGCAACATAATCAATCCCTGTAATAGGCGTAGAATCGGCAGTGTAAACCAAAAGCGTTTTTGTACCAGCCACTATGGGCTAAATTTATGCGGCTGAAAACGCTCCGGCCGGGCCGCAGTGTAAAAAAATGTATCCATGATATTAAAACCCACAGCAGAGCCAGCAAAAACCACTGAGTTAAGCTCGTCATGGTGGAAAATTGCGATTTCGACAACGTTTTACGTCTTAGGTAGTCTAGGTGACAGCTTCGGGGTCTGGTATGATTAGCCGAAATTTTGCAGTCCTGAACGTAACGGAAACAATACGCTATGGTTATTAAGGCGCAGAGCCCTGCGGGTTTCGCTGAAGAATATATTATTGAGAGTATCTGGAACAGCCGTTTTCCACCAGGATCGATCCTGCCTGCCGAACGCGAACTGTCAGAGCTAATCGGCGTAACCCGTACCACGCTGCGCGAAGTGCTGCAACGCCTGGCGCGCGATGGCTGGCTTACCATTCAGCACGGCAAGCCTACTAAAGTTAATAACTTCTGGGAGACCTCTGGCCTGAGCATCCTGGAAACGCTTGCCCGTCTCGATCACGATAGCGTGCCGCAGCTTATCGACAGTTTGCTCTCCGTACGCACTGACATCTCCTCCGTATTTATCCGTCGCGCTATTCGCATCCATCCGGATAAGGCGCAGGAAGTACTCATCGCCGCAGAATACGTTGAAGATAATGCCGAAGCCTATACTGAGCTGGACTACACCGTCTTCCGCGGGCTGGCTTTCGCCTCCGGCAATCCTATTTATGGCCTGATCCTTAACGGATTAAAAGGGCTCTATACTCGCGTTGGCCGCCACTATTTTTCCAATCCGGAAGCCCGAAAGCTGGCGCGTGAATTTTATCAGCAGCTGCTACAAATCTGCCGGGATCAGCAGCTGGATAAAATCGTGGAAACGGTGCGCGACTATGGTCATCGCAGCGGGGAAATCTGGCACAGCATGCAAAACAGTATGCCGGTGGAAGCCAGCGCCCGCCGCTAGCTTATCTCTGAAAATACTCTTTCTTCGGAAAGGGTATTTTTGATGCATATATTTATGCTGGAGTCATTAGCCCGCAGCTCTCTGCTCCATCCTCTTAAAGGTCGACTGACAGGCCTGACGCTGATAGCCATCACTTCGCTTTTATCCGATATTACCGACAGCCTGGGCGTCTGGCTGGTTGAGCCAGATACGGCTCTTATTCCGCATTATAAAAAATTTGGTTTTCAGAAGTTACCCGATCATAACGTTATGTACGCCTCTGTTGAAGAGAAGCAGAAGGTTCAGCTAAAGCTGTCGACAACGGCTGGAGCAGCGCCTGAGCTATAATAAGAAACAGCGTTAGTGTATAACATGCGCAGATTTAAGGAGGGGTTGATGGACGAAAAACCACAACGCAGGCTGTCAGGAGACGAAGTTCGGGCGCTTATGCTGGCTAATGCGAAAACGCTAATGTCCGAACCTTTTCTTGTGCCCGCGCCCGCGCATGAGCGGCATGGTCAACGTCAGGCTCAGGACACGCGCAGGCAGAAAAAAAGCGCCTGACGCAAACTACCCTGTAAAAAAGCCGGTTCTGATGAACCGGCTTTTGACTGCTGACAAACCTAAACCGTTTCTGGACTTTGGCTTTTTTCTACCGCAACAAGGCAACTTGATAGCGGCAGAGGCTGAGCGGATAAGCGGACCGTTTGGCGCATGGACGCGCCAACCGAGCCTCCACGGACGGATTAACGGCGTGTCCGTGTTCCGATCTGCCTCTGCTGCTCTGCCACTGATTTAAACGCGACCTGGGGTTTGTCATCAATCTCAAGCCGGTTCTGATGAACCGGCTTTTGACTGTCATGGCCTACAGTGATGAAGCACGAGGCGGACAGCGGTCAAGGATCTCGGTGCTGCCATCTTCGTTCTGCTGTTCCAGATGCACATCAAACCCCCACAGCCGGTGCACATGTTTCAGCACCTCGCGACGGCTCTTATCCAACGGTGCGCGGCTGTGTGGCACATAGCGCAGCCTTAACGAACGATCGCCGCGTAAATCAACATCATAAACCTGAATATTCGGCTCAAGGTTGCTCAGATTGTACTGTGCGGAAAGCTGCTGGCGGATCGCCCGGTAGCCCGCCTCGTCGTGGATTGCGGCAATCTCCAGGAAGTTATTGCGATCGTCATCCATTACCGTAAACAGACGGAAATCGCGCATCACTTTAGGCGACAGGAACTGGCTGATAAAGCTTTCGTCTTTAAACTCGCGCATGGCGAAATGTAGCGTCTCCAGCCAGTCTGAACCGGCGATATCCGGGAACCAGTAGCGATCTTCCTCTGTGGGCTGCTGGCAAATACGTTTGATATCCTGGAACATAGCGAAGCCCAGCGCATAGGGGTTAATGCCGTTATACCACTGGCTGTTATAGGGCGGCTGATAGACCACATTGGTATGGCTGTGCAGAAACTCCAGCATAAAACGCTCGCTGACTTTTCCCTCATCATAAAGATGGTTGAGAATGGTGTAGTGCCAAAAGGTTGCCCAGCCCTCATTCATCACCTGAGTCTGCTTCTGCGGATAAAAATACTGGCTGACTTTACGCACAATGCGCAGGATCTCGCGCTGCCACGGCTCGAGCAGCGGCGCGTTTTTTTCCATAAAATAGAGCAGGTTTTCCTGCGGTTCGCTGGGGTAGCGCGCCGCTTCGGCATGAGGCGCCTCCGCCTCGCGGCGTGGAAGCGTACGCCACAGCATATTCACCTGGCTTTGCAGGTATTCTTCACGGCTGCGCTGGCGAGCCTTCTCTTCCTGCAGCGAAATTTTTTGCGGGCGTTTATAGCGATCCACGCCGTAGTTCATCAGCGCATGACAGGAATCCAGCAGCTTTTCGACTTCTTCCACGCCATAGCGCTCCTCGCACTCGCTGATATAGTTACGGGCGAAAATCAAATAGTCGACGATGGAACTGGCATCCGTCCAGCTGCGGAATAAATAGTTATTTTTAAAAAAGGAGTTATGGCCATAGCAGGCATGCGCCATCACCAGCGCCTGCATCGTAATGGTATTTTCTTCCATCAAATAGGCAATACAGGGATTGGAGTTAATCACAATCTCGTAGGCCAGCCCCTGCTGTCCATGCTTATAGCGCTGTTCCGTTTCGATAAATTTTTTACCGAACGACCAGTGCGCATAGTTAATAGGCATCCCGACGCTGGAATAGGCATCCATCATCTGTTCGGAAGTAATGACTTCGATTTGATGGGGATAGGTATCCAGCCGATAGAGTTTGGCGACGCGGTCAATCTCATGCAGATAGACATCCAGCAGATCGAAAGTCCAGTCTGGCCCGTCACTGAGTCGTTGGCTGTTCGTAATGGACTCATCAAAGATAGTCGTCATAGCGCACCCCTTTTTTAAAACCGGTTTTCGACGTTACGTAAGTAGCGACAAACATCCGTTTTCATTGCGGCCTGCCAGCGGGCATAACGCCAACAAGGCAGGCCTGGAATTGAAGCCAGTCACTCAATGATAGTTCACTCTCACCGATCGCTCAGGCGAATACAATGGAAATCTTCGACAGAAAATAGAGCCGGAAACGAAAAATCATTTTAACGTGAGGCAAAGCGCAAAAAATAACAAATCCAGCAGGATAATATCCTGTATATAAGGGAAAAATATGGCGTAATAATATTCTTCTGTGCAAGGCAAAAAATAACGGCTTTACGATGATTTGCTGCTGCCGGAGCTGTTAATGCAATATTAAACTCCGATTTATCATTGGCATCTTGTTTTTATTCCTTTCCAGGGTAAAAAAGAAGGGAGTTAATTTTGCGTGCGGTTGCGTAGGCTTTTTCACCGTAGCACGCGCAACTATCCAGTATATTCATCTGTTAAAATCGGCGGCGGAGTAGCGATGCGAATTGTCATTCTGGGAAGTGGCGTAGTGGGCGTGGCCAGTGCCTGGTATCTGGCCCAAAGCGGGCATGAGGTGACGATAATCGATCGTCAGCCCGAGGTGGCGCTGGAAACCAGCGCGGGTAATGCCGGGCAAATTTCTCCAGGCTATGCGGCGCCCTGGGCAGCACCGGGCGTGCCTTTAAAAGCGGTTAAGTGGATGTTCCAGCGCCATGCGCCGCTGGCGATCAGGCCAGACGGCAGCCGCTTTCAACTGGCATGGATGTGGCAAATGCTGCGTAACTGCGATATGCGCCACTATCAGGAAAACAAAAGCCGTATGGTGCGCATCGCCGAGTACAGCCGTGACTGCCTTAAAGCCCTGCGTCGGGAAACCGGCATTGCCTATGAAGGCCGTCAGGGCGGCACGTTGCAGCTTTTCCGCACCGCACAGCAGTTTGAAAGCGCCACCAAAGATATTGCGGTGTTGAAAGAGGCGGGCGTACCTTATGAACTGCTGGAAGCCAGCCAGCTGGCCGAAGCGGAACCGGCACTGGCAGCGACAAACCATCTGCTGACCGGCGGCCTGCGGCTGCCCAATGATGAAACGGGCGATTGCCAGCTTTTTACCCGCCAGCTGGCGGAAATGGCGAAAGCGGCGGGCGTAACTTTCCGTTTCAACACGCCTGTAGACGCGCTGCTGCAGCAGGACAATAAAATTGTCGGCGTAAAGTGCGGCACGGAGGTGGTGACGGCAGATGCCTATGTAGTAGCGTTCGGGTCCTGGTCTAAGGCGCTACTGGATGAGATTGTGGCTATTCCTGTGTACCCGCTGAAAGGCTACTCCCTGACCATCCCGATTAAAGATCCCGAAGCGGCACCGGTTTCCACGGTGCTGGATGAAACTTATAAAGTTGCCATCACGCGTTTCGATAATCGCATTCGCGTAGGCGGCATGGCGGAAATCGTTGGCTATAACACTAAGCTGCTGCCGGCAAGGCGCGAAACGCTGGAAATGGTGGTGCGGGATCTCTATCCGCAGGGCGGCCATATTGACCAGGCGACCTTCTGGACAGGCCTGCGGCCAATGACGCCGGACGGTACGCCAATCGTCGGCCGTACGCCATTGAAAAATCTTTATCTCAATACCGGTCACGGAACGCTCGGTTGGACCATGGCCTGCGGCTCCGGCCAGCTGCTTTCTGATATTATCTCGGGACGCGCACCTGCGATTGCCGCAGATGATTTATCCGTCATGCGCTATCTGCCGGGATTCTTGCCGACTTCGGGGCATATTTTACACGGCGCCCGCTAGTTTCCGCTTATAACAGGAGAAGTTATGTCTCGTCCTATTGTCGCAACTATCGACACCAGCGCGTTGCGGCATAACCTGGCCGTCGCCCGCCAGGCTGCCCCTCGCTCCCGGCTCTGGTCGGTGGTGAAAGCCAACGCCTACGGGCACGGACTCGCCCGCGTCTGGCAAAGCTTGTCCGCTACAGACGGCTTCGCGCTGCTGGGCCTTGAAGAGGCTATCCTGCTGCGCGAAAGCGGCTGGAATAAGCCAATCCTGCTGCTGGAAGGCTTTTTCCATGCGGATGAGCTGCCGATCCTGGATCGCTATCGGCTCACCACCAGCGTGCACAGCAACTGGCAAATCCAGGCGCTGGCAAAAGCGAAACTCTCTGCGCCGCTGGATATCTATCTGAAAATGAACAGCGGCATGAATCGTCTGGGCTTTCAGCCTGCTCAGGTGCATCAGGCGTGGCAGAAGCTCAAAACCCTGGCGAACGTGGGCGAAATAACGCTGATGGCGCATTTTGCCGAAGCAGAGAGCAGCGCAGGGATAGCAGAACCGATGGCGCGTATTGAACAGGCTGCGGAAGGGCTAAGCTGCCCGCGCTCGCTGGCGAACTCGGCGGCAACCCTGTGGCACAGCGAAACGCATTTTGACTGGGTACGGCCGGGCATTATTCTCTACGGTGCTTCGCCGAGCGGCGACTGGCAGGATGTCGCCAGCAGCGGGCTGCGGCCAGCGATGACGTTAAACTGCGAGGTTATCGGTATCCAGTCGCTGAAGGCAGGTGACGGCGTAGGTTATGGCGCCCGCTACCGCGTAACAGGTGAGCAACGCATTGGCGTGGTTGCCTGTGGCTATGCGGATGGCTATCCGCGCCACGCGCCAACCGGCACGCCGGTATGGGTGGACGGCATCAGAACTCAGGTTGTTGGCGCGGTATCTATGGATATGATCACCGTCGACCTTACTCCTTGTCCTCAGTCAGGCATCGGCAGCTCGGTGGAAATGTGGGGCCAAAACATCAAAATTGACGAAGTGGCAAAAGCGGCCGGTACGGTTGGCTATGAGCTGATGTGCGCGCTTGCGCCGCGCGTACCGGTAAAAGTTATTTAAGATTTCAGCGCGGTCAGCGTGCCGCGCACTTTCTTACTGTAAAACCAGGCCGTTCCTGTCAGCATAGCGCCCGCTACCATCATCAGCGCCAGCGCCGATTTTTCCGCCAGCGGCAGCGCCATCACCAACAGCCCACCCGCAGCACCGCCCGCCATCTGAATAAAGCCCGCCAGCGCCGAGGCAACGCCTGCTTGCTGCTGATAAGGCTCCAGCGCGTAGCTGGTGGCCGGGCCGACGGTAAAGGCCAGTCCGGCTACGGAGACCGCTACCGGCAACATATAAAGTGCCCAGTTGCTCTGCCACGCCGACGGCAGCAGCACCACGCCGCCCAATAACATTACTGCGCCCAGCGCCATAGCTAAGCTACCGAAGGCCAGACAGACTGGACGGCCCAGCTTACGAATCATTTTATTTACCAGCACGCTTACCAGCATAATCCAGAAGCCATTAGCGCCGAAAGCGAGAGAGAATTGCAGCGCAGAGAGCTTGCCTTCGGTCATCAGTACCTGCGGTGCCAGCGAAACATAAGTCAGCACCATGCCCAGCGCGCCCGCGTTGGCAAAGGCAAAGGCGAGAAAGCGAGGCTGACGCAGGATTTGCCAGTACTGGCGCAGCGGAATACCCCGGACGGCCAGCGTGCCAGCCGGTCGGGTTTCCGGCAGGAAGAAAATAACCAGCAGACCAATAACAAATGCATAGGCGGTTAAAAACCAGAAGGGCGCTCGCCAGTTAAAAGCTTCGGCAAGAAAGCCGCCCAGCATGGGGGCCAGCGCAGGTACGATATTCAGCGCGCCGTTCAGAAAGCCATAGGCGCGGGCTGCATCATCACCGTCAAGCCGATCGCGCACGCCGCTAAAAGCGACCACCGCCGTACAGCAAACGGCACAGCCTTGCACTACACGTGCGCAAAGAAACTGCGGCCAGCCTGCAGCCGTAGCGGCCAGCACGCTCCCCAGGATATAAAGCAGCAGTCCGGCCAGAGCTACCGGCTTGCGGCCCAGGTTATCCACCAGCGGCCCGGCAACAATCTGCCCCAAACCCATCACCAGCAGAAACAGGGGAATAGTAGTCTGCACGGTCGTCACCGGCGTATTCAGCCCCAGCGCAATATCGGGCAGGGTAGGCAAATAGAGATCGATTCCCAAAGGCGCTAACAGCACCAGGCTGAGAAGAAGTAGGGTGAATTTTTGCATCAGGCAGGCGGCGTCCAGTAAAAAAGCAAGCCGCACAGAGTAGTGATAAGCGAGGAAAAAGAAAAGTAAAACTTAAGCGGGGCGGCGAGCGCCCCGAAAGATGAACTTAATAGGCGCCGTCGCGACGCAGAACAACGCCTGCTGTTTTAAACAGAATGGCGATATCCGTCCACAGCGCCCAGTTTTTCACATACCAGGAGTCAAAATAAACGCGGGTATCGTAGTCGATATCATTACGGCCGCTAACCTGCCAGAGCCCGGTCATACCTGGTTTGGCCATCAGATAGTAGTCTACGTCGCCCGCGTAACGCTCCAGCTCTGCTTCGATAACCGGCCGTGGGCCAACCAGACTCATCTCGCCGCGGATCACGTTCCACAGCTGTGGCAATTCATCCAGACTGGTCTTACGCAGGAAGGCGCCAATTTTTGTAATACGCGGATCGTTTTTCAGCTTGAAGTCTTTATCCCATTCGGCGCGCGCCTCTGCGCTGGTGGCCAGCAGCTCCTCCAGCACCTCTTTGGAATTGGTCACCATCGAACGGAACTTCAGGCATTTAAACTTTTTGCCATCCTGACCAACGCGTTCGTGACCGTAAATTTTGTTGCCGCCGTCGCGGCCGACCAACCAGCAAATCAGGCCGAAAGCGGGCGCAAGAAACAGCAGCAGCAGCGAGGCGACCACCACGTCAAAGACGCGTTTCAGGAAGCGGGAAGAGCGCTTCGCCAGATTGTTGCTGACGCGCAGGATCATAACTTCGTGACTGAAAATAAAAGACATATCGGTGCCGTAGAGCGGCACGCCGCGCAGCGTGGGTACCACTGAAACCGAACGGCATTTCTTTTTCGAAAGCAGCTTCAACCACTTATCGCGCATCGCCTGCTGTTCATATTCCATTGCTACGATAAACTGCGTGTTTTCAAGATCCACCGTGTCCCAGACAATATCTTTTGCGGTGATGACCGGGACGCCGTTGAGGCTTTCCGCACCGGTATGGCCATTAGAGGCGACAAAAGCTTTAACCTCATAGCCGAGGATCTCTTCGCTTTGCAGCGCCGCATAGGCTTCACGGGCATTTTTGCCCGAACCGATAATAATGGTCTGTTTCTGCCACTGTCCTGCTTTCAAAATGGCATGCTTAACGGTGGAGCGCAGCAGTGGCAGCAGAAGCAGCGCGTAAGCCCAGGTAAAACTCCACAGCAACCGGGAAAAATCCCATTTTGAAAAGGCAATCAGTGCCAGGTCGAGCAGGGAAAAGATCACCAGGGTTTTGACAATCTCTTTCAGCTCAAACCAGAAAGGCTTGCGGTAGGTATAGTGGCGCAGCCGCATCCAGAACCAGGCCGTACAGACCACGGACATCACGAACTGCGCGGTAAAGCGAATCTGAACCTCCTGCGGCGGAATAAATATATCCAGGTTTCCCCAAATACCTTTTACGGTCGCTGCGGATAAAAACAGGGCCAGGTTAATGGCGATTAAGTCGCTCAGACTTAATGCCAGTTTGGCAATAATGTTTTTACGGGTGCCGCTAAATGCGCGGCGACGGTCATTCAGTACCAGAGTACTTGCCATAATGCCTGCTCTCTTTTCATAAGGAATGGCTGACCTGACGAGGATCAAGCACGCGTTCAGGGGTTAGCACACTTAAATTAAATCTTTTAATTTCAGTGCGTTAAAAATAAATATCTTGTGTTTCGGAAAGTTATCTTAATGAAACACGCCGACTCTGTTTCATCTTGAAGCAGTTATCTGAGTATGCAATAGAGAAAAGAGTTAGTTAATACGGTTAATTCCGAAAATAACTCAAATCTTTCTTAAAGGGAATAGTAGCTAAGCGGGGTTAATTAAATTAAGCGCAGAGATGAATGACGAAAAGATAACAAAGATAAGACAAAATTATAATAGTTTGCCGCGGCGCATCAGCACCGCGGCGGCAATAAAAGCCTTAAGGCGGCTCAGGCCGGTTTTTTCAGCACCCAGCGATCCTGTTGCGTATCATAATGCCCAATGGCCAGATCCACAGGCTCACCGTCAATCCAGGCTGGCACGCTGGTTTCATTATCCCAGCCGTCGAGCTGGTAGCTCAGGCCGGGATTGGTTTTGCAGGGAATAACGACCGTATCGATATTCTGCGCATCCAGTTCCGCATCGACAATTTCATAGCGACCAATCTTTACGACATGACCCATGATTTTCCTCCTCCCGGACAGGCACGAACTTTAAGGGTAGTCGTTATTTGCCAGAGATCGAGGCGAAAAGGGCCAGGATTAGTCTCGCTCTTCCGCCATGCGCACGCCGACTTTCACAATTTCATTGTCCTGCTTCTCTGCCACAGTCCAAATCATGTTCTTCCACTCGACCTGGTCGCCTACCACTGGCGCGCCACCAATCATGCTGGCGACCAGATGGCCCAGCGTCTGCTGCATATTGATCTCTTCATCCAGCTCAATGCCGTATATTTCGGAAACATCGTGCAGGCGGGCGTCGGCTTGCAGAATAAAATCGCCGAAAAAGCGCTGGTCGAGCGAAACCGGCGGCGACTGGCTGAACAACTTGCCCAGCTCGGGTAGATCCTTCTCCCGCCCGATTACGCACAGCACATCGCCCTCACGTAGCCGTGTATTGCCGGTAGGGTGCAGCAGCAGATTGTCGCGGAACAGGGCAGCGATACGCGTTTCGCGCGGCATTTTAAGTTCGCGCAGGGCAGCACCGATACACCACTTGTCGCCGCCCAGCTGATAAACAAACTGCTCCCAGGGATTCTCCGGATGAATATCCAGCCCTACCCGGGAAACAGGCGAAGCGGTAGGCGGCACAATAACTTTGGCCTTGCGCGCGGCGTAACCAAGTGAAGTACCCTGAACCATCAATGAAACCAGCACCACAAAGAAAGCGATGTTAAAAAACAGCGAGGCATGCGGCAGGCCCGCCATCATCGGGAACACGGCCAGGATAATAGGCACGGCGCCGCGCAGGCCGACCCAGCTGATAAAGAAACGTTCGCGCGTGGTGAAGCCGCGAAACGGCAGCAGGCCAACAAAAACCGAGAGCGGTCGGGCGAACAGGATTAGCCATAGCGACAGCAGCATAGCCGGCAGCGCGATATTCCACAGATCGGTAGGATTAACCAGCAGCCCCAGCACCAGAAACATACCAATCTGGCTTAGCCAGGCCATGCCGTCAAAGGTTTGCAGAATACCGTGCCGGTTGCGAATAGGCCGGTTGCCCAGCCAGAAGCCGCAGAGATAAACGGCCAGAATGCCGCTGCCTTCCAGCACCGTAGTCAGCGCAAAGACCAGGATGCCTCCGCTAACCGCCAGCAGCGGATAAAGACCGCTTGCCAGCGAAACCCGGTTAATAAGCTGCAGCAGCGCCCAGCCGCCGCCGAGACCCAGCACTATGCCCAGACCGAACTGCTGGATCAGATGCACCACAAACATCCAGCTCAGACCGCTCTGGCCTTGTTCTATCATCTCGATAAGCGTGATGGTCAGAAACACCGCCATAGGATCGTTGCTGCCGGACTCTATCTCCAGGGTGGCGCTGACGCGTTCGTTCAGGCCTTTGCCGCCGAGCAGCGAGAAAACCGCCGCCGCATCGGTTGAACCAATGATTGCGCCGACTAAAAAGCCTTCAATCATATTCAGGTTGAACAGCCAGGCGGCCGCCATGCCGGTTAATCCGGCGGTAATCAGTACGCCGATGGTGGAAAGCGACAGCGCCGGGCCAAGCGCTACCTTAAAAGAGCTGGCCTGAGTACGCATGCCGCCGTCGAGCAGGATAACCGCCAGCGCAAGGTTGCTGACCAGGTAGGCTACCGGATAGTTGTCAAAGGCGATGCCGCCGATGCCGTCCACGCCAGCCAGCATGCCGAGCGCCAGAAAAATAACCAGAATAGGGATGCCAAGCTTTGAAGAGAACGAACTAAGCAGAATACTTGCCGCCACCAGCACTGAACCGATGATAAACAGACTATAGATAGCGCTGGCTTCCAATGGGGCAATCTCCTGTATTTGATGAAATGCTGCTCTGAACAAACGGGTGTCAGGATAGCGCAATTTATCAGGGTTAGTCATGTGCAGATGTGCGAAATCCGGCTTTTTTTCGCCATTAAGAATATTCTAATTATCCCCTCGTCAATCCGCTGTGATCGGCCCTTATTTGTAGGCTATTCGCCTGATAGAGGTTAAATTCGTGTGAAAGCGGACTTTTTAAAGGGTTAAGTTAACTAACTAAATGCAGAGAAAGGGATTTTTAGCACCAGAGATTACGGAGAGTAGGGGAGTGAAAAGCCTGAATCAGCCAGCGGCGACGCTGACTGATTTAGTCTGGCTCAGGCGTTTTCAGCCTGCTTATGGAAGAGTTCGCGGAACACGGGATAGATATCCTCAGGTTCGCGAATATGCTGGATAGCAAAGTTGTCAAACATTGCCTGTAAATGCTCATACTCGCGCCAGAGCGTCTGATGCGCGCGGCGGGTAATTTCGATATAGCTGTAGTAACGCACCACCGGCAAGATATTTTTCGCCAGAATTTCGTGACACAGCGGCGAATCGTCCGCCCAGTTATCGCCATCGGAAGCCTGAGCGGCGTAGATGTTCCACTGCGCCGGGTCGTAACGCTCTTTCACTACTTCATCCATCAGCTTAAGCGCGCTGGAAACGATAGTGCCGCCGGTTTCCTGCGAGTAGAAGAACTCCTGTTCATCTACCTCTTTTGCCTGCGTATGGTGCCGGATATAAACGACCTCGACGTTTTTGTAGGTTCGGCTCAGGAACAGATAGAGCAGAATATAAAAACGCTTGGCCATATCCTTGGTGGCCTGATCCATGGAACCGGAGACGTCCATCAGGCAGAACATTACGGCCTGGCTGGAAGGCTCAGGACGCTTCTCGAAGTTTTTGTAACGCAGATCAAACGTATCAATAAATGGCACGCGCTTGATACGCGCCCGCAGTTCCGCAATCTCTTTACGCAGGCGTTCCTCTTCCAGCAGTTGTGCAGGCTCCGCTTTTTGCACTGCTTCCAGCGAGGCTTCGAGCTCATTTAGCATTCTGCGCTTGCCAGCGGTCATAGCAGTACGGCGCGCCAGCGAGTTTTGCAATGAACGCACCACGCTGATATTGGCCGGCACGCCATTAGAAGTAAAACCGGCGCGATGAACTTTATATTCATTGAGCTGGCGATGCTGATTTTTCTTCAGGTTCGGCAAGGCAAGATCTTCAAACAGCAAATCCAGATATTCGTCTTTGGAAATATTAAACACGAATTCGTCTTTGCCTTCGCCGTCCTGGCTGGCGTTGCCCTGACCGCTTCCGCCGCCTCCGCCGCCGCCCTGTGGACGCTCAACGCGATCGTTTTGCACAAAATGGTCATTGCCAGGATGCACGCGGTGACGCTGGCCGCCGCGGCCCTGATGAAACACTGGTTCGTTGATATCGTCAACAGGAATAGACACTGATTCGCCGCTATCTACGTCGGTTACCGAACGCTTATTAATGGCCTCGGAAATCGACTGTTTGATTTGCGACTTATAGCGGCGTAAAAAGCGCTGGCGATTCACCGCGCTTTTGTTTTTGCCGTTAAGACGCCGATCGATAAAATAGGCCATAACTCCCCCAAACAGCGTTGCCGTCGGGCCAGGTATGCCTGGCCCAGTGGAATGCATTTACCCGGTCGGGATCAGGATGATTTTCTCACGCGCAAATACCATTCGCACAGCAGGCGCACCTGTTTGCGCGTATAGCCTTTTTCCATCATGCGGTCGACAAAATCGTCATGCTTTTTCTGCTCGTCGGTCGAGGTTTTGGCATTAAACGAAATAACCGGCAGCAGCTCCTCGGTATTGGAGAACATTTTCTTCTCGATAACCGTGCGCAGTTTCTCATAGCTGGTCCAGTTCGGATTGCGGCCATTGTTGTGGGCCCGGGCACGCAAAACAAAGTTGACGATTTCATTACGGAAGTCTTTAGGATTACTGATCCCTGCAGGCTTCTCGATTTTCTCCAGCTCTGCATTCAGCGACTCGCGGTCGAACAGCTGGCCGGTATCGGGATCGCGATACTCCTGATCCTGGATCCAGAAATCGGCATAGGTAACATAGCGGTCAAAAATATTCTGGCCATACTCGGAATAAGATTCCAGATAGGCGGTCTGGATTTCCTTGCCGATAAATTCGGCGTATTTTGGAATCAGATAGCCTTTCAGATGCTCAAGGTACTTCTCCGCCTGATCCTGTGGGAACTGTTCGCGCTCAATCTGCTGCTCCAGCACATAGAAGAGATGTACCGGATTGGCAGCGACTTCCGCATGATCAAAGTTGAAAACGCGGGAGAGGATTTTAAAAGCAAAACGGGTTGAAAGTCCGTTCATACCTTCATCTACCCCGGCATAGTCGCGGTACTCCTGATATGACTTGGCTTTAGGATCGGTATCTTTCAGGCTTTCGCCGTCGTATACCCGCATTTTTGAATAGGTACTGGAGTTTTCCGGCTCTTTCAGGCGAGAAAGAATTGAGAAGCGTGCCAGCGTTTCCAGAGTGCCAGGCGCGCACGGCGCGTGGGACAGCTCACTATGGTTAAGCAGCTTATCGTAGATTTTAATCTCTTCCGACACTCGCAGGCAGTAAGGCACCTTGACGATATAAACACGGTCAAGGAACGCCTCGTTGTTTTTGTTATTACGGAAAGTCACCCACTCCGATTCATTGGAGTGCGCCAGAATAATGCCGTTAAACGGCAAGGCGGAAATACCTTCGGTACCGTTATAGTTCCCTTCCTGGGTAGCGGTCAGCAGCGGATGCAGCACTTTAATCGGTGCTTTAAACATCTCGACGAATTCCATGATCCCCTGGTTGGCGCGGCACAGCGCACCCGAGTAGCCGTAGGCATCCGGATCGTTTTGCGCATGGTTTTCCAGCTTGCGGATATCCACTTTACCCACCAGAGCGGAAATATCCTGATTGTTTTCGTCGCCCGGCTCGGTTTTAGCGATGGCCAGCTGCTCCAGAATCGACGGCCAGACTTTGACTACTTTAAACCGGGAGATATCGCCGCCAAACTCATGCAGGCGCTTAGCGGCCCATGGCGACATAATGGTGCCCAGGTAACGACGAGGCACGCCATACTCTTTTTCCAGAATATTGGCGTCTTCCTGCGGGTTAAACAGGCACAGCGGATGATCGTTGACCGGGCTGCGCTCGCCGTCTGCGCTAAGCACATAAATAGGCACGCGCTGCATCAGTGATTTAAGACGTTCAGCCAGTGAGGATTTACCGCCACCAACCGGGCCCAGCAGGTAAAGGATCTGTTTCTTCTCTTCCAGCCCCTGAGCGGCATGTTTCAGATAGGAGACGATCTGCTCAATCGCCTCTTCCATACCGTAAAACTCTTCAAAGGCGGGGTAGCGCGCAATAACGCGATTGGAAAACAGTCGGGAAAGGCGTGGCTCCTGAGCGGTATCGACCATGACCGGCTCACCAATAGCCGTTAACAGTCGTTCCGCCGCGTTGGCGTAGGCACTACGATCTTGCCGGCAAACGGTAAGAAATTCCTGCAGTGTGAACTCTTCGTCCTTGGCAGCTTCATAACGCTGACGATAATGATCGAATATATTCATAGCGATGCCCGTCCTTTCGTTTTTAGCACAGGTACCAGGAGCCTAATGAGAGACAGCTCCTGAAGGAACTTATAATGAGTACAGCAACCCTTATGCCAACCTGACTTCTAATCGGGATACACAACAATGATGGTTACTCTGCTCTTCAAACTTAGCGTCTTTGATTAAAGCTTAGTTGGCATTTAAGAAATTTCCTGAACCTCCTCGCATTTTCAATGCAATTTCAATAACAAAGTCACATTTGATCTAAGCGCTGCGCCTTGTCTGATGCGGGCTGGCGGGATTTTGTAAATAAGCCCGTATAATGACCGGGCGTGCAGACGGTGAGTAAATTGATTCTGCGTGCGGCAAAATCTTTAAAATTTTAAACAAATGCCGCAAGCCTGATAAACTGCCTGAGCTGATTGTTATATTTATGGAATGAATTAATTGTGAACTATTTCAAAGTTAGCGCGCTTGCCGTGCTTTTACCCGTTTCTTTTACCGCTGTGGTGGCGCAGGCCAATCCTTTAACGCTTGGCGCCTCGGTGATTTATAGCCAGAGCCCTTATAAAGGTGGTCAGGATCGCTATTACCCGGTTCCGGTGATCAATTACGAGGGCGACAGCTTCTACGTGCGCAGCCTGGCAGCGGGTTACTATCTCTGGAAAGATGAACAGGATCAGCTATCGCTGACCGTATTGGGTTCGCCGCAGAATTTCGATCCGGACGATACCGACAACAAACAGCTGAAAGCGCTGGATAAGCGTCATATGACGCTGATGGGCGGTCTGGCTTACCGTCATACGGCAGAGTGGGGAACGGTCAGAACGGTGCTGGCTGGCGATATGCTGGATAACAGCGATGGCTTTATCTGGGATCTCTCTTATCTTTACCGCTTTCGCTTCGGCGACTTCAGCCTGACGCCCGGCATCGGCGCGCTTTACAGCAGCGCTAACCAGAACGACTACTACTATGGCGTTTCTAAAAGCGAATCACGCCGCAGCGGCCTGCGCAGCTACGATGCTGACGACAGCTGGAACCCGTATCTGGAGCTGACGGCGGCCTGGGCGATTAATCAAAACTGGAATGCCACCGTAGCGGGTCGCTACACCCGACTGGGCGATGAAATCAAAAACAGCCCTATGGTGGATAAAGACTCCCAGGTGAGCGTCTGGACCGGGATAAGCTACACCTTTTAACCGACCATAATGGCATCAATTCGGGGCGCATTGCGCCCTTTTGCATCATTATGGCGATCTGAAACAGTGCAGGGGGGCATGATGACTAAATCCGTCTTATTTTCCGATTGCAGCGTTCCGGCTATTGGCCAGGGAACCTGGTACATGGGCGAAGAGAGCAGCAAGAGAGCGCAGGAAGTTGCTGCATTGCAGGCCGGGCTGGAGCAAGGACTAAAGCTTATTGATACGGCAGAGATGTATGCTGAGGGCGGCGCAGAAGAAGTCGTTGGCGAAGCGCTGCGTGGCCGCCGCGACAGTGCCTTTCTGGTTTCCAAAGTTTATCCCTGGAATGCAGGCGTGGTTGATGCTGCGGAAGCCTGCGAGCGCAGCCTGCGGCGCCTGCAAACCGATTATCTCGATCTTTATCTGCTTCACTGGCGCGGCAACGTGCCGCTGGAAGAAACCATTACCGCGATGGAAAAACTGCAGCAGGCGGGAAAAATTCGCCGCTGGGGCGTGTCGAATTTTGACAGCAGCGATCTGAGCGAACTGCTGGCGGAAGAGGGCGGAGCGGCCTGTACTGCTAACCAGGTGCTTTATCATCTGGCTTCGCGCGGCATAGAGTACGATCTGCTGCCTGAATGCCAGCAACAAGCGATAACCGTGATGGCCTATTGCCCGCTGGCACAGGCGGGCCGCCTTCGTCACGATCTGATGACGCACCCTGTTCTTAACGATATTGCACAACAAAAGAGCATTACCGTGGCGCAGCTGCTGCTGGCCTGGGTTATTCGTAAAGAAGGCGTTATAGCTATCCCTAAAGCCAGCACGGTACAGCACGTAACGGAAAACGCCGCTGCGACAGCAATCACTTTGGATAGCGAAGAGCTGGCGCAAATTAATCAGGCCTTTCCGCCGCCTAATCGTAAAATGCCCCTGGACATAGTTTAAGGGGCAACCTCAGGCGGGCTAAAGCCCGCCCTGAAGATCAGGTGCCTTTACGTACCTTAATAGTGGTTGCCAGACGGGCAGGAGATTCGCCGGCACTTTGCATTGGCTTAGTGACGTGCGCAGTCTCTACGCAGACCATAGTTTTATAGCCTTCATTTGCCATATCGCCCATGCTGCAGGAAAGTTCAGGGCCGGGATTCCAGGTGACAACGTCACTATGGTAGTGATGATAAACCTCGATCGTTCTGTCGCCTGCTTTATCACTGATTACGCTGCAGTCGTCCGGCTGGGTATAGATACGATCGGTGCGATCCGGATAGGTTTGCCTGCCATCATCCGACCGGCCTTCCGCATTGTCTTTTACTTTATCGATATAGGGGTGGCCCAGGCCGCTGACCTCGACTCCTGCGATCTCTGCAACGGTAAAATAGCTATGCAGCGCGGCTGTAGCTTCGAAATCGCCGTGCGCCTCCAGTTCGATTTCGCAACGTTCGCCAAAGCGGAAGCGCACAAAAAGAGTGAAATCATGCGGCCATAGCTTCCGCGTTTGCTCGCTGCTTTCCAGCACCAGCGTCAGCATTACGCTCTCTTCATTTTCATCATGCGCCGACAGCGTCCAGGGCAGCGTGCGGGCAAAGCCGTGGGCCGGTTCACCCGCCGGGCCGAACCAGGGCCAGCAGATCGGCACGCCGCCGCGAATAGCTTTGCCGGTGGTCCAGGCCGTTTTTTCGCTCAGCCAGATGACCGGTTTTTCACCGCTGGGCTGCCAGGCAACCAGCTGTGCGCCCTGTAAAGTTACCGCCGCGCGCACGCGCGGATGCACGATAACCATAATCGGCAGCTCGCCCATTTTACGCAGCGAAATATAAGGTGTGATTTGCTCAGCTACGGGCAGTGAAAAGAGTTTCTCGTTCATCGGATCTCCTGTTATTCAGCAAAAAAAAAGGGCGACCGCAGTCGCCCTCAGGATTAGCTAATCGCTATTATTTTGCGATATGCGCAATCAGATCCAGTACTTTGTTTGAGTAACCGGTTTCGTTATCGTACCAGGAAACCAGCTTAACAAAAGTATCGCTCAGCGCGATGCCGGCTTTGGCATCGAAAACGGAAGTCAGGGTTTCGCCGTTGAAATCGGTAGAAACCACTTCGTCTTCGGTGTAGCCCAGTACGCCTTTCAGCTCGCCTTCGGCAGCGGCTTTAATAGCATCACAGATTTCTTTGTAGGATGCAGGCTTAGCCAGACGCGCAGTCAGGTCAACCACGGAGACGTTAGGCGTTGGTACGCGGAACGCCATACCGGTCAGTTTGCCGTTCAGCTCAGGGATAACTTTACCTACTGCTTTCGCTGCGCCGGTAGAAGATGGAATGATGTTCTGAGAAGCGCCGCGGCCGCCGCGCCAGTCTTTGTGAGACGGGCCATCAACGGTTTTCTGGGTAGCGGTAGTCGCGTGAACGGTGGTCATCAGCGCTTCGACGATGCCGAATTTATCGTTGATAACTTTCGCCAGCGGTGCCAGGCAGTTAGTGGTACAGGAAGCGTTGGAAACGATCTCCTGGCCGGCATAAGACTTGTGGTTAACGCCCATAACGAACATTGGGGTATCGTCTTTAGAAGGACCGGTCAGAACGACTTTCTTCGCGCCAGCCTGAATGTGCTTACGAGCGGTTTCGTCGGTCAGGAAGATACCGGTGGCTTCTGCTACCACGTCAACGCCCACTTCGTTCCATTTCAGGTTAGCTGGATCTCTTTCAGCGGTAACACGGATGGTTTTGCCGTTAACAACCAGATGGCCATCTTTTACTTCTACGCTACCGTCGAAACGACCGTGAGTAGAGTCATATTTCAGCATGTAAGCCATGTACTCGGCGTCCAGCAGGTCGTTGATAGCCACGATTTCTACGTCGGAACGCTGCTGAGCAGCACGGAAAACGATGCGACCGATGCGGCCAAAACCGTTGATACCTACTTTGATAGTCATATATTCCACCAGCTGTTGTTAGTGAATAAAAGGTTGGCTGTAAAATTACAAAAACCTTATCAGGCGTCAAGCGGAATCGCTTCAATAGTTGCGGCAAGTCAAACCCTGGAGCAGGAATAATCACCTGAAAACGCCTTCCGCAATCTGCGTCTCCCCTTTAGTTTGGGGCATTCAGCCCGAATATAAAGGGGCAGGAATTTTAAAGGGTGATCTGAATCACACTTTCAGCCGTGCCTCACTTTCAGACTTCGCCTGAGCATAAAAAATCCCCTGACGTTGTTAAGTATTTGTTAGAATGATAGCTGAACTTTCAGATCACTTTGCCAGAGATGCTTAACATGGCCGAACGCCCACTGAAACCCGAAACAGATTTAAACGAGATGCAGCACTATGTCACCCAGCAGCGCGGCACCGAGCCGCCATACTCCGGCAAGCTGCTGCATAACAAAAGCGAAGGCATTTACCACTGTCTGGTCTGCAATTCGCCGTTATTCCTCTCCGGCACCAAATATGATTCAGGCTGCGGCTGGCCGAGTTTCTATCAGCCCTACAGCGATGAGGCTATCCGTTACCTCGAAGATGATTCACACGGCATGCAGCGCATCGAAATCCGTTGCGGTACCTGTGACGCTCATCTGGGGCACGTTTTCCCGGATGGCCCACAGCCGACCGGCGAACGTTACTGTGTTAACTCCGCTTCATTAAGCTTCACCGATGAAGAAGGCACCCAGATCAAAGGATAGCGGCTATGGAGCTTGATGAAGTTATTGCGGCAATGACGCCTGAAGTCTATCAACGCCTGGCTACGGCCGTAGAAACCGGCAAATGGGCCGATGGCGTAGCTTTAACGCCGGAGCAAAAGGAAAACAGCCTGCAGCTGGTGATGCTGTGGCAGGCGCGCCATAACGACGAGCCTATGCATATGAGCGTAGGCAAAGGCGGTGAAATGGTGATGAAAAGCAAAAAGCAGCTTAAAGAAGAGTTTGGCATCGAGGACGATGTGACGCCAATCAGACTACAGTAAACGGCTATAAAGCAAACGGCAGCGCCAGTTAAGCGCCGCCGTTTGCCTGGCTTTTATTTTCAGGGACTAGATCAAACATTTTAAACGATCGATAACTCTGGTGGGTAAAAGCTTATCCCGCTCGTATTCAAACAAGATGCTGCCCAGATCTTGTTGGTAAGCCAGTTGACTCTCATGGGTACAGTTAAGGATCGCCAAAGGCATACTGGCTTTAATCGACTGAGCGCTAATCCTTTTTAGCTTTATGTCGCTAAGGCAATATTGCGCATTCTCCTTCAGCCGGGCAAGCTCCTGTTTGATTTTCATCATGCTTTCACTATTGCCAGCAGCCGTTTCCGCTAATAGCCGGGCACGACGGGCTTTATCCTGTGCACTGAGTTCATAATTAGACTCAATTACGCTAACCACCGTCTTGTGCATATTGTTTCTTTCCTGTTCGGAGCAAAACTGTCTGAGCCTTTTAAGCTTGCTCCGGGTTTTAGCAAGTATGCTGGAGGTGACTGCTTCATCTTTCATTGCGCTGAAAACTTTCCCCTGAGCTGAAATCCTGATCGGCTGGTGCGCTAATCCGCGCGGGCTTATGGTTTTGGTGAGCCTTTCGGGCAAAGCTTTAACAATCGCCTCTCTCAGTTCTGTCAATATAGAGGACGTGACGCTGCTGTCAGAAACTGGCTTATCATCGTGACAGGCCGCTGAATGTATCTGCAGCGTCTCATCATCCTTATCGGGATGGCATGTTGATAAAGGGCTGCTTGCTTGCGTGTTGTTCATAGCGGATTTAGCTTTGAGGATATCTCTTTTAATTCCTGACGCATTCATTTCTTCTTGCATAGCTACCGATAAGAAATCTTGCTTACTGGTATTCTTAACTTTACTGGACGCAACAAGCGGTACTTCTTTGTTCGATTGTGCAGTGAACAAAGGCTTAGATTCGGCCCGGTAGTGCGTGGTTTTTTCCTCCTGTAAAGGCAGAGGGAAACAATGAGCCACTTCATGACTGGCTGTCATACTCATGGTGATCGGCATGATTTTCTGCTCGTGATAAATTTCAAAATCTGTTTTTAAAAGATCCAGCTGCGTTCGGGTCTTAACCGTGGGTGCCGAATCATTAAAATGAGTTTGGGTAATTTTTTTTAACCTGGCCAGATCCAGGCCAACGCCAGCGCCCAACGCAGTACGGGGGACGACCATATAGGTTGAACTGTTCACCATGGTGCCGACTTCCGGTCGCAGCTCCGCTTTAGCTTCGAGGCGGGCCACAACTTCATATTCTTCGGTTTTCTTTAGTTCAGCTTCCTTAAGAAGAAGTGGCGTAGCGGCAGAAGTTTGGGCGGGATTCAGAAACGCATCGAGAAACTCTGTTACCTGGTCTTTTGCCAGTTCAAAACTAAAATTATCACCTTTGGTCGCATTCAGGGCGATGATAACCAGCGCTTCAAGCGGCATAACCGTCAGATAATCTACGCCATGATTAGAGTAAAGCTTAGCGATATCTTCAAGACCCTGTCCCGTGCCAGCCAGGGGGATGGCGCTTTTACGCGATTTATTTTCAAAGCAGAAGCGAATCTTGCCATTTTCACCACGTACTAATGTCAACTGATGGCTGGAAGCGACAGCAGCCACTATTCCGACAAACCAGCCCGTAACAAAAGGGATGCCCGGTCCGGCAATACCGGAAAAGAGAGAAACCCTGTCGTTAAGATTAAATGCCAGCTCGTCGCCAGGACGCATTTGTTCGATAAGATCGGCGATAGCTACCGGCAGGTTCCCCGCATTTTTACGATTGACAGCCTGCAAAAGCTCATCAAAACGCTTTTGTTGGTAAGACAGAATTTTGCTGTTTTTATCAAAAGCCGCATCTTTGGAATCAACCTTAATTTTTCTTTCCTGAGCGGCATGATTAATCAAGTTTTTACCTGTTTTATAAATTGCTTCTACGCCTGGATCAACGCTGCGCAAACATGCTAAAAATGATGTTGACGTTTCACCTGCAATTTTTGCCTCTTTTGCTTGCTTCAGGTGCGTCCGGAAATTATCAGTCGTATAGGAAAATAAAGGAAGATACCTGCTGCTGAAATTGCCGAGGCGTGATGAAGAAAAAGGCTGGCCGGAAAAATATTTCTCGTGCGGATCTGTACCCAGCCTGCCTGAAAGGGATTGAGCAGGCTTATGGCTGACGCGCTTCGCGCTGAGATCTTTGAGTGATATATCACAGGGATCTAAGTAGACTATCCTTTTCTTGTTATTTTTAAGGAGCTCGATCTGCAAGCGGTTTTGGCTTTTTTTAATTGAGGCAATTTTAGTTTTGTTTGAAAGTGGCAGCTTAATGTCATAAGAAAGTAAAGCATAGTTATATTTTTTATCGTTATGGCTGACTGAGTCAAGCAATAGTTTTCCTTCTTTCAATCGAAAAGAAAGGCATTCATTCTCCTGTGTTTTAAAAGTTAACTCTTCCGGATTAGCGCCATGATAAAGCTCATAGTTTACGTTAATGCTTTCTGTATCTGTATATTCGTCAGTAATATTATTGTTTTTATTAAAGCTGATAGAAAATAATTTTCCGCTACCTTTTTCTTTTCCAATAAGTACACCCTCATCATTTAAAAACAAAGAGGCGAATTGCAGGCTTTTTTTATCTTCTGCTGGCCTTAGTAAAGCAGTCTGGAAGCTCAGGCCTTTGGTGTATTTCTTGCACAGCCCGCTAATTAAATTTCTGCTTTTTCCTTTGATAAGCAGAAGATTTCCATCACTGTTCAGGGTAACCCCTTGTTCGTTTACAGGCATAGCCTGGACAGATCCAAGGTAGATGTAATTACGGGAACTCAGGCTACGGGCGTCACGGATCTTTTCATAAATAAGACGGCTGTCAAAGCACAGGAAATCTTCCAGGCCAACCTTATTAATATGCATAGAATTTTTATGCCGTGTTAGCGTTTGAGGAGAGTTTTTTGACTGGACAATTTTATTTTGAAAACGAGTTTTTCCGTGGACAGAACAGGATTTTTTAAGCCGGGCAGGACGATTTGTTGCTGAGCGTAGATTAACTTCGCTGCTGGAACGGGTAAGCATAGATATATCCTTATAATGTTTTTACCGCCTGATGTTACTCCTTTTTCCTTTTTAGCATGCCGCTAATTTTGTGGGCGAAATAGCATTTCTGTAATTTAAAAAAACCACAGTAAAATTAAATTTTTTTAGTAGGAATTCTGCGCCGCTGAAGCAAGGCGCATTGGAAACGGAAGATATATAAAGGTTATGGTTGCGTTAAAACTGCCCACACTTATTTAAGAATAAATACTTACTCAGTATTAATTGTGTTATGGCGTGAAGGATTGCTGAAGTTACACAATATCTGCGCCGCGCTCAGCCATCTCTTCCAGAGCGCGTTCGCTGTCAAAGGAATTAAGATTAACGCCGCGGCAGCCTTCGGCTACAACCTGAACCTCGTAGCCCAGCGACAGTGCGTCCAGCACGCTGTATTTAACACAGTAATCCGTTGCCAGCCCCATCATGATCAGGCTGCTTACGCCATGGCTTTGTAACCAGTCATGCAACTGCGTTTTACTACGCCGACCGTTGTCGAAAAACGCGCTGTAGCTGTCTACCAGCGGCTGCTCGCCCTTATAAATCCGTGTGCTCAGATAGCGCTGCTCCAGCTCAGGGTGTAGCTCTGCGCCAGCGCTGTACTGGATACAATGATCCGGCCACCAAACCTGCGGCAAACCCTTTAGTTCGCCCAGCGTGCCCGCTTCTCTACCCGCATTGGAAGCGAAGCTGCCGTGATCGGCCGGGTGCCAGTCCAGCGTAGCCACCACAGGCCGCTGAAGCCGATAGAATTCCGCAGCATACCGATTGGCAACGGCTATAACCTTGTCGCCTTCAGCGACCGCAAGCGAGCCACCGGGACAGAAATCATTTTGCAGATCGATCAGGATCAGGGCCTTCATGGCTTATCTCACTTGTCGTCAGGCGTTAGCTCGCCGCGCAGATTAACCTGCATCTTTTGGCGAACTTCATCGCTGGAAAGGTTTTGGCTGAGCAGAAAATGCAGCTTGGTCAGCGTAGCTTCCACCGTCATATCATAGCCGCTGACCACACCGGCCAGCGCCAGCGCATTACCGGTAGCGTAGCCGCCCATATTGACCTTGCCGGACATACACTGCGTCAGATTCACCACCACGATGCCGCGATCGGAGGCTGCCTTGAGCTCTTTTAAAAATGCCGGATTCTGTGGGGCATTGCCGACGCCGTAAGAACGCAGGATTAACGCTTTAACCGGCTGAAGCAGAAAATTACTGACTACATCGGCAGAAATACCGGGGTAAATAGTCACCACGCCGACGGGCTGTGGCGTGATGCTGCGTACCACAAGCTCGCCCTGGCCGTTTGGCGCAGGCGGCGTGTTCAGGCGGCGAATATGGATGCCGGCTTCCAACAGCGGCGCCAGGTTAGGCGAGGCGAAGGCGTTAAAGCCGTCGGCATGCGCTTTGGTAGTGCGGTTACCACGATAAAGCTGGTTATTAAAGAAAAGGGCGACTTCATTGATCGGATAGTTAGCCGCAACGAACAGCGCGTTAAGCAGATTTTGTTGACCATCGGAACGCAATTCCGCCAGCGGGATCTGTGATCCCGTCACGATAACCGGCTTGCTGAGATTCTCCAGCATAAAAGAGAGCGCGGAAGCGGTAAACGCCATGGTATCGGTGCCGTGCAGGATCACAAATCCATCGTAATTGTCGTAATTCGCCTGGATATCGTCAGCAATCGTTTGCCAATCCTGCGGCGTCATATCCGAGGAGTCGATCAGCGGCTGATATTCATGAATAGTGAAATCGGGCATCTCGGCGCGATGAAATTCTGGCATCGCCGCCAGCTGCTCCTGCAAATGGCCGGAAACGGGAACATAACCATGCTCGGAACGCTGCATGCCGATGGTGCCGCCAGTATAGGCCACGTAGATGGATTTTTTTTGCATGTGATTACTCAGGCTGGAAAAAGAGGGCAGTATAAGGGGAAAACCGGAGAAAAGCAGCCCGACCAGCGGGCCGCTTTCCGTCTATTTGACCTGGCTGCAGGTCAGGCAGAACGCATAGCGATTCTGCGGGTCGTTCAGGTTATCAAACAGACCCGGCTGGCTTTTCATCGCCGCCATCACGTCATACATCGGCGCGGGTAAGTAAGCCCTCAACGTTTCTGGCAATGCCGCGCGCGCAGAGGCGTCCATCTGGCTGAACAGCAGATCGATCAAGCCCGGATCGTCCTGATACCAGTTGAGCTGCCACTGCTTGATATGCGCCAGCTCTGCCGCTTTTGCCACCGCGTCGTCAAAATCGCCGAGCGCGTCAACCAGCCCGTTGTTTTTGGCATCGCTACCTGTCCAGACATGACCCTGAGCGATCTGATCGATCTGTTCCGGCGTTTTACCGCGCGAGCTGGCGACCAGCCCCAGGAAGTTTTTATAGCCGTTTTCAATGCTTAGCTGCATCAACTGCTGTACTTCCGGCGGCAGTGCTTTGGTCGTCGCCACATCCGCCAGCGGCGAAGTCGATACGCCGTCTGTATGCACGCCGATGGCATCCAGCGAATTTTCAACGGTGTTAATCACGCCGAAAATACCGATTGAACCTGTCAGGGTGCTCGGGCTGGCGATAATGTAATTAGCTGGCGTAGAGATCCAGTAGCCGCCGGAAGCCGCCATGCCACCCATTGAAACCACTACAGGTTTGCCCGCAGCCTTCGCTGCCGCCAGCTCTTCGCGGATAGTTTCGGAAGCGGTTACGCTGCCGCCCGGGCTGTTGACGCGCAGGATAATTGCTTTAACTTTATCGTCCAGCCGCGCCTTGCGGATAGCAAGTGCAGTGGTATCGCCACCAACGTTGCCTGGCGTTTCATCGCCGTCCATAATGGCGCCGTTAGCCATGATTACGGCGATATTGCCGTTAGCGGCAGGCTTATTCTTCACTGCATAATCATAGATGCTGGTGCCGTTAAAATCCTGCGCCTGCTTATCCCAGCCAAAAACTTTGACAAGCTGCTGGTCGACCATGGAGCGGGAAGCCAGCTCATCCACCAGCCGGTTATCTTTGGCATAGCGCGCGGTATCGCCGCCCACTTTTTGCAGGCCATCCAGCACGCCCTGCGCGCCAGGGAAGAGCTGCTGTGGGGTTATCTGACGATTGGCGGCAATGGTATTCAGGTAATTCTGCCACAGCTCGCCGATCCAGCGGCTATCGGCATCGCGCGCGGCTGGCGACATATCATCACGCAGGAATGGCTCAACGGCAGATTTATAGGTGCCGACCCGGAAAACGTGCGAGCTGACCTTCAGCTTTTCCAACAGCGACTTGTAATAAAGGCCGTTAGTGGCGAAACCGTGCAGATCTACCGTGCCCTGCGGCGACAGATAAATCTTGTTGGCGAAGCTGGCAAGGTAATACTGCGCCTGGCTATAGCTATCGCCAGTGGCGTAGATCTGTTTGCCGCTGTCGCGGAATTCGCGCAGCGCTTTGCCGATATATTGCAGCGAAGGCTGGTCTGCACCCGCAAAATCACGCAAATCCAGCACCATGCCGGTGATATTGCCGTCATCTTTAGCCTGGCGAATGGCGTCCACCACGTCGAACAGTGAATTCTCCTTGAGGCGATCGCTACTGGTGCCCAGCAGCTGACGGCCGATTTTACTGAGCTTGTTGCTGACGGAAGGCTTATCCACGATGACACCCGTCAGATCGACCACCAGCGCGCCTTTTTGTGTTTCCACAGGCGCGGAGGATTTAGTGAACTGGAAATAAACCCCGGCGCAGATCAGGATCAGCAGCACCAGAAAAAGGTTAAGAATAAATTCCCGGATAAAATTTAGCAGGCGCCAGGCCCATTTAAAAATGCCAGCGATCGCTCGCCACAAAGTGCGCATAGTCTCTCCATAATCGCGATGAAAACCCGTAAGACGCCAGGCCGGACTCGTTCGGCGCCGGGTAAGAATGGTGACATCCTAAAGAGCAGGGGCAAACTTGTCAGCAGGAAAAAGCACGATGCTGTAACAAATCATCATCCTGTGCTAGCTTCAGCAGCCTGGCATTCTTTTCAGGAGTAAGTTATGGACGCACTGGATTTAGTAGTCAACCGTCGTTCCGCCTCGCGTTTAAGCGAGCCAGCACCCGCTGGAGAAGCATTGGAGAATATTATTCGTGCCGGTATGCGCGCGCCGGATCACGGCACGCTGCAACCGTGGCGCTTTATCGTCATTGAGAATGAAGGCCGCGAGCGTTTTAGCCAGCTGCTGGAAAGAGCCGCGCGCGACGGCAATATGGAGCCTAAGGCTATCGAAAAAGCGAAACAGTCGCCGTTCCGTGCGCCGATGATTATCACCGTTGTAGCCCATTGTGAGGAACACCATAAGGTTCCGCGTTGGGAGCAGGTAGTATCAGCAGGCTGCGCAGTAATGGCAATGCAGATGGCGGCTGTAGCACAGGGTTTTAACGGCATCTGGCGTAGCGGCGCCTGGACCGACCATCAGGCGGTACGCGAGGCGTTTAACTGCCGCGAGCAGGACGCTATTGTTGGTTTCCTTTATCTGGGCACGCCGCAGCTAAAATCCGCCACTACTCTGGCGCCGCCTGACACAGCGCCTTTTGTCAGCTATTTCTGACAGACAGCCAGCGGCGAAACAGGCAGGATAATAGTCGCCAGATTATCCTTTTGCCGGGATAATAAGCGAACGGACGGTGAAACGCTTATCACCGTCTGCTGAAAACGCTACCATCTACCCAAGTTTATCCCCTGAAGGAAGCCATCGCCGGATGCGTTTGTTTATTGCCGAAAAACCCAGTCTTGCCCGCGCGATTGCGGATGTACTCCCCAAACCGCACCGCCGGGGCGATGGCTATATCGCCTGTGGCGAAGATGTGGTCACCTGGTGCGTTGGCCACCTGCTTGAACAGGCACAGCCCGACAGCTACGACAGCCGCTATGCTCGCTGGTCGCTGGCCGATCTGCCAATCGTGCCGGAAAAATGGCGGTTACAGCCACGCCCTTCCGTCGCCAAACAGTTAAATGTGATCAAGGGCCTGCTGGAAAAAGCTGACGAAGTTGTGCACGCGGGCGACCCGGATCGTGAAGGGCAGCTTTTGGTGGACGAAGTGCTGAATTACCTGGCGCTGCCGCCGCAAAAACGCGAGCGGGTACAGCGCTGCCTGATCAATGACCTTAATCCGCAGGCCGTATCCAGAGCGATAGAGCGCCTGCGTGAAAACCGTGAATTTATACCGCTGTGCGTATCAGCGCTGGCGCGTGCACGCGCCGACTGGCTCTATGGCATTAATATGACGCGCGCCTATACGCTGCTGGGCCGCAATGCTGGCTATGACGGCGTGCTGTCAGTTGGACGCGTACAGACACCGGTTCTCGGGCTGGTGGTGCGGCGTGATGAAGAAATAGAAAATTTTGTGCCGAAAGATTTCTTCGAGGTAAAGGCCCATATTGTCACGCCAAAGGATGAACGCTTTGTCGCGACCTGGCAGCCCAGCGAAGCCTGCGAACCGCATCAGGATGAAGAGGGGCGGCTGCTTAACCGTCAGCTTGCTGAACATGTGGTGGCGCGAATCAACGGCCAGCCTGCGCTTGTTACCAGCTATAACGATAAGCGGGAAAACGACACGGCGCCGCTGCCTTTCTCGCTTTCATCATTGCAGATCGAAGCAGCCAGACGTTTTGGGCTAAGTGCGCAAACGGTGCTGGATACCTGTCAGAAGCTTTATGAAACGCATAAACTGATCACCTATCCGCGTTCCGACAGCCGCTATCTGCCTGATGAACATTTTGCCGGCAGGCATGCAGTGCTGAACGCCATAAATGCGCACCAGCCAGATCTGACGCCGCCAGCCGATTTCGACAGCGATCGCAGAAACCGCTGCTGGGACGATAAAAAAGTCGATGCGCACCATGCCATCGTTCCTACGGCGCGCAGCAGTAAGGTCGGCCTGACAGAAAACGAAAGCAACATCTATCGCCTGATCGCCACGCAATATCTGATGCAGTTTTGTCCGGATGCCATTTACCGCAAATGCGTTATTGAGCTTGATATCGCTGGCGGTAAATTTATCGCCAAAGCGCGTTTTCTTGCCGAAGCAGGCTGGCGTGCGCTGCTGGGCAGCAAAGAGCGAGATGAAGAGAACGACGGTACGCCGCTGCCGGTGGTGGCAAAAGGCGACGAACTGCTGTGCGAGCGCGGCGAAGTTGTCAGTAAGCAAACGCAGCCGCCTCGTCATTTTACCGACGCTACGCTGTTATCGGCTATGACCGGCATCGCACGATTTGTTCAGGATAAAGATCTAAAGAAAGTACTGCGTGCGACCGATGGTTTAGGGACAGAGGCAACCCGAGCCGGCATTATCGAACTGCTGTTTAAACGCGCTTTTCTGATCAAGAAAGGGCGCTACATCAATGCGACTCCTGCCGGACGCGCTCTGATCCACTCGCTGCCGGAAATGGCGGCGCGTCCCGATATGACCGCCCAGTGGGAGTCTACGCTGACTAAAATCAGTGAAAAGCAGTGCCGCTACCAGGACTTTATGCAGCCGCTGGTGGGCACGCTCTATACTCTGATCGATCAGGCGCGCCAGCAGCCCGCTGCTCACGCGTTCCGTGGCCTTCCTTCACCGGCGGTTAACCGTAAAAAGCCGCAGCGTAAGGCGGCGAAAGCGAAGGGGAATTAAATGATGAAAAGCGTTTTAGCGGCGGCCGCGCTACTGTTTTGCGCGCCGCTTTTTGCAGCTGGCGGCATGCACCTTAGTACCGGTCACAGCGATTACGAGCAGGAAACGACACAGAGCGGTGGCGCGAATGCAGACGTAGTGGTGGATATGCCGCCGGAGGTCTGGACGCAGGGGCAGAATAATAATCAGCCGCCTTGTCTGCGCTGCTGTACCTATGAGAACCGCAGTTACACAGAAGGCTCTGTAGTAAAAATGGAAGGCGTGCTGCTGCAGTGCGGCCGCGATGAGCAATCTTACGGCACCAATAACTTAATCTGGAAAACGCTTAAATAGCCTGCCCGAGCCAGGCGTACAGCAAAGGGATATCCGCTGGCGCCAGGTCATAGCCCAGCGCTTCCTGCGGCGTAACCCAGACCAGCGCATGATGACAGCTGAGCCTGGGGTCACCGGAGAACGCTGTCACCAGCCAGGCGTGCAGATGGATCTGCCGCCCGCTGACTTCCCGGCTTTCGCTGGCGATATAACCACCGATATCCGCCTCAATACCCAACTCTTCCTTTAGCTCTCTGCGCAGCGCCTGAGGCTGACTCTCGCCAGCCTCTACCTTGCCGCCAGGAAACTCCCATAACCCGGCCTGATCGCCATCCGGGCCGCGCTGCGCCAGCAAAATTTTTCCCTGGCGAACAATCAGCGCGGCTACCACGTCAAGCTGCTTTACAGACATCAGAAGTTAAATTCAGCCCAGACGGGCGCATGATCGGAAGGCTTTTCCATGCTGCGAATATCATAGTCTATGCCGGTTGCTATGCAGCGCTCGGCCAGCGGCTGGCTTGCCAACAGCAGATCGATACGCAGACCGCGATTATCGTCAAAGCCTTTTGAGCGGTAGTCGAACCATGAGAAGCGATCGTTGATTTCGGCGTTTTGCGCGCGCCAGGTATCGACCAGGCCCCAGTTCATCAGGCGATCCATCCATTCACGCTCTTCGGGCAAAAAGGAGCATTTGCCCGTACGCAGCCAGCGCTTGCGGCTATCCTCGCCAATACCGATGTCCAGATCGGTGGAGCTGATATTCATATCGCCCATGATCAGCACCGGATTAGTAGGCTGTTGTTCCTGCTCGAGATAGCTTTGCAGATCGCGGTAAAACTTCTCTTTCGCCGGGAATTTCGTGGCATGATCGCGGCTCTCGCCCTGAGGGAAATAGCCGTTAATAACGGTAATGTTGCCGATTGGGCTGGCAATGTCTGCCATGATCAGGCGACGCTGCGCGTCTTCGTCATCGCCCGGAAAACCGCGGCGTACCATAACCGGCTGCTCTTTGGTCAGCAGCGCCACGCCGTAGTGGCCTTTTTGCCCGTGGTAGAAAACGTTGTAGCCCAGGCTGGCAACCTCTTCCAGGGGAAACATTTCATCGTGGACTTTGGTTTCCTGCAGGCCGATAACGTCCGGCTGGTGCTGTTCAACAATTGCAGCGAGCTGATGAGGGCGGGCGCGAAGCCCATTGATATTAAAAGAGACAAATTTCATAACTAAGCCCGGTTGGCGGGGAAAAAGATGGGCGGATGGTAGCAGAATTGGGCGCGGGCTGTCATCACAAGGCGGTCAGAGACGGGCTTAAATGCTGACGTTACGGAAGTCTGAAAAGAGGATGAAGATCGGGAAGAATGTGTTTAAACGCAGGTTGGGAATTTAGCTGTAATGGTGGTGCTAAGGATTAGCATTGTGCGGGAAGGATACGCGCAGTTGCCCGCTGCGGGTCAAACCTTCGAGGTCGAAGCTTCTCATCCTTCCCCGTGGGGGATCTGGAAGAGTGTACTTTAAATGCCGGGATTGAATAAGTCTGAA
>NZ_JBHDVM010000001.1:298967-299175 GCF_042610525.1 Pantoea sp. sgz302252
AAGCGTACTACTGGTAAAACTTGTGGCTTAAACGCCGAACCAACGTAAGTTGGAAAGGGTAATGCTTAACTCTACTTCTGTGCAGGAAGGATTCACGTCGCTTTGCTCCGTGCCCTGCGGGTCAAACCTTCGAGGTCGAAGCTTCTCGTCCTTCCCCTTAGGGAATATGACAGAACGTGCTTAAACGCCGAACCAACATAAGTTGGAA
>NZ_JBHDVM010000001.1:299325-342245 GCF_042610525.1 Pantoea sp. sgz302252
CCCGGATGCAATGATTTAAATGCGTTTGCCGCTTTTTTATTCTGACTGCTGCTTTGTCCGGCAAAACAGCAGTCTGCAACCTTTACAGAATAATAGTGCGGTTGCCGTAAACAAAGACGCGCTGCGCCAGCACCTGATAAAGAGCGCGGCTCAACACGTTTTTCTCGACGTCGCGGCCCGCGCGCATCATATCCTCCGCCGTATAGTTATGATCCACGTGGATTACGTCCTGCATAATAATCGGGCCTTCGTCCAGATTGTCATTGACGTAATGTGCAGTCGCGCCAATTATTTTCACGCCGCGCTCATAAGCCTGATGGTAAGGGCGCGCGCCGATAAAGGCGGGCAGGAATGAGTGGTGGATATTGATAATCTGATTGGGATAGCGCTGCACAAAAGCCGGCGTCAGCACCCGCATATATTTAGCCAGCACTACGTAATCAGGCTGGAAGCGGTCGATTTCCGCCGCCATATTGTTGTCGTGCTCTTCGCGCGTCAGGCCTTCATGGCTGACCAGCTTAAAGGGAATATCAAAGCGCTCGACCAGCGTTCTCAGCGTTTCGTGGTTGCCGATAACCGCAGCGATCTCAACATCCAGACCACCATAGGCGCTTTTCATCAGCAAATCGCCCAGGCAATGCGCTTCTTTCGTCACCAGAATCACCACGCGGCGGCGTCCGGCGGCGTTAAGTTCGCGAAACGAACCGGTTGGAAGCGCGCTGTCCAAATCGGCCAGCAGCGTGGCATCGTTGAAAATGCCTTCCAGCTCGGTGCGCATAAAAAAGCGGCCGGTACGGTGATCGACGAACTCATTGTTCTGCACAATGTTCAGCTCGTGTTTGTAACAAATGTTGGTAATTTTAGCGATCAGACCTTTAGCGTCCGGGCAGATAGTACGTAAAACTTTTCGTTGTAGTGTTTGCGCTTGCATTGCGATGGTAATCCTGTCGAAGCAATTTTGGGGATGCGGGAGACCGTTACCGGCCACAACATTTTTTAAATTTTTTGCCGGAACCGCACGGGCACCGATCGTTTCGCCCTGTTTCAGGGAAAGTTCCGTCAACATAATACCAGCGTTGCGCCAGTCGAAGAAAGCGCGAGCGTTCATGAATAAAGCTGTCGCGCTGATTTTCAGAGAAACGCGCGAAGAAGGTAACATAGCCTTCTGCATTATCTCCTGGTGCATCTGCCTCAAGTATATGTAAACTAAGCCATCTGGTCGCGGCGAAACTTTGTTCCAGCGAGTCGCGAAAAAGCGCCGCGTTGCAATCAGGGTGCCAGGTCGCGATCAGATAATCGGCATTGCCCATAGCGTACGCGGTGTAGCGCGAACGCATCAAGGCTTGCGGCGTGGCAGGAATACCTTCACCATTGAGCCAGGGCTGGCAACATAAGCTATACTCCAGTCCGCTACAGCAGGGGCAGGATTCAGACACGGTGTCTCCGGAAGAAAATAAGGCAAAATGAGTTCAGGCGTCATGGTAACCGAGCTGCGTTAACGGCGCCATGAGTTCGTTAAGCACAAACCAGAGGTGGAATGAGACAGGTTAAGATTGGGCTGGCACTGGGATCGGGTGCAGCTAAAGGGTGGGCTCATATCGGCGTGATTGAGGCGCTGGAACGAGCCGGCATCAGGATTGATGTGGTGGCAGGTTGCTCCGTGGGAGCGCTTGTCGGCGCCGCTTATGCCAGTCAACGTCTTCCTCTCCTCGCCAATTGGGTACAGGGATTCAGCTACTGGGAAGTGCTGCGGCTAATGGATTTTTCCTGGCGACGCGGGGGACTGCTGCGTGGAGAACGCGTCTTCAATCATGTGCGCCGTTTACTGCCGCACACCCATATTGAGCAATGTGGCCTGCCGTTTGGCGCCGTTGCCACTAACCTCAGCACCGGTCGTGAACTTTGGCTGACGGAAGGCGACCTTCATCAGGCCATTCGCGCCTCGTGTAGCATGCCGGGGCTGCTTTCGCCCGTCGCCTGGCATGGCTATTGGCTGGTAGATGGCGCCGTGGTTAACCCTGTACCTGTCTCTCTGACTCGCGCGCTGGGTGCCGATATCGTTATCGCCGTTGATCTCCAGCACGATGCACATTTAATGCAGCAAAACTTGCTTTCCGTCACGCCGCAATCCGTGAAGCTGCCCGCCGAAGCTGCCGGCTGGCGAGGCAAACTGCGACAAAGGCTGGCCGGAACAGCACAGAAAAAAAACAGGCAGACGCCGGGAGCGATGGAAATTATGACCACCTCAATTCAGGTGTTAGAAAATCGGGTCAAGCGCAACCGGATGGCCGGCGATCCGCCGGATGTACTGATACAACCCTACTGCCCGCAGATCTCTACGCTGGATTTTCATCGGGCGGAAGAGGCTGTTGCGGCGGGCAGGCTGGCCGTTGAAAAAAAGATGGATGAACTGCTTCCGCTGGTCCGTCACTACGCGTTGCCGGAAGAGAAATGAGACGACTTCAGGCAAATCCGAGAGGCGCAATTGTGGTTTTTAGACCACTATTGACTAATCTGGCGCACAAGGGGGGACAATGGAGAAGCCATTAAGCGGAAAACAGATCCTGATAGTTGAAGACGAAGTCGTTTTCCGTACTCTGCTGGATAACTTCCTGAGCGCGCTGGGCGCCACAACTCTGCTGGCAGACGACGGCGTTCAGGCACTGGAAAAAATGCAGCAACAGGAGTGCGATCTCATTATTTGCGATTTGGCGATGCCGCGTATGAACGGCATTAAGCTGGTTGAGCATCTCCGTACCAAAGGTAATACCCTGCCTATTCTGGTTATTTCCGCCACGGAAAATATGTCCGACATTGCACATGTGCTGCGGCTTGGGGTGCAGGACGTGCTGTTAAAACCGCTGAAAGATTTGGAAAGGCTACGCGAAGCGGTTTACGAATGCCTCTATCCTTCAATGTTCACCTCTAAGGTAGAAGAAGACGAACAGCTCTTTCAGGATTGGGATGCGCTGGTACGAGATCCCGCTGCGGCGGCGAAGCTGCTGAAACAGCTCCAGCCGCCGGTGCAGCAGGAGATAGCCAACTGCCGCATCAACTATCGCCAGCTGACCATGGCGGAGCAGCCAGGCCTTGTGCTCGACGTGGCGGCGCTTTCCGATAAAGATCTGGCTTTTTATTGTCTGGACGTCACCCGGGCTGGCGACAATGGCGTACTGGCCGCGCTGCTGCTGAGGGCGCTATTTAACGGATTGCTCCAGGAACAACTTTCTGGTCAGGCGCAACGTTTGCCAGAGCTAAATAGTTTGCTCAAACAGGTAAATTTGCTTTTACGCCAGGCGAACCTGCAGGGGCAATTTCCCTTACTGGTTGGCTATTATCATCAGGGTTTAAAAAACCTCATTTTGGTTTCTGCTGGTTTAAACGCCACTTTAAATATTCATTCACACCAAATACAGTTAAGTAATGGCGTGCCTCTTGGTACTTTGGGCAGTACGCATCTTAATCAAATTAGCCAGCGCTGCGATGCCTGGCAATGCCAGGTATGGGGCGCCGGCGGCAGGCTGCGCCTGATGTTGTCCACGGAATAATCATCCCGCCTTTTTTATTGCTGCGCCCTGACGACAGGGCCAGCAATAAGCTTTACACTTAGGTAATTGTCTTAAATTGCGCGGAAATGATTGAACCAGGATAAATCCATCCGGGTTCAACTGATATACTCACTTCGTTTTTTAACTCGACATATCAAGTAATAACTTGAACGGCCTAAAGAGAGGTACTTAGATGTCTGCCTATAAGTCCAAAGTAAAAAAAGCGGTAATCCCTGTTGCTGGTCTGGGAACCCGTATGTTACCTGCCACCAAAGCTATTCCAAAAGAGATGCTGCCGCTGGTTGATAAGCCGTTAATTCAGTATGTCGTTAACGAGTGTATCGCTGCCGGGATCAACGAGATTGTGCTGGTAACGCACTCATCTAAAAACTCCATTGAAAACCATTTCGACACCAGCTTCGAGCTGGAAGCGATGCTGGAAAAACGCGTTAAGCGTCAGCTGCTGGAAGAAATCCAGTCTATCTGTCCGCCACACGTCACCATTATGCAGGTGCGTCAGGGCCTGGCAAAAGGTCTGGGCCACGCGGTAATGTGTGCTTATCCGGTAGTTGGCGATGAGCCTGTCGCGGTTATCCTGCCGGACGTAATCATCGACGAGTACGAATCTAACCTGGCTAAGGACAACCTGGCCGACATGATGCGTCGCTTCGACGAAACTGGTCACAGCCAGATCATGGTTGAGCCTGTGCAGGACGTTACTGCCTACGGTGTGGTAGATTGCCAGGGCGCAGAGCTGAAAGCGGGCGACAGCGCGCCTATGGTCGGCGTAGTAGAAAAACCGAAAGCGGACAAAGCGCCATCCAACCTGGCGGTTGTAGGTCGTTACGTGCTTTCTGCGGATATCTGGCCTCTGCTGGCGAAAACGCCTCCGGGCGCAGGTGACGAAATCCAGCTTACCGACTCTATCGCTATGCTGATGGATAAAGAGACCGTAGAAGCTTACCACTTGAAAGGTGTTAGCCATGACTGCGGCAACAAACTGGGCTACATGCAGGCATTCGTCGAGTACGGCGTACGTCACAATACGCTGGGTGCAGATTTCAAAGCATGGCTTGAAAGCACCGTTGGCAACGAGAAATAAGATTAATTTTTTAACCGGGACAATTCAATGAAAGTCACCGTATTTGGTATCGGCTATGTTGGTCTGGTTCAGGCTGCGGTTTTGGCCGAAGTCGGACATGACGTTCTTTGTATCGATGTCGACGAAAAGAAAGTCGAGAATCTGAAGAAAGGGATCATTCCAATTTTTGAACCTGGCCTGACGCCACTGGTGATGCAGAACTACGAGGCTGGTCGTCTCAAGTTCTCCACCAACGCGGAAGAGGGTGTAAACCATGGCATCATGCAGTTTATCGCCGTGGGTACGCCGCCGGATGAAGACGGCTCAGCGGATCTGAAATATGTTACCGCGGTAGCGCGAACGATTGCCCAGCACATGAACGATCATAAAGTGGTGATCGACAAGTCAACCGTGCCGGTAGGTACGGCCGACCGCGTGCGCGCCGTAATGGAAGAGACGCTGAAGGCTCGCGGCAAAGAGATCGCTTTCGATGTGGTCTCCAACCCGGAATTCCTGAAGGAAGGCGCGGCGGTCAACGACTGTATGCGTCCTGAGCGTATCGTAGTAGGCACGGACAACGACGAAGTTGTCGAGCTGCTGCGCGAGCTGTACGAGCCGTTTAACCGCAATCACGATCGCATGATCCTGATGGATATCCGCAGCGCCGAGCTGACCAAGTATGCGGCTAACTGCATGCTGGCAACAAAAATCAGCTTTATGAACGAGATCTCTAACCTGGCGGAACGCCTGGGCGCGGACGTCGAGAAAGTTCGTCAGGGTATTGGTTCCGATTCCCGTATCGGCTACTCCTTTATCTATCCTGGCTGCGGCTACGGCGGTTCCTGCTTCCCGAAAGACGTTCAGGCGCTGATCCGTACCGCCGAGCAGATTGGCTACAAGCCGCGTCTGCTGCAGGCTGTGGAAGACGTCAACGACTCGCAGAAGCACAAGCTGCCGGACTTTATCAAGCGTCACTTTGGCGATAACCTTCAGGGCAAAACCTTTGCGCTGTGGGGACTCTCCTTTAAGCCGAACACCGACGACATGCGTGAAGCGTCAAGCCGCGTGCTGATGGAAGCGCTGTGGCAGGCTGGCGCCTCCGTGCAGGCTTTCGATCCGGAAGCGATGGACGAAGCGCAGCGCATCTACGGTCACCGCAGCGATCTTAAGCTGATGGGCACCAAGGAAGCGGCGCTGCAGGGCGCAGATGGCCTGGTTATCTGCACCGAATGGCAGAACTTCCGCGCGCCGGATTTTGACGTTATTAAAAATGCCCTGAAAGAACCCGTGATTTTTGATGGTCGTAACCTGTATGATCCAGAAAGAATCAGCAAACGCGGTTTCGTTTATTATGCAATCGGCCGCGGAGCTTCTCTTCAAATTGCATAATTAACGAGGGCAGTATGAAATATCTGGTTACCGGCGCAGCAGGATTTATTGGTTTTCACGTTGCACAACGCCTGACAGGCGCCGGTCACCAGGTTGTCGGTCTCGACAACCTGAACGACTACTACGACGTCAACCTCAAACTTGCCCGTCTGGATATCCTCAAAGCTTCTTCCGCTTTTACTTTTATCGAACTCGATCTCGCCGACAGAGAAGGGATGGCGAAACTATTCGCCAGGGAGCATTTCGATCGGGTAATTCATCTTGCCGCACAGGCCGGTGTGCGCTACTCGCTGGAAAATCCTTTAGCCTATGCTGACGCTAACCTGATCGGGCATCTTAATATCCTGGAAGGGTGCCGCCATAATAAAGTCGGTCATCTGCTTTATGCTTCATCAAGTTCGGTTTACGGTCTTAACCGCAAAATGCCTTTCTCAACAGACGACTCGGTAGACCATCCGGTTTCACTCTATGCGGCCACGAAAAAGGCCAATGAGCTGATGTCCCACACCTATTCGCATTTGTACGGTATTCCCACTACAGGTCTCCGTTTCTTCACCGTATATGGCCCATGGGGACGCCCGGATATGGCGCTGTTTAAATTTACCCGCGCGATGATTGCAGGTGAGAAAATTGACGTCTATAACAATGGCCAGATGCGCCGCGACTTTACCTATATTGATGATATAGCTGAAGCCATTGTGCGCCTACAGGATGTCATCCCGCAGTCTGATGCTGACTGGACAGTAGAGACAGGCAGTCCGGCAACCAGTTCGGCCCCTTACCGCGTTTATAATATTGGTAACAGTAACCCGGTAACGCTGATGGCTTATATTGAGGCGCTGGAAAAAGCACTGGGGATCGTTGCCGATAAAAATATGCTGCCGATGCAGCCGGGCGATGTGCTGGAAACCAGTGCGGATACGGCCGCGCTGTACCAGGCAATCGGCTTTAAGCCGCAAACCGGCGTGGAAGAGGGCGTAAAACGCTTTGTCAGCTGGTATCGTTCTTTTTACCAGGTATAAAACATAATAAAAAAGGAAGCGTCTGCTTCCTTTTTTATTGGGCTGTACAGCGCGGCTAAACCGGATTTACAGCATAAAATCTTCGAGTGTTTTACCCTGCTCTTCAATTGCTTTTTTAATAACCGCTGGCGTACGGCCCTGGCCGGTCCAGGTTTTGGTTTCGCCATTCTCGTCGACGTACTTATATTTAGCCGGACGTGCCGCGCGCTTGGCTTTACCTGGCGCTTTAGCCACGCTCAGGGTAGAGAGCAGTTCATTAGGATCGATGCCGTCAGCGATCAGCATTTCACGGTATTGCTGCAGTTTGCGAGTGCGCTCTTCAATTTCAGCCTGAGCGTGGCTCTCTTCTTCACGGCGCTCGTGCACAACAACTTCCAGTTTCTCCAGCATCTCTTCCAGCGTTTCCAGCGAGCATTCTCTGGCCTGCGCACGCAGAGTACGGATGTTGTTCAAAATTTTAAGTGCTTCGCTCATTGTTCAGATCTCAAAAATTATAATGGGGGAAATGTTCTGCCTGATAATAATAGAGTGGGTCATAATGAACTGCAATAGCTAATTTTGTAAGAAACGAAAATTCGTTTATCTCTTCCTGCTTGCTGCGGGTTATTAAGAGTGAAGCAGAATAACAACCGGCCTATTAGATGACGTGTTTTACTACAGGTAACGGCTTTAACTTACCTTAATGCCTGGTTTAATAATCCGGGCTTTTTCCTTTTTTTCTGCAGGACAGCCTCTGCTAACTTATAGAAATTACAAAGGATATTAGCAAAAACTAAAAATGGTGTTTAACTGTCAAATGCGGAAATAACCAGAGTGATTACCGTTTTAAAAGCAGCCCAATGCGTCTGACTGTCCATTAGTACAGGTAAGGTGCTTTCTTAAGCAAATGTGGCGATGCAGAGCAGGGCGCGCCTGCGAATCGAATCTAAAAGAGAGGCCATACGACCGCTCACTCTTGTGCTGATGTGATACAATAATCCGAATTCATAAAATTTTAATTTGGGGCAAAAGCGGATGGCTCAGCTATATTTTTATTATTCCGTGATGAACGCAGGCAAATCTACTGCGCTATTACAATCCTCTTATAACTATCAAGAGCGCGGCATGCGTACGCTGGTCTATACAGCGGAGATTGATAACCGTTTTGGTATTGGCAAAGTGAGTTCGCGGATTGGTCTTTCATCTCCAGCAAAATTGTATAATAACGACACGGCACTTTTTACCGAGATAAAAGCGCAACAGCAAATGGAACCGGTTCACTGCGTCCTGATTGATGAGTCGCAATTCCTGACCAGAGACCAGGTTAAGGCGCTTTCGGATGTGGTTGATATTTTGGATATACCGGTTCTTTGCTACGGATTGCGTACTGATTTTCGCGGCGAATTATTTAGCGGTAGTCAGTATCTGCTGGCATGGGCCGATAAGCTGGTGGAATTAAAGACGGTTTGCCACTGCGGAAGAAAAGCGGGCATGGTGCTGCGGGTGGACGAAAACGGCGAACCCTACCAGGAAGGAGAACAGGTGGTGATAGGCGGCAACGAGCGCTATGTGTCAGTGTGCCGCAAGCACTATAAAGCGGCGATTGAACAGCGTTGCCTGAAGGCCGTTTATGGTGAAAAAGGTCGCAGGCCGCAATAAAAGCGGACATTGCGCCAAAGCGACAACGGGCGTAGTGATAAGAGCAAAGATCATTAGCGCTGCTTACAGATAAAAAGAACCCGCCGGATGGCGGGTTGAGGTTGATGACAAACTCTTTGTCGCGTTTAAATCGGTGGCAAAGCAGCAGAGGCAGAGCGGAACATGGACACGCCGTGAAATCGTCCCTGATGGCTCGGTTGGCGCGTCCATGCGCCCACCTGGCCGCTCAGCCTCTGCCGCTATCAAGCTGCCGTGTTGCGGTAAAAAAGGCAAAGTCCAGAAACGTTTTAGGTTTGTCAACAGTTTGAACCCGCCGGATGGCGGGTTCAGGGAAAAATTTATTTCTTCACTTTTTTCCGGGTCTCAACCGGCTGCGCAATCACCGCTTCTGCGACGGAAGCGAAGGGCTCTGCGTAGTCGCGGCCATAGAAGCTGTCCAGCATGATTTGTTTCAGCTCGGCGATCAGCGGATAGCGTGGGTTAGCGCCGGTACACTGGTCGTCGAACGCGTCTTCCGCCAGCTTGTCTACTTTCGCCAGGAAGTCTGCTTCCTGTACGCCAGCCTCGCGGATAGATTTAGGGATCCCCAGCTCGGCTTTCATGCTTTCCAGCCAGGCAAGCAGCTTCTCAATCTTCTGCGCGGTGCGATCGCCAGGCGCGCTAAGGCGCAGATGATCGGCTACTTCTGCATAGCGACGGCGCGCCTGCGGACGGTCGTACTGGCTGAAGGCCGTTTGCTTGGTTGGGTTATCATTGGCGTTATAGCGAATAACGTTGCTGATTAACAGGGCATTGGCTAAACCGTGCGGGATGTGGAACTCCGACCCCAGCTTGTGCGCCATAGAGTGACAGACGCCCAGGAAGGCATTGGCGAAAGCGATACCGGCGATAGTAGCGGCGTTATGCACACGCTCACGCGCTACCGGATTTTTTGCGCCATCGCGATAGCTGGCCGGCAGGTTTTCCTGCAGCAGCTTCAGTGCCTGTAAAGCCTGGCCGTCGGAGTATTCGTTAGCCAGCACGGAAACATAGGCTTCCAGCGCGTGGGTCACGGCATCCAGACCACCGAAGGCGCAGAGCGACTTAGGCATATTCATCACCAGGTTGGCATCCACAATTGCCATATCCGGCGTCAGCGCATAGTCGGCCAGCGGGTATTTCTGACCGGTGGCATCATCGGTGACGACCGCAAACGGCGTTACTTCTGAACCGGTACCGGAAGTGGTGGTGATAGCAATCATCTTCGCCTTCACGCCCATTTTCGGGAATTTATAGATACGTTTACGGATATCCATAAAGCGCAGCGCCAGCTCCTCGAAGTGGGTTTCCGGATGTTCATACATCACCCACATAATTTTTGCCGCATCCATTGGCGAACCGCCGCCCAGCGCGATGATCACGTCTGGTTTAAAAGAGTGCATCTGCTCCGCGCCTTTGCGGACGATGCTCAGCGTCGGATCGGCTTCTACCTCGAAGAAGACTTCGGTTTCCAGACCGTGGGATTTCAATACGGAAACGACCTGATCCGCATAGCCATTGTTGAACAGATAGCGGTCGGTAACGATAAAGGCGCGTTTGGCGCCGTCTGTCGCCACTTCTTCCATAGCAATTGGCAGAGAACCGCGGCGGAAGTAGATAGACTTGGGTAGTTTATGCCACAACATGTTTTCAGCTCGCTTAGCCACGGTTTTCTTGTTGATCAGGTGTTTAGGCCCGACGTTTTCAGAAATGGAGTTACCGCCCCAGGAGCCGCAGCCCAGCGTCAGTGACGGCGCCAGCTTAAAGTTATAGAGATCGCCAATGCCGCCCTGAGACGCTGGTGTATTGATCAGGATACGCGCGGTTTTCATCCGGTCGCCAAAGAAGTTAACGCGTTCGCGCTCGTTATCCTGGTCGGTATAGAGACAGGAGGTATGGCCGATACCGCCCATGGCCACCAGTTTCTCTGCTTTGCTGACCGCCTCTTCGAAATCTTTCGCGCGGTACATGGCAAGGGTAGGGGAAAGTTTTTCGTGGGCGAAAGGCTCTGATTCATCCACCAGCTTCACTTCGCCGATCAGGATCTTGGTGTTTGCCGGCACGCTAAGGCCGGCCATCTCGGCGATTTTTACCGCAGGCTGACCAACAATAGCGGCATTCAGACCGCCGTTTTTCAGGATGATATCCTGCACCGCCTTCAGCTCTTTGCCCTGCAGCAGGTAGCCGCCATGGCTGGCGAAGCGCTCGCGCACGGCCTCGTAAACGGCATCCACCACGATTACGGACTGTTCAGAGGCGCAGATAACGCCGTTGTCGAAAGTTTTTGACATCAAAATCGAAGCGACGGCACGTTTAATATCCGCTGTTTCGTCAATGACCACCGGCGTGTTGCCCGCGCCGACGCCGATAGCGGGTTTACCGGAACTATAGGCCGCTTTTACCATGCCCGGGCCGCCGGTCGCCAGAATCAGGTTGATATCCGGATGGTGCATCAGCTGATTGGAAAGCTCTACGGAAGGCACGTCGATCCAGCCGATGATATCTTTAGGGGCGCCAGCGGCAATAGCGGCCTGGAGTACGATATCTGCTGCTTTATTAGTGGCATCTTTGGCGCGTGGATGCGGCGAGAAAATAATGCCGTTGCGGGTTTTCAGGCTGATCAACGCCTTGAAGATAGCGGTAGAGGTTGGGTTGGTGGTTGGGACAATCCCGCAGATCAGACCGGTTGGTTCAGCGATAGTAATGGTGCCGAAGGTATCGTCGGTATCCAGAATACCGCAGGTCTTTTCATCTTTATAGGCGTTATAAATATATTCGGAAGCGAAATGGTTTTTGATGACTTTATCTTCAACTATGCCCATTCCTGATTCTGCCACGGCCATTTTCGCCAGTGGAATGCGCGCGTCGGCGGCTGCCAGCGCTGCGGCGCGGAAAATTTTGTCGACCTGTTCCTGGGTGAAGTTTGCGTACTCTCGCTGGGCTTTCTTTACACGTTCAACCAGTGCGTTAAGCTCAGCAACGTTAGTAACGGCCATAATGCTCTCCTGATGAAAGTTAAACTCTATTAGTAAACAAGCCAGAACTGACAATTATAGACAAGATCGCTTTAATTTTACTCAAAGGCGCTTGCTTTTTAGCCTTGGCGTTCTACAGGTTTACTAAAAGAGTCTGCGCAATTTGTTCGCTGTCAGCGGCGAAACTGCGATAAAAGGTCCGTTAACTGAGACTAATGGTACGCACTCCGGAGAGTAGGAATTTTGATGTGGATCAAGAATTATTGCTGCTGACACCTTTCAGCCGCGACATAAGCGCGGATTCACCGGATTATCAATAGCCTGCAAAACCAGAACAGCGTATTTTATTAGTGCTATAGTTTGTGAAATAAGGAATTATTAGCCTGATTAACTGCTGTGACTGACGTTTAACAAGGCTTTAAGCAGGCAAAATTATCCTCCTCCCTTCGGAGGCCGCTGCCGGGAGCGACTGCCGGTAAGAGTGATTCAGGAGAAAAGCGTGAACCCGACTATTCTTGACCTGTCAGGCTATATCAAATTTTTTGTCGGGCTATTCGCACTGGTTAATCCGGTCGGTATTATCCCGGTCTTTATCAGCATGACCAGCTATCAGCTGCCTGCCGCCCGCGATAAAACCAACCTGACCGCCAGCCTTTCCGTGGCGATTATCCTCTGGACCTCATTGTTCTTAGGCGACGTCATCCTGCGTCTGTTCGGCATCTCAATCGACTCTTTCCGTATTGCAGGCGGCATTCTGGTTGTCTCAATTGCTATGTCGATGATCAGCGGCAAACTAGGCGAGGATAAACAAAACAAGCAGGAAAAAACGGAAACCGCTAACCGTGAAAGCGTTGGCGTAGTGCCGCTGGCGCTGCCGTTGATGGCCGGACCCGGCGCCATCAGTTCAACCATTGTCTGGAGCACCCGTTATCACAGCTGGCAAAACCTGCTTGGTTTCAGCATCGCCATCGCGCTTTTTTCTCTTTGCTGCTGGCTGCTGTTCCGCGCCGCGCCGCTAATGGTCAGGGCGCTGGGCCAGACGGGCATCAACGTTATTACCCGCATCATGGGGCTGCTGCTGATGGCGCTGGGCATTGAGTTTATCGTGACCGGCATCAGGGCACTTTTCCCCGGGCTGACGGGCTAAATCCCTCACTGGTAAAAGGCACTTAAGACGCATAATCTGCGCTTATTTCAGGAAACGAATCTTGCTATGCGCCAATAAAGTGCAAATCTCGCTGTTATTGCTCTTTATTGGTGCAATTATTATTGCAGCTTAACATAGCTCTGTTCATATTAATGTAATTACTGAAAATCACCGCTTTGTCACAACTTAAGCAGAAAATGTTATTTCTATAACAAACTATAATGATGTTACTCTTGCCTTTTATAAGGTTATTATCTAATTTTAACGCGTGAAGCAGATTATTGTTCTGTTTATCCGGCAATATTCAGGTGGTTTAAATAGATAATTGCCATTTTTACAGGCGCATAGCCGAATCATGCTTATTATTGTATATTTTTCAAAGGGATAAAAGATATTGATTGGTAAATAATAAGCGGCTTTCGGCGGAAGCTGCGAGCAATAAAGAGAATTGGTTAACATTTTTGCTATTTTAGCCTGGAGCGAAAACGTACCATCTGATAGGTTTTGCGGAACGCATTAAACCTGGCATCAGATGTGCAAAGCACTTTAACGCCCAATCTCTACGCCAGCTTTGTACAGAGGTAAAAAATTGTTGAAGAAAAAAGTAGGCAGTTCGCCTCTGAAACTGGCCGTCGCCGTCGGCGCCATTCTGGCTTCTCCCGGCCTTGTTGCCACGCCTGGTGATATTGCGCTGGCCCAACAACAGACAATCGTTATCAATAACGGCGGCGAAGTTTCAACGCTGGATCCGCAAAAGATCGAAGGCGTGCCGGAAAGCAACGTAGTCATAAACCTGCTGGAAGGGCTGGTCGCCACGGATAACAATGGCCGTACCGTGCCGGGCATCGCGGAGAGCTGGCGCAGCGAAGCAGACAAAGTCTGGACTTTTACGTTACGCAAAGCGTTCTGGAGCAACGGCGAGCCGGTTACTGCCGATGACTTCGTCTATAGCTGGCAGCGTCTGGCGGATCCGCAAACCGCTTCGCCCTACGCCAGCTATTTGCAATATGCACATATTGCCAACATCGACGATATTCTGGCGGGGAAAAAGCCGCCCTCAGAGCTGGGTATTCGCGCCCTTGACGAAAGCCATCTGCAAATTACGCTGAGCGAACCGGTGCCTTATTTTATCGCGCTGGCGGTCAACGCGGCATTAAAGCCGGTTAATCGTAAAGCCGTAGAGAAGTGGGGCGACCAATGGACGCAGCCGCAGCACTACGTCAGCAACGGCGCCTATACGCTTAGCGACTGGGTAATCAACGAGAAAATCGTCCTGAAGCGCAATCCGCATTATTGGGATAATGCGCATACCACTATTGAAACCGCTACTTTTCTGCCCATCTCGTCAGAAACCACCGACGTAAACCGCTATCGCAGCGGTGAAATCGATATGACCAACAGCGCGCTGCCGCCAGACCTTTTTCCCACACTGAAAAAAACGTTGGGTTCTCAGGTACACGTCAGTCCGCTGCTCTGCACCTTTTACTATGAGCTTAATAACAGAAAGCCACCTTTTGACGATCCGCGAGTACGCACTGCGGTTAAGCTAACCCTGGATCGCGATATTATTGCTGAAAAAATCATGGGTCAGGGCCAGATCCCGGCAGGGGGTTTTACGCCGCCTTACATCGACGGCGCCAGCCTGCCACCGCCGGATTGGATGAAGCTGACGCAGCAGCAGCGTAACCAGCAGGCAAAAAAACTGCTGAGCGAAGCGGGCTACAGTGCGGAAAAACCACTGCGCTTTAAGCTGCTTTACAACACTTCCGATTTAAACAAAAGGCAGGCTATTGCCGCGGCTTCTATGTGGCAGAAAAATCTGGGCGCGCAGGTCACGCTGGATAACCAGGAGTGGAAAACCATGCTGGATACGCGCCATCAGGGCAATTTCGATGTGGCTCGCGCTACCTGGTGCGCCGACTACAACGAACCTTCCACCTTTCTGAACATCATGCAGACCCGCTCTTCCAGCAATACGGCTTTTTATCACAGCGAAAAATTTGATGCGTTGCTGGCAAAAGCGTTGGCTACATCTGACGCAGCACAGCGCGCAAGGCTTTATCAGCAGGCTGAACAACAGCTGGATCGCGATTCCGCCATCGTGCCGGTCTACTACCGCGTCAGCGCCAGGCTAATCAAGCCCTGGGTAGGCGGTTTTACCGGTAAAGATCCGCAGGACCAGCCGAATATAAAATATTTCCACATCATAAAGCACTGATTTGTATGGAAGGTAGTAATTAAAAGGGTGATAGCAGCCAGGGTAAATAAAAAATGGCCGTAGCGCATTCGTTCCGCGTTACAGGCCCGGGCCCGGCAGACAGGGACAGCAAAAACGTCCCGGTAATAATAAAAACTGGAGTAGTAAAATGAACAACATCACGAAAAGAAGCCTGCTGGCGCTGGGCATTATCGGCGCGTTAAGTAGTATGGCTACGGCAGCAACCGTGCCCGCTGGCGTGCAGCTTGCCGCTAAGCAAGAGTTAACCAAAGGCAACGGTGACGAAGTGCAGTCGCTGGATCCGCATAAAATTGAAGGCGTGCCGGAATCCAACGTCAGCTACGATCTGCTGGAAGGTTTGCTGATTAACGATCCGAACGGCCATTCCATTCCCGGCGTGGCGGAAAGCTGGGAAAACAAAGACGGCAAAGTCTGGACCTTCCATCTGCGCAACACGGCTAAGTGGTCAAACGGCGAGCCGGTAACGGCGCAGGATTTCGTCTATAGCTGGCAGCGTCTGGCCGATCCGAAAACCGCCTCGCCTTACGCCAGCTATCTGCAATATGGTCATCTTGAAAATATCGACGACATTATTAGCGGCAAGAAAAAGCCCGACCAGCTGGGCGTGAAAGCGCTGGATGCACATACGCTGCAGGTGACGCTAAGCGAATCCGTACCTTATTTCTATAAGCTGCTGATCCATCCTTCTATGTCGCCGGTTTACAAACCAGCCGTTGATAAGTTCGGCGAAAAGTGGACGCAGCCTGAGAATTGGGTCGGCAACGGCGCCTTTAAGCTTCAGGAGCATATTATCAACGAGCGTATTGTGGTGGTGCGTAACCCGCAATACTGGGATAACACCCATACCGTGCTGGATAAAGTGACTTTCCTGCCGATCCCGTCTGAAGTAAACGATGTTAACCGCTATTTCAGCAACAACGGCAGCGATATGACCTATACCAATCTGCCGATTGAGCTGTTTAAAAAGCTGCAAAAAGAGAATCCAAAAGAGCTGCGGGTCGATCCTTATCTCTGTACCTACTATTACGAAATCAATAACCAAAAAGCGCCGTTTAACGATGTTCGCGTGCGTACCGCGCTGAAGCTGGGCCTGGACCGCGATATCATGGTCAACAAAGTGCTGGCGCAGGGGCAGCAGCCTGCGTGGAGCTATACGCCGCCAGCGATTGACGGTGCCGACCTGGTGAAACCAGAATGGGTTAACTGGTCGCAGGAAAAGCGTAACGAAGAAGCGAAAAAACTGCTGGCAGAAGCGGGCTACAGCGCCGATAAGCCGCTGACCTTCGAGCTGCTTTACAACACTTCCGATCTGCATAAAAAACTGGCTATCGCCGCGGCTTCCATCTGGAAGAAGAACCTGGGCGTCAATATCAGACTGAATAACCAGGAGTGGAAAACTTTCCTGGATACCCGCCACCAGGGCAATTTTGATATCGCCCGCGCGGCATGGTGCGCGGATTACAACGAACCGACCTCGTTCCTGAACACCATGCTCTCCGACAGCAGCAACAACACTTCCCACTATAAATCGCCAGCTTTCGACAAAATTATCGCCTCGGCGATGGCAGCCAGCGATGAAGCGGCCCGCAGCAAAGCCTATACCCAGGCGGAGCAGCAGCTGGATAAAGATTCGGTTATCGCGCCGGTGTTCTACTACGCCAACACGCGGCTGGTGAAGCCTTACGTCGGCGGCTACACCGGTAAAGATCCGCTGAACAATCTCTACGATAAAAATCTCTATATCATCAAACACTAAAAAATCGGGGGAAGGAAAGCTTCCCCCACGGAACACTTTTGAGCAGTGCTGAAGCACAGGCCAGCAGGTACGGGCAATGTTAAAATTTATCTTTCGTCGTTTTCTGGAAGCGATTCCGACGTTATTAATCCTGATTACTATCTCCTTCTTTATGATGCGCCTCGCGCCGGGCAGCCCTTTTACCGGCGAACGCACGCTGACGCCCGAAGTGATGGCGAACATAGAAGCCAAATACCACCTAAACGATCCGATCTGGAAACAGTATCTCTCCTATCTGAACCAGCTGGCGCACGGGGATTTCGGGCCGTCTTTTAAATATAAAGACTACTCGGTGAACTATCTGGTCGGGCATGCTTTTCCGGTCTCCGCCAAACTTGGCCTGGCGGCTTTTATCCTGGCGATTGTGCTGGGTGTAACGGCGGGGGTCATTGCGGCGCTGAAACAAAACAGCAAATGGGATTTTCTGGTGATGGGCATTGCTATGACTGGCGTGGTAATACCCAGCTTCGTAGTAGCGCCGCTGCTGGTACTGGTATTCGCTATCGTGCTGAAGTGGCTGCCGGGAGGCGGCTGGAACGGCGGGGCGATCCAGTACATGATCCTGCCGATGGTGGCGCTGTCGCTGGCCTATATCGCCAGTATCGCCCGCATTACGCGCGGCTCAATGATTGAAGTGCTGCACGCTAACTTCATCCGCACTGCGCGCGCTAAAGGGCTGCCGATGCGCCGCATTATTTTCCGCCATGCGCTGAAGCCAGCGATGCTGCCGGTGCTTTCCTACCTTGGCCCGGCCTTTGTCGGCATTATTACCGGCTCAATGGTAATAGAAACCATCTATGGCCTGCCGGGTATCGGCCAGCTGTTTGTTAACGGCGCGCTCAACCGCGACTACTCGCTGGTGCTTAGCCTGACCATTCTGGTTGGCGTACTGACCATTCTTTTTAACGCGATCGTTGACGTGCTCTATGCGGTTATCGATCCGAAAATTCGTTATTGATTCCGGAGCTCGCCATGATACTGAGTAAGAAAAACAGCGAAGCTCTCGACGCCTTCAGCGAAAAGCTGGAGGTCGAAGGCCGTAGCCTGTGGCAGGACGCTCGCCGTCGCTTTATTCACAACCGCGCGGCGCTGGCCAGCCTGACAGTGCTGGTACTGATAGCGCTTTTCGTTATTTTCGCGCCCATGCTTTCATCCTTCACCTACGACGACACCGACTGGGGCATGATGTCGAGCGCACCCGATATCGCTTCCAAACACTATTTCGGCACAGATTCATCGGGACGCGATCTGCTGGTGCGCGTGGCAATCGGCGGCCGTATCTCATTAATGGTCGGCATCGCTTCCGCGCTGGTGGCGGTGCTGGTCGGCACGCTTTACGGCTCGCTGGCTGGCTATCTGGGCGGCAAGGTCGATTCAGTGATGATGCGCCTGCTGGAAATCCTTAACTCCTTTCCGTTTATGTTCTTTGTGATCCTGCTGGTGACCTTTTTTGGCCGTAATATCCTGCTGATCTTCGTGGCGATTGGCCTGGTCTCCTGGCTGGATATGGCGCGTATCGTGCGCGGCCAGACGCTGAGCCTCAAGCGCAAAGAGTTTATCGAGGCAGCTCATGTCGGTGGCGTTTCCACCGCCAGCATTGTGCTGCGCCATATAGTGCCTAACGTGCTGGGCGTAGTGGTGGTTTACGCCTCGCTGCTGGTGCCGAGCATGATCCTGTTTGAATCCTTCCTGAGCTTTTTAGGTCTGGGCACCCAGGAGCCGCTAAGCAGCTGGGGCGCGCTGCTTAGCGATGGCGCCAACTCGATGGAAGTCTCGCCGTGGCTGCTGCTGTTCCCGGCCGGTTTTCTGGTGGTAACGCTGTTCTGTTTCAACTTTATCGGCGATGGCCTGCGCGATGCCCTCGACCCGAAAGATCGTTAAGGAGTATGCCGATGAACGTTACACAATTACGGCCAGAAATGGCGAAAAAAGCGGCCGGTGAACTGCTGCTGTCGGTTAAGGATCTGCGGGTCACTTTTACCACGCCAGATGGCGACGTCACCGCCGTGAACGATCTTAATTTCGATCTGCGGGCGGGCGAAACCCTGGGCATCGTGGGGGAATCCGGTTCCGGCAAATCGCAGACAGCCTTCGCGCTGATGGGGCTGCTGGCCAGCAACGGCCGTATCGGTGGCTCGGCGTGCTTTCGCGGCAACGAGATCCTTAACCTGCCGGAAAAGCAGCTTAATCGCCTGCGGGCTGAAGAAATCGCGATGATTTTCCAGGATCCCATGACCTCGCTCAATCCCTATATGCGCGTCGGCGAGCAGCTAATGGAGGTTTTACAGCTGCACAAAGGCATGAGCAGCGCGCAGGCCTTTGAGGAATCGGTACGCATGCTGGATGCAGTGAAAATGCCGGAGGCGCGCAAGCGGATGAAAATGTATCCGCACGAGTTTTCCGGCGGCATGCGGCAGCGCGTGATGATTGCGATGGCGCTGCTGTGCCGTCCCAAACTGCTGATTGCCGATGAGCCGACTACGGCGCTGGACGTTACCGTGCAGGCGCAGATTATGACGCTGCTCAACGATCTGAAAAGAGAGTTCAACACCGCCATTATCATGATTACGCACGATCTGGGCGTAGTGGCCGGTATTTGCGATCGCGTGCTGGTGATGTACGCCGGGCGCACGATGGAATACGGCAAGGCCCGTGACATCTTCTACCAGCCGACCCATCCTTATTCTATTGGCCTGCTAAACGCGGTGCCGCGTCTGGATGCGGAAGGCGAGTCGCTGACCACGATTCCGGGTAATCCGCCTAACCTGCTGCGTTTGCCGAAAGGCTGTCCGTTCCAGCCGCGCTGCCCGCATGCGATGGAAATCTGCGCCACTATGCCGCCATTGACGCCTTTTGGTCAGGAACGACTGCGCGCCTGCTTTAAACCCGCGGAGGAGCTGGTATGAATAAGAACGTGCTGTTGGAAATCGCCGATCTTAAAGTGCACTTCGCGATAAAAGACGGCGGCCAGTGGTTCTGGCAGCCGCCGAAAACGCTGAAGGCGGTAGACGGCGTCAGCCTGCGCCTGTATGAGGGCGAAACGCTGGGTGTGGTAGGCGAATCCGGCTGCGGCAAGTCGACGCTGGCCCGCGCCATTATCGGCCTGGTTAAAGCAACGGAAGGGCGCGTAGCCTGGCTGGGTCGGGATCTTTTAGGACAAAGCGAAGAAGAGTGGCGCAAAGCGCGCAGCGATATTCAGATGATTTTTCAGGATCCGCTGGCATCGCTGAATCCGCGCATGACCATTGGCGATATCATTGCCGAACCCTTGCGCACCTATCATCCCAAAATGGCGCGTCAGGAAGTTAAAGAGCGCGTTAAGACGATGATGATGAAGGTAGGCTTGCTGCCGAATCTGATTAACCGCTACCCGCACGAGTTTTCCGGCGGTCAGTGTCAGCGTATCGGCATTGCGCGCGCGCTGATCCTTGAGCCTAAATTGATTATCTGTGATGAGCCGGTCTCCGCGCTGGATGTCTCCATTCAGGCGCAGGTAGTAAATCTGCTGCAACAGCTACAGCGGGAAATGGGACTCTCGCTGATATTCATCGCCCACGATCTGGCGGTGGTGAAACATATCTCCGATCGCGTACTGGTAATGTACCTGGGGCATGCGGTAGAGCTGGGCACTTACGACGAGGTTTATCACAATCCTCAGCACCCTTATACCCGCGCACTGATGTCGGCGGTGCCAATCCCGGATCCCGATTTGGAAAAAAACAAGGTGATACAGCTGCTGGAAGGGGAGCTGCCTTCGCCAATTAATCCGCCTTCGGGCTGCGTATTCCGCACTCGCTGTCCGATAGCCGGACCGGAATGCGCAAAAACCCGTCCGCTGCTGGAAGGCAGTTTCCGCCATGCGGTATCCTGCCTGAAGGTGGATCCGCTTTAAGAGAAAGCTAAACCGCAGCCTTGCGCTGCGGTTTAACTGTTATTCACGCCACAGAATATGGCAAAGCTTGTGGTCTTTTTCGCGGCACAGCAGCACGCGGGCGAAGATATCGGTAACCGGATCTTCCTCGCTCTCGCCCAGGCCAATTACCACTTCCGCAAAGAAATCCGGATTCAGATCGAAATCCACATGCTCGGCCCAGTCTTCAGCAGGATCGTGCAGTTCTGCGCCGCCGCGCTCTTCAAACTGCAGATTGAAAAGAAGAATATCGGCCGGATCGAGATTGTCGCCCGCCAGCTCCAGAAAAATATCGTAGGCCTGTTCCAGGGTTTCATCTTCGGTAAGGCGGTTGTTTAAATCCATAAAGTTTCCCATAGTGCGCGCATAATCCCGCCCCTTTTACAACAACGGGCTAAAGAAGTAAAACAGTCGTTCCACAATACGCTGCCACCAGGCGCGGCGCGACCACTGTTTAGCGTCCAGCAGCCTTGAGCGGGCGATATAATCATCCTGCACGTGTGCCAGATCGCTGCCGAAGCCATCATCGTCAATCACCAAAGTAATTTCAAAATTCAGCCACAGGCTGCGCATATCCAGATTAACCGTGCCGACCAGGCTAAGCTGCCCGTCCACCAGCACGCTTTTGGTATGCAGCAGACCGGCTTCAAACTGATAAATTTTTACGCCCGCTTCCAGCAGCTCTGCAAAAAAAGCGCGGCTTGCCCAGCCAACCAGCAGCGAATCGTTATGTCTTGGCACGATAATGCTCACCTCTACACCGCGTAGTGCCGCCGTGCAGATAGCATGCAGCAGATCGTCGCTGGGGACGAAATAGGGCGTGGTCATAATCAGCTGCTCACGAGCCGAATAAACGGCGGTCAGCAGCGCCTGGTGAATTAAATCTTCCGGGAAGCCGGGCCCCGAGGCGATCACCTGAATGGTGTGGCCGCTTTCCTGCTCGAACGGCATGATAGTGCCGTCCGGCGGCGGCGGCAGAATGCGCTTGCCGGTTTCTATCTCCCAGTCGCAGGAGTAAATAATGCCCATGGTGGTCGCTACCGGGCCTTCCATACGCGCCATCAAATCAACCCACTGGCCGACGCCTGCATCCTGTTTAAAATAACGTGGATCGACCAGATTCATGCTGCCGGTATAGGCGATGTAATTGTCGATCAGCACCACTTTGCGGTGCTGTCGCAAATCCATACGGCGCAAAAACACGCGCAGCAGGCTTACCTTCAGCGACTCTACAACATCGATCCCGGCGTTACGCATCATGGCGGGCCAGTCGCTGCGGAAAAACTGTACGCTACCGGCTGAATCCAGCATCAGTCGGCAGTGAACGCCACGCCGCGCCGCGGCCATCAATACTTCGGCCACCTCGTCCGCCATGCCGCCAGGCTGCCAGATATAGAAAACCATCTCGATATTATGGCGGGCCAGCTGGATATCGCGGATCAACGCCTGCATGGTCTCGTCCGTCGAGGTCAACAGCTGTAGCCGATTGCCTTTTACTCCGGCGATGCCCTGGCGGTTTTCGCAAAGCTGGAACAGGGAACGCGCCACATCACTGTTATCGTGAGCAAAGATGGTGTGACAGGACTTCAGGTCATTCAGCCATTTGGCGGTAGAAGGCCACATGGTGCGCGCGCGCTCGGCACGCCGCTTACCTAAATGTAGCTCGCCGAAAGAGAGATAGGCGACGATACCCACCAGAGGCAGAATATAAATAATCAGCAGCCAGGCCATGGCGGAAGTCACCGCACGACGCTTCATCAGAATGCGCAGCGTAACCCCGGCAATCAATAGCCAGTAACCAAACAGCAGCAGCCAGCTAATTAAAGTATAAAAAGTCGTCATAAAAGCGGAAGTCCCGTTCACCTCTGATTACAGGAGTTTACGTGCAGATTGGGGCGGACGAAACCTTTTCCTTAACAGATCGGACTTGGCCTGCGGCGAGAAGTCTTTATAATGCGGCGCCAGTTTTGGCAAGCAAAGAGGGTAGTATGAGACGGAGTAGAAATGAAGTCGCACGCTGGCGCATGTCGCGTCAAATTCAGCGCCGCCGGGCGCGCTGGCTGGAAGGCCAGGGCAGACGCTACGGCCGCATGCACGCCATTCGCCACCAGCTAAGCCAGCAGCAGCGTCGTTCTATTCTTTTTATTACCCAGATAGTCTGAGCGCAAAAAATACCCGGCATCGCGCCGGGTCGTGTTTCTCTGCCGCGCTGAGCCTTACTGCCCAGGCATCCAGGCGCCGCTGGCGATAAACCAGACCAGCAATACCGCGCCTGCAATACCCACCGCGGCCGGGAAGAGATAGCCGATTTTCATCAGAATTAAAATACCCGCTTAAAGGGCTTAACCGCTACCTGCTTATATACGCCTGCGGCGAAGTAGGGATCGTCCTGCGCCCAGGATTGCGCCTCTTCCAGCGAAGAAAACTCGGCAATTACCGTCGAGCCGGTAAACCCCGCCACGCCAGGCTCATTGCTGTCCACTGCCGGCATTGGGCCAGCGATAATCAGGCGGCCTTCATCCTGTAAAAGCTGTAAACGTGCCAGATGAGCGGGACGCACCGCCTGACGCTTTTCCAGTGAATCCGCGTTATCTTCTGCATAAATTACGTAGAGCACGTTAACTCCTGTCGATCGCTAATAATTGGCGATCACGTTAAGTCATCGTCCGCTAATTCGCAAATGAAAGATGAATCGGGCGACCGGAAGGAACTTTCTGACAAAAAAACGCCCGAAAAGAGGTGAGTTGTTGAAACTGATTGCTATTTGCATTTAAACTTACGCTTCAACTTTTACCGCAGAAAGATTATGACGACGCTGACAGAACCTTCTTTGCCCCGCCGCATTTCGCTTCCGACGCTGTTTTCCGTAGGCCTGCACGCCGTGGTGATTGGCGGCATACTCTATGCTTCTTTTCATCAGGTTGTGGAAGTGCCGAAAGCGTCGCAGCCCATCAGCGTCTCTCTGGTCGCGCCGGAAGTGCAGCCGGAGCCGCAGCCTGCGCCTCAGCCCGCGCCGGAACCGGTAGCAGAGCCAGAGCCGGAACCTGAGCCCGTGCCGGAACCCGAGCCGCCAAAAGCGGAACCGGTGCCGATCCCTAAACCCGTGCCGAAGCCAAAGCCGAAACCCAAACCGAAAAAGGAAGTGGTAAAGCCGAAGAAAGAGGTCAAGCCGCGTGAAGAGCCACGTCAGGCCGCGCCGCTGAATAATGACCGCACGGCTACGGCGACTAAGCCTTCCACCGCGCCGAAAACTTCAGTCGCGCCTTCTACGGCGGTATCGAGCGGGCCAAAAGCGCTAAGCGTCGGCAAGCCTGCCTATCCTTCACGCGCCTTCGCGCTGCGTCTGGAAGGACATGTACGCGTACAGTTTGATGTGGACAGTTCAGGTCAGGTTGGCAACATCCGTATTTTGGAAGCCGAACCGCGCAATATGTTTGAGCGAGAGGTTAAAACCGCCATGCGCAAATGGCGCTATGAGGCAGGCAAGCCGGGTAAAGATCTTAAAATAAATATCGTCTTTAAAATCAATGGCGGCAGCAGCATTGAGTAAAGATTGAAAAACGGGAGCGATACTGCTCCCGTTTTACTTATCAGCTTACGCTTCGCTAAAGTGACTTTTCTCTGGCGGCAGCGGGCGCGCTTTGCCTTCGCCGTCCACGGCGACATAAATAAATACCGCCTCCGTGGTGCAATAGCGCTGACCAATCGGCTCCGAAGAAACCTTTTTTATCCAGACTTCTACATTAATAGTAATAGAGCTGCTTCCGGTGCGAATACAGCGGGCGTGGCAGCTTACGACATCACCTACCGCTACGGGTTTCAGAAAAGTCATCCCGTCAACGCGCACCGTTACTACGCGGCCGCCAGCAATCTCTTTCGCCAGAATAGCGCCGCCCATATCCATCTGCGACATCAGCCAGCCGCCGAAGATATCGCCGTTGGCATTGGTATCCGCAGGCATAGCCAGCGTGCGCAGCACCATTTCGCCCTGCGGCAGTCGTTGTTCGTCGCTCATTATTTTGCTTCCAGATTGAAAATGACGGCCCGAATCTTGTCGGGCGCTATATTGTTTTATTGTCCGGGCCTGCAGTAAAAGACGGCTCAGATTTTTTTGATTCTATTTAATAACGGGCGGGCTGACAACCAGACATAATTTCAACATCGCGGCTTTTTCTCCTGCTCTTTAATAATGGCAGCCAGCCGGAGAAAGGCGGACTCCAGTTCGCGCTCTTGCATATGGGCAAAGCCCATCAGCAGCCCTCGATCGCTTGCGCTGCCCATAAAATAACGTGAGAGCGGACGAACCAGCAGACCTTGCTGATTAGCCTGCTGTGCCACGGCAGCGTCGTCACAGTTTTCAGGAAGTTGCAGAATTAAATGCAGGCCGGCGTTACTGTTATAGCGGCCCAGATAGTCCTGGCCAAGTAGCCGGGTGATCAGGGCGACCAGCATCTGTCGGCGGCGGCCATAAAGCTGACGCATCTTGCGGATATGTGCCGCATAATAGCCTTCGCCGATAAACTCGGCCAGCGCCGCCTGAACCTGCAAATGGCCGCCGCGATAAAGTTCGCTATGCATTTTTTTCAGCGGCGTGGCGATGGCTTTTGGCAGCACGACATAGCCCAGTCTGAGCGCGGGGTAGAGAGTCTTGCTAAAGGTACCGACATAAATAACCGGGCTGTTTTCCTCCAGCCCCTGCAAAGAAGGAACAGGCTGACCGGAAAAGCGAAATTCGCTGTCATAATCATCTTCCACAATCCAGCTACGGGTTTCTCTTGCCAGCGAAAGTAGCGCCTGTCTGCGGCCCAGGCTCATCACCGAACCCAGGGGGTATTGATGTGACGGTGTCACAAAAAGCAACTTTGGCGCTGGCGCCTGACGGCGCTCGGCAATCAAACCCTGTTCATCAACGGCTATCGGAACAGGCTCGACTGCATTCATTCTCAAAATATTTTTTATGCCCCAGTAGCCGGGTTCTTCCGTCCACGCGATATCGCCCGGATTGCACAAAGAGCGCGTAACCAAATCCAAAGCCTGATGGATGCCTTCAGTAATAAGGATCTGGTCGGGCGAACAACGAACGCCGCGAGCGGTGCGCAGGTAATCCGTTAACGCCAGCTTAAGCGAATCCGCGCCGCCGGTAGAATCGTAGCTAAGATGCTGCGGTAAGGCCTGGCGTGTCTGGCGGTCATAAAATTTTTTCAATACACGATGGGGGAAATTCACTACGTCCGGCACGCCGGGAAGAAAAGCGCCCCATTGCTGCGGGCTTGCGCTGGCATGCTCAAGCAAATCAAGGCAGCGCGCCGATAGCGCCGGAGGATCCTCTGACGCCGTCTCGTCCATACCCGTAATGCTTCTTGCGTCAAGGTTATCAAGAACGCTGTGCGTCACAAAGGTGCCGCTGCCGGTAAGCGAAGAAACATAGCCTTCTGCCTGGAGTTGCTCGTAAACCCGGAGAACCGTATTGCGCGACAGCTCCAGCTCTTCCGCCAGATCGCGCGTTGGTGGCATACGTGCAGATGGCGGCAAATTTCCTGCCAGAATAGCGCTGCTTATCGCTTGATAAAGCCGCTTATGCAGTTTTTGCCCGCTACTCTGGAAAAAAGCCTGCCTGATAACATCTCCGGCCAGTGAACGCATTTGGATCCTAAAAATAAAACAATTTGGCTCTCGATTAAGGTACCAAACGCTGCCAGATTGATTAGCGTAAAGCAACTAAATTGTAGCGGGATGAGGGAATATTATGAGCAACAAGCAACTCCAGCAGCGTCGCCTGAGCGCCACTCCACGTGGCGTAGGCGTAATGTGTGATTTTTACGCCAGCTCGGCCGAGAACAGCACGCTAACGGATATCGAAGGCAACCAGTATATCGATTTTGCGGCGGGCATCGCGGTGCTCAACACCGGACACCGCCATCCTCGTCTACTCAAGGCGATGGAGCAGCAGCTGCAAGCTTTTACCCATACGGCTTATCAAATCGTCCCTTATGAAAGCTATGTCTCGCTGGCCGAAAAAATCAATGCGGCCGCGCCGATAAAAGGGCCGTTGAAAACCGCCTTTTTCTCTACGGGCGCAGAAGCGGTGGAGAACGCCATCAAAATTGCGCGTGCGCATACCGGCCGTCCGGGCGTCATTGCTTTCAGCGGCGGTTTCCACGGCCGTACTTACATGACTATGGCGTTGACCGGCAAAGTAGCGCCTTATAAAAAGGGATTTGGCCCTTTCCCGGGCTCGGTTTACCACGTTCCTTATCCTTCTGACCTGCATAATATTACGACGGCCGATGCCGTAACCGCTATTGAGCGCCTGTTTAAAGCCGATATTGAGGCGAGTCAGGTGGCGGCGATTATCTTCGAACCGGTACAGGGCGAAGGCGGCTTTAACGTAGCGCCACCGGAGCTGGTGGCCGCGGTCCGCCAGATTTGTGATGATAACGGCATCGTCATGATTGCCGATGAGGTGCAAAGCGGCTTTGCCCGTACGGGAAAACTTTTCGCCATGAACCATTATGCGCATCAGCCGGATTTAATGACGATGGCTAAAAGCCTGGCGGGTGGTATGCCGCTGTCCGGCGTTGTGGGCAAAGCGGAAATTATGGATGCACCTGCGCCTGGCGGTTTAGGCGGCACCTATGCCGGTAACCCCATGGCCGTTGCCTCAGCGCATGCGGTACTGGAGATCATCGAAGATGAAAAACTTTGCCAGCGTGCGGACGCATTAGGAGAACGCCTGCGGCTGGCGCTGACGGATTGCCGTGAAATTTGCCCGGAGCTGGTTGAGGTGCGGGGATTAGGTTCAATGATTGCGGCTGAATTTTGCGATACCCAAACGGGTAAGCCTGCCGCTGAAGTCGCACAGCGGATCCAGCAACGCGCGCTTGCGCAGGGGCTGTTGCTGCTGACCTGCGGCCAGTCGGGCAATGTTATCCGGTTCCTTTATCCTCTGACCATTCCGGATGCTCAGTTTGCTGCCGCGCTGAAAATTATTCGCTCGGCAATGGCAGGCTAAATACCTTGATAAGAAACCGGCGGTGAGGCGCAGTGAAAAAACCTCATCCGCCGGAATAATATGATTAAGTCTTACTAAATTAGCTGAAAAATCAAAATTGCAAGTGCAAACCAACTTACTGAAAAGATTTTGTTCCAAAATGGTTAAGGATCTCTACGCTTAATATAATGGCTTCACGGCTGGTTAAGATATAAAGAGCTAAATTTACTTGTCGCTAAAAGGAAACGGAAGTAGGGTTAAAGGTCGCCAGAATAAAAACCCATCTCTACAGGAGATTCTTTATGTTAACTATTTCAGGTAAATCAGCCGATGTTATTAAGAATTTTTCTTCGGAGGCTGTAAAGCAAAAGTTGGAAAAAACATTTTCACCCGCGTTGAAGCAAGTAGCTAATGCCAATGATAAAACGACCCTGAGGCACTCTGCGCCTGCTGTTTTTAGAGTAAAGGCGCAAATAGCACCGCCATCCTTACGGCTTCAGCAATTGATAGACAACCATAATGCAAGGCGGTGTATGAGAACTGCTAACCGCTTATCCCCGGCAGAAAATGCCGGTGTGAGGGAAAAAAACACTATCCCGACCGACGACAGGAAAAGCATAAAAACTGTAGCACTAACGGATAATACTTTGGATGAATCCCGCTCTCGCCTGAAAGATTACCCGAAGCTTGAATCCCCTTCGTTAGTGAAAAATACGCTGGTCGCCAACGGGCGTAAAAACCAATCAGACGACCATAACTCTCAATCCACCACCTGCCGTTTAGAGCAAGAAATCTCTCAGTGCCGCCCGGAATTGAAATCTAAAAACTATGCCGAGGCGAAAAGAAAATATAATGATTTTATAAATGTTGCTACCCGAACTTTGGTGCTGCTGGAAAAAGTTGCTAAAGAAAATGAACTTGAGTTACAGGATGCTGGTAAAGATAACAAAGGTGAAGATTGTATTAATAAGCTCAGGAGTGAAAATAATAAAGAATTATTTATCCTTGCGGACAAGTTGGTGGATAATATGAATAAGTATTCAGAAAATCTTAAAAAAGTTGAGTTTCGTAATGAGTTTTTTCCCGCTCAGGACAAGCCCAAAGTAAAAGCGCTCAGAGATACCACGAAAGTATTCATTAAAAGGATCCTGTCCGGAATAGAAAACCTGCAGCTCAGGCCGCAACATCAACAATCGGCAGGGACAGCCGCATATTGACCTGAATCTGCCCGTATCGCGGTCAGGTCTGATGTAGCGCAGCGGGTCTCAGCCGGTGCGCTACATCATATCTTAACTTTTCTGTCTCACGGATTTACTTCTTTAATGCTGCTCCGGTATCGCGCAATAGCGCACGGCTATTTCTCTTCCTGCGGCATCAGACGCCAGATATAAACGCCGCTGAGCAGCGTAAACAGTAGCGTCAGGATGGTCAGGCCAAAGACTTTGAAATTGACCCAGACCGCCTGCGGCAGCCAGAAAGCGACGTAGATATTCGCCAGACCGCAGGCCAGGAAAAAGATCGCCCAGGCTACGTTGAGCCTGCGCCAGGCGGGCGGCGGCAGCGTCAGTTCTTTACCCAGCATGCTCTGAATCAGCGTTTGCTTCATCCAGAACTGGCTGTAAAGCAGGGCGGCGGCGAACAGCGTATAAATGACCGTGACTTTCCACTTAATAAACTCATCATTATGGAACACCAGCGTCAGCGTGCCGAAAACGGCCACCAGCACAAAGGTGACGATAGTCATTTTTTCCAGTTTGCGGTAGAGCAGCCAGCTGGCTACCAGCGCCAGCGCGGTAGCGACAATCAGCGCGCCCGAAGCGACGAAAATGTCGTAGAGCTTATAAAAGACAAAAAAGACCACGAGAGGAAGAAAATCGAGTAACTGCTTCATAATGACATCCGGTTATCAGATTACAGTATTGGCTGCGCCCGCAGACGCAGCGACTGATTAACGTAACAGCATATAAAGACGGCTGAGATAAATAACCAATACTGCCGACACGATATTGCTAAGCGCGTTCAGCAGCACCGAAGTTACGTTAGCAGGCAGTACGGTCAGCGATGAGGCCATCAGCAATACCGCCAGCTTAGCCAGCAGCCACAGCAGAATAGCCGGCGCTACGACCCTGATATGACGCCAGGCCAGCCGCGAGCTGGCGCGCATTGAGGCGAACAGGCCGATTTTTTCCGAGGTCAGGATCATCGGCGACAGTGCCAGCAGCACCATAAAGATAATGCCCGGCACCATCAGCGCCATAAAGCCCAACTGGACAATGAGCGTCATCAGAAACACCAGCGGCAGCAGGCGCAGCAGCATCGGCGCGGAAACGCCAATAGCACGCAGCGCGCTGACGCGCTCCCCAGCGGATACCATTGGGATCAGGCTAAGCATAGCGCCCAGCAGCAGCGTATTGCCAACCAGCGAAGCGAAAGAGCCTGCTGCGGAAGCGTGCAGCAGCACCTGCTGCTGTTCCGGCGTTAAGGTACGTACCCACTCCAGCAGGCTCCCCGTATTGTTATCCGCTCCTGTAAGCGCGGACATATCCGGCGTCAGGGCGTGGCCGATCAAAACCGTAATAAAAGAGGTCAACAGCGCGATCAGCACGATGGTAATGAGCTGATGGCGAAAGAAATTTCCCGTGTCACGGTATAGAGAAGCCGCCGTGAATGACATGTACACTCCTTGAAAGCCGAATTTAGCGATCCGGCGATTGTACATGGTCTTAAGCCAACCTGGCACCCTGGCTTACATAACTTTCGTTTTGCCTGCCGCCGTGCCGCAGAATTAATAACCAGACGGCGGCAAACCTCTTCTTAACGGCAAAACAGTGACCACTTTTGGTTCAAAATCTGGCCGGATTCTTCCTGACCCTGACAGTAACGGGGAATTTTCCACGGGCGGTAAAAGCAATCTGCCGGGCTGAGTAAATTTTATAAGCAGCGGGACAAATTGATCTGCGTCCGAAATCCTGACTTAATTTTTATTAATGAATAATATTATTATTGATCCAGATCAATGTTTTGTCTTTTAGCGACTTCCTGACAAGATATTTAAGTGAACTTTTTGAAAATAAAGATAAAGTTAGCCCGGAAAAATTGAGGGCTGAGCAGTTGAGCTTAATTTCACCTTGCAAAGGAGTGGTTATGAAAATTTCAGCATTGGCGCTGATCGTGGTGGCGGCGCTGCCGGTAGCGGCATCAGCGCATCAGGCAGGCGATTTCTTTATGCGTGCAGGTTCCGCAACCGTACGCCCGACTGGCGGCTCGGATAATGTGCTGGGGTTAGGAGAGTTCGATATTGATAACAATACCCAGCTGGGCCTGACTTTCACCTACATGGTGACGGATAACTTCGGGGTGGAGCTGCTGGGCGCGACGCCGTTTCGTCATAAAGTCGGTCTGGCTTCGACGGGCACTTTAGCTACGGTGCGCCAGCTGCCGCCAACCTTAATGGCACAGTGGTATTTTATGGGTAACAACAGTAAGCTGCAGCCCTATGCGGGCATCGGCGTTAATTACACCATGTTCTATGATACCGATTTCAATGAAACCGGCCGCACGGCGGGGCTTAGCAACCTGAGCGTGAAAAACAGCTGGGGCATCGCGGGACAGGTGGGTCTGGATTATCAGCTAACGCCGGACTGGATGCTGAACGCCTCGCTGTGGTACATGAATATCGATACCAAAGTGCGCTTTGACGCTGCGGGCGCCGGACGCCAGAGCATCGACACCCATATCAATCCGTTCGTCTTCTTCTTTGGCGCAGGCTACCGTTTCTGATTGCCTGTTGCAGACAGCAAAAAGGCGCATACGCTGCGCCTCAGGCTGCTGACAAAGCTACAAAAGCTCAGGTGAACATCTGTTTTTTACAGCAACTCCGCAGCTTTATGGCGGCAGAGGCTGAGCGGATAAGCGGACCGTTTGGCGCATGGACGCGCCAACCGAGCCTACATGGAAGTATTTACGGCGTGTCCGTGTTCCGATCTGCCTCTGCTGCTCTGTCACTGATTTAAACGCGACCAGGGGTTTGTCATCAACCTCAGGCGCATACGCTGCGCCTTTTGTCGTTAATTCAGAAAACCTACTTAATCTGCATATTATTCACTACCGACTTCACGCCTTTCACGCTGCGGGTGACCTGCACGGCACGGCTGGCCATCTGCGCAGAGCTAACAAAACCGCTTAGCTGCACGCGTCCTTTGAAGGTTTCTACATTGATTTCACGTGATTTCAGCGCTTCATCATTCAGCAGCTGCGTTTTAACCTTAGTGGTGATTACCGTATCGTCAATATAGCCGCCGGTGCCTTCCTGCTTCGCCGTTGGCGCACACGCGCTGACGGAAATAGCCACTACGGCTGCGATAACCACACCCGCTAACATTTTAAAAAGCTTCATGGTAAATCTCCCTTTTATTCCTGAATGGCCTTGGCCGTTATCACAGATTCGCTCTGTAAAAGAAGCGTAGACCGGGAGAAAGGATTTGCCACAAGGTGGCGAAAAAATAGCGGCTTACTTATCTGTCGCATGCTTTTACTCTGACGCCACGTCTTAGCGACAGCCCATAGCCAGGCAGCGCGCAGGCGGCGATTAGCCAGGGGATGAGTTTGACCGCTTCTGACTGATTGCCGCTCAGCGACTGTAAATTATTCACTACCAGGATAATGGTTGCGCCCATGCAAAATATTGAAGCCAGCGGCGCCCAGAACACCAGCAGGCAGCTGCCCGGCCTGCTGCGAAAAAAGACGATCACGGCGGCAGAAACGCCCAGCTGTAAAATCAGAATGCAAAGCGTGGCGACAGCCGAACCTGTAGCGAAAATATGCGTCACGGGATCCAGCCCGGCGCTGCCCAGTCCCGCCAGCAGCAGGAGCAGAATCACGCTGTGAAGATGGCTGGCGTTATGCGGCGTGCCGTTGGTGGGATGTGTTTGACAAAGCTTTTTCCAGATCAGGCCGTCGCGGCTTATGCTGAAAAGATAGCGCGAAATATTATTGTGAAAAGCCAGCGCGGCGGCAAACAGGCTGGTGATCAACAAAATGGTCATGGTTTCTACTGCCCATTGACCTACGTACTGGCGTGTAATAGCAAAAACGAAATTGCCGGGATCCTGACGGGCGATAGCAACAATGCGGTCAAATCCGTACGCCTGTACCAGCGCCCAGCTGGTAAAGCAAAAAAGCCGGTGATCAGCAGCAGCGCGCAAAGAGTGGCGCGCGGCACGGTCTTATGCGGATCGCGGCACTCTTCGGCGTAAATAGCGGTCGATTCGAAACCGATAAAGGCGGCGATGGTAAAAATAAAGGCGATACCGAGATTACCGTGCAGAAACACAGCAGGTTCGAAAGAGTGAAAATTATAGGGCCCGGCCTTTTTAAGCAGCAGCATTACATCCGTCAGCAGGACGATAGCTACTTCCGCCAGCATCAGAACGCCCAGCAGCTTACCGCCTATCTCAACGCGTTTTACACCCAGTATCCAGGCGATTAGCGCAAACACCATACTCAGCGCCCACCAGGGGAGAGTGGCGTGCCAATGCGCCGCCAGAAACTGCTGCATAAAAAAACCGAGCATAGCGATGACCGCAACCTGAATGGCGAAATAGGCTATCAACGCCACTACCGAGGCTGAAGCGCCCCAGTTTTACCCCAGGCCATCAGAAATATAGGTGTAAAAAGCGCCGGAGTTACTGACGTAACAATCTTCGCGTAACCTGGGTTGGATCCGTAAAACCAGCCGTGCAGCGGAAGATATTCCACTGGCGCAGGCAGCGGATCGCCTGTGGGCGGGCATGGCTGCGCGTGTGGGGGATGACGTAGGCTATCGGCAGGCAGGCATCATTTTTATTGCCCGTAACGAAGCGCAGATGGCGCAGCATGAAAGCTGGTTGCGTGGCGCAAAGTATACCGGAGTAGATACGCGCCTGCTTAGCCATGAAGAAATTGCTCGCCAGGTGCCGGGAGGTGCCAGCCCATGGGCTGGCGGTATATATACGCCATCGGATGGCCGCGCCGAGCCAACGCTTGCCGCAAGCGCTATTGCCAAAGCGGCTATAGCTAAAGGGGCGGTTATTATTGAACAGTGCGCGGTGCGGGAGATTGCTACCAGCAACGGCAGAGTGAGCGGCGTGGTGACGGAACGCGGTGAAATCCGCTGCGAACAGGTATTGCTCGCGGCAGGCGTCTGGTCGCGTCGCTTTCTCGGTAATATGAACATCAATCTGCCGACGCTGCCGCTGATCTGCTCGGTATTGCGAACCAAACCGCTGGCCGGGCCGACAGCAGCGGCGGTAGGCGCGCCAGATTTTTCATTCCGCCAGCATCGGGACGGTGGATTTATCGTGACGCAGCGCGGCGCGCTGGATGCGCCGCTGACGCTGGATCATTTGTTAATCGGCACGCGCTATCTGCCGCAGCTTCGCCAGGCGCGCGACAATTTACGAATTTCATTCGGCAACTATTTTATCAAGGACCTGGCGCTGGGCCGACGCTGGCAGGCAACAGCCAAAACGCCTTTTGAACGAGTGCGCACGCTCAATCCCAAAGCCAATCCGAAGTTAAATAAAGAGGCGCTTAACAATCTGCAGGCGGCCTGGCCAGTGTTCCGTAAGGCGCAGATTGCCGAGGCCTGGGCGGGCGTTATCGATGTGACGCCGGATTCAACGCCGGTAATCGGGCCGGTTGCCGCGCTGCCCGGCCTGATGCTGACGACAGGGTTCTCCGGGCATGGCTTTGGGACTTCACCCGCGGCAGGCGAGCTGGCGGCGGATCTGCTTAGCGGCACCACGCCGCTGGTGGATCCGACGCCTTATCGTTTTGCGCGTTTTTAAAATTTGTTAAGGGCGGCGTGGTGTTATACACGGTCAGCTTAGTCACCAAATGCTGTAGTGACGGGCTGGCTTTATATTTGGCCTGCGGCAAAAGCACATAGCGTAGCGTTTTCAACCGTTTGGCTATACGCCAGCGGATCGGAAAAGGAGAGTGCTGGCGTAATAAAAAGAAAAAAGCAGCTATTCGTCAGGAACCAGAATAGTCTTGCCGTCCGGCGTTTCTATGTATTCTTCATCGCCTACATCAATAAAAACTTTATTGGTCAGGTCTCCCGCAATCGAAAACGCGGTCTCTTTTTTTATGCAGGGTTTCTCATCTTTGCGCGCTTCGTCGCAAACATAGTCATCTTCGGCCACGCGAGCGATAAAGTTATCGTGAGGCTGTTTTTCCCAGCCATCGCCGAAATTCATAACAGGAACATTGAAGAAGCCTTTATCGGGAATAAGATGATACTTATTCATCAGGTTCTCTTTATTAGCCCGCCACCACGCAAGCTTGCCTTCTTTACAGCAGGGCGGATTTTTGACAAAAACAAGGCCGCCAAAAACCGCGACGGTTTCACTTTGTTGGGTGCAGGGGTAAAAATGAACGCTCAGCCAGGCAACCAGGATCAGAGCCAGGACGATAAGAGTATATTTCGACTTCAGACGCTTAAGCATTATTGACTCCTGTCACGGTTACACGCGCCTCCATATTTGTAAAAAAAGGCTTGTATGCCAAGAGCTTATAGCGCTGTAGTACAAACCATACTCTGAAAAACAGTAAATATTTAAATCTTGAGTCCTGAATATCTGTTGTGTCCAGGCCAAAATGATCCTGAGCCTGATAATGCAGCACGGCGGTAAATTTATTGCCGGAAAATTTCAAAGACTCCAGCCTGATCCTGGTGCTGTTAATGCCATGAATACTGAGACCTAACCCATTTATGCAATCGACCAACCTGTTGAATCTGGGAAGATGAGCCTTAATGAAGTTACTGCTAAAATTATTTTTACTCAAACCTGAGTCCCAGTTATTAAATCTTTTTAAGATATCAAGAATAAGCATTTTAGCGCTACTTTCGGCGTTATCGCACTCAATCATTCGCTGGTACGCCTGATTTATCAGCGGATCCTGAAAAGCTTCGCCGTCGCCATACTGAAAATGAGTAAGCATACGCTGGATGGTTTGGGCATAAGGGCCTCCTAATGCAAAGCGGCCTGCTTCAAAATGCAGCTGTTCAAACAGGATAGCGGCGGCCTGAGTGCGGTTAAGCGTGGGCATAGCGCTATAAGAAGGAAAGCTGAGTTTTTTAAAGGAATAAGGGTCTACCCTGTTAGATACGGCAATAAGACCATATCTTTGTTTAAGCACCTCTGCCGACATATCACCGCATTGCATATCATCAGCGCTATAGTCATTAAAAGGGTTTCTGCTGCGGAAAATTTCCAGCGGTTGTGCGATCCCACGCATAAGTTCATCCTTGTTAAATTTAACTCCTGAAGTATGAAAACCTAAAATACTCGTAGAATTTATAACCTGTAAAGCTATTTATTTACACAGTATGACGCCGCTAAGCGGTCCAGCGGCAGATTATTCAGCGCGTTTTAATGCCCCATCAGAACAATGAGGCACAGAGGAAATTAACGCGTGGCGGCCTTCAGCTTCGCCACAAATGCTTCCAGCTCTGCCAGCATAACGGCAGGTTCATTATGATGGCGCTCGATGATTTTCACGATCGCAGAGCCGGAGATTGCGCCCGCAGCGCCGGCGGAAAGCGCCTCTTTTACCTGGGAAGGTTCAGAGATGCCGAAGCCCTGCAGCGGCGGTGCGGCGTGATATTCGGTGAGCTTAGTCACCAGATGCTGTAGCGACTGGCTGACGCCACGGCTCTCTGTACCGGTTACGCCCGCGCGGGAAAGCAGATAGGTATAGCCACGACCGTGCGAGGCGATCTCCCGCAGTAAGTCATCGCTGGCGTTAGGCGGACAGATAAAGATTGGCGCAACGTTATGGCGCATTGCAGACTGGCGGAACGGCGCGGACTCTTCTACCGGCACATCTGCTACCAACACGGAATCCACTCCCACTTCCTGGCAGCGCGCATAGAAGCTATCGATACCGTTGGAGAAAACCAGGTTAGCGTACATCAGCAGGCCAATGGGGATCTGCGGATGCTTCTGACGCACCGCGGCCAGCAGCTCAAAGCATTGCGCAGGGGTTACGCCAGCGGCAAAAGCGCGCAGCGTGGCGTTCTGAATGGTCGGGCCATCCGCCAACGGATCGGAAAAGGGGATCCCCAGCTCCAGCGCATCGGCACCGCCTGCGATTAGGGCATCAATAATCTGTAATGAGAGTTCCGGCGTAGGATCGCCCAGCGTGACAAAAGGAACAAAAGCGCCTTCGTTACGCGCTTTCAGGCGCTGAAAAAGCTGGTCGTAGCGTTCCATCATATCTCTCCCTTAGCTGTCAGAATATCGTGAACGGTGAAAATATCTTTATCGCCGCGGCCGGAGAGATTGACCACCAGCAGCTGCTCTTTTTCCGGCGCTTCGCGCATCATTTTCAGCGCATGGGCCAGCGCGTGAGAAGACTCCAGCGCAGGGATAATGCCTTCGCTGCGGCAGAGCGTTTTAAAAGCTTCCAGCGCTTCGTCATCGGTGATAGAAACATAGTCCGCGCGGCCGATGCTGTTAAGATGCGCATGCTGCGGCCCGACGGAAGGAAAATCCAGCCCGGCGGAGATTGAATAAGACTCCTCAATCTGTCCATCTTCCGTCTGCATCATCGGCGCCTTCATGCCGAAATAGATGCCGACGCGGCCATGTTTAAGCGGCGCGCCATGCTCGCCGGTTTCAATACCGTGACCAGCAGGCTCGACCCCGATCAGACCTACGGAAGCCTCATCGATAAAGTCCGCGAACATGCCAATAGCGTTGGATCCGCCGCCCACGCAGGCGATCACCGCATCAGGCAGACGGCCTTCCTGCTGCTGGATCTGCACTTTAGTCTCTTCGCCGATCATGCGCTGGAACTCGCGCACTATGGTCGGGAAAGGATGCGGGCCAGCTGCCGTACCCAGCATATAGTGGGCGTTTTCATAGCTGCCCGACCAGTCGCGCAGCGCCTCGTTACAGGCATCTTTCAGCGTGGCGGAGCCGCTGTGCACCGGAATAACCTCTGCGCCCATCAGCTTCATACGGAAAACGTTCGGCGACTGACGCTCGATATCCTTCGCGCCCATATAGATGCGGCACTTCAGACCCAGCAGGGCGCTGGCGAGCGCCGAAGCGACGCCGTGCTGGCCCGCGCCGGTTTCGGCAATGATTTCGGTCTTGCCCATGCGCTTCGCCAGCAACGCCTGGCCCAGCACCTGATTGGTTTTATGCGCGCCGCCGTGCAAAAGGTCTTCGCGCTTGAGATAGAGTTTGGTTTTGGTGCCTTTAGTCAGGTTTTTGCAGAGCGTAAGTGCGGTAGGACGACCGGCATAGTTTTTCAGCAGGCCGATAAACTCCGCCTGAAACTCAGGGTCGCGCTGGGCGCTGACGAAAGCTTCTTCCAGCTGCTGCAGCGCGGGCATCAGGATCTGCGGCACGTACATGCCGCCGAACTCGCCAAAATAGGGATTTAATAAAGTCATCTCGCTTCTCTTCTTCGCAATCGCGCCGCCGTAGCGACGCCGGACGGTCAGTAGGCTCTCAGGGTACGAAACGCTGAGGCGATTTTATCGGCATCTTTTACGCCGGGCGCGCTTTCCACACCGGAGTTAAAATCCAGGCCAGCGCAGCCGAGCTGGGCGGCGCTGACGCAGTTAGCGGCGCTCAGACCGCCTGCCAGCAGCACGTTATCCAGCTTTTGGTTTTCCAGCAGCGACCAGTCGAATTGCGTGCCGGTGCCGCCAGTGCCATTATCGAACACATAACGATCTACGTGTGGCCAGTCGCGTGCAGGCAGCGCGGTTTTAATGCTGAAAGCTTTCCAGATTTTCACTTCGGCAGGTAGCTGGCGGCGTAACTCCGCTACATACTCTTTGTCTTCATCGCCATGCAGCTGTACAGCAGACAGACCCAGCGTCTGACAAGTTGTGACAACGTCACTAAGTGCGCTATTGCGGAACACGCCGACATATTTCAGCGCGGCACCCGGCATCACGGTCTTAGCCTGCTCAAGGGAAACCTTACGTGGCGAACCTTCGGCAAAAATCAGGCCGCCATAAACGGCACCGGCTTGCAGCGCGCTTTGCGCATCTTCCGCACGGGTCAGGCCGCAGACTTTGTTATCGCCAATCACTACCCGACGAACGGCAGCGGAGAGATCCGCCTCCGACATCAGCGCGGAACCGATCAAAAATCCGTTGGCAAAATGGCTTAACTCACGTACCTGGGCATAGCTATTAATGCCGGATTCACTGATTACCGTTACGCCATGGGCAACTTTCGGCGCGAGGCGGCGAGTACGGTCGAGATCGATAGAAAGATCGCGCAGGTCGCGGTTATTGATACCGATTACTTTCGCGCCTAACGCAGTAGCTCGTTCCAGCTCCTCGTCGCTGATTACCTCGGTCAGCACGCCCATATTCAGGCTGTGCGCCACGGCGGCAAGCTGGCGATACTGCTCGTCGTTCAGCACGGAAAGCATCAGCAGAATGGCGTCCGCCTGAGAGTAGCGCGCCAGGTAAATCTGGTAAGGGTCGATAATAAAATCTTTGCACAGCACCGGCTGGGTGATGGCGGCGCTGACAATCGGCAGAAAATCGAAGCTGCCCTGAAAATATTTCTCGTCGGTCAGCACCGAAACGGCGGAAGCGTGATCTTTATAGATGCCTGCGATGGTCGCCGGATCGAAATCTTCCCGAATTAGCCCTTTTGAGGGAGAAGCCTTTTTGCACTCCAGGATAAATACGGTTCTGGCACCCGCCAGCGCATGATAAAAGCTGCGGCTGGCTGGTTCGATCTTATCCTGAAACGAGGCCAGCGGCTGCTGCTGCTGGCGCTCTGCCAGCCAGACCGCCTTATCCTCAACGATTTTGCTCAGTACGGTTTCCATATTATCCTCTTGCTGCCAGCGCGACCACGCGCTCATAAGCCTGGCCGCTGCGAATAGCTTTTAGCGCCTGTTGCGCGTTTTCCCGTAAATCTTCCTGGCCAAAAATCTTCAGCAGCAGCGCGACGTTAACGGCTACCGCTTCTTCGTGCGCCTGCTCGCCTTTACCCTGGAGTAATCGCGTCAGAATGTCACGGTTTTCTTCCGGTGAGCCGCCCGCCAGCGCCTCCTGCGGATGGAAGCTCAGACCGAAATCTTCCGGTGTTAGCTGATAGCTGGTGATCTCGCCGTCGCGCAGTTCCGCCACGTGCGTCGCGCTGTGCAGCGCCACTTCATCCATGCCGCCGCCGTGTACTACCGCAGCGCGCTGGTAGCCCAGTACTTTCAGCGTTTGGGCGATGGGCAGCACCAGCTCAGGACTGTAGACGCCGATCACCGCCAGCGGCGGCCGCGCCGGATTAATTAACGGGCCAAGCACGTTAAACAGCGTGCGGGTTTTCAACTGCTGGCGCACCGGCATCGCGTGGCGGAAGCCCGTGTGGTACTGCGGCGCAAACAGGAAGCAGACGTTAAGATCGTCCAGCGCCTGGCGAGCCCGTTCAGCGGGCATATCAAGATTAATGCCGAAGGCCGCCAGCAGATCGGAAGAGCCGGATTTGCTGGAGACGCTGCGGTTGCCGTGCTTGGCGACCTTCAGGCCGCAGGCCGCCGCTACAAAAGCGCTGGCGGTAGAAATATTAATGCTGTTGCTGCCGTCGCCGCCCGTGCCTACGATATCGGCAAAAGCGTAATCCGGGCGCGGGAAAGGTTTTGCATCCGCCAGCAGCGCCGTAGCGGCACCGGCGATCTCTTCAGGCTGCTCGCCGCGGATCTTCATCGCGATTAGCGCGCCGGCAAGCTGCGTTGGCTCCAGCTGGCCGGTAATGATAGCGGAGAAAAGCTGACGGCTCTCTTCACGGGTCAGGGTCTGCGCCTGGTAAAGTTTTTCCAGTATAGCGTTCATGATGCTCTCCTTATTTTGCCAGCGCCCAGGCCAAAGTTTGTTCCAGCAGGCGCGCGCCCTGAGTGGTCAGAATCGATTCCGGATGGAACTGGAAGCCGCAAACGCGATCGGCGTCGTGACGCACCGCCATCACCATACCGTTGAAAGTCGCGTTGACCGTCAGCTCGTTTGGCACCTTGCTGCCCACCAGTGAGTGATAGCGCGCTACCGGCAGTGGATTGCTTAGGCCGGCAAACATGCCTGTATCGTCATGGCTGACAGCGGAGGCTTTACCATGCAGGATTTCGCCAGCCTGGCCGACGTGGCCGCCGTAGGCTTCCACGATCGCCTGATGGCCCAGACAGATACCGATAATCGGCAGGCGTCCGCGCAGACGCAGCAGCAATTCCGGCATACAGCCTGCATCTTTAGGCGCGCCCGGGCCGGGCGACAGCAGCAGCACGGGATTTTCCATCTCCTGCAGCCGGGCGATCAGCGTATCGGCAGGTACATTGTTGCGATAGATAACTACGTTGTGGCCGAAAGCGCGTAGCTGGTCGACGAGGTTGTAAGTAAAAGAGTCGATATTATCGAGCAGCAGAATATCAGCCATCAGAAAATCTCCTTGCAGTGATGGGCAGTGGCGATAGCGCGCAGCACCGCGCGGGCTTTGTTACGGCTTTCATCGGCTTCTGCCTGCGGGTTGGAATCCAGCACCACGCCCGCGCCAGCCTGAACCGTAGCAACGCCGTCCTCAACATAAGCCGAACGAATCACGATACAGGTATCCAGATCGCCGCTGGCGGTGAAGTAGCCTACCGCGCCGCCATAGCTACCACGACGAGTACCTTCCGCTTCGGCAATCAGCCGCATGGCGCGAACTTTGGGCGCGCCGCTCAGCGTGCCCATATTCATACAGGCACGATAGGCGTGCAGCACATCCAGATCTTCGCGCAATTTTCCTACCACGCGGGAAACCAGGTGCATAACAAATGAATAGCGATCTACCTTGGTCAAATCGGCAACGTAGCGGCTGCCGGGTTCGCAGATGCGCGCCAGATCGTTACGCGCCAGATCTACCAGCATCAGATGCTCAGCCAGCTCTTTATGGTCGGTGCGCATCTCCAGCTCAATGCGGCTGTCGAGATCGCGATCCAGCGAGCCATCCGCGTGGCGGCCGCGCGGACGGGTTCCGGCAATTGGATAAATTTCGATTTGGCGGCTGACGGCGGAATATTTCAGCGAGCTCTCCGGCGAGGCGCCGAACAGGCTGAAATCCTGATCCTGCATAAAGAACATATAGGGGCTCGGGTTGCTGTTCTTCAGCGTATCGTAGGCGGCCAGCGGCGACGGGCAGGGCAGCGTAAAGCGGCGCGACGGCACAACCTGGAAAATCTCGCCGCTGCGAATAGCTTCCTGCATATTGCGCACTACCGAGCAGTACTCTTCATCGCTCTGGCTGACGCTCAGCGACATGCCGTCCAGCTGCTGGACCGGAATAGCGGGTGCGGGTTGCAGCATCTGGCTGTGCAGCTGCTCAATCCGGCGCTGCAGGCGTAAAAATTCGCCTGGAGCCTGGGTAAACAGGCTGGCCTGTAAACGCGCGCTCTGGCTCTGATGATCGATAACCAGCAAAGTTTCGGCCAGATAAAAACAGTAATCAGGGCAACGCTGGTCGTTAGCCAGCTCGGGCAGCTCTTCAAAACCAGCTACCAAATCGTAGGCGAACAGGCCGCCAAGTAGCATCGCTTCGCGCTCGTCGACCGGGCTTTTCAGCAGATGGGGGATCAGGCGCAGCGCGTCGAATACCGACAGCGTCTTCAGGCGGCTATCTTCATCCTGAACGGCGTTCTCCTGCGGAAAGCGTAATTCACGGCCATCGGGACGAACGGTATTGCTGACAGCATCGGGTAGCGCGGCATCCAGCACAGGCAGCAGCGCACGGCCATTTTCCGACAGCGCCTGAATGGTTACGGTATCGCCCAGCGCTTTAATGCGCAGTGCGCTGTCGATAATCAGCAGGCTCTTCAGGTTACGTTTGCTATCGATATCCGCGGATTCCAGCAGCAGCGTAGCGGGACGCGCACCGCAAAGCTGGTGAAAAAGCGCTGCCGGATCCTCGCGGTAGGGCGCATCGCCGGTAATTAACTTCACTGTCGATAAATTTTGCATAAGGTCAGTTCTCAAATATCAGCTAAAAAAAAAGCCCGCTTGCGGCGGGCCTGGGTAGCGTTACAGCGACTGCTGCGTGCACGACTCCTTCGCCCGATCAGGGAGAAGTGCGCCACCAGCCGTTCAGTGTGATTTTGATTGTCATTTTCCGCTACCTCAGTGT
>NZ_JBHDVM010000001.1:342274-896511 GCF_042610525.1 Pantoea sp. sgz302252
TGACTGAAAAGTCAATACTCTTTTTCACCTGGCGCCGATAACGCGTATTATGCTGCGACCTTTTTAGCGTTTTCCGGAGTCGTTTTGTCTGCAACCCCGCTTAATCCCTGGCCCATCTACGATTTGCACAGCCATACCCGCGCTTCAGACGGCCTGCTAACGCCGGAAGAGCTGGTGCTCAGAGCCGTTGAGCACCGCGTCGGCGTGCTGGCTATCACCGATCATGATTCGGTGGATGGCATAGAAGCGGCCCGCGAGGCTATCGCAAAGCATCAGTTGCCTTTACGGCTTATCGCAGGCGTGGAAGTTTCTTCGCTATGGGAAAATCATGAAATTCATATTGTCGGCCTGGGCGTGGACAACCAGCATCCTGTACTGACACAGTTTTTGCAGGAGCAGAGCGATCGCCGTATGGAGCGAGCGCGGCTGATTGCTGAAAGGCTGGAAAAAGCGCGCATTCCCGGCGCGCTTGAGGGCGCGCTGGCGCTGGCCGACGGCGGAGCCATCACTCGCGGCCATTTCGCCCGTTTTTTAATCGCGCAGGGCAAAGCCGATAATATGGCGCAGGTTTTTAAAAATTATCTGGCGCGCGGTAAAACCGGCTACGCGCCGCCACAGTGGTGTACAATTAAACAAGCTATTGATGCCATTCATCATTCTGGCGGTCGCGCGGTACTGGCCCATCCGGGCCGCTACGGGCTTTCCGCTAAATGGCTGAAGCGTCTGATCGCCCACTTTAAAGAAGAGGGTGGCGACGCGATGGAGGTCGCACAGTGCCAGCAGGCGCCCAACGAGCGGACGCAGCTGGCACGTTACGCGCAGGATTATCAGCTGGCCGCGTCGCAGGGATCTGATTTTCATCAGCCCTGTTCGTGGATCGAGCTGGGAAAAAAATTATGGCTGCCGGCAGGCGTGGAAGCCGTCTGGCTGCGCTTCCCTGAAATTTAATCCGTTCGCCCGCTGCGCGACGGAGTTGAGGTTAACAATGAGTCAGTTTTTTTATATACACCCGGAAAATCCCCAGCCGCGCCTGATCAAGCAGGCCGTAGAGCTGTTGAACAAGGGCGCCGTTATCGTCTATCCCACTGATTCCGGCTATGCGCTGGGCTGCCGGCTGGAAGACAAAAACGCCATGGAGCGCATCTGCCGCATCAGGCAGTTGGACAGCGATCATAACTTTACGCTGGTTTGCCGCGATCTGTCTGAGCTTTCTACCTATGCTTACGTGGACAACACCGCGTTTCGCCTGATCAAAAATAATACGCCGGGTAATTACACGTTTATTCTCAAGGCGACCAAAGAGGTACCGCGTCGTCTGATGAACGACAAGCGTAAAACGATTGGCCTGCGCGTGCCGTCAAACCCGGTAGCGCTGGCGCTGCTGGAGGCGCTAAATGAACCTTTAATGTCGACTTCGCTGATGCTGCCGGGTAATGATTTTACCGAATCGGATCCAGAAACGATTCAGGAAGAAATAGGCAAACAGGTGGATTTAATCATGAATGGCGGCTATCTGGGACAGCAGCCGACCACGGTCATCGATCTGACCGAAAATACGCCACAGGTAATTCGCGAAGGCGCAGGCGACGTGAAGCCTTTTCTCTGAATAATGCGCGGCTCGCCGGTCAGCAGGCGAGCCATTAATAAAATAAGCATTAGTTCATCACTGGGGCTTAAGGTAAAATTAAGCTTTCCTTAAGAAGTGGTTTTCTGTAACCAATCCTTGAAGTCTTCATAAGGAATATAAAGCGAAACATCTTTCAGCGGGCCGCCAGCTTTATGGCGTTTAATTTCATTGGTAAAACCGACAATAACGCCGCCGATAGTATCGTCTTTGTTATAAACCGCACCGCCCGACATGCCTTTCACTACGCCCGCGTTAGAAGCCATCGCCACGCAGGGACGCTTATTCCACTCGTTGCGAATACCGGTTAGCGCCAGATTCACGCCGGAAGATTCCACCGGCATCGCGGTAATAAAGCTGTAGCCATACATTTTAACCGGCGCGCCGATTTCGCCTTCGCGGAATTTCGGCAGGGTTTTTATGTCGTTTTTATGGTAGATAATTGCCAGATCGCAGTAAGGATGATAGGCCTTAACGCGCTGTACCGAGAGCTTCGCCACGTGAGCGGCTGTCAGGCTGTACTCTGGCGTAATCGGAATGCTGGTGCCCAGCGAGCCAACGCCAAGCACGGTAGGGATGCCGGTAAAGTTCATATCGACACGTTTCAGGGCTTCGCTGCTGTACTCATATTTGCCTACAGAGCAGCCGGTCAGCGTCAGCAAAGCCAACGCCGCCAGGGGCATTATTTTTTTCATAATAGTCACGCTTATTCGGGCACGTCAGTAAATCCCTGGTGAGAACTGACGACGTGCAAGGCCGATGCCGATCGAAACCGGCGTTTTTCAGGGAGTCTGGCTCCCCTGTTTTTTGAAACTAATGTTTACTGCAAAATAGTTTTTTTACTTAACTTAAATTTTAATACGACTGCTTAACAGTTCATATATCAGGCTCTCTTTGGCCTGGGTGAATTCTACACAATCCTATTAATGGATCAAATAAATATAGGCGGGAAAATAAGGAAAGTGGTCAGCGTGAAGAACTAACTCAATCTGGTGCTAATATAACCTGCTTATTTAACGCTCTGTTTAGCTGTTATTTGTATGGTTTGTGTTAAGTCAGCTTTAAGCACTGGTATAATGGTAAAAGCTGGTTTTAACATCCAGAAAACATTTTGCTTAAAGGATTCAACTTCTGCGCAGCGAAAAAATTTGGCTTTATTTTGGATTATTTTCGGTAGCGGCGCAGTATCGGCAGAAATTACCCGAGCTTTAATTTCGCTTAATATAGCTGGCTAATTATTAACAGGGTAATAACATTTGCCTTAATCATGTTCTGAGAAGCGTGAATTAAATTGGCTTAGGGAAAGCGATTAGGTAAGCAAAAGCAATCAATAAAATGATTAGCGGGATTAACGGCGATGAGGGTAAAGCACGGCACGATACCTCCGCGGTTTTTTCCCGTTCGGACAGGCCGGTAGCGTTATCAATAGCCGATAACTTAGTGTAGAATGCGCTTCCCCTGAAAATGAGGCGAGCGTTACGGGCCATCTACCGTAAAAAAACCTTGCCTCCTGAGTAGCGGCACCTATTCATCTGATGACGCCTGGGAAGGCGACAAAGAGGCAGCGCCATGAGCGAAAAATTACAGAAAGTCTTAGCGCGCGCCGGGCACGGTTCCCGCCGCGAAATTGAAACCATGATTTCTGCCGGACGCGTCAGCGTGGACGGCAAACTGGCCACGCTGGGCGACCGCGTAGAGCCGAGCAAAGCACTGAAAATCCGTATCGATGGCCATCTGGTTTCCATCGCGGAATCCACCACCGAAGTATGCCGCGTGCTGGCTTATTATAAGCCGGAAGGCGAACTCTGTACCCGTAACGATCCTGAAGGCCGTCCTACCGTATTCGACCGTCTGCCAAAATTGCGCGGTGCGCGCTGGATCGCCGTAGGGCGTCTGGATGTTAACACCTGCGGCCTGCTGCTGTTCACCACCGATGGCGAGCTGGCTAACCGCCTGATGCACCCAAGCCGCGAAGTCGAGAGGGAATACGCTGTACGCGTCTTTGGTCAGGTAGACGACGAGAAGCTGAAGCAGCTGAGCCGCGGTGTGCAGCTGGAGGATGGCCCGGCATCGTTCAAAACGCTGAAATTTACCGGCGGCGAAGGCATCAACCAGTGGTACAGCGTCACGCTGACCGAAGGCCGCAACCGCGAAGTGCGCCGCCTGTGGGAATCCGTAGGTGTGCAGGTCAGCCGCCTGATCCGTACCCGCTACGGCGACATCACGCTGCCGAAAGGGCTGCCGCGCGGCGGCTGGACGGAGCTGGAGCTGGCGCCAACTAACTACCTGCGCGAGCTGGTCGGTCTGCCGCCAGAAACCACCAGCAAGGTAGCGCTGGAGAAAGATCGCCGCCGCACCAAGGCTAACCAGATCCGTCGCGCCGTGAAGCGCCACACTCAGGTCAGCGGCAATCGCCGCCCGGCCAGCAAGCGTTAAGCAAAAAGGGCGAAGAGATTCGCCCTTTGAGGTTGATGACAAACCCCAGGTCGCGTTTAAATCAGTGACAGAGCAGCAGAGGCAGATCGGAACACGGACACGCCGTAAATACTTCCATGTAGGCTCGGTTGGCGCGTCCATGCGCCAAACGGTCCGTTTATCCGCTCAGCCTCTGCCGCTATCAAGCTGCGGAGTTGCTATAAAAAAACTGATGTTCACTTAGGCTTTTTTAGCTTTGTCAGCAGTCTCAAAGGGCGAAGAGATTCGCCCTTTTTTATGCGCAGTTACCAGTCAATACCTTGCTGCGCCTGGATGCCTGCATCGAAAGCGTGCTTCACCGGACGCATCTCAGTTACGGTATCCGCCAGCGCCAGCAGCTCGCGATGACAGCCTCGGCCGGTGATAATCACGCTTTGATGAGGCGGGCGATTACCCAGCGCAGCGATAACTTCCTCCAGCGGCAAATAGTCAAAGCTCACCATATAAGTCAGTTCATCCATTACCACCAGATCCAGCGTCGGATCGGCCAGCATGCGTTTGCCGTGCTGCCAGACTTCCAGGCAGGCCGCCGTATCGGTTTCGCGATTTTGCGTATCCCAGGTAAAGCCGGTCGCCATCACCTGAAACTCTACGCCGTGCGGTTCCAGTAAATTACGCTCGCCGTTAGGCCATTCGCCTTTAATAAACTGGATCACGCCCACGCGTTTCTGATGGCCGACAGCACGCGCGGCGGTGCCGAAAGCAGCGGTAGTTTTTCCTTTGCCGTTGCCGGTGAACACCATCACAATGCCGCGCGTTTCGGTCGCGGCAGCGATGCGCGCCTCGACTTTTTCTTTCAGTTTCTGCTGGCGCTGCTGGTGGCTACCCATTACTCCGCCGCTCCGGGCTTGCGGCCCGGCTGGGCATCGAAACTTTTGCCGGTTTCCTGGCAGTCTGCGCCCATTGCGTAAAGGTAGGTTGGCATAATATCCGCAGGCGTTTTCAGCTTATCGGCATTCTCCTCAGGAAACGCGCTGGCGCGCATTTTGGTACGCGTGCCGCCGGGATTAATGCAGTTCACACGTAGCTGCCCGCGATACTCCTCGGCGAACACCTGCATCATACCTTCGGTAGCGAATTTAGAAACGGAGTAAGCGCCCCAGCCCGCGCGACCCTGACGGCCAACGCTGGAGGAGGTGAAGACCAGGGAACCGTTTGGCGATTTCAGCAGCAGCGGCAGCAGCGCCTGAGTCAGGAAAAAGGTGGCATCGACGTTAACGCGCATCACCTGCTGCCAGACAGCGGGATCCTGCTGCGCCATTGGCACCACGTCACCCAGCAGCCCGGCGTTATGCAGCACGCCATCCAGCCGGTCAATCTGGCCGGAGAGCTTATCCGCCAGCTGGTGGCAGGCTTCCGGCGTGGCGCTGTCCAAATCCAGCGTAAAAAATAGCGGGGCGGCTTTGCCGCTGGCGGCTATCTCATCCGCTACGGTTTGCAGTTTCTGCACGTTACGGCCCAGCAAAATAACCTGCGCGCCATGGCGGGCATAGGTCACAGCGGCTTCGCGGCCAATACCGTCGCTGGCGCCGGTAACAAGAATAATGCGGTCGTTCAGCAAGTTGCTGGCAGGTTGATAATCCATTGATGAGCCTCTGGCGATTCTTAGTGCGAAAGGCTACAGGGTACCGCTGCTGCTGCCCGGACCGCAACCGCCAGACGCTTTTATGCCTGGTCTTTGCGCGGCACGGCCGTCTTAAAACGGATCCGGGCGACGCCGGTCGCTGACTCAGCTACACTAGTCACTGATTTAATTGGATGTTAAACAAGGCGGAATGCGTGGAACTACTCTCTTATTATGGGCTTTTTCTGGCCAAGACGGTCACAGTGGTCGTGGCGATTGCGGCCATCGCTATTCTGATCACCCACCTGGCCGTACGTAAACGCAGCCAGGATGGCCAGCTGCGCCTGACGCGGCTCAATGAAGCATACCAGGATATAAAGGATGAAATGGCGCTGGCAAGCATGAAGCCGCAGGACAAAAAGCGCTGGCACAAAGAGCAGAAGAAAAAAGAAAAACAGCAGGCGAAAAACGCCAAAGCCGAGGCCAAACAGGGGATCAAACCCGCTGAAAGCAAGCCTACGCTTTACGTAATGGATTTCAAAGGCAGCATGGACGCCCATGAAGTCGCTTCGCTGCGCGAAGAAATTTCAGCGGTGATGACCGTAGCCAGACCTCAGGATGAAGTACTGCTGCGCCTGGAAAGCCCCGGCGGCGTAGTGCACGGTTACGGGCTGGCATCTTCCCAGCTCCAGCGCCTGCGCGATAAAAATATTCGCCTGACCGTAGCGGTAGATAAAGTAGCCGCCAGCGGCGGTTACATGATGGCCTGCGTGGCCGATCGCATTGTGGCAGCGCCATTTTCAATCATTGGTTCAATTGGTGTCGTCGCGCAGATCCCTAACTTCAACCGCCTGCTAAAACGCAACGAGATTGACGTGGAATTACATACCGCTGGCGAATACAAGCGGACGCTGACGCTGTTCGGCGAAAACACCGAACAGGGCCGCGAAAAATTCCGGGAAGATCTCAACGAAACACACCAGTTGTTCAAAGAGTTCGTTCATCGCATGCGTCCAACGCTGGATATCGACAGCGTGGCAACAGGCGAGCACTGGTTCGGGACTCAGGCGCTGGAAAAAGGGCTGATAGATGCCGTTGGCACCAGCGACGATCTGATTATCGACCAAATGAAAGATCGCGAAGTCATCGCCGTCCACTATGTGAAACGTAAAAAGATGATGGATCGTTTCACCCAGAGCGCCAGCCTCAGCATTGAACGCCTGCTGCTGCGCCTCTGGCAGCGCGGCGAAAAACCGCTGCTGTAATGACGAAAGCGCCCGCTCAGCGGGCGCTACGCCTCTAAATGATAAAGCGGCGACAGCTCAGTGGCTAAAAACTTAAAAACGTTAAACACCGTCGTGCTTTTCTTGCCCGGCAAACCTTGCTCATCCAGAAAATAATCGCCGCGAAACACCAGCACATCGCCTTTTTGCTCAACATCGGTAGCCTGCAGGCCCGGGAAAAAATCGTCGTGGGCGGCGATCAGCTCGTTGGCTTTTTGCAGCAGGCTGGCTTTATCAATGGCCTGAGTTTGCTTCACAGAATGCTCTCCTTTATAGAAGGGGGTAGTGAGCGGTATATTACGCCGCGCTGCCGCAAAATCTCAATGTTCAAAGGCATCTGGCGGCGCTCACGCTTTTATCTGTCCGGCTGGCGTAATCCGACAGCTGATGCTAATTAAGTTGCGTATCAGATTTTATCAGGTACAGTGTGGGCGTTTCGGGTTCCGGGCGTAAAACTGGCTTTACGCTTTGTTAGTGATTCGCTTAACAGGTTGTAAAAGGTGTCGTTAATCAGCCAGTTGGCTTTCTGGACGGAAAGCGTTAACAGGGAAAGCGCCGGGGGTTCGCCGTCGGCCATGCAGGTTATCACGCGCTGGATTGCCCCAGGCTTTCGGCACAATTTACTCTCGGATGTTTTAATCAGGTAAAGGTAAATATGGGTAAAGCTCTCGTAATAGTTGAGTCCCCGGCAAAAGCCAAAACAATCAATAAATATCTCGGAAACGACTACGTGGTGAAATCCAGCGTCGGTCATATCCGCGATTTGCCGACCAGTGGATCAACAGTTAAAAAGAGCGCTGACTCTACAACCAGTAAAACCACCAAAAAGGTGAAGAAGGACGAAAAAACGGCGCTGGTCAGCAGGATGGGCGTCGATCCTTACCACGGCTGGGAAGCTAACTATCAAATCCTTCCCGGCAAAGAGAAGGTAGTATCCGAGCTGAAGGCGCTGGCGGAAAATGCCGACCACGTCTATCTGGCAACCGACCTTGACCGCGAAGGGGAAGCCATAGCCTGGCACCTGCGGGAAGTGATCGGCGGCGATGATTCGCGCTTCAGCCGCGTGGTATTCAACGAAATCACCAAAAATGCGATTCGTCAGGCTTTTGAAAAGCCGGGCGAACTGAATATCGATCGGGTTAACGCCCAGCAGGCGCGCCGTTTTATGGATCGCGTGGTGGGCTATATGGTCTCGCCATTGCTGTGGAAAAAAATCGCCCGTGGACTGTCGGCCGGACGCGTCCAGTCGGTTGCCGTACGCCTGGTAGTTGAGCGCGAGCGCGAAATCAAAGCCTTCGTGCCGGAAGAGTACTGGGAGCTGCATGCCGATTTGAACACGCCGGAAGGCACGCTGCTGCCGATGGAAGTCACGCATCAGCACGACAAGCCTTTCCGCCCGGTTAACGGCGAACAGACTCAGGCTGCCGTCAGCCTGCTGGAAAAAGCGCGTTATCAGGTCACCGACCGCGAGGACAAGCCGACCAGCAGCAAGCCCGGCGCGCCATTTATTACTTCCACTTTGCAGCAGGCGGCCAGTACCCGTCTGGGCTTTGGCGTGAAGAAAACCATGATGATGGCGCAGCGTCTCTATGAAGCGGGTCATATCACCTATATGCGTACCGACTCTACCAACCTGAGTCAGGACGCGGTGAGCATGGTACGCGGCTATATTGAGAACGAATTCGGCGAAAAATACCTGCCGAAAGCAGCCAATACCTACGCCAGTAAAGATAACTCGCAGGAAGCGCACGAGGCGATCCGCCCTTCGGATGTCGCGGTGCAGGCCGAACAGCTGAAAGATATGGAAGCCGATGCGCAAAAGCTCTATCAGCTGATCTGGCGTCAGTTCGTTGCCTGCCAGATGGTTCCGGCACAGTATGATTCCACCACGCTGACCGTGACCGCTGGCGATTTCAAACTCAAGGCGAAAGGCCGCACGCTGCGCTTCGATGGCTGGACAAAAGTTATGCCCGCGCTGCGCAAAGGCGACGAAGACCGCACGCTGCCAGTGGTAGAAGTCGGCAAAGAGCTGGCGCTACAGCAGCTTAAGCCAAGCCAGCACTTTACCAAACCGCCGGCGCGTTTTAGCGAAGCCTCGCTGGTACGCGAGCTGGAAAAGCGCGGCATCGGTCGTCCTTCCACCTATGCGTCGATTATCTCCACTATCCAGGATCGCGGCTATGTGCGGGTGGACAGCCGCCGTTTCTATGCCGAGAAAATGGGCGAGATAGTTACCGATCGGCTGGAAGAGAATTTCCGCGAGCTGATGAACTACGATTTCACCGCGCACATGGAAAACAGCCTGGATCAGGTCGCCAACAACGAAGCGCAGTGGAAAGGTGTACTGGATAAGTTCTTCGCAGATTTCAGCCAGCAGCTGGAAAAGGCAGACAAAGATCCGGAAGAGGGCGGCATGCAGCCTAACCAGATGGTGCTGACCTCGATCGACTGCCCGACCTGCGGCCGCAAGATGGGCATTCGTACCGCCAGCACTGGCGTCTTCCTGGGCTGTTCAGGCTACGCGCTGCCGCCGAAAGAGCGCTGCAAGCAAACCATCAATCTGATCCCTGAGAATGAAGTACTGAATATTCTCGAAGGGGAAGATGCGGAAACCAACGCGCTGCGCGCACGCCGCCGCTGCGCAAAATGCGGCACAGCAATGGACAGCTACCTGATCGACAATCAGCGTAAGCTGCATGTCTGTGGTAACAATCCGAGCTGTGACGGCTACGAAATCGAGCAGGGCGAGTTCCGCATCAAAGGCTATGATGGCCCGATTGTAGAGTGCGAAAAGTGTGGTTCCGAAATGCACCTGAAAATGGGGCGCTTTGGGAAATACATGGCCTGTACCAACGACGAGTGTAAAAACACCCGTAAGATCCTGCGTAATGGCGATGTGGCGCCACCGAAAGAAGATCCGGTGCCGCTGCCAGAACTGCCCTGCGAAAAGTCGGATGCTTATTTTGTGCTGCGCGACGGTGCGGCAGGCGTCTTCCTGGCGGCCAACACCTTCCCGAAATCAAGGGAAACGCGTGCGCCGCTGGTGGAAGAGCTGCAGCGCTTCCGCGATCGTCTGCCAGAAAAACTGCGCTATCTGGCCGATGCCCCGGTTGCTGATGAAGAAGGCAATAAAACGGTAGTGCGTTTTAGCCGCAAAACCAAACAGCAGTACGTCAGTACCGAAAAAGAAGGCAAAGCCACGGGCTGGACGGCGTTTTACGTCGACGGCGAATGGCAGGTAACCGAAAAAGCGGCCGCCAAAGCCGGTAAAAAATAGTACTCCGGGCCGACAGCCGTCGGCCCGTTTTTTCTCTCCCCGCATATACATTCCAACCAGCTTTGGTATGATTGTTATAGATATACCTTTCCTTATTATAAAATCGCATTAGGCCAACAAGCTGTGCGTTTGTTTGCACGGGCTGTCGGCGCGCGGCGCCAAACTGGACGGATCAACTATGAAATTGCAGCAGCTGCGTTATATCGTTGAAGTGGTAAATCACAACCTTAACGTCTCCTCGACGGCCGAGGGCCTTTACACTTCGCAACCCGGGATCAGTAAACAGGTTCGTATGCTGGAAGACGAACTGGGCATCCAGATTTTCGCCCGCAGCGGTAAGCACCTGACTCAGGTAACGCCCGCCGGTCAGGAAATTATCCGCATCGCCCGAGAGGTGCTGTCGAAAGTAGAAGCAATAAAATCGGTGGCGGGCGAGCATACCTGGCCGGATAAGGGCTCGCTTTACGTTGCTACCACCCACACTCAGGCGCGCTATGCGCTGCCGAACGTGATCAAAGGCTTTATCGAGCGTTATCCGCGCGTTTCTCTGCATATGCACCAGGGCTCGCCAACGCAAATAGCGGAGGCGGTATCCAAAGGCAACGCGGATTTTGCAATAGCGACAGAAGCGCTGCATCTTTACGATGACCTGGTTATGCTGCCCTGCTACCACTGGAACCGTGCGATAGTGGTCACGCCGGATCATCCGCTGGCAGGTAAAGAAAAAGTCTCTATCGAAGAACTGGCGGAATACCCGCTGGTGACTTACACCTTTGGCTTTACCGGGCGTTCAGAGCTGGATACGGCCTTCAACCGCGCAGGTCTTGCGCCACGTATCGTGTTTACCGCCACGGATGCCGATGTGATTAAAACCTATGTACGGCTTGGACTGGGCGTGGGCGTGATTGCCAGCATGGCGGTAGACCCGGTTTCCGACCCGGATTTGGTCAGAATCGAAGCCACGGATGTCTTTACCTACAGCACCACGAAAATTGGTTTCCGCCGCAGCACCTTCCTGCGTAGCTATATGTACGATTTTATACAACGTTTTGCACCCCATTTGACCCGTGACGTCGTGGACACCGCTGTCGGCCTGCGCTCGAATGAGGATATCGAAGCAATGTTTAAAGATATTAAATTACCGGCTAAATAATTCCTCTCTTTACTATCCCGCTAACAGAGCCGCCGCGCGGCTCTGCGATTATCATTGGCCCTGCCTGTTATTGCGATTGATAAAATCTTTTTATTCTTTTTCGTAAATGACGCATTCATCACATGTTTTTCCATTGTTATTCATTAAATGCGAAACAGTACACATTTTTCAGCGGGCAACTTTGCGCACCTCCAGGATGATTCTCATACTCTGATTATCAGAGCGCGGCGAGGCCGCAACAAATGGGAGGATGTTAATAAATGCTGATTTATCAATGGTGCGGAAAAGCGGGCTGTGCCAGCTAATTTGGCTTAAGGTCTAACAGACTGAAAAAGTTTTGGTTAAGTCAGATCGACAAGTTTCATAAACTTTAATGAATACTATTAATCGTTCTGCATAATAAAAATAGCTGGATTTCGCGCCATAAAATGTTTAGGATTCCTCCTAATTTCTGATTGCTCAAAACAATCGTTTTAATGAGAGTGATTATCAAAAACTATGGCTAGCAGACTTACTGTAGAAACCGATTTCGGTCACAAAGCTTTAAAGGTTCAGCGTAACGGCAATCTGAGACGCAAAGCCTGGTTAGCGGTATTCGCCGGTTCAGCGCTGTTTTGGGGAGCTGTTGCAGTCGTGATTTGGCATATATGGGGGTAACGATGTACCTGCAGTATTTGAATCAAAAAACACAGCAAGCTGGCAAACTGAAGAAAGTGGATTGTAAAAGCAAGGCGAGAGAAGTTGTTATCCCGGAAAGCTGGGGCCTGAGCGAAACGCAACGCAACTTCATTAATTTTATGTCGGACAAAAGTAATAAAGCTTAAGGCTTACGCTTATTTCCGTTACCTTTTTTAACCATGACAATTATAAATATTAACTTTATTTAACAGGCCATCTATTTCTGGTCGGGGGCAAGCTGCGGCCCGCCATTGGCAAGTCAGCATTAAACGGTAAAACCTGCTCGCTGAAGCGGGAGGTTTTGAGGTAATACGTTTTGGTCGTAAAGACCTGAGAGAGGGCGAGAATGAATTTAACTCAAATGACGTGGTTCAGTGCCTGGACGTTTTCAGCCTTATTCTGGGCCAGTCTTCTCTGGATTGGCATGGTAATGCACTAAGAGTGCATACAAATTAACAACGCCTCGCTGAGCAATCAGCGGGGCGTTTTTTATTGGGCGCTACCCGCGACAACAGGTTCGATGTTATCAAAACGTTACGCTTACTTTGTACTATCTTTAAATCAAACCCTGCACTTACTCAGGTTATGAAAAGATAAACAAAGGAGGAGTCATGTCGTCTACCCTACGAGACATAACAAAAGACGCGCTGGAAGTAAAAGGTCAACGTTATCACTATTACAGCCTGCCTAAAGCTGCCGAACAGCTTGGCGATCTCTCCCGCCTGCCTAAATCCCTGAAAGTTCTGCTTGAAAACCTGCTGCGCTGGCAGGATGGCGATTCTGTCACCGCTGAAGATATCAGCGCGCTGGCCGGCTGGCTTAAGCAGGCGCACGCCGATCGCGAGATTGCCTATCGGCCAGCCCGCGTATTGATGCAGGATTTTACCGGCGTGCCAGCCGTAGTGGATTTGGCCGCCATGCGCGAAGCCGTGAAGCGACTGGGGGGCGATGTAGCTAAAGTTAATCCACTTTCTCCGGTGGATTTAGTTATCGACCACTCCGTTACCGTTGACCGTTTCGGCGATGATGACGCCTTCGAAGAAAATGTGCGGCTGGAAATGGAGCGCAACCACGAACGCTATGTATTTCTGCGCTGGGGACAAAAAGCATTTAATAAATTCAGCGTGGTGCCGCCTGGCACCGGCATCTGTCATCAGGTTAACCTGGAATACCTGGGCCAGGCCGTCTGGCATGAAAATCTGGACGGCGAAGAGATTGCTTATCCTGATACGCTGGTCGGTACGGACTCACATACCACTATGATTAACGCCCTGGGCGTGCTGGGATGGGGCGTAGGCGGCATCGAAGCCGAAGCGGCTATGCTGGGCCAGCCGGTTTCCATGCTGATCCCGGACGTGGTCGGTTTCAAGCTAACCGGCAAGCTTAATCCCGGCATTACCGCTACGGATTTGGTACTGACCGTTACCCAAATGCTGCGCAAACACGGTGTGGTAGGTAAATTTGTCGAATTTTATGGCGATGGTCTGGACGATTTGCCGCTGGCCGACCGCGCAACTATTGCCAATATGGCGCCGGAATATGGTGCAACCTGCGGCTTCTTTCCACTGGATGAAGTGACTGTAGGCTATATGAAACTCACCGGTCGCAGCACTGAGCAGGTAGCCCTGGTGGAAGCCTACGCCAAAGCGCAGGGGTTGTGGCGCAATCCTGGCGATGAGCCTGTTTTCACCAGTTCACTGGCGCTGGATATGGGCACCGTCGAGGCCAGCGTGGCGGGCCCAAAACGTCCCCAGGATCGCGTGTCGCTGGACGAAGTGCCACAGGCCTTCCAGGCCAGTAACGAGCTCGAAGTCAATCAGGCGCAGAAGCAGCATAAACCGGTCAGCTATAGTGACAGTGCAACAGGGCAGGAACATGAGTTAGAGGATGGTGCGGTAGTGATTTCCGCTATTACTTCCTGTACCAACACCTCTAATGCCAGCATATTAATGGCGGCGGGCCTGCTGGCGAAGAACGCAGTAACGCTTGGGCTGGATCGCAAGCCGTGGGTGAAAGCCTCGCTGGCTCCGGGCTCAAAAGTGGTTTCCGATTATCTGGCTGCGGCGCGGCTGACGCCTTATCTCGACAAACTGGGTTTTAACCTGGTCGGCTATGGCTGCACGACCTGCATCGGTAACTCCGGGCCGCTGCCGGATGAAATCGAAGGCGCAATCAAAAAGGGCGATCTGACCGTAGGCGCAGTACTGTCCGGCAACCGCAACTTTGAAGGCCGTATCCATCCTTATGTTAAAACCAACTGGCTGGCCTCGCCGCCGCTGGTGGTAGCCTATGCGCTGGCTGGTAATATGAATATCAATCTGGCGACGGATCCGCTTGGTAACGATAAAACAGGCAAACCCGTATACCTGAAAGATATCTGGCCATCGCCGGAAGCGATAGCGGAAGCAGTCCAGCTGGTTTCCACCGATATGTTCCATAAAGAGTATGCGGAGGTTTTCGAAGGCACGCCGGACTGGCAGGCAATCAGCGTCAGCGAAGCCGCTACCTACGACTGGGACGAGGGGTCTACCTATATCCGCCTTTCGCCGTTCTTTGATGATATGGAAAAAGAACCTAAGCCGGTTGTCGATATCAAAGGCGCCAGGGTTCTGGCGATGCTTGGCGATTCGGTGACCACTGACCATATCTCGCCAGCGGGCAGCATTAAAGCGGAAAGCCCAGCGGGGCGCTATCTGCTTTCTCACGGCGTAGAGCGAGGGGACTTTAACTCCTATGGATCGCGTCGCGGCAACCATGAAGTAATGATGCGCGGCACCTTCGCCAATATCCGTATCCGTAATGAGATGGTGCCGGGCGTGGAAGGCGGCATTACTCGCTTTGTGCCGGGCGATGAGCAGCTGGCTATCTATGATGCAGCTATGAAGTATCAGCAGCAGGGCACACCGCTGGCGGTGATCGCGGGCAAGGAATATGGCTCAGGATCCAGCCGCGACTGGGCGGCAAAAGGCCCAAGGCTGCTTGGCGTACGGGTCGTAATTGCCGAATCATTCGAGCGTATTCACCGCTCAAATCTGATCGGCATGGGCATTCTGCCGCTGGAATTCCCGCAGGGCGTGACGCGTAAAACGTTGGAACTGACCGGCGATGAGTTAATTGATGTAGAAAATTTAAATCAGCTGAAACCCGGCGGCACGGTGCAGGTAACCTTAACGCGCGTGGACGGTAGTCAGGTTGTATTGCAAACGCGCTGCCGTATCGATACGGGCAATGAGCTGACCTACTACCGCAACGACGGCATCCTGCACTATGTGATCCGTAATATGCTGGTGACAAGCTAGCCGAACACTGCTTCTGATTATTGTTCTTACAATGCCCCTTTCAGGGGCATTGTGCTATTGGTTGCTTTTCTAAGCTGCCTGTACGGCAGTGCGCTTTAAGCGGTAGAGAATGCGGGAGCGCTGGCGTGCTGCGGCGGTTCGGCATCGTGCTGATGTAGAAACTGAAAGCAAAAACGGGACGCTAAGTCCCGTTTATCCTGCTTACTCTTTCGACAGCAGATGGCCCATTTTCTCGGCCTTGGTATCCAGATAGTGCGCGTTTTCCGGATTACGGCCCACGATCAGCGGCACGCGCTCCACGATATTAATCCCCGCTTCGCTGAGGATCTCTACCTTACGCGGATTATTGGTTAACAAACGCACTTCGTTAACGCCCAGCAGCTTAAACATATCGGCACACAGCGTGAAGTCTCGCTCATCGGCGGCGAAACCAAGCTGATGGTTAGCCTCTACCGTATCAAAGCCCTTATCCTGCAGCGCATAGGCGCGGATTTTGTTCAGCAGGCCGATATTGCGGCCTTCCTGACGATGATAGAGCAGCACGCCGCGCCCTTCCTCGGCAATATGATTCAGCGCGGCTTCCAGCTGAAAGCCGCAGTCACAGCGCAGGCTGAACAGGGCATCGCCCGTCAGGCACTCCGAATGCACGCGCGCCAGCACCGCTTCGCTGTCCGTAATATCACCATAAACCAGCGCCACGTGGTCGTGACCGGTCGCGATTTCTTCAAAACCAACCATAAGGAAATCTCCCCATGGCGTGGGCAGTTTGGCTTCTGCTACCCGTTTAAGCTGCATGTGACTCTCCAGATACATCAGGGGCTGCGCTGGTTATTGCGCCGTCAGCAAGCTGACACCATTTAATCCAGCCATTTTGCCACAATTGGGCTGCGGACGGTTAACCTCTTCGAGCGATTGTTTTAATACCGCACAATTAACGCCATCTCAATCAGTATGTTATTATTTTTTATCATGTTGTCATCAAAAAAACGTTAATAAGCCGCGCTGCGCGCCAGGGAGAGTCATGTTTGAGATAGTCAAACGCACCACAGTAGGTGCCTTGCTGCTGTTAATTATGCCCGTTGGCGTATTGCTTACCGGCTGGCGATGGCAGCCGGGCGAAACCGGTGTCGGTCATCAGCTACTGTTCTGGCTGACCGAAACCGTTACCAGTCCCTGGGGCACGCTGACCAGCGCTATTCTTTGCGCCTGGTTTCTCTGGTGCCTGCGCTATCGCCTTAAGCCAGCGCTAATTCTGTTACTGATTTTGATATCGGCGATCCTGCTCGGGCAATACACTAAATCCTTTATCAAAGATCAGGTTCGCGAGCCGCGCCCTTACGTACTGTGGCTGGAACAAAATCACGGGCTGAATGAACAACATTTTTACGAGCAGAGCCGCAAGCAGCGCAGCCTGATAGTACGCGAGGCGATAGCAGAAGATCCGCGTCTTCCGGACTGGCTGAAAGCGCACTGGGAATTTGAAACCGGCTATGCTTTCCCCTCCGGCCATACTATGTTTGCTGCTAGCTGGGCGCTGCTGGGCATAGGCTTGCTCTGGCCGCGTCGTCGCATCGTCACGCTAATCGTACTCACGGCCTGGGCTGTTGGCGTAATGGCCAGTCGCCTGGTGCTGGGCATGCACTGGCCGCGGGATCTGATTACTTCCACACTGATAAGCTGGCTGCTGGTGACCCTCGCGACCTGGCTGGTGCAGCGTTACAGCGGGCCGCTGACCGTGCCGCCGGAAGAAGAGCAGGAAATAAGCGAACGGCAGCAAGAGTGATTGCGTTGCCGCCGTTTGCCCCCATAACCTGAAGTTAGCGCGGGCATTTCATGCGGGCGAAGCGCATCAGGCAAGCAACAGGGCTATTTTTTTGGCATAATTCATCTGGTTATCACCAGACTACGGGACGGACTGTGAAATACTTGCTGATTTTTTTACTGGTTTTAGTGATCTTTATTGTCTCCATCACGCTCGGAGCGCATAACGATCAGGTTGTCACCTTTAACTACCTGCTGGCTCAGGGGCAATACCGCGTCTCAACGCTGCTGGCTACGCTGTTCGCCGCAGGCTTTTTGATCGGCTGGGCGATTTGCGGTCTGTTCTGGCTGCGTCTTCGCGTTGCGCTGGCTAACTCACAGCGTAAACTGAAACGTCTTCAGCAGCAGCTGGGACAGGCAGAAGAAGCGGCGGCTCCGCCTGCCGTCAAGGAATAACACTCTATGTTAGAACTGCTGTTTCTGTTGCTGCCCGTTGCCGCTGCCTATGGATGGTATATGGGACGCAGAAGCGCGCAGCAGGACAAACAACAGGAAGCGAGCCGCCTGTCGCGCGATTACGTTGCTGGCGTCAACTTCCTGCTTTCTAATCAGCAGGATAAAGCCGTCGATCTTTTCCTGGATATGCTGAAAGAAGACAGCGGCACGGTGGAGGCGCACCTGACGCTGGGCAACCTGTTTCGTTCCCGTGGCGAGGTCGATCGCGCAATTCGTATTCATCAGGCGCTGATGGAAAGCGCTTCGCTCACTTACGATCAGCGCCTGCTGGCCGTGCAGCAGTTAGGGCGGGACTACATGGCGGCCGGTTTTTATGACCGCGCAGAAGAGATGTTCAGCCAGCTTACCGACGAAACGGATTTTCGCGTCGGCGCGCTGCAGCAGCTGCTGCTGATCCACCAGGCAACCAGCGACTGGCCAAAAGCGATTGAAGTCGCTGAGCGGCTGGTCAAGCTGGGCAAAGAGAAGCAGCGCATGGAAATAGCACACTTCTACTGCGAGCTGGCGCTGCAGGCAATGGGCAGCGACGATCTGGATCGCGCTATGGGCCTGCTGAAAAAAGGCGAATCGGCAGACCGGCAGAGCGCCCGCGTCTCGATAATGATGGGCCGCATCCATATGGCGAAAGGCGACTACGCCAAAGCGGTCGGCTTTCTGCAACGGGTTATCGAGCAGGATAAAGAGCTGGTCAGCGAAACGCTGGAAATGCTCGAAACCTGCTACCAACAGCTGCAGCAGCCGGAAGCCTGGGCAAGTTACCTTAAGCGCTGCGTGGAAGAAAACACCGGCGCAGCGGCCGAGCTTTACCTTTCCGACGTTATAGAAAAAGACGAAGGAGGCGAGGTTGCGCAAATTTATATCAATCGCCAGCTACAGCGTCATCCAACCATGCGGGTTTTTCATCGGCTGATGGACTACCACCTGCATGAAGCGGAAGACGGCAGGGCTAAAGAGAGCCTGATGGTGCTGCGGGATATGGTTGGCGAGCAGATCCGCACCAAGCCGCGCTATCGCTGCCAGAAGTGCGGATTCACCGCGCACGCGCTCTACTGGCACTGTCCTTCCTGCCGCGCCTGGTCGTCAGTGAAGCCAATTCGCGGCCTTGACGGCCAATAACAAGAGTCCGGACTGCGTGGCAGCGCCGGATTTTTTTAAAGACCTCAATAGTTACAACATACTAATAAAGCAGTACTAAACCGGCGATTTCAGCGGCGGCTTAGCAGGAAAAAGAGAAACTCGCCGCTAAACTGTGAATTCAACCGTGTCGCAGGTAGAATGCTTGCCGTTTATCTCCTGCACCTTGCGGTGCGCTATTTCAGAGGGTTTTAACATGCAATCACCTCACGGCCCCCGGATCCTGGTGGCGCTGGACTACGCTAACCACGCCAGCGCCATGGCATTTGTCGACCGTATCGATCCGCGCAGCTGCCGCCTCAAGGTTGGCAAAGAGATGTTTACGCTGTTTGGCCCGCAGCTGGTGCGGGATCTGCAGCAGCGCGGCTTTGAGGTGTTTCTTGACCTGAAATTCCACGACATTCCGAATACCACTGCACATGCCGTAGCGGCGGCGGCGGATCTTGGCGTCTGGATGGTCAACGTTCATGCCAGCGGCGGAGCGCGTATGATGACTGCCGCTCGTGAAGCACTGTTGCCCTTTGGCAAAGATGCGCCGCTGCTGATCGCCGTTACCGTGCTGACCAGCATGGAAGCAGAAGATTTGCGCGGCATCGGCATCGAGCTGTCGCCTGCCGATCATGCGGAGCGCCTGGCGCGCCTGACGCAGCAGTGCGGCCTGAACGGCGTTGTTTGCTCCGCGCAGGAAGCGGCCCGCTTTAAGCAGGCGCTGGGCAGCGAGTTCAGGCTGGTGACGCCGGGCATCCGTCCGGAAGGCGCCGCCGCAGGCGATCAGCGCCGTATTATGACGCCACAACAGGCGCAGCAGGCAGGTGTTGACTATATGGTGATTGGCCGTCCTGTTACCCAGGCCGCCGATCCGGCAGCAGCGCTTAACAACATTCTCGCATCGTTACAGGAGGCGTAATGGCGGATAACAACAGCCGTTTGGTTTACTCCACCGAAACCGGGCGCATCGATGAACCTAAAGCGGCGCCGCAGAGGCCGAAAGGCGACGGCATCGTACGTATCCAGCGCCAGACCAGCGGCCGTAAAGGCAAGGGCGTCTGTCTGGTCACCGGCGTGGATCTTCCTGATGCGGAGCTGGAAAAGCTGGCGGCCGAGCTGAAGAAAAAATGCGGCTGCGGCGGCGCGGTGAAAGAGGGCGTGATTGAGATTCAGGGCGACAAGCGCGACCTGTTGAAAACGCTGCTGGAAGCTAAAGGCATGAAAGTTAAGCTGGCGGGCGGCTAAATACAAAAGGCCGCGTCTGGCGCGGCCTTATATTTCAGACTGCGGATTAGCGGCTAATCTGATGGCCGATAATACCGCCAACTGCGGCGCCGCCGACGGTGCCCAGACCGCTGCCGTCAGAAAGAATCGAGCCGCCGATAGCGCCCGCGCCCGCGCCGATGGCGGTATTGCGATCGCGTTTCGACCAGTGTGAGCATCCGCTCAACGAAAGCACCAGAGTGGCGGCCAGCAGGCCAGCGGTAATACGTTTAATTGTTACTGACATAGTCACTTCTCCATCATTGCTGCTGCAGGAATTACGTTATAAGTATAGTGACGAACCGGACTCACAGTCCGGATAGCGTCCATTTCTTAGCGGTTTATCTCACGAATTTGACACGGCGCTAGCGCGCTTTTGCCCGCCCGCTCGTGAAGCAATACTTACACATTTGTTAAGTTTCAGACTTATTTCTGTAAAGGTATTGCTGGCACGTATTCTAAGCATAGTCGATGCGCTTCACAGGTAAAAAATCTTAATTTCCTGCCGTTTCCGGCGCGACCCAGCTATTTTCTGCCACGCATCCAGCGATTGCCTCCATACCCGGATAGCAGGTCTGCGGGGACAATGGGGAAAAAGCGGGAGAAACCAAATGCTGGAACAATTGAAACAACAGGTGCTTGAAGCTAACCTGGCGCTGCCGCGCCACGGGCTGGTGGTCTTTACCTGGGGCAACGTAAGCGCCGTCGATCGGGAACAGAACCTGATGGTGATCAAACCCTCCGGCGTCAGTTACGAAGCAATGAAGCTGGAAGATATGGTGGTGGTCGATCTGCACAGCGGCGAGGTGCGGGAAGGTGCCATGCGGCCATCTTCGGATACTGACACGCATCGCGCGCTTTATCTTGCCTGGCCGGAAGTAGGTAGCATTGTCCATACGCACTCCCGTCATGCCACTATCTGGGCGCAGGCCGGAAAAGAGATCCCTGCCTGGGGTACCACGCATGCCGATGACTTCTATGGTGCCATTCCCTGTAGCCGCCAGATGACGGCGGAAGAAATAGGTTCCCGCTATGAGTGGGAAACAGGCCAGGTGATTATCGAAACTTTCCGGCAGAAGGATCTGGATCCGCTGGCGGTTCCTGCCGTGCTGGTCAACTCTCACGGCCCGTTTTGCTGGGGAAAAACGCCGGAAAAGGCCGTCCATGCCGCCGTGGTGCTGGAAGAAGTTGCCTGTATGGGCATTTATAGCCAGTTGTTAACTCCTTCGCTGCCCGCCATCCAGCAGCCGCTGCTGGACTGCCACTATCTGCGCAAACACGGCAGCAATGCCTGGTATGGTCAGACAAAGTAATTTAATCAGAAAAAATAACTTAATTTCTGCCTGAGTATCGCTGCCGTAAAAAGCAGCGATTAACTCCGCTTTTTTCATCTAAAAGAGCGGAAAAGGGTAAGAATTTATCTGTTAAATCAAACGAAAGTTCAGCCTTCTCGCACTCTGCATTACGCTTGTGGCGCGCTTAAGCGTACCTATAAACAGAGGATGAGAATATGACCGTAATTAATCAGACCACCTGCAGGCTGTTTAGCGAAGCTGGACAAACCACGCAACTCTCCGCTTATTACGAAGAGGGACGGCGTACCCTGTGGATGATGTTGCGGGCGCAGCCGCGACCTAGTTTCAATCACGAGTTGATTGAGGAGATCATGAACCTCAGCTATGCCGCGCAGCGTTCAGGTTTACCCATCGATTTCTGGGTTACAGGCTCGCTGGTGCCGACGATGTTTAACGCCGGTGGCGATTTGGGCTTCTTTGTAAACTGCATCAAAAACGGCCGTCGTGAAGCGCTGCGCGCCTATGCGCGCGCCTGCGTGGATTGCATCCATGCGGCGGCAAGAGGATTTGATACCGGCGCGGTGACGATTGCCATGATTGAAGGCAGCGCTTTGGGCGGCGGCTTCGAAGCCGCGCTGGCGCACCACTTTATCCTGGCGCAGGACACCGCTCGCATGGGCTTTCCGGAAATTGCTTTTAACCTCTTTCCGGGCATGGGCGGCTATTCACTGGTGGCCCGCCGTTCCGGCATGAAGCTGGCGGAAGAGCTGATTTGCGATGGCGAATCACATACCGCAGAATGGTTTGAAACGCGTGGGCTGGTGGATCGGCTGTTTCAGCCGGGCGATGGTTATCAAACCACCCGCACCTTTATCGATACCATGAAGCCCAAGCTTAACGGCGTCCGGGCGATGCTGAAAGCGCGCCAGCGTGTACTCCAGCTGACGCGGGCGGAATTAATGGATATCACTGAAGACTGGGTGGATTTTGCTTTTTCTATCGAGCCAAAGGACATTGCCTATATGGAAAGGCTGGTTCAGCTGCAGAATCGCCACAGTGCGCAGGTAATGCGCAAGGCCGGTTAAGCCCCGGCATAGCGTTTTGCCAGCCACTGCTCCAGTTCTGCTGCGGGCATAGGCCTGGCGTATAAAAACCCCTGGCGGGCGTCTACATCGCTCGCCAGAATAAATTCCTCTTCTTCCGGCGTTTCTATTCCTTCGGCAATAACTCGCAGGTTCAACGCTTTAGCTACAGCGACAATAGCACGCACCAGCGACTGCGACACCGGCTGCCTGTTAACGCCGCGAATAAAGCTCTGATCCAGTTTGATAGCGTTAATCGGCACGCGCGCCAGCTGCGAAAGCGAAGAGTAGCCGGTGCCGAAATCATCCAGATGCACTTCCGCGCCCAGCTGCTGAAACTGCTTCATCAGCGCCAGCGCCTGCTCTTCGTTTTCGATCAGACAGCTTTCGGTCAGTTCGATATCAATCGGGCAGCGCGCCATCTTCGCCTTACCCAGCGCGCGTTTTAAATCAAGATAAATGCTCTCATCTATTAGCTGACGTGGCGATACGTTGACCGCCACGCGAAGATTGATGCCTTTTTCGCGCCATGCCGCTATCTGCGCAAGGGCGGTCAGCATCACCCAGCGGCCAAGCGGCACGATCAGCCCTGATTCTTCGGCATAGGCGATAAAATCCGCCGGCGAGATCAGCCCGCGTTCCGGTGAAACCCAGCGCACCAGCGCCTCCACGCTGTGCACCTCGCCAGCCTTATTGAGTTTTGGCTGATAGTGAATAATCAGCTGATCCTGCTCCAGCGCCTTGCGCAGGTTGGTATCCAGCCACAAATATTCGAACACGCGCTGGTTCATTTCGGCGGCGAAAACGCAATACTTACCGCGCCCGTTTTCTTTTGCCGTATACATTGCCGTATCGGCGTTACGGATCAGGCTCTCCCGATCTTCGCCGTGCTGCGGACTTAGCGCGATGCCGATAGAGCAGCCGGAATAAACCTCGATCAGGCCAATCCTGAAAGGCTGTTTGAGCTGGCTCAGGATACGCTTAGCCATCGCCTCCAGCTTTTCCTGCGTGGTATCGACGGCCAGCACCAGAAACTCGTCGCCGCCCAGCCGGGCCAGCGTCTGATCTTTGCCAAGGCAGCTTAAAATCGCCAGCGACACGGCTTTTAACAGCTGATCGCCAAACATATGCCCATAGGCGTCGTTAACCTTTTTGAAATTATCCAGATCGAGATAAACGATGCCGATTTGCTGCTTCACTTCCTCTGCCAGCGCCTCGGCGATGGCGTTATTGATCGCATTGCGGTTTGGCAGGCCGGTAATATTGTCGGTATTCGCCAGCACGCGCAGCCGCTCCTGAGCGCGCCGCTCTTCGGTGATATCGGTACCGGAGCAGATTAAATAGATCTCATTTTTGCCGCTGCCGCTGTGCACGAACTTATTGCGGAACAGAAACAGCCGCTGGCCCTGACGGGTTTTTACCCAGCGTTCGACTTCATAGGAGCTGCCGTCACGGAAAAAGCCGCTGATATTACGCCGTGACGAGGCCGCCTCCTGCCTGGTCATAAACAGCTGGAAGACGTTGCGGCCAATCACTTCCTGCTCTTTCAGCCCGGTGTACTCTTCGCTTTTCCGGTTAAAACGCTGAATATTGCCGCGCTGGTCGAGAATAACGATAACTGAATTGGCTTCCGAAACCACCTGCTCGGCAAAAGAGAGGCCCAGTGCCAGATCGCGCGCCACGCTTTCCGTATCGCCCCATGCGGATGCGCTGCCGGCCCATTCGGTCTGATTAACGCGACGGCCAACCAGATGCATAGGAATAGCCTCGCCATACAGCGATACCGTCAGATTGACGCTGGAGGTGATCACCGTCATGGCTCGCAGCAGATTAGCCTGAGAAGGCGTTAAGGGAATGACCACGTGCGTAGCCGCCGATTCATCCTCAGCAAACAACAGCGCATCGCTGTCGGCTTTTAAACGCCAATGAGGGCTGTTAGTACCAAACCAGGTATAAAGTAATGATTGCCCTTGCTCATCGGTCATCAGATTTCTCCCTGGAGGATGCAATGCAGGCTGTATCTTCTTATTTTAGCAACAGTATTCGGCAAACAGCATAATCTCAAGCGCAATGTTTAAGATATTTTTTCTGACGGAAATTAACGGTGGCGAAAAAAGCCCCGATCTGACGATCGGGGCCGGAATCAGCAGGGGCATTTTCCCACTTTTCCCGCGACGGAGGGAAAGCGGGCGTCGAGACAGTAACGATGAAATTCCTTTTCAGTCATAGGTTTGAGGTGAGGGTGGCGCGATTGCATATGGCGCAGGTAGTTTTGATAATCCTGCACGCCCACCATCAGACGAAAACACTGTGCCAGCCGCGACATTAGCAATGGTAACGTTAATCTCTTTTTAGTGACGATTGTGGGAGATGGCCCACAGCGCAGCACCCGGAACGCGTTCCTTTTAGGATGAGAAAAAACGGCTTTACCCATGGCGCGCCTCGCTTCGCAGAGATAGTTCGGCCTCGCGTACCGTGGGTTCTGTGCTATTCAGCGCACGGCGGATAACGAAAAATGCTGCAATCAGCATGGTCACCGCAACCAGCATAAAAAAGGCGCAGAGCGCGGCATTGATTTGATTGCTGAACACTATGGTCTGCATATCCGCTACAGTTTTGGCTGGCGCGATAATGACGCCGTTCTCAATACCTTGCGAAAACCTTTTGGCCTGGGCAAGGAAGCCAATAGCGGGCTTTTCATGAAAGATCTTTTGCCAGCCTGCATACATCGAAGTAATAAAAAGCCAGACGGTAGGTAAAATTGTCACCCAGGCGTAGCGCTGCTTTTTCATCTTGAATAACACTACGGTGCCAAGGATTAACGCCATTGAGGCCAGCATCTGATTACCGATACCGAACAGCGGCCACAGCGTATTAATACCGCCAAGAGGGTCGACCACGCCCTGGTAAACAAAGAAACCCCAGCCCGCAACCGCAACGGCGGTGCCAGCCATATTGCCGAGCCAGGAACGGTTATTCGCCAGCGAGGGAACCAGGGTGCCGATCAGATCCTGCACCATAAAGCGGCAGGCGCGAGTGCCCGCATCCACCGCAGTCAGAATAAACAGCGCTTCGAACAAAATGGCGAAGTGATACCAGAATGCCATCATGGCGCGGCTGTTAAATACCTCAGTAATAATATGCGCCATGCCCACGGCAAAAGTAGGCGCGCCGCCCGCACGGGAAAGAATAGTGCTCTCGCCCACGTCTCTGGCTATGCCGCTCAACATTTCCGGCGTAAGTACGAAGCCCCAGCCATTAATAGCCTGCGAGGCTGACTCAACGGTAGTCCCGATCAGCGCGGCGGGCGAATTCATGGCAAAGTAAACGCCGGGATCGATTACCGAAGCACAAATCAGCGCCATAATGGCGACGAAGGATTCCATCAGCATGGCGCCGTAGCCAATCATGCGAATATGGCTCTCACGTTCAACCAGCTTAGGCGTGGTGCCGCTGGAGACCAGCGCGTGAAAACCTGAAATAGCGCCGCAGGCGATAGTGATAAACAGAAAAGGAAACAGGCTGCCGGCGAAAACCGGGCCGCTGCCGTCGATAAAGCGGGTCACGGCGGGCATTTTCATCTCTGGCATGGCGAACAGAATGCCCACGGCCAGCCCGACGATTACGCCGATCTTCAGAAAAGTAGAGAGGTAATCACGCGGTGCCAGCAGCAGCCAGACGGGCAGCGCCGAGGCCACAAAGCCATAAACCACCAGCACCAAAGTGAGCGTAGTGCCTTTAAGAGTGAAAAACGGTCCCCAAAATGGATGCTGAGCGATATCACCGCCATAAATGATGGCCGCCATCATCAGCACGAACCCAATCACCGAAACTTCCGCGATTTTACCTGGCCGTAGAAAGCGCATATAGATGCCCATAAACAGCGCAATAGGGATGGTCGCGGCAATGGTAAAAAGCCCCCATGGGCTATTAGTCAGTGCCTTAACCACCACCAGCGCCAGCGCGGAAAGGATAATGATCATTACGCCCAGCGCGCCAAGCATGGTCACAACGCCAGCGAAGGCACCGAGCTCTTGCTTCGCCATCTCACCAAGCGAACGGCCATCGCGGCGGGTGGAGATAAAAAGGATCAGAAAATCCTGCACTGCGCCAGCCAGCATAACGCCGATTAAAATCCACAGCGTGCCGGGCAAAAAGCCCATCTGCGCCGCGAGGATTGGGCCAACCAGCGGCCCGGCACCGGCGATGGCGGCAAAGTGATGACCAAACAGCACCCATTTATTGGTAGGGACATAGTCCAGCCCGTCGTTAAGTCTTTCCGCGGGCGTCAGACGACGATCGTCAAGCTCAAATACATTTTTGGCAATAAAGCGGCTGTAAAACCGCCAGGCGATGCTGTAACAGGCGACGGCGGCAACCACCAGCCAGAGCGCGTTGACCTGCTCGCCGCGATTGAGCGCCAGCATAGCGAAAGCGCCCGCGCCAGCTATCGCCACGCCGACCCAGATCACCGCCGATTTGACATTGTTCATCACAAAACTCCTTGTTATCTCCCAGAGAGGTAAAGCTAAAGTAATGTTGATATTTCGTTAGTGAAAGCAATGCAGCAGAGAAGTGTGAGGCGGGCGGTTTTTTCGGCGCGGCTGATTGCGTCCCAGTGATAGAATCTACTAAAGCTCGCTGGCTAAAGGGAAACTCAAATTTCAGAATGATTTATCAGCCGGTTTACTCGGCATTTGTGAATTACGTTGAACGAGTGTGGCTGGTTCTTTGTAAACAGCCCACTTTCCATGCAGCCTCTGCCACATTATGTTCAGGTAACTTTTCTCTTGCGTACAATCCTGACAGACACAAAAAATCGCTATGGGCGGTAGCCAACCTTAACTGCATTTACGAAGCGGGTATTATTAAATGACAGCAGTTCTTGAAGAGTAAGCCTAACTATAGGTACACTTTTAAGCGACACCAGGCTACTGAACTCGTTTTAGCCCATTGTCACTGTTCAAAAATTTGCAGGTTTCTGAACCTTCGAAAAAACCACGTTGCCGGGTGGTTTTTGCCTTTACAGGGTAGCAAATTATGTCCTGATCTTTTATATCTCAAGAAGAAATGGCTACGTTGCTAAACCGATCTTGATAACTCCAGAATCACAAGGAATACTCTATGGCTGTATCTGGGATAAATTCTGAAAAAAACTTGCCGAGCTATGATTTTGCGAGAATGACAGGTTACGGAGCAGCAGACTTTGATTTTAAAGCGCTCAGCGCTGCTATGGACTGTAACCGCAATTTTTATCAAGCGGGTATTATCTATTCTGAAGGCTCCCGGCGTTATCTGGTAAGACCCAGCCAACGACATCCAAATGGACAAAGCGGTATCGTAACGCATGTAATCGTAACTAAAACAGCTCCACAACTTTCAACATACAGAGCCGGCAAAGCCCTGACTGAAGCAGTGGCCTTCAGCTCGATGGGGACTGAAATTGCTTCTACAGTACTCTCATGTGGTGCCATGATTATTACCGGAGCTGTTATCGTTGCAGGCTCTGCAGCAACACCGCTTACCGCAGGAGGCAGTAGTGCATTGGTTGCTATCGGATATGCCGGAACCGTCGCTACCGGTTTTCAATGTATTAACGGCTTATACCGTATCTATGATTTAATCGAAAACGGCGGTGACAATGTTGCATGGCTTGACTCCCAGGAGTGGTACATTGCCACCTCTACCTCGTTAGATGTCATTTCTCTAATCAGCGCAGGTGGGGCTTTAAAAGAAGCTATAATCACCTGGCGAGCGATGAAATCCGTATCATCCTTAAAAGCGTTAGAGTGGTTGAAAAGTTACCCCCGGCAGGATCGTGCAAGATTGACTGAGTTGATTATCCGCGCACAAAACCCTGGTATCAGTAATAAAGAAATCAAAGCTGTAATTCGCGCCGGTCTCTACCCCAAACGCTTCCCAACCGCACCGATACAGATAGAGATAACCCGGCAAATTGGGCAAGTCGTCACCAGCGCTGCGGCACTAGCTGGAAGCGCAGTTAGTGGTGTGATTGCTGCGCCAGGAAACATTCCGCGTACTGGTAAATACGTCGTTGGCACTATTCAGTCACTGGCGGTGTTCTGATGCAATTTTTGTCGCTGCTAACCGGCAGTATTTTTTATGAGTTACTACAGCATGGCCGGGAAACCGAAAGCGCTATTGAGCGCAACGACACCGGTCTGCTTAATCACTTTACACCTGAACCAGAGCGCTATTTTTCCCCTCAGCCCGGTGAGCATCTCCGGCAGAACGCTCTTCCAGTAGCGGCATTGCTCCCATTATTTGTGATAGCTTTTGCTTTTAACCTGCTTCCCTTCCTTCATGCTCTTCCCGGCCTATCGCCGCAGCTTCATGCATTGAGCTTTTTTGTGCCGTCACTGATGATGCTCGTCGCGCTAATAACAACAAGCGTACTTCTGGCTCGTGGTTTTACCAGAGGACTGACTGGATTCTTATATCTGTTCCTGATTCTGTTAGCGCTGACGGTATTACAGGGATTACATCAGCTGCTTGCTGGAACCGGAGGAGGGTGGCCCCTGGTAATTGCCGCCTTTGCAATACTGGGTTGCCGATTGCTGTTCAATAGCCGGGGATTTGTGCTGTTTACGATTTATTGCCGTACTCGACGTCTGACAACTGTAATGGCAAAAATACGCCAAAAAAACCATTAACTTCTTATCAATATGGTGCAAAGTTCTGGACTGTCTCGATATTTCCCCCCCTATTCATCTGCAATATACTCAATAGCCACGGTGAACAGCAATAGGATCCAGCAACCGTATGGCGCGTAGCGCTGGCAGGTCAAGGTCAAGCTGACGACACAATACGCTCTGGTGGCGTCAGGAAGACTGGAAAGCGTACAACGACGCATTCATCAATTCTGAAAGTTATCAGAAAACGCAGAAAGAGTTTGGTACCGGCAGCGCCATTCAGCAGGGTATGCAGGCGGCAACGGCGGCAGGACAGGGTTTACTGGCAGGTAATGTACAGGGCGCGGTTGCAGGAGCTTCAGCCCCTTATCTTGCAGGGCTAATCCATAAAGATAAACCGCCAGGGAACGGTATCGGTTAACCAGACCCCGTTATCGGCCTGATAAAACTTAAAGCCCTGTTCGTACATGTTCAGGGTTTTTATTTTTAATACTATCGGTTTACCATGACGTTGGCCTACCTGAACTGCTGTTTCTTCATCAGCTGAAAGATGTACATACTGGCGTGATAAAGGTATCAGACCTTGTTCCCGAATTGCAGACATAAAACGGGTGGCTGTTCCATGGTATAAATTGTCGGGAGGCGTTTTCTCTTCGTAGATGATATTAACTTGATTTGTTGAGTGTCCCTGAGCGGCCCGGATACGCAACCCATCTTCAGAAATCATAAAGCGTTTTTTATCACTGCTATCAACAATGTTACAAATAATATCATTGTTGAGTATATAGCCTTGCTGAGCGGAACAAAAAATAAGATCTTTTATAACAGCCCATCCCTCTTTATCTAAAAATAATCCAATGGCTTCTGGTTGATGACGCAATGTAAAACTTAAAAACTTGCTGATATCTTTATCTTTATTACTCATGATATTAGTCTCGAAAGAACCAGCCAGCTGGCTGGGGTATGTGCTTTATAACCAGCCAGTTATCCTGAAGAGACCACCACTCAACCCTTCCTGGCTGGCTCCTCTACGGCGTGGCGATGGCTTTGATAAACTCTACATCTGCTGCTTGCGTGAAGTCAGCTTCTTACAACCAGCGGCTGTCCAGCATGATAGCCAGTATCTAAAATGATTTCTTCATTATACCCAGTTTTAATCTTTAACGGACTAATTTTCATATAGACTTTTGTGCCAAAACCTGTGACCAGCAGTTGAACTGCCACGGTCGACAACAACACCATTCAGCATCCGTCTTACGCGCTGCATCGGCAGGTTAAGGTCAGTTTCAACAGCCAGATGCTGGTGGTTTTGAACCGGCGACCAGATGTCAGGGCATCATGCATAAAATAAACAGACCAGGTCTGCTTAAGCCGCTCCGTTACTGCTGGCGTAGCATACAGGCAGAAGCTGTCTGCCTTTCGGGCAGACCGAACCTCAAAAAATAAATGGTAAGGTTGCGCGTAATGACCACCATAAGGAGGCAAGCCTACTATAATTTTCATATACTAAAATGTTTATTCCAGAAAATAAGTCGGTAACCTGGAAAACAAGGGCTGCCGGTTTTTTGACAACCTGGCGTTGTTAGTTTAACAGAGGGGAAAATAATGCCATTGCTATTTGGTGAGTTATCTGGCTTTCCATCATGGGTGCCTGCTGTATTGCTCGTCACGCTCTCTCTCGCACTGGGTTTTTTACTGCGCTTTATGCTTCTCAGATTTATCCGATACTGGCAGGATCGGGACAGAAAACTGTTTAAATCACTTGAAAAACACCTTCATGGCTCAATGTTTCTTTTTATTCCTCTGCTGTTGATAAGGGCGGGGGTTAATTATGTCAATATTGAACCAGGATCCATTGATTTTATTACGAGTGCTGCGCATATCTTTATTATATTATCATTTTGTTCAGTTCTTATTCGACTAATTAATGTCGCGCAGGATATGCTGTTTATTCGTTATGACATTAACCTCTCCAATAACCTTCGTGCTCGTAAGATCCGCACCCAGATAATTTATGTAAAAAAAGTCGCTATCGTCATACTGGTGACATTATGTCTATCCCTAATCCTGCTCAGTTTCCCTGGCGTAAGGCAGTTCGGCACTACCATCCTCGCAGGGGCCGGGGTTGCCGGGATAATCATTGGCTTTGCCCTACAGAAATCGCTTGTTAACTTGTTTGCCGGCATTCAGATAGCCTTTACGCAACCGATTAAAATCGATGATGCTGTAGTCGTTGAAAAAGAATGGGGCTGGATCGAAGAGATAAACCTGACCTATGTGGTGGTACGTCTCTGGGATTTGCGCCGACTGGTCTTGCCCATTACCTATTTTACAGAAAACCCGTTTCAGAACTGGACGCGCAATAACGCCCAAATTTTAGGTTCTGTATTTCTTTATCTTGATTACTCAATGCCATTGGCGCCGCTCCGTGAGCACTTTGAAAAAGTACTCAGTGAGACCAGGCTTTGGGATCAGGAAACCCAGGTGCTTCAGGTTACCGATACTGACGATAAAACCATGACTATCCGATTATTGATGACGGCACAAAATTCGCCTACGGCCTGGGATCTGCGCTGCTATGTGCGGGAGAAAATGATTGAGTTTATTCAGCAAAATTATCCTCAAAGTCTGCCTCGTTTTAGAGCGACGCTGACCGATTCCGATAATTGATAGTCTGACAATAAACTGATGTGAAAGAGGATGAAAGGCCGTTACCGGTCGGGCAAACAGGGGAATTGTTCTCAGGAAGAGCAGGCGGGATCAAGCCCCCGCCTGAGGTTGATGACAAAGTATGCCGGTGCCGGCTCAGGAGGGCCTGTGTCTTCCGTAAAGACGCAAAAAAGCGCCGTCCGTGGCAGCTCAGTACGGGCCGTCCATGGCCCGTAATGCTTTACTCCAGTCACAGGCCCTCCATCGCTTCAGGTTCGTCAGCAATCTGAGGCGGGATCAAGCCCCCGCCTGTAAAGCCGTTAAGCGACCGGGCGAGCCACGATGCTGCGGGTTTCCATACGGACTTCCGCGATAGTGACCTCAATCAGATCGGTAACGCGATAAACTACCTCGCCTTTAATCTGCACCGAGCCGTTCTCCTGGCTGCAAACCAGCTCATCACGCACCGCGTGAATAAACGGCGCAGGAATAAAGGCCACGGCACCGTTCTCTGTCAGGCGCACGCGCATGCCGCCGCGGGAAACATCAATAATCTCCGCCGCAAAGCGGGTATCGGTGCCAGCTGATTTCTGCAGGAAGCGCGAATAGAGCCAGTCACCAACGTCGCGCTCCGCCATGCGGTTCAGACGGCGACGTTCGCTCATCTTCAACGTGATCTCATCCTGCGGACGCTCGGCCGCTTCGCCTTTGATCACCGCTTTCAGCAGGCGATGGTTAATCATATCGCCATACTTACGAATCGGTGACGTCCAGGTAGCATAGGCTTCCAGACCAAGACCAAAATGCGGACCTGGCTCGGTGCCGATTTCGGCAAAAGACTGGAAACGGCGAATACGGCTGTCCAGGAACTGGGTCGGCTGCGCGTCCAGTTCACGGCGCAGTACGCGGAAGCCTTCCAGCGTGGCGATGGCCTGTGGATCCGCTTCCACACCGTGATTTGCCAGCACGTTAGCAGCCTGTTCGGCATTTGCCGCATCAAAGCCGTGATGAAGGTTATAAATACCGAAGCCCAGCTTCTCGCGCAACACGGTAGCGGCGCAGATATTAGCCGCGATCATGGCTTCTTCCACAATACGGTTAGCGATGCGGCGATGTTCAGCGATGATATCCAGCACTTCGCCTTTTTCGCCTAACAGGAAGCGGAAGTCCGGGCGGTCTTTAAAGACCAGCGCGTGCGTCTGACGCCATTCAGCGCGGGACAGGCACAGCTTGTGCAGCAGGCGGATCTGCGTGGCGATTGCCTCGCTCTGCGGCTGCCAGTCGCCTTTCTCTTCCAGCCAGTCGGAAACCTGGTCGTAAACCAGTTTGGCTTTGGACTCGATCCAGGCGGCAAAGAAATGCATATCTTCGCCCAGCGTGCCGTCAGCAGCAACCGTTACGCGGCAGGCAAGTACCGGACGACGCTCGTCAGGGCGCAGCGAACAAAGATCGTCGGAAAGCTGGCGCGGCAGCATCGGGATATTAAAGCCCGGCAGATAGTTGGTAAAGGCTCGTCCGGCAGCAATGGCATCCAGCTCGCTGCCTGCCGCAACATAAGCGGTAGGATCGGCGATAGCGATAGTCAGCTGCAGCTTGTCTTCCGGCAGTTCCTCAACATAAAGCGCATCGTCCATATCTTCCGTGCTGGCGCTGTCGATGGTGACAAAATCCAGCGCGGTTAAATCTTCACGCTCAAGCTGCTCGTCCAGCATCTCGCCGGTCACGGCTTCCGGCGCTTCGCGCTCCAGATTATGACGTGAGAGCGTCACCCACCACGGCGCCAGATGATCTTCGCCGGTAGTGATAAATTCCGTTAGCTCTGCATAGAAGGTGCGATCGCCTTTCAGCGGATGGCGCTTCATCTCCGCCACGGCCCAGTCGCCGGCCTGGAAGTCATGTTTCAGATTGCGGTCAGGACGGCACTGAATGGCATCTTTCAGCAGAGGATGATCGGGTACGATAGAAAGACGGTCGTCTTTCTTCTGCACGCGGCCCACAAAACGAGTCAGGAAAGGCTCAACGAGTTTTTCCGGGTCGGCGACCTCACGGTCTTTATCGGTTTGCAGCACGGCAATAATGCGATCGCCGTGCATCACTTTTTTCATAAATGGCGGCGGAATAAAGTAGCTTTTTTGCGCATCAACTTCCAGAAAGCCGAAGCCTTTTTCGGTACCTTTTACCACACCTTCAACACGCGGCGTCTGGGAGTGGAGTTTCTCTTTGAGCTGCGCGAGCAGCGGGTTATCCTGGAACATAATCTCAACGTTTTCGTGGCCTAAGAGCGGCAGACAGTTTTACGCGATTAACCGCCGCGCGGCAAGTAAAAAGCCCGGCAAAACCTTAAGGAATCCCACCTGGCAGCGTAAAAAAGCAGCATGCCTGAGCGACATTTGCCAGGGGTTACTTTCAGCTCTTCCTTGCCGAACCGGTTACGGGCGACTAAGCCAGCGCAACAGGTTAAAAAATGCTGATAGTTCAGCTTGTCTGGTGACTCACTGAAGTAAAGAGGAATTTAATGCTGGTTATATAGCTTAAGGGGAGGCATCTAACCTTTGCGGCGGAAAAAATAAGCAGGAAACTAACAACTTTTTTAGGTATTACTCTGAGAAGAAGTAAATCACGCTGTTGAATAAAAGATTAAAGAAAGTGAAAAAACTGTACGGGTATTAATCAGGAACTGATGCTTTAAGTAGAAAAAATTAAAGGTTTCAGACAAAAAAAACGAAAAAAAACCGCAACTTAAAATCCGAAAAATGGGTTAGAGCTTATAAAGCATTGGTCTGGGTACGTTTGTGGCAGAAAAAGGCTGTCAGAATCGAGCTCAACAAATAAAAAATTGCTGAATGAACAAGGTGAGAGAAAAAAGACGTAAAATTCAAAAGATCGGCCAGGCTTCAGGTAGCTGACGGTCATAACAGCACGCATGAAAAAAAAATTATCTTTTACAATTATGAAAGTTTATAAAGGGATTGACTGTTTTGATTGAAAAAAGTAGAGCGCCGATAAGTCAGCGTGGACTTTACATAACATTGCACAAGCTAAATAAAATCTGGCGAAATCGAGGTGGATCTTAAGGGATAATAAATTTTCATGCTGCATAAACGGGCTAATGAGTCTTAAAGCCCACGACATACAGGTTTACTTTCTATGCAGCGAAAGCCCGATTATCGGCTCTTGATATTGCGGTATTGCCTCATCCCTTAAGGCCGGAACCTGAATTTTCATAATAATTCCATTAAGCCATCACTATTAAAATAAAAAACAGTATGACGGCTGCCGCCATAACAGTGGATGGAACAAAGTTTCGTAAAAAACGGGGAGGTAATTATTTTGTTAATATCAAGTAATTGCGAATGATTATTTCTTGATAATGAGTTAATTTTTTCTTGATTTTATGGATTTATTCAGAAAAAAGTAGAGGCTTCTTCTTAAGAAAGCGGACGTTTTTTGCAAGATTTATGGACTCAGGCGCTTCACTATGACTGAACAACCACCAAAATGAGGAGAACTAAAGTGTCTGTAGGCTCTTTTACACCCGTTAATTCAAAAATATTCAATCAGATTGAACAGTGTGCAATCAAGGCTCAGAACGCAGGAAAGGTTACCAAATCAAACCTGAAAAACCTGGTTCGAATCTGCAATAGTGCAGAAAAATTATCACTGCAGGAAGCTGTCGGAATTAAATCTCAATTTGGCAAACTGGCGGAGGTACTCAAAAAACAAGGTTCAAAAATAGAAGGAAAAAAATCGGCTATGCTCGATAAGGCCTTTTCATCGCTCAAAGAAAAATTGCCTGAGAATGCGCTTGAGAAAATGGATCAGACCAGAGTAGTTAAGAACGTAATAAAACACATAGGTGAAGACTTAAGTATCGCCGTCTCTGAGCTAAAAACGAAAATTGAAGATAAACTTAACCTGGCGGAGGATTTAATAGAGAAACTGCTCGATCGGAACTTAGGAGAAAAGGTTAAGGACTACCTTAGCAAGGTATCGCCTGCCTGTGCGGAAAAGAAATTCGGTCAGCTTCGGCACCAGCTGCAAGCGGCACCCGTTGCTAATAATAACGAAAAAATCACCAGGCCAGATTTAGGGGGGCATGAAGATCTTAGTAAGCTCATTAACAGCCTGATCAGGGACGAAGCAAGGCTACAAAAAGCTGAAAATATGCAAAATGAAAACTTAGAGCAGGCTATTGGATTAGAGAAGGATCGCTTCGGCAATATAGTACAACTTGATAAAGTTGCAGAACTTTTAGAAGGGGACAACAAACTCCTTAAACGTAGCCATATCAAAGTGGTCCGCTGAAATGAGTTTAGCCCGGCTCCATGCTTTTTTCCTGCCGATAAAAAGGAGCGCGCTCAGGCGTGCTCCTTTATTGTCATTATCAGGCGATACGCAGTCCTTGTTTGACTTCTGACAGCGTAATTTTTACCGGCACCGATTTAGAGGTCGGCGTACCGCTGCCGTCGCCAAAGCTGGAGAGCGGCACCAGCGGATTGGTTTCCGGATAGTAAGCTGCCAGGTTACCTGCAGGGATGTTGTAAGGCACCAGCTTAAACTCGGTGACTTTACGCGTAATGCCATCGTTCCACAGCGTCTCAATATCCACGTTATCGCCCGCGGAGAAGCCCAAACGTGCCATATCTTCCGGGTTGATAAACAGCACTTCGCGCTGGCCGTACACGCCGCGATAACGGTCATCCAGGCCGTAAATCGTGGTGTTGTACTGGTCGTGCGAGCGCAGCGTTTGCAGCGTAAACGGCACTTCCTCATCCAGCTGCGGGAACAGCGAATCCGGCAGGCTGGCCGCGCTGAACTGCGCTTTGTTATTCAGCGTGTTAAAGCGGAACTCAGCTGCTGCGTTACCCAGGTAGAAACCACCTTTGATTTCGCACTTGGCGTTAAAATCAGCAAAACCTGGAATAGTCGCGGCGATATGGTCACGGATCAGATTGTAATCTGCCGCCAGTCCCAGCCAGTCAACTTTTTCCGAACCCAACACCGCGTGCGCGATACCGGCAACGATTGCCGTTTCGGAACGCTGCGTGTCGGCGATAGGCTTGCCAACGCCTTCAGAAGCGTGAACCATGCTGAAAGAGTCTTCAACGGTAATAAACTGCGGGCCGCTCGCCTGAATATCCTGCTCGGTACGACCCAGCGTAGGCAGGATCAGCGCGTCAACGGCGCCAGGGCAGAGGTGGCTGCGGTTCAGTTTGGTGCTGATCTGCACGGTCAGACCGCAGCGGCGCAGCGCCTCTTCGGTACGCGGGCTGTCTGGCGCGGCAGCGGCCAGGTTGCCGCCTAGTGCGATCAGAACTTTGATTTCGTCGCGCAGCATCGCTTCCAGCGCTTCCACGGTGTTATGACCGATTTCGCGCGGCGGTTCAAAGCCGAAGTGGTTAGCCAGGCTGTCGAGGAAAGCCTGAGAAGGCTTCTCATCGATACCCATAGTGCGGTTGCCCTGCACGTTACTGTGACCGCGAACCGGGCAAAGGCCTGCGCCTTTTTTGCCCAGCTGGCCGAACAGCAATTGCAGGTTAACGATCTCACGCACGGTATCTACGGAGTGCTTGTGCTGAGTCACGCCCATTGCCCAGGTACAAATCACGCGTTCGGCGCTCTGGTAGATAGCTGCGGCTTCGCGGATCTGCTGCTCGGTAAGGCCGGACTGCTGAACGATATGCGACCACTCGGTAGCAGCGACTTCGGCCAGATAGGCATCCATCCCTTCGGTTTTCGCATTAATAAAGACTTCGTCAAAAATGCCCGGTTCGCCAGCCGCAATACGCGCGTTGTGGATTTCCGCCAGCGCTTTCACCATACCGCGCACCGCAGCCATATCGCCGCCAAGGTTCGGCTGGTAATAGGTTGAGCTGATGGTGCCCGCTTTGCTGGTAACGACTTCCAGCGGCTTTTGAGGATCCGCAAAGCGCTCAAGGCCGCGCTCGCGCAGCGTGTTGAACGTTACGATTTTTGCGCCGTGATCGGCAGCGTGACGCAGGCTGTGCAACATGCGTGGGTGGTTAGTACCAGGGTTCTGACCAAACACGAAAATCGCATCCGCATGATCGAAATCATCCAGACGAATGGTGCCTTTACCCACACCGATGCTGCGCTTCAGGCCGGTACCGCTGGCCTCGTGGCACATATTCGAGCAGTCAGGGAAGTTGTTGCTGCCGTTCATGCGGCCAAATAGCTGATAGAGCCATGAGGCTTCGTTGCTGGCGCGACCGGAAGTGTACAGCTCCATCTGGTCAGGATTATCCATTGCTTTGATATGTTTAGCGATCAGAGCAAAGGCATCATCCCAGCTGATGGGTTCATAATGATCGGTTTCACGGTTATAGCGTAGCGGCTCGGTCAGGCGGCCCTGATATTCCAGGAAGTAGTCGCTCTGCTTATAAAGCGCGGAAACGCTGTGCTGAGCGAAAAAGCCGGCATCGATAAAGCGACGCGTTGCTTCCCAGGTTACGGCTTTGGCGCCGTTCTCGCAGAAGCTAAAGGTGCTCTTGTTGTCATCGCCCCAGGCGCAGCCGGGACAGTCAAAGCCTTTGGCCTTGTTCATGCGCATCAGGTTGCGCATATTCTTCAGAACTTGCTTGCTGTCAAAAACGAAACGGGTTGTCGCTTCCAGTGATCCCCAGCCGCCCGCCGCCGCCTGGTAGGGTTTGATTGCAGTTTTAAATTTCATAGTGCTTCGCAGGTGATTTGAATGTTTTTGTCTTGTTAAGAAGTTATTACTTCTTTTATCGGCACAGTCTGTGACTTCTTAACAAAATTGTCTAATTGATTGCTTTAATCATGCGATAGGTAAGGTTTATCGCTAAAGCGTGAGATATATCAAAGAATCACCCGGAAACTTGTGCGTTTCTCCGCCGCCCGCTTTGCGCTGGATCATACTCAGGCTTTCAGCCGCGAAAGAAGAGGGGCCTGTGAAAGAATTTGCCAGCAAAATTCATGCGTTCGGCAAGGCGCTGATGATGCCGATCTCCGTTATCGCCGCCGCAGGCATCTTCCTGGGCGTGGCGGCGGCGCTGCAAAATCCAGCTATTACCGGCGACGCTTTCGCCAGTCTGCATATACCGCAGTTAATTATCGGGTTTATTCGAAAAGTTGCAGGCGCGCTATTTGCTAATCTGCCGCTCTTTTTCGCCGTTGCCAGCGCTATCGGCCTGGCGAAAGCAGAAAAGCCTACCGCCGCTTTCGCTGCCGTTATCGGTTTTATTGCCATGCATGTCGGCGTCAGCGCTACGCTGGCTGCGCAGGGGCTGACGGCAGCCACGACCACACCAGAAGCGCTACAGGCAAAAGGCATGGCGCAAACCGCTGCGATGATGACCTCAGCGGAATATATTCCGATGCTTGGTATCTTTACCTACAATATGAGTGTAATGGGCGGGGTAATTGCCGGGCTATTAACCGCCGCTATCCATAATCGTTTCTATACCACGCAGCTTCCTACCGCTATCAGCTTCTTTGGTGGCCGACGTCTGGTGCCCATTATTACTGTATTGGTGCTGCCGCTGACAGGCGTATTACTTGCGGCGGTCTGGCCGACTATTGGCGCGGGTATCGCATGGATAGGCGAGCTGATTGGCAAAAGCGGGCAATACGGCGCATTTTTATATGGTACCAGCGAAAGGTTGCTGATCCCCACCGGGTTACACCATATCCTCAACGAAACGGTACGCTTTACGCCTATTGGCGGCGTTGCCACAGTAGATAACCAGACTATCGTAGGCGCACTAAATATCTTTAATACTGCGCTGACTCATCCCGGTTCAGTGCCGGATAACGTTATTCGCAACGCTACGCAATTTTTGGCCCAGGGTAAAATTCCGGTGATGATGTTCGGTTTGCCTGCGGCGGCGCTGGCGATCTATCACTGCGCTAAACCCGAGCACAAGCAGCGAGTTAAAGCACTGATGCTGGCGGGCGCGCTCACTTCTTTTACCACGGGTATCACTGAGCCGCTGGAGTTCTGTTTTATTTTTGTTTCCCCAGCGCTTTATCTGCTGCATGCCTTTCTCAGTGGCCTCTCTTTTATGCTGATGTCAATGCTACACCTGATGATCGGCAATATTCAGGGCGGCGCTATCGATCTGGTGGTGTTCGGCATCCTTGGCGGCAGCAAAACCCAGTGGTGGTGGACGCTGGCTCTGGGCGCAATCTATATACCGCTTTACTACTACGGTTTCCGCTTTATTATCCTGCGGATGCGGGTGGAAACGCCAGGCCGTGAAACAGAAGAAGCCCAGCCGGACAGCAAAACAGTTACAGCCGACCAGCGTACTCAGGTCATCATTAGCGGGCTGGGCGGCGAAAGCAATATAGAGGAGGTCGATTGCTGCTTTACCCGGCTGCGCGTAAGGGTAAAAGAGATGAAAGAGGTGGTCGACCAAAAGCTGATGACCACAGGCGCCAATGGGGTTAACCGCGTCAGCGATCACGATGTGCAGGTTATTTATGGCCCGCAGGTAGAAAAAATCGCCAGCGAGGTGAAAACCGCGCTGGGCGTTACCTGACAGAGAGAGGTCTAACAGTGGCGGCTATGTTTGCAGAACATTTCCACCAGACTCTTTGGCGTCAGGCTTTCGCAGCATGTGCGGCGGCTACCAGTCCATCCAGCCACTCCTGATGTCCGTTAATCATCGGGTTTGGCGAAGCCTTTGCCAGTTCTTTGGCCGGATTGCCGTTCTGCGTCTCCTGCGTCAGGATCCGCACGCGACCGCCGGAAAGATCCTCCAGCAGCCAGGCGTGATGCACATCCAGCCGCGTCTCGCCTTCGCCTGACCAGCCATGCCAGGCTATGCGAGCCGGTTCGCCTGCGGCAGGCGGCACGTATTCAGTAACCCGGGCCTCCACCGGAAAACCAAAAGTCGTGAAATAAAAGCGTACATCCTGCTCCAGCATTGGCCCTTTTTTATTATAAAAGCGAATATCGGCAGAGTTCTTGTAATAGGTCGGCCACAGCGATGGCGTGTTCAGCAACGGCCAAATCTCTTTTACGGAAAGACCGGCCATAATGACCTCATTGGAAGCGAAGTTATCGCAGAATCCTGGAATATAGCCTTCGGGCCAGATAATAGCGTTCATGGTTTTCCTTCTTTTAAAGAAAATGGCGACGGTCGCCGTTCGGTAAGGGCAGTATGCTGGTGGCGTAGATATAAGACTAATCATGGTTAATGATTGCTGATATCATGCAGGCTTATATCATCGGCAGGAGCGGCAAGTGAAAAACGACATCCGTAGCATGGATTTAAATCTGCTGAAAGCGCTGGACGCGCTGCTGGATGAGCGAAGCGTAACGCGGGCGGCAGTCCGGCTCTCGTTAACCCAGCCAGCCGTTAGCGGCATGCTGGTAAGGTTGCGCGAATGTTTTAACGATCCTTTGTTTAATCGTAGTCAGCGGGGCATAGAGCCAACGCTGCGCGCGCTGGAACTTGCCGCGCCGGTAAAAAGAATACTTGCAGAGACAGAAGCGTTGTTGCAGCCAAAGGTTTTCGAGCCAGCGAGCGCAGCAATGACTATAACTATTGCCGCAACGGATTATGCGCTTAAAGCGGTTATCGTCCCTTTTATCGCAGCGCTGCGGCTCAGGGCGCCCACTATTAAGATTTCCGTGGTGGCGGTTAACTACGAGCGGCTTGCAGAGCAAATGGCGCGGGGTGAAATCGATTTAGCCCTGATTACGCCAGAAACCACGCCGCCGGATCTGCATGCCCGCGCGCTTTTCGATGAACAATATGTCTGCATGATGCGTGCAGAGCATGCGGATGCCGGGCCTAAGCCTCTGACGCTGGATCGCTTCTGCGAACTTGATCAGGTATTGGTTTCTTTTACTGGCGACAAATTTTCTGGCGTAACGGATGAGGCCTTAGCCAGGCTGGGCCGGGCGAGAAAAGTGGTTATGGCCGTCAACAGTTTTCTGATGCTGCCGGAAATTCTGCGGGTCAGCGATCTTATTACGGTGGCACCTTCACGTCTGGCAACGGGCATTGATGGCATAAGTGTTAAACAGCCGCCGCTTATGATTAAGGGATTTACCAAAACCCTGGCCTGGCACGAACGTACTCATCGGGATGCCGGCAATCGCTGGCTGCGCTCGCTGCTGGCAGAGCTTTTTAGCGATCCGCAAAATAGCGAGTCAGCAAATTAAGCGCAGCGCTAAATATCATAAAATATCCTGAAAGATATGTTTACACCTATATTTCTCCAAATCTCGTCGTGAGAAAAGTAAATATTTCATTGAGAATTGTCTTATTTATACATCGGTAGCTAATCTTAAAAAAATCGTTATTTAGCCTTGCGGCCTGGCCAGCTATTGCTATAGTTATTCATGCACGACGTTCATCGGCGTTCGGTAAAATAGCGTTAACCGAGCTACAGATTATCCGGTGAGAAATTTGTTACACGAAGAGGAAATTTATATGACTCAGCATCGTGGAAATTCCGGCAACTTTGCCGAAGATCGTGAAAAAGCATCAGAAGCAGGTAAAAAAGGCGGCCAGAGCAGCGGCAGCGGCAGTTTCAAAAACGACCGTGAGAAAGCCTCCGAGGCCGGTAAGAAAGGCGGCCAGACCAGCCGCCGCAGCTAGATAACGTCATCAGACAGGCCAGCCAGGGAGCAGAATAGGGCGGTACTAAATAAGGAAAGTTAATCAGGCACGTTATCAGTTAAACCCGCATCCCTCTGTTTCAGGGTTAGCGGGTTTTATTCTTTTCCTCCCGGTAAATTATTCTTAAGATTGTCTTTCGAAATAAAAAATGCGAAAAAATAAGTTGTCTGTTACTGGAGCAACTTATGTCTACACCCCATTCTATTGGCCTTCTGTTATTCCCCAATCTGACTCAGTTGGATCTGACCGGCCCCTTCGAAGTTTTTGCGCGCGCGCCCGGAACCACTGTGCATTTAATCTGGAAAACGAAAGAGCCGGTTATATCCGATCGCGGTATGGCTATTCTTCCTTCTACGACATTCGCAGACTGTCCGGCACTGGATGTGATTTGTATACCCGGTGGGCCGGGACAAATTGCGCTAATGGAGGATGAGGAAACGCTGGCTTTTATCCGGCGTAAAAGCGAGCAGGCCAGTTTGACCACTTCCGTCTGCACGGGCTCGCTGGTATTGGGTGCTGCCGGGCTGTTGCGGGGCCGCAAAGCGACAAGCCACTGGGCATCGCTTGAGCAACTGGCTTTATTAGGCGCTGAACCGGTCAGCGAGCGCGTAGTGCGTGACGGCAACATTATCACCGGCGCAGGCGTTACTTCCGGCATCGACTTTGCGCTAAGCGTGGTGGCCGCTCTTTATAGCGATGAGATAGCGCAAAACATCCAGCTGCATATGGAATACGATCCCGCGCCGCCTTTCGCCTGCGGCTCGCCGCGCGTAGCCTCAAAAGAGCTGGTGGAAAAAGCCGCCGCACAGGCTGCGCTTTTTATTGCCAAAAGGCTGGAAGCGACAAAAAGAGCGGCCTCGGCGCTGTTTTCTGCGGGGAGAGGCCGCAGCGGCTAATTCTGAATCCAGGCCTAAAAGACAATATCAGCGTGAATCCGGCGGCAGAATATGGATAAATAGCCCAACTTTATTGCAACTATTTTAAGCCTGGACTGGCGCTATCTGCGGGGAAACTGATGCTGACCGAAACCGTGCAAACCGACGAGCTGGAAGGAAAAGCTTTAGAGTGGGCCGTTCTTAAAGCCATCGGCGGAGCCTGGCCCGCCGGACTGGTCAGCTCATGGGATAAAACCGGCTACCTGATAACCAATCTGAATCTCTTTCTGAGTAGCGGCGGTAATAAGCATCTCTACATTGCCTACCTGGACGAAAGAGCGCCTTCCGTGGGGAAAACGTTGCCGGAAGCTGTCTATCGCGCGGTTGTTCACTCTTCTATAGGAAGCTGGATTTCCGTGCCGGTCTCGTTATTAAAAGCTTAGCCTGGCGCTACAGCAACGGCGAACTGGCAGCGGCTGCCGTTCGCTTTTTCCACCTTCCTGAGCCGATATCTGCATAGCCATTTTAAGTTTTACCTCTTCCAGCAAGAGACAGCATCGCCTGGATAAACCACCGCCTTTTGACAAATAATCAGGGTATGACTACATATCTTGTAAGAGTGGGTTTTCATAACCCTTCGGCCCTGACCTTCAGGCAGCTCGATGAAATTCTGGAGCAGCAGCGCTTCTGGAGAACAACCTCGCGCAGCAGCACTTTTCGTTATTTTATGGAGTATGAGTATGAATCCGAAATGCGCGACCTTTGCGAAGTCTGCGAGCTGGCCTATTCTCAGGCCTGCAAAGTAAAAAAATGCCCTTTGGTGCTGGTCGTGCCACAGCCACCGAATGAATAAGTTTTTGTCAACGGCATAAACGGCAAGCTGGCAGCAAGGGCTGGCGCTACAGTTGTTGAAGAAAGGGTACAGGCCCGGCTAATGCCGGGCTGCGATTTTAATCATACAGCCAGCGGCCAGCTTTTGCTGATTCAACAAACATTTTTACAGTCAGCGGCTTGCTTATTTGCCTGACGGGTTTATTTGTAAACCACTTTCTAAAAAACCATGCTGAATGCCAGGGGAAATAATTATCGAGGTTTAAACTTGAGGCATCAATATTAATACAATCAACAATTTCATTAATTGCATATATTAAATCATCTGAATCACAATATTCTTGCAGAACATCATCCATTTTCAGGGAAATAGATTTAAAGGTAAGCGTAGCTTGTTCAGGCAACTTTTTTCGAAATAGTTCTAATATTTCCTGTTCATCTACCATATCTTATCCTCACCGCAGTTGAAGATGATTTTCGAAGGCTGGAAGCTTTATCATATCAGGCAAAGCGCCGCACTGAGGCAAACCTACAGGCTGGCATGTCTCCGGCTGTTGTTTGGCAACCAGATCGTGCATTGATGCCGTCAGGTACTGACGACATTGTTGGCTAAGAAGCATTACTTACCCAGCTTTTGGAGAAAAGAGGGTATAAAGTGTCAGAAGCTGAGTAGATTTTTCAGTACATTTTTTTGCATCAATCCAATCCTTTTAGCTTAACTTATTGAAAAATAAAAATAATGGATATCAAACAACTAATTTACCTGTGTAACCTGGAACGCGAGCGTCACTTTGGTCGCGCGGCGGAGGCGAGCTTTGTCAGCCAGCCGACGCTGTCGATGCGGCTGAAAAACCTGGAGCGTGAGCTGGGGTTGTCGCTGATCAACCGCAGCAACAACTTCGACGGTTTTACGCCGGAAGGCGAAAGGGTACTGACGTGGGCGCGCGAAATCGTCTCTGTCTATCAGGGGTTAAAATTAGAGGTCGAATCGCTCAAACACGGCGTTTCCGGCACGCTGCGTATTGGCGTCGTGCCGCAGTGCAGCATCTCGCTGCCGCTGATGCTAAAGGGCGTTCAGGAGCGCTATCCCCAGCTTAATTATCGCGTTTCGGTGCTGAGTGCCGACCAGCTGCTGGATGCGCTAAACAGCTACACGGTAGATGTAGGGATCGGCTTTTTCGAACTGGTCACGCTACGCGAGCTGCACTTCCAGACCGAGCCTTTGCAGGATGACGGCGTGGAGGTGGTCTTCCACCCAGACCACTTTTCTCAGCTGGTTGGGGAAGAGCCTGTAGAGCTGGCAGAGCTTAAAGCGATCCCTCTTTGTCTTGCAGAACAAACGCGTTATTTCAGGCGCTATCTGGATACGCATTTTCGCGAGGCGGATCTCCAGCTGCGGGTTATTCTTGAGACTACTTCGGTTTTTCAACTGCTCCAGGGCGCGCAGGTAGGATTAGGCTGCTTAATCTCTCCAGTAGGCCATTTGCCGTCGCAAATGACGCCGGGTCTGAAATCCAGAAGATTAGCGATTGCGCCGATGAGTCGACAGGCGGCGATAGTGATTGCCGAGCCGGGCAGAGCAACGCCGCTGTCCCAGCACTTTTTTGACGAGGTGCGCCGCTGGCTAAACGAGCGGTAAGCCAGCATCAACAACTGCCCAATGACTGCATCAGCCGGTTATTCCAGCCAGCCAGACCGGTACTGAAAATAACGTGTAACGTAGCCTGTAGTGATAAACCCGCTTCTGCCAGCGGCTGCAAATGCGCGGCGCTGAAACGCTCTGGGGAGCGGGTAAGCTGCGCGGCGGCCTGAATAATGGCTTGTTCGCTGGCATTCGCGCTGGTCATAGCCTTATCCACGCTTTCTTTCAGCGCATTACGCAGATGCGCTGGCGCGTAGCGCTCAAAACAGACCGGGCTGCCATTGATACGCGCCGCCACAGCCGCAGCAAGCCTGGCTTCCGGCGCGGCCAGCCGCTCCTCCAGCATATTAATCAACTGGCTCCAGCCATATAAGGTATCGCCGTCATGCGCCAGCAGCCAGGCGCTATTGTTCAGGGCGCGCTGCGGCTGGCAAAAAGTCAGCGCTGCCAGCTGGCTCTCTGAAGCGTAACGTAGCTCAACGGGCGTCAGTCTTGGCTGCCAGCCTGATTGTCCGCCGAAACAACAGCTGTCTGCATCGGGCGGGACGGTAACGCCGGGTATCCAGCGTACCGGCAGGGCCAGCAGGGCATGAAAGCCAGCCGCCACGCGAGCCTGATAGCAGACAAAGCCGATAATCTGACTGAAGGTAATGATATCCGGTGCGGTCAGGCCCGCTTCATCCAGCCGCAGCAATGCTGCCTCGTCAATCAGCGTCGGCTGCATCGCCAGCTGGCGGGCATATTCAGTAATCTGTGTCAGGCGACGATTGCTCTCGCGGGACGAATCCGGGCCGCTCAGAGGATTAAGACGAGCGGCATAATGGTTGCACAGGCGCTGCACGCCGGTAACTTGCGCCACGGTAAGCGCGGTGCTCAGGCGGTCATACAGCGTCAAAGTATGCGTCAGCGTGGTTGTCAGGACTTGTGGAAACAGCAGCTGATAGAGATCTCTGGAGGCCAGCAGCGCTGGCTGCGCCTGCTGAAGATGCTGGCGCAGTTCGCCCTGGCAAAGCGTAGCCAGGCCCAGCAGAAAACGGTCTTCGATTTCAGCGGCTTCCGGCACCAGCGGCTGAGCCTGGGCGGCGAGCGTGGACTGGGTTTCATGATACCAGTGGCTGTTTGCAAGCCGACGCTGTTCCATAGTCATTCCTTCTGCAAGTTAGCCGACCCTTAATGGGCCGGAGAGCAGCTTTATCCTCGCGCAAGCGGAATAACCGGCAAAGACCGATCGGTGCTAACAAATAGCAGAAAAGCATAATGGCGAAAGGAACAGCAGAATCGGTGGGAAAACCGCTTATTTCTGGCGAAATAAGCGGTTTTTATGCGGTGGCTAACGGTCTTTGCGCCAGGCGTCGGCGGTAAGGGCTTCGCCGAAGTGGCTATTAATCAGGCGTTTAGTCAGATCGTGCAGCGGGCAGGCCAGCACCTCAGCGGTGCTGCCGCGTTCAACGACTTCCCCCTGGTGCATCACCAGCACCTGATCGCTGATATGTTTCATCATGCCCAGATGCTGCGTCACATAAATATACGAGATGCCGTGTTTATCCTGTAACTCTAGCATCAGATTAACCAGCTGGGAACGCATTGACATATCCAGCGAAGCCAGTGCCTCGTCGGCCACAATCACTTTAGGCTGGAGGATCAGCGCACGCGCCAGACCTACGCGCTGCTTTTGCCCTGGCGCCAGCATATGGGGATAATAAGCGGCATGATCGCGCAGCAAACCAACCTGACGCAGCGTGGCGATAATGCGCTTTTCTCGCTCTTCGGCAGAAAGATCGGTATTCAGCCGTAGCGGAAAGTCCAGGATCTGGCCGATACGCTGGCGCGGATTCAGCGAGGTTGAAGGATCCTGGAAAATCATGCGGATACGCTGGCTGCGGTAGCCATAGTCGCCATACTCCAGCGGCCTGTCATCGATTAAAATATCGCCCGAGCTGGGCGCGACCATACCGCTCAGCATCTTCGCCAGCGTCGATTTGCCGGAACCGTTTTCGCCGATAATCGCCAGCGTCTGCCTTTCCCGCAGCGTAAAGCTGACCTCTTTGACCGCCTCCACATGTTGACGCCGGAACAGACCAGTGCGGTAACGCCAGGTTTTACTGAGGTTGCGCACCTCCAGCAGCGTTTCAACCATTACTGACTCTCCATATTGAGCGGGAAATGGCAGGCGAACAGATGCGATTTGCCGCCCGCCAGGCGTGGCGTCTCGATACATTTCTTCTGCGCATAGGGACAGCGTGGCCCCAGACGGCAACCGATGGGCAAATGTTCCAGCGAGGGAATGGCGCCGGGCAGCGTATTCAGGCGGCTTTTATGCGGCAACGAGCGGCCAAAATCCGGCATTGCTCTGATCAAAGCCTGGGTATAAGGATGGTGCGGCTGCACGATCAGATCTTCACTGGCAGCGGTTTCCACCGTCTGGCCGCAGTACATGACGTTGATGCGGTTCGCCCAATGGCTGAGCATTTGCAGGTCGTGGCTAATCAACAAAATAGTGGTGTTGTTGTTTTGGTTAAGCCGCGACAGCAGGCGAAAGATCTGCGCCTGGGTTGTTGGCTCCATTGCGTTGGTCGGCTCATCGGCTATCAGCAGGCGAGGCTGATTAGCCAGCGCGATAGCGATCATCACCTTCTGGCATTCCCCTTCGGTCAGCTCGTAGGGAAAGCTGCGCATAATATCTTTGTGATCTTTAATGCCAACGCGGTGCAGCAGTTCAATGGCGCGACGGTGGCGCCAGCGAAAACGCTGATACCATCGGCCTTTCCATGTCCAGCCGGGAATCGCCTGTTTCAACTGCTGACCGATGCTTTCGGAAGGATCGAGACAGGATTGCGGCTCCTGGAAAATCATTGATACGTTATGGCCGACGATTTTGCGCCTTTCGCGCGCCGAGAGCTTAAGCAAATCGATATCATCAAACCGCATGCGGTCGGCGGTGACCCGCCAGTTATCTTTAGTGACACCGCAGATAGCTTTGGCAATCAGGCTCTTACCCGACCCGGATTCGCCTACCAGCCCGCGCACTTCGCCTTCGGTCAGTGTGATACTGACGCGATCGACCGCTTTAACCGGCCCGTCGGCGGTCATAAACTCAATGGTCAGATTACGAATATCAAGCAAGGGCATCTATTCAACTCCCGCAACGATAGCCCGGCGAATGCCGTCGCCCAGCAGATTGACAATCAGCACGCTCAGCATAATTGCTGCGCCGGGCAGCATAACCGTCCAGGGCGCGACATAAATCAGCTCCAGCGCATCGCCGAGCATGGCTCCCCATTCCGGGGAAGGCAGCTGCGCGCCCAGATCCAGAAAACCCAGCGCAGCGATATCCAGAATCGCCATCGACAGCGCGCGGGTAAATTCGGACACCAGCAGCGCCAGAATATTAGGGAAAATCGCGTGGCGCAGAATATTCATATTGGTCGCGCCATCCAGACGAGCGGCGGTAACATACTCTTTTTCCAGCTCGTCATGCACGGCGGTATAAACCGATCTCACCAGGCGTGGAATAATCGCCAGAAAAACCGCCAGCCAGGCATGGCTTAATCCGGGACCGAAAAAGGCCACCACGATAATCGCCAGTAGTAGCGAAGGAATCGACAGAAAAGTATCCAGAACATGGTTCATTACCGCCGAACGCAGCCCGCGCGTCAGTCCGGCAAAAACGCCCAGCACCATCGCGCAGATCGAGGCCAGCACGGTAATAGCTATAGCGGAGCCTACTGTCGGCGCCGCGCCGCTCAGCAACCGGCTTAATAAATCGCGGCCCAAATCATCGGTGCCCAGAAAGAAAGAGACATCGCCATAACGCGACCACGACGGCGGCAGCAGCTGATAGCCCAAAAACTGCTGATCCAGCCCGTAAGGCGCCAAAAGCCGCCCAAAAACGCACAGCAGCAGCAGCGCGATAAACAGATAAAAGCCGATCATCGCGGTAGTGTCATGGTAAAACAGCCGCCAGGTTGTGCGGAAGGTACTGGGCAGCCGCTGTTCGGCGTAAATCTTATCGGTGGGCATAAGGTTCCACTTTACTTCTCGTCAGAGTGTTGCATTTTATAGTCATATCATAGGGTTGCAAACGTTAGCTGTTTTGCCGCTCCCCTGAAGTTTAGCCTGAAGCGCCGTCGCTGGCATAAATATGGATGCCAGGCCTGGCTCAGGCTTCCGCGGCCGTCCGGCTATTGCCGGACAGCACCTCAACGCAGCGCGTACCATTCCTTATGCTTGAGCGGCGTTGTTAAAGCGCCAAGGATATCGGCCAGCACGTTTACGGTAATGACGAGACCGCCCACCATCATCACGCCAGCGGAAATTGCCGCATAATCCTGTTGCCTGATGGCATCCACCAGCCAGCGTCCAAGGCCCGGCCAGCTAAACACTACTTCCGTAATCATCGCCAGCGTCAGCATAGTGGAAAACTGCAGGCCAAGCCGGGGAATAACCGGCGGTAGCGCATTATGCAGCACGTGGCGACGGATCACCGTCAGGCGGGAGAGGCCACGAGTGGCGGCAGCCTTGATATAATTCTGTTCCATAACCTCGCGCGTACTGATACGCAGCAGGCGTACTACTTCCGTAGTCGGGGCCACAGCCAGCGCCGTGACCGGCAGGATCAAATGGAGCAGCACGCTTTTCAGCATTTCGTGCCGCCACGGGGCGGGGCTGAGCCAGGCATCGATTAGCGCAAAACCCGTGATGTTTTTCATCGGGTAAAGCAGGTCGACGCGGCCCGAAACCGGCAGCCAGCCCAGATCCAGCGAGAAAAAAAGCGTCAGCAGCAGCGCCAGCCAGAATACCGGCATAGAAAAGCCGAGCAGGGCGAGCGCGCTAATAGTTTTATCCTGCCAGCGATTACGCATGACGCCAGCGGCGATACCAAAAGGGATGCCGATAGCCATCGCCAGCACAAAAGCCAGGATGCATAACTCCAGCGTAGCGGGAAACACCTCCAGCAGCTGTTGCGAAATAGGTTCGCCATTGATGCTGGAGACGCCAAAATCAAACTGGAAAAGGCCCTGATACCAGAACAGCATGGCGTCGCCAGGGGAAGCGCCCTGTAACGGCGCGTGCGGCGTAAAGTAGCTCAGACTGAAACCCACCAGCGTCAGCAGAAATAGCGTCACCAGCCAGAGCACCAGCCTTCTCAGGGTATAGATAATCATGGCTTAGTTCCTTTATCGCGGTAAACACCGGCAAAAGAAGCGTTGCCGAAGGGACTGAGCACCAGCCCGTGAATATCGTGACGATAAGCCTGCAGCCGTAGCGAATAAGCCAGCGGCAGTACGGGAAGCGACTGCGCCAGCATCGCCTGGGCTTTATCGTAGTAATCGATACGTGAGGCCAGCTGCTGCGAAAGCAGCGCTTTTTGCAGCGTTTCGTCAAAGGCGGTATCGCACCAGTGAGCGTAATTAGTCTGTGAGCCGATAGCGGCGCAGCTTAATAAAGGACGGAAGAAACTGTCGGGATCGTTACTGTCCGTGGCCCAGCCGGTCAGCGTCAGGTCGTGATTCATCTCCATCAGCCGCGCCTCCTGGAAGCGCCCCTCTACCGGTACTATCTTTACGGTCACGCCGACCTGTGCCAGATCGGCCTGAATCAGCTCGGCGGTCTTCAGCGGGCTGGGATTCCAGGCTTGTGACGTCGCTGGCACCCACATGGTTAGCTGCAAATCTTCCACGCCAAGCGCTTTAAGCGTATCGCGCGCTTTTTGCGGATTATATTCAGTAACGCGGGCATTGTTATCGTAAGCCCAGGAAGCGCGCGGCAAAATAGAAGCCGCAGTTTCCGCCGTGCCGTAATAAACGGATTCCATCAGCCGCTCATTATTGATTGCCAGCGCCAGCGCCTGGCGTACTTCAGGACGATCCAGCGGCGCTTTGCGCGTATTAAAGGCCAGATAGGCGATATTCATGCCGGGACGCAGCGTCAGCCGCAGGCGCGGATCGTCCCGCAGCACCGAAATCTGGCTGGCGGCCGGATAGGCCAGCACATCGCACTCGCCGGTCAGCAGCTTTGAGAGACGGCCAGTGCCGCCCGCGCCCATATCAATTACCACCTGCGGCATGCGCGGCAACCCTTTCCAGTAGGCAGAATTACGCGCCAGGCGAACATATTGGCCGGTACGATACTCGCTAAGCTGGAACGGGCCGGTGCCGACAGGCTGGCGATCCAACAGCTCCTGGCGATCGACTTTGGTCAGCTGCGCGGCATACTCGGCGGAAAGCACCGGCGCGTAGTGCGTTGCCATATGCCAGAGAAAAGAAGCGTCCGGCGCGTTCAGGCGAATCTCGACGGTATCGTTGCTCAGCTTTTTCACGCTGGCGACGCTGTCGGCAAACTGCAGGCTGTCAAAATAAGGGTAGCTGCCGCCGTTGACGTTATGCCAGGCGGACTTGCGATCGAAAATGCGCTGAAAGCTGAAGACTACGTCATCCGCGTTCATGGGACGCGTAGGGCTAAACCAGCCCGTTTTCTGGAAAGAGACCTTATGGCGCAGGTGAAAACGGTAGGTCGCGCCGTTGTCCAGCACTTCCCAACTCTCCGCCAGCTCCGGGATCAGCCGATAGGTGTAGGGATCGACATCCAGCAGGCGATCGTAAAGCTGTGCCGCCAGCGTATCCACCACCAGCCCGCCGCTGGCCAGCTGGGGATTAAAGCTGGTGGCCGAGCCGTTGACGCAGTAAACGAAACCGCTCTGGCGGATATCATCCGGCGTGGCGGCTCTCGCGGCGTTAAACAGGCCGGGAAGGAGAAGCAAAAGAGAGAGTAGTGTGCGCATAAGTTATCTGAAATATCAGGCAATCATCAGAGTGTACCGCACTCTGCGCCCGGCCCCAAAGTTTGTCGGGACAACCGGTGCTTTTTCACGCTGGCGGCGCGGCAGAAAACTCTGCTCCTGTTAACAAAATACGCCTAATCTTATTATGGTAATGAGAATTATTATCAACAAAAAGCTTTACAGCTCTCTATGAGAATGATTATTATTCCTCTGCGCTTCAACGGTGGCTCTACCGAAGAAGAGCACGACATTGCTCACATTGCTTCCAGTATTTTTAGCCCGCCCTGCGCGGGCTTTTTTTTGCCCGGCTTAGGGGGGCGAGCAGCCTGAAAAAAAATTAGCGAATATACGGCAGCTGTAAACGAAAACACGAGCCGCCCAGCTCGCTGGCCTCGCAGGATACCTGGCCGTTATGCGCTTCGGTAATGGCTTTGACCACGGCCAAACCAAGCCCGCTGCCGCCGCTATCGCGGGTACGGGCGTTTTCTCCACGGCTGAAAGCGTCAAACAGCTTCTCTGCAATACCTTCTGAAATTCCCGGCCCTTCATCCTCCACGGTAATTTCCACACCGGCAGCAACGCTGGCGCAGGAGACCAGAACTATGCCCGGCGTGGCGTAGCGTCGGGCATTCTCCAGCAGGGCAAGCAGCGCCTGGCGGATACGCGCGGCATCGCAGCTTAACCTGACTTCATCAAGTCGGGTGGCTAGCGAAAGCTGCTTTTCTGCAAAGGCGGGCCGAAGAAGCTCGACCAGGGTAACAATTTCCTGACCAATATCGACCTCTTCCCGGCGCAGGGAAAGATAGCCGCTTTCCGCCAGGCTGAGCGTGCGCAGATCGTCAATCAGTCGCGCCAGGCCGTCCGTTTGTCTGATTAGGTTCTGGAAAAGGGCCTGTTCCGGCGGGAAAATACCGTCGGCCAGCCCCTGAAGCCTCCCGCGCAGAATAGTAACCGGCGTGCGCAGCTCGTGGGCGATAGCGGCATGCCAGGTTCTTATCTCACCAGAGGCTGCCTCCAGCTTGCCAGCCATGATATTGAAATCGTTGACCAGTTCGCTAAGCTCGGTCAGACGCTGGTCGCCCGTTACGGCGCGCGCGCTTAGCTCGCCACCAGCGATTTTCCGGGCGCTGTCGGCAAGCGAGTCCAGCGGCAGAACAAGTTTGCGGGCGAAGCTGCTGGCCACCAGGCCAGCCACCAGCAGCGACAGCAGGGTAGCGACTCCCAGCTGCAGCCAGTCTTCCGGCTGGATGGTATAAAGCATCTCCGGCAGATGAGCGCCAAAAAGCCAGACGCAGAGCCCTAGCCAGATATAGTAGACGGCGAAAGAGATAAGAATGGAGTAGCAGGTGACCTGAGTCATCAGTACCACCAGATGCCTTTTCAGGCCGGTATATTTCATCGCTACTCTCCTAAACGATAGCCGAAGCCGCGTACGCTTTCAGGCAGGCCGGAAAGGCCCGCTTTCTCCAGCTTTTTACGCAGCTTGCTGATATGGCTGTCCACGGTGCGTTCCAGCGTTTCGCCTTCTGGCAGGCAGGCTTCCAGCAGCTCCAGCCGGCTAAAGACCTTACGCGGCTGCTGCGCCATCCGAGTCAGCAGGCGGAATTCGGTGGTAGTCAGCCCGGCGGCGATATTTTCGCCCGAGTGGCGCAGGATAATGCGGTGCTCTTCGGCAAACACCGCCAGCCGTGAATTACCGGCTACGCCCTGTGGCGGAAATTTGTTAGCCTGTCCGGCGCGCCGCAAAATTGCCTGAGCGCGGGCAACAACTTCTGCCGGATTAAAAGGTTTAACCACATAATCGTCGGCCCCAATACGCAGCGCGGCAAGCTTGTCCGCGTCATCGTCGTTGGCCGTTAGCATCAGCACCGGCGTATCGCCGCGACGGCGCAGTTCCGCCAGTACCTGCCAGCCGTCCAGTTTCGGCATGCGGATATCAAGAATGACCAGCGCGGGCTGGTGTTTTTCATGCAGCGCCAGCGCGACCACGCCGTTTTCCGCGTGCAGCAGGCTGAATCCCTCGCGCCGCAAATAGGCAATAAGGATATCGGCAATGTCGGCTTCGTCTTCGGCCACCAGGATCAAGGAATTATTATTCATGGCGTGTACCTTAGTGGATTAGCAAACCGCTGTTAAGGCCTGAATTTTTCTTTTTAATCTCCATGCAATCTCCATAAAAGCTGCACGGAAACGCAATGCGGAAGGTCTATTTTATGCCTGGCGGATTATCGCTGCACGACCCAACCTAACGAAAGGAATCTTTGATGTCGCAATTTTTTATCCATCGCCCGGTGTTTGCCTGGGTTATTGCCATTTTTATCGTGCTTTTTGGGCTGATCAGCATTCCACAGTTGCCCATCGCGCAGTATCCGTCAGTAGCGCCGCCCAGCGTCTCGATTACCGTCAGCTATCCGGGCGCTACGCCGCAAACTATGAACGAGTCAGTGATCTCGCTGATTGAACGCGAGCTTTCCGGCGTGGACGATCTGCTCTATTTCGAATCCTCCAGCGATACTTCCGGCATGGCGACTATTACCGTCACCTTCAAACCCGGCACTGATATCAGGCTGGCTCAGGTCGATGTCCAGAACCAGATAAAAGTAATTGAGCCGCGCCTGCCGCAGACCGTGCGGCAGTATGGGCTGACCGTGGAAGCGGCCACCTCAAACTTTCTGATGATCGTGGGGCTTAATTCACCAAACGGCGCTTTTTCCGCCGCTGATTTAAGCGATTATTTCGCCCGCAATATGACCGATGAGCTAAGGCGAGTCGAAGGCGTTGGCAAGGTACAGGCCTTTGGCGCAGAGAAAGCGATGCGCGTTTGGCTGGATCCGCACAAGCTGGTTGCTTACAACCTGACAGTCAGCGATGTTACGGCAGCTATAGGCGAGCAGAACGCGCAAATTGCGCCGGGCCAAATTGGCGATGCGCCCAGCGTCCCTGGTCAGCGTACTGGTTACCCGCTGACGGTTAGCGGTCAGCTCGGCACGCCGGAAGAGTTTCGCCAGATTACTTTAAAAGCCAATACGGATGGATCCAGGGTAAAGCTGGGCGATGTGGCAAGGGTTGAGCTGGGCCTGCAGACATACTCATTCTCTACCCGGGAGAACGGCGTGCCTTCCACCGCTGCGGCTATCCAGCTTTCGCCAGGCGCTAACGCGGTGAAAACGTCGGAAGCGGTGCAGGCAAGGCTCAAAGATCTGGCAAGCGCTATGCCGCCAGGCATGACTTTTTCCGTACCTTTCGATACCTCGCCGTTTGTAAAAATCTCCATTGAAAAGGTACTGCATACCTTTCTGGAAGCGATGGCGCTGGTATTCGTGGTGATGTTTCTGTTTTTACAAAACATTCGCTACACCTTTATTCCCGCTATCGTTGCGCCAGTCGCACTGCTCGGCACCTTTACCGTGATGTTGCTCAGCGGGTTTTCCATCAATGTGCTCACTATGTTCGGTATGGTGCTGGCTATTGGCATCATCGTGGATGATGCCATAGTCGTGGTCGAAAACGTCGAGCGGCTTATGGCGGAAGAGGGGCTATCGCCGCGCGAAGCCACAGAAAAAGCGATGCGGGAAATCACCGGCGCAGTAATAGGGATCACCCTGGTGCTGACTGCCGTCTTTATTCCTATGGGGCTGGCAAGCGGATCCGTCGGCATTATTTATCGCCAGTTTACGCTATCAATGGCGGTTTCCATTCTGATTTCCGCTTTCCTGGCGTTGAGCCTGACGCCAGCTCTCTGCGCCACGTTACTAAAGCCAGTGACCGCACAATCGCATAAAAAAGGCCGCTTTTTCAGCGCCTTTAATAGCGGGTTCGATCGTCTGTCGCAGCGCTATGAGTCCTGGCTGGGCAAATTGCTGAAGAAAACCGGTCGGATGCTGCTGCTTTACGTCGCGCTCTGCGCCGCGCTGGTTTTCGGCTTTTCCGCGCTGCCGTCGGCGTTTCTGCCGGAAGAAGATCAGGGCTATTTTATGACCTCAATCCAGCTGCCGTCCGATGCCACGCTGGAACGTACCGAAGACGTCATCGAAAAATTTGAAAGTATTGTCAGCAACCGTCCGGGCATCGATCGCAATATTTCAGTGCTTGGCTTTAGCTTTGCCGGATCCGGCGCTAACTCCGCGCTGGCGTTTACCATGCTTAAAGACTGGCAGGCGCGCAACGGCGCAACGGCACAGGGCGAGGCCGGTTATGTGCAGCAGGCGATGGAGGCCGTGCCGGATGCCACCGTAATGAGTTTGCTGCCGCCGCCCATTGCCGAACTGGGCAACTCGTCAGGCTTTACGCTGCGGCTGGAAGATCGTGGCGGGCACGGCTATCAGGCGCTGAACCAGGCGCTTTACATGCTGCTGGGCGCAGCGGCGCAAAGCCCTGTGGTGGCCTATGCCTATCCGGATGGCCTGCCGGAGGGCAGCAGCATCAACCTGAAAATCGACCGGCAAAAAGCCGAGGCGTTAGGCGTCTCGTTCAGCGATATCAGCCAAACCCTGTCGGGCGCGATGGGCTCAAGCTACGTCAATGATTTTCCCAATAATGGCCGCATGCAGCAGGTCATTGTGCAGGCCGATGCGCCTTACCGCATGCAGTTAAAAAGCGTGCTTTCGCTCTATGTGCGCAACAAAACGGGTGGCATGGTGCCGCTGTCGGAAGTGGTGCGCGGCGAATGGCAGACTTCGCCGTTGCAGCTAATTCGCTATCAGGGCTATCTGGCTTTCCGCATTGCGGGTGCCGCTGCGCCTGGCTACTCCACAGGCGATGCGATGGCTGAAATGGAGAAGCTGGCTCGCCAGCTGCCGCCAGGTTTTGCCGTAGAGTGGACAGGCCAGTCATTGCAGGAACAGCAGTCCGCTGCCCAGGCACCGATGCTGATGGCGCTGTCAATGTTGGTGGTCTTCCTGGTGCTGGCTGCGCTCTATGAAAGCTGGACGATCCCGTTTTCAGTTATGCTGGTGGTTCCGCTCGGGCTGTTGGGCGCTGTCAGTGCGGTGCTGCTACGGGATATGTATAACGATGTCTTTTTCAAGGTTGGCCTGATTACCATCATCGGCCTGTCGGCGAAAAACGCCATTCTGATTGTTGAGTTTGCCAAACAGATCTACGAAGAAGAGGGCAACCTTCTGAAAGCGACCATCAGAGCGGCCCGATTGCGCTTGCGGCCAATACTAATGACTTCACTGGCATTCACCCTGGGCGTAGTGCCGCTGATGGTGGCAAGCGGCGCCAGCGCCACGACCCAGCACGCCATCGGCACCGGCGTCTTTGGCGGCATGATTAGCGGCACGCTGCTGGCCATTTTCTTCGTTCCGCTCTTTTTCGTCTCTGTACTGGTGGGCGTGGAAAAGCTGCGCGGGCTATTTAACCGCAAGCAGCAGGGATAAGAACGCGCGCCCGGCGAGAGCTATCCGCCGGGCTATACTCAAAGAAAAGGAGGCGTTTATGTCCGATAAAATTCATTTGCTACAAGGCGATATCACGCAAATCCCGGTTGAAGCTATCGTCAACGCGGCTAATTCTTCGCTGCTGGGCGGCGGCGGCGTGGATGGCGCGATACACCGCGCGGGCGGTAAATCGATTCTGGCGGAGTGCCAGGCTATACGCGATCGTCAGGGTGGCTGCAAACCGGGCGATGCGGTGATTACTGGCGCAGGCAATTTACCGGCAAAATACGTGATTCATACCGTTGGGCCAGTCTGGCAGGGCGGCGAGAAAGGCGAGGCGGAAGTATTACGTAGCGCTTACCATCGCTGTCTTGATTTGGTGGAGGAACATCGTATAAGCGCTGTTTCTTTCCCTAATATCAGCACCGGCATCTATGGTTTCCCCAAAGCGCTGGCGGCGCAGATAGCCTTTGAAGCAATATCGGCCAGGCTAAGCGAGCAAATCGGGCAGGTGAATATCGTCTGTTTTGATACGGAGAACTACGCCATCTGGCGCGATCTGCTCAGCGCTTAGTTTTCACTATCAGCATTGATCTCAACGTTGTGCTTTTTCATCATGGCGCGTAGCTGATGATAGGTGACGCCAAGCAGGTCGGCGGCGCGCCGCTGGTTGTAACGGGCCTGAGCCAGGCTGCGCTGAAGTAAATCTTGTTCCTGCTGATGCTGCCAGCGGCGTAAATCCAGCGGCAACGTGGGCAGAGAATCAGCGGCGGCCACCTCTTCGGGCGCGGCCCAGCTTCGCTGGAAAGGATTAAGGATAACCGCATCCAGCGCCTCTTCAGTGTCGCCGTGGCGATAGACGGAGCGCTCAACCACGTTTTTCAGCTCGCGTACGTTGCCCGGCCAGCTATAGGCCAGCAGCGTTTGCTGCGCCCGTGGGGTAAAGCCCGGGAAAAAAGGCAGCCCCAGCTCACGGCACATCTGGATAGCAAAATGTTCTGCCATCACCAGAATATCGTCACGGCGCTCGCGCAGCGGCGGCAGTTGTACAACGTCGAAGGCGAGCCTGTCCAATAAATCGGCACGAAAATGCCCCGTTTCGGCAAGCTGCGGTAAATCGGCGTTAGTGGCGCATACCAGCCGCACGTTGACCTGCAACGGCTGGCTGCCGCCAACGCGCTCCAGCTGACCATACTCAATAACCCGCAGCAGCTTTTCTTGCACCAGCATCGGCGCTGTTGCCAGCTCGTCCAGAAACAGGGTGCCGCCGTCGGCCCGCTCGAAGCGGCCCAAATGACGCTTTTGCGCGCCGGTAAAAGCGCCCGCTTCATGCCCAAAGAGTTCGGAATCCAGCAGGCTTTCGTTGAGTGCCGCGCAGTTCAGCGAGACGAACGGCCCTTGCCAGCGTTCGGAAAGATAGTGAAGCCGACTGGCGATCAACTCCTTGCCGGTGCCGCGCTCGCCGATGACCAATACCGGTTTATTTAGCGGCGCCAGGCGGGAAACCTGCTCCAGCACCTCGAGAAAGTGATTTGACTCGCCCAGCAGCGTTTCTTTATCCATTATTTTCACCAGATGTTGGTTAATTACGCCACCTTAAGCAATTTCATCGCGCCTGTAAATTGCTATAGTGCAGCAAAATCAAAAAGATAAAAGTTGGCACGCGCTTTGAATAGTAATAGCAGCAACATACAATTAATCAGAGGAACACTATTATGGGTATTTTTTCTCGTTTTGCCGACATCGTGAACGCCAACATCAATTCGCTGCTGGAAAAAGCGGAAGATCCACAGAAGCTGGTGCGCCTGATGATTCAGGAAATGGAAGACACGCTGGTGGAAGTCCGTTCTACCTCTGCCCGCGCGCTGGCAGAAAAGAAACAGTTGCTGCGCCGCATCGAACAGGCCGAGCTGCAACAGGCAGAGTGGCAGGAAAAAGCAGAGCTGGCGCTGCGGAAAGATAAAGAAGATCTGGCTCGTGCCGCGTTAATCGAAAAGCAGAAGCTAAGCGATTTAACCGCCACGCTGACGCGCGAAGCAGAACAGGTTGAAGAAACCCTGCTGCGTATGAAAGGCGAAATCGGCGAGCTGGAGAAAAAACTGGGTGAAACCCGTGCTCGCCAGCAGGCGCTGACGCTGCGTCACCAGGCCGCTTCCTCTTCTCGTGACGTGCGCCGCCAGCTGGACAGCGGTAAAATCGACGAGGCGATGGCGCGTTTCGAATCCTTCGAGCGCCGTATCGATCATATGGAAGCCGAGGCGGAAAGCCACAGCTTCGGTAAGCAGAAAACCCTGGATCAGCAGTTCGCCGAGCTACAGGCTGATGATGCCATCTCAGAGCAGCTGGCTGCCCTGAAAGCAAAAATGAACCGTAGCGAGTAACTCTGCCGACGGCATTCCACGGAATGCCCGGCTTTTTAATTCAAGGAGAATGAATGAGCGCGTTATTTCTGGCGATCCCGTTGACAATATTTATGCTGTTTGTCGCGCCCGTCTGGCTATGGCTGCATTACAGCAACCGTCATAACAGTGATGCCACACTGTCGCAGGACGAGCTGCAGCGCTTGCAGCAACTGACTCAGGATGCGCGCCGCATGCGCGAACGTATCCAGGCGCTGGAGGCCATTCTGGATGCCGAACATCCCAACTGGAGGCAGCCATGAGCGGCAAAAAGCTTTATCGCATACCTTCGCGCGGCCATGTAAAAGGCGTTTGCGCCGGTATCGCGGACTATTTCGATATTCCGGTACGGCTGGTGCGCGTCATGGTAATACTGTCGATGATTTTCGGGCTGTTTATGATTACCCTGGTGGCCTATTTTATTCTGGGCTTCGTGCTGGATGAAAAACCGCTAAGCGAAGAGCAGCAGGAACAGGCGCCCACGGCACATATGCTGCTGGACAAACTGGAGGCGGAATTGCGCGGCGGTGAAGGAAATTTGCGGGATATTGAACGCTACGTCACTTCTGAGACCTTCAGCGTGCGTAGCCGCTTCCGTCAGCTTTAATCCCTAATTACCGGAGATAAAAATGCGTAACTGGCAATCTGCTGTACAGCGTAACGCCGCGTCCACGCTGAAAAAGGCCGGTAAATTCGTGCTGCTGGGCGCGTTAAGCTACGGCCCGGCAGGTCTGGCTGGCTGGGCGGTAAAAGCGGTTGCTCATCGCCCGCTGAAAATCGTGCTGGCCTGGGCGCTGGAACCACTGATCCGCCGTGCGCTACGCGGAGCCACGGCGCGCTGGCACAAACCCTGAGAGTTGCGGCTATGCTATCCTGAACCGCAAAACGGAGCGGCCATAAGGATACTGACCCATGAAACGACTTCAAACAGAGCTGCGGTCTCTAATCGATCGCGGCGCGGATCGTCATCTGCGCCTGGCGGTTACCGGCCTGAGCCGCAGCGGCAAAACAGCCTTTATTACCTCGCTGGTAAACCAGTTACTTAACGTTAATGCAGGCGCGCGTCTGCCGATGTTCTCCGCCGCACGCGATGGCCGTCTGCTGGGCGTAAAACGCGTGCCGCAGCGCGACATGGGAATCCAGCGTTTTACCTATGATGAAGGCATGGCGCAGCTTTACGGCGAACCGCCAGCCTGGCCAACGCCAACGCGCGGCGTCAGCGAGATGCGCCTGGCGCTGCGCTTTCGGTCGCGTGAATCCCTGCTGCGCCATTTCAAAGAAACCTCCACGCTTTATCTGGAAATCGTTGATTATCCGGGTGAATGGCTGCTGGATCTGCCGATGCTGGCGCAGGACTATTTAAGCTGGTCGCGGCAGATGACAGGTCTGTTGCAGGGCGATCGCGCGATTTGGTCAGAAGAATGGCGCAGGCTATGCGAAGGCCTGGATCCGCTGGCGCCCGCGGATGAGAACCGGCTGGCAGAAATTGCGGCGGCCTGGACCGACTACCTGCTGAAGTGTAAGCAAGAAGGGCTGCATTTTATCCAGCCAGGCCGCTTTGTGCTGCCTGGGGATATGGCAGGCGCACCTGCGCTGCAATTTTTCCCATGGCCGGAGGTGGAAGAGGCGGGCGAATCCAGGCTGGCGCAGGCGGATGCTGGCAGCAACATCGGCATGCTGCGCGCACGTTACCACTATTACTGCCAGCATGTAGTAAAGGGTTTTTACAAAAATCATTTCCTGCGCTTTGACCGACAAATCGTGCTGGTGGATTGCCTACAACCATTAAACAGCGGGCCGCAGGCCTTTAACGATATGCGGCTGGCGCTCACGCAGCTGATGCAAAGTTTCTCTTATGGCCAGCGCACGCTTTTTCGCCGCCTTTTCTCACCGGTGATCGATAAACTACTGTTCGCCGCTACCAAATCCGATCACGTCACCAACGATCAGCACACAAACCTGGTGGCACTTTTGCAGCAGCTGGTACAGGATGCCTGGCAAAATGCCGCCTTTGAAGGCATTGAAATGGATTGCCTGGGGCTGGCCGCGGTACAGGCAACGCAAAGCGGGCTGGTCGATCACCAGGGCGAAAAAATTCCTGCGCTGCGCGGACACCGGCTGGCGGACAACGAGCCGCTGACCGTTTATCCGGGCGAAGTGCCGCCGCGCCTGCCGGGCAGTGCTTTCTGGCAGCAACAGGGATTTCATTTTGAACAGTTCCGGCCGCAGCTGGAGACGGACAGGCCTTTGCCGCATATCCGCCTGGATGCGGCGCTGGAATTTTTACTGGGAGATAAATTGCGATGAACGCACCGCTTAAACCACGTATTGATTTCGCGCAGCCGCTGGCGGCGGAGCAGCAGGAAGCCATTAAAGCCGCCCGAGTCTTCGCTCCGCAGGAAACCGGGTTTGTCGCCGATGTCCCGGAAGCGGAAGAAGAGGACGCGGGCGAAAAAGCGGTAGAAGCCGCGCTGCGCCCTAAACGTAGCCTCTGGCGTACGCTGGTAAAAACGGGGCTGGCGCTGTTTGGCGTAAGCGTGGTGGCGCAGGGCGTGCAATGGACATACCAGGCCTGGCAGGCTCAGGACTGGATTGCCTTAGGCGGCTGCGCGGCTGGCGGATTGATAGCTATCGCCGGAGCGGGTTCGCTGATTGCCGAATGGCGCAGGCTTTACCGGCTGCGAGAACGTGCAGAAGAGCGCGATATTGGCCGCGAGCTGTTAAACAGCCAGAGCATGGGTAAAGGCCGTGAATTTTGTGAGCGGCTGGCCCGCCAGGCTGGGCTGGATCGGGGGAACCCGGCGCTACAGCGCTGGCATGCTGCGCTACACGAAACGCACAACGATCGCGAAGTGGTGGCGCTCTATGCGCAAATAGTCCAGCCGGTGCTGGATAACCAGGCGCGCCGGGAAATCGGGCGTAGTGCTGCCGAATCCACGCTGATGATCGCCGTTAGCCCGCTGGCGCTGGTGGATATGGCATTTATCGCCTGGCGCAACCTGCGGCTGGTTAACCGCATCGCGGCGCTTTACGGCATCGAGCTGGGCTACTTCAGCCGTATTCGCCTGTTCCGGCTGGTGCTGTTAAATATCGCTTTTGCGGGCGCTTCCGAGCTAATCAGAGAAGTGGGTATGGACTGGATGTCACAGGATCTTGCCGCGCGCTTTTCCGCTCGTGCCGCTCAGGGCATTGGCGCAGGGTTGCTGACGGCCAGGCTGGGCATCAAAACCATGGAGCTATGCCGGCCTTTGCCCTGGCTGGAAGGCGACAAGCCGAAACTGGGCGATTTCCGTCGCGATTTAATGGTAAAACTCAAAGAGACGTTGCAGAAATAGGCAACCGTAAACTTTCCGTGCCAGGATGCTTCTGGCCCTTGCCTCTATGGGGTATTATTAACATCCGCCCGGAATGAATAAAGGTTTTTACATGCGTCTGGAAGTCTTCTGTCAGGATCGTCTTGGTCTGACCCGTGAACTGCTCGATCTGCTGGTTGAAAGAAACATTGACCTGCGCGGCATCGAGATTGCCCCCGTCGGTCGCATCTACCTTAATTTCTCCGCTGTGCCTTTTGAGCAGTTCAGCCAGCTGATGGCGGAGATCCGCCGTATTCCCAGCGTAACGGATGTGCGCACCGTGGCGTTCCTGCCTTCTGAACGCGAACACCGTGCGCTAAGCGCGCTGCTGGTGGCGCTGCCGGAGCCGGTTTTTTCCATCGATATGAAAAGCAAAATCGAGCTGGCGAACCCGGCGGCACAGGCGTTATTTGCCCTGAACGAAGAGAAAATGCGCAATTACGGCGCAGGCGCGTTAATCAGCGGTTTCAACTTTCAGCGCTGGCTGGAAAACGACCGTATTGAGCCGCAGGCACAGCATGTCGTCATACACGGGCGCGATTTCCTGATGGAAATTACCCCGGTTTTCACCACCGGCGAGAATGAACAGGCGGGCAGCCCGGCTGGCGCGGTGGTGATGCTGAAATCTACCGCCAGGATGGGCCAGCAGCTGCAAAACCTGGCGGTCAATGATGACAGCGACTTTCAGCATATTGTGGCGGTGACGCCTAAAATGCGCCAGGTGGTGGAGCAGGCGCGTAAGCTGGCAATGCTCGACGCGCCGCTGCTTATCGTGGGCGATACCGGCACCGGCAAAGATATGCTGGCGCGCGCCTGCCATCTGCGCAGCGCGCGTGGCAAAAAACCTTTCCTGGCGCTGAACTGCGCCTCGCTGCCGGACGACGTAGCGGAAAGCGAACTGTTTGGTCACGCGCCGGGTGCCTATCCTAACGCGCTGGAAGGCAAAAAAGGCTTTTTTGAGCAGGCTAACGGCGGCTCGGTGCTGCTGGACGAAATCGGTGAAATGTCGCCGCGCATGCAGACTAAATTGCTACGTTTTTTGAACGACGGCACTTTCCGACGGGTAGGCGAGGAGCATGAGGTACATGTAAACGTGCGGGTCATCTGCGCCACGCAGAAAAACCTGACGGAGATGGTGCAGCGCGGCGAGTTCCGCGAGGATCTCTTCTATCGCCTGAACGTGCTGACGCTGAACCTGCCGCCGCTGCGCGATCGTCCGCAGGACATCCTGCCGCTCACGGAAATGTTTGTCGCCCGTTTCGCCGACGAGCAGGGCGTCGCTCGTCCTAAACTCTCTTTGCAGCTAAACGCTTTCCTTAGCCGTTACACCTGGCCCGGCAACGTACGCCAGCTAAAAAATGTGCTTTACCGCGCGCTGACCCAGCTGGAAGGCTACGAGCTGCGCCCGCAGGATATTGTTCTGCCAGAGTTTACGATGGATATACAGCTGGGCGAGGAGGCGATGGAAGGATCGCTGGACGATATTACCAGCCGCTTTGAGCGTTCGGTACTGACCAAACTCTATCTTTCCTATCCCAGCACTCGCAAACTGGCTAAGCGTCTTGGCGTATCCCATACCGCTATCGCTAATAAGCTGCGCGAATATGGTCTGAGTAAAAAAGCTGAGGGCGAAGGTAAATAGCAAATCAGTTAAATTTTTTTTACTAAAAAGATGAAACTATTTCGAGATAAAAAGAGCAGTCACCTTTATTGAAGGTTGCTGCTCGTTTTTACCCCGGCCTTTTAGCTCGACGATTGCAGCCTGGAAGAGCAATTTCATAGATTTTTACCCTTAAAAAAGGTTAGATTTGGTTGAAAATATTGCAGTAGAGTCTGAGACAGTTGAACTGCCAAAATTGGGCAAGAACAATAACTAAATTTCAAAAGGGAATCCAAAATTTCAGTTGCAACTATGATTGGTAAGCTGTATTTTTCATTTACTCTTAATGATATGGTTTTATGTGAGCATGCAAGCTTATTCTGCATAAAACTTGGCTTATTACCCTCTGGCTAGTGGAGATTGTTAACAATGAAGAAGGAATTTCACCTTGGCGCTATTCTTAAAGAATATCTTAAAACGGCGCTGGAGGAGTTTGGGGATTTAACATGGGCCTATGTAGTTCTCCATAAAAAAAACATGTCAAACATATTTCATGTCACTAACTATCCAGATGAATGGGTCAGACATTATCAGGATAATAGTTTGCAATACACTGATCCGGTTGTCATTACTGCATTAAATCGGTTAACGCCCTTTTCATGGGATGAAAAAATAAAAATAGGTAAGGATTTTGACCTGTCTGAAATATTTCTCAAAGCAAAAAAACATGGTGTGATTAATGGCTATACTTTTGTTCTGCACGACTATAAAAACAATTTAGCTACATTGTCATTTATTATTGATCCTGAAAAAAAGGATCAGATCGAGAAGTGCTTTACTGAAAATAAAGGCAAAATTGATTTATTATTGGCTATGGTACATGAAAAATACCTGGCTTTAATGCTCTTATCAGATGAAGTAGATAAGACGAACGCTAATAGCAACCTTTTTACGGAAAGAGAAAACGAAATATTATATTGGGCAAGTATTGGAAAAACTTATCCAGAAATCGGTATTATTTTGGGTCTTAAAACCACTACCGTCAAATTCCATATGACAAACATAGTCAAAAAATTAGGTGTCACTAATGCAAGGCATGCGGTGCGTCTCGGCGTGGAACTTCAACTCGTGAAACCGGTTAATTAGCTATTAGATATCTTTTGAAACAAGAGGCCAGCTATCTAATAAGCGCTCTGTCAAAGTATTTTTGCCCGTAAGGATTTTTTCTTTCAAATTCTTACAACTAATATAATCGACGTGTCCTAGCAATAAGTAGACAGGTTCATTTTTCTCCGATAAACCTGTATCCAATATTGTTACATGCCATCCTGACTGCCTGATTATATGCATCATCGCATGACTGGCAACGGCTATTATACCATCGTAATCATGTTGCTGTGCAAAATTGATTAAGGATAAAAAAAGCGTCAGAGTAACAGGATAATGATAACCTAATAGCTCCTTTGCCCTCTTTTTATCAACAAAAAATCGCGTGGATTCAACATAACAGCCTGGCGGAATTTTGGCGTTTTTAAAAAAAACAGCAAAAGCGCTCTCAAGCATATTTTTATTGCTCATCGCTATAAGTCGAGTGCCGCATATTATTTCCTCATTCATGATTCCAAGAACGTAATTAGTATCTATACCGTCAAATACATCTCTTTCCAGACCGTTTTCACTGGTAACAGCCCATCCGAGTCTGTCAGCAAACGTCGCTTTTCTCAGAGAGAAAAGATCTTTGGCTTTTTCTTTTGAAAGTGACATATAGTTAATGATGTGAATATTAAACATAAGGTTGCCTACTATGAATTTAGAATTTTATGGGCAACACGGTTTGATTTCCTGCGGTAACGCCGAGACATGCAGATAATAATAGGTATTTGGGGTTAATAGAACGATTTTATGAAGTCATTTAGTGGAGTGAGTTTTTGACCAGGCAGGTTATTTTAAAAATATTATAAAAGGTTGGCGCTAATAATGAAGGTTGCTTTACTGATTTTTTGAGATAACCCAAGGCTGGAAAGGTAATAATTGGCAGGTGAATGATAGATTAATTAGCCCGGGGCCTAATACATATCCCCTTTGTACCCCATATTTACAAGCAAAAAGCCGGCCTGAAGCCGGCCAAAAAATATACATTACTTCAGTACGGCCAGCGCGGCATCGTAGTCCGGCTCGGTGGCGATCTCATCTACCAGCTGGCTGTACAGCACCTTATCCTGCTCGTCCAGCACCACTACCGCACGGGCCGTCAGGCCCTTTAAAGCGCCATCATTCAGCGCCACGCCGTAATCCTCTTTAAACGCCGCGCCGCGCAGCGTAGAGAGCGTAACCACATTATTCAATCCCTCTGCGCCGCAGAAGCGAGACTGGGCGAAAGGCAGATCGGAAGAGATACACAGCACCACGGCATTATCTGTTTTGGCGGCAAGCTCGTTGAACTTACGCACCGAGGCGGCGCAGATACCGGTATCCACGCTCGGGAAAATATTCAGTATCTTGCGCTTGCCCGCATAGTGGGAAAGCGATACATCGGAAAAATCTTTCGCGACCAGCGTAAAGGGTTTAGCGGTCTGGCCCGGCTTCGGCAGCTCGCCAGCAACGGCAACCGGGTTACCCTGAAAATGGACAGTCTGAGTCATAACCTTTCCTTAAGCGCAGTAAATTAAGTTCAGAGTGTATGACATGGCGCTAAACTCCAACAGGTAAAAGCAAAATATTTCCCGCTTCATTGCTAAAATATTCCTGAAGTGACCAGGGTGTTGAAGGAAAATTTCTCTGCTAAAAGGAAGCGCTAATGAGAAGAGTCAAAGTCTGGCCGGAAGTCTGGCCGTTACGCGTTCCCTTTGTTATCGCACGCGGCGGCCGTAGCGAGGTTGGCGTGGTGGTAGTTTCGCTGGAAGAAGAGGGCCTGACCGGCATTGGCGAATGCACGCCTTATGCGCGCTATGGCGAGACGGCAGCCTCAGTGCAGGCGCAAATTACCTCGCTGCTCGACAAACTGGAACAGGGAATGACGCGTGAGCAGTTACAACATGCGCTACCGGCTGGCGCAGCGCGCAACGCTGTCGATTCGGCATTGTGGGATCTTGAATCCCAAAAATTAAATAGCGATCTTTGGCGGTTAACCGATGTCGTTCGTCCCGTCTCGGTAGAAATGGCGCAGACTGTCAGCATCGACTCGCCGGAGGTCATGGCCAGCGGCGCGCTGGCGCTGTGGCAAAACGGCGCCCGACTGCTGAAAATTAAAATGGACAATGCGCTAATCACCGAGCGGCTGGTCGCTATTCGTGCTGCCGTTCCGGAGGCAACGTTAATTGTGGATGCGAACGAATCCTGGCACAGCGAAGGCCTGGCGGCGCGCTGCCAGCTACTGGCCGACCTCGGGATTGCTATGCTTGAGCAACCTTTGCCGGCAGCGGAGGATGCGCCGCTGGCAAACTTTATTCATCCTTTGCCAATCTGCGCCGATGAAAGCTGCCATACGCGGGAAAGCCTGCCGCAGCTGGCTGGCCGTTATGAGATGGTTAATATCAAACTGGACAAAACGGGCGGCCTGACGGAAGCGCTGGCGCTGGCCGCTGCTGCTCAGGCGGCCGGGCTGGAGGTGATGCTGGGCTGTATGCTCTGCACCTCCAGGGCCATCAGCGCAGCTTTGCCATTAACGAGCGGCGCGCGATTCGTCGACCTGGACGGCCCGACCTGGCTGGCGCAGGACGCCACAGGCGCGCTGGACTTTCGCTGCGGCAAAATCGTGCTTTCAGAAGGATTTGCTCAATAGCTCCACCAGCGCATCCAGATATTTTTCGCTGGCTTCGTCGGCCGAAACCGGCGGCAGTTCGACGGTAATCACCGGCAGGCTCAGATCGGCGCACCAGCTGCCGAACGAGCCTGGCGTGGCATAGCCGACCGAGGTCACCAGCGGCAGCGCCAGCTTTTGCGCCAGCCAGCCGCCGATTTCACTGCCCTGAGGATCTTCCACACAGGCCAGGGGCTCATGAAAACTCACCACCCACGCCGGATCGAGCTGATGGATAAGCGTGCACAGCGCCTGGGTTTCAGGTTCCGAACCCGCATTTTCGCCCGCTGAAAGCGTTACGTCGCGCTCATCCGCCGCGCTGTTCCAGCGGTAAACTGTTTCGCCCGGCAGCCAGTTTGCCGCCGGAAAGTTACGGTTTAAATCGACGCCGCTGGCGTTGGCCCGCAGGCCAAACTGACAGCCATCGGGGTTGACGGCCAGCACCACATGGTGCCGCCGGTGATTTTCCTGCAAAGTCCGCATGGCACAGGAAAGCGTAATTACCGCCGCCGTTTCGTCGCCGTGGGTACCAGCCAGAATCAGCCCACTTTCGCTGTCACCTTGCGGAGCGGGGAACCACAACAAAGGCGCGCCCAATACGCTGCTACCGTAGCGACGGCGTTCGGCGTTGAGCTTGCCGCGACGTGGACGAGGATGGTGCAAATGCATAGCGACTCCGTAAACGTTAAGCGAAAGCCTTTTTATAGCAGAGTCAGCGCCTGCAGGGGATGGCAAATTCATATCCTGTGAGGTGACAAAGGGGAAAATGCTGTAATTATCACAAGGAGTTGCGCTAAAGTTCCTTGCACCGCCCCATACCGCATACCGAGGTATCCTGATGAGGAACGCTATCTATTCTACGCTGACGCTGCTGGCCCTGAGCGTCAGCGCTGCTGTTAATGCCGCCGAGGTGCCGTCCGGCGTTGAACTGGCTGCCCGCCAGGAGATTGTTCGCCATATCAAAGACGAGCCTGCCTCGCTCGATCCTGCTAAAGCCGTAGGGCTGCCGGAAATTCAGGTTATCCGCGATCTCTTTGAAGGGCTAACCAGCCAGGACGCTCAGGGTAAAAGTGTGCCTAGCGTGGCCACGCAGTGGCAAACCACCGATAACAAAACCTGGATTTTTACCCTGCGTAAAGATGCGCGCTGGTCAAATGGCGATCCCGTAACCGCCAACGATTTTGTTTATAGCTGGCAGCGGCTGGTGGATCCCAAAACCGCCTCGACGTTTGCCTGGTTCGCCGATCTGGCCGGTATCGCCAACGCTGCCGCCATCACCAAAGGCGAACTGCCGCCCGCTAAGCTGGGCGTGACCGCGCTGGACGATTACCGGCTGAAAGTCACGCTGGATAAACCCGTACCTTATTTCGTCAGTCTGACCGCTAATTTCAGCCTCTATCCCGTCCCGCAAAAGGTTATCGCGCAGCAGGGCGCAGCCTGGACGCAGCCCGGCAAGCTGGTAGGCAACGGCGCCTATCAATTAGAGGAAAGGGTAGTCAATGAAAAACTGGTGCTGGCGCGCAACAAAAATTACTGGGATAACGCCCATAGCGTGCTGAATAAAGTCACCTTCGTACCCATTAGCGAAGAATCGAGCGCCACCAAACGCTATCGCGCTGGCGATATTGATATCACCGAATCTTTTCCCAAAAATATGTACGGCCTGCTGAAAAAGCAGATCCCCAATGAGGTTTATACGCCGGATCAGCTGGGGACTTATTACTATGCTTTTAATACGGTAAAAGGGCCAACAGCGGACGAGCGAGTGCGTAAAGCGCTCTCCTGGAGCATAGACCGCCGCATTATCGCCGATAAAGTGCTGGGCACCGGCGAAAAGCCTGCCTGGCATTTTACGGCAGATGTTACCGCAGGTTTTCAGCCACAGCCGGGCTTTTTGCAGCAGCACAGCCAGGCAGAGCTCAACGAGCAGGCAAAAGGGTTGCTGGCGGCGGCGGGCTACGGGCCAACGCATCCGCTTAATCTGACGCTGCTGTATAACAGCTCGGAAAACAACCAGAAAATCGCCATTGCCGTCGCCTCAATGTGGAAGAAAAATCTGGGCGTTAACGTAAAGCTGCAAAATCAGGAGTGGAAAACCTATATCGACAGCCGTAACAGCGGTAATTTCGATGTTATTCGCGCCTCCTGGGTGGGCGACTACAATGAACCCTCTACCTTTTTAAGCCTGCTCACCAGCAGCCACAGCGGCAATATTTCCCGTTTTAAAAACGCCGCCTACGATGAGCTGCTGGCGAAAGCGAGCCGGGAAACCAACAGCGAAATCCGCAACCAGGATTATAACCGCGCCGAGCAAATCCTGGCGGACAAGGTACCTATAGCGCCAATTTATCAGCTCTCCAACGGCCGCCTGATTAAGCCCTGGGTCAAAGGCTATCCGATAACTAATCCGGAAGACGTCGCCTATAGCCGCATGCTCTATATCCTTAAACATAATTAAGCTTCAGGCCGGCAGCGCTGCCGGCTAACGAGCAATAAACCAGCAAATAGTGTCGCTGCTTTATGCATCGTTATCTTGCCGCCGGAGGATAATCGGCTGTAAGACTCTTCTTAACCAGGTGCTTTATGAACAAAATCGGTGTTGTGCTCACTCTTGCGTTACTGCTGTCTGGCTGCGCGTTAAAACAGTATCCCGCATCGCCGCCGGTCAGCGATGTGCAGCAAACCCAGCTCGATTGTCCCGCCGTGGAAAAAGAGATTGCCAGCCAGCAGCAGGTTCAGCAGCAGATTGATAAAACCGGGGAATTTAACGGACTCACCGTGCTGGGCTTTATCGGCGATTTTGGCATCGGTAACGGCGTGGCGAAAAGCCTGGCGCAAAAACATGCCGACCAGCGGATGGACCAGCTGAAAACGCTGGAAAAAGCCAAATGTTCCGCCGGGCTAACCAGCTAAAACAAAACGAATTCCGGGACATCTCACAACTTTGTCACCGTATGCTTGAGCTGAATCCGCAATGAATTAAGGTAGCGACTGGATCGTTACTGCTTCGCTGCAGGCAAAACCTGACCCCGGCGCGATCCGAAAGTCAGGTTTTTTTATGGGCGGGTATCAGCATGGAAATTATCAAAATACTCAATAACAACGTGGCGGTAGTGCTCGATAAGCAGGGCAAAGAGCAGGTTGTCATGGGGCGCGGCCTCGCTTTTCACAAGCGGCCGGGCGAAGAGCTCGACGCCACACAGGTCGAAAAGGTGTTCACCTTGCAGGATAGCCAGCTGGCAGGCAGGCTGGGTGAACTGTTGATGGCGATCCCGCCCGAGGTTATTGCCGCCAGTGAATGCATTATCACGCTGGCCCGGCAGTCGCTGACCGGCATTCTGCATGAAAGCCTGGTCATTAGCCTGACCGATCACATTAATTTCGCGCTGCAGCGCCAGCGGCAGCAGATCCCGTTGCGCAACGTGCTGCGTTGGGAAATCCATTCGCTTTATCCCAAAGAATATGAGCTTGGCCTGGCGGCGCTGGAGATAATCAACCAGCGGCTGGGCGTGCGCCTGGAAGAGGACGAAGCGGGCTTTATCGCGCTGCATCTGGTTAACGCCCAGCTGCACAGCGATATGCCGGAGGTACTCTATATCACGCGGTTTATGCAGCAGATCCTCGATATCGTAAAGTATCAACTGCAAATTGAGTACCAGCGCGATTCGCTAAGCTATAACCGCTTTGTCACCCATCTTAAGTTTTTCGCCCAGCGCATATTGGGAAAAAAGAGCGTTGCCAGCGGCGATCGAGCGCTGCAGGAGATGGTGCGCAACCGCTATCCGCAGGCCTGGCGCTGCGTGGATAAAATTGCACGCCACGTAGAAAAGCATTACGCCTGGTCGCTGGAAGGTGAAGAGCAACTCTTTCTGACTATCCATATCGAGCGGATCAGAAATGAAACGCTGGCGCCGGAAGAGCGTGAGGGCGAGACCTGAGCACGGACTGCGCTGCCGTTTTATGCCGGGCGCCAGCATGCAGCAAAAAATAGCAGCAGGACAACTGGCCCTGTCACGCTGGGGTTTATTTCAGCGTGGCGCCGTGGCTCTTAATCACATCCTGGTACCACCAGAAGCTTTTCTTTCTTTTGCGCGCCAGCGTGCCCTTGCCCTGGTCGTCACGGTCAACGTAGATAAAGCCGTAGCGTTTTGACAGCTCGGCCTTAGAGGCGCTGACTAAATCTATCGGCCCCCAACTGGTATAGCCCCAGATTTCCACGCCATCCTCAATCGCCTCGCGCACCTGAACCAGATGATCGTTCAGATAGGCGATGCGGTAGTCGTCATTGATGCTGCCGTCCGCTTCGATTTTATCTCTGGCGCCCAGGCCGTTTTCCACGATAAACAGCGGTTTCTGGTAGCGATCGTAAAGCTCGTTCAGCAGCAGGCGCAGCCCCAGCGGATCGATCTGCCAGCCCCATTCCGTAGCGGGCAGGTGCGGGTTGGGCACCATATTCAAAATGTTGCCGCGCGCCTGCGCCTGCTCTTTATCCGCCGTGGCGCAGCCGCTCATGTAATAGCTAAAAGAGATATAATCTACCGTTTCGCGTAAATCGATCTTATCCTGCTCGCTTATCTCCAGCTCTACGCCGCGCTGTTTGAAAAAGCGGCTCGCCCAGCTGGGGTAGGCGCCGCGTGCTTGTACATCGCCGAAGAACAGCCATTCCCGATTCTTTTGCAGCGTTTCCAGCATATCTTCTGGCCGGCAGCTAAGCGGATAGAGTAGGCCGCCCAGCAGCATATTGCCGATTTTCCCGTCCGGCACGATTTGGTGACAGGCTTTGACCACGCGGGCGCTTGCCACCAGCTGGTGGTGAATTGCCTGATAAACTGCCTGGCTGCTGCTCTCTTCCGGCAGGCCCACGCCGGTGAAAGGCGCATGCAGCGACATATTGATTTCGTTAAAGGTCAGCCAATATTTTACCTTGTGCCTATAACGTTCAAAAAGCGTGCGGGCATAGCGCTCGAAGAAAGCGATGGTGTTACGGTTACCCCAGCCACCGTAGTTTTTCACCAGACCCCAGGGCATTTCGTAATGCGAAATCGTTACCATCGGCGCGATGTTATATTTCGCCATTTCGTCAAACACTCGATCGTAAAAAGCCAGGCCGGCTTCGCACGGCTGCTCTTCGTCACCCTGAGGATAAATACGCGTCCAGGCGATAGAAATGCGTAAAACAGTAAAACCCATTTCAGCGAACAGACGGATATCTTCCGGATAGCGATGATAAAAATCGATGGCGATATCCTTGATATTGAAGTCGCCCGGCTGGCGCTCCACTCGCTCACCAAAGATGCCGTGAGGCTGCAAATCGGAGGTAGAAATGCCTTTGCCGTCCTCCTGCCACGCGCCCTCGACCTGATTAGCGGCAATCGCGCCGCCCCAAAGAAAGTGCTGCGGAAACTTGCTCATCTTTTACTCCTTGTTGCGATTAAATAATCAGCGTCAGCAGCTCGCTGTTCTCCTCTACCTGCTGCCGATCTTCGCCAGGTAACACATCCAGATAGTCGTCGCTGTTGCTGACGATAACCGGCGTAGTCAGGTCGTATCCCGCTTCCCGTATCGCGGCGATATCAAACTCAATCAGCAAGTCCCCGCGCCGGACTGGCTGATTCTGGCTGACGTGCACGGTAAAGTGCTTACCGTTCAGCTTTACCGTATCTACGCCAATATGAATCAGTAGCTCCACACCGCTATCGGCGAGCAGGCCTATGGCATGGCCGGTATGAAACAGCGAGGCCACAGTGCCGTCTACCGGAGCGATAACGCGGCCTCTGTCGGGAATAATGCCGGTGCCTTTGCCCAGCAGTCCGCTGGCGAAAGTTTCATCTGCTATCTGTTGCAGCGGGACGATTTTGCCGCTTAGCGGGCTGGGCAGGATAATTTTATTGATCAAGGTAGCGGGGGATTGCTGCGTTTCATCAGTAGCGGCCACCTCCGCGCGCGTCACCGGCATGCCAAAAAGAAAAGTCGCTACCGTGGCGAAAATCCACGCCAGTGCGGCGCCCGCGATGACGGCATAGACGGTGATATCAATGCCGGTTTTCGGCACGCTCTGAAAAATAGTGAATACACTGGCCAGCCCGAACGAATAGACGCTCGCATGGAAATAGCCGATCAGCGCCGCACCCAGCGCGCCACCGACACAGCCGAAAATAAAGGGGCGACGATTGGGCAGGGTGACGCCATACACCGCCGGTTCGGTAATACCGAAAATAGTGGCGCTGAAAGCGGAAGCCGCAATGCCTTTCAGCTTGTTATCGCGGGTTCGCAGCATTACGCCCAGCGTTGCACCGCTTTGCCCCATGACGGCGGCGAACAGCAGCGGCGCCATAAAATCCTGGCCGTGCATGCTGAGGTTATTAATCATCAGCGGCACCAGTCCCCAGTGCAGGCCAAAAATAACGAAAACCTGCCAGAACCCGCCCAGAAAAAGCCCGGCAACCAGCGGGCTGAGCCCGTAGATCCATAGATAGCCGTCCGCCAGCAGCCTGCTTAGCCAGGTAGCAACCGGGCCAATCACCAAAAAGCTCAGCGGTACCACCAGAACCAGACAAATCAGTGGTGTAATAAAATTACGTATGGCATCCGGCATGCGTGGATTGACTGTTCGCTCAATCAAACTGGCGAGCCAGGCGGCCAGCACTATCGGGATCACCGAAGAGGCATAGTCGATGAGCACCACCGGAATGCCAAGAAAAGAGAAAGCGGCTTCGCCAGACCCGGCATCGCTGAAGGCCTGCCGCATAACCGGATGGACTAACGCGGCGCCGATCGCCATTGCAATAAAAGGATTGCCGCCGAATTTTTTGCCTGCGCAATAGCCCAGCACCACCGGGAAAAAGAAAAACAGCGCGTCGCTGGTGACAAACAGGATTTGATAGCTGCCGCTCTGCTCCTCACAGATCCCCAAAGCCAGCGCCAGCGCCAGCAGGCCTTTGAGCACGCCGGAGGCCGCCATAACGCCGAGAAACGGCGTAAAAATGCCGGAAACAATATCGATAAAGCGGTTAAACAGTGACTGTTTTGCGGGCGCGGCGCCAGACTGCTCGCCTTCGCTCAGACCGCCTTCGGTGAGCACAGCCCGGTAAACATCGCCAACATGATTGCCAATCACTATCTGATGCTGGCCGCCGCTTTCCACCACGGCAATGATACCCTGATTTTTTTCCAGCGAGGCTATATCGGCCTGGGCAGCGGATTTTAGCCTGAAGCGTAGCCGGGTGGCGCAGTGCACCAGTGACTCGATATTTTGTGGACCGCCCACGCCCTGCAAGATTTGTCGGGCCAGCTGCTGATATGACATGTCGGACTCCCTGCGATCTTCGCTACCGCCGCGGCTGGCGGCAAGCCAAAAAAAAACCTGAACCCGCTATTTTGCGCAGTGGCGAAAATAGCGGGTTCAGGTTTTGCCTGCTTAAACAGTAACAATCCTGATGAGCAGCCAGAATAATTTCCCGTCCGTGGTGAAAAAACAAGCACAGAAACAAGACAAATACCTGGATTGTGAACCGGGTCGGATTTTAGTTGCAGAATGACATGCTTTTTAACGCCTGCCGCCAGAAAGGGGATTTTGCATTGCCATAGCGGCAGGCTAGACTGTAGCGCATTGATTATGCTGAGCGTGGAGCAGTTGTGGAAAGCATAGCAGGTAAAGCCCTACAGGTATCGGACGCCATTATTTCCTGTCAGTTAGATGGCAAGGGCGGTTTGATTCCGATTGATGACAAAGACGTAATTCACTGTGATAAGCCCTGCTGGCTGCACCTTAATTACACGCACCGCGAAAGCGCAGAGTGGCTGATGTCCACGCCGCTGATCCCGGACGCCGTCCGCGACGCGCTGGGTGGCGACAGCATGCGGCCAAGAGTCAACCGGCTTGGCGACGGCACCATGATTACGCTGCGCAGCGTTAACCTGAACAGCGAATCGCGGCCCGATCAGCTGGTGGTTATTCGCGTATTTATTAACGAGAAACTGATTGTTTCCACTCGTCAGCGCAAAGTATTCGCTATTGACGAGGTACTGACCGATCTGCAAAACGGCAACGGCCCGGTAAACGGCGGTAGCTGGCTGGTGGACGTCTGCGATGCGCTGACCGATCACACCAGTGAATTTATTGAAGATCTGCACGATAAAATCATTGAGCTTGAGGATGCGGTAGTGGATCAGCAGGTGCCGCCAAGAGGCGAGCTGGCGCTAATCCGCAAGCAGCTAATTATTATGCGGCGCTATATGGCACCACAGCGGGATGTCTTTTCGCGTATCGCCAGCGAGCGCCTGCCCTGGATGAGCGATGACGATCGGCGGCGCATGCAGGATATCTCCGACAGGTTAGGGCGCGGGCTGGACGATCTGGATGCCAGCGTGGCGCGCACGGCGGTGCTGGCGGATGAAATCAGTTCGGTAATGGCAGAGGCGATGAACCGCCGTACCTATACCATGTCGCTGCTGGCGATGGTGTTTTTGCCTACCACCTTCCTGACCGGCCTGTTTGGCGTCAACCTTGGCGGCATTCCCGGCGGTAACTGGCGCTTTGGCTTCGCCACTTTTTGTTTTTTGTTAGTGGCGCTGGTGCTGGGGGTTGCCTGGTGGTTACGTCGTCGTAAATGGCTGTAATTTATCGTGGCTCTGCGGGATAAAGCGCAAAAAGCGGGCAAAAAGCTGATCGACATCAATAAAAGGCCGCAGCGGCTGGGGCAAACTCTCTCTCGCAGGTGAATGCAACGTCAAGCGATGGGCGTTGCGCTCCATATTGTCTTACTTCCTTTTTTGAATTACTGCATAGCACTTTTAATTCATACGAGCCGGCGTTAGCCGGCTTTTTTTTGCCCGTTTGCCAGCATGGACGTGGCTGCCTATGCTTAAGGTTCACCTTAAGTCTGAGGAGGAAGATATGCTGTCCGACTACGTAATGGATACACCGCGAGCTTCCGACCCGGTTCCGACCGATCCTATTCCAACCGATCCCGTACCTATTCCGGAGCCGATTCCGTCACCGCAGCCGATGCCCGATCCGCCGCCGGACGTGCCGGATCCTATTACCGATCCGCCACCACATATGTAATAGCGCTTGTCCGGTGGCAGACTGATCCCAACGTCAACGCCTTTGTTTTCTGGCCGGTTAGCGCAACCGGCCTTTTTAATCAGCCGCAGATGAAGACTTGCCGAATATTTCCACCTCCGTTAAAAACCCGTATAATCCGCGACAGTTCAACGCCCAACCAGGAAACCCGCCGCCGGTTCGACCGCTCGGTGCAATAAGTATTTATGAACCAGACTGATACAAGAAAAGAGACGCTCGAGTTTAACAAGCTGCAGAAGCGCCTCAGAAGAAACGTCGGCAACGCCATTATCGATTACAACATGATTGAAGAAAACGATGTGGTGATGGCCTGTATGAGCGGCGGCAAAGACTCCTTCGCCATGCTGGATATCCTGCTTAACCTGCAAAAAGTCGCGCCCGTGAAGTTTGAGGTGGTGGCCGTTAACCTTGACCAGAAGCAGCCCGGTTTCCCCGAGCATATTCTGCCGGATTATTTTGAAAGCCTGAATATTCCTTACTATATCGTCGATAAAGACACCTATTCGGTAGTTAAAGAGAAAATCCCGGAAGGCAAAACCACCTGCGGCCTCTGCTCCAGGCTGCGTCGCGGCACGCTGTACTCGTTCGCCGAGCGCATTGGCGCCACCAAAATCGCGCTGGGCCACCATCTGGACGATATAGTGGAAACCCTGTTTCTGAATATTTTCCACGGCGCGCGCATGAAGGCGATGCCGCCGAAGCTGCGCTCCGACGATGGTCGCAATGTGGTGATCCGTCCGTTGGCTTACTGCCGGGAAAAAGACCTGATCGCTTATTCTGAGCAGAAAAACTTCCCGATTATTCCGTGCAACCTTTGCGGCTCGCAGGAAAACTTACAGCGTCAGGCTATCAAAGCCATGCTGGCCGAGTGGGATAAAAAAGAGCCGGGCCGCGTGGAAAGCGTTTTTAAATCGCTGCAAAACGTTAGCCCAAGCCAGCTGGCGGATCGCAACCTGTTCGACTTTGTTAATCTGCCGCTGGATCGCGAAGGCGAAAGGGAAGAGTACGCCTTTAGCGAAGCGACGGTTTCCTCGACCAATATAGATAAATCGATGTTTATCGATGTCACTAATATCTAGTTGCCGGGAGGCGTAAAGCCTCCCACATTCAGCCCAGGGCTTGCCGACGGCAGTAACCTCCGCCAGCGCTTTCTGCTACACTCTGGGCCAATCCCTCCTCCGGTTTTTCAGAGAGTAATTTGTGAGCGCTTTTTCAACCCTGACTTCCCTGCCAGCCAGCCAGATCGCCAATCTTAACGAGCTGGGCTACCACAGCATGACCCCGATCCAGGCTGCGGCGCTGCCCGCCATCCTCGAAGGCCGCGATGTCCGCGCCCAGGCGAAAACGGGCAGCGGCAAAACCGCCGCTTTCGGGCTTGGCGTTATGCAGCGTATCGACGCCGCGCAGTTCGTAACCCAGTCGCTGGTGCTTTGCCCAACGCGTGAACTGGCTGACCAGGTAACCAAAGAGCTGCGCCGTCTGGCGCGGTTCGCCGCTAATATCAAAATTCTGACGCTGTGCGGCGGCCAGCCGATGGGCGCCCAGCGCGATTCGCTGATCCATGCTCCGCATATTGTCGTTGGTACGCCGGGACGCATCCTTGACCATCTGCAGCGCGAAACCCTGAAGCTGGATAGCCTGGCTACGCTGGTGCTGGACGAGGCCGATCGCATGCTGGAAATGGGCTTCCGCGAGGATATCGACGCCATTGTAAGTTATGCGCCGCCAGCGCGTCAGACGCTGCTCTTTTCCGCTACCTGGCCGCAGGATATCGCGCAGATCAGCCAGCGCATTCAGCGCGAGCCGCTGAGCGTGGAAACGGATGTGGTCAGCGATTTGCCAGCGGTCGAGCAGGCATTTTATGAAGCCAGCGGCCGGGAAAAACTGCCCGCGCTAATCGGCTTGCTTAGCGACAGGCAGCCTGCATCCTGCGTCGTGTTCTGCAACACTAAGCGCGAATGCGATGATATCGCCGCCGTGCTGGAGAGCCATCAAATAAGCGCACTGGCGCTGCATGGCGATCTGGAACAGCGTGAAAGGGATCAGGTGCTGGTTCGCTTTGCCAACGGTAGTTGCAGAGTATTAGTCGCAACGGACGTTGCAGCACGCGGGCTGGATATCAAAGCGCTGGCGATGGTGGTGAACTATCAGCTCTCTTACGATCCGGAAGTGCACGTGCATCGTATCGGGCGTACGGCACGCGCTGGCGCAGAGGGAACTGCAATCAGCCTGGTATCGCCAGATGAGATGATCCGCGCCCATGCGCTGGAAGATTTTTTGCAGCAAAAGTTAAACTGGCGCAGCGTGGCGGAACTGAAAAGCATCGCGCCGCGCCCGCTGCCAGCGGAAATGGTGACGCTGAGTCTGGATGGCGGTCGTAAAGCAAAAATCCGTCCGGGCGATATTCTGGGGGCGCTTACCGGCGAGGCGGGGCTGAGCGGCGAGGCGATTGGCAAAATTGATATTGGCCCGACCCAGGCCTGTGTTGCTATCCGACATGACAGCGCGCGCCAGGTCATGAAGCAGCTGCAGCAGTTGAAAATCAAAGGTAAGAACTGCCGCGCACGGCTGTTGAAATAGCCGAAAGACGAGCCCCGCTTGCGGCGGGGCTCAGCAGCCGAACTCAGAATTTTATCACTTCCGGCGGCTGCGCCAGCAGCGGCTCGGCGTCGGCCATCAGGGTTTTAAAGTGGGGCTGTCCGCCGTGAATATCGACTGCCTGCGCATCCTGCCAGGTTTCATGAAACAGAAAGACATTGCCGTCTTCTACGCTGCGGTACAAATCGTAATGAACGCAGCCAGCTTCCGCGCGCGCGGGCTTAACGCCTGCGTTCAGCACTCTTTTTAACTCGTCCGCTTTGCCTGCTCTGGCAGTAAATTTAGCCACGATACGAACTTGTTGATCGCTCATTTCCCTCTCCTTAGATAAAACCTTATTTAGCCTGGCCTCTGTTAAGCTGCCGAAACGTGACAGATATCATGCCATAAAGTTTCTGGCGCTTCAGGCTGTTGCTGTATGCCTTTTTGGCTTAAAGCACATAACGCCAACCCTTGTAAGCAAAAGGTTTGTGACGCTGTCACGCAGGGTTGGCGGCGAATGAGTGATAAATAAGAATAGCGGCTATTGCCATTCACCGTTTTTAATTTGGTAAATATTCGTGACTGCGCTCGACCCGGCCTGCAACCTGACATATGCTGACCCACGCCTATTTACCACTCCCGGAGTTTTCAGATGAGAGCAGCGACCTTTCTGTTTATCGGCTGCACCCTGCTTGCAGGCTGTAGCAGCAGCGATAACGAACCGCCGCAACAGGCCACCAGCGCCCATGTCCCGCCTAAAGTCGTGATGTCCGATTTAGCGGCCAGCGCCTGTGAAAACGCCGGGGGAACGCTGGCGCTTTCGCGCCAGCTGGATGGCAGTTCGGTAGGCATGTGCCAGCTGGCTAACGGCCGCCGCTGTGGTGAAAGCGCGCTGGCCAGCGGCAGCTGCATTCGCTAAACGCCCGTCGCGGTCAGCTCGTTCCCGCAGGGCTCGCCTTTTTCAAGCTGGCGCAGGTTTTGCAGCGTGGTGGTGGCGATGCTGGTTAAGGCTTCCGCCGTCAGAAAAGCCTGATGGCCGGTAAACAGCACGTTATGGCAGGCCGAAAGGCGACGGAAGATATCATCCTGAATAACATCGTTGGACTTATCTTCAAAAAAGAGATCGCGTTCGTTTTCATAAACGTCCATACCCAGCGAGCCGATTTTTTGCATTTTCAGCGCGTCGATTGCCGCCTGTGAATCAATTAAACCGCCGCGGCTGGTATTAATGATCATTACGCCATCTTTCATCTGCCGGAAAGCCGCCATGTTCAGCAGATGATTATTCTCCGGCGTTAGCGGGCAGTGCAGCGAAATAACATCTGCTTCCTTAAACAGCGTTTTGATATCCACATAGCTCGCACCCAGCTCAAGCGCCTGCGGGTTAGGATAAGGGTCAAACGCCAGCAGGCGCATGCCGAATCCTTTAAGAATACGCAGCGTGGCGATGCCGATTTTGCCTGTGCCGATGATACCGGCGGTGCGGCCATGCATATTAAAACCAATTAAGCCTTCCAGCGAAAAGTTAGCATCGCGGGTGCGCTGATAGGCCCGGTGGATACGGCGATTCAGCGTCATCATTAAACCGACGGCATGTTCGGCAACGGCTTCAGGTGAATAGGCAGGCACGCGCACTACCTGCAATCCAAGCTCTTTGGCAGCATCAAGATCGACGTTATTAAAGCCAGCGCAGCGCAGCGCGACAAATTTGATGCCCAGCGCCGCCAGCTCTTCCAACACTTCGCGGCCGCCGTCATCATTAACGAAAATACACACGCCGTCGCAGCCTGTCGCCGTTTTCGCCGTCTTTGCCGTCAGCAGAAAATCGAAAAATTCCAGCTCGAAGCCATAGCTTTCATTAACCTGCTCCAGGTATTTCCGATCGTACTGTTTGGTACTGTATACCGCGAGTTTCATGCATTCTCTCCCTTAGCCGTCAGATAACCTAAGCATAACAATATTTCTCATCCTGCGGCTGCGGTAAAATTTACCTGTATGGGTATAATTCGGGCTGAAATCTTCTCGCGGCGCGCGGGACGTGCCATGATTTACGCCTGCTTATAAGGAATGGATGGAGCTATGACCCGGGGCTGGAAGCTTTTTTTGGTTGCGACAGCGGCCGCAGCGGCACTAACTGGCCTGATGCTGCTGACGCTAAGCTGGTGGCTGCCGCGCCTGGCCGGATTCTGGCTGCCCGCCGCCACTACGGTCAGGCTGGAAGGAAATCCGCACTGGCGCACTGGCGGACTATGGTTACCCGGCATTCACTATCGGGTAGAGGGCTGTGAGCTGGCAGAGGCCAAAGATATCACCTTGCAACGGCATGCAGGGCGCTGGGCTCTGGGCGCAAAGCGGTTGCAGATCGACAGCGCCTGCTTTGCTAAACTGCCGGAAAGCAGCAGCCAGCCCGCCGCGCCGCGTTCGTTGGCACAATGGCAGGCGATGCTGCCAAAAGCAGATGTGGTAATAGGTGAGCTAAGCCTGAATCCGTGGCAGACCTGGGCTGGTGAACTGCGGCTTAGCCTGGAACCACGCCAGCAAATTATCCGCTGGCGGAGTAACAACCTCTCTTTGCAGGCTGATCTTACAGGTCGGCAATTACTCTTACAGTCCCTGACTCTGAACGCACCTGGCATGACCGAGCCCGTCACCCTCAAAGGGGAGCTCAGGCTACCGGAAGTGCCAGATCGCCTGCCCGACAGCGGCGAGCTGGCTGCTGAGCTAAACATTGCCAGCGTGCCGCAGCCGCTTCGGGCCAGCCTTATCTGGCGGCAAAACAGCGGCACGCTGGCGGTTAGCGCGCAAAATGACGAGCTGCCGCTGGTAAGCCTGCCCTGGCAAATTACCGCGCAGCAGATAGCTGTTAAGCAGGGAAGCTGGCGCTGGCCTTATGCCGCGCAGCCGCTGTCGGGCGGCGTGGCGCTAACGCTGGATAACTGGCAGCAGGGCCTGCCAGCCATGGAGGTAACCGGTCGTCTGAACGTGCTGACGCAGGGGCGCGGCGGCAAAGGCAACGTAGTGCTGTCGCTGGGGCCAGGCCATCTCGACTGGGCACAAAGCCAGCTGCCTTTTCGCCTGACGGGCGAGAGCAAACTGGCGCAGCTGCTTTTCTTTGCCGGGATCCCGGGCGAGCTTCAGGGGCCGGTTCTCGACCCCATACTACGGCTTGAGCCAGGCGCACTGTTGCGGATGCGCGGGCGTTTGCTCTCCACGCTGGAGGTAGATGAAGCGCGCTGGCCGCTTTCCGGGCTGGCCGTTTCGTCCGCGGGCATCGATGGGCGACTGCAGGCGATCCTTTCCGCACACGATCCGCAAATGGGCAGGTTCCGGCTGCATCTGGACGGCCGCGCTGCGGCATTCTGGCCGGATAAAGGGCGCTGGCAATGGCGTTACTGGGGCGACGGGCTGATGGCGCCGCTGGCGGCAAAATGGGATGTAAAGGGACAGGGAAGCTGGCAGGATCGGCAAATTGAGCTGGCCTCGCTTTCTACAGGCTTCGATCAGATCCGCTATAGCGGCGTAAAAATCAATAGCCCCAGGCTAACGCTGGCGGAACCGGTACGCTGGCAGCGCGATACGGCTACGCCAGGCTTTAGCGGAAAGTTCCGCCTGAATGCGCAGCGTACCGACTTTACCAGCGGCGGCTATCTGCCGCCCGCTGAGCTGCAGCTTGATGTAACGGGCAGCGATCCGGCGAATTTCAATTATAAGGGCAGCCTGGCTGCCGAGCCGGTTGGGCCAGTCAAAGTGCAGGGTCGCTGGGACGGCGAGCGGCTGCGTGGCCAGGCCTGGTGGCCGCAGCAGTCGCTGAAAGTTTTTCAATCGCTGCTCAGCGAGGATTTAAAAATGACCATCCGCGACGGCACGCTCAGAGCACAGGCCGCTTTTTCCGCCGCGGCCGGGCAGGGATTTACGGCGGGCGGACACTGGGTGGTTAACGGCGGCAGCGTGCGAACGCCAGATAACCGCTTTAGCGGCATCGATTTTTCTCTGCCGTTCCGGCTAAATGCGGGCCAGTGGCGCTTTGGCGCGAAAGGCCCGGTTGAGCTGCGCATCAAAGAGGTAAAAAACCAGTTTGCGCTAAGAAATATTCATGCCGATCTGCAAGGCTGGTATCCCTGGAGCAGCAGGCAGCCGCTGCGCTTAAGCAATGTTGGCGTTGATGTGCTGGGCGGCCAGCTTAGCCTGGTCAGTCTGCAAATGCCGCAAACCGAAGCGGCAACGCTGCGGCTGAAAAACATCAGCATGAGCGAGCTGGTTACCGCTATCCAGCCGAAAAAGATCGCCATGTCCGGCCATATTGACGGCGCGCTGCCGCTGTGGCTGCAAAACTCGGCCTGGCTGGTGAAAGACGGCTGGGTGAACAATAACGGCCCGCTGACGCTGCGGCTGGACAAGGATTTCGCCGACGCGCTTGCCACCGGTAATATTGCAGCCGGTGCGGCAATGGACTGGCTGCGCTATATGGAAATTTCCCGCAGTCGGGCCACGCTGGATATAGACAGCGAAGGTAATATGCTGATGAAGGCACAGGTTAAGGGCACCAGCCGCTTCAGCGATAAAAATCAGCGCGTGGCGCTGAACTATCAGCAGCAGGAAAATCTTTTCCAGCTCTGGCGCAGCCTGCGCTTTGGCGATAATTTGCAGTCGTGGATGGAACAACACGCCGCTCTGCCAGCACAAGGAAAACCTGAATGAATAAAGCTTTGCCGATCCTGGCGGGCGCGCTGCTCAGCGGCTGCGTTCCGCGCATTGAGATCGCCGCTCCGAAAGAGCCGATTACCATCAATATGAACGTAAAAATCGAGCACGAGATTGAGATCAAAGCGGATAAAGATGTGCAGAAGCTGCTAAAAAACGGCGAAGACGCGCCGCTGCGGCAATAAAAAAGCAGCCGTCAGGCTGTTTCAGACTGCTGAACCTAAAGCGATGGAGGGCCTGTGGAGCACTACGGGACAGGGACGTCCCGTACTGAGCCGCCACGGATGGTGCTTTTTGCGTCTTTGCGGAAGACACAGGCCCTCCTGAGCCGGCACCGGTATACTTTGTCATCAACCACAAGCAGCCGTCAGGCTGCTTGTGGTCAGACGGGTAAAACGCCGTTAACTCAGGCGGCAACGAGCTGTTTCAGCGCGGCTTTTGCCTCTTCGCTGGCTTTGGTGGCCGCTTCCGGGCCGTACGCCATGCCTTCAGCGAACACGAACTGCACGTCGCTCAGGCCCAGGAAGCCCAGGAACAGCTTCAGGTACGGCGTCAGCAGATCGCTTGGGGTATCTTTATGAATGCCGCCACGGCTGGTGATCACAATCACTTTTTTACCGGTGATCAGACCTTCCGGGCCTTTCTCGGTGTAGCGGAAAGTCACGCCAGCGCGGGCTACCAGGTCAAAATAGTTTTTTAACTGCGTTGGGATATTGAAATTGTACATTGGCGCCGTAATAACTACGGTATCCACAGACTGAATTTCAGCAATCAGCTCGTCGGACAGTGCCAGCGCTTCCTGCTGGCGCGGCGTCAGAGCAGCATCGGAAGGGCGCAGCGCGCCGACCAGCTCGCCGTCCAGTACCGGAATCGGGTTTGCAGCCAGATCGCGAACCACGATCTCATCGCCGCCGTGCGCCGCTTTCCACTCAGCAACAAAGTGATCGGCCAGCTGGTTGGACTGTGAATAGCCTGCAAGGATGCTCGATTTCAGTACTAAAACTTTGCTCATGATGAATTTCCTGTGTGTTACGCGGAGGGATATCCGCTCAATGCTTTACACTCTATTGATAAACCCGTTACAGAGATAGTGCAATATTCTGAAGCCCGTGTTCGAATTTACTGAACAAGCTTAGCGCGACGCTGCCGAAGCTAAGTGTTTGTCTGTGCTACAATGCGCAGCAATATTTTCATGTTTGCCAGCCTGCTGGCGATTAGCGAGCCTTTTTTATGTCTGATACTCCCCATTCGCCCTTAACGACGCTGGTGCCGCGCCTGGATGCGCTGATGCTCCGGGATCGTCAGCGGCTGCAAAAACGCCTGTATGGTGCCAAAAAAGTAAAAAACCCGGCCGCTCAGCAGGCTATTGCTGAAGAGCTGAGCGGTGAGATCGCCGCAGCGGAACAGCGGGTAGCTGCACGTAAAGCCGCTACGCCGACCATCCGTTACCCGGAAAACCTGCCTGTCAGCCAGAAAAAGCAGGAAATTGCCGATGCTATTCGCGACCATCAGGTGGTGATTGTGGCAGGTGAAACCGGCTCGGGCAAAACCACCCAGTTACCAAAAATCTGTATGGAGCTGGGTCGTGGCATCACCGGGCTGATTGGTCACACTCAGCCGCGCAGGCTGGCCGCCAGAACCGTAGCCGACCGTATTGCGGCAGAGCTGGAAACCTCGCCTGGCGGCTGCGTTGGCTACAAGGTGCGCTTTAACGATCAGGTCAGCGAAACCACGCAGGTCAAGCTGATGACCGACGGTATCCTGTTGGCGGAAATCCAGCAGGATCGTCTGTTAATGCAGTACGACACCATCATTATCGATGAGGCGCACGAGCGCAGCCTGAATATCGATTTTCTGCTGGGTTATCTGCGCGAGCTGCTGCCGCGCCGCCCGGATCTCAAAGTGATCATCACCTCGGCCACTATAGATCCGCAGCGCTTTTCCCGGCATTTCCATAATGCGCCGGTGATTGAAGTCTCTGGCCGTACTTATCCGGTGGAAGTGCGCTATCGTCCAATAGTGGAAGAGGCGGACGACACCGAGCGCGATCAGCTTCAGGCGATATTTGATGCAGTGGACGAGCTGGGCCAGGAGAGCCGTGGCGACATCCTGATCTTTATGAGCGGCGAAAGAGAAATCCGTGATACCGCCGATGCCCTGAACCGTCGCGATCTGCCGCATACGGAAATTTTGCCACTTTACGCGCGTCTTTCTAACGCCGAACAGAACCGTGTTTTCCAGTCGCATACCGGCAGGCGTATCGTGCTGGCGACTAACGTGGCGGAAACCTCGCTGACCGTGCCGGGCATCAAATATGTTATCGATCCCGGTACGGCACGTATCAGCCGCTACAGCTTCCGTACCAAAGTTCAGCGCCTGCCGATCGAGCCGATTTCCCAGGCTTCGGCTAACCAGCGTAAAGGGCGCTGCGGCCGCGTTTCCGAAGGCATCTGTATCCGCCTTTATTCGGAAGAGGATTTCCTGAGCCGTCCGGCATTTACCGACCCGGAAATTCTGCGCACCAACCTGGCCTCGGTTATTTTGCAGATGACGGCGCTGGGGCTTGGCGATATCGGCGCCTTTCCTTTTGTGGAAGCGCCGGACAAGCGCAATATCCAGGATGGCGTAAAGCTGCTGGAAGAGCTGGGCGCGATAACCCTGGACGACCAGCACTACAAGCTGACGCCATCCGGCCGCTCGCTGGCGCAGCTACCGGTCGATCCGCGGCTGGCGAAAATGGTACTAGAGGCGCAGAAATACGCCTGTACCCGCGAGGTAATGATTATCACCGCAGCGCTCTCTATTCAGGATCCGCGCGAGCGCCCGGTGGAAAAACAGCAGGCGTCGGATGAAAAACATCGCCGCTTTGCAGATAAAGAGTCCGATTTTCTCTCTTTCGTTAATCTCTGGAACTACCTGCAGGAGCAGCAAAAGGCGCTTTCTTCCAGCCAGTTCCGGCGGCTGTGCAAAATGGATTACCTGAACTACCTGCGCGTGCGTGAGTGGCAGGATATCTACACGCAGCTACGCCAGGTGGTACGCGAGCTGGGCATTCCGCTTAACAGCGAACCGGCGGATTTCCGGGGCGTGCATACCGCGCTGCTGACCGGCCTGCTTTCCCATATCGGCCAGAAAGACGTCGAAAAGCAGGAGTATTCCGGCGCACGCAATGCGCGGTTCTCTATTTTTCCTGGTTCTGGCCTGTTTAAAAAGCCGCCTAAGTGGACGATGGTCGCCGAGCTGGTGGAAACCAGCCGTTTATGGGGACGTATCGCCGCCCGTATTGAGCCTGAGTGGATAGAGCCGCTGGCGCAGCATCTGATTAAGCGTAGCTACAGCGAGCCGCACTGGGAGAAGGCGCAGGGCGCGGTGATGGCCAGCGAAAAGGTCACGCTCTACGGCCTGCCGATTGTTGCGGCGCGTAAGGTGAACTATGGCCAGATTGATCCGGTACTGTCGCGTGAGCTATTTATCCGGCACGCGCTGGTTGAAGGAGACTGGCAGACGCGTCACGCCTTCTTCCGCGCTAACCTGAAGCTGCGCGAAGAGGTCGAGGAGCTGGAGCATAAATCACGCCGCCGCGATATTTTGGTGGATGACGAGACGCTGTTTGCCTTTTACGACCAGCGTATTCCGCATGAGGTCATTTCCGCCCGCCACTTCGATAGCTGGTGGAAGAAGGCAAGCCGCGAGCAGCCTGAACTGCTGAATTTCGCCAAAGAGATGCTGATCCGTCAGGGTGCAGAGAACATCAGCAAGCTCGACTACCCTAACTTCTGGCAGCAGGGCAACCTCAAGCTCAAGCTAAGCTATCAGTTCGAACCGGGTACGGATGCGGATGGCGTCACTGTACATATTCCGCTGCCGCTACTGAACCAGATTGAAGAAAAGGGCTTTGAATGGCAGATTCCGGGCGTGCGCCGGGAATTGATTATTGCGCTGATCAAATCCTTGCCGAAGCCGTTACGCCGTAACTTTGTACCGGCGCCCAACTACGCTGAGGCTTTTCTGGCACGGGTAACGCCGCTGGAGCTGCCGCTGGAAGAGGCGCTGGAACGGGAGTTCCGCCGGATGAGCGGCGTCACTATTGAGCGCGAAGCCTGGCAATGGGATCAGGTTCCCGACCATCTGAAAATGACTTTCCGCGTGATTGATGAGCGTAACCGCAAGCTGGCCGAGGGGCGCGACCTGACCGCGCTAAAAGAGCAGCTTAAGGCCAAAGTGCAGGAGACGCTGTCGCTGGTGGCGGATGACGGTCTGGAACAAAGCGGTCTGCATATCTGGAGCTTTGGCGATCTGCCGGACCATTTCGAGCAGAAGCGCGGCAGCTATAGCGTCAAAGCCTGGCCCGCGCTGGTGGACGAGAAAGAAAGCGTGGCGATCCGGCTCTTCGATTCGGAGCACGAACAGAAAAAAGCAATGTGGCGGGGCCAGCGCAGGTTGCTGTTGCTGAATATCCCTTCGCCGATCAAATACCTGCACGAGAAGCTGCCGAATAAAGCCAAGCTGGGGCTTTATTTCAACCCTTACGGCAAAGTGCTGGATCTGATTGACGACTGCATTGCCTGCGGCGTGGATAAGCTGATTGCTGAATACGGCGGCCCAACCTGGCGGGAAGAAGGGTTCCAGCAGCTGCATGAAAAAGTGCGCGCGGAGCTGAACGAAACCGTTGTAGAGATCGCGAAAAAAGTGGAGCAGATCCTGACGGCGGTTTTCAATATCAACAAGCGGCTGAAAGGGCGCGTGGATATGACGATGGCGCTGGCGCTCTCCGATATCAAAGCCCAGATGAACGGCCTGGTCTATCGCGGCTTCGTCACCGGCAACGGCTGGAAAAAGCTTGGCGACACGCTGCGCTATTTGCAGGCCATCGAAAGAAGGCTGGAAAAACTGCCGGTCGATCCGCACAGCGATCGCGCTCGCATGGTGAAAATCGATAAAATCCAGCAGGCCTGGCAAAGCTGGTTTAACAAGCTGTCGCCGGTACGGCGTGACGATGAAGATGTGAAAGAAATCCGCTGGATGATCGAAGAGCTGCGGGTTAGCTACTTTGCCCAGCAGCTGGGTACGCCTTATCCGGTTTCGGAAAAGCGCATCCAGCAGGCAATGGATGAGATAATGGGCTGACAAAAAAAGTCGCAGATGCTTCTTTGATGAAGTATCTGCGACGCTTGTTAATAAAGTGAAAACCTTATCTGAACTGAAATGTTGAGCCAAACTGGCGTTCAGCAATAAGACGCCCGGCTCGCCGTATGCGGGTTTTCTGGATCCACTGAACTGTACTGTAGGCTGTAGCAAATTCAGCGTGATTTATGCCAGGCATTATCCTTATGAACTGAAACACTAATTAAAGAACGTAAAAAATTTATTTTACGCTGACCGGCTTTGCTATTCTGCTTTGCAAAAATGTCTTTTATTAACTTTAACTGCGAATTTCTGAATTTGATATTTTCATCTGAATAGAATTTTTTATCATTATTATTCAATGACTTAACTGAGTTTACGAATGATTTCATATCCGACGTTGAAAGTTTATTTTTCTCAGTGCACTGATTAGCAAGAATTCTAAGATGCATATTAAAAATCGACGCGTTAACGTTCATTTTGAATCCCCTTAAACTTAAAGAATGAAAATTCTATAGCTTTGGGAAAGGGGAAGATTTCAAAAAACGACCAAATTATCTATAAAAACATTATTGGCTGCGCCTTACAGAAAAAAACGCTTTTTCTGTACTACTCTTGCGCCAGTGCTTCTAACTTTTCCCGAAAAGCGGTCACGGCAATCGCGCGGTTGTCCGCTTCATAGCGATCTTTTGCTGCTGGTGCGGAGCTTTGCACCGCAATCAGCCGCCAGCCATCATCACTTTTCAACAGCAATGGCGAACCGCTGTCGCCCGGCAGCGTATCGCACTGATGCGATAACACGTTTCTTTGCGCCCAGCCGGTAATCAGACAATCGCTGTGCGAATAGAGCGTATCAAGATGATCTTCGGGATAGCCAGCCTGGGTGACGCGGCGCTGCTGCGTTTTTAGCGCGGCGGTCAAATCACTGCGGCTGCCGTCAAACAGTGGCAGAGGCGTAATGCCGGATGGCGGATTATGCAGGATCACCAGCCCATAATCGTAAGGCGCGGCGGAAGAGGGAACTATCCAGCCGTCGCCGTCAGCTTTGAGCTTTTTACCTAGTGCGGGATCGACGCGCGTTTCCACATCATGAATTTCATAACGCCACTTGCCGTCAAGGGCAATAAAGCGCAGGGCGATAACTTTATCGATTTTACCCGGCGGCGTTACCAGGCAGTGACCGGCGGTCAGAGCTAAATGAGGGGAGATCAGCGTGGCGCTGCACAGATTGCCGCTGGCGGTTTCCAACTGGCCTATAGCTTCCCACGGCTGGCTGGCAGTATCGCTAACGGGGCGACGATCGTCTTTACCGAAAAACAGCGTCTGAATATCCTGAGCGCTTTCCGCGTCATCATCGGCATAGCTAAAACATGAAAGGGCTAAACATCCCATTAAAAAAACAGCTTTCAGGCGCATGTCTCTCTCTGACTGGAGAATTTTAAGGAAACTGCAGGTGACTATAACTATAGTCGGCCAGGAGAAAAAAGGAAAATCAATACAAATCAGCAGGCTATCTTTGCTAAAGATAAAAGCTAAAGGCGACAAGGCCACAAAGGATCATCAAACCCAGGATAATTTCGAATAAATAGCGACGCACCATCATCCGATACTCCAGCAAAGAAACACCCGGCGGAACCGGGTGTTTGAGTTAGCAATCTAAGGTGTTGGCTCGCTCTGGCGATTAAGCTTTAGGGGCAGCGGCTTTCTTAGCGGTTTTCTTGTGGTGCACTTTCTTCGCAGCCTGGGCTTTCTGAGCTACTGGCTTAGCGGCTTTCTTGTGGTGCACTTTCTTGGCAGCCTGGGCTTTCTGCGCTACTGGCTTAGCAGCTTTCTTGTGGTGCACTTTCTTAGCGGCCTGGGCTTTCTGAGCTGCTGGCTTAGCGGCTTTCTTGTGGTGCACTTTCTTGGCAGCCTGAGCTTTCTGAGCTGCTGGCTTCTTAGCTGCTTTTTTGTGTTTTTTAGCAGCCTGCGCTTTCTGCGCTGCTTTCTTATGAGCTTTATGATGTTTGGCAGCATGAGCTGGCGCAGTGGTAGCAGCGGCAGCAGGTGTAGTAGTGGCCGGCGCGGCGGTGGTTTCAGCAGCGAAAGCAACTGAAGAGATACCCATAGCAGCGGCTACAACCAGAGCGAATAATTTTTTCATTGCACAACCCTCAAAGTTTTATTTCACATGTCAGCCCACTGCGGGGCCGGTGAAGAGACTATACGGGATGGGCGAAGGGCTTTCCGTGAGTGATTGGTATCGGCGTGTTACCGATTGTACAAAGCCCGCCTTCCGGCGTTAGCGGACTCTGTCGTGGGGATTAGCCGTTCAGGTAACGGTTTTCCAGATGCGCTTTAAAAAACAGGGGGTTGAGATCTTCGCCGGTGGCATTTTCGATCAGCTGGCGGGTGCTGAAACGGCTGCCGTGCTGCCAGATATTCTGCTGTAGCCAGTCGAAAATCGGCTGCAAATTGCCTTCACGGATATCGCTATGCACCTGCGGCAGCGCTTTTTTCACGCTCTGGAACAGTTGCGCCGCATACATGGCGCCCAGCGTATAGGTAGGGAAATAGCCGAACGAGCCGTCTGTCCAGTGGATATCCTGCATGCAGCCGTCGCGGTAGTTGCCGCTGGTATCCAGCCCCAGCAGATCCTGCATTTTTTCCTGCCACAGCGTGGGAATATCTTCGACCTCAATTTCGCTTTCGATCAGCGCGCGCTCAATTTCATAACGCAGAATAACATGTGCCGGGTAGCTCACTTCATCTGCGTCCACGCGGATCAGACCAGGCTTAACACGCTGATTAAGGGCGATAAAGTTTGCTTCTTCCAGCTCAGGGCGATCGCCCATCAAGGTTTTGACCTGAGGCAGCAGCAAACTTAAAAACTCCGTGCTGCGGCCAAGCTGTTTCTCAAAAAAGAGGCTTTGCGATTCGTGAATAGCGGTAGAGCGCGCCAGCGCCACCGGCTGACCGGCCCACTGTTTCGGCAGGTTCTGTTCATAGCAGGCGTGGCCGGTTTCGTGGATTACGCCCATCATTGCGCTGATAAACTCATTAGCGTTATAGCGGGTAGTGATACGAACATCCTCTGGTACGCCGCCGCAGAACGGATGCGCGCTAACGTCCAGCCGACCGGCATTAAAATCGAAGTTAAGCATCTTCATCAGCACCTGGCCCAGCTGCTGCTGTGACTCGATGGCAAAAGGGCCGACCGGAACGGCTACCGGCTGACGAGACTGCTTCTCAACGATACGGCTCAGCAGCGAAGGCAGCCACGTTTTCAGCTCGCCAAAGGTTTTATCCAGCTTTGCAGCGGTCATGCCGGGCTCATAGATATCCAGTAATGCGTCGTAGCGGGAGCCGCCGCTGGCCTGAGCGCGCAGTTCGGCTTCCGTGCGGCTAAGCCTCACGACCTCTTTCAGATTGGCGGCAAAACCCTGCCAGTCGTTGGCAGGACGCTGCTGGCGCCAGGCGTGTTCGCAGCGTGCGCCCGCGATGGATTTCTCTTCCACCAGCGCGGCGGGAAGCAGTGCGGCCTGGTCGTAAGCGCGGTGCATCTCCAGCAGGTTAGCGCGCTCCACGTCGTTTAATTCTTCTTGCTCAGCCTGAGCCAGCCACTGCGCGACGGCTTTATCGGTCAGGATCTCATGCCGTAACACGCTCAGTTCGGCCAGCGCCGCGCCGCGTGCGCTACTGCCGCCTGGCGGCATCATGGTCATCATATCCCAGCCAGCGATAGCGGAGAGATGGCCGAAGCGGGAAAGACGAGTGAAAGTTCGGGTCAGGTTTGCATAGGCGGATGACATAGCTATCCTTTTAGTCATGGCGCTGTCAGACAGCGCGGGGAGGAGATAAGGGTAAATCAACCGGCCAGCAAAAGCGAACGCTCGCGCCGCCAAGCGGGCTGGCATCAATGGCAACAAAGCCGCCGAAGGCCTGCGCTACGGAGTGCACAATCGCCAGTCCCAGCCCGCAGCCGCCGGTAGCCCGGTCACGGCTGGGATCGAGGCGAACGAAAGGCTCGAAAACGCGTTCGCGCTCGGCCTGCGGAATGCCCGGCCCATCATCCTCTACCTGTAAACAAGCGGTGTTGCCGTCAAACCAGAGGCCTACGCGCAGACGCCTGTCCGCATAGCGCAGCGCGTTATTCACCAGATTATCCAGCACGCGTTCCATCAATCGCGTATCGGCCACGCCCAGGTTTTGCCGCTGCGGCGTATCCAGCTCAATAGTAAATTCGGGATGGACAGTACGAATATCCTCCAGACGCTCGCTCAGCCAGGCGGCCAGATCCAGCGACTGAAGATGCAGATCGACTTTTGGCCTGTCCAGCCGGGCATAGGTCAGCAGCTCTTCAATCAGCGACTCCAGCTGGCCGATATCGCGATTAAGTGCGGTGGCCTCGCTTTCGCTGAGATTATCGCTCATCTCCAGCCGGTAGCGCAGCCGCACCAGCGGCGTGCGCAGCTCATGGGCAATACCGTCGATTAGCTGTTTCTTGCTGACGACCAGCGTATTGATATTGTCGGCCATCTGATTAAAGGCGACGCCGAGCCGGTAAAGACTGGAAGCATTATCAAAATGAATCCGTTCGTCCAGATGCCCCTGGCCGAAACGCTGCGCTGCGGATTCCAGCCGCAGCATATCTTTCCAGTGCGGGCGCATCCAGATAAAGACCGGCAGCGCCAGCGAGATGCCGATAAAAGCCAGCAGTACGATATCCAGAATCCGCATCTCATGCAGAAAAAAGAGATAGGGGATCGGGCCGACGGCCAGCACATAGTGGCTGCGCGGAATATGCTGCAGAAAAGTGTACTCGTCATCCAGCGCCACAATGCCGCCCGCGCGCAGACGACGCATTGTCGGCGCGTCCAGCTGATATTTGCTCATCGGCTCAATATGTAGCTTAAACGAAAGATTCAGATCCAGATTATCAATGGTTTTATTCCAGTCGCGGGGCGGGATTTCCCGTAGCTCGCTGCGCATCAGGTAGAGCGAGCTTTTCATTAAATCGTCCATCGATTCACGGCCGGCGCGCTCGGCGGTGAATTTATAAACCAGCCCTACCAGCATCGCCATTACCAGAAAGCAGACAAACAGCAGCAGGTAAAACTGAATAAACAGCTTTTTCATTAAACGGCACCGATAGAAGTTAGTCAGGCAGCATTAAAAATTTTTGCGCAGGCCGGGCTGATTACGTATCCCAGGCGTGCGGCGCAAACAGATAGCCTTTATTGCGAATAGTTTTAATACGATAAGGCTCGGTTGCGTTATCCAGCAGCTTTTTACGCAGGCGTGAAATTGCCACGTCAATACTGCGATCCATGCCGTCATAGCTAACGCCGCGCAGCGTTTTCAGCAGAGCATCGCGATTAAGGATAGTGCCCGCATGGGTTGCCAGTTCCCACAGCAGGTCGAAATCCGCGGTAGAGAGCGCAATAATCTCGCCGCCCAGCGTTACCTGACGGTTGACGGGATCTACGGCAAGCGTGCCGAAACGCAGGGCTTTCTGCGTGCTCACGGCAGGTGCGATAGCTGTTTCTTCGCCGCTGCCGTGCGCTGCGGCCTGGCGCAGATGCAGCCGTAAGCGGGCCAGCAGCACCGCAGGCGGCGTAGTTTTCAGAATATAATCGTTAGCGCCCATTTCCAGCGACAGGATATGGTTCATATCGCTGTCCAGCGAAGTCAGCAGCACTATCGGGCCCGACCAGCCCTGGCTGGCGCGCAGGTCGCGGCACAGCGTCATACCGTCTTTACCCGGCAGCATGATATCCAGCATCACCAGATCCGGCATAGCGGCGGCGATGGTGGCTTCAGCACGATCGCCACGGCTTTCGACAATAACTTCAATATCATGACGGCTCAGATAGGCGGCGATAAGCTCGCCTACATCGTGATCGTCCTCAACGAATACAATTTTATTCATAGCGGCATTTTTTTCAGAAGGAACAGCAAGATTACCGAATGTTTACGCAGACTACTATGATGTCCTGCTAAATAACTCTCGATGTATAGTATAAATAGCGTAAAATATGCCATTATATTCGACAGGGTTGTTTCCTGGCGGCGCATGGCGTCGTTTAACGGAGAATGAGGAGAAAAGGGTGTCTGATAAAGAGCTGGCTTCAACGGGACGGGATGGCCATATCTGCCTCAATTATATCGATTTTCTCGCGGCTTCCTGCAAAAAACGCTGGCGCTTCGTCGATGCCATCTACGGCGTTATGCCGATTTTCGGCATGGTAACAAAAAACTCACCGGATCTGCCCGGCGCGCCTTCAGAGCGGCTTAAGGCGCTGGCGCTGCAAATCATCTCTACCCAGGTCAGCGACGAGATAAATATCGCCCGATTGATAACCCTGGCTGAACAACAGCATATCGAACGCTTTGAAATCCTGCTGCCTTATCCGCTTTCCGAAAAGCAGCTTGAAACCATCCGTGAAGAATACGTTAAGCCGCTTTCGCTGGAACAGCATGACGATCGTTTAACCATCGCCATGCCGGCCTTATCCCACTAGCGCAGCAGCATCCACATCGCCGGCGCGCTGCCTGCAATCAGCACGCCCATCGCTAATTTTTCCAGTTTATTCAGCTTGCCACCGCCACGGCCGTCACGGCGCGCCCAGAGAAACAGCAGCATGCCCGGCGCATAGAGCACCACCGAAAGCAGCAGATGCAGCGGGCCGGAAGCGTACAGCAGCCACAGCCCATAAGCGCTGGCGCCCAGTGCAATCACCAACGCTGCCGTTTTTTGCTGCGCTCGCGCTACCTTATACAGATAGGCGCCGACCAAAAAGTAGGGCACCAGCACCATTTCCGAAGCGATAGTCAACAGCGTGTTGTAGTCGGAGCCGGTTAACCAAATCAGGATCAGGCAAGTTTGTACGCAAAGGTTAGTAAGCCACAGTGAAGCGGCAGGCGCGCCGCGCACATTCTGTTTTGCCAGCGAGCGGGGAAAAGTGCCGTTTTCCGCCGCCAGCATAGGGACTTCTGCGGCCATAATTGTCCAGCTCAGGTAGGCACCACTTACCGAAACTATCAGACCCAGCGCGATAACCATATCACCCCAGGAGCCGATCAGCCTGCTCAGCAGGCCCGCCATGGAAGGATTGCGCATCTGTGCCAGCTCTGCTCGCGGCACTATGCCCAGCGCAAGCAGCGTGACCAGCAGATAAACAATCAGCGCGGCCATGACCGCCAGCAGGGTGGCGCGACCCACATCTTTTTTATTTCTTGCGCGCGCGGAAACCACTACCGCGCCTTCCACACCGATAAACACCCACAGGGTTATCAGCATAGTATTTTTGACCTGTTCCCAGACCGGTACGCCCAGCTCAAGGCCGGAGAAATCAAAGCGGAACCGATCGAGATTAAATGCGGCTATCGCCAGCACCACAAACAGCCCCAGCGGCACCAGCTTGCCGAGCGTGGCGACAAGATTAATACTGGCCGCCGTCTGTACACCGCGCAGCACCAGCCAGTGCACCAGCCACAGCAGCACAGAAGCACCCAGCATCGCCTGCCAGGTATTACCGTCGCCAAAAACCACATGGCCTGGCGAATCGGTGAAAAAACTCAGGGCAGAAAAGACGATAACCAAATAGGAAACGTTGGCTATTACCGCACACAGCCAGTAGCCCCAGGCGGAGCAAAAGCCAACCAGCTCGCCAAAACCGGCGCGGGCGTAGGTATAGATGCCGCCGTCCAGTTCGGGTTTAAGACGGCTTAACAGCAGCAGCGCCAGCGAAAGCATAATAATGCCGACGCCGGTAATCGCCCAGCCCGTCAGCAATGCTGCCGGCCCGGCCACCGCAGCCATATTCTGCGGCAGGCTGAAAACGCCAGCGCCCAGCATTGAGCTCAGTACCAGCGCCGTCAGGGCGGTAAGTCCTAATTTTTTGTCCAAAAAAGCATCCCAAAACCAGAATAAAAAACCCTATCAGGATGAATAATACGCGATTTATCCGTGTAACACGGCTAAATCCGAAAAGATCTCCTGAAACCGGCGGCGATTTTACGGAGTGGCCTGGCGAGATGCAATGCGTAACAGGGCGAAAAATGCCTGATTATGCAAATAAGGATGGAAGGTATGCAGGAGTTTGCGCTGTTGAGACACGAAAAAACCGCGCCATGGCTGACGCGGTTATCTGTTCTTACTTAAACAGGTCGGCAGAAACGGTCAGGTTACCGCCGCTTTGGTTAGACCACTGGCGGGTGATGTGATAATACTTCGCGCCTTTCTCAATGGCGGCACGGCCTACGGCATCGGAGATTTCTGTCGGCGTACCGAAGTGACCGGTGAAGGTCACGCTGTCAAACGGCTGCATTTGCGCAGCGGTAACGGCGTTAACTTCCTGCACGCTTTTGCCCTGCGGCGTTCTCACGGTATAGCGTTGGCCGGTAGAAGACTGCGTTTCAAAGAAACGGCCCACTTTATTGCTTGGCGTTTCGGAAGAGGCTACGCCTGGGATCTGCACGCTTTTTGCCGCCGCGCCGCCTGAAGCCAGCGCCGCTTTGCCCGCCTGTGAATCGGCCGGGATCAAATCTGGCGACTGCACTTTGCGCTCCTGAGCATCCGCTTTATAGATATAGGCGGTGACATACTGATTGCCGCCGTTGTTAGCGTCGATCTGGCGAATAATAAAGAAGGCGGCCGCGCCTTTCTCTTTGGCTTTTTTGGTAATGGCATCGTTCACTTCAGGCTGGCTATGGAAATATCCGCCGACGGAAACGGTATCAAAAGGCTCCAGCCTGTACGCTTCTGCTTTGGCCAGTTCGCGTACGCCGTTAATGCTGCGATCTTCTTTTTTCGGCGCAGGCGGCGCATCTTCATGATAGAGATCGGCTACTACGCGCCAGTTGCCGCCGTTGTTATTACTGTCGTTAATGCTCTGAACGTAGAAAGCTTTAGCGCCCAGCTCGTCGGCACGTTTTGAAATGGCCTCGTTGGCTTCGTTAATCGCGTTAAACCGGCCGTTAATGCTGATGCGATCGAAAGGCTTCAGCGACGCCGCCTTCTCCGGCGTTAGTTCCTGGGCCGCGTAAGCGGAAAGTGAGGTAAGCGACAACAGGGCTGATGCCAGAATAGTAATCTTCAGCTTCATAAAAATAATCCTTCGCCTTGCGCAAAAAAAATGAGTACGAAAACGTGCTGGACTCTTGATGTGTAACAGATTAGCTGAGGATTATTGCATGTAATAATACATTCTGTCTCAGCCATTTTACGCCGGATGCAACGGCCTTGAGCGCAGCGGTAGCTGGTCATATTACAAAAATGTTAAATCTGGCGATTTCCCGCTGCTTTACCACTTAAGCCGCTAAACCTTATCGCCATTCCAGTTAATTGACTGTTTAACAGGGATTTTTATTGCTGTATCCTTGCTGTTTTCATCCTGATCCTTAGCAGATTGTGCCCCGGATGCCGACCGCTAAACGCTTAAAATCGCGTTTTTGCAGGCCATCCCGAATTTTTCAGACAGAAAAGGGTAAAACCAGCGGAATGCCGCTGGTATGGCAGCGCCGTTTTCAGTAGTTTATAGAACGTTTGCAGTAAAAATGGCGGCCTTATCGGGCTGCCGCCAATAGAGTTCGTTTTACCTCTGATGAAAGGGAATACTATGCTGATTGGAATTACCAAAGAGCGGTTGCCCAACGAAGCGCGAGTCGCCGCTACGCCGAAAACGGTCGAACAGCTGCTGGCGCTGGGCTTCAGCGTGGCCGTCGAACAGGGCGCGGGTAAATTAGCCAGCTTTGACGATGCCGCCTACGCCGCCGCAGGCGCGACGTTGGTCGACACCGCCGCGGTCTGGCAGTCGGATATCGTGCTGAAAGTCAATGCGCCGACGGAAGACGAAATAGCGCAGGCCCGCGAAGGCAGCACGCTGGTTAGCTTTATCTGGCCCGCGCAGAATCCGCAGCTGCTTGAGCAGCTGGCGGCGCGCAAAGTGACCGTGCTGTCAATGGATGCCGTGCCGCGTATCTCGCGCGCGCAGTCGCTGGATGCGCTTAGCTCCATGGCCAATATTGCAGGCTATCGCGCTATTGTCGAAGCTGCCCACGAATTTGGTCGCTTCTTTACCGGCCAGATCACCGCTGCCGGTAAGGTGCCGCCAGCCAAAGTCATGGTGATTGGTGCAGGCGTGGCTGGTCTGGCCGCTATTGGCGCGGCGGGCAGCCTTGGCGCTGTCGTGCGCGCCTTTGATACCCGTCCGGAAGTCAAAGAGCAGGTGCAGAGCATGGGCGCCGAGTTCCTTGAGCTCGACTTTGAGGAAGAGGCGGGCAGCGGCGATGGCTATGCCAAAGTCATGTCCGAAGCCTTTATCAAAGCGGAAATGGCGCTGTTCGCCGCCCAGGCGAAAGAAGTGGATATTATCGTCACCACGGCGCTTATTCCGGGCAAACCGGCACCGAAGCTGATCACCGCCGAAATGGTGGCCTCGATGAAACCCGGCAGCGTTATCGTTGATCTGGCAGCGCAAACCGGCGGCAACTGCGAACTGACCGTCGCCGATCAAATCACCACCACGGAAAACGGCGTGAAGATCATCGGCTACACCGATCTGCCCAGCCGTTTGCCTACCCAATCCTCGCAGCTCTACGGCACCAACCTGGTCAACCTTCTGAAACTGCTTTGCAAAGAGAAGAATGGCGAAATCGCTATCGACTTCGAAGATGTGGTTATTCGCGGCGTCACCGTAGTGCGCGAGGGGGAAATTACCTGGCCTGCGCCGCCAATTCAGGTTTCTGCCGCGCCTAAAGCAGCCCCTGCGGCCGCGAAAACTCCAGAAAAGCCAGAGGCAAAACCCGTTTCGCCGTGGCGTAAATATGCGCTGTTCGCGCTGGCTATTATTTTGTTCGGCTGGCTGGCTAACGTGGCGCCGCCTGCATTTCTTACCCACTTCACCGTGTTTGCGCTTGCCTGCGTGGTGGGCTACTACGTGGTGTGGAACGTCAGCCATGCGCTGCATACGCCGCTGATGTCGGTTACCAATGCCATTTCCGGCATTATCGTGGTCGGCGCGGTGCTGCAAATGGGGCACGGCGGCTGGATTAGCTTCTTCTCCTTTATTGCCGTGCTGATTGCCAGCATCAATATTTTTGGTGGCTTCACCGTAACTCAGCGCATGCTGAAAATGTTCCGTAAGAACTAAGGGGTAATCAATGTCTGGCGGATTAGTGACTGCAGCATACATTGTTGCCGCAATTCTTTTTATTTTCAGCCTGGCGGGGCTGTCAAAGCATGAAACCTCCAAACAGGGCAACCTGTTTGGCATCAGCGGCATGGCTATCGCGCTGCTGGCAACTATTTTTGGCCCATACAGCAGCAGCGTAGGCTGGGTACTGCTGGCGATGGTGATCGGCGGCGCTATCGGCATCCGGCTGGCAAAAAAGGTCGAAATGACCGAGATGCCGGAGCTGGTGGCCGTGCTGCACAGCTTTGTTGGTCTGGCCGCGGTGATGGTGGGCTTTAACAGCTACCTGGATCATGCGCCTGGCATGGACAGGGTGATGGAAAACATTCACCTGTCAGAGGTCTTTATCGGCATCTTTATCGGCGCCGTGACCTTTACCGGCTCGCTGGTCGCCTGGGGCAAGCTGTGCGGGAAAATTTCCTCCCGGCCGCTGGCGCTGCCGCACCGGCACCGGCTTAACCTGCTGGCGCTGGTGGTTTCGCTCTGCCTGCTGATCATCTTTGTGCGCACCGACAGCGCGGGCTGGCAGGGCTTTGCACTGCTGATGATGACCCTTATCGCGCTGGCCTTCGGCTGGCATCTGGTGGCTTCTATCGGCGGCGCGGATATGCCGGTAGTGGTCTCTATGCTTAACTCTTATTCGGGTTGGGCCGCCGCCGCCGCGGGCTTTATGCTTAACAACGATCTGCTGATCGTGACCGGCGCGCTGGTTGGCTCAAGCGGCGCTATTCTCTCTTACATTATGTGCAAGGCGATGAACCGTTCATTTATCAGCGTGATCGCGGGCGGCTTTGGCACTGACAGCAGCTCCACCGGCGAAGGTGAAGAGCAGGGCGAACATCGTGAGATAGACGTGCAGGGCACGGCAGAGCTGCTGAAAAACTCTCGCAGCGTCATCATTACCCCAGGCTACGGTATGGCGGTGGCGCAGGCGCAGTATCCGGTGGCGGAAATTACCGAGAAGCTGCGTGCCCAGGGCATTAAGGTGCGTTTTGGCATCCATCCGGTTGCTGGTCGTCTGCCGGGCCATATGAACGTGCTGCTGGCGGAAGCGCGCGTGCCTTACGATATCGTGCTGGAGATGGACGAAATCAACGACGATTTCAGCGAGACGGATACTGTGCTGGTGATCGGTGCTAACGATACCGTCAACCCGGCTGCGCAAGAAGATCCGCGTAGTCCAATCGCAGGCATGCCGGTGCTGGAAGTGTGGAAAGCGCAGAACGTGGTGGTCTTCAAGCGTTCCATGAATACCGGCTACGCTGGCGTGCAGAACCCGCTGTTCTTCCGCGAAAACACCCAGATGCTGTTCGGCGATGCGAAAGCTACCGTAGATGCAATCCTGAAAGCGCTGTAAGCGCATATAATGAGCAAAGCCGGGAGTCATCCCGGCTTTCAGACTGCTGACAAAGCTAAAAAGCTCAGGTGAACATCTGTTTTTTTACAGCAACTCCGCAGCTTCATGGCGGCAGAGGCTGAGCGGCCAGGCGGGGCGCATGGACGCGCCAACCGAGCCTACACGGAAGTATTTACGGCGTGTCCGTGTTCCGATCTGCCTCTGCTGCTCTGTCACTGATTTAAACGCGACCAGGGGTTTGTCATCAGTCCCGGCTTTTTTATATTGCCTGACAGCGTTTGCCGAAGACTTGCGTCTTACTATTGCGCTTAATCATCCTCATCCTCATCCAGCTCAATCGGCGAGGTAAAGCCTTCCGGCTTGATCGCCAGCAGATCGCAGCGTAAATGATCGATAACCTGTTCCGCAGTATTGCCCAGGAAAGCGGCGGAAAGCCCGGTTCGGCCTATGGTGCCCAGCACTACTACGCCCGCATCCAGCCTGTCGGCGAGATCCGGGATAACTTCTTCCGGCAGCCCTTTTGCAACATGGGTAAATTTCTCGTCGATACTGAAACTCTGGCGCAGCGCCTTCATCGCCAGCAGATGCTGGCCGCGGATCGCATCGTTATATACGCTGGGATCGAAATCGGGCAGCTCAATGGCGATATTAACGGGCGTCATCGGATAGGCGCCGACCAGGTGCACTTCGGTATGGTTGACCTGTTCCGCCAGCTCCAGCGTCTCTTTTACCAGCCGGGTATTCAGCGGATCGTGATGGGGTTCTTCACTGGCCAGGTTTACCGCCACAACCGCTTTACCGCCTTCCGGCCAGGGCTGATCTTTCACCATCCAGACCGGGCAGGGACACTTACGCAGCAAATGCCAGTCGGTAGGCGTAAACACTACGGCCTGTAGCCTGTCGTGCTGATGCGCCATCTTCAGCAACAGATCGTAACCGCCGTCCAGCACTTCCTGGATAATCGCCTCGTAAGGGCGGTTATGCCAGATAACCTTGATATTGATATTAACGCCCGCGGCCAGGTAAGCCTTAGCCTGTTCGCGGATCCATTCGGTGCGCTGGCTGATAACGCCTTTGCGCATGGTAACGCGCTCGTCCGGCGACAGCAGCGTAGTCATCTCATAAGAAAAATCATAAATGGGCAGAAAAGCGGTGATCTGACCACCGAGGCGCTGATTAAGATAAACAGCACGGCGCAGCGCTGGCTGGTCGTCCTGTTGCGCGTCGATCGCCACGAGAATGTTTTGATATTTAGCCATAACGGGTTCTCCCTACGCTGATTAGCTTAAAAGATAGCCCAATCATCGCCGGGAAAGAAAGAAAAAGTTATAGCCAGATCAATATTATAACAAAAGCGGCCCGGCCTCAGGCTGGCCCAGGCTTTTGCCCGCCTGCTGCTGGCGCGAGAGCCGCAGGGAAAACCTGATTTATCAGAGGATAAAGCGGCAGGATAATAAAAAAGCCGGAGGGTTAATCCGGCTTAAGACTGCTGGCAAACCTGACGTATACGGAAAGCGAAGTTAGTCACCAACCTCTCTTGCTGTCAGGCAATCGCGCGGCTTTGACCAGCCAGCTGCGACAGCACCTCGTGATTTTCGATAGTGATATATTTACCTTTTACCGCCAGCATGCCGCTTTTCTGGAAACGACCCAGTAGCCGACTGATGGTCTCTACCGTCAGCCCAAGGTAGTTACCGATATCGCCGCGGGTCATGGTCAGACGGAATTCGCGCTGGGAAAAGCCGCGTTCACCAAAGCGACGAGAAAGGCCGTAAATAAAGGCAGCCAGCCGCTCTTCGGCATTTTTCTTCGACAGCAGCAGGATCATCTCCTGATCGCCTTTGATCTCGCCGCTCATCAGCCGCATCATCTGCTGGCGCAGGCTTGGCATTTTGCCGGAAAGGTCGTCGAGCGTTTCAAAAGGGATTTCGCAAACCATTGCGGTCTCCAGCGCCTGCGAGAAGCTGGGATGCTGGCCGCCGCTGATGGCATCGAAGCCCACCAAATCGCCCGCCAGATGGAAACCGGTGATCTGCTCATCGCCCTGTTCGGTGATGGTATAGCTTTTAATCGTCCCGGAGCGAATAGCATAGAGTGATTTAAGCTCATCGCCTGCTTTAAACAGCGTCTGGCCCTTCTGGATAGGTTTTTTTCGCTCGATGATATTGTCTAACTGATCGAGTTCGTGCTCGTTCAGGGTGAAAGGAATACAGAGCTGGCTGATGCTGCAATCCTGACAGTGAATCGCACAACCGCCAGACTGGATACGTCTGTTGATAACACGTTTTTCCGGGATCATAGTGTTGGCTCGAATGATTATTGATTGAGGTCAATTTTAACATTTTTTGCGCAGCAAAGGGAACTCATCAAAGCTTTTTTAGCCACATAAAAGGCAGGGATGTCACTTTGAGTGAGCTGCCGTTTAAAAAAGCGTCAAAAGCCAAACTTAAGGCTTGTCCGGGATCATGGCGATAAAATCGCAGCGATTAACGCTATTTTTTGAAAATTTCGTAGCGCGAGATTCCGGATAAAAAATAAGCGTTAACTTATTGAAAAGCAGCGATGTCCGATACCCTCCGGGCTTTAGCATACTTAAATTTCTCTGACTAATTAGCAGGCCGGGGAAAGCCATAATTGCCTGAATATCAGCCAGTCTTCCAATGAGCCAGTTTGATTTTTTGCTACGGCGGCGCGCCCGGGATACCATTACGCTATCCTTTAAAGTGACCATCGGGGGAGCCTTATCATGAACTGTAATGACGAAGACCTGTTCAAAGACGCGATGGAAGATGTCACCCCGCTCAAGGACTGCAGCAATATTCTCTGGTTGAAATCACCCTCGACCAAATCTCCGCGTCAGCGCGAAGAAGAACTGCAGCTGGATAATCCCCTGACCAGCGGCTTTCTTACTCTGATCCCGCGCGAAACGCCGCTGGAATATAAAAAAGAGGGTATCCAGCAGGGCGTGCTGGATAAGCTGCGGCTGGGCAAATATCAGCTCGATGCCAGCCTCAACCTGTTACGCCAGCCGGTTGAGACCTGCCGCCGGTCGCTCTATAGCTTTATGCTGCAGGCAGAACGGGAAAATTATCGCAATTTGTTGATTATTCATGGTAAAGGCAAAGAAGATGAAGCCCATGCTAATGTCGTACGCAGCTATCTGGCGCGCTGGCTGCAGCAGTTTGACCAGGTGCAGGCTTACTGTAGCGCTCAGCCCCACCATGGCGGCGGCGGAGCCTGCTACGTTGGGCTACGTAAGAGCGAGCAGGCGCGCCAGGATAATCGTGAACGGCATGCCAAACGCAGCCGCTAGCCTGAATGAGACTTGCGGATAGTTGCCATTAGCGCTTCGGCGCTACGGCTGAGAGGCAAACCGGTACGGGTAATAATACCGACCGGTTCGCCAGGCCCGTGCGAGGCAACGGGCAGGGCAGCAAGCGCGTTGTGTAGCAGGTCATCTTTGATCGCGCCTGAGGGCACAAACCAGACGTAGTTATAGCGCAGCGCCAGCTGGCGGGCGAGCGAAGTGGCGGAGGTTTCCACCAGCGTATCGGGCAGACGGCAGCCATGATCCTGTAACATCGCCTCTGCTATCCTGCGCGGAGCCGTACCCTCAGGCGAGATCACCACGGGCCATGTCATCGCACGTGATAAAGTAACGTTGTCACTTAACAGCGGATGATCGGGCCTGACTACCAGACGTAAAGACTCAAGGAACAGCAGCTCATAAGTCAGTCCCGTCATCATTTCCGTTTCCGCCATCCGGCCGATGCCTACCTCAAACTCCCCCGCTCTTAAACCGGCAAGCAGCACATTATTGTGTAGCGTAGCCACCTGGACTAAAGTGCCTGGCTGCTGTTGATGGAAGCGCTCAAGAATAGAAGGCAGCATACCTAAGGCTACCGTAGTCAGGACGCCGACTCTTAAAACAGCCGGGTTGCTACTCATCACAGGGCTAAGTGACTGGCCTGCATGATGAAGCGCATCAAGAATACGCACTGCATGGGTTAAAAACTGCTCGCCGACCAGCGTCAGCTGCGCGCCGAGTCGGCCTCGTTCAAGTAGTCTTGCGCCTGCCATCTCCTCCAGTTCATTAAGCGTCTTCGACAGAGCTGGCTGGCTGAGCGACAGTACCTCGGCGGCGCGCCCCAGCGTACCCTGCTGAGCCACGGCAACAAAAGTATGAAGATGACGCAGGCGAATGCGTTGATCGAACAGATAATTTTTTTCCATAAAAGCAGCCTGGCTGCAAGCGGGCACAGAGGCAAGCGGGTGATTTGATAATTGTTAACCTTATTGCAAAATTTATTTAACATTAGCGCGCTTTTTCATCAGTTTATGTCGTAATGGCTGCTTAGCCCCATCATTTTTATTGATAAATGCCCGTATTTTCCTTACGGATGCTTGCTTTTTCAGAGAAAATCGCTACCTGAAAGCGTAATTCGCTGGGTTTAATGCATAACAATCCGTTATGATAGCCGACACTTTTTTTCGGAATCGAAGCCAGCCCGGAGCAGAACGCTGGCCATGGAGCGCTAACGTGGAAAGTATTGTCGCGACGGATGTCCGCGCCCTGATTAACGAAGGCGGCGTGACTCGCTATCAGCAACGTATTATCGCACTTGGCTTCGCCGTAGTGGCGATGGACGGCATGGATATCGCTCTGATGGGCTTTATCGCACCGGCCCTGAAGGCTTCCTGGAGCGTTTCTACCCAGCAACTGGGCGCAGTAATCAGCGCAGCGCTGATTGGTCTGGCGCTGGGCGCGATGTTTGCCGGGCCGCTGGCCGATCGCTTTGGCCGCCGGGTGATCATTATCAGCAGCGTTTTTTTCTTTGGCCTCTGGACGCTGGCGACCGCCTTTTCGCATAACGTCGAACAAATGATGCTGTTCCGCTTTCTGACCGGGTTGGGGTTGGGCGCAGCCATGCCTAATGTCGGCACGCTGGTGGCGGAATATTCTCCCGAACGTAAGCGAGCTTTTATTATCACTGTCGTGTTCTGCGGCTTCACTTTTGGCGCGGCAGGCGGCGGCTTCGCTGCTTCCTGGCTTATCCCGAATTACGGCTGGCATGCCGTGCTGATCCTTGGCGGCCTGTTGCCGCTGCTCATCGTCCCTGCGCTGTTAAAATGGCTGCCGGAATCGGTGCGTTTTCTGCTGTCGCGCCGGGCGCCGGAAGAACAAATTCGCCGTATTGTCGAGCAAATGGCGCCAGGACAGATCCAGGCAGGCAGCTCGTTCGCCATGAGTGAAAAGGCGCAGCGTCATGGCGCAGTAAAACTGGTGCTATCCCGACCTTATCTTCCCGGCAGCGTACTGCTGTGGGGCAGCTACTTTATGGGGCTGTTTCTGGTCTATTTGATCGGCAGCTGGCTGCCATCGCTGGTTAAAGATATGGGCATGACGGTGACTCAGGCTGCGCTTGTCACCGCGATGTATCAGGCTGGTGGTACAGTCGGCTCGCTGTTTGCCGGCTGGATGATGGATCGGTTCAACGCTAATCTGGCGCTTGCCGCCATCTACTTTACCGGTGCCATCGCTACGGTGGCGATAGGCTACGCGCCAGCGGAAACGCTAATCCTGAGCCTGATCGCTTTTTGCAGTGGCTTTTGCCTGAACGGCGCCAATACAGGTATGAACGCGCTTTCGGCCAGCTATTATCCTACTCACGCGCGAGCGACAGGCTCAAGCTGGATGCACGGTGTAGGGCGCATGGGCGCAATTCTCAGTGCTTTTGCTGGCGCGCAGATGCTGGCGATGGGCTGGCATATCACACAAGTCTTTTCCAGCCTGGCTATTCCCGCCGTGCTGACCTCGCTGATGCTGCTGGCGAAGTACCGTTATGGGCACCAGCGTACTGAAGAGTAACCTTGCCTGAAATCGGGCCACTCTGGCCAGATTCAATTAGCCCGAGCCGCTTCAATTGGCTCGGGTTTCTTCTGTAAACCCATATGTACGCCATCAGCCAAACGCGGATTTAATCAGCCGCCTTTTCACTTATAAAGTTGTCAAATCAGCGTGGCTGTAAGGCTGTCATTTCTTTTATTTATTTGTTTTTAAATATATTTATAACAAAGTTCTCAGACGAATTGTTAAGAAAAAGTAAGCATTTTCTGTAAATGTGCTCGCCCGTTGGACATTGCCCTGGCGCATGCAAATAATGAGGAGCAGATTACTCAGGATGCAATGATGAAAAACGAACGTTTGATAAGGATCGGGACAGCGGAAGGGACGCTGTGCGGCAGTCTGGATAAGGATGTTTTCGTTTTCAAAGGTATTCCCTACGCCGCTCCGCCTACCGGCCCAAGGCGTTGGCAGCCGCCAAAGGCCGTCGTTCCGTGGCGGGGTGAGCGTGACGCGACCAGGTGGGGCGCGGCAAGCTGGCAAAACAGGCAGTATTGCGTAGCGGTTGGCGGTGGCGATCCAGGCGCGTTTAGCGAAGACTGCCTTTATCTGAACCTGTGGACGCCGGATACCGAACCTGCCAGTGCGATGCCGGTTATGGTCTGGATCCACGGCGGCGGATTTACTATCGGGGCTGCGGGTCTGGCGCCTTACGTCGGGCGGCCACTAGCTTCGCGCGGCGTAGTAGTGGTCACGCTCAATTATCGACTGGGGCACCTGGGTTTTTTTGCTCATCCGGCATTGGATAAAGAATACGCGGCGGGCGAGGTAGTAAATAATTTTGCCTTACTGGATCAGATTGCGGCTCTGCAGTGGATACAGCGCAATATCGCTGCATTTGGCGGCAACCCTAATAACGTTACCATTTTTGGCGAATCTTCTGGCGCACGCAGCGTGCTGTCGCTTTTTTCCTCACCGCTTGCCGCAAAGCTATTTCATAAAGGTATTGCTCAAAGCCCCTATGCGCTGCCTGATATCCCGCGAGAAAAAGCGCTTGAAAACGGCGTGAGACTGGCGCGTCACTTTAACTTAGAGAACGCTACGTCTGAGCAACTGCGTGCGCTGCCCGCAGACGCCTTTTGGCCGCTGGAAAATTCGCTGGCCAATGGTCCGGTAGCGATAGCTGGCGATCGGGTACTGCCCGTGCCAATGCTGAAAGTTTTTACCAGCGCCGGTCAGCACAAACTGCCGCTGATGATTGGCAGTAACAGCGACGAAGCCAGCGTGCTTAGCTATTTCGGTGTGGATCCTGCGGCCATTATCAGGCAACTGCGTGATACGCAGCGGTTGGGATTGCGGATGAAGATGATAAGAATGCTTTATGACGGCCTGTATGATGATGAAAAGCTCGGCAAACAGGTGGCCAGAGATATGACCTTTACCGCTATGGGCTATATCGCAGCGCTATCACAGTACCGCAATGGCATACCGGTCTGGCGTTACTATTTTGATTATGTCTCGGAAAACTCCCGCGTTATCTATCCCGACGGCACCTGGCACGGCAATGAAATTCCTTACACATTCAACACGCTTGACGAGCTGGATGAACAAATGGGAGCACGACCATTTACAGCCAGCGATCGAGAATTCGCAGAAAAAGTCAGCGGCTACTGGTTAAACTTTGCTCGTCACGCCAGCATTTTTTCAAATCGGCTGGAAGGCGAGATCGACTGGCCTGCCTGGCAGCCCGCCAGTGATTTAACGATGCGCTTTGGTGAAACCGGGCCGACGCTAAAGCTTGAAAAAAACTTTATGCGCCGACGAATGCAGCTTTTCCGACTATTGATGAAAAGTATGGTCAAACTCAGAAGCTGAATATTTAACATTATTTTTTCAAGATGATGAAAGCATAAAGGCTAAAAAGAGAACCGCAGCAAAGGCTTAGCGCTAAGTATGCTTCAGTAACATCATGAATGGCAAAGAAATAACTACTCATGCTTCCGGCAATGATGCCGATAATCCCTGTCAGGCGTCCATCACTCAGGACGAGCATACGGGTTTATATATCGTTACGGAGTAGTTATGAATATGCTAAAAGATTTTACCATCCGCAGCGTAATGCTGTGGATCCTCGGGCTTTTCTGTTTGTTATGGACGGCCGTAGGCATTTACAGCGTCTGCGCGCTCAACTCCTTGGGTAAGGGCAATGAGGTCGACCGCGAGCTGGTTAATCAGATGACCACCTTAAGTAAGGGCAACGATCAATACTTCCGCTTTATTACTCGCCTGACGCGCGCCGTCGAGTCTCGTCAGTCAGGTAGCCCGACCGCCGCAGCTGATATGGCCTCTGTGCAGAAGGCGCTGGATAATATGACGAAGCTGCTGGCTGATTTCAAAGCCGAGGCGCCAGGGCCGCTGGATCCGGGTTATTCAGCCGCCGTCATTGCCAGCTGGCAGAAACTGCTGGACGAGGGTGTGCTGCCGCAGATGCAGCTGGCGCAGCAGCCAGCGCTGGAAGAGTTCCGTCGTCATGCAGCCAGCGTAACGCCGCCGCTCAGCCGTGCGTTTGGTGCCAGCGTAGATAAATTCAATGTTGCCGCAGGCGATAAGCTGGATGTGACCAGGGTAACCGTCGATCATCTTACCGATATGACCAAAATGATAATCGTTCTGGCGGTTATTGCTGGCCTGCTGATCCTGCTGTTTACCGACCGTTATCTGGTCAAAATGCTGGTTCGTCCGCTGGACGGCATGCGCGAGCATTTCCGCCGTATTGCCGAGGGCGATCTGAGCCATCCGCTTGAAGATATTGGCCGCAACTGCGTAGGCAAATTAGTGCCGCTGCTGCGAGCGATGCAGGATAGCCTGCGTGAAGCCGTCAGCGCTATTCGCAACGGTACTGATAATATCTACCGTGGCGCGGCAGAAATTTCTTCCGGCAACAACGATCTTTCCTCTCGTACGGAACAGCAGGCGGCTGCGCTGGAAGAAACCGCAGCCAGTATGGAACAGCTAACGGCTACGGTAAAATTCAACGCCGACAACGCGCGTCAGGCCAGCGAGCTGGCGCAAAGCGCTTCCGCAACGGCCAGCAAAGGCGGCAAGCTGGTTAATGATGTGGTTAATACCATGCAGGGCATTTCCGGCAGTTCGCGCAAAATCGCGGAGATTACCAGCGTCATCAATAGTATTGCATTCCAGACTAATATTTTGGCACTTAACGCGGCGGTTGAGGCGGCGCGGGCAGGTGAGCAGGGCCGTGGTTTTGCCGTCGTGGCCAGTGAAGTGCGTAACCTGGCTCAACGCAGCGCGGGCGCGGCCAAAGAGATAGAAACGCTGATCGCCGATTCCGTCACCCGCGTGAACCAGGGATCTAAGCTGGTTGGCGAAGCTGGCAGCACGATGGACGACATGCTGCAGGCGGTAGCGGAAGTCGTGGAAATCATGAAGCAGATCGCTTCCGCTTCAGAAGAGCAAAGCAAAGGTATTTCACAGATAGGCACCGCTATTACTGAAATGGACAGCGTTACGCAGCAAAACGCCTCGCTGGTGGAAGAAGTATCGACGGCAGCAAGCGCGCTGGAACGTCAGACTGAAGAGCTAACGCTCTCCGTCTCTAAATTCCGTCTTTCACCTATATCTACTATAGTATCCCCTGTGCCAGCAATGAAGACGGCGCCAGCAGGAGCGCGAGTTCAGGCTGTTAAAGCGGCTACTGACGACTGGGTATCGTTCTAATCCGAAAATAACTCTCTTTAGCGGCCGTAGTAATACGGCCGCCTCCTGAATAACAGGTATCTGAGCCTGTAAGAAAAAGCGAGCCCCGCTTACTGTCAGAATAGACGCCGTCTGATTCGCACTGCAATTGAAGCAAGTTATACGTCTTCATTGAAATAATTTTCGACAGCATCCGTTTCTTTTTTTTCTCCCTCTATTTTACTTAATTCATAAAAAACGTTGCATTTGTTTTATTTTTTACTCTGGCTTGAACGTTTGCGTTGGAATCTTTAGTCAAGATTAGTCGCGGTATTATGCTTTTTAATCAGCTTATGGTGATGATTCCTCTGTTGAACAAAAGAATCTCGTGGCAACGATTCAATTTTATTTTGCTATTGAGGAAATATAATAGCGGGTTAATGATAATAAAATTTTACTCAGTAGTATAGCAGGTGATTTTTTTTAACAAAAAAGCCACAGAGCATATAAAACCACCATTGGCAATATACAATTAACTCTTAATGATTAAAAATAAGATTCAGGCTTCTTCTTAAGTAATTTAAATATTTAATCAACTTATTATATAGCGAGTTTAAGGTTGGTTATAGAAAAGAAAAGTATTATTAATTTCTGATTTTATAGGTGGATTATGATGGTTTTTGCGGGTAAGTTTTATCTGAGGTTTTAAATGTTCCGTGCTTTTCGAAAATGGCCTTAATAGTAAGCCAGGGGTAATGATAATGAGATATAATATTTTTTGCTTTGATGATTATGTATTAATAAGAAATGAAATATTACGAAAAGGGGAGGAAGTCATTAAACTTCCTCCAAAAGAATTACAAATGTTAACTGTTCTGGTAGAGAATGCAGGTAAACTTATTACGAAGGATAAGTTGGTTAACGACATCTGGAAAGGAGGCGACGTCAGTGATGAATCGTTGGCGCGGTGCATCTGTTCTTTACGCAGAAGACTGGGTGAAAAAAAAGATAATATTTTTATAACGACTTTATATGGAAAAGGGTACATCTTTGCAAAGAGCTGTACTTTCTACGAAAAGGAAGATGAGATTATCAGGCAGGAGAAAAGAAAAGCTACGCCACTAACAGGCGTGTGCCGGATCAATAATGCAACATGTAGTTTCAACAGAAATAGCGTTACGCATAAAAATCCCAATAATCTGGATAATTTGTTAGCAGCTGCGGAAAAATTGCTTAAACAACTTTTCTATAAAAAACAGCTAATGAGGGAGATAACCTGTAGCGGAATTCAAAAAAAAATGGAGAAAGTATTGCATGTTGAACCTTTCAACGCATTAGCTCTGGCAATAATGGGTATAATAAAAACCCTGAAAAATGATAACACTACCGGTTATCTCTGCCTCACTCAGGCAAAGTGTCTTGAACCTGATAATGCTGATATTGATTTTTATTACGCCTGGCATTTGACATTGAAAGGGGATTTAACCAGCGCCGAGATCGTGCTTAATCACTTAAGGATATATAATTATAACAAATATGATATTAATTTATTAAAAAAGACTGCCATCAATGAAAGGGGGCGCGCTATGCTTAAAGGGAATAAAAAAGAATATTTTACGCACATTCGTCATTTAGCTGTGCTTAACCATTGATTTAAAATTGAATTTTTAGTTGAAATTTATTGTAGTTAAATAACGTACTGTTTGTTATGTTAATGAGAGTTAATCGTATTATATTTAAATGGAAAAATAGAATCTGGGTGATAATTTTTCTAATAATTTTTCCTTGTTGGTCTGCAGTTGCCGACTGCTGGAACCTTGCTTCACAGCATTTTAATATTGAAAAAAAACTTCTGGTTTCCATTGCCAAAGTTGAGTCTGGAATGAAAATGCAGGCCGTTGGCATTAATGATAACGGCACCAAAGATTATGGGTTAATGCAGATCAACAGTAGCCACCTTAACTGGCTAAAAAAACAAGGGATTGATGAGGATATGCTGTTAAGCGATCCTTGTGTTTCGATCCTGACGGGTGCTTACATATTACGAGATATGTTCAATATTTATGGTTACGGCTGGGAAGCTGTCGGCGCATACAACGCCGGAACGGTAAAAAACAGGCATGCCTTAAGGATGAACTATGCCAGAAAAGTTTGGCAAAGTTATAAGAATTCATCCGTACAAGGAGCAGCAGTGCCTGTACAACACTGGCACTATAGTCTGGGTATTTTGCAAGCAAAAAAATGATCAATGTCAGCTATGAGTCCCATAATCATGTTTTAATCATGAAGATTTTATGCGGGTCCGGCAAAATGGATAATTAACGAAGAATAAAAGTTATGCTGAAAATATCATTTTGTTCAAAAATATTAACAGCCGGGAAATCTGTCAGTTTTTCTCGGCACAAGTTAATTTTAATAAAAAGCAGCGTTCGTGCTTCCGTTATTTCCATTAACAACAAGGAAAGGCTAAGCCTGGAGTCCGGAAAGCAAGGTATCTTACTGTTAAAGTCAGGTGCAATTAAAGTAATTTCAGGTGAAATAAAATTTACCACACTGGATTTTAACCGCCTTGCCAAGCTGCAGGTCTTTGTTGATAAGGCAAACGGAGGTGGTAAGGGAACGGAAAAAGCTAGCTGGAGCTATCTTCCTGTACCAATGAAAAAAAGACCAGGCGCTAAAGAGTTAGAGTACTGGTTGATTACACAATGCATGCATAACACGCCCGGTATTGAAAATTTTTGCGCAATACTCAGAAGCAGCGAGTGCTATATGATAGTTCATTTTTTACTTAATGAATCCAGAGATAATTCAGGACGGCGTCTACAGGAGTTGTGCCAACAATATGGTCTTTCATCCTCGCATTTCAGGCGTCTGACGCGTAAAGCCCTGGGGAACAGCGCCAAAAAAGAACTGCGTGAATGGCGCCTGGCCAGAGCCTTATTAGAAATGTATAACGAAGAAAACAATCTTACGACCGTGGCAATGAACCATGGTTATTCTTCGTTATCACACTTTTCTAATGAGGTGAAAGAGGTAATAGGTGTGACGCCTAAAAGGCTTAAAAAGCAACAGGAATGGTCAGAGTAGATGAAGAAAAATAATTTGAAAAAGGCGTTCTGGTTAGGGATAAGTCTTTTGGTCTACCTGCCAGCGCCGGCTATTTACGCATTCAATACTGTTAGTGGTTACGTGGCTAATAATGAAGGCGTTAAAGGCGTCTTTGATGCACTTTCCTCCACAATGTCAAAACCTGTCATTTTAAGTAAAGAGGCAGCGCGTAAAAAAATCACTGGCGAGTTTGATCTGTCGGATTCACAGCAAGCATTACAGGCGATAACCCGCCAGCTGGGACTGATTTGGTATATGGATGGACAGGCCTACTATATTTACGATGCCTCCGAGATGCGCAGTTCGATAGTGGTATTGAAAAACACCTCTTTTGAGGTGGTTAAAAACTTTCTGATCAAATCTGGTCTTTATGACGCGCGCTATCCCGTACGGGCAGACAGCAAGAGCGCTACTTTTTATGTATCCGGACCACCGATTTATGTAGAACTGGTTTTAAAAACGGCACATAACCTTGACGTCAAAAGCGATGGCTACGACGGCCGGGAAAATATTGCCGTTATACCGCTGAATAATACTTTTGTGGACGATCGGGTTTATCAGTATCGTAACGAAACTATTACTATCCCCGGTTTATCAACCGTGGTGAATCAGGTCATCAATGGTAAAAGCCGCCGAGGCACCGTACAGCCTGCGCCAGCTGTCGCTCAGGAAGGCACAGCGCCCACTATGCCCGATTTTCCACAAACGCTGGATAGCGCCAAACCAGACAGAGCCCCGCAGACTCAGACAGTAAGCAACGGCATGAGCATCATTGGCGACCCGGGATCGAACAGTCTGCTGGTACGCGGCAGCGCTGAACAAGTCGCTTATGTTCGCGATTTGGTCGCCGCGCTGGACAAACCCAGGCGCCATATTGAGCTTTCCGTCTGGATTGTGGACTTCAGGAAGGAAGCGTTTGACAACCTCGGCGTTCAATGGACGGGAAGCCTCAATGCCGGCAACCTTGGCCTTTCGCTAAACGGCGGCACCAGCACCATTGACGGCGCCAGCTTTATGGTAACGGCGCTGGCGTTAAGCGAAAAAAATCAGGCGAATATTGTCTCTCGCCCGATGATCCTGACCCAGGAAAATATCCCTGCCATTTTTGATAATAATCGTACATTTTATGCCCGGCTTATTGGCGAGCGTACTGCGCAGCTGCAAAACATCACTTATGGCACGTCAATTAGCGTCATTCCGCGTTTTACGGACAATCAGGAAATAGAAATGATGCTGAACGTGGAGGATGGCAATCAGAGCGAGACGACCAGAACAGCGGAGGCCGATTTACCTGAAGTCGGCAGAACTAATATCAGTACTATTGCGCGGGTGCCCAGAGGCAAAAGCCTGCTTATTGGCGGCTACACCCGTGATGAAGAGAGCAAGGTAGAGGGCAAAATTCCGGGCCTTGGCGATTTACCCTGGGTGGGAGGGCTTTTTCGCTACCAGCGCGATCGCACCAATAACCTGGTGCGCGTTTTCCTGATCCAACCGCGAGAGATTGATGCGCCTCTCAATCCTGATGCTAATGAGCTTATCAGTGACATGAAAAAGGATTTATCCAGCGGCGAAGTACAAAACTGGATGCAGAACTATTTGGACAGTCAAAAATGGCAATAAATATTAACTCAGGCAGCAACTTCTTTGCTCACCGTCATACAAAGTCGCTCGGCGAAAAGCAGCGTCGTAACGAAGAATTGCAGCGGCAGGAAAATTACGACAGCAACAGCGGGCAGATAACCGAAGACGAATCTCCGGCGGCCATGCTGCAGCGGTTTGCGCAGGCGACGGATGAGATGTCGGCACTGATGTCACAGTTCAATAATCGCCGGGCTTTTGAACGGAAGAACTCGCAGTCTGCCGAAACAGTTTTCGAGAGAGTGCTTGAAGAAGAGATTGAGCCAAAATTTGATAAACTAGTCACCATCCTGAAAAGCAGCGAAGGTGCTAATATCGAAAACGCATTAAAACAGGCATTTACACTGTTCCCTGATGAGAGCGATTTGGCAATGGTGCTGCGTGAGAAACTCAGGCAACGCAATCTTGAAGGTATCGTGCGTCAGCGGCTGCAGAAACTTTTGGCGCACCTCGAGCAAGAGGCTAACCCTAAGCGGCTAAAAGCAGGCATCAACGTAGCTTTAAAAGCGCGAATGTTTGCCAAAGCCCTGATGCTCAGCCCGGCGCTGATGAGAGAAAGCTATCGGGAATATATTCAAAGCAACGATCACCAAACAGAAATTTATCAAAATTGGGTGAAAACCTATGGGGCGGAAAAGCGCGCTATAGTCATTAATTTTATGGAAGAAGCGTTGATCTGCGATATTGAGGCCAGCGATCCAAGCTGTAGCAATATTGAGTTTGGTTACCTGCTTGGCCGTTTAGGGCAGATTAAACGTATTCGAAGCAGTGATATTGTATTCATCGAGAATTTACAAAAACAAAAAGAATTTAGCCTTTTGAACGCCGATGAAAGAACCTTGCTCATCTTCTTTTTTGGTATATTAATAGATCCTGATTCGCTTGAAGAGTTTATAAGTTCATGCTTTGGTGAGTCGATGACGAACTTGAAAAAAACAGAGCAGGCAAAAATATTGCAGGTTCTTTATATGCATGTAAAAGAGTTGCCGGCAGAAATTTTTTATGAAGAGGAATATCGGGACATTTTAATAGAAAGCTTTCTGACTTTTAACGATAAAGCTCTGCTTGCAGAAAATATCGAAAGACGGTTAGGTGATTAACTGGTTCAGGATACAGCCTTTACAAATGAATAAATTTCTACGGCTTTTAAAACAGCACCCGGAACTCTTTATACTGGTATTGATAGTAGTTATTATTTCAATGCTGGTAATACCTTTGCCAACCTATCTGGTGGATTTCCTGATTGGGTTGAATATCGTACTTTCAATACTGGTTTTTTTATCTACCTTTTACATTGACCGGATACTGAGTTTTTCGACGTTTCCTTCAGTATTGCTGATTACCACATTGTTTCGTTTGGCGCTGTCGGTCAGTACCAGCCGACTAATTCTGAACGAGGCGGATGCTGGCGATATTATTGCCACTTTTGGTCAGTTTGTTATCGGCGATAATCTGGTTGTCGGCTTTGTTATCTTTGCTATCGTGACCATAGTGCAGTTTATGGTCATCACTAAAGGTGCAGAGCGAGTAGCTGAAGTTGCTGCGCGCTTCTCACTTGATGGTATGCCAGGCAAACAAATGAGTATCGATGCGGATCTTCGCGCGGGTACCATTGATGCGGAAGGCGCGAGCGCCCGACGTAGCGTTGTGGAACGGGAAAGCCAGCTTTATGGATCCTTTGATGGTGCAATGAAATTCATCAAGGGTGATGCTATTGCGGGCATCATCGTCATCTTTATTAACTTTATCGGCGGCATAAGCGTTGGCGTTTCCCAACATGGCATGGATATGTCCAGTGCGCTTTCCACCTATACTATGTTAACCATCGGTGATGGTCTGGTCGCTCAGATCCCCGCGTTACTGATCGCTATCGGCGCTGGTTTTATCGTAACGCGTGTGAACGGCGATGGCGATAACATGGGGCTTTCTATAGTCTCACAGTTATTTAATAACTCATCGGTTTTGGTGATAGGCGCCATTATTGCTCTGGGTATTGGTAGTCTGCCTGGTTTTCCTACTTTTGTGTTTATAATATTGGCATTCTGCCTGGCCGGGTTATTTTATCTGAGGATGCGCAAACAAAAGATTGCAGAAAAAAACAATGGATCCACCGGCGCTGCTGATTACAATGCTGATAACGCCGATCCTGCAGAAAGTTCGCTAAGTCTGATCACCGATATGGATAGCGTGATGACTGAAACTATCCCTATCATGCTTTTGGTCAATAAATCGCAACTGGAGATGTTCGAAAGTAACCGGCTAACAGAGCGTTACAGTAGCCAATTTTTTATAGACTACGGCATAAATATCCCTGAGATAAAGTTAAAAGCTTCCGACAATGTGGAGAAAGATTCAATAACTTTATTTATCAATGAAATAAAGGTTGAGCAGTTTCAGGTAAAACTGGGTTGTTTTCGTGTCATCAATAGCGCTGATGAGTTAGAAAAGCTTGACGTAACGCTCTATAACGTGGGCAATACGGTATGGGTAGAGCAGGAACAGGTTAAAAACCTCAGCGAGCTTGGCTATCAGCTAAGAAACGGCATCGATGAGGTTTATCACATACTTGCGGCAATACTGGTAAGATATGTAAATGAGTACTTTGGTATTCAGGAAACAAAAAACATGCTGGATAAGCTGGAAACTAAATACCCTGACTTAATGAAAGAGGTGCTACGCCACGCTACCGTTCAGCGTATATCAGAGGTCTTACAAAGGCTGCTGAGTGAAAGGATTTCAGTAAGAAACATGAAGTTAATTATGGAGTCCCTGGCGCTTTGGGCTCCGCGAGAAAAAGACGTAATTATGTTGGTAGAGCATATTCGCGGCGCTATGGCGCGTTACATTTGTCATAAATTCGCCGTCGGTAATTCACTGCGGGTAATTATGCTATCGGGTGAAGTCGAAGAGTTGATAAGAAGCTCCATCAGGACAACATCTGCAGGCACCTTTATGAATTTGGAACCTGCAAAAGCAGAAGAACTTACTGACAGAATGACATTGGTATTTGAAAAGCTGAATTCACCTTTTCGTGATGTGGTGGTGCTGTCATCAGTAGATATCCGTCGGTTCCTGAAAAAATTTCTGGAAGTTAACTTCAGAGAGCTTGAAGTGATCTCCTTCGCTGAAATTACAGATAATGTATCTGTAAATGTAATTAAAACTATTTAAAAAGGTTGCTACCTATGTATATAGATCTGGTATCGCTTGTTCGCGACGCATTACGTGAAAGTGGTTGTGACGAATCTCTGATCAGCGATATAGATGCGCATTCAACCATCTCACTGGATTTTGAAGATTATCCCAGCATATTTATCAGCAGTATCGACGACGGTATCTGGCTATGGTCTCGCCTGTGTGAAGATAATGGCAATATATTACAGGTATATGCAGCGCCGCTGCTGGAAAAAATTATGCAGGGCTGTGCTTTTTCACTTACCGGCCAGCTTCAGCTGGCGTCTAATGAAAACTACCTGGAGCTAAGAGGGATAGTGCAGCCAGCTTCGCTTGAGAATGGCGCGCGTTTTGCTGAAGCGCTTGATGAGTTTTTTGTTTTGCAAGGATCTTTTCTGGAGGTCATTCGTTAATTATGAACGGCCTGTTACGACAGCTGGCGCACCCGGAATCCCTTTCCGGGCCAATCATAGAAGCGATATTGCCTGAAGTAAAAGTTGGCGAAATCTGTGATATCCAGCAAAGCTGGGATCGGCCGGAAACAGTAGCGCGTGCCCAGGTGTTGGGCTTTAAAGGTGCCAGCACTATTTTGAGCCTTATTGGCTCCGCGCAGGGCCTTTCCAGAGAAGTTGTGATCAAGCCTACCGGCGCAGGCCTTTCCGTTTCGGTTAGCGATGAAATGCTGGGCAGCGTAGTCGATGCCACTGGAAAAATAGTTGAGCGCCTTGTCGAAACCCGGCCGGGCATTTTCCAAAGGCGCGACATTAACGCGCTGCCACCCTCTTATCAGGAGCGAGCCAGCATCAGGCAGCCTTTTTTAACCGGCATACGGGCGATAGACGGCTTGATGACCTGTGGCAGAGGGCAGCGTATTGGTATCTTCGCCGCGGCTGGTTGCGGCAAAACGACCATTATGCACATGCTGATTGAACTGGCGGAGGCGGATGTCTTTGTTATTGCGCTGGTAGGTGAGCGCGGCCGTGAGGTGACTGAATTTACCGATGCGCTAAGGCAGTCGGCACACCGGGATAAATGCGTGCTGGTTTATGCTACTTCCGATTACTCATCGCTGGATCGCTGTAATGCCGCGCTGGTGGCAACCACAATTGCTGAGTATTTTCGCGATAGCGGTAAAAACGTCGTGCTGTTTATGGACTCAATGACACGTTATGCGCGCGCGCTACGCGATGTGGCGCTGGCGGCGGGCGAGCCGCCAGCACGTAGAGGCTATCCTGCTTCGGTTTTTGATTCCCTGCCCAGACTGCTTGAACGTCCAGGGAATACCAGCAGGGGCAGTATTACTGCCTGGTACACGATCCTGCTCGAAAGTGACGATGAGCCCGATCCGATGGCGGATGAAATACGTTCAATTCTGGATGGACATATCTATCTGTCGCGCAAGCTGGCGGCAAGAAACCATTATCCGGCCATTGATATTTTAAACAGCGTAAGTCGTGTAGCCAGTCAGGTTGCGCCTGAATCACATCTGGCGCTGGCAGGAAAAATACGTCAGGTTCTGGCTAAAATCGAAGAGTTACAGCTTTTCGTCGACCTTGGGGAATATCGGAAAGGTGAAAACGCCGAAAACGACAGGGCAATGGCGAAGAAAGAAGCGCTGCTGCGCTGGCTATGCCAGCAGTCATCGGACTATACCTCCTATGAGGAATTGATCGCAGAGATGAAGAAGCTTGCAGCGTAAAATAAAATCCTTAATTGCTAAAACCGAGTTAAATATTGACCTGAACGAGCAGCTATTTTTTAAGAATGAAAAGTCCCGGAAAAAAATCATTAATGAAATAGAAGCTTTCAGGCAGGAAATATCTGCGCTGGCAATGATGATCGAAGGGCTCTATCTTTCTGGCGTAGTTGACAAATCCACTATTCATATTGCACGCAGAAGGCAGGCGGTCTTCAGAAGGAAGATTGCTAATATAGAGGTGCAAATCGGACAGAAAAAATTACTGCTGGAACAAAACGAAAAGGAAAAGGAAGCGTTAGTTCAAAAGAAAAAAGATTTGCGAAAGAAAATAGATAAATATGATTATATCGTAAAATATTTGCGACAAAAAAAACGGTTTAAAGAGTTGTCCATTGAAGAAGCTGATACCGAGGAAAAACTATCGTGGAAATAACAAATAAAAGCGCTAACGGTACTTTGCTGCAGAATAACCGGGAAGAGGTTGCCGATATCGAAAAATTGTTTAAAAACAAAGCCGGCCATTTGAAAAAAGAGCAGGCAGAACAGCCTGAAATGCTTCCTCTCAGCATGCTTCCTTACCAGAAAGAAGAACCTGAAGCAGAGATTACTTCTGGCTCACTATTAGCGGTTTTAATGCCAAACCAGCTTAAGGTCAGGTTTGATCTCAACGGACAGGAAGAGACTAACGTTGAATCAGCCAGCAACAGCGAAAATATTCTGTCGCTTTCCCGCAGTAAAAAGCTGTTAGCAGCTGCGGAAGGTAGCGTGCCGGAGAGTCGAAACAAAGACGGCGTAAAATCGATAAACGATAAAGGCGTTCAGGGTAAAGAAATTTATAGTGTGCTGGAGAGTTGGGGCCAGGACGGCCTGATAGCAGGAAAGGATAAAGGCGCTAAAAATCTTGTCTCTGTTAGTGCCACTGCTAAAAACGCAGCGGATAGTGTCAGCTTACCTGAAGCAAAAGAGTGGGTCGGGTTAACCTCCAGCATTGAAGCTGAGAACCCGGGATCTAATGAGAAGGCAAGTAGTGTGCTGAATCATGCCCAGCACCAGCAAGAAAACGATCGCGCCCGGAAAAGAGCAGAAAATAACCAGCAAAATAAAACCATGGAAACAGCAGCACCTTTAATGGCTTCGGTAACCTCCGCTACTGCTGCCAGCGAAGCAATGACAGGCACGAAAGCGGAAATTAACAGGGTTTCTACACATTATCCGCAGGCGGTTGACAGCCAGCAGAATACGCAGGTCACTAACGAAAATAAGCTGACCTACGCTTTTTCTGATTGGGGCAAAGGATTACAGGTCGAGGTGCAGCTAAGCGATAACAAATTGCCGCACCGGCTGACGCCGTCAGACGGATTGGTTCAGCAACGTTTAGCTGATTATGAGGGCGGAAACAGACAAAAACAGCCTGAATGGGTTTTTTCCGGGCAGGAAGATGAATCGGACAACAAGCGCAGGCCGATGATGCAGGATGAGGAAGAAGCTTAATGCGGCAACACTTGCGCCACTACAGCAAAACAACGGTGGCCTGGCGCCAGCAGACCAGGGTATGGCGGGAACAGGGCTACGCTATTACGGAAGGAAGCTTACCAGAAAAAGAGCTGTTCTTTTTCTGTACAGATTCGGGCTGGCAAGGTGGGATTGAACTTCAGGATTGGATTGACAGAACCTTGCCGCAGTGTGGCGCTCTGGCCAGCGCGGCCTGGAAAGAAGGGGAATTGGAACAATTATTTGTTGCCTGCGCCAGGCCGCTCGACGCTCTGCCGGAGGAGTTGGCCTATACCTCTGTAAGCAAAATTACAACCGGCAGTACGGAAGACAGAACACTTTCGATTGCAATCGCGACGCCGCAGGGACGGGTATGGCTAGTGAGGCCGCCCCAAAAAAATCTTATCCAGCCTGCGGGACAAGTTAATGTTTGTAATTTGCCGCTGATGCTGCGGCTGGTTATTGGTTACAGCACGATATCCTGCAAATTATTAAATAAAGTGGCAACTGGCGATATCTTATTTGTTAATAGACAGATAAATAAGCTCATTTGCGAAAATACCGTTTTAGGCTCGTTTTACAGAACAGAAGAAGGATTTATGTACGAAGACTTTGATGAAGAAGGCTTGATGGACGATGAGTATCCTGTGCAGGAGTTAGAGCCTGAAGAACAAACGCCGCGCCTGATGCACCGTGATAAAATAAAATTAAACCTGGAATTTGTTTTACAGCAGGAACGGCTAACGCTCGAAAAGGTAGAATCACTTTTTGAGGGGCAGATATTACCCTGCAGGCCAGAGGCTGAAAAAAATATGATAATTACTGTAAACGGTGTGGCAATAGCAAGAGGCGAACTGGTATGGATCGAAGATCGTCCCGGCGTAGAAATTATTGAACTCTATCCAGAGGCAAAAAAAGATGCAGGGCAATGACATATCGCTTATAGCTATACTTTCATTTGCATCTTTATTGCCCTTTTTGATTGCGTGCGGTACTTGTTACATTAAGTTTTCTATCGTATTTGTTATGGTACGTAATGCATTAGGCCTGCAGCAGATCCCTTCAAACATGACGCTAAACGGTATTGCCCTGGCGCTTTCATTTTTTGTAATGATGCCAGTCGTCACTCATGGCTATGATGAATATAAAAGGAATGAAGCTACGATCACTGATGCTAAATCTCTGGCTTATTTTATGGAGAACAGTCTTGATAGCTATCGCGGTTACCTGGAAAAATATTCTGATCCAGAGCTTACACAGTTCTTTGAGCGGGTACAGCACCAGCGGGATAATGAACAGGAACAGCAGTTTAATGAGGAAGAGAAAATATCTATTCTGTCTTTGCTGCCTGCCTATGCACTCAGTGAGATAAAAAGCGCCTTTAAAATAGGATTCTTTCTTTATCTGCCCTTTATTGTTGTGGATCTGTTGATTTCTTGTATTCTGCTTTCGCTGGGTATGATGATGATGAGTCCGGTAATTATTTCAGTTCCAGTTAAATTAGTGCTTTTTGTCGTACTGGATGGCTGGACGCTGTTATCCAAAGGGCTGATATTGCAATACATCGATCTGGCATCCTGATCCGCTGAGGACAAAATGGAAAACATCGCCTTTGCTGGAAATAAAGCGCTTTATCTGATTTTAAGCCTGTCTGCGCTGCCCATCATAGTCGCTACAATAGTAGGACTTCTGGTTGGCTTATTCCAGACTATAACGCAGCTTCAGGAGCAAACTTTGCCTTTCGGTCTGAAACTGCTGAGCGTAATTTTATGCCTTTTTATGATTGCAGGCTGGTATGGGGATATCCTGCTGAATTTCTCGCGGGAACTCCTTGCCATGGCGCTGGCACGATAATATGCAGACGGCTCTTTTTTTTGACCTTCATAGCTGGCTTTATGGCATGGCAATGGCCTCAGCACGGCTGATGCCTGCTTTTGTGCTGCTTCCCTTTTTCAATACCAGTACGCTCACTGGCGCCATTCGTTTGCCGGTGGCTATGTTTATTGGCGGGGCGCTCTGGCCCTATGCTAAAGCGCCATTTAGCGAATTCAACGATGGCTTCTTACTGCTGCTATTGGGTAAAGAGTTAGTGCTGGGCCTGATTATTGCCTGTTTTTTATGTCTACCATGCTGGGTACTGCACGCTGCAGGTAGCTTTATCGATAACCAGCGCGGCGCAACGCTCAGCAGTATGCTTGATCCAGTGTCGGGCGTTGACTCGTCCGAGCTGGCCAATTTTTTCAACCTCTTTGCTGCAGTCATCGTGTTGCAAAGCGGCGGGTTGTTGCTGCTGCTACAGGTGTTCGAAAGAAGTTATCAATTGTGGGAACCTTATCAGATGACTTTACCTGCGCTGCCTCAGATCACAGGCTTTCTTTCCATACTGGTAGGGAAAAGCATTGTTCTGGCCAGCCCGCTAATTATTATGTTTTTGCTCAGTGAAGTATTGCTAGGCCTGCTTGCACGCTACTCACCACAGCTAAACGCTTTTTCGCTGGCGATGACGGTTAAAAGCGCGCTTGGCTTTCTACTGCTGCTGCTTTATTTCAACCCGGTGTTTCTGGATAGAGTATTAACGCTGCGCTTGCTGCCGCAGGCCATGATGCAATGGGGCTTAACCACTTTCTAATGAAGATTCTCTAAGAGAGGTTCAATGAATGTCAGGCAGTAAAACGGAAAAGCCTACGCCCAAAAAAAAGCGTGATGCGGCGCAAAAAGGGCAATCTTTTAAAAGTAAAGATTTGATTATATCCTGCCTGATATTGGCCGGAGTTTACTATTTGCTTAACCTGTCCAGTTTGACAGAAATGATGGAAACATGGAAAAAGGTTATTGAATCAGATTTTCAGGTTGATATACATAAATATACATTAGGTATTATATGGCAAGGCCTTAAAATTTTTCTTCCTTTTTTATTGATTTGCGTTTTAGCCTCGGTTCTCCCCACGCTTCTGCAAACAGGTTTTGTTATAGCCAGTAAAGCGCTGAAATTGAATTTTGGTGCGATCAACCCGGCGAACGGCCTAAAAAAGCTGTTTAGTCTACGTACCTTGAAAGAAATCGTTAAGTCGATTTTGCTGCTTGCGAGTTTTTATATGGCGGCAAAGCTATTTTGGGATAAAGAGAAAAACGTTGTGTTTTCACAACTGAACGCCGAACCGGTCCAACTATTTTCGGTATGGGGAGAATTGTTTGGCACGCTAATCTTTATCTGCCTGAGCTGCATGTTAATAGTTATCATTTTAGATGCGCTTGCAGAGTATTTTATCCATATTAAAGACCTGAAAATGGATAAGCAGGAAGTGAAACGTGAATATAAAGAACAGGAAGGCAACCCGGAAATCAAGTCCAAACGTAAAGAATTGCATATGGAATTGCTTTCTGAGCAGGATAAATCTGATATTGAAAAGTCTAAAGCTATTATTGCCAACCCTACCCATATCGCTGTTGGTCTTTTCCTCAATCCTCAGATTGTGCCAATCCCTTTCATCTCTGTCCTTGAGAAAAATCAGCGAGCTTTAGCAGTACGTGCCTATGCGGAGAAAGTTGGCGTGCCGGTTATTCAAAACGTCAAACTGGCCAGAAGGATATATCGTACTCACCAGCGCTATTCGTTTGTCAGCATGGAAGAGCTCGATAATGTTATGGAAATATTAATTTGGCTGGAGCAGGTAGAAAACGCATGGAAAAATGAAATTCATTGACTTTTCATGCGAGTTGCGCTTATGCGCGTTATTTATGAGTATTAAGAAAAAAATCATGTTTGAATACAGTCATCAGAGATACGGTGACGCTACCAGGAGAACAGAATGAACTCAGAATCAGGTGATTTCACTGCAGGTAACATAGAAATGTTAATGATGGCAACCACGGAGCATGGGGCTACTCTTAAAGAAATTCACGGTATTTCTGATATGGCCATGGAAAATATTTACGCTCATGCCTATCAATTTTACAATGAAGGGAGACTGGATGAGGCTGAAAAATTTTTCCGTTTCCTTTGCTTATATGATTTAAAAAATGCTGATTATTTTATTGGTCTGGGCGCTGTACAACAGTTGAAAAAAAATTATGAGAAAGCCTGTGAATTCTATTCATTGGCCTATTTGATAGCTGAGGATAACTTTAATCCGCTCTATTATATTGGCCAATGCCAGTTGCTAATGGGTAACTATGTGAAAGCATTAAAATCTTTCAATATTTTAGCCGAGCGTTGTACGGATGAAAATTTAGTTGCTAAAGCAAAAGTTTATATTGCAAGCATACGAAGTCAGAAGGATAAGAGTGGAAGTGTTCCTGAAGAAAAAATTGCAGATAATGATTAATAGAGGGGAGTTAAATGACTACAATTACACAAGTTCCTGTATCGGCCTCAGCTATTACGCTAACTAAGGAAGAATTCTCTGAAACCGCCAGGAGTAAAACAAAAATATCAGTTTCAGCAGCTCAGGCTATTAATGCTGCCGTCCAGGAAAAAATAGGTGAGGACCTGGCTTTAATAGCCGGGAATAATGATGAGAAAAACAATTTCTCATCTGAGAATGCGCCTGCAATCCGCCAGCCAACAACGTCTTTAACCAGTAAAGCTAACGTTCTGAAGTTAATGGCGCAATATCAATCTCTGACTAATGAGCTTGACTCACATGAGTTGAAAAACAGGCTTTCCGGTTACATTGCTGCCAAACAAGCCAAATCCAATCAAATGGAAAAATTATCGGATGAATATTTAGCACTAAGTGATGAATTAGATGTTCTTGAGAAAGAACTGCAAAAAAGTAGCGGTATGCTCGATGATGCCGCGAAAAAAGTTGACTCTGCAAAAACTAAACTCGAAGCGGCACAGAAAAGTCTTGACAGTTTGTTAAAAAAACTGGGCGTGGACTCAGCAAATGATCCAGCAGTTGTTGATAATCAAGAGGTGCTGTCGGCCGTACAGAAAATTAAAATTGCCGAAGTAGAGTTAAAAAATGCAAATGCGTTCTTTCAGTTAGTTAAAGAAAGTCATACACAGCTGTTGCAAAAAACAGATGTAGTTATGCAGTCTTACTTGAATAAAATCGATGAAATGGAAAAAGCCTCAGACCAAAATACTATTAATAATCTAAAAACAAACTCAGATAACATGAAAGAAGCCCTTACCCGTATGGCAATGATGATCCAGTTAATAACGGAATTCATTAATTTAATTGACGAGGCTTCGGAAGCAAAACTTAAAAAAGATCTGGAAATCAATCGCAAACAGCTGGAAGCGCGCCAGGCTGAGATGAAAAGGAAAGCAGATGAACAAGAAGAAAAAATACGTAAGGCTGAACAGTTACAAAAAATTTTGGGCTGTCTTGGGACTATAGTGGGCTGGACTCTGGTTACTATTGGCGCTGTGACCACAGTTTTTGGTGGCATTGGTACACCATTAGCGGTATTAGGCATTACCCTACTGTCGCTGGACATCATCACTGAAGCCATTACGGGAGAAAGTCTTACCGGCATGGCAGTGAACTGGCTCATGGAGAATGTTATTTTACCTATTGCAAAAATAGTTGATAAAATCCGGGATAAAGTCATGGAGATGCTAGGGATAAACAAGTTGCTTGAAGTGATAGGCAAGGCCGTAGGGTTCGATTTATTAGGTCTTGTGAAAAATGTTATGTCTGCTGTAACAACTATTGCTATTTATGTTGGTATGGCGATAATTGCAAAAAGTTTGATAAAAACTCTGATAAAAAAACTTATAAATAAGTTAATACAGGCTATTGTCAAAACTGTGACTTCAATGGTTAGTAAAATAGCTAATAAAATAGCTAATTCATTTATTAAAGCAATAAGTAAAGGTAGGCGTGCAATATCTAAAGCCGCTAATGAAGTTATAGATAAAATTAAACAACTAGCTGAAAAAATAAATAAATTTATTTTTAATCATAATAATAAAAAAACACCAGAAATGATCAGGCAGCTACAGGAAATTACTACTAAGCGACTGCAGCAGGTAACGGGGGCTCTGGGCTTTTCGAATGCGGTAGTAAGTACTTCATTAAATATTGCTATAGCGGATATAAGATTGCAGGCAAATAAAAGCATGGCGGACTTTTACCTTGCACAAACAGATTATGAGATATTGAAGAAAATGCTTACCTCAATCATTAATAAGTTTCAGAACGATCGCGAAGATATAAATTTAATTAACAAAATGCTAAACAATTCGATTGAAAGTTCTGCACGTGTTTCAAAGTTCATTGCGCATAATATTCGCGCTTAATAAGGAGAGAAAAATGCAAATTAATATTGAATACAATAAGCAGCAACCGGCATACACATTAGAAAACCAGACCGAACTTTTAAAAAATGGCAATATAGCATCAGAAAATATTGATGCAAAAACGTTTTCTTCTTTTAGCGTTATCAGCGATTCCATTAATGGTTTTGCTGAGAAAAATGGATCCTCCCTGGCTTCTTCTGTACCGGCTTTGACGCTGCCCGGCACCGTACCTGATAGCGCTCAGCTAAAAGTACTCTGCAAAGAAATGGATAAATTTAATCAGTCAACGCAGATAAACGAGGTGCAGGCAGCTTTAAATGCATCAGAAAAGGATCAGATAGCCCATTTGATACAGCAGATGCAGTCTCCAAAAAAATCGGACGCGTTCTCTGCTACTGAGATCAGTGTTATTGCAGGCTACAATAGTATTTTAGCGGACAACAGTTCTGCTGTTGCTGGCACTAAGCAGGTTATTGCGTCTGAGGCGTCGGACAACGATAATTTCGCTCGCGAGGCCGCTTACGATGGCGTTGTTTCAGGAACAAATAAAAGTCACGTCTTCAATCCGCAGATTTTGGCTAACTCCAGAATGCAATCAATAAACGATAATTTTGATAAGCTGCTGCAAGCTCAACAGAAAAATAAAGCTGCAAATATACAACTAAAAGCTAAATCAAGTGAAATAGCTTATGAACACGGTAAATCTTCCGCCGCAGCCCAGGTTAAAGCGGGCGTTGATGGCAGGAATCAGGCGATCACTGGGGGCGCAACCAGCATTGGGCTTTCAGCCATGGGCGGAGTCATGCAATACCGTGGTGCCAGTAAAACAATTAAAGCGCAAACTGTGCATAGCACTCAGGCTAACAAACTTACGCAACAAGCCAACAAATTTGAAGCTCAGGCAGCAGCGACCCTCAATAGCGACCCGCTTACCGGTCAGAATGATGCAAAAATCCTGAAACAAACGGCTCTGCTTAAACAAAGCGAGGCGGCGAAACAGTCGCTGGAGGCCAATCGGGTGAGCATGCTGGGAAATCGTCAACAGGCAAATGGCAATCTGGTTGCTAATATCGCAGGCAGCATGGGCCAATTGACTTCTGCTCAGTATCAGGTCAGCCAGGCTGAGCATCAGAGCGAATCACAGTTACGAATGACCGATCAGCAGATCATCAATGCGCGTGCCGAAGCTGAAGAACGCCAGGCACAAAACAACGATCAAATGATCCGGGAGATCATGCAGCAGATGGCGCAGGTTGCGGAAAGATCAAGTTCCAATTTCAATAGTTTAATTCGAGTCTGATGAAGAGTAAAACCCTCTTTACACTGTGAAGAGGGTTTTTAAAGGAAAAAACATGCCTATTATGACCGACATTTCTGCAAGATTAGTAAATCAAATTGGCTCCTGTAATATAGCACAAAATATCGTTGCTACTGATGAGGATAATCATATTCCAGAAGAGACACTATTGAAAACATCGTCAAATTCAGCTGCTGTTTATTTTCAGCGGGTGAATAACGATAATAAATTAAAAGAATATCTCAAAGCTAAGAATTTCGCCGCTTTTAGCGAAGAGGTGCAAAGCACAGGCGCCAGGAGTAAACTGGTTGCGCATAATTGTAAAGTTACTTACGACGAAATTAGCGAGTCGACTGTAATCGACAGCCTGTCTGGTAATGACGCTGATGCGGAAACAACATTTTTTGCTAAACAATCTGAAGCCCTGAGCATCTCTGATACACAAAACGCAGTAACAGATTCTGACGTTTTGCTTTCGCAAAATTTAGCCCTGGTCGACAGCCAGCCCGACACAGAAATCAAGGCACAGTTAGAGTCTGTAGTTGAGCAATACAAAGACCTGAAACTTGAAAATCTGCAGAGTGAGGAGATAGACCAGGTTATTACATTATCGACAGATACGTCAACCGCTTCCAGTAAGGAAATAAGCGAAGCTGTGGCAAAAGCTATTGGCGTTATGTCTGAAGAATATTTGAATGTTTTTCAGGATGCAGTGGAAAAAAACCTTGCTTTTTACAAGGATTTTACTGACTTTATCGCTAAATTAAGCAGTTATGTAGGGGCCGATGAGGATAAAACCACCTTCAATAAATCAGCCTTTCTCAAGGAATTACGGGCTCTTATGCTCGTTTATCCTCTTAACACAGTGGTACCAGCTACTACCTTATACCCACCTGTAGCAGATGATACGGTCAAAGGAACATCGAAAGAAGACTGCGTTGCCTGGGCAAAAATGATGGGTTTAAATCCGGATTCGGATAACATTATCAGAGAGCTTGATGACGGTACTTATGTCGTTACGATAGATGTCTCACCTCTGTGGGCAATAGAAAATTCTGCGAATAGTGCCAGTACGTCGATGAATAGTGCAATGTGGGCTTCATTTCAGGCGGGCCTTGACATTCAAAAAGACACTATTCAAACCGCAATGCAAACACTTACCCAAAGGTATTCAAATGCTAACTCAACTTTCGATAATTTGGTAAAGGTATTGAGTAGCGTTATAAACTCACTACTTGATTGCGATAAGTCTTTTTTTAATATCTGATGGAGGGGTGTAGATGACATGTTCCATTAACAGCGGTAATATTAACAGGCTGGGCGCATTTAATGAAACTAATAATATAATAAAAAATTCTCTTGGGAAAAAACTGAGTGATGCTAAAAATGTAGATAATCTATTAAGGATTCGTGGCAATCAAACACAACACGCAAATTTATTAGTACATAATATTTTATCCAAACTACAGTCAGCACGCTCGGTAAATTGCTCATCTACATTTCCAGAAAACCTAAATACGCCTGTACAAACTTGTTCTGGAGCGGAGTCTGCGGTCAGTACTGAAATAAAGGCAGAAACAGGAGTCAGGACCGAGGCCGGCGCTGAAAAGCCCAGTTCTTCGGCTTTAGCGCAGCTATCTACAGCATTACGGGAGTGTCCGTCTCACATTGAATTCAACGAAAAATTAAGACAAGCAGCGATAGCCGATTTAGCTGCTGATGTTAGCGCAACAAAATCAGTAAACAACCTGGCCTGTTCTGATAAAATGTTAGAAGAATTTATCACGCAGATTGAAAGTTCTGATAACGATGAAATTGCCCAAAAAAACGTTGATGATTTCTTGATTATGCGTTATTTAATAAAAAATGAAGGGCTGGATGGATATCAAATCAAGGAACTAAATAAAGTTACAAAAGAATTTATTGTTTTTATTCGAGAAAACGGACTGGGTGAATATTCAGCCGCTGCGGGTTCTATGGGTAAAGATGGCGATAAGGAAAGTAAGCTCAAAAAATTTAACGGGATCTGCAATAAACTCGCTGCAATAAATGAAGAAAAAAAGGGCTTTACGCTTAATAATAATATTGCGCAGGAAATCGATACGACGCTGACAAAGCACATCCCTTCTAAAAACGATCGGGAAGCTGTTACGAAAAATGAAGATAATTTCTTTCGTGCTTCTTACCGTGATCACTCTAATATGCGGCGAACTATTCTGCGAGACAATTCAACCGGCCTGTTCGATCAAAAACGAACTTTATTTAATCATGAGTCTTTGGTTTTAGACCTGTTAAAAAAACCGATGGATAAAATCGCTGACACCGATAATAAGGATAGGCAGAAACCTGCCGCGGCAGAACAGACGCCCAAAGTTAATGCTGGCGAAGCGCAGCCCGGTATTTATGCACCCTTTGTTTATATTGATAACAGTATTCATTACCATTATGGTGCCCAGCCTGCTATGGCTAACAGCGGAGAAAAGGCGTCAGACCAAAAGGATAAGCTCCTCAATCAGTTTGCTGATGCCCAGACTACAACAAATGTACTCCCCAAAGGAGAAATTAATCAAGATCAGGACTTGATTAGCGGTTTGGATGAAACGGATGATGTCGGTGGTAGCTACGATGAGCAGCCGAAAGTATACGCTTTTGCTGATAATACAGGCGATAAACTAGCCTTAAAACAGGCCGAAGGCGGAACCACAGAAGAACTGCAGGAAACTCTCTCAGAACATCTTAACAACGAGACACCCGTTTCGGATAGCGTTAGTTTTTCTGTCCAGCCTAAGGGAAATCCAACTCAGCCTCTCTCTGTCAGCGAACCACAGGAGGTTCATCAGGCTGTAGAATTGCAAACCGCCAGCGATGAAATAAGACAAGAGGGCGGCGTCCAAAATGACCAACAACCAGAAAAGGTGCCAGATCGCCACATTAACTCACCATTAGCTGACAGCCCACAGAATACCCCGAAACGTAGTAAAGTAATGATGGGGAATAGCGCTGGCACGCAGACTAGTGGTTCGCAAATCGTTCGTGAACGAAATAATAAATCAGGCCAAAATACTGGCGAAGTTCAAACAAATGAAAGCGCGCCATCCGATGAAAATCAGGGCCTGGACCGCTGGGGGCGTCGAACCTATCTCCAGCAGCAAAGCGAGAGCGAAAAGGCAAATGGCCGCTCGGGCTATCAGCGTAGCCGCCAGGCTACCCCAAATGTTGTTAGCACGAATGGTGTGGCAGGCGATATCGCCGGGCGATTTAACAACAGTACTGGCCTGGCGACACAGCGAACCAGCGAGCCTTCCGCAAACGGCGAGACGCCTGTTAATTTGGCACAAAATGTCCGGCAGAGCGATGAGCTGATGAAGAGCAACAGCGTCGCTTTACAGACAGCTGATCCACATGGGAAACAGGGTGACGCTAACACAGTATATAGCCGTTTTATCGATAAAAAGCAGTCTGGTGGAAGCGCTACGCAAAAAACAAAATCAGGTATAGCGCGCCTGGGAAATTCTGATGATAGCTGGCAGCCGGACGAAAAGGCGCCGCAGACGGAACCCCAGTTTTACTTACGTAAAACCCTGGAAGCACAGGTTATGCGAAATCCGGCAGTGGCAGATGGCGATGAATTTGCAGGTCGGGACAGCATTATGCCGGTTCGATCTTCGCAGCTACAAAATTCAGCGTCCGTCTACCAACAGCCTGTGCAAAAACGCGGTGACATGCTGAACGACAGGCGTACTGATGAAGTGCAGACGAATACAAGCGCGGCACCGAAGGACAATCAGGGTCTGGACCGCTGGGGGCGTCGAACCTATCTTCAACAGCAAAGCGAGAGCGAAAAGGCAACTGGCCGCTCGGGCTATCAGCGTAGTCGCCAGGCTACCCCAAATGTTGTTAGCACGAATGGTGTGGCAGGCGATATCGCCGGGCGATTTAACCACAATATTGGCCTGGCGACACAGCGAACCATCGAGCCTTCCGCAAACGGCGAGAGGCCTGTTAATTTGGCACAAAATGTCGGCCATAACAATGAAGTAGCGCCTTCTACAGCGCAGAACAGAATCACGCCGGTTCGATCTCCGCAACTGCAAAATTCAGTATCCGCCGTTCAACAACCTGTGCAAAAACGCGGTGGCATGCTGAACGACAGGCGTATCGGTGAAGTGCAGACGGCTACAGGCGCGGAAAATAAGGGCCTTGACACCAGGGGGCGCCGAACCTATCTCCAGCAGCAAAGCGAAAGCGAAAAGGCAACTGGCCGCTCGGGTTATCGGCGTAATCGCCAGGCTTCTCCAAATGTTGTTAGCGCGAATGGTGTGGCAGGCGATATTACCAGGCGATTCACCAACAGCCGCAGTCTGGCACCTCTTAAAGCCAGTGAAGCTTCTACAAATGGAGAGGCACATACTGACAGCAGTTTGGTCACCAGAAGTTGGACTGGTGAAAGCGCAGAGCTAAAAACAACATCAGAGAAGGAGCGCCCGGAAAATCGTAATGATATCCACCATCCGGAACAAGAAATGCAGCGGTCTGAACCTCAGTTTTACCGGCGTAAAATCTCTAAGGCGCAAGTCATGCAAAACCCGGCCATTGCAGAAAGTGATGACTTTGCAGGCCAGGGTAAACCCATGCTGGTTCAGTCTTAACTGCGGCAAAATTCGGCGTCTGCTGGACAGCGGCATACGTGAAAACGCATTAACCTGTTAAAGGAGATTTCATGGGTAAAGTCCGGCCGGACGAAAATTATTAAAGCCGATATAAGTTCAAACGACTAAGGCGTATGCAGGAACAACGCATGCTATTCCTGCATATTGTAAGTTAACAATATGGTAGCTTAACAGCTACAAATATCATGGGCTCCAGAAAAGATGCTTATAAGAAAAACTAATGAAATAATTGCAGAGGTTTTGGCTTATCCGATAAATGACCTTAATCCTGAACAACACCTTTGCTATGATCTTTTGGCAGACTCACTGGCATTAATGGACTTGATGATTAATCTGGAAGAGTCATTCGGGTTTAAGATGGAACAAGGTCAGTTTGACAACATTCATTATGTGAAAGATATTTATCAGCTTGTTACCCGGTTCGGACATTATCCATTAGGCCCGGACACCAATAATTCGGACTCGGGCTGCATAAGTAAACAGTAGCAACATCAATAAGTTATCATTTATTTTATCTGTTTCAGCTAAGCGATTATATTCCAGTCATGATCCCCTGACGGCAAATCATATATATTGTTTAGTATTAAACCTATCTTCTTCCTGACATTATAATGGTAAAGATACAAAATGAGTGTAGGCCAGGGGCACAACGCTGAACATAAAGAGATTATCGTCAGGTTACTTAATGGCTCGCTAAGAGGCTGTGAGTTTAGACTTCCGGCGGGACGTACGCTTTTTTTAGTTGTGGATGACACGACTATTTGCCAGCAGCAGCAGGGGGATTTATTACCCGACAATACTGTCTATATTCCAGGCGGCGGCGCTTCTTCAAATTTTGAAGTCCTTGTCCCTGAGAACGCAGACGAAACGGTGATACTGCGCCGGCTGGCTGATGGAAAAAGTCAGGATACCGCAATAGCGTCTGATAACGTTATTATGGTTGATAAAGTCAGCTTTGCCTGGCGTGGCATCGAAGAAACCTTTAGCGACCATATTCTTTACGGCACTAACGAGCCGCAAATTGAAGAAAATGAATCCTTGCCTGCTAAAGCCTCATCGTCGGGCGGTAAATGGATTAAGGTACTAGTGGCAGGCTGCTTATTGATCAGCACCGCCTCCATAAGTTATTACTGGCTCACCGACACTCAGCGCCAGGTAAGCGATATCTCTACCTTGTTGAATGCAGATAATTCAAATTATCAAATCATAATGGGTAAGGATCGTCAGCTCTATGTTTATGCCCGTGATTACAGAATGGCTGACTGGGCCGAGCAAACTTTGATAAAGAATTCGGCCTCGCATAAAGCCAAAATCGTTACGCGTCAAAGCGAGCAGCAACGCGTAACCGAATGGCTGCACCGGGAGTGGCCGCAAGTTCGCTTTCATCGTGTCAGGCTGGATCAGCCACAGTATCCGGTAATAGAGCTAAGCGCAGAAAGAAGCCGGCTGCCGGCAGAACAAAAAAAGCGGTTAAAAACGGCGCTCAGTCAAATTTTACCCTGCGCAAGCGATATCTCATTGACGACATTATCTGACCGGGAGGTAAAAGCACTGGCGGAGCAGGGACTCAAAAAGATCGCTATCAGCTATGTTGAAACCGTTAACGCCGACAGCGTGACATTTTCTCTACAGGGGGCGATAGATGATGCGGAGTTGGTGAGAATAAAAGATTTTATAAACTATTATCATCAAATTTGGGGAGGCGATTATATACGCTTTGCACTGAATATCAAAGATGACTGGCTAAAAGGCCGCTCTTATAAATATGGCCCTGACGGTTATATTAAGTCTTCAGGCGGTCATTGGTATTTCCCTGGTAAAATTAATAAGGAGTTATAATATGAGCATTAATAACATTTCTACTCTTGCTGATACAAGTGCATGGGATGGATTTTTAACACATGAATCAGGGCGTTTTGATGCGGGGGTAGTCTCACTGAATGCCGAACTGGAAGAAGCATTAACGGCGCTGGCAAACGATCCCTCTAATCCAGAGCTGCTGGCGAAATATCAGTCACGCCTCTCGGAATATACACTTTACCGTACTGCGCAATCTAACGTAGTGAAAGTTTATAAAGATACTTCTTCTACGATAGCTTCTAACCTGCGTTGATATTAATTAAGCGAGAAGGGCTATGTCGATGTTAATTGATCCACTCGATGCTACGGATTATTCTGGCTCATCTTTATCATTACCAGAGCATTCTGTTGTTTCTCTGGAAGACAGAATGCTGCAGGCCTATGCGGAATCATATATGACGACGCAGGCGGAGCAAATCGATGTGATTGATGCGTTGCAGAAAAGAAGAACCACATCCGATCCGGCTGAGCTTTTCAAACTGCAACAGCGCACGTCTGATTACTCGCTATATGTAACAACGCTTAGTATTCTGGCAAAGAAAGGTGTCAGTACGGTTGAAACTTTGCTGCGTTCATAAAATGAAAAAAATAAATTTAATCATTATCCTGTCAGCATTATTGCTGACAGGATGTAAACAACAGGAGCTGCTTCAGGGCCTGGACCAGGTTCAGGCCAATGAAGTTATAGCCCTTTTACAACGCAACAATATTCATGCGAGCAAACAAAAGCAGGCCAAGGAGGGCTTCAGCATCTCAGTTGCGCCTGAAGATTTCGCGGCTTCGGTAGATTTAATGAATTCTCACGGTCTGCCGCGCAAGCCGGAAATGCAGATCGCGCAAATGTTCCCTGCGGATTCGCTGGTTTCTTCTCCCCGGGCTGAAAAAGCCAGGCTCTATTCCGCGATTGAACAGCGGCTGGGCCAGTCGCTGCTGGCGGTTAATGGCGTCGCGACGGCAAAAGTACATATCAGTTATGATGCGGATGGTGGGGACGGTAAACCGACCAGCCACAAAACACATTTGTCAGCGTTATTAAGTTACGATAGCCGGGTGAAAAACAAAGAGCTGCTGATCGGCGATGTAAAAAAATTCCTGAAAAATAGTTTCAGCAATGTCGAATACGAAAATATTTCCGTAGTACTGACGCCAATGGATAGCGTACAGCGTGCCGGGCCGGTAGCGTTAAAAAAATCGGCGCCTTCATATGAGCTGATCCTCTCTGTCTTTTCTGGCATTGCCTGTCTGCTACTCCTGGTATTTTTGTGCCTGAGGAAAAGTCATCCGCAGCTGGCAGACAGACTAAAAAACTACAGTAAAAGTAAGAAAAGCAGTAACGCCGATGAAATTCTGCCTCATCATTCGCCAGAAAAAGCGGTAAATGGAGAGTAGCTATGCTGAACAGATGTCGACAAATTGTTTTCAATCCTCTGTCATGGATTCATCCCGGGCGTCTGACGTTACCAGAAAATTTTAGATCGCCACGTTGCCAGAGTCTTCTTAATGATTTTTTGCTGCGGCAGTATCAACTGCCTACCGAGGCTATCAATCTCAATAATGCGCAGGAGAAATTTCTGGTAGAAAACTGGGCAGTGCTTGCTCGTGCCGCGTTTATGGTTGCCTGTCAGCGTCAACGGCTGCGGCTAGCGCGCACCGGATTATTTGCCCGGCTGGACAGGGCGACGCGGCAGTTTGCGCTGGCGGAATTAACGCCAGCCCACGACGATTCCGTTCAGCTGGACTTTGCCGAACTTTGGCACAATGCCTGCGGAGAACTAAACGTTTTCGCGGCAGGCTGTTCGGAGACTATCAAAAAAAGAGTGGTTCTTTTATGTCCAGAAGCGGCTACAGGCGCCCTCATGCCTGAATTGGCTGATAATGAATTCCTGTTAAGAATGGCGGTGCAAAATGCAAGACGCGCCGCATGAAAATCTTTTTCCGATTGCGGAGAACGTTTTGTTAAGCCGCAGTCAGCGGGAAAAAAAAGCCGAATTTGATAACCTTATCGCTCAGGCGAAAAAAAAAGCTAAAAACATTATTGCTCAGAGTCAAAAAAAAGCGGAAGAGATAGAGCGACAGGCTTCTATCGCCGGTTATGAAAGAGGGGTACTAATAGCGGCTGAGGCAGTTTGTCAATATATTGCATCAGCCGATCGGCAGGCGAAAGAGCTTAGCGGCGCCCTGAAAGAGAAAATGGAAAACTTCCTTTCTGAATTCTTCGCTGATGAAAATACGCTGTTAACTATTTTGGATAGATGGGTGGCTGAGTCAGTGCAGGATGAAACAGCCACCGTACAAATACTGATGCCTGAATCCTGTCGGCCATTTCATCGAAAAATAGTGGATTTAATCGGTGAAAAACGCGCCAACAACGCCGTGGTCGTTTACCATAGCGAGACGGAATTTGTGTTTAAATGTAAGGACAGGATAGCCTCTTTCGATCCCAAAATGTTAATCGCTAAACAAACAGAGAGGCTGCTCGGCTTCGACAAAATTCTTGATGATTGCAAAGTTCTCTCGGCAGAACTGCTTAACGAACTTAGCGAAATCATTAACGGTTACTCGCAACAAATCGAAAAGGCATTCATTAATAACAAAAAAGTAGAGGCAAATAGCCATGACGGTAATTAATTCCCTGAGCCAGATGCAAAGCGATACGTTGAACAATGAAGATCAGACGGTTGTTTCGCTTGATGATAAAGCCAACTCCGTGGCCGACAGCAATGGCAAACTGGCTTATATGATGATGTATGAACAGTGGAAAACCGATATTTTACTTTCTGACGGACTAAATGAGGATGAAAATGCTGAGTGGTAAGGCACTGCGGCTTTTACTGCCCGGCATCGCCTTATTGCTGCTAAGCGGCTGTCAGTCGGGGCAGGGCACGCAGCCAAAAGAGAATAACAGCCAGGCTATCATATTCGGCAGCTGTGGGTTCACCGTGGCCGATTCTCCGGCAACCGCGCCGCCCGAAGTCTACAGGTTGATGACGCACTGCATTCAAAGCGGCGATCTTAACAGCGCCGCTTATCTCTTTGCTCTTGCAGGTAGCCGTACCACTTATGACGCCAGACGGACAGGTACGCAATACGCTCTGTCGATGCATAATAAAATTTTAAAAGACACGCTGAAGCAATTGGATGGGGCGCAAAAGAATAAATTCTGGCAGCTTGTGCAGCAAAATATGGCGGATAGCAGTAAGAAAAACTACCTTTGTGGCCGTCTGAAAGCGCTGGAACAACCTTCTTACGCACCGAACTATATGCGCGTCGATCCCGCTTTACCCTTGCCGATAAAAGAGTCAGACCGGGCAGACTGGCAGAAAGCGGTAAGCCAATATAATCAGTGTTCCTGACCAGGCGCTCTGTGCCTTAGGCTAAGCGTAACGGGCCTGATAAGGCCCGAGGCTACTTTGCCAGCTTTATGCATTTTGGCATGGCGCTCAGCAGACGCCGAAATCGCCATCCTCATGATAGAGATTTACCGAGCTGGCGGTGATTTCTATCTCTTTTTGCTCTTTATCATCCACGCGTGCGCAGTAGAGCCACTCGCCTTTTACCTGTAATACGACCATCTTTGGCCCGCCGGTTTTACTTTGAACGATATCGTTAACCTTGAACATATTTACCTCCTGAACAGTGATATTGCTTACCGACTGACCGCTTGCCGCCTGATGGGCAGCAGGCTGTTAAATAAAGACTATACTAAGATTTCAAAACGTAAAACAGGAGGGTATAAATGACTATTCATAAGAAAGGTCAGGCACACTGGGAAGGCGATATCAAGAAAGGCAAAGGCACCATCAGCACCGAAAGCGGCGCGTTGAAAGAGCAGCCTTATGGTTTTAATACCCGCTTTGAGGGTAAACCCGGCACTAACCCTGAAGAGTTGATTGGCGCAGCGCATGCCGCCTGTTTCTCCATGGCGCTTTCGCTGATGTTGGGTAATGAAGGCCTGACGCCGGAAAGTATCGATACCACGGCGGATGTCTCGCTGGATAAAGTAGGCGAAGGGTTTAAAATTACGAAAATCGCCTTGCAAAGCCAAATTCAGCTGCCCGGCGCCGACAGCGCTAAATTTGATGAAATCATCAATAAGGCTAAAGCGGGTTGCCCGGTATCTCAGCTGTTGAACGCCGAGATTACCCTGGATTATAAACTTAACTAAGTTTCCCGAAACCCTGCCGTCTGGCGGGGTTTATCCCTTTCCATTTTGCATCTCCCTTGACATTTAATCTCACCGTTTCATAACTTCAGGCTAAGCAGGGCCACTGTCTGCTTTTGCCAACTGCTCGCAGGCGAAGGCCAGAAACAGGTTTAGCGCCGCTGAGCGCTGCCTTCCCATCACCGTTTGAACCTGAAGCGTGCGCTGCGTAAGTTGATCGACGCCCGCTGAGCGAAGCACCAGGCGCGGAGCCGTTTGCTGAAAAAGAACGCTAAAGCGGCTGCATAGCGTAATCGCCTGCGAATTAAGCTGCAGAAAAGCATAGAGCGTGCTGAAGTTGTCACAAGTCATCACTGGCTCGATAAAGGTGCCGCTCATCTGACAGGCAAGATCAAACAGCTGGCGTACCGTAGTTGCGCGATCGGGAAGAGCCATCGGCCAGCCAGAAAGATCTTTCAGCTGAAAGGGCGCTTGCGCCAGCGGATGATCTTCCCGCATCGCTATCAGTACCGGCGCAGGCCAGGAGCCGACAACTTCTACTCCGCGTTCAGGATGAAGACTAAACTGGAAGGCGGCGTCACATTCGCCCTGGCGTAATATATCCGCTACCTGTTCAACGCTGCCTACGGCCAAATTAAAGCTTACCGACGGATTCAGCTGGCGAAACTGCGAACAAAGCGCTGGCAGCAGGCTGAATGCCATGCCATCGGTACAGGCAATACGCAGCGCCGTTCGCCGTACGGCCTTCAATCCTTTGATTTCTGCCCTGGCCTGCTCCATTCCCAGCAGGCTGCGCCTGACGTGGCTCTCAAAAATTCTTCCCGCATCGTTCAGGATCATGCCGCGCGCGTGGCGTTCAAACAGCGGTGCGCCTATCTCCGCCTCCAGCCGTTGAATTTGTCTGCTGATGGCTGAAACTGCCACAAAAAGCTGCTGGCTGGCCGCGCTGAGCGAGCCGGTGCTCGCGACCGCCAGAAAATAGCGCACTTCCGGACTGAGCATAAATTAAGCCTTTTTCTGGTGCATGCTTCTTCGTTGTGCAAACCAGCTTTGCCCTATAAGCAAAGCTGGTTTGACATTTTTATCATTGTGGCAAAGGAGGATTTTAGCTTAGATGGAAGCCATAACAACATAAATCAGCAAACACGAGAAACCTATGACCATTGAGCAACTCTTAGCCCAGGCCGCAGCCTGGTTCGACAGCGGGGAATTTAAGCGGGTGCTGGCACGGCGTGTCGCCATTCGTTCTGAAAGCCAGCGGGAAGATCGCGACGCAGAACTTCGACACTATCTTGATCATGAGATCGCCCCCGCAATGCAGGCGCTGGGCTTCACACTAACCGCAATTGAAAATCCCGTAGCGCCGCAACGCCCTTTTTTACTGGCAGCGCGTATTGAGGATGCCGCTTTGCCTACGCTGCTCTGTTACGGTCACGGCGATGTAGTATTCGGCGATGACGAAAACTGGCGGCAAGGGCTTAATCCCTGGCAGCTTACGGAAGAGGGCGACCGCTGGTATGGACGCGGCAGCGCCGATAATAAAGGCCAGCACTCTGTGAATATCGCAGCGCTGGAACAAATTTACGCGGCTCGCGGCAGGAAACTGGGCTTCAACTGCAAATTTCTTTTCGAAATGGGCGAGGAAATCAGTTCGCCTGGCCTTGCGCAGATTTGCCGTGACCACAGCGAACTGCTGCGCGCAGATATTTTTATTGCTTCAGACGGCCCAAGGTTCAGCGCCGAAAGACCTACGTTGTTTCTGGGCTCGCGTGGAGCAGTGAATGTTCGCCTGAGCATCAAGGCCCGCGATCGCGACTATCATTCCGGCAACTGGGGCGGTCTGCTGACTAATCCCGGCACGCAATTAGCCAATGCCTTCGCTACGCTGGTCAACCAGCATGGACAGTTACAGGTTGACGCACTCAAGCCGCCGCCGCTGACAGCAGAAGTTCGCGCCATTCTTGAGGATATTGCGATCCAGCAGAGCGAAGATGGGCCGCAAATCGATCCGCATTGGGGCCAGGAGGGATTAACGCCCACTGAACGATTATATGGCTGGAACACGCTGGAAATGCTTTCTTTTATTACCGGCAATCCGGCGCGGCCAATGAACGCGATCCCAGGCAGCGCGACGGCAGTTTGCCAGCTACGCTTTGTGGTCGGCACCGACTGGGAAAACATTGAACGCCATCTGCAGGAGCACCTTGCTGCCAGAGGCTTTAATCAGGTTGAAATCAAGCTACTACGCGGTTCGCCAGCGACAAGATTGGATCCGCGAAATCCGCTGGTGGACTGGGCGCTGGAAGCCATGCGCGAAGTCAGCGGTAAGAAACCTGCGCTGTTGCCCAACCTGGGCGGCTCGCTACCTAATGATGTTTTCGCGCATATCCTGGATTTGCCGACGCTTTGGGTTCCGCACTCTTATCCGGCCTGTGGTCAACATGCCGTAGATGAGCATATGCTGCAATCCATCGCGCGCGAGGGCTTGCTGCTGATGACCAGGCTACTGTGGGATCTGGGGAAAAAGGGCGATCGGCTGCTCGCCAGCCATCGCAATTTCCGGCAGCAGGAGGGCACGCAATGAGCGTTTTAGCCGAACGTCAGGCCGTCGTCGCACCTAATCTTTATAAAACACTATTCGCTACCTGCGTAGGTAATGCGCTGGAGTGGTTCGATATTGCCGTTTACGGCTTTTTTGCCAGCTATATAGCACATGCCTTTTTCCCTACGGCGGATCCGGCGGTTTCGCTATTGCTGACGTTCGGCAGCTTTGGCGTCTCTTTTCTTATCAGGCCGCTGGGCGCGGTGGTGCTGGGCGCGTACGCCGACCGCGTTGGCCGCAAACAAGCGCTGCTGGTTTCTATAACGCTGATGATGCTGGGCGGCGCGATTATCGTGCTGATGCCTTCTTATGCTGCTATCGGCCTGGCCGCGCCAATCATGGTGCTGCTGGCGCGGCTGATTCAGGGCTTTTCCGCTGGCGGCGAATTTGGCAGCTCAACGGCTTTCCTGGTGGAACATTTCCCCGACAGACGCGCCTTTATCGCCAGCTGGCAGTTCGCCACCCAGGGTGCCAGCACGCTAATGGCTTCGGCTTTCGGCCTTGGACTAAGCCACTATCTAAGCGAGACGCAGATCCAGGAGTGGGGCTGGCGCATACCTTTTGCTTTCGGCCTGTTAATTGGCCCGGTTGGCCTCTACATCCGTCGCCACCTGCACGAGCCGGAAAGCTTCAGCCAGCGCCAGCAGGTGCGTTCGCCGCTTAAATTACTGGCGGGACAGCAAAAAAGCCTGATGCTGCTGGCGATTGGCCTGATGATTATCTCGACCGGCATCAACTATATGCTCAACTATGTGCCGACTTACGCGACCAAAAGCCTGCATTTATCCGGTACGGCAGCATTCAGCGCCACGCTGCTGGCAGGCGTAGTCCTGACGGTAGTAACGCCGCTGATGGGGCTGTGGGCGGAGAAAATAGGCCGCAGGCCGCTGATGTGGGGCTCGCTGGTGCTGCTGTTGCTGACCATTTACCCGGCGTTCGCGCTGGTGGTCAATCATCCCACGGCGGACAGGCTGCTGATCCTGGTAGGCTGGCTGGCGCTGCTGAAGTCAGTCTACTTTTCCGTCGTACCCTCAATGATGGCAGATCTTTTTCCCGTCACTACGCGTGCCAGCGGCATGGCTATTAGTTACAACGTCGCTGTAACCTTATTCGGCGGTTTTGCGCCGCTGATTTGTACATTGCTAATCAGCGCAACCGGAACCAGTCTTGCGCCGGGCTACTACCTGATGGCGCTGGCGCTAATCAGCAGCTGGGCGCTGCTGAAAAGTCAGGGCCGGTTGCAGCAGGCCTGAAACAGAAAGGGCCGGAGTGTCTCTCCGGCCCTTGTGCCAGTTAGTGCGCCTGCAAATAAACCACATGAGTTTGTAAATACTCTTCCAGACCGTGACGGCCGTCCGCGCCGCCGATGCCGGATTTGCGCCAGCCCGCATGGAAGCCCTGCATGGCTTCAAAATTCTCACGGTTAATATAGGTTTCGCCAAATTTCAGCATTTTTATTGCCCGCATGGCGGTATTCAGATTTTCAGTAAAAACAGAGGAGGTCAGGCCGTATTCGCTGTCGTTGGCCAGTTCAACGGCTTCTTCAAGCGTACGGAAAGAGAGCACCGGCAGCACCGGGCCAAAAGTCTCCTCCTGAACGATAGCCATCTCCTGGCGTACGTTGGTCAGCAGCGTCGGCTCAAAGAAAAAGCCAGGCTCGCCTTTACGCTTGCCGCCGGTTACCAGAGTCGCGCCTTGTTCCTGAGCGAACGCTACTTTCTGTTCAAGCCGCGTTAGCGCATCGGCAGAGATTAACGGCCCCATATCCAGGCTATTATTTTGCGCCGGATCGCCGCTGGTTACGGCTGCAAAAGCTGCTGTCAGGCGGCGAACCACTTCATCATAAACGCCTTCCTGAACATAGAGACGCTCCGTACAGTTGCAGACCTGGCCAGTATTGATCATCCGCGAAGCCACAATAGATTTCACTGCCAAATCTAAATCCGCATCGTTCATCACTATAGCTGGCGCTTTGCCGCCCAGCTCCAGCGCAACTTTTGTCACGTTCGGCGCTGCCGCTGTAAGCGTGGCAACACCAGCGCCAACGCTGCCGGTCAGGCTTATCAGACCCACGTCCTTGTTGGCGGCCAGCGCATGACCAACTTCCGGGCCGTAGCCGGTAACCAGATTGAACACGCCCGGCGGTAAACCGATTTCATCAACAATTTCAGCAAAAATGATGGCGTTGGCGGGCGTCAATTCGCTGGGCTTAATTACAATAGTATTGCCCGTTATCAGTGCCGGAGCAGTTTTGCGGGCGATCAGAAAAAAGGGGAAGTTCCACGGCAAGATGCCAGCGGTTACGCCAATGGCTTTTTTAAACACCATAATCGTCTCGTCCGGGCGGTCGCTTTGCACAATTTCGCCTTCGTAGCGGCGCGCCCACTCAGTTATATAGTCCAGGTAATCAGCAGTAAAAAGCACTTCCGTTTGCGCCAGCTGCTGGGTTTTACCGCCTTCGGCCACGATAATTGCGGTAATCTCCGCCTCGCGGCGGCGGATGCCTGCAGCGATCTGGCGCAGCCAGCGGCCTCGTTCGACGGCAGGCAGTGCTTCCCATGCGGGTTGGGCGGCTTTGGCCGCGTTGACAGCGCGCCCGGCATCTTCCTGAGTTCCCTGCGGGATCTGCCATAGCGGTGCTTCGGTGGACGGATTAATGACTTCAATCCACTTTCCGCTGCGATTTTCAACAAACTGACCATTGATATAACACTGATAGCGACGTGACATAGCGGCTACTCCATAATTAGTTTTTGCTAATTGGTTAATGTAATGTTGCATTTATGCTGTCATTAATGATCGGGGTTACGCCTTTCTGCTACTGCCAGCGGCAGCGCCTGGCTGGCAAAAAACCGGTACTTTTGAGGGTAAAAAAGGGACTGGCGTGCTTTTTAAGAAGTTCGGCAGACAAAACGTATCTGTGATCGCCGACAGGATAAGCCGCTGAATTTTGCCACTTTTAGCGGGCGTCAGGCAGCCAGCCTAAGGTGTGCCTGAAAGCAACCTCCGTAGACTCAGCTGGCGGGAATGTACTCGCCTACGAAGGAAGAGAAAAATGAGTCACCTTATCTTTTCAGGTATCTTCTGGCATCTGGTAGGCGCGGCCAGCGCCGCCTGCTTCTATGCGCCATTTAAAAAAGTACGCTGCTGGTCATGGGAAACCATGTGGTCAGTAGGCGGCATTATGTCCTGGCTCATTCTTCCCTGGGCTGTCAGCGCCGTGCTGCTGCCCAACTTCTGGGCTTTTTACAGCTCATTCTCTTATGCGCAGCTACTGCCGGTCTTTCTGTTCGGCGCTATGTGGGGAATAGGTAATATTAATTACGGCCTGACCATGCGCTATCTGGGCATGTCGATGGGAATAGGTATAGCCATAGGTATTACGCTGGTGGTGGGTACCCTGATGACGCCGCTGCTGCAAGGCCGTTTTGTTGAACTGTTTAGCTCAACCGGAGGCAGGCTCACGCTGCTGGGCGTGCTGGTGGCGCTGGCGGGAGTAGCCATCGTCTCGCGTGCTGGCTTGTTAAAAGAGCGCGCCATGGGAATAACGGCGGAAGAATTTAACCTGAAAAAAGGCCTGGTTCTGGCGATCTTTTGCGGCGTATTTTCTGCCGGGATGTCTTTTGCCATGAACGCCGCTAAACCTATGCACGACGCTGCGCTTGAGTTGGGCATCAATCCGCTGTATGCCGCACTGCCCAGCTACGTCATTATTATGGGCGGCGGCGCGCTGGTGAATCTGGGCTTTTGCTTTATCCGTCTGGCGGTGAAATCCGATCTCTCGGCCAGGCGGGATTTTGCAGTGGCGAAACCGCTGTTGATCAGCAATCTGCTGCTGTCGCTGCTGGGCGGCACCATGTGGTATCTGCAATTCTTCTTTTACGCGTGGGGCCACGCCCGAATCCCTGCCCAGTACGACTTTATCAGCTGGATGCTGCATATGAGCTTCTATGTGCTGTGCGGCGGACTGGTGGGGCTGGTGCTGAAAGAGTGGAAAAACGTTGGCCGCCGCCCGGTCAGCGTGCTGTGCGGCGGCTGCCTGGTGATTATTCTGGCGGCCAATATCGTCGGGCTGGGCATGATCTCCTGAACAGCAGGCCTTAGAGCGCGGCGGCTTTCTTCTGGCTGTGCTGTTCAAAATAGTGGCGAAACGCGCTGGGCGTCATGCCGGTTTCACGGGTAAAGACCACCGAAAAATAGTTGCTGTCCTCGAAGCCGCAGAGGGCAGCAACATCGCCGATCAGCGCAGGCGTGCTGCGCAGTAAAAACTTAGCCTTACAGACGCGCAGCTGCCGCATGTATTGACCCGGCATCATGCCGGTTTGCTGACGGAAAAGCTGTTTCAGCACGCGCTCTGAAAGCTGGTGCTGACGGCAGAACTCGCTGAGATCGAAATGGGCAAGCTGGCCCTGAATAGCGGACATCAGCAGATCCAACTGTTCGCCTTCCGGCAGTTGCCACGCCTCGTCGGCCGCATAGCGGTGACGCTGTAGAATCAGCACCAGCTGCAAAAAAAGTGCCTCCGTTAGCTGGCATGACAGCCGATCGCTTTTGGCGCTCTCCTGCGCCAGCTGCTGGATCACCCCGCGCGCCAGCGCCATGCCGCGCGTGGTCAGTCGCCAGGCTTTTTTCTCCTGCGGCAGAAACTGCGACCAGTCCAGGCCCAGCCTGAAGCGTTCCGGGCAGTAGATAATATTATCCAGCACCAGCTCGTTGGCCGACTCGTAGCTATGGCAATCATCAGGGGCGACGTAAAAAAGATCGCCGCAGGTAACCAGCCAGGGCCGATCGTTCATGACATGCAGGCCATTACCGCGCCAGACGATCACCAGTTCGCTGAACTCATGGACATGCGGCGGGAAAGTTTGCTGGGGAGCGCGGTCGGCGATAGCGACCGGCATCAGCCCGGACGGAAAATAATCGGCTTTCGTCAGACAAAGCGGTTCGCTCACTGTTCACCTCACAAATCATTTTGCCTGATATTACGCGGAGAAAAGCCAAACTCACGCTTAAACAGCGTCGAAAAGTGATTGCTGTCACCAAATCCGCAGTGATAGGCGATATCCGTAATCCGCATTTCACTGTGGCGTAACAAATGCCGCGCCTGCAGCAGGCGCAGGCGGTTAAGATAGCGCTGCGGCGTACTGCCCGTTTGCTGCTTCAGCTGACGATGCAGCGTGCGCAAGGAAAGCGAGAATTTGTCCGCCAGCGCTTCCCAGTCCACTTCTTCGCTGTAATGGTCCGCCAGCCAGTCCAGCAGCCCGCGCATACGCCCGCTCTGATCTTCGCCGGGTTGTTCGCCACAGCCCCTGCGCAGCAGCACCAGCAGCTCCATAAACCGCAGCTCCTGTTCGGCCCGTGTTTCGAGCCGACTGGGATCGGCTGGTGCGGCAAGACGGCTAATCAGCGTTTTTGCCTGCTCCATGATCCGGCTGCTGATGCGCCAGTGGGAAGGATAATTGCCGTCTTTCTCCTGCGGTAAAAGATGCTGGAAATTGGTGATAAAGCGAAAAGCCTCCGGCCCGCGATAAAGCACGTTGGTCAGGATCAGCCGATCCGTTTTTTCATAAAGATGGCGATCGTGATCGCGAACGAAACAGACGCAGCCGCCGCATAGTGTGCGCGGCTCGCCGTTAAAAACATGAACGCCGGTTCCTTGTTCCACCAGTACGATTTCATGAAAATCCTCGTGGTGATGCTCAGGAAAAGCGCTTTGCGGCATGCGAGGTTCGATAGCGACGGGTAGCCCGCCGCCGGGAAAAAAATCCACGCTGTGTAATAGGGTCATGATGCAATCTCCTGGCCGACTCTGCAGCGATTTTACCGCCGCCGTCCGTGCGCCTGCCTTGATTTTTTGACGGGAATAAGGCTTAAAGCCGCTTATTTTTCAAGAGAATGCGCAGCGGTAGCAGGAATTGCGCCCTGCATCACATCGCCAGCTTTCGTTGTCGACGCCTCAATATGTGAGCTACTTCACGTTCATCTTTGCTCTGTTGCCAGCGGGCCAGCGGCGCTGGCACTGGCGGGAAGGTGCCAAAAATAGCGGCTTTTAGACTGTGGGCTCTGAATTGACAGGAAGCCAACGCCATGAGCATGCAAAATTGTGTTGCCATTGACCTGGGCGCATCCAGCGGACGCGTGATGCTGGCCCGTTTTAACCCGCAAAATGGCAAACTGACGCTGGAGGAGATTGCCCGCTGCGTCAACAACCTGGTGGTAAAGCAAGAGCGGCAATGCTGGGATGTGGACGCGCTGGAAGCCTTTATGGTCGCTTCGCTGGAGAAGCTGCTGCAGCAAAATATTGTGCCCGACAGTATCGGTATTGATACCTGGGGCGTTGATTACGTCCTGCTGAACGAACAGGGCGAACGGATTGGCCTGCCGGTTTCCTACCGCGACGATCGTACCTGGGGAATGATGCAAAAAGGCTGCGCGGCTCTGGGGCGTGAAGCGATTTACCAGCGTACCGCGATCCAGTTTCTACCGTTTAACACGCTTTATCAGCTGCGTGCGCTGTGTGAAGAGCAGCCCGAGTGGCTTAAAGATGTTCGCCATGCCTTGTTGATCCCGGACTATTTCCACTATCGCCTGACCGGGCAGCTTAACTGGGAATATACCAATGCCACTACCACGCAACTGCTGAACATCCACAGCGGTGACTGGGATGAGGAGCTGCTGGCATGGACAGGCGCAAATCCGGACTGGTTTGGCAAACCCTCCGCGCCAGGCCGAAAAGTAGGCGAGTGGCAAAGCGGCTCGAGCGTGGCGGTACCGGTTATTGCTGTTGCCACGCACGATACTGCCAGCGCCGTGCTGGCCGCGCCGCTCACCACCGACAACGTCGCCTGGCTCAGTTCAGGCACCTGGTCGCTAATGGGATTTGAAAGCCTGCAACCCTACAACGATGCTGCGGCACTGGCGGCGAATATTACCAACGAAGGCGGCGCGGAGGGGCGCTACCGCGTATTAAAAAACATCATGGGGCTATGGCTGCTGCAGCGCATTTGCCGCGAGCTGGCGATAACCGACCTTTGCGCATTGGTGCAAGAAGCAGAAGCGCAGCCCGCCTGCCGCTCGCTGATCAACCCCAACGACGAGCGCTTTATTAACCCGGTCAATATGGTCCGGGAAATTCAGGATGCCTGCGCCGAACAGGGAATGCCAACGCCCACGACGGCGGCCGCGCTGGCCCGCTGCATCTTTGACAGTCTGGCGTTCTATTATCGCTTCGTACTGGAAGAGCTTTCGGCCGTGCGCGGCGCGCCTTTCAGCCAGCTACATATCGTCGGCGGCGGCTGCCAGAATTCGCTGCTAAACCAGCTTTGCGCCGATGCCTGCGGCATCCCGGTGCTCGCCGGGCCGGTCGAAGCCTCCACGCTCGGCAATATTGGTAGCCAGCTTATCGCGCGCGGCAGCGTCAGGGACGTCACTCACTTCCGGCAGCTGGTGGCGCAGAACTTCCCGTTAACCACTTTTATTCCACAGGCCAGTGACGCTTTCAGCCGCAACTGGACACTTTTTCAGTCACTGACAAATTCGGCTAAGGAGCTATGCATATGACCCGAGCAATTGAGCAGGCGTTTGAACTGGCAAAATCACGCTATGCAGAACAGGGCGTGGATGTCGACGCCGCGCTGACCCAGCTGGACAAGCTGCCCATCTCCATGCACTGCTGGCAGGGCGACGACGTGCGCGGCTTCGAAAATCCGCAGGGCGCGCTAACCGGCGGTATTCAGGCGACCGGCAATTATCCGGGCAGGGCAACCACGCCAGCCGAGCTGCGCGCCGACCTTGAACAGGCGCTGGCGCTGATCCCTGGCCCCAAAAGACTGAACCTGCACGCTATTTATCTGGAAAGCGACAGCCCGGTTGAACGCAGCGAAATCAAACCGCAGCACTTCGCCAACTGGGTAGACTGGGCGAAAGCCAACGGGCTGGGCCTGGATTTTAACCCTTCCTGCTTCTCGCATCCGCTGAGCGAAAACGGTTTTACGCTGGCCAGCGCTAATAAAGAGATCCGCGACTTCTGGATTGAACACTGCAAAGCCAGCCGTAAAATTTCGGCCTGGTTCGGCGAACAGCTGGGCACGGCTTCAATCATGAATATCTGGATCCCGGACGGGATGAAAGACCTGCCGATAGACCGCTTTGCACCGCGCGAACGTATGCTGCAATCGCTGGATGAGATCATTAGCGAAAAACTGAACCCGGCACACCATATCGATGCGGTGGAAAGCAAACTCTTTGGCATAGGCGCAGAAAGCTACACCGTTGGCTCCAACGAGTTCTGCCTGGGCTATGCCGCCAGCCGCCAAACGGCGCTGACGCTGGATGCCGGACACTTCCATCCGACCGAAGTCATCTCCGACAAGATCTCCACCGCCATGCTTTACGTGCCGCGCCTGCTGCTGCACGTCAGCCGTCCGGTACGCTGGGACAGCGATCACGTGGTGCTGCTGGATGACGAAACTCAGGCCATCGCCCATGAAATCGTTCGCCAGCGCCTGTTCGATAAGGTGCATATCGGCCTCGACTTCTTTGATGCCTCAATCAACCGTATCGCCGCCTGGGTGATCGGCACGCGCAACGCTAAAAAAGCATTGCTGCGCGCGCTACTTGAGCCAGTAGACAAACTGAAAAAGCTGGAGCTGGAAGGCGACTACACCGCGCGCCTGGCCCTGCTGGAAGAACAAAAATCACTGCCGTGGCAGGCGGTGTGGGAAGCGTACTGTGCGCGTCACGACGTACCGGCGGGTGCAAGCTGGCTTGACAGCGTCCGTCACTATGAACAACAAACTCTCAGCAAACGTTAAGGATGCAATATGCAACACATTCTGACTTCATGGTTCGTCCAGGGAATGGTTAAAGCCACTACCGACATGTGGCTAAAAGGGTGGGACGAGCGCAACGGCGGCAACGTCAGTTTTCGCCTGCTTGATGAGGAAGTCCAGCCGTTTGCCCAGGATTTTTACCGCGAGCCGCGTACGGTTGAGCTGAGCCAGCCCGTGCCTGAACTGGCAAACTGCTGGTTTATCGTCACCGGTTCCGGCAAGTTTTTCCGTAATGTGCAGCTGGATCCGGCAGACTGCCTGGTATTGCTGCGCGTTAGCGAAGATGGCCGCGCCTACAGTATCTACTGGGGATTAAGCAACGGCGGGCTGCCGACCTCTGAACTGGCCTCCCATTTTCAGTCGCACAGCGTACGCATCAAGGCGACCAACGGCGCAGATCGCGTGATTATGCACTGCCATGCCACCAACTTTATGTCGTTAAGCTATGTGGTTGAGCTGGATTCGGCGAAATTTACTCGCCTGCTGTGGGAAGGCAGCACCGAATGTCTGGTGGTCTTCCCGGATGGCGTGGGTATCGTGCCGTGGATGGTGCCGGGCACGGATGAAATTGGTGATGCCACGGCTAAGCAAATGGCGTCGCACAGCCTGGTGATGTGGCCGTACCACGGCATTTTTGGCGCTGGCCCAACGCTGGATGAAACCTTCGGCCTGATCGACACGGCGGAGAAATCTTCCGAGGTCGTGGTCAAGGTGCTGTCGATGGGCGGCATGCGGCAGAGTATCACCACAGAAGAGCTGGTGGCGCTGGGCAAACGCTTTAACGTCAAGCCGTGGCAGGCTGCGCTGGAAGCAAGGCATTCCCATGTTGCGTAAAGCCTTTGTGATGCAGGTGCATCCGGATAAGCACCAGGAGTATGAGCAGCGCCATAATCCGATCTGGCCGGAGCTGGCGCAAACGTTGAAAGAGCACGGCGCGCATCACTACAGCATCTTTCTGGACGCTTCGCGCAACCTTTTATTCGCCGTAGTAGAGATAGAATCGGAAGAGCGGTGGAGCGCGGTAGCGCAAACAGAAGTCTGCCAGCGCTGGTGGCGCTCAATGAGCGAACTAATGCCGTCAAACGCAGACTTCAGCCCGGTCAGCGAGGAGCTGAAAGAAGTGTTTTATCTCAAATAAACGCTTTATTTCTGTAAACCTGAACCCCGTTTATTAACGGGGTTTTTTAATGTACCAAATAGCTGGATATAACTTCATCAGCGCTTTATAAGTTTAGGGATTTTTAGGTAATCAGAACTATAAAAAAACCTCTCTAATTATTGGGGTGGCGCAGCCAAATTATGCAATTGCCATTGGGGTTCCGGTGGGATATTTTCTTTTTATGCAGAAGTAAAACTTCAGCAAAGAAAATTAATTTATCTTACGTAATATATAAGGAACGAAAAAATGAGCGACTTACCCGTAGTTGTCAACTCGGAAGTTGATGGTTATCTTGATGCTTTCATGGGGCGCGGAAACTTTGCTTTTGTCATAATTGTCACTAATCGCAACACCTACAAAGGCTTTGATAATCTTAATTTTTGTTACAGACTGGAAACGCAGGATAACGAAAGTTTAGGAAGGAATCCTGATTTCACTGAATATTTCGATATCATTTCGGTGCCGCCAACTAATTTTGACCTGGCTCCCGGAGAAGTAAAAAGAATGACCTTTATCATTGATCCGAAAAAAGCCTCAATGTCTGATATAACAGGCGATAATTACTCTTTTAATTTTTATACCTGGGCGGAAGATGAACAAGGCAACACTTCTTATACCGGACGTAACCCCTACGTGAACCTGGCAATCTTCGAGCAAGAGAGCGACGTTAACCTGCACGTTTCCTCTAAGCTCCTGGCGAAATGGCAAAAAGAAGCCGATAAAACGGCTTTCATCTACAGCTATCGTCTTACGCTAACGACCTCAGATTATGCAGTCGATAACTGGGGAATAACTTTAACCCTGCCTGAAGGCGCTTATGCCGCACCCGAGTGGATCCAGACTATCAGCGACTGGGTAAACGTCCATTATATAGAAGAATCGAAAACACTTTATTTGAGCAGTAACCCGGGCCACGTCATTAAACCTGGGGCAGATATCAATCTGGATATGCAGATTGTTTATCCTTATGAAGATGAAGCATACAACGAACTGCAGGATTTATCCGTACAGGCCCATGCTGTGTTAATGCAGGATAATAGCAAGAGATCCCGATAGCCCGGGTGACAGGCATGATATTGTGCCTGTTGCTTAAGCTTAACAGCATGTGCTAAAGAAAATCATCGTAATGGCCGGTGTCAGGCGATACCGGCCATCTCACTATTACAGGTAACACTACTCGGGTAAAAAATGTCAAAAACGGCAGGGGAATTTAATTAAAGCGCGCCGGCGGTAATTAACGATAAGGTGTTTATGCGGCTGCCTTGCAGAACGAATAACTCTGTATTGATGACTTTGACAGCTATCCCGGCCTTTTTAAAACCGGGATAGCTGGCGAAAGACGCGTGGGTGGCTTAGTTAATGCGTAGCTGTGGGTAGCGCTTCATGCTCCAGCCGCACCAGGCCAGGCTAAGCAACCCGATAGCGCCACCGGCGTAGCCAATATGCTCCATGCCAAGATGCAAACTGACCTGATTGCCTAACAGCGCGCCGCCACCGATACCCAGGTTATAGATGCCGGACATCAGCGACATCGCTACGTCGGTCGCATCTGGCGCCAGCGTTAATACCCTGACCTGTACCGCAAGACCGATAATCATCATCGCCATGCCCCAGATAACGCACAGCGTCGAAATAGCCAGAGTATGAGTGGCGGCCAAAAACAGCGCGAGCATGCAGGCGGAAACCAGCGTAATAGCAGCCAGCAGGAACGTAGCCGGAAACTTATTGCCCAGCGCGCTAAACAATACGCTGCCAATAATGCCCGCCGCGCCGAAAATCAGCAGCAGAAAGGTCGTAAAGTTGCCGCCCTGCAGGGCCACTACCTGTATAAAAGGCTCGATATAGCTGTAAGCCGTGTAGTGCGCCGTTACGATCAGCACGATCAGCAGGTAAAGCGAAACCAGCGCGGGTCGGCGAAACAGCATCGGCACGCTTTTTAACGATCCGCTATGCTCGCTGGGCAGTTTCGGCAAAAGTTTAGCCAGCGTCAGCATTGTTACCAGCGCCACTATGCCAATTACGCCAAAAGTGATACGCCAGCCCAGATATTGGCCGATCACGCGGCCAATCGGCAGACCCAGCACCATTGCCAGCGCCGTTCCGGTCGCCAGCATGCTCAGCGCCTGGGTTTTCTTGCCCGCCGGGGCTACGCGGATCGCCAGCGAGGCGGTAATAGACCAGAAAATAGCGTGCGACAGCGCAATGCCGATACGGGAAACCACCAGCACGTTAAAGCTCCAGGCGAAAGAAGAGAGCGCATGGCTGGCGATAAACAGCAGGAAAATAGCTATCAGAAGAAAACGCCGCTCGACCTGGCGCGTCAGCAGCATCATTGGTAGCGACATCAGCGCTACCACCCAGGCGTAGATGGTCAGCATGAGTCCTACCTGCGCCGTCTTCATTGAGAAGCTGGCGGCAATATCGGAAAGCAGGCCCACCGGTGCAAACTCGGTAGTATTAAAAATAAACGCAGCGATGGCTAACATAATGACGCGTAGCCATGCGGTCTTACGAGAAACGATAATTGGTTGCATCTGGTTCAACGACTTGTTGGTAAGTGAATTTCGCGTCAGGCGAAGACAGGATCCTTATTGTGTTTTATTTGTCCGGCAGATGACATCAAAAAAAGCCATTTCAGTGTAAATCAGCATAATCGGCTAAGGAAAAGCTGCTCTCGCCGTCTGTTAGCCTTCATTATTGATTTAACAGCAAAAATACTGCCGGCTGATGAGTATAGCCGGGATTGAAGGATGTGCCAGCCCGGCAGTGCGCAGGCGAAAAAAAGCGGCTGGCAACAGCCGCGAAGAAAATTACAGTGGCTATTCAGGCTGAAGAGGAGCAGCACGACGCGTAGCGTACGCGCTGAGCGCCAGCAGAGACATCAACAGTAGCTCCATAATCAATGAGGCTACAATTGCCTCCTTGTAACTTCCGTGACGGTGTAACTTCTCACTGAATAGCGTCCCCATCAGCATAGGCCCAAGGCCAAGAGCGGTCTGCTGGACGGTTGAAAGCATTGCGCTTCCGGCTCCCGCATATTCAGCCGTCACTTCGGCCAGACCGATACGATAAAAACAGTTCACGATAAATGATTGGCCAAGGCCAATTAGTGAAGTGGCGGGAATCAACAACGCAATACCTGTCGCAGGCCAGGCGTAACTGAAAGTCGCTATCAGCGCCAGCAGGCCGCTCATCTGGATCACGCAGCCAAGGAACAGTGTTACCTTCTTACCCAGCTTTACCACCACGCTTGCGGCAACCATCGCGCCGAAAAAATAGGCAGCGCCAAGGGCGATAAAAGCGTTGCCCGACTGGAAAGGAGTCATACCCAGACCCGACTGCAAAGTCAGGGCAACGGTAAACATAAAGCCGCTCCAGCAGGCGAAGAAAATCACCGCCATGCCCAGGCCGAATTGCATAGATGCCAGCCGCAGTAAGGCCGGCGGCAGCAGCGGCGCACCCTGACGCTGCTCCAGTTTTCGCTCTGCCAGCCACAGTTGACGCAGGAGTAGCGGGAAGACGGCCAGCAGTAAAATGCAGGGCCAGGACCAGCGCAGTAGCGGCCCAAATGCCAGCGCCATCATCAGGCACCCCGTAGCACCTGCCAGCAACAGCGTGCCGGGCCAGTCCACCGGAACCGGCTGTGCATTTCTGGTTTCCGGCACGCTGCGAACACAGAGCAGTACAGCGAGACAGAATGGAATATTAATCAGAAAAACACTGCGCCAGCCGTAGCCGCCCAGATCTGCCGCTATCAGGAGTCCGCCCAAAACCTGGCCAATGATAAAAGCCAGACCGCCGATTGCGCCATAAAGCCCGATTGCGCGTGCATGCTCTTTGCCTTTCAGGCAAACATGAAGAGTAGCGAGAATTTGCGGCACGATAAGCGCAGCACCGATGCCTTGCAGCGCACGCGCGACAAGCAATAGCCATACTGAATCCGCAAGGCCGCACAGTAGCGAGGCCAGACCGAACAACAGCACGCCAGCGGTAAACACGCGGCGACGCCCAAAATTATCGCCCCAGCGGCTGCCCATCGCCAGGCTGATGGCGAAAGCGATGCCGTAGGCGGCTACAATGAGCTCCAGCTCTACGGGCGAAGCTTTAAGGCTGATTGAGATAGCATCAAGCGCGACATTCACTATAGAAAAATCAATAAGCGGCAGTAGTTGGCCAACCAGTAATACCGTCAGGCCGCTGCGGCTTAGCCCGGGAAATGCTGAATGCGTATTCATAAATATCCTTGTTAAAGACCACCTTCAGCCGTAGCATCCCCGATTGCCAAAACGGGTACCAGTTTTTGATTATCATGGTATAAAAGCTACCAGCCTTAATAAGGAGCACAATCTGATGGAAGCGAAAAATCATGCCACAGGCGAGGGTAACCGGCTGTTGCTGGGTGCTTTTTTAAGGAAGCGGCGGGAGAGTCTTGATCCACAGGCGCTGGGCCTGCCGCGTACCCGTAATCGCCGTACGCCAGGTCTACGGCGGGAAGAAGTGGCACAGTTAGCTGACGTTGGCGTAACCTGGTACACCTGGCTGGAGCAGGGAAGAGAAATCAAGGCCTCGCTCAAAACCCTGGCGGCTATCGCCTCGGCGTTACAGTGTAACGAAGCGGAAGCCGGGCATCTTTTCTCGCTGGCGGGTCATCCGGCGGCTTACCAGACGGCAGTTCGCGTCTGCGAGCGGCTTTCTTCACATAGCCAGGTCGTGCTTGATCAACTTAATCCGTTGCCAGCGGTTATTCAGACCACGCGTTTTGATATCCTGGGATGCAATCAGGCCTGGCGTCAGCTAATGCGTTTCGATCCGCTAAGCGTACCGCAGGAAGATCGCAATTATATCTGGTTGGCGTTTACCCATCCCACACTGCGCCAGGCCATAGTGGACTGGTCAACGCTGATGCCAAATATGGTAGCAAGATTCCGGGCGCAAATGGGCGATAACCACGACGATCCCTGGTGGAAATCCTTGTTAGACCGGCTGCTGGCGGCTTCGGCAGAATTCCGCGAAACCTGGTCGCGCTACGAAATTCTCGCTATTGATAACCAGGTTAAACGCTTTCAGCACCCTGATTCGGGTATTTTATCGCTGCGGCAAAGCAACTGGTGGACGGCTCCCGGCGGCGGCGGAAGAATGGTGGTGTATATTCCCGATGATGAAAACAGCACCGCTGCCCTGCAAAAAATAACGGCGGGTTGCTAAAGCATTTCCGGCCGAAACTGCGAGCGGCGGCTGACGCGCTTGCCGGAAAGCATAAATTCGCCATCGCCGCAGTAGTGCACAGTTTGCGGATATTTTGGCGAGGACGCGACCTGTGCCTTAACCACTTCAAAAATAAAAAAGTTAAAGTTGTCCACCAGCGTATCGTCATACAGACGACATTCAAAACAGGCGTGACATTCGGCAATCAGCGGCGCTTTAACCTCGCTGGCGGGTTGAGGCGTTAAAGAAAATTCCGCGAACTTATCAACATCCGCGCCGCTACAGTTGCCGATCGCTACCAGCGTATCCAGAAGGGCGAAAGCAGGTAAATTAAGCACGCATTCGCTGCTCTTTTTAATTAGCCGATGGCTGTTATTACCCGCAGAAATCATACAGCCAACCAGCGATGGCGAAAACTCCATTACCGTATGCCAGCCCAGCGTCATAATATCGCGTTCGTTGCCCAGCGCCGAGGTGACCAGTAACACCGGACCAGGCTCAAGATATTGGCGGACGTCGGCAACGGGGAAATCATTTTTTTGGGCAGGCTTCATCTTTTACTCCTTTGAAAAGGTAACACCTTCTTACGTAATCTTAAGTGTAACGCCTGCAGGAAAATCAGCATTTCGCAAGACATTACGCTACCCTGGTTAGATAACATTTTCTTTGGGTTAACGATAAGGAGTCCGTAATGAATCAACGTCCCGCAGTAGCCGTATTGGGATTGGGCGCAATGGGCCATGCTTTTGCCGCCAACCTGTTAAAAAAGGACTTGGTCGTCAGCGGCTGGAACCGAACCAAATCGCGTGGCGAGGATCTGCAACAGGCTGGTCTACGGTTAGCCGATACTCCACAGCAGGCAGTTGAACAGGCAGATGTCGTAATCAGTATGCTTGCCAATGCCGAAATCACTCAGGAGGTGCTAAGCAAAGCGCTTTCCAGCTTTAAACAGGGCGCTATCCTGGTACAGATGGGAACGATTGGCGTAGAGGCCACCGAGAAATTGTTGACGACCATGGCTAAAGAGCGCCCGGACGTTATAGTGCTGGACGCTCCCGTATCCGGCACCAAAGCCCCAGCGGAGAATGCGCAAATCCTGGTGCTGGCAAGCGGCGATCGTGAAAAAGCGCAGGCGGCAGAGCCGGTCTTCGCGGCGATATCTAAGGGCGTAAAATGGCTGGGTGAGGCGGGCGCGGCGTCACGTATGAAGCTGGTGGTCAACGCCTGGCTGATTTCAATGGTGCAGGGACTGGCCGAGAGCACCCAGATGGCAGAAGAATTCGGTTTTACCCCCGATCAATTTTGGGATGTGCTGGATGGCGGGCCGCTGGCTGCGCCTTATGCTAAAGCGAAGCTGGGCATGATTGAAGAGGGCAGTTATGAGCCGCAGATGCAGCTGACCTGGGCATTGAAAGATGCCCGTCTGGCGCTGGCGGCGGCAAAAGAGAGTCGCCTGCCGGGATTAAACGTCACGGCGAAACTGTGGCAGGAAGCGGTTGACGCAGGCTATGGCGATAAAGATTTGTCGGTTATCTATCGCTATCTACAGGAAAACAAGTAGGTTTTAAACAAAAACAGAGGGAATAATCCCTCTGTTATTCAGGGTTATAGCGGTAAATAGCAGGAACTGCTTAACGGCTTTCTTCTAAAATGCAACACTATTTGGTATATTAATTCACTGTCAGTTTTTTTATTTGATTGATTTTAATGCTTTTTAAGATCGCCGCCAACACGGTGAGCTACAGCTAAAAGCAAGGATCTGAACATGCTTGATATTCGTTTTCCTACAGCGTTACAAATGGTGCTCTGCATAGCCCAGGCGGAGCGGGAAGGTAAACGCAGCACCAGCAAAATTCTGGCGATGGGCCTTGAGGCCAATCCCAGCTTTGTCCGCAAAATGATGGTGCCGCTGACGCGCGACGGCATTATCGTCTCTACGCTGGGGCGCACCGGTACCATTCGTCTGGGGCGGCCGGCAGAAGAAATCACCCTTTGCGATATTTATACTTCCGTACTGGAAGATAAACCGCTGCTGGCGGGGCGTCCGGAAGTCCCGGCGCGCTGCCTGGTCAGCGCCAACACCTGCTGGTTCTTTAAAGAACTGGCGCACGAGGCCGAACAGGCTTCGCTTAGCGTGCTGGCAAAGCGCACGGTCGCAGATGCGCTGCGGGAAATCTATGAGCGCGACCGCCGCTATCCTGAAGGCAGCTGCGAAGCCATGAAAAACCGCGAAAGCGCCGAATCCTGATCCGCTGACTCGCCCATGGCCGGATGCACGTCCGGCTTTTCCTGGAGCTATCGCTGCTAGCTTCCTGAGGTAAAGCATTACTGCTTGCCTCCATCTCCCTGATCCTACGCAATCGCATTTAATGCAACAATTAAACTTGCATTAATCCCGCTGCTGTTTTACCGTTAATAAATGCACTAATTAAAGTTACCTTTTACCCGTGCGGTGGCAAAGGTCAACACAAAAACAGGTTAAAATTTTAAGGGGAAGACAATGAGCCATGACGATTTTATCAGCGATCTGGTGAAGTGGATTGATACGCATATCGAAGGCAAGATGGATTTAGACACCGTAGCCCGCCGCGCAGGCTATTCCAAGTGGCATCTGCAGCGTATGTTCAAACAACACACCGGTCACGCGCTGGGCGAATACATCCGCGCGCGCCGTCTGAAAAAATCCGCTGAGCGTCTGGCCACCGGCGGCGAGCCAATTCTGGACGTGGCAATTTCATTTGGTTTTGATTCCCAGCAATCTTTTAACCGCAGCTTCAAGCGCCAGTTTGGCCAGTCGCCGGGCGCATGGCGTCGTCAGGTGCAGGTCAGCGCCTGAGTCAATTGCAATGGCGGGCGTCGCGGCCCGCAATGATCCTCTCCGCGCAATTGCTTTTCCTGCCGTCCGATCCTGACCACGCAAAAGAAGCTTAAAAAGCCCTGCGGGCTGTATACTGTCTGAATTATAATGCTTTTTGACCTATGACAGACAGGAACCCTTATGGAGATACGGACCCTCACCAAACTGCAGCTTTGCGAAGCCGCCAGCTATCTGCTGGTTTTCACTGCGCTAATGCTGATCTTTCCGCTACGCCTGCTGCCGTGTTTTCTGGCCGGCTTTATCGTTTATGAAACTATTCTGGCGCTAACGCCGTGGATAGAGCGGCTGGTAAAAGGCCCGCTGGCGCGCTGGATCACTATCTTTTTTCTTACCGTGCTGATCCTGCTGGCGCTGGTAGGCGGTATCACCAAGCTTATCGGTTTCTTGCTGCACGATTTTCACGACACGGCGGCTTTTCATGCGGCGGCCAGCAAGCTGCTGGAAGATGCGCAGGGCACGCTGTCGCCGGTATTAGCACGCTACTTACCGGCGGATATTGACGAGTTACAGCATCAGGTCATGGCCTGGCTACGTGAGCATCTGGTCGTGGTGCAAACGCTGGGACGTACTGCGGCGCATACTTTTGCTACTATGCTAATCGGCATGCTGCTCGGCGCGATCATTTCATTGCGTGTTAGTGGCGAAAGCAATGCGGAAGCGCCGTTAACCCAGGCGCTGTTTCGTCGTTTGACGCTGCTGACCGCCTCGTTTCACGACGTTGTTTTCGCCCAAATCAAGGTTTCGCTGGTCAATACGCTGCTGACCTGCGGCTTTTTGTTCGGCGTGCTGCCGCTGTTCGGGCTGCATTTCCCGTTTGCGAAAACCGTTATCGTGCTGACCTTTATCGCCGGCTTGCTGCCCGTTATCGGCAACCTAATCTCTAATACGGTGATAGTACTGATCGGGCTTTCTATTTCGCTACAGGCGGCGTTAATTGCGCTGGTTTTTCTGATCCTGGTGCACAAGCTGGAATACTTTATCAATGCCCGCATTTTCGGTACCCGCATCAATGCCAAAACCTGGGAAATCCTGCTGGCAATGCTGATATTCGAATCCGCTTTCGGGCTGGCGGGCGTAGTCGCCGCGCCGGTTTTTTATGCCTATCTGAAAAGCGAACTGCGAGCGGCCCGGCTGATTTAATCGCCCGGACATCATAAAAAAACCGGAAATTCATTCCGGTTTTTTTGTTTTATACTCAACCTGGCAGAAAAATTTAGCTAATCGGCCAGTGGCTCAGCGTAAACCCCAGGGATTCTAGCCAAACTGACGGCTCCCTCTATTATAAGTCAGATCCGGAAGCGTAAACTCTTTGCCTTCTTTAGCCAGCCGTAGCTGCTTTAGATCGCCATACAGGGCAGTTGAATGGTGCTCGTCGAATACCGAATTAACTTCGTTAGCCCGGAGTTCGTGTTCATCCTGCATTTTTTCAATATTCGTCCTGAGCAACTCATAACACTGCAACTTCTGGATATAGTCATTACGATCGGCGCGGGTTCGGCCCTCTCTTAACTTACCGAAAACATCATCGGTATCTTCATTGAGAACCTCAAAGATCTCATTTCTGAGATGAGATAGCGCTTCCTTACTTCTTATAATTTCGTCTCTAACTGGCTTACGCGCTTCTTCTCCTCGTAAATTACGAAGTAGCTCAACCGTTTCATCTATTCTTGTGAGCTGCGCTTCAGTGGGTAAAGGGATATCGTCGAGTCGCGTTACGGTAGCATCAATTTTCAAGTTTTCAATTTTTCTTGGTTGGTCATTGAGGGATTCCGTGTGACTGGTAGTTATCTCTTTATTTAAGAAAGGTAATTCAATGTTATTCTTATTGATGAGATTGCCGATTTGGTTAATATCTTTATTAATGTTATCAACCAGAGCTTCATCGTGACTAACGCTAAATGCACCATGATAGGGTAAATCTTCGCTACCGCAGGCATCTTGACTCTGTATACGTCCTACGTCAAGTTCCTTGCATATAGTATAAACGTGAGTGACATTTCGGATATAATTATCGTTATCTACGCTGCTGTAACCAGTCTTTGATTGACATAATGCCGAACTCTCTTTTCCTTTTTTATCAAGATTTATTCTCTCCTGACAAAGATTGCTTATTAGATTATTTATTTCTGCGAGGAAGGGCTGGCGTGCGGCTTTATCAGGTGCGTTGAATATCCCTTTAACTATTCTCTCCCCTTGTTCTTGCTGCTCCAGAGTCGGATAGTGATTAACATTGAATTCATTTATGGAACAGAATTTATCTCCTTCAGGAATTGCTTCTTTCGTGGCTGCTGCCTGTGACTGAGTAAGCTGAGAGTATGAGTTTCTTAAGGGGGAAAGACTATATCCAATAGGCATCATTGACTCCTGATTTAAAATCAGGGAAGTTACAATTACGTCCGAACGCTGTCTATAATTTTCGTCTTAATCCCAACGGGGATTATAGCTAATCGTATTGTTATAGAAAATAGCTATGCGCTGGCAAGAACGGTCAGCTTCAATGCGGCTAGCCTGAATAAGATCGTCAATCACGGTCGCCGACGCCCTGCGTTATTTTATCAACCGGCCAGTCGATTAAAATTTGCCAGGCTAATTTTAACGGCAATATGCTTTCGGCTCGTCTGTTAAATAGCTATGACAACATGGAAGCATCGGCTGATGTCGGCGCTGGCTGGGTAACGCTTACTGCCAGTGCACCCTCCGTACTTTTATCTGGGGCCTGAACTGCCGGGCGGTAAAGACCGGCAGTTTTTTTAGGATAAACTTAAATTTGCTTCAGGATCGCTGCCAGCTGCTCGCGGTGTTCGCCGTCAATCTCGCGCGCCGCTGAATAGCCAGCGTTCAAGAGAATGGTTTCATTCAGCGCGATCAGCCAGTCATAAATATACCAGGCGGCATAGTTGTTCGGTTTTAGCGACAGCCGGGTTAAACGTTGCGTTGGCCCAAGGCTGGCCGCCTGCGTTTCCGGCCGGGCGAAAATTTTCTGGCCACGATTGATTTTACTCTCCGGGCGCTGTGCCTCAGGCACTCGCTGAAAGCCCAGCCAGGCAACAAAATCACCCAACACGCTTAGCGCGCGCGAAACCTGACGGTCGGCCAACATTTCCGCTGGCGTATTCGCCGCATCCCGATCTGTCAGGATCTTCACCAGCTCGTCTTCAATGCCCAGACGAATGCTGGCCGTAGTCAGTTCTTCGGTCAACATCTCCAGCGTGGGTCGCGTAATCCCCAGCAGCTCCAGCAGCGTATCCTGCTCCGGTAACCGCCCCAGTAAATTAATCCAGTAGCGATAGACCTGCTGCGCAAAGCTGCTTTCCGCGTCCTCCTCTACGCTATCCTGCTGCGAGGTTGACGGTAAGGGTAACGGCTCATCGCTCAACAAATCTATGCTCATACCAATGCCGAAAGGATCTTCTTCCGTCAGCGCATACTCTTCGCTTCCGCTGCGCTCGGCAGGATGCTGCTGTTGCATAAACAAATGGCGCAGCGTTTCACGCGTGGGCAGCAGCCGCTCAAGCAGTTCGCCATGTACGCCGGTTCTGGCCTGCAAAGCCTTCAGCAAACTCTCCGCAATGCGCAGGCGGGCCTGAGGCTCTTCCTTTTCAGCCGCCAGATACCAGCGGCCCAGCAAATTATCGCGCAGCTCGCGACGAATTTCGGCCAGCTGCTCCTGAAGACGCGCGATTTTGTTTTCCTTGCCGATCTCGCTGGTTAACCAGCCGGCCATACGCTTGACGCCTTTATCGTCCATTGCCAGCATAGTGCCCCAGGCTTCGCCAGGATTACCAACATAGCGCTGCACGGCGGCATCATGATTTTGGCCCTGAGTAATGCGCTGGTCAAAAGGCGTCAGCGCCCAGATCAGGCCTGGCTTGCGGCCGCTGCGCGGCTGGCCCTGGGTTTGCTTCACCCAGTTATCCAGCACGCGTCCCACCATGCGAGTGTCGGCGCGCTGGCTGGCAGCATTGCACACCATCAGCAGATCGACATCCTGCCGCTCAGCGGCGCGGTTGAGTAGAAAAGGGCGCTTGGCGACGGTAAAGCCCAGCGCCAGTTCATGCGCGGGATCGTCGGGCAGAACCGAAGGCTCCTCGAAACCCGGATAATCGAGTAAATCGACCTGCTCAAACAGAGGCTCGCGCGGCGCGCTATATAAGGGCAGTAAAATCTCGCGGCTTAGCAGATTCAGCTCACCCAGCGCCAGGTTGACCGGCCTTAGGTTACGGCCGTTGTGCTGCGGCACTACCTGAATAACTCGATCGGCGGAGGTATTAAAATAGCGCAGGCTGCTGCTGTTCAGGACGCTGAGATCGGGATCGTCAATGGTAGTCACAGGCGCCAGCACCCGACGCGCGCCGGAAAGATGATGCAGCACATGCGCCAGCTGGCGATAAAGAGCGGAAAGCTCGCGGTCTTCATTCCACAGCAAAGAAAAAAGTCTTGCGCGCTCGTCAACGCCAAGCAGCGGCGCCAGCTCGACCGCCTGCGGCCAAAAGTGACTTTCCAGCGCTTTGCTACGGCAAATCTGCGCGGCATTAAGACGCTGCCACAGTGCCACAACCTCATTGCTATTAAGGCCGTCTACAGGCTGTGCCTGCCGGAAAGCGGCGACGCTCTTGACCCGCTCGGCGATCTGCTGCTCATCCAGCGTAAGGATCTCGCTGCCGCTGCGTTTGGCCCAAAGCTGAGCCAGCACGCCAGCAATCTCTTCTTCGCTTATCAGCGACAGCTGCACCGGCCACTCGTTTTCGGTGCTGGTCTGCTGGCCACTAAAGCGTAGCGTCAACGTTGCGCTCTGCTGCTGGGGATTGAGCTGCGCGTAGTCAAGGGTTGTATTGCCCAACGCAATTTCCATGCGGCCTTTTTCGCTGGCGGCCAGCGCGGCGATGAGCCAGGCCTTGCCCGCCTGCGCCAGGCCGAAAAAGCCGACCGCGCACTCTTTTTCTGCCGCTTCGTTCAGCCTGCTGGCTTTATTATGCTGATGGCGAAGCCGGACGGCGAGACGATCTGCTTCCATCTCCAGACGCGGCGCAGTCTGGCGCGCGCTATCCAGCCAGAGCAGCGCCCGATCTATGGCTTTAGTGACGTTTTCCCTTTTTTTGCCAAACTGTCCTGATAACTGCTTAGGCGTCAACGCTTTCATTTCTTGTATACGCTCCCACTGTCAATCCAGTAATGGGTTAATCCCGAGCCGTTGCTGGCTAACGTATTGAGCTTTAACCGCAAATGTTCCAGCGGCACGCGGCTGCCGTCGTCCAGCGTGGCTTCGGCGATGGCAAATCTTTCCGGGCCGAAATCGCCTTTGGTTTTGGCAACGGCCAGCTTGATTTTTAGCACCTTATCGCCTGCCACACTGCGGGCCAGCTGCGGATCGGCTATCGACAGCGTGTAAAGCGGCGAGGCGGGCCAGCGGTCGTTATCCAACTGGCGGAAGCCCAGCGTCAGCGCGCCGCGAACCTGAAAGCGTTCGCGCGGGTCGAGCCTGAAATCTTCGTCGTCCAGATCGATATCCGCGTACCAGACATTGCCAGCGCTCAGGCTGCCGTTGCCGTCCAGCATGCCGAGATAGCGGATGGTAGAGTAAGGCTGAAAATCGCCCGCCTTAAACCAGAAGTTCGCCAGCCTGAGGTCCAGCGAGAGCAGGCACAGCATGGCGCCCACCGCCGCTGTGGATTTAGGATTTTCAATCCGGCCCTGTTTATTGAACGGATACCAGTCGTTGGTGTGATAACCGTCCAGCGACAGAATGCGGCTAACCGGCAGCGGCTGAAGATGACGAAACAGCGCCTGCACGCCAGGAAAACGCGAAGGGCGGCCTGTCAGCAGCAGCACATCACAGTCATACACCGCCACTACTTCCGCCATAGATCGCAGGCTTTGCGTGATGTTCATTCGCGGCGAAAGAAATTCCGCATGCAGCTTGCTCAGTTTCACTACCAGCGGTACGCGCAGCATATCGAATGCCTCGGCATCGTTAGGCAGCTCGCGCTGAATTTCGCTGTTGATATACTCCAGCAGCTTTTGCGTCGGCGCCTGGGCCAGCAGCTCGCCGAAGCGCGCCTCAAGCTCGGCATTAAGTTCCAGCGGATCGAACCGCTCATAGGCTTCCAGAATAGCCTGGCCGACAGGAATAAAAATTTGCAGCGTAATCTGCTGGCGCAGCGTGGAATGGCCGTCCAGACGACCTTCGTGGCCAAACAGCCGCGTCATTACGCCTTCCGGATTAGCCATACCGGCGGATTTAAAAGCTTGTTGCAGAGCAGGCAGCACATAAAGCTGGATAACATCCAGCAGGATGTCGTCTCCGGCCAGCTTAAAGCCTTCGCGGAACAGCAGGCGCGGCATAATCTTGACATTGTTACCAACGCCATCGTCCAGACGATACTGGGTGATAGCTAAATCCGTGGTGCCGCCGCCGATATCAATCGAGGCGATACGTAACGTTTTGCCTACGGGCTCATCCGGGGCGCGAGGGCGGTCGGGACGCGCCATGCTGGCAAAAAAAGCTTCTGCGCGGCCACCGAAATTCACCTGAGTTTCGTTATAGAGATAAACCATCTGGCCGCAGGTCGCCTCGTCCCACTCCATCTGCACTTCTGGTACCGGCACGCTGCTTTTCGCCTTGTCTTTGGCGCTGGTAAAGTCATCGTCCGCCGGATGCCAGTTCATGGCTTTCCAAATCAGAGCAATCGCTTCCAGCATCCGGCGACGGAAAATTTCCCGTTCGGGTTTAGGCATAGCGGAAGGCAGCGTCAGGATAATGTTACGCAACTGACGCGGCGCGCTGCTGTGCAGCATCTTCTGCCGTTGTGCCGGGCTGTTCATCTGCATCAGCGCCTGTGCCAGCAGCTCGCTCAGCATAAAGGTCATGACGGAACTGCGGCTGTACTGCGGCGAAAACACCGGCAGACGCTCTTCCAGCGGCTGGCTATAAAGCGGTTCGCCTTCATCATTAACCAGATTAGTCAGCGGCGCTGCGGTTGCCAACGGCTCCAGAGCGGCATTGCCGGGCGTGCGGCTAAAGCGCCAGCCTGGCGTATAGGCTTCCTCATCCCACAGATAGCGGCGCGGGCTGGAAATACCGGTGGCGCCTTCCGTTCCCAGGCGTTGCAGCGCCAGATTACTCGCCTCGCGCCCAACGCGGGTAATCGAAGGCCAGATAAAAGCGTCGTTGCGGCCGCTTTCAACGGAAAAATTCTGTTTGCCAAAGCTGGCCTGAGCGAACTCTACGCGGCTTTCGAATAGTTCATTGTAAACCCGGTGCGGCGCGCCCAAATCACGCAAATGCAGTTCATAGGTGTGCTTAAGCCCATGATGATCGTCGACATGATCTTCCACCATAATGCCGCAAGTATGCGAATTGCCTACGTCAAGAATAAGATCGACAGGGATGGCCGGTTCCTGCAGCGTGGCGGCGCTGATTTTGAGCTCGGGCAGCGCCAGCTGGTTACCCAGCATATGCAAAACGTTCAGATAGTGCGCCTGATACTCAAACTCGCGCAGCGCAGTACGAATATTTACCTGCGGGCGCTGCTCAACAGCGGCGGCCTGCTGACTAAAGACTTCACGCAGCCAGCCATCAATCCAGGTGTGATCGAGAAACTCACCGATTTCGTTGCTGCGGTGAGCCAGCGCGAAGCTGACGCCGTTTTTCACATCGCTCTCAACCAGCGCCAGCGATTCATCTTCGCCTTCCGGCCAGGTACGCGTCTCGAAAGCCAGGCAGATACGGTGCGTCTTGCCGTTCTGGTCAGGTTTATCCAGCGCAATAATTTGCACGCGCGCCCAGTTGTCGGGGCCGCCGATAAAAGTGCGGGGCGGATTAAAGCGGAAAAAAGGCAGCGGCAGCCAGACGCCGTTAAGCAGCGCCAGCGATTGCTCAAGCGGGAAGCTGAACTCCGGCTTAACCACTTCCGGCATGCCGCCCGGTGAAACCGGCAGCAGATATTTACCGCTTTGCGCATTGAAATTCAGGCGTAGCAGCGGGCCGTTAGCCGTCTGACGAACGAATTTGCCCGGCAGATCGTTTTCCGGATCCGGAGTCAGGGCAAAATCCAGGAACTGAATACCGCTGTTCTGGATCAGCGTTATTGTTGGTTTAAAATCTGCGGTCGCCAGCATCATGGTTTACTCTCGCGCTTCATGGTCATCGGTAATACGGTCTCGGCATCGTACTGGCCACTACAGGCGGCGGCGGTGCCCTCAGCGCCCTGAACGCAGGTCAGTTCCGGCATGCGGTAGCGCGAGCCGTCGCTGCACCTTGCTTTAGTACGGCTATTGATTACCAGGTTGCCGGATTTCATCAGGCCAGCGTAAACGTCGACGCGGCAAACGGTGCCATCGCCCTGGGTCATCTGCGCCTGGCCTTTGCCATTGCGCAACTGATAGCGCAGTACCGGCGGCTTGCCGGTCAGCGGCGTCTTAATACCGACGATGACATGCCAGTTGCCGTTAAGGAAACGGGTAGAGCCTTGCTTCACCGCATCCGCTGGCAGGACAAGGTCGTCTTTGCCCGCTGGCGTGGCCGGAGGTTGAGGAGCCGATGCCACTTCAGACTCCGGGGCGCTCTGAGCTGGTGGCGGCGCTACGCTGGCAGACGCGACCGGCAGTGTGGCTACTGAATTTTCGGCCAGAGACGCTGCTGGCTTAGCGGACTCCGCCGGAGCAGTGGCAACTTTAGCTGGCAAAGACCCGGAAATTGGGCTGCCGCTGGCTGTTTCTTGCGACGGCGGAACGGTAGGTTTTTCAGCTGTGCCGCTGGTATCAGTTTGTGACGTTGTCACTTCAGGCGGTGTCGGACTGAGCGAATTTTTTAGCTGCACGCCCAGCACAGCCAGCAGCGCAGCGGCTGGTACGATCCAGCCATAGCGCAGCAGATTGCGCTTAGCGACACCTTTAGCTGGTGCCGCAGCCTGCGGACGGACAGCCTCAGCCTGCGGCTGCTCTTCCGGCCCCGCATGCTCGGCCTGATAAGCGGCAATAGCTGGGGAAGGCGTTACGGGCTCAGCGGCAGGCGCGGCGGTAACAGGTGGCGTAACGGCTATGGCTGGCGCTGCGGTAACAAGGGGCACGGCGGCAGCAACCGGCGCAGTAGCGGTCATTTTCGACAGCGTCAGCGGCATCTCTTCTTCAACGGCTCGCAGGCAGTCCAGCGGATCCAACTGACCCTTTTTATCCAGGCTGACAAAGCCCCAGAAGGTCAGTACAGGCTTGCCGCCCACCAGATAAACAAAGTTTTGATCGGGAAACTGGATAGCCTTGGCAAGCAGTGCGCCGAAGAGTTTTTGACTGTTTTTCTCTGACTGCAGCGCGCGCTGGCAGATCTCGGCTACCGTCTGTTGGCAGGCAACGAGCTGGTTCAGCGCGTGCGCGCGTGCGCTGTCGCTGGCCGCAGCCCAGGAAATAACTTTGCCGGAAACGGGGGAATACCAGTCCAGCCGGTCGCCGGCGTCGTTGGGTTGGGGAATAGCCAGACAGTCGGCGATCTGCTGCTGTTTCCGCAGGCGCAGCGCCTCGCGCAGCTGCAGGGCTGAGAGATAAACGGGCTGACCGTTTTCGCCAAGAGGCAGAACCGCATCCAGGCTTCCGCTGCGTAAAAATAGTTTAGCCACGCAAAAAGACCTTTTTAGTCAGGATTCAATAAGTTTTAATCCAAATTTCTATTTACTGTAGTCCAGTGGACTTAAATCAAATGCGGAAATAGAGGGAAAAAGCATAGCCTGATTGACTTATGAACGCTGAAAAACTCTGGAACAGGTTAATTTCCAAAGGAAAATGGCGAAAAAACCGCCGACGATTGCAGCGATAGTTTATCTTATCGTTAATTTTTGACGCCCGCTGCCGATAACGCTTTTGTGACGAATACCATAAATATGACAAAAGGTTACAACATGATCGGCACCATTAAATCAGGGTTACTCTCCCGGCTGAATGCTTCGGCAGGCCGGCCGCGCGCCACGCTTAGTTCGCTGAGCGACGCTATCGCCATGGTCGAGTTCACGCCCGATGGCCGCATCCTCACGGCTAACGCGCTTTTTCTGGAAAAAATGGGCTACAGCCTTAGCGAGGTGGTGGGACAGCATCATCGGATATTCTGCCCTGATGACCTGATCCGCTCGCCGGAGTACGGGCAGTTCTGGCAACGCCTTGCGCGCGGCGAAAGCTTTAGCGATAAGTTTTTACGCCTGGCGAAGCACAGCCGGCCCGTCTGGCTGGAAGCCAACTATGTGCCGGTACAGGATCGTCACGGGCGTGTGATTAAAATCGTCAAGCTCGCTTCCGATATTACCGATCGCGTGCAGGATGCGCAGGAGCTGCGGGCAATGACTAATGCCATCAGCCGTTCTATGGCGGTAATCGCTTTTAACCTGAAGGGCGAAATCCTGCGCGCCAACCGTAATTTTTTAAAAACCACTGGCTACAGCCAGGAGCAGGTAGTCGGGCGCCACCACAGAATGTTTTGCGCGCCGGAAGTGTACAACAGCCGCGAATACAGCGAATTCTGGCAAAAGCTACGAAGAGGCGATTTTGTTTCCGGCCAGTTTCCCCGTGTTAACAGCAAAGGCGAGACCATCTGGCTACGCGCCACCTATAACCCCATTTTTGACGCCAACAATGAACTTTATGAAATAGTAAAGTTCGCCACCGACGTTACTGAGCAGGTAAAAAAGAATCAGCAGGAGCGGGAAGCGGTCGAGCACGCTTACAAGGCTGCGCTGGAAACCAGTCAAAACACGCGGCTTGGCGTCAGCGTTATTGAGAACAGCGTGACGCGTATGAACGAAATTGCCAGCGAGCTGCATAAAGTCTCTGAAGACATTAATGGCCTGAGCTCGCAGTCCGCGCAAATTGGCGTAATTGTGGAAACTATCCGTGCTATCGCTAACCAAACCAACCTGCTGGCGCTGAACGCAGCTGTTGAAGCGGCCCGAGCCGGTACGCACGGACGCAGCTTCGCTGTGGTGGCTAATGAAGTTCGCAGCCTGGCGGCGAACATCAACAGCGCCAGCCAGGAAATCGCCAGCGTGGTGGATCGTAACCAGCAGTTGGCCATCCTGGCGCAAAAAAATATTACCGCCAACCTGGCGCGAGCCGATAGCGGCGTCACACTGGTACGGGAAGCCGGAGACGTTATCGTCAATATTCAGACCAATTCGGAACAAGTGGTCGAGGCAATCGGCAACGTTACCCAGCAGCTGACGAAATAAGCCTCGGGGCGGATGCCGCAATAGTGAACGAATTGCGGCATCCGCCGCCAACTTTTACATCCTGATACACTCCCCATGCCTGATGACTCATTTCGCTTCCTGGCCGTCCGGCGAGCTTTGCTAAACTCAGTGCGTTAACAGAACCAGAGGAAGAGAGAATGAAAATCAAAAGCTATGCAGCCATGGAAGCCGGAAAAGCGCTGGAGCTGTATGAGTATGACGCGCCGGAACTCAGCGCAGAGGAAGTGGAAGTCGAGGTGGAATATTGCGGCGTCTGCCACTCCGATCTCTCTATGATTGATAATGAGTGGGGCATTTCCCGCTATCCGACAATTGCCGGCCACGAAGTCATTGGCCGCGTTTCCGCCATGGGCGAAGCGGCAAAAAGCAAAGGTCTTTCCGTAGGCCAGCGCGTGGGTATCGGCTGGACGGCAAAAAGCTGCCAGCACTGTGATGCCTGCATCAACGGCGAGCAGGTAAACTGCGAGCAGGGTTCTGTCCCGACTATTCTCAACAACGGTGGCTTTGCCGAGAAGCTGCGCGCCGACTGGCAATGGGTAATCCCGCTACCGGAAAATCTGGATGCGTCAACCGCTGGCCCACTGCTGTGCGGTGGCATTACCGTATTCAAACCGCTGCTGATGAGCAACATCACGGCGACCAGCCGCGTAGGCGTTATCGGTATCGGCGGCCTGGGCCATATCGCTATTAAAATCCTGCGCGCGATGGGCGCGGAAGTCGTTGCCTTCAGCTCCACGCCGGACAAAAAGCAATCCATTCTGGAAATGGGCGCGGATGAAGTAGTCAACAGTCGCGATGCAGAAGCGCTGAAAAGCCAGGCAGGCCGCTTCGATCTGATTATCAGCACCGTGGCAGTGGATCTGGACTGGAAACCTTATTTCGACGCGCTGGCGCCAAAAGGCAAATTCCATACCGTGGGCGCGGTACTGAAACCTTTTGAGGTCTCTGCTTTCCAGCTAATTATGGGCGACAAAGCGCTGACCGGTTCCTCTACCGGCTCTCCGGGCCAGCTCCGTTCGCTGCTGAAGCTGGCTTCCCGTCGCGATATCGCACCGCGCGTGGAATATTTCCCCATGTCGAAAATCAACGATGCGCTGGATCACGTGCGCGCCGGTAAAGCCAACTACCGCGTCGTGCTAAAAGCGGATTTCTGATAGCGTCAAAGATTGCCTATTTTGTAAGCTAAATAATAAGCCCCGATGTAAAAATCGGGGTTTTCATATATTGGAAATGTCAGAAAATAAATACAATATGCGAATGCGATCATTATAAATCTATGTTTTCTCGGACTGCTGATAAGCTTAAAAAAGCTCAGGTGAGCATCTGTTTTTTGCAGCGACGCGGCGGTTTTTAGCAGCGCAGGCAGAGCGAATATGCGGACCGTTTGGCGCATGGACGTGACACCCGAGCTCTCAGAGATTCACGGTGTGTCTGTGTTCCGTTCTGCCTCTGCTGCTCTGTCGCTGGTTTAAAAGCGACCTCGGGTTTGCCATCAACCTCGTTTACTATGTGCAGTTTCTTTTAGCCTTATCACAATCAACAAATGTGAAATAAAAAAACAATAGTGCAATGTACCACTTACTGTTGGTAGAGGAGTTAAGGTTAGTTAATAATAAAAGAGCTTTTTATATAAGTTTACCTTCTTAATATGCAGTATAAATTCCGTCTGAATTTAGCTTACAAGAAGGAAAAGTCATGCCAGTTTCATATCCTGAGTGTCGCGCTCAAATCGGTAAATACCAAAATAAATTAGATAACAAGAGAAATAGGCTTTGTAAAAATAAGAGATATAATCCCAACCATCCTGAAAAAAAATTCGCAAAGTACTGCAATTATTCGCGTGTGCCTTTTAGCCTTAATAATAATAGCGCAGCGTTCATCCCTCGGCCAAATACATCTACAGCCAGGCACAGTAACAAAGCTAATCTTCTCATGTTTATGCTGCTAATGGCACAGGTACGTGGGGTTAATATGGCTCCTGGTGTCGCTAATAGTGACAGACAGATCACCAATTATAACGATAAAGTACCACCGATACCAAAAATGGGGGGGATGCTCCCTCATAAAATATTAGAAAATCCGGTAGCCTTTACCTCAGGCTATAAGAAAAATTCCTTTAACCCCTTTAGCGGTGTTGACGCGGCCTCGATGCCGCATATAAAAGGTGTTTATAAAGATAAAAAGAATAATATTTATCAGGTCAAAAGTGAAGAAGAAATAAAAAAAACCATTACCAACTTGAAGGATAACTTGCTGAAGAATAGTGAGTTATCACAGGACGACGCCAGTAACTTTGAATATTATATGAAGGCGCAGGCGTCAGAAAATCCGATTATCATCTCTCCTTTAGAAAATAGCTACGCCCGGGCTGCAAATGGCAAGGAAGCATTTAATCAATGTAATCTGGTTGAAACAGTATTAGATGGCAAAGGTAATAAAATGGGTTATGCTCTACTTTTTCAGGAGAAACAGAGTGATCCAACATTCAACGAAGTTTATGATTTAGCTGAGGGCTCACCTTCCCAAAAGGGGAGTAATCAAGAAAATAAAAATGCTATCTCTGCAGACGTTATGCTCATAGGTATTGATTCCTTAACCGGGAAGTTGCTAATTGATGCAAAGCGTGAAGCGTACAGGAAAAATACAGATGATGATCTTTGTCATCGTCATAATAATAGATTTCCTGTTGCTGGTTTAGCAGTAGCGAATGACAGAGATTATTATTCATTAAGACCAGGGAAAACCCTTCCGAAACCTGCGGAACTGAAAAATTCACTCGCCGCGAATGATAATGCAGCCTTCTATACTTTGAATCCACAAAATGGCATCAGAACAGACATAAATTTGATTCTGTTGCGTGGGGAAGAAAAATATACGGCTAATGATAATAACAAAACTTATCTTAAAAGAACAGAAATACCAAATGAATTTGTGATTTATCAGCCTGGCGGGCAAGAGGAAAATCAGTCTCTGGACAGAGTGATTTTTGATGAGGAACATTCTGTTTGGCGATATAAAAACCGTATGAGTCATGAAAAACTGAACGTAGTGAGTGAAGAAGGTGGTAAAAAGATAGATCTCTATGGCGACTATTACAATATCTATGACTCTACAGGTGATAAAAAGGTAATTGGTTACCTTACCAAGGATGGTATAAAGGAATACTTGCCTGTATATATGGATCCTCTTTCTAAAACCTGGCATGTTGATAAATACAAAGGGTGGTCTGCTTTTAGCCAGGAAGAAGAGGAAGTCATTACAGAGCTGGCAATAAAAATAGACCCTAAAGGGAACTATCGGGGATCGCTGACAAATAACAGAATTTATTATGGTGATGCTGTAATTTTTTCTAAAGTCGAAGATGAAAATGTATCTTCTTTTGACGAACGCTATATAGAAATATACGGAAAACTTGTTCCTGTAAGAAATTACAAGCATCAAGGAAGCGGGGTGTTGTATGAGGTGTTTGATCGTAACCATCCCGAAAAAAAAGGGTATCCTGTAGCATGGAGTGGCACAAGGTGGATGTTTGAAAAACCAGACTCCGTTCATCTTTCTCCAGAATTAGCTGCCAGAATAACCCCAGCTATGCTAGCCAGCGATATAGACAGAAGTTTGTTGACGGCGCCTGATCGTCGTGGAATAAGGACTGACAAAAACAATAATATGTATATACTTGCCAGAGATGGTTTTGTAAAAATCGAGGAGCAGGGCAATAAATTATTAATCAAAGGAGAAAGTAATAAAAAAATATTTATATCTTTCAAAGATAACCGTTTCACCTTATTTGAGCCTGCACGAAAAAAAAGGAATTTATATCTTTCTGATAAAAAAGGCGCTGGTGAAAAGTGTCCTTCTGGAGATGTGCTATACGAGGAACTGGAGACAATTGGCGAAACGGACAAGGTTATGACAGTGCGTCATCGAGGTGATTTAGATGCGGACATTGCAGAAAATAGCCTGTCAGCATTCAGGAAGTCCTATCAAAAATGCCGTGTAGCCATTGAGACGGATGTATTAACAACCAAGGATGGTGAAATGGTTATCTTTCACGATACGCATATTGGTAAAATGATGGAGCCTGATTATAATCCGGACAGAAACACTGGCCCGAATAAACGTTTAGATGAGATGACGCTGGGTGAGCTAAAAAATAAAAAGCTGCTTAATCCGCAGCGTCAACCAACGGATGACACCATCATTACCGTGCAGGAACTTATTGAAGACTATATTTATCAGGATGGACAGTCACAGTTTTATTTGGAGGTTAAAGATCCAAAGGCTATATTGAGGGTGGCGAAAGTTATTAATGACCGGGCGGCAGCGCATCCTGAACTGCTGGACCGCTTCATTATAAAATTTAATATGGCTGAGTTTCCAACGCCTGCACATTGGCACAAAGGTCTGCGCGAGGCAGGCATCAATAAAATAATTATGGCTAACCCCGTAATGTCCCCGTTTGCGGCAGACAGGATTAACCGCTTAGCTGAAAATCTCCCCAATCCTCCTGACATGGAGCTATATGATAACGCAAGCAGAGCGGTGTATGCCTGGTCGAATACGCCGGGCGGAGCTGTGCCGAATGTGGAAATAGTAATTAAAAGCACAAACAGTGGTTTTATCGATAAAGTTACTAAAATATCTAAACAGGGAAAGTATGAGGAACCGACAAGTCTGGATATAAAAAATACCGTGCCGGGTACGCCTGCATACTGGGTCGCTATAGTCAAGAAATATCAAAAAGCGTTGGGGACTTATGTTCCAGTAACTGACCGCAATATGTGGAAAAAAGGAATAATTGCCGGTATAACGGTGCCGAACATAGCGAAGCCAGGTAACCATAGTGATATTACCAAGGCTTTTTATAATAATGATTCACGCTGCTGTTATACGCTTGATGACAAGCTTGCCAAGAATGAGAAAGAGGATATGCGTGAAAACTTAGCATGGAATCATGGTATTGGTTCTAATATTATTACCGCCGATGATACAGACAGCATTGATACCTGGTTCGATAAAATAGGCAAGCTTGATAAAAAAGCAATGCCTAATCCAAGATTTCCCTTAAAAGAGATGCAGTCATCTCTTTCCTGGAGTTTGGAATATTATAAACGGCCTTATTTTTCAACCGTCAATATCAAAGGCTGGGATGGCGATTCTTCAGCATGGTGGGGAGGGCAGGTTTGCCTCTGGGATAATCCTTATACTCAATATCCATGGGTTTATCGCTGCGATGCTGATCAGCTCTATAATTATTACAAAGAATTTAATACGCGAGTAGTAAATTCTGATGATACTGGTGCCGCTATACAGCTTTATTCTCATGATAAAAGAAGCTGTATTAGTGCAAAAGATGGCTATTCTTCTTATTACAAGTTTACTGATAATTGTAGGGTGGGTAATTTTGTATACGCCTTTTGGTCACCTAAGGGCACTCAATTTTGGAAAAGACACAACCTATACTCAATTCAATAATGAAAAACTATATTATGATAAACCTTATGGTGTACTTAGCGCCACCAAAGTTATAAACGATTGGGCCGAATGGAAAATGGAACCGGCTGAATAATTTATTTTCCGCAGCTGGATAGCGACTTTACAGAGTAATGATGATGGCAGACCGGTGATGGTGTGCCATTTTACCTGGAATTTTGTGCCATACGCGTTTATCGCTGATTGACTGGATAAGAGCAGAAAGGCGACAATTTAGCGGTTTATTATGTCACGCTGGATCGTTAACGCCTGATTTATTCTTGTAATCGTTTCTTCTGCCGTTATCAGTTTATCAATAGCATCAGCCACGCTTTCACCAATTGTTTTTTCTGCTCTGAACAAATCGAAATGCTCGCCATCAGGCGTATAGCTTTCCCTTATACCACCACTGGCAGCATGTCTGGCGAGCCTGAGCCAGGGATAAGCTTCTTTAATCGCGGGATTTTGGTGCTGGATCAAAGAAGCAGAGCTGCCGCCGAGCAATACAAACTGTTCGGTAATGGTCGATGAAAACAGCCACTTTAAAAATGCTGCCGCCTGAGCTTTTTTGGCTGAGTGTCGCGACACGCCAATAGCGCCTCCGCCAGGCAGAGGCACGCCACCGGGCACGGCGCCAAAGCCGATCAGCGGCGCCATTTCGCCATGCGCAACCTCGCTGAAAAGATGCATATAGACAATTAGCATCGCCAGTTCGCCGCGCTCGAAACTCACTACGGAATCTCGCCACCAGTTACTGTGCAAAGGCAGACTATGCTTCAGCGCAGCAAGATAGCGTTCAAGCGCGGGAATCGCTATCGATGGTTCTAAAAAGGCGCGTCCGTTTTTATGCAGTAATCGGCCGCCGCCAGCGTAATAGCGCAGCATAAACTCTGAGGCAATCATCTCTGCGCCGCCCAGCGTCGAGCAGGAGCCAGCGACATCTGTTTCTCCTTTCTCGCGCAGCGACGCGAAAAATGCCAGCAGCCGATCGTACTGCTCAAAAGTTTCCGGCACCGCCATTTGCTGGCGAAACTGCTCGAAGTAGAGCCGCCTGATTTTTTGATCTTCGAAAATATCGCGGCGATAAAACAGCAATTGAATGCTGGGATCGAAAGGGATAGCGCAGGGCGTCCCTCTGATTATGCTGTAGCGCTTTACCACATCGTCAGGAAAGCGATCGAGCAGCGCGGGCAAATCGGGCGAGACCTTCTGCAAAGGCGCAAAAACCTTTTCGGCCAGACCGGGAAAGGTAGCCATATCTATTCTTAGCAGATCGTAATTCCTGGCCTGCTCCTGTTCTTCGACCACGGCGGCCAACTGGTCAAATGGCAGGCGAGTCAGGGCCACTTCAATGCCGGAAAGCCGGAAAAAATGGGGCAGCAGCTTCTCTAACGCATCCGTAGAAGGGCTGGGGATCGTCAGCAAATCCAGTTTATGGCGGTGCGGTGCGGCAGGCGGCAACATCTGCCTGTAGTCATCATTGATCGCCGGTTCCGGCTTGCTGAATTGCTCCGGGTGACAGAGCAGCGACTGGGCAACTTTTTTCCCCAGCTCCTGGTAATTCATGGCGTAGCAACAGAGATTTTGCTCCAGGCGTAACTCTTCACCGCATAAGGCGTAAACAGGCGGACTCTCCAGCAGACTGCCCAGATGAAAGGCGTTCCTGATATGGCGCACTTTCTCAATATCGGCGCAGATCACGGCATCAGGCATGGGCGCACTAAGCAACCCGAAGGCCGCTTTGTGACATTCTTCATCGCGAGAGACGATAAAACGCAGGCGAACCGGGGAGGATAAAGCTTTTTCCAATGTCTGCGTGAATTGACTGGCGGCAGCGCAGGAATAGCGATCGGTGAAAACGGCAAGGTTTGCATAATTTTTATTACTGATAAGGGCGGCGAGGTAATTAGCAGCGGCTGCCATATCCACATCGAGAAAATGTTGCGCGTTTGCCAGATTTCGGTAAACAAAAATAATATTCCGGGCGGGAACGGCCAGCTTCTGGTAATACAGGCTGGCGTCCCCGAGGCAGCTAATCGCCATTACGCCCTCATACTGGCGGCCAGCCAGATTAGCCAGAGCTTGTTTTTCCGTCTCTTCACGGTCAAAGGTTAAATAAAGATCGGCAATGTAGCCCTGGCCGAGTAAAAAACGCGTCAGGCCTTCATACACCAGGCGATAGCGCTCGCCAGAAAGCGTGGGCAATATCACCGCGACGGACTTTGAAGCGCCGCCGCGTAATAATTTTGCCTGAGCGTTAACCCGATAGCCCAACTGCTTCGCCGCCGCTTTCACCTTTTCGATCTTTGCAGCGCTTACGTTACCGCGCTGATTAAGCACATTGGAAACCGTTCCATGTGACACGCCGGCAAGCCTGGCGATATCCTTTATTGTTGCCATCCAGTACCTCATCAATCAATCGCGCCGAGCTTACCATTTGCCTGAAAGCATGAACAGAATGAACGGAAGCACAGTGAACTACCCGGTAGGGTCGGGCTAAAAAATTGTGAGGGATATTACACTTTGCGCAGGCAAAATTGACACGTACCAAAACCGGGAGTTAACTCGCCTGTGTCAAGGGACAACATGGAAGATAAAGAGTATGGAGATTCATTTTCTGGGGACGGCCGCTTCAGAAGGCATTCCCAATGTTTATTGCTCATGCGCTGTCTGCGAGCAGGCCAGAAGCGCACCCGGTAAGCACAGACGAACGCGGTCATCCGCCCTGGTTGACAGGCAAATACAGATCGATATTTCCCCAGAGTTTACCTGTCAGCTTGCGCGCGACGGTATCGATGCCAGAAAGATTACCGATTTGCTTTTTACCCACACTCATCCCGACCATTTTAATATTGGCGACCTTTACAGCCGCATGGTCGGTTTCGGTCATGGCATAAACCAGACGCTAAATTTGTATGGTAACGATATAGCTATTAGCGAGTGCGCCAGGTTATTGTCGGGCTATAGTCAGGAGCGATTTAAACTCAATCTGGCCGTTCCTTTTATTACCATCGAAAGAGGGGGGTATCGTTTAACGCCGCTGCTGGCGAATCATGCCGTTTGGGAGTTTTGCTATCTGTGGTTTATTGAAAAAGACGGTAAATCGCTTTTTTACGGCCATGACTCAGGCTGGTTTCCTGAACTTACCTGGCAATGGCTGGCGGGAAAACATATCGATTTAACCGTGCTGGAATGTACGCTGGGCTTTAATGGCGAAACCCATCCCAATAATCATATGAGTATAGAAGCAATCCTGGCTGCGCAGGAAAAGTTAAAAGAACTGGGCTGCCATGATGACCAGAGCCAGCTGGTTTTGTCGCATATTTCTCATAATGTCAAAATGAATCATCAGGAACTGGAAAAACTTATGCTTTCTCACGGCATTCTTGTCGCCTGGGACGGCCTGAAAATGGAAATTTAAAAGGGTCTTAATATGGAAATGGCAAAGACACCCCGTCTGTTTATGATGATGTTTATGCAATATTTTGTACAAGGTGCCTGGAGCATGACGCTGGGGCTGGTTTTAAGCACTTACGGCATGTCCGATATTATTGGTACTGCTTACGGCGCTTTGGGCTTAGCCACCATCCTTTCTCCGCTGTTTACCGGCATGATTGCCGACCGTTTTTTCTCTTCGCAAAAAGTCATGGGCACGCTGCATTTAATCAACGCCGGTATGCTGCTGCTAATCCCACAACTATTTGAAAGCCGTAACGAAACGCTGTTGATTGTGGCAATATTTTTAGTCGGGCTGCTTTTTTATCCTACCGTTGCGCTGGCCAACAGTATCAGTTTCCGGCATATCAGTGGGGTAAAACTGTTCCCGGCCGTCAGGGGATTCGGCACTATTGGCTTTATGGCTATCGGTTTTATACTCGGCCAGCTCGGCTACTCCGGCAGTACCATGACCTGGTATATCGCCTCGGGCGCCGGGCTGGCATTAGGGCTCTATTGTTTCACCCTGCCGAAAACGCCGCCGAAAGCCCATGGCGATAAATTCGCCATTCGCGATTTGCTTTGCCTGGATGCGCTCTCTCTCTTTAAGGATAAATATTTTAGCCTGTTTATGCTCAGCACTTTCTTTTTAATGGTGACTAAAACAGCTTACGTCGCTTATATTCCGGTGTTTATTAGCTCGCTGGGTTTTGATAACGCAGCTTCAATGATGCAGATTGGCTCGATAACTGAAATCATTTTTATGCTGCTTTTATCCCTGTTCCTGATTAAATTTGGTTTCAAGGTCGTGATTCTTTCTGGCGCGATATGCTGGGTCATTCGCTGTCTGCTATTATCCCAGGCCGCAGCTTTGGAAAGTACGGCTTTTGTGGTTATCGCACTGCTGCTGCACGGCATTTGTTGGGATTTCTTCTTTACCGCTGGCGATATTTATGTTGACAGCAAAGCAGGTGAAAAAATCAAAGCTCAGGCACAAAGCTTACGTTTTATCGTTTCCAATGGCATAGGATTAATGTTCGCCTCTACCCTTTGCGGCCAGATTTTTAACCGCACCGTCACCGCAACCGGCACGGAAAGCCTGCCGCAGTGGCAATCTTTCTGGCTCTATCCCATGGCAATTGCGGCAGCCGTGGCCATCGTCTTCCTGGCGGTATTTAAAAACGAGCCTAAAGTGCAACCAGCTAACACTGTAGCAGAACAGGATGCGGCCTGAAGGAGATCGATTTATGGCAGGGTTGCCGGATTATTTGCTTATCCTTCTGGAACAGTGGGAAGCAGTAGTAAAATTCAGCGCCTCCTTTATCCTGGGCGCCGTAATTGGCTGGGAAAGAGAGTCGAAAAATAAACCCGTAGGCATAAAGACCTGTATCATTATTGCCGTAACCAGCTGTTTATTGACCCAGGTCTCTATTCAGTCCGCAGAGCATTATGCGGAGATATCAGCCAATATTCGCACTGACCCAATGAGGCTGGCTGCGCAAATCATCAGCGGGATCGGGTTTCTCGGGGCTGGCGTCATTATGCATCGTCAGGGCGATGGTATTTCGGGCCTGACCACCGCCGCCATTATCTGGGCTTCGGCTGGCATAGGTATAGCCTGCGGCTCCGCTTTCTATCTCTACGCGCTTTTCGGCACGCTGCTCTATTTAATAGCAATCCGGTTCAGCCACGTGATTGCGCGTTTTAAAGCCAGCGACGGCAGCATTCATCGGGTAACGGTTCGGCTGGTCATCGACAGCAGCGACAGCATCCCTCTGGTGTTTGACCGGATGCATAAGCAGCAGTGTTATATCGATACGCTGAATCTAAACGATGCCAAAAAAGGGCGGATTATTATGCATATGAGAATGACCACCCGCAGAAAAATGGCCGTATACGATCTTTATTCAACCCTGAAGCATATTGAAGGCGTCTGTTCTGTAGCGCTTGACCGCTAGCAACCACTGCAGGGCGGCCACTATGGCCGCCCTGAACGCGGAGAGGCTTAGCCCTGGCCAGCATCAGTCTCGGTAAAGGCTGGCTTTTTCTCGGCGGTGGAATAGGCTACCTGCTTGACCTTATCCGGGGTAGTGGTGATTTTCACTGCCGGGATAGTTACGCGGCCAAAACCGAGCAGGGTAGGGACGTAGCCGCCAACCTGGTGCTCGCCTGCAGGCAGGTGCAGCTGCAGGCTCTGTCCGCGGATCAGCGCGCCGGCGTCTTTGCCGTCTACGGTTACGTAAACGGCGGAACCGTCATCCGTACGGCTGGTTACGTGAGAAACGTTAACCTGCGTCGGGCCGGTGGTGAAATCTTCTGCTGAAACCTGTGCCGGGCCTTTAAAAAAGTTAGCGGCCGATGCCGTCACCGATGAAGAGGCCGGTTCGTCTTTTTTATGGCTGGTGCAGCCGGTCAGCGTTATGGCGGCCATGGTTACGGCCAGGGTGAAACGACAGATCATTATACCTCACTATCCTCTGCGGCTTTTAAGACGCTATTTTAGCGCCTGCGCGTTGCCGAAAACAGTCAGGTCTCTTCTTAAAATAGCGCTCATTACCTTTATTTACGCTAAACGCGCAAAGAACAGACGTTCCTGTCATCATCGCGGGAAAGCACGGTGCGCCAGGCCTTGCCGCGTAGTAATAGCAATAGCGCTAAAGGCGAAAACTTGTCTGATGCCGGTGATTGTTCTCAGTCTGCTACTTTAGTTACATCATACTATTCTAAGCAAAACGCAAAGTAGAATTTAACTTCAGGGGAACGTTATCGCCAGGCAGGGAAAACTTCCGCCACGCTGAGAAATAGCGTAGGGTATTTTCTCACTTAGCTTAAAACGGAACTGCTATATGACTGATAACACAGAGTTATTTTTTCATCAGCAAGGGAAGGGGCCGCTGGTGGTGTTACTGCACGGTTTGTTGATGGACGGAAAGTGCTGGCAGCAAAGCGGATTGCCAGCTTCCCTGAGCCAAAATTACCGTGTGGTCATGCCTGATTTACCAGGTCATGGCCACAGTCTCGCCTGGCCCGACGGCTACAACCAGCAGGCGATGGCTACCGCTGTTATTGCTCTCCTCGATCGCCTTGGCTATGCAAAGGCGCATATTCTGGGCTATTCCGCAGGCGGTTGGCTGGCGGCTGGCCTGCTAAAATATTACCCGCAGCGGCTTTCTTCGGTGATTATTGGTGGCTGGGACTGCATAAATGGGCTACCGCAAGGCCCCAATGGCGCGCTGAGCTTTGCTGAATTTATGACTTTCGCCCGTGAAACTGCGCCTGAGTTGGCGGGATGGGTTTCTGCCCGGGAAGAACCAGCCCTCAACGCTTTTTTTGATTTGTTGTCGCAACCGCAGCAAGTTGAAGAAGAGTTAAAGCGCAGGGCCGTTCCCGCGCTTTTTTGGGCTGGCAGGGAAGATCTTTGTTATCCGACCATAGCCCGCTGGGCTGCCGATTGCAGTTTTCCCTTGCTGACAGCGGAAGGTGACCATCTTGCGGCTGTACGAGAGCCGGGCGCTGCGCTCATCAAAGAAATTTGCCGTTTTATCGCGCGGGCAGAAATCGCCTGAGCATCCACAACATGGTTAAACCTTTGCCAACCGATCACGGCAGTCGGGGTAATTTAAGCTAAATATCCCTCTGCAAGGGCGCCGCTACTAGCTAAAACTGGTGTGGCGCCTGGCCCTTTCAGATTATCAGCAGGAAAAAGTCCGTTACCACGAATAACATGGTACAGAGAGAATATGCTCTGTTTTTAGTTACATCATACTAAATAACTCAATTAGTTCCCACTCAGTTAAACCTCAGAGAAAGCACTAGTCAGGCAGAGGTTCTGACGACTCCACAGCGCTCAACCTGCCTGACTTACAAAATCTTGAAAAGTTCATTAATAATCTTTTACATGCCAAATAAAAAAAATTATAGTTCTCATTCGCATTTGTAGATGGCCGTATCAAAGGCCGTAAAGCCGGATGGCCATTCTGCAAAAAGCGGCGGACAGAACAGTGGCAGAACGGCACAGCCCGCTCATAAATAATGAAAATTTCGAGGTACAGATGTTTTTTGCTCAGCGCATTAACAGGGAAAACCGCCAGCGCGGCGGGGCAGAAGGGTTCAGCACTTCTTACTCCGTAGTTGCCGCACTGGTCGCTATGGCTTTACAAATGCCGACTGCAACAGCAGCCGAAACCGCAAAAGAGCAGACGCTAACGGTTAACGCCGCGTCCGACAGCGCAACCGACACTGCAGCCACGGATTACAGCGTTCCTGTTACCTCTTCTGGTACTAAAATGCCGCTGATTGCCCGCGATATTCCTCAATCGGTCAGTATCATCAGCAAGCAGCGCATGGAAGATCAGCAGCTGCAATCGTTGGGTGATGTGTTAAACAACACAACCGGCATATCGCAAAGCGTGGCGGACATGGATCGCCGCACTTACTATGCGCGCGGTTTTTTGATCGACAACTACATGGTCGATGGCATCCCGACCGTATTCGAAGGTCGCTGGAACCTGGGCGATGCCCAGACAGATTCCGCGTTGTATGAGCGTATTGAAGTGGTGCGCGGCGCAACTGGCCTGATGACCGGCGCAGGCAACCCTTCAGCAGCTGTGAACATGGTGCGTAAGCATGCGGACAGCAAAGAGTTTACCGGCGACCTTTCTGCTACCTACGGTAGCTGGAACAAACAGCGCTACGTAGCGGATCTCTCCGCACCATTGAGCGAATCCGGCAACGTGCGCGGCCGTATGGTGGCGGGATACCAGCACAATGACAGCTTTGTTGAACGTTATAGCGCAGAGAAGAAATTTATCTACGGCGTGGTTGATGCCGATCTGAGCGATTACACCACGCTTTCCGCTGGTTATGAATATCAGGAAACCAACGCCGACAGCCCAACCTGGAGCGGCGTTCCTCGCTGGCACACCGATGGTTCCGCCACTCACTATCGCCGTGGCTACAACACCGCGCCGGACTGGGCCTATAACGATAAAGAAAGTAAAAAGGTCTTTGTTAACCTTAAACAGCGCTTCGATAACGGCTGGATGCTGACCCTGAACGGCACCCATAACGAAACCTTCCTCGACAGCCGCCAGCTCTATATCGACGGTTACTTTGACAAAAATACCGGCGCGGGCGTATCGCCTTACGCTAACTATCCGGTTATCGGCGGCACCGGTTACAACACTGGCAAGCGTAAAGTTGACTCGGTAGATACCTTCGCCAGCGGTCCTTATGAACTCTTTGGCCGTCAGCATGAGTTGATGGCGGGCCTTAGCTACAGTAAGCAGCGCAACACCTATTACAGCACCTTCGAAAATATCTCTTCCGATATGATCGGCGACTTCAACAGCTATAACGGACAATACCCGGAAACGGACTGGAGCGAGCGTACGCTTTCCCAGCAGGATACAACTCGCCAGAAATCTGCCTATGTAGCGACCCGCATCTCATTAGCCGATCCGCTGCACCTGATCCTTGGCGCACGCTACACGCGCTGGAGCACTAACACGCTCACCGAGGATATGGAAAAGAACAACATCACGCCTTACGGCGGCCTGATTTACGATATCAATGAAAACTGGTCGGCCTACGGTAGCTATACGTCAGTGTTCCAGCCGCAAAGCTATCGTGACGTCAATGGCAGCTATCTGGCGCCGGTTATCGGCAAAAACTACGAAACCGGTTTGAAATCTGACTGGTTTAACAGCCGCCTGACCACCTCGCTAACGCTGTTCCGCACCGAACTGGATAACGTGGCGCAGAGCACCAATCAGACCATTGCAGGCACGACAGATACAGCCTACGTTGGCAAATCCGGTACCGTCAGCCGCGGAGTAGAGTTTGAAGTTAACGGCGCGCTGACCGACAACTGGCAGATGACCGTAGGCGGCACTCGCTATATCGCAGAAGATCGTGATGGTGAGGCGGTGAATCCTCAGCTACCGCGCACTTCGCTGAAGCTGTTTACCAGCTATCGCTTGCCGGCATTGCAGCAGCTGACAGTGGGTGGTGGCGTCAACTGGCAGACCCACGTCTGGCAGGATGTCGGAGCGCCGGAAGGCAACGGCACCTGGCACGCGGAGCAGGGCAGCTACGCGCTGGTTAACCTGTTTAGCCGTTATCAGGTTACTAAACAGCTGACCTTGCAGGCGAATATCAACAATCTGTTCGATAAGGAATATGATACTAACGTCAGCGATTATATTGTTTATGGCGAACCACGTAATTTCTCGCTGACCGCCAGCTATAAGTTCTGACCCACGCTGAAATAGCTCCTGCGGGAGCTATTTTTTTGTATTGTAATAGATAGTCTTACCAATATGGATATTGCTTTTACCGGATATAACTATCGTGCCGGGCTTATCAGACCTGACATCATTAAAATGCGATGACGGTTTTTTTACACCGGCCGAGGCCGTTGATTTTTCGCTTGTTGAATTATATCTTCCTGAAGAAGAACCGCCGGGATAATAGGTATTACCTATCCTGACATTTGATGAGTTCGATATTTTTATATTAAAGTTAGCGGAAGAGCTGTTATGCACACTGGTAGTCTTATTGGCAAAGCTTTTGACATTGCTGTTTGTTTTGTTGCTGTCGCTATAGGCCGGGTTGCTTCTCTGGGCTGAGCTTGCCGCTGTCTTTCCAATATTAAACATTAAATCCTCCTGAACTAATTAGTGTGAAGATTATTGTCGTTCACGTTCAGAAAAATATCTTTCAAAAAAAGCGCTTTAGAGCTTAAGTTTGCGTTTAAGGCCAGAAAATTCTCTGGCCTTGCTGCCTCAGGCGCTACTCAAAATGTATAAGAAAGGTTTACTTCATAGTTACGCGGCGCGCCGTAAACTACCGAGTCGCTTAGCCACGTCGTATAAGTTCGGTCAAAGAGATTATTGACGTTAGCCTGTACTGCCAGCTGCTTAGTGACCTGATAACGGGCGAACAGATTCGCCAGCGGATAGCTGCTCTGATACAGGCGTTTGGTCTCGCCATCCGGCCCGGTCGCGTCCTGGAAGGTGCGGTTCTGCCAGTTGACGCCGCCGCCGACGGTCAGATCCGGTAGCGTCGGCACGCGATAACGAGTAAACAGCTTCAGCTGCGTTTGCGGCATCTGGCTGTTATAGCGACCTGTAGAATCCGTTGCTACAAAACGTGTTGCGCCAAAGGTCATCTGCAAATTATCCGTCACCGCACCGTTAAGCTCAAATTCTGCGCCTTTGCTGACAGCGCCTTTAGTCGCGACGTAAGCCTGCTCGCTGGAATTATTAACGTAGTTGTCGCCATCGGTTTGCGCAGCATTCTCCTGCTCAATACGGAACACGGCGAAAGTGGCGGTCAGGCGGCCATCATCCCAGGAGGATTTCAGACCCGTTTCATAATTCTTGCCTGTCACCGGCGACAAATAAGCGCCATTTTTGGTGCGGTAGGTCTGCGGCTGGAATATCGAAGTGTAGCTGGCATAGGCTGACCAGGTATCATCAATGTCGTACACCAGACCGCCGTATGGCGTGATATTGTTTTTCTTAACGTCGCCGCTGCTGCCCATCGTGCTCCACTGCGTATAGCGCGCGCCAATAATTAGCGATAGCGGGTCAGCCAGCGAGAAGCGTGCCGCACTGTAAACAGCTTTCTGGCGCACTACATCATCTGCATTCTGATACCAGTCGCCCCATTCAGGCTCATCCACGTTACCGTTCCAGCCGTTGTGGAAACTGCCCATTTCACCTTCGTTATAAGGCCCGTTGCTGCTGTAAGTGGCATTATGCTGGCGGCTGTAGCTGACGCCCGCTACCAGCTCGTGCTGGCGACCAAATAGCTCGAACGGCCCGCTGGCGTAGCTGTCGATGGAATCGACCTTGCGCTTGCCTCTGTCCTTGCTGCCGAAGCCCAGCGTGCCTTCACCCGTTTGTTCATCCGGCCAATCTTCCAGGTAGAGCAACTTATCGTTAAAGGTCTCTTCCGCATGAGTGCCGTTAACGCGCAGTAGCCAACCGTTGTCAAAATTATGGTTAAGATTGGCAAAAACCTTGCGCGAATTAACATTGTAACGTGTCCAGTCCGCCGCCGTGCTGGTGCTGCGGTCGTAATGCGTGCGTGTGCCATTGCTGTACCAGGTCGGCAGGCCGCCCCAGGTAGGATTGCCGGTATTGGTTTGTTGATAGTCGTAGCCAAGAGAAACGGTTGTCTTATCGGTGAGGTCGGCATCAAGCACGCCATAGATAAACTTTTTGGTTTTGTGATAGCGATCCAGCCAGCTGTCCTGATCCTGATAGCCTGCTACCACGCGACCACGCACGTTGCCTGACTCGCTCAGCGGGCCGGAAACGTCAACGGCGTAGCGCTGCTTGTTCCAGCTGCCGTAGCTGGCGGAAACAGTGCCGGTAAATTCTTTACTGTCGGCATGTTTTCGCACCATGTTTACCGAAGCGGCGGGGCTGCCTGCGCCGGTCATCAGGCCGGTTGCGCCACGCACTACCTCGATGCGATCGTAAATTGCGGTATCTTCCGCCGCGTCGCCGAAGTTCCAGGTATCGCTAACGGAGGTAGGAATATCGTCATAGGTGAAGCTGCTAATCTGAAAGCCGCGCGAAAAATAAGAAGAGCGCTCGCTGTCGATAATTTCGGAAGCTACACCGGTGGTGTTGTCCAAAACTTCGCTGACCGACTGTAAATTCTGATCCTGAATACGCTGTTTCGTTACCACGCTAAGCGACTGCGGCACATCACGTGGCGTCATCAACATTTTCGTGCCCGCCCGCGTAGTTTTAACGCTGTAATCCTGCTGCTCGCTGGTACCGCCGTCAGCGGCATTCGCCTCAACCACCAAATCCTGCTGCGTAGCCTGGCTGTTGTCGGCAGCCAGTGCCGGATTGAACTGAGTGTGGATCGCCAGCGCCAGCAGCGAGACGGTAAAAGTTTTTACTGGCGCCCGCGCGCCATTTTCCCTGCGATTGAAAGCCATAAAATTCTCATAAGTGATAGGCCACTGCTTTTTTTATTGTCCCGTGAGGACGCGCATATCACCCAGCCCGGCTCGACCAACAGGTGAGGGGAAAAGGTGAGAATGTGAATGATAAGTATTTGCTTTTAACCAGTCTCTAAGTGCCTGATGAATAATATGTAACAACTTGTTAATTTTGCTAAAAAAAAGCGGCTGGCACCTCACGTCAGACCGCGGTAACTGACTGATGTAGATTTACATCTCTTTTGCTAATGCGTATGCTTCTCATTCTTTTTATCGGCTAACCGACTTTTTATCCATTGATGGAGTCCTGCATGAAATCTTTTAGTCCGCGTAAGGCTGCCCTTGCAGTCGTCGCTGCATTCAGCCTGGCCGCTTGCCAGGCCCCGGCAAAAAAACCAGAAGCGCCCGTAAACAGCACCGCAGCGGCGAAGCCGGATACCCGGGTTATCCAGCGCGAGTTAGGTGATGGATTGTACGAAATGGCATGGACGCCGAAAGCGCTCTACGTTGCCAGCGCGCAAGCTTTCAAAAACGTTAACGGCGGCCTGCTTTACCGCCTGGATCCCGCTACGCTGGCCACCACCGGCGAAACCCATACCGACCTGAAAAACTTCGGTATGGCGGTCGATCCGGACGGCAGCGTCTTCTACACCACCAATTCGCTGGATGGCGCTATTGCTAAAGTCGATGCGGAAAGCGGCAAAATTCTGCAGCGCCTGCAATTTAGCGAGAAAGCTAAAGAGGGCTATCCCTACGGCGCGCGCGAGATTTTCTGGCACGAAGGTAAACTTTACGTTGGCGGCGTAGGCGATCCGGGCGTGATCTGGGTTGTGGATGCCAAAACCCTGAAGCTGACTAAAACCATCAAAAACGCTGGCAAGTGGGTAACAGGCATTATCTGGTCGCCGGTTACTGACCGCATCTATGCGGCAAACGGCGGCGGCGAAGTACTGGTAATTAATCCACACACGCAAAAAATTGAAAAGCGCTGGACCGTGGGCGACGGCAAAGAGTATCTGCTGCTGAACCTGGCGGAAGATCCGGCTACCGGACGTCTGTTTGTCACCGACAACTCCAAAGCGAAAACCACGCTGGTGTTTGACGAGCGCAGCGGCAAAGTCATCCATCGCATCGATGGCGACGCGCTGGGCATTAAATTCAACGAGAAGCGCAATGAGCTTTACATCAGCCAGCGTGAATCGAAAAAAGTGCTGCAGCTGGATGCAACCAGCTATGCAGTGAAGAATAGCTGGTCATTCAGCAGCAGCCCGAACAGCCTGCTGGTTTCCCCGGATGGGCAAACGCTTTACGTCACGCTCAAGCAGGACTTCAATAAAGACGACACCACTAAAGGCAAAGACAGCCTGGTGCGTATAGCGCTGAAATAAGCTGAAACGGCGGCGCTAGCGCCGCCGTTTTGCTGTGTAGTTAAACCTGCGCCATGCCGCCGTCGACAAAGAGTTCGGTGGCATTAATAAAGCTGGCGGCGTCGGAAGCCAGAAACGCCACCGCTTTGCCAATCTCTTCCGGTTCGCCCAGACGGCCCAGCGGCACCTGCGCGGCCAGATAATCAAACAGTCCCTGGCGCTCTTCTTCACTGACCAGCTCGCCTAAACCAGGCGTTTTTACCGGGCCCGGACTAACCACGTTAACGCGGATGCCGCGTTCCTTCAGATCCAGCGACCAGGAGCGGGCAAAGTTGCGCACTGCTGCTTTGCTGGCGCTATAGACGCTGAAGCCCGCCGTGCCCTGAATTGAAGTGGTGGAAGCAGTGAGGATCACTGACGCGCCATCACTCAGCAGCGGCAAAGCTTTTTGCACGGTAAACAGCACGCCGCGCACGTTAGTCCCGAAAATGCGATCGAAATGCTCTTCGGTAATGGCACCCAGCGGCAACATATCACCGCCGCCCGCATTGGCGAACAGAATATCCAGACGGCCTGCTTTATCGGCGATGCTGGCATAAACATTGTCCAAATCGGCTAAAACAGAGGCGTCTGCGCGAATACCTGTGGCCGCCGGACCGATAGCGGCGACGGCGGCGTCAAGTTCCGGCTGACGACGGCCAGTAATAAAGACTCGGGCGCCCTGGGCTGCCAGTTCCTGTACGGCCGCCAGGCCAATACCAGAAGTGCCACCGGTAACTAACGCGATTTTGCCATTCAGTGTGTTCATGTTCTTCTCCGCAATTTTTAAGTGATGGCCCGGTCTGTCCGGGCATGAATTCACTGTAGCCTTGTACGGTTTATTGATAAATCCTGTAAAATGAAAATGACTATCCATGCATGGGAATAATGGCGGTAAATAATATGGACCAACTTATGGCGATACGCGCTTTCGCGCGCGTAGTGGAAGCAGGTAATTTTACCCGCGCGGCAGACTCGCTCTCCATGCCAAAGGCAACGCTGAGTAAAGTGGTGCAGGAACTGGAAGCGCATCTTGGCATCAGGCTACTTCAGCGTACTACGCGCCGGGTCACCGTAACGCCGGAAGGGCGCGAATACTACGAAAAGACTGCGCGTATCCTGAGGGATTTGGATGATATCGATACCTCTTTTTCGGCGGTGCGCGGTCAGCCGCATGGACAGCTGCGTATTGATGTGGGCGGCTCTACGGCGCGCGATGTGTTGATCCCGGCGCTGCCGGATTTTATGGCTCGCTACCCGGATATCCGCATCGATCTGGGCGTGTCGGATCGCGCCGTCAATTTGATTGGCGACAGCGTCGATTGCGTTATTCGCGGCGGCCCGCTGGCAGATTCTTCGTTAGTCGCCCGTAAGATAGGTTTTGCCACGCTAATCACCTGCGCTTCGCCGCATTATCTTAAGCGCTACGGTATTCCCGCCAGCCCGCAGGAGCTGAACAATGGCCACCGTCTGGTCAGCTATCTTTCCTCGGACAGCGGCAGGGCTTTTCCTTTTCGTTTCAAGCGGCAGGGCGAGAAAACAGAAATCAAAACTGCGCACCGGCTTGGCGTAAATGAAAGCAACGCGCATCTGGCGGCGGCGCTGGCAGGGCTGGGCATTGTGCAAACCTTTACCTATGCGGCAAAAGAGGCATTAAGCAGCGGACAGCTACAGGAGATCCTGGAGCCCTGGCGACCGGCTTCTTATCCTTTTCATGTGGTCTACCCGCAAAACCGCCACGTTACGCATCGCCTGCGTGTCTTTATCGACTGGCTCGCGGAGGTATTCCCGGCGCGTGTTGGCGCGTAGAATCAGGTTGAGAATAATTAAACAATAAACCGGATTGTCAGAAAATTATCGGGGATATATAACGGCGTGATTTAATTGAATTCAACCATTGGCTGTTTTTAGTGCATTATTTAGTCAGTTTCTGCCGGTTTACCCGGCAGAGTAGTGATTAGCGAGATGCCGAGCCGGGTTCGGAAACAAGGCGATGACGCTGCGCCTTTTGCGATTCGCTCTGAATTCGGTTCAGCACATCCCCTTCATGTTCAGCCTCGTCGCTGCCGTAAACATATTCATGGCCGCTCATCAGCGCATACCAGGCGCGTTCTGCCACTTCTTCTGGTTTGGTTGGCTGGCTGGCACCGACTTTAGTATCGGCCTGGCCTGCGTTTTTAAAGAAGTTGGTTTCCGTGGCGCCTGGCATCAGTAGCGTCATAGTCAATCCACTGCCTTTCAGCTCATTGCGGATCGCCCAGAAAAAGGAGTTTACAAAGGCCTTGCTTGCGCCATAAATCGCCTCAAAAGGAACAGGCGAGGTGCCGGAAACGGAAGAGGTCATTAGCACATGACCCTTTTGCCGTTCAATCAGCGCGGGCAGGAATATTTTTGCCATATGCACATAAGAATCAATATTAAGACGGATTAGCTGTAATTCTTTTTCCAGCTCGGTTCCGCCAATAAAGCGGCCACCCAATCCCTGACCGGCATTAATAACCAGTGCATCAACAACAAATCCGGCTTTATCAACGCGCTGCTTTAACCCTTCAATTTCCTCATAACGACTTAAATCTGTGCTAAAAGCATGGATCTGCGTACCGTATTGGCGAAGCTCATCGCAGGCCCGATTTAATTTTTCCTCATTGCGCGCTACCGCCACGATATCGTAGTTATTTTTTGCAAACACTTTGGCAAGCTCAAAGCCAATGCCGTTGGAAGCCCCGGTTATTAACGCAATCTTATTGCTCATCGTTTATCCTCTGTTTTTAATCACCTGTTAACCGTAGCAGTGAAATAAATAGCTAAAGTGCATAAAAAGCGGAAGATTAAATTTGGCACTGTGAAATATTTATTAATCAAAGGCTTATCTTCATTGAACGCAATTCAATGCCGGGTTGAACCCGGGCCAACCCCGTTTGCGCCGCGCAGAAGACGCCTGGGTATAGCCATTAGCGGCAACCGCCTGTATAACAAAGAGTTCCATTTGCCAGTCAGAGAGAAAAGATGACCATCAGTATAGAAACGCCTTTACTTTACTCACAGCCGCTAAGTGAACTGAACCGCTGCAACGTCTGGCTGAAAATGGAATCCTCGCAGCCGACCGGATCCTTTAAATTGCGCAGCGCCGGACATGCCTGCCAGCATTATGCGCAGCAGGGCGCAAAGGGATTTGTTAGCTCCTCCGGCGGTAATGCGGGCATCGCCGTGGCGCACAGCGGACGCAAACTGAATTTGCCGGTCACGGTAGTAGTGCCGGAAACCACTTCGGAAAGAGCCAGGCAGCTGATTCAGCAGGAAGGCGCGGAACTGATCGTGCACGGTAAAATCTGGGCGGAAGCCAATGAGCTGGCACTCTCGATGACTTCGTCAGAAATTGTCTATATCCATCCTTTCGACAATCCTTTGCTGTGGCAGGGCATTAGCGGGCTGGTAGACGAAGTTGTTGCACAGCAGGTAACGCCTGACGCAATCGTGCTCAGCGTTGGCGGCGGCAGTTTGCTTTCCGGCGTGGCGCAGGGGTTGGAAAGACACGGCCTGGCGCAGACGCCAATTTATGCGGCAGAAACTTACGGCACGGCTTCACTGAACGCTGCGATAAAAGCAGACCGGCTGGTGAGGCTGGAGAAACTCAGCGGCATCGCCACCACGCTGGCTGCCAGTCAGGTTTGTGAAAACGCCTTCAACGTCAGCAAAAAGCATGACGTACGCAGCCACCTTGTTACAGACGAAGAGGCGGTAGCGGCCTGCAAGGCTTTCCTTAACGATCACCGAACCCTGGTCGAGCCTGCCTGTGGCGCCTCGCTGGCGTTGCTGTATGGGCAGAAAATGGCGTTTGCGCCCGGGGATAACGTATTGGTTATCGTCTGCGGCGGTGCCTCGGTAACCTATGAGTATTTACTGAAATAATAAACCCTGTTGTAACTGTCCCCAACTGAAACAGATGACGGAACGGGCTGTGCTAAGTACATTCAATCCAGAATTGCTGAAAAAGGGGAAAGCCGTGGGCAGATTTAGCGGGAAAAACATCCTGATCACGGGCGGCTCCAGCGGAATGGGGCTGGCCGGCGCGCTAAGGATCGTGCAGGAAGGTGGGCAGGTTGCGATAACGGGTTTAAATAAAGAAAGGCTGGAGGCCGCGCGACAGCTGCTGCCTTCATCCTCGCTTATTCTGCATAGTGATGCGGCTTGTGAAGACGATATCGAAAAACTCGGTGTGGCTGTTGAAAGCTGGGGCAGACTCAATGGGCTCTGGCTGAACGCAGGCTATGCTGAGGTCGGCGCGCCAGAGGCCGTAACGGCCAGCGCCTTTAATCGCATGATGAATGCTAACGTCCGGGGCCCAATGCTGCAGCTGGCCCGGCTTACAAACAGCCTTGATACCGGTGCTTCCGTGCTGGTAACGGCCTCCTCTTCAGTTTATGAAGGGGCGCCCATGACCAGCCTTTATGCGGCAACCAAAGGCGCGGTAACGGCTATGGTCAGAAGTTGGGCAGCCTCACTGGCGGAACGCAATATTCGCGCTAATACGCTGGTTCCCGGCCCCATCGCTACTAACTTCCGCCATTTTATGCCGGAAGAGGCGCGCCAGCAGTTTGAGGAGTTTGTGGTCAGCCAGGTGCCGCTTAAGCGCGCCGGAACCGCAGAGGAGGCGGCCGCGGTCGCTCTGTTCTTGCTCTCCGATGACGCGGCGTATGTCACCGGCAGTCAGTATGCCGTAGACGGCGGGCTGGTTCGTTTATAATTGCGGCCTTCGGCGGAAGGCCGCAGAGACTTTAGCCGTTATGCTCTTTCTCGCCCAGAAACCAGTACCAGAGCGGAATAGCCAGCAGACCGGTAAACACCATAGAGTAAACCGCGATCATAAATAGCTGCGGCGCCAGCATAGCTGCCGACCAGTCGTGCAGAGGAATGTGATATTCATCAATAGCGCCGCCGATCATCACTTTCGCCATTACCGCGAGGGCGATAGCCAGCACCACCAGCAGCGCTGCGATAAACTGTTTTGTCTCTTTTCGTCTCATAGCCTGTTTCCGGAATTCTACAGTGCGCCGCAGTATAACAACTTCGCACGGCAAGCGGGACTTCGACTTGCCGTCAGGACATTACCGCATTGAGCGTCTGTTCCGCGTGTTCTGGCGAAGGACATGTTCGTAAATTTGTCGACGGCGTTCTGTATTGAATTTTTCGGGTTCGCGACGCTCACTGAAATCGCTAACAAACTGATCCAGTGCCGCTGCGGGATCGGTATGATGTTCTGCTATAACGCCAATCGCTTCATTAACGAATACGCCACAGCCGTTAGGGACCCTGGATTGCAGCGGGCGGTCAATCGTGGTGACTGACTCAGGTTTAACGCCGGCCAGCGATAGCGCCTGCTGAATAGCATTGCTGACGCCCGGGCTTAGACTTCCCAGAGAGTTAAAAACCACGGCCTTGTTTACTGGCGCCAAAGCGCTCTCTTTATACAAAGCGACCAATAGCCAATGATTTCCGGTATTTACCGGGAAACATTCGACTTTGCCAAAAGCATCGCCGTTAGCTGTGACCATTTTCTCAATAAGCTGCTCAGAAAGCATATTTCTGCCGTTGCCATCGATTAAAGGAATCGGGTAATTAACAGAAATATTTTTGTTTCGCACTTCAAAAAGTCGGCTGCTGGCATAAAGCTCATCGCTGTTTAGCATACGGTTAGCGGCCCAAAGGTCGTTATCACCAATTTGCTCATAGGGCGACTGCGCTTGCTGATTGCCGATAAATATTTGTGTCAGCGCCTTTCTTCTTGCCGCATCATCCTCCGCTGAACCGGCAATATAAAGTAGTCTGGAAGGTTGCTGAAATTTGCCTGACTCATTGCCGTTAGCGGTAAGCTGATAAAGTATGCGGGTAGTTTGCTGAATTTCTTCAGCCAGGCCTTCTTTGCCCGGCGTTTTGCCACTAAACAGAGCGAAAAGGGCTGTTTCCGCCCAATTGCCCACGCTATCCTGCCGTAATGCCAGGTTATGCAGCAAATCCAGAGCGTCTTCATTGCCAGCGGCCGCCGAAGCTTTCAGCAAGGCCAGGGTCGAAAAATCGGCAGTATTATTAAACAAGCTCTCGAACTGAGCCGTGGTCAGGTTATATATCTTGTCAGCGTCGCCTTGCTGACCAGGATCTTTTTTAACAATCTTAGCCGGAGTGGAAAGCGGAGATGCCGGACGCTTCCGTACAGATTGCCTGGCTTGCGATGGAAGCTCGGGCGCCCGGCGCGTTGGTTCGCTTACGTTGGCTTTTTGCGGAATAGCAGGCGCCCGACGCGTTGGCTTTGCCTGCTCCATCACCTTGTTTCTGACGAATCCCCATTTTTCATAAGCCGTTACTGCGCCCGACTGCTTAAGGTCCCGCAGAGCTGGCTTCAGTTTGCTTGCTAAATTATCTATATCTTTCGGCTGTATCCTCTTCATTAAATTTAACCATTTATTATCCGGGTCATCAGGGAAGTAAGTTTTTTTAAAACCTTCGCTCCTGTTACTTACATTAACCAGTTTTTCCTTCAACGGAAATTTAACTTCTGCAGGCGTTTTTTCTGGGAGCACAATACGATAAGGCTTGTTGGCCCGGGTTGTGACGGCGATAGTCGTCATAGGGTTTCTCCTGAGGTTAAATCCATAGTCCTTTTATTATCCGTTTGATATTTCGTTCACGCTTTCAAAAAATGCGCACTTTGAATGCACCTCAAAGCCCCTAATCTGCGAAGATCTAAGTCTGATGTTGAAAATCTGCCTAAGCGCGCAAAAAATCATTCCGCCGGTTGGGCATTATGCAGGTGTATCTCATGGAGGATGCTTCACAAAAGGGCCGCCAGCCCATGCTTACCGACAAACAGGCACGATTATTTCGTTACCGAGAGGATTTATCTAAAGTTATAAACAAGTTTTTGCTTTAGAATCGTCAGCTTTGAGGCTATATCTGGCAGGAAAAATCATGAAGGAGAGTTCGTTGGTTCTCCGCCGACCATCGGTCTGGTGGGGCGCGATGATCATATGCGGCACGGTGGTTGGCGCGGGGATGTTTACGCTTCCCGTGGTGATGGCTGGTGCCTGGTATGGCTGGTCGCTGCTGATCTTAATGTTTAGCTGGGTCTGTATGTTGTTGACGGGGCTACTGTTTGTGCAGGCCAGCCAGCACTATCCGCTGGGCGCCGGCTTTGACACTTTAACGCGGGATCTACTTGGTCGCGGCTGGGCAGCAGTTAACGGGCTGAGCATTTTATTCGTGCTGGGGATCCTCACCTATGCCTATATTTCCGCCAGCGGGCCGGTTTACCAAAGTTCCCTGAACCGGGCCGGGCTACATCTCTCCGTAGCGGAAGCAAAAATTATCCTGACGCTGTGCGTAGCGGTCGTGGTCTGGCTGGGCACCAAGGGCGTCAGCCGGTTAATGACCTTTTGCGTACTGGCGAAAATCCTGCTGCTGGTAACGCTTTTCGGCGGTTTACTAACGCAACTGAACGCCTCCACGTTGTTCAACAGCGGCGCTGCTGGTCAATCTTACTGGCCCTATACGCTCGCGGTACTGCCATTTTGCCTTGCTTCTTTTGGCTATCACGGCAATATCAGCGGTCTGGTAACTTACTACGCAGGTGATAAAAAGCAGGTTAATCGCGCGCTAATTCTTGGCACCTTTATGTCGCTGGTGATTTACCTGTTCTGGATGACCGGCACTATGGGTAATCTGCCACGTGCTTCGTTTCCCGCAATTATCGACGCGGGCGGCGATATAGAAGCGCTAATGACGGCTTTACGTCACTATCTGCACGTTAGCGCGCTGGCGCTGCTGATGGACGTTTTTTCCCACTTTGCGGTAATTTGCTCTTTCCTGGGCGTAACGGCAGGGCTGTTTGATTTTATCGCCGATCGCCTGCAGATGGCGGATACGCGCTTTGGTCGCTTTAAAACTGCCTGCCTGACATTTTTACCCGCTCTGTGCGCTTCCATGTGGTTCCCGAACGGTTTTATTGCCGCTATAGGCTTCGCCGGACTTTTCGCCACGCTGTGGGCAGTAATAGTCCCCGCGCTGCTGGCGCGCAAGGCGCAGCAAAAGTTTCCGGAAGCGACGACGCACGTTGGCAGGCAAAATATTGCCATTGTCCTGGTGATGATTTTCGGCGCGCTTAACGTGCTGGCCTGGACGCTAAGCTGGCTGGGCTGGCTGCCCGTTTTCCACGGATAAAAACCTGGCCCGGTGCAATCACCGGGCTTTTTTATTGCCGCTGTACGACGGCGGGATTTTAATGATGCAGCATCTCATCGACGACCTGAGCGTTGGTTAACTGCCAGGGATAATAAGTCGGCCAGTTATCCATTTCCTGCAACAAAGCTTCCTGAGAGGTATTGCCCATAAAAAGATGGAAGTGGGCCGACTTGCGCGGCGCAATAGTATGATCGCTGAACTGAATATATTTTGGCGCTGTGCTGGCTGCATCGCTGCATTCAAAAAGATAGCGGACGCCTTTCTTACCTGAAACATAGGTCAGGATTTTATAACCGGCAGAGTGATATTTACAGCTGCTGGTTTTGCCACCACGGGTAAATTCAATCACATTATTTTCGATAGCGATTTTTTCAATATCGGTGGCGTATCCCCTGCGGTAATACGTCTTTAGCTGGTCGAAACTTTGGCTTTTATCCTTCTCAGCTTTCTTCTGTAATACCGGATCCAGCTCGCCACTGGTCAGCAGCGGATAAACTGACTGCCAGATGCCATCCCAGTCTGCCAGGTCTCTTTCCTTTACGTTTTGATTGTCGAAGATGCCATCGGCTGCTTTTTGCTCGACCTCGCTCATAGGTTTGCCGTGCGAATGATGGCCATGGGCGAAAGCCTGGCTGCTGATAAGTAAAGCGCCCAGCGCCAGCGCGCCTGCCTTAAACCTGATAGTCAAAATGTATCCCTCCGTAACAGTAAGTTAGATTATGTTATAACATAACATTTTTCCCGGCAAGATGACTTCTGTCCTTATCTGACAAAAGAGCAACGGCAGAATTAGTTATTGTTATGTTATAACATAACAATTAAAGTAGCATCCTGAGCTATACAGGAGAACAAGCTATGTCACTATCAATGCAGCCTTGCAGAAAATTGCCGGTTACGGTGCTGTCCGGTTTTTTAGGCGCAGGCAAAACCACGTTGCTTAACCATATCCTCAATAATCGCGAAGGCCGCCGGGTAGCGGTGATTGTCAACGATATGTCTGAAGTGAATATCGACGCCGCGCTGGTACGCGACGGCGGCGCGGAGTTGTCGCGTACCGATGAAAAACTGGTGGAAATGAGTAACGGCTGTATCTGCTGCACGCTGCGTGAAGATCTGCTGTTGGAGGTTAATCGGCTGGCACAGGACGACCGCTTTGATAATCTGGTCATTGAATCCACCGGCATTTCCGAGCCGCTGCCGGTGGCGGAAACCTTTACTTTTGAAGATGAAGAGGGGCAAAGCCTGTCAGCGGTGGCATCGCTGGACACTATGGTAACGGTGGTCGATGGGTTTAATTTTCTGCGCGATTACGAATCCAGCGAAAGCATTAAATCACGCGGCGAATCTCTTGGCGAAGAGGACGAGCGTACCGTAGTGGATTTGCTTATTGAGCAAATCGAATTCTGCGATGTATTGGTTCTTAATAAAACCGACCTCATTGACGACGAGCAAAAAACGCGCCTGATGGCTATTCTGCAATCGCTGAATCCACGGGCGAAAATTGTCGCTTCTTCATTTGGCAAAGTGGATCTTGAGCAGGTGCTGGATACCGGCCTCTTTGATTTCGACGCGGCCGCTCAGGCGCCGGGCTGGCTGCAGGAACTGCGCGGCGAACACACGCCGGAAACTGAAGAGTATGGCATAGGCAACTTTGTTTATCGCGCGCGCCGACCATTTCATCCTGAACGCTTCTGGCAAATTATCAACGGCGAAATGCAGGGCGTGGTGCGTTCGAAAGGCTTTTTCTGGCTGGCAAACCGCCCGGGTTTCGCCGGTTCCTGGTCACAGGCCGGCGGCGTTTCCCGTCAGGGCCTGGCGGGAAGCTGGTGGGCAAGCGTGCCGCGAGAGCGCTGGCCGCAGGATCCGCAGGCGCTACAATTTATCCAGCAAAACTGGCAGGCTGGCGTAGGCGACGCCCGGCAGGAAATTGTCTTCATCGGTATCGCTATGGATGAGAAAGGGCTGCGCCAGCAGCTGGATGCGGCTTTGCTGAGTGAAGAAGAGATGGCGATGGGGCCGGAAGGCTGGCAAAAATTCGCCGATCCGCTGCAGCCCTGGTTTTGATTTTTATACGGAAAATACAGGCCGCTTAACGCGGCCTCAGACTGCTGACAAAGCTAAAAAAGCTCAGGTGAACATCTGTTTTTTTACAGCAACTCCGCAGCTTTATGGCGGCAGAGGCTGAGCGGATAAGCGGACCGTTTGGCGCATGGACGCGCCAACCGAGCCTCCACGGACGGATTAACGGCGTGTCCGTGTTCCGATCTGCCTCTGCTGCTCTGCCACTGATTTAAACGCGACCTGGGGTTTGTCATCAATATCAGGCCGCTTAACGCGGCCTGCTACTTTCGCTTACTGCGCGCTTTTTGCCGAGAGCACGGCAGTCATATGCACGCCGTTATTGTAGTTTGCTTCGGTAATGCGGTATGAAGCGCCCGCTGCCTGCGCCTGAGCGGAAATCTGCGCTTCAGCCGCATCCAGCGTAGAGGCACAGGCGGTGACGCTCTGAGCGAAGCTGGCGGAAGAGATTAGAGACAGAGTGGCCAGAACAACTAATTTTTTGAAGTTTTTCATGCTTATTTCCTTGGGTATTTTGTTATTTAAAGGCGGATTGCCTTGATGGGAAGGATAATAAGCCTGATATTCCCCGGTTAAAAGCCGGGACTTTTGTCGTTCTTGTTCAAAAAAAATGAATCATGGTATCGAGCCGCTAGTTATCCGGCCAGTTTGCCAGTACTCGCTGGCGAACGGCTTCGGGATAGCCTTCGGCAAAAGAAGCGTGGCGATGGCGAATGCTCTGTAAAGTATCAAAAACAACCTTTGGCCCTTTGCCGTCTACATACTCTCGTTCTTCGTAGCACTGCGGCAACCTGATAACGCGCTGATCCTCGAATACCGCGCGGCGGCCTGTAGGATGAACACGTGTTGCCAGAACCCAGGCAACCTCGCGTAAATTAGTGGGATCAAAATCCTCATCTACTACGTACACGGTCGGAATAAATACCATCGAGCTTGTTTTAAACAGCACCTCGCCAATACGCTGCGCCAGCGTTTCGCTACTTGTTTCCGGCAGTTGTTCACGCCAGTTCTCTGGCATCACGACCAGCAGCCAGTGTACGGCGGAATCCTCCGGGATCCAGGCTGTTTTGACCGGCAGCTTTGCTTCACGCAGATAAGTCAGCGCATCAGCCGCCAGCCCCATTGCCCACAGCGTGTGGGACTCATCGGTAGGGCGGCCCGTAATTGACATTGGCCAGATTGGGTCGTCGCGATAGGTAATAGTTTCCACATGAAAGGTGGGTTGTGCCGAAGAGCCTTCGCCGAGATAGCCGCCGTATTCGCCATAAGGGCCTTCCATACAATCACGCGTGATGGAAACATGGCCTTCAATCACGATTTCGGCAGTGGCGGGCACATCCAGATCGAGGCTGACCGCTTTCACCACTTCAACCGGTTCACCTGCCAGCGTGCCTGTATAATCAGCCTCGTCGGCGTGCGCAGGAATGGGAATGCCGGAAACGCAGGAGATAGCTGGCGCGGGCCCCTGAACCAGCGCATAGGGCATAGGCTCGCCTTTTTTTACCCATTCGCCCCAGATCTGCCCGATATGCTGGCTGGGCACAATCAGCGCGGTCATACGCTTGCCGTCAACTTTCATTACGCGAGCGATTGACCAGTTAACCCATTTGCCGTCCGGCGTTTTCACAATCAGCGTGCCCCAGGTATTGGCATAGCGGCCGCCATCCTTGTCGTGAGCGAACGGAATGGGAAAACGATCCAGGCTGGCTTCTTCGCCGCGCAGGATATTTTGCTGGCACGGCGCGGCGGCAGATTCGACGCGCACCGGCGGAATACCGGGCTGGCTACGGGCGGCAGAGAGTGCTTCGATGATTTCAGGGCCGCTGGAGGCGGGCGGCAATCCCAGCGACATCGCTACGCGGGCATAGGGCATGGCGGGCAGAGAAGAGAGCGAGGCTGGCGCACCAAACAGACGAAAGCCGGGCGCCACGCCCTGAACCTGCTCAAACAACGGCGCAGGTGACTGGATCTCACAGCTGCGTCGGGTAATAGCCGCAGGTTCATAATCGCAGTCCACTTCGCGGCGCACGTGCATAATGTCGCCCAGATCGTCCAGCGCAGCGATAAAACTGCGTAAATCGCGATAATATTTCATCAGGTTCTCCTGGCCTCAAAGTCAATCGCAGGGTAATTTTGCCGCAGCGGATTCCCATTTGGCCCGCTTCAGGTTAAAGTTCGTAAACGAACAGTTCGAATTCAAACTATTTGTTTTATCTTCAGGAGTCAAGCAGGCTTATGAACGCGGATCCCAGCTCCATTCTCGCTGCGCCTTTGTGGCCGCACGGCGACAGCGCCCTGATGCACCTTGTGCGTCGTGCCGGGCAATATTCGACATTTTGCTGGTCGCAATCGGTGGACACCGGGCTGTCGGCGGTGCAATACGCCATTCTGGTGGTGCTGGCGGAAGACGGCGAATGCGATCAGCAAACGCTGGGCAACCGTGCGGGATTTGATAAGGCCACCGGCACCTATATCATCGATCGCATGCGTAAAAACGGCCTGCTGAACGTCGTTACCGACAGCGCCAATCGTCGTCGCAAGCTGGTTTCAATGACGCCGGATGGCGAGGCAATGCTGCAAAGCATGGTGGAACAGGCGAAGCGCGCGGAAAAAATGATAACGGCGAGCCTTAACGAGCAGGATATTGCCGACCTGAAGCGCTTGCTGAGCAAGCTGAGCGGCGTGCAGGAAACCGATGAACGCGCCCGCTGAGCATGACACCGGGCCGCAGCCCGATCTGACGGTTGGCTTTTTGCTGATCAAAAACTTTACCCTGGCCTCCGTCGCGGGCCTGGTCGAGTCGCTGCGCTTCGCGGCTGATGAATCTTTCGGCAGCCGGCAAATTTTCTGCCGCTGGGCGTGGATGACCTGCGACAACCAGCCGGTAACCGCCAGCTGCGGTCTGCCCGTTTCGCCTGACGCGCCGCTCGATTTCACCCGGCGCTGGGACTATTTTGTGGTAGCAGGCGGGCTGCTGGAAGAAACCCGCAATCCGCCGGAGTGGCTGACGGAAGCGCTCAAAGAGCTGCACGCGCGCAATATTCCTATCATCACGCTGTGCAGCGGCGCTTTTGTTGCAGGTAAAGCAGGGCTGCTGGACGGCAAACGCTGCGCTATTCATTTCACTACCCGCGACGAGTTCCGCCAGCGCTTTCCCAAAGCTATCCCGGTCATTGATAAAACTTATATCAACGATGGCGGCATTATCTCCTGTCCGGGCGGCACGGCGATCGATCTGGCTGCGGATTTAATTCGTCGGCACTGCGGTCTGGTTCGCTCGCAAAAAGTATTGAAATATTTGCTGGTGGAAGAAGCCACTGTCTCAGGGAAAAAAGCCCGGGCGGCCCAGCCTGACGTTTATGAAAACGAGGTGGTAACCCGGGTTATCGACTTTATGAAGCACCACCTGGACTCGCCGGTGCCGCTGGCAGAAGTAGCGGAATTTGCTGGCGTCACTTTCCGCCAGCTCAATCTAATCTTTGCTAAATCCACCGGCTATTCCGCTGCGGTTTACTGGCGGCGTATGCGGCTGGAGCGAGCGCGCAAGCTAATGGCCGATTCCAGCCTCAGCATCAACGAAATTGCTATAGCGACCGGCTTTGCCGATGCCTCGCATCTGATTGCCTGGTTCCGTAAACAGTATGGCGAGACGCCCAGCCTGTTCCGCAAACGGCGCAGAGAAGCTGAACGGTTAATGAAGAAGTGAGCAGGGGCTGAAACAGCCCCCAGACTGCTGACAAAGTTAAAAAAGCTCAGGCGAGCCTCTGTTTTTTACAGCAACACCGCAGCTTGATAGCGGCAGAGGCTGAGCGGATAAGCGGACCGTTTGGCGCATGGACGCGCCAACCGAGCCTACAGGGATGTATCTACGGCGTGTCCGTGTTCAGATCTGCCTCTGCTGCTCTGTCACAGATTTAAACGCAACCTGGGGTTTGTCATCAACCTCAGGGGCTGAAACAGCCCCTGATTTTATTACCAGCTATTGTTTTTTGACAGGCTACCACGCGGCTCTTCGTCATCCAGCGAGGCGGCATCCTCAAGATTGCGATCGGCGGTTTCCGGCGCCAGGAACCAGGATACCACCAGCCCGACAAAGGTGATGGCGGCAGCAATATACATCGTGGTGCCGATACCCAGCGACTGGAGTGAAACCGGCACCAGCCAGGTGCCCACCGCCGCGCCAATTCGCGACATAGAGGTGCCAACGCCTACCGCTGCGGCGCGGATCTCTGTCGGGAAGATCTCATTTGGATAAACCAGTTGCAGAACCTGGGCGCCGCCAATAAACAGTGCATAAGCGCCGAACATAATCAGAATAATAAGTGAAGGCCCTTCTCGCAGCAGGCCCAGCAGCAGCAGTGCCAGTCCCGACCACAAAAAGCTGTGCAGCAGCAGTTTACGGCGGCCCAACCCGTTAACCAGTCGCGTAGCGATAATACAGCCCACCACGAACAGCAGCGTGATGGCGACGGAGCCGTATGAAGCCCAGCCGCCGCTAAGATGCAGCGCTTCCAGCACCTTAGGCGCAAAAGCGTAAACGGCAAAAACCGGAATAACCGAACAAGTCCAGAACAGGGTCACAAACGCCATCCGCTTACCGTAGCCCGAATGCAGCAGGTTGCCAAAAGAGAGGGATTTACTTTCTGCCTGTTTGGGCAGATTCGCCAGGCTGAAACCGGCACCGTAAACGCGACGGATAATCGCTTCGGCTTCGGCATGACGGCCTTTGCCAATCAGCCAGCGCGGCGACTCTGGCGTACCCAGGCGAACGATAAACAGCAGCGCGCCAATAACGGCGGTGCTGGCAAGCGTAATGCGCCAGGCGTCTGCGCCGCCAAAATGCAGGATAGCTTCCCCAGTAAGATAGGCGGTAGCCGCGCCAGCAAACCAGAGAATAGTCAGAGTGGCCAGGCAAGGGCCGCGATATTTTCTCGGCAGGAACTCTACCAGAAATGCCGTGGCCACCGGATATTCAATACCCACCGCCACCCCGTTTAAAAAGCGCAGGGCAAACAGCATTTCGCCGCTTTGCACCCAGTATTGCGCCAGCGAGCAAACAATAAACAGCGTTGGCCCGACAAAATAGAGCAGCCGCCTGCCCAGACGATCGGTCAGGGCACCGCCGATAAAGCCGCCGAAAAAGATGCCGATCAGCGCCGAAGCGGCGATCAACCCTTCCCAGAACGCCGTCAATCCCAGCGCCGGAGAAACTTTGGTCATGGCGATGCCGATAATACTCAGCACGTAGCCGTCAACGAATGAGCCACCGCCGGAACGCACGGTCAGCAGCCGATGAAAACGGTTAAGCGGCACATCTTCAACAGAGATTTTAAACATAGTTTGCTCCTGTCTTTTCCTGGGTGCTGTTAAATAAAAAGGGAAACAGGAACGCGCAATAAGCAAGAGTCATTACTTATGGCCGCAGAGCCACCTCAATTAACAGAACCAAAATATAATAAGCAGGTGAAATAGCTAAGTATTATCCGTGGCGGACAAATTTATACTCGTGATAAATGAAAATTAATAATAGTTTTTTGTGATGAGACTTCCTCCGGTGCTTAATTGTAGGGTGAAAATATTTACTTATAATAATGGGAGGCGCTTCAGCCTCCCGCTATGAAATTTAAAATTACCCTGGGACCTTACGTATTACGCTGGTGCGGGTTGACCACCAGCACAGCAGCGAACCGAGGCAAACCAGCGCTGTGCCCTGCCAGAAGGCCAGCGTCAGCGGCGCGTCAAGGATAACCGAGGCCAGTACCGACGAAATAATGGGAATAAAATACGAAGCAGTGGCAAGCAGCGTCACGTTGCCATGCAGAATACCGGTATTCCATGCGGCATAGCCGCCGCCCATCGCTATCGTCGCCAGTGCCAAATGCAGCAGCACTGCGCTGGAAAAGATAAATTCTGGCTGGGGTGAAAAGAAAAACTTCACCCACAGAGTCAGCGCAGTAAGCATAAAAAAGGGTGTAATGCCGTTATTTCCCCCGGCAATTTTTTTTGTGACTACGCAATAAACAGCCCAAATTACCGCGCCCATAAACGCCAGCCCGTAACTCAGCGGATTATCGGCAATATTCATTTTAATTCCCGCCAGCGATAAACCCTGATCGCCGCCTAATACACGGCAGATGCCAACCAGCGCGAGAATAACGCCCGGAATAATCAGCGGGCTGGTTTTTTGCCGGTTAACCATTACCGCCAGCACAATTGTCATGCCGGGCCATAAATAATTAACCATACCGACTTCGATCGCCTGGCGGCTGCTGTGCGTAAAGCCGAGCGACAGCGAGAGACAAAGCTCATAACAGACAAACAGCAAGCTGCCGAAAATCAGGTAGCGTCGCGGGAATTTCCGAATATCCGGAAAGCCTACGGTAAACAGCAGCAGCGCCGCGCTACAGCTATAAATCAGCGCCGCGCCGCCCGTCGGCCCGAAGCCTTCACTCACGCTTTTAATCAGGCCTACGATTGAGCTCCAGAGCAGAATGGCAAACAGGCCAATCAGCGTCGCTTTCTTTTGCGGCATAAAGCCTACCTCTGTACAGGATCTTTCAGCCAGGCGGCTCAGTTACCGCCCTGTTAAATCCAGGTTAAATTCAGCCATAAAATTAAGCTTCCTGAGGCGGCCTGTAAATATGTGCGCCGCCATCAGAATGCCGGATTGTGATCTTTATCTGAAATCAAATAGAAAATTAGCTCAGCAGAATTAACTATTTAAACATTTGTTTTTAAATAAATTAATTTTAGCGTTATGTAGGATTCTTCTGCACTTTGGTATTTACATTGTATTTTCCAGGTATACAAATTTTTGTCGGTGGTTGACCCTGAGCGCGGCGCTATGCAAATTGTTAACAAAAGCAACATCTCGCCCGGCGGGATGAAATTACTCTGATGGAGAAAACAGTGATGACATTCGAAGGTATCTTTACTCCGACCGTAACGCCTTACGCCGCCGACGGCACCATTGATTTTGCCCGTTTCTCGGAAGTACTTGAATCGCTGATCGAAGCCCGCGTACACGGCATTATCATCGGCGGCTCGACCGGCGAATATTATGCCCAGAGCGCAGAAGAGCGTTTTTCTCTGGTAGAGCATGCGCGAAAAGTGATTGGCAATCGCCTGCCGCTGATTGTCGGCACGGGCGCTATCCGTACTGAAGACGCGATAAGCTTTGCCAAACACGCCCGTGAAAACAAAGCGGATGCCATTTTGGTAACCTCGCCGCCTTACGCGCTGCCAACCGAGCTGGAAAACGCCCATCACGCGCTGCGGGTGGACGAGGCGGCACAGCTGCCAATCATGCTTTACAACTATCCGGGCCGTATGGGCATCACTATGGGCGAGACTTATTTCCGCGAAGTCAGCCGCTCCGCTAACGTAAAAGCGATCAAAGAAAGTTCCGGCGACTTCAACAATCTGCATCTGCTGGCCTGTAAATTCCCCAATATCGCGCTCTCCTGCGGCTGGGACGATCAGGCACTGGAATTCTTCGCCTGGGGCGCGCGCAGCTGGGTATGCGCGGGATCCAACTTTATTCCGCGTGAGCATGTAGCTCTCTATAACGCCTGCGTAGTCGAAAAAGACTTCGATAAAGGCCGCCGGATCATGGCTGCGCTGATGCCGTTGATGAACTACCTCGACGGCGGCAAATTCGTCCAGTCTATTAAATACGGCTGCGAGCTGGCCGGATTACCGAGCGGGCCGGTACGCGCGCCGCTGCTGGAGCTGGAAGAAGAAGAGAAAGCGCAGCTGCAAAAGGTCGTCGCCGATGTGAAACGCAACGTGGCCGCTATTACCGTACTGTAAGGAGAGGGCATGACAGAATTACAAACGCTAAACGAAGGGGAAAAGTTAGCGAACTCACTGACGCTTCCCGATAAAGCCTTCATCAATGGCCGCTTTACCCCAGCCGCCTCTGGCAAAACGCTGGCGACCACCAATCCGGCCTCCGGTGAAAAGCTGGCCGATATTGCGGCCTGCGCTAGTGGTGATGTGGATAAGGCGGTTGCTGCGGCAAGAGAGGCTTTTGAATCGGGCTGCTGGAGCAAACTGGCGCCGGGCGAGCGCAAGGCAGCGCTGCTAAAACTGGCTGAGCTGATGGAGCGGGAAACGAACCAGCTGGCGGTAATGGAAAGCCTGGATAGCGGCAAGCCGGTCGGCGAATGCCTGGCGGTGGATGTGCCGGAAACTATCCATGTTATCAAATGGCATGCGGAAGCGACGGATAAGCTCTACGACCACACGGCACCAACAGGAAATGGCGCGATGGCGCTGGTGGTGCGCGAGCCAATTGGAGTAGTTGGCTGCGTGCTGCCGTGGAACTTTCCGCTACTGATGCTGGCATGGAAAATCGGCCCGGCGCTGGCGGCTGGCTGCTCGGTGGTAGTCAAACCGGCAGAGCAAACTTCTTTAACCGCGCTGCGCGTAGCCGAGCTGGCTTTTGAAGCAGGCATTCCGGCTGGCGTGCTGAATATCGTCACCGGCACAGGTAAGGATGTGGGCGAGCCAATCGGGCTGCACGCCGATATCGATATGGTGAGCTTCACTGGATCTACCGCTACCGGCCGCCGCTTCCTGCATTACGCGGCGGAATCCAACCTGAAAAAAGTGGTGCTGGAGTGTGGCGGTAAAAATCCGGCGGTGGTTTTTGATGACGTTGATGATATAGCGGCCGTTGCCGGACACGTGCTGAACGGCGCTTTCTGGAACATGGGCGAGAACTGCTCGGCCACCTCCAGGCTGCTGGTGCACGAGAGCGTCAAGGATCGCTTCCTGGCCGCCGTAGCGGAACAGATTGGCGACTGGCGCATGGGCAATCCGCTCGATCCGCAGAATCGGCTCGGCACGATGATTTCAGAAGATCACTTCACTAAAGTGAGCGGCTATCTGGAAACAGCGCGCAAAGAGGGATTGCGTATCGTTCAGGGTGGTAATACCGAGCACGGCATCTATGTGCAGCCAACAATCATTGATGGCGTCACGCCGGAAAGCGCGCTATTCCGCGAAGAAATTTTTGGTCCGGTGCTTTGCGTAACAACCTTTAAAACCGAAGCGGAAGCTATAGCTTTGGCCAACGATACGCAGTACGGACTGGCTGGATCGGTCTATACCAGCAGGCTCAAGCGCGCTATTCGGGTTTCGCGCGCAATACGTGCTGGTACCGTAACCGTTAACTGCTTTGGCGAAGGCGATGCTACCACGCCGTTTGGCGGCTATAAGCAGTCCGGCTTTGGCGGCCGCGACAAATCGGCGTTCGCGCTGGATCAGTACACTGAGTTAAAAACCATCTGGATTGATATGTCGGATGAAGATGATTAACACCGACAGCCTGCCGCCTGCGGCAGGCCTCTTTAATAACGCCCGCTGAGGTCAGCGCAATGAAAAATGAGGGTTGGAACTGTTTTCGGGAAGATTATGACCACCGGATCCACTTTTATTTCTGTATCCTGGTGGCGGTCAGCCTGTCGCGCAAGCAGGGGAGAATTACTTCGAACCGGCAGAAAAACGCCTTTATTATGCGCTGGCTAAAAAAGGCGCAGCAGAGCTTTTTCCAGACGGCGGAGAGCGAAATTGCCTGGCTGCGCCAGGAAATACTGCGCAATACGCCGGATAACGATCCCGAACCTATGCTGCAAATGATCTACCAGACGGCAACGGAAATTAAATCCCGTTAAGGCCAGGCAGATATTTTGCCGTAAAGCGCCTTTTTCGGTAAGTTACTCAGCCTGATGCCGCATTTCAGTGCGCATTTAACCTAAACACCGTTCAGGAGGCAGCAGTGAAATTAGGCAAAGCCGGGCTATACGAGGATTTAAAACGCCTTATTCTCACCATGGAGCTGGATCCCGACGAAGTGCTGGATGAAACCAGCCTGGCCGCGCAGTATGGCTTATCGCGTACGCCGGTACGGGAAGTCTTCCAGCGGCTGGCCGGAGAAGGCTATCTGGAAATTGTGGAAAAGCGCGGCGTACGGGTTATCTCCATGAACCACGCTACGCTGCGGAACTTCTTTCTGGTGGCGCCAATGATCTACGCCGCTATTGGACGTCTTGCCGTGCAGAACTACAAGCCGGCGCAGCTAAAAATGCTGAAAGAGACGCAAAAGCGCTTTCGTAAAGCGATGCAGGCTCGCCAGGTGGATGCGCTGGCGCTGGAAAACAACCGTTTTCATGAAATCATGGGCGAAATGGCGGCCAATCCCTATCTGCAACCCAGCCTGGGCCGACTGCTGATCGACCATTGCCGCATTGGTCACACCTTTTACCAGCCGCGTAATGAAGATATGGAACAGCGTCTTCAGCTTGCCGCCGACCATCATGATACTTTTATCGCGGCAATCGAAGCACGCGATGAACGTACGGTAGTGGATCTGGTTTTTGAGCACTGGGAACTGTCACGCGAAAACATGGAAATGTTTATTGCGCCACAGGGACTGCACGCGGACGACCTTATTCAAATGCCGGAAAGCAAAATCTGACAGGCCTGCCGGCTTTTGTCGGCAGCTTTACTTTATTATCAACAGAACTCGTTGGTTTTTATTCCAGTCGGAGTGATGTACGCTGCCGGTAAAATAACAAACGCTACATTCATCACAATTATGCAAATTTCTGTATTTTGCGTATACAATAAGTATACATAAAGTGCCGGGTTGATTATTATATTCCTTATGCCAACGCGAAAATTCAAAAACAGGCTGCGCAAAGCTGACAGGTAAAAATAGCCATAGGTTTTTCATCTGTCAGATATGCCGAGCTATTGGAAAAATAAATTCATCCTGCCTTGCCCGCAGAATAACGCCGTGCGGGCGAGATAAATAAAACGTACTGGAGTAGCGGAATTGCAAAAGATAACTTCTCTTCCTGCCGACGATGCTCTGCCGGGCTGGTATCACACCAGCGCGAGCCGGACGCCACGTCCCGCGCACGTCGGGCAAAAGCATGCGCGCTGGGTCATTGTTGGCGCCGGATTAACCGGCCTGGCGGCCGCCAGACAGATGGCGCTGAACTTTCCTGATGACGAAATAGTGCTGACAGAAGCGCAGGAAGTCGGTTTCGGCTCCTCCGGACGCAACGCCGGTTTTGCGATTGATGTCCCGCACGATATCGGCGCAAAAGATTATATCGGCGACGTTGCTACCGCTAAACTTATTTTGAAACTAAATACGCTCGGCCAGGATTATCTGCGCGATATCGTGCAGGAAAATAATATCCAGTGCCAGATGAACGAAGCAGGTAAATATCAGGCTGCGGTCAGTGAATCCGGCATGGCCATTCTGGAGGCCTATCGCAAAGGGCTGGAAAAGATTGGCCGCGAAACGCAAATGATTGAAGGAAAAGACTTACCGCAACATATAGGTATTTCTTATTATAAAAAAGCTTTGTATATTCCCGGCACTATTTTACTGCAGCCTTCCGCGCTGGTGAAAGGGCTGGCGGACAGCCTGCCCGCCAACGTCACGCTTTACGAATATACGCCCATCTCTTCAATTAACTACGGCGATAAAATAACGCTGCGCCACGACAAAGGCCATATTATTGCCGACAAGCTGATCCTGGCGAATAACGCTTTTGCCTCGCACTTCGGTTTTCTGCAGGGCCGTCTGCTGCCAACCTTTCTCTACGGTAGCCTGACCCGTCCGCTTAGCGAAAGCGAGCAGGCGCAGCTCGGCGGCAAGCCGGTGTGGGGCGTGATCCCGGCACATCCTTTTGGCAGCACGGTGCGCCGCACGCCGGATAATCGCATTCTGATCCGTAACAGCTTCAGCTTTCATCCGGACGGACGCCCGCGCGAGAAATATCTGCAGCAGTTTATTGAAACTCACCGCAAATCCTTTGAGCGGCGCTTTCCGATGCTGCCAGACGTCGGCTTTGACTACTCCTGGAGCGGGGCGATTTGCCTGTCGGAAAACCATGAGGGCTTCTTCGGCAAGCTGGCGCCCAACGTCTATGGCGCACTGTGCTGCAACGGTTTGGGTATCACGCGCGGTACGGCTACCGGCAAGCTGCTGGCAGATATGATCGCAGGCGAACGCAATGAACTAATCGACTTTTTGCTGGCATCGCCGGGCCCAAACAGAACGCCGCCGCAGCCGTTTTTATCCTTCGGGGTCAACTCCACGCTAAGATGGGGCCAGTATAAAGCCGGGCTGGAAGTCTAGCGATGGCAAAGGCCGGTCGTGACAACGTCACTTCCGGCGGTATTAGCTATTGCCCGGCGCGACTAAGATAGAAAATCAAAAAGATGCCCGGCGCGCTTTCTACTTCAAGCGCACTGTAGGTGTAGTGAGTGATTTTGCCCTTGTTATCAATAATGGCCTTGTTGCCCGCGCCGAATTTACTGACGTCCTGGCGATGCCACATGCTCCTGAAAATTTCGCTGCGGGCCGTGAGATCCTCAATCACCTGCTCAAAATCTTCCGCATGGTTGCTGGCGACATAGTAAGTGCGAAAGGCCGCCAGCGTATGCTTTGCCGCCAGCTCCCACTGATGGATCCTCTGCCTGTACTCGTCGCTGATAAACATCAGCTTAAGCGAATTGCGATCCTGTTCGGCAATCTGCGACCAGTCAAAAATCTGGCTGCTGGCCGCCTCGTTCCAGTAAAGAATATCCATATTGGCACGGCGGATAAAAGCGGGATGCGGCGACAGCGCATCCACCATCACTTTTACCTCATGTGGGATAGCGGCGGGTTCCGGCTGGCTTTTAGCGCCAAAAATTAGCGCATCCAGATAACTCTGCTCGGTAAGCGTTAGCTGTAGCACCTTGCCAATTCGCTGCAGCGCGGCGGGCGAAATACTGATATCGCGTCCCTGTTCAAGCCAGGTGTACCAGCTGACGCTGACGGCGGCGAGCTGCGCCACTTCTTCCCGGCGCAGGCCTTTTACCCGGCGCTGCTGTAAAGAAAATCCATAAACTTCAGGATTTACGCGCGAGCGATGATGCGTCAGGAAATTTTTTACATCCTCGTTGCGCATTATTGCTGCTCCCGGGTATGACTGTCGGTCATAGGATAATTCGCCCCATTTTTCATTCAGCGATTGCGAAATAGTATGGCCGCCAGATTAAGACATTTCGCAGGAGCAAAGCAAAAATATGTCGATTCACTCCACTTCGCAGCAGGCTTGCGCTGGCCAGCCAGAAACAGGCGCGCTCGGCACTATGCTGACGGGCATCATCACGCTCGTCGCCGTCATGGGCATTGGCCGTTTCTCTTTAACGCCGCAGATCCCTTTGATGATCGGGGATGGCTTTCTTACGCTTTCCAGCGCGGGCATTCTGGCGGCGATGAACTATATCGGCTATTTGCTCGGTGCCGTTCACGTCAGCAGACTAAAAAACAGCCATGCGCTTTACTTAAAAACCGGGCTGGTGGCAACGGCGCTGGTGACGCTATTGTCCGGCCTGACCACCAGCTTCGCGCTGCAATGCCTGTTCCGGTTTATCTCCGGCGTGGGCGGTGCCTGGGCGTTGATTATCGTCACTTCCTGGACCCAGCAGGTGCTGGCCGCTAAACAGGCGCCAAAACTCTCTGCTGCGGTTTTTACCGGCCCGGGCGTTGGCATCGCTTTAACCGGCGTGCTGGCGTGGGCGATGGCCTGCGCAGGGTTTAATTCATCGCAGGCGTGGCTGGTTTACGGCGTGATGGCAATTATCGCTGCCGCCGCGATATTTGCAAAGTTGCCGAAAACCCTGGCCGCCGCTGGCGGAGCGGCTAAACCCGCGCCGCTGAATCGCAATCTGAAATTTCTGCTGGCGGCTTATACCCTGGCGGGCTTTGGCTACATCTTACCAGCAACGTTCTTATCGCAAATGGCGCACGGCATCTTTACCCAGGGAAATCAGGCCGCTTTCTTCTGGCCGCTGTTTGGCCTTGCCGCCGTAGCGGGCGTTTTGCTGGTTATCGCTTTTGCCGCGCGCGTGCGCACACAGCCAGCACTGGCTGCGGCAATGGTTATGCAGGGAGCAGGCGTCGCCAGCGTAGTTTTTTTCCCGGATGCAAAAGGCTTGCTGATCGCCACGCTGCTGACAGGGCTGGGTTTTCTCTCCATCATGCAGCTTTCGATGCGGCTGGCGCGTGAAGTTTCCAGCGGGGCAATAGCGCGTACAGTGGCAGTGCTGACCTCCGGCTACGCTACGGGACAGCTGACAGGGCCGCTGATCTCTTCTGCCAGCGTCACACTATTCCACTCGCTACAGCCAGCGCTGCTGCTGGCAGCGGCAGGGCTGTTGGTGGGTGGGCTGGTGGTAAGCCGTATCAAACAGGCCAGTTAATTGAGATTTAATCTCATGTGAAAAACGGGTAAAAGATATTTCTGGACTGCCGCCCTTAAAGCGGCAGTTCCCTTTTAGAAATTCTTTGATGCAACAATTTGTCTATCCAGCGGTTATATTTTATCAATATTGAAAATGCAACCAGTATAATCTTCGGAAGATGGCCTTTGGCGCAGTGTTAAAAAAGATTCCCTGCCCATATTGCTTTGGCCCGGCATCGGGTTAAACGTATTCAACTTGCACCAAACCTGGTTGGGATTGGAAAAACTTGAGATAATATAACGCTCATTGCTTTTATTTCCTGTGTTTGCATGAATATTCCAGAACTGAGTATCATCAAAATGATTCTCTAACAGGTAAAGCCCATCATTAAACAGGCTGATTGCGGTACCAGGAAAGGTACTACTCCTTATCTGCCAGACGCTGGGGCCTTTAGCTCTGGCCCTGACCAGGTAAAAATGTATAAAAGCATCATCTTGATTACTTTGTGATAATATAATCTTAGAGGTCGTAATTTCTACTTTTACAATATCATTAATTCCATCAAGGTTATTAGTTATAATAGCTGTAAGGTCATAAATTGCAGGCACGGCTGGTGGGTTTGAGTGCTTGATTAATGAAAATATCTGAGCATCGTTTCCATTTCTGGCATGCAGTTGGATGCGTGTGCCGTTAGCGGTGTTTGCATTACTGACATCTAACACAAGCGATGAATCTTTGAAATTTGATATAATATAACTATTACTGCCGTAGATTTCTAATCGCCAGTAGTGTTCATCTTTGTATTCATTTTTATGAAAAAATACTTCTTTACTTGTTACGGTATTCCATGCCAATACAAACCCAGTCCAAATATTGACAATTTGATAAACATTACTTCCTTTATTATCGCAACGGATAAATACAAATATTTGCCTTACCCCTTCATCCCTACTGTATACTATCACATCCCGGTTTTCTGTTTGGGATGAAATGACCACGGAAAGATTAAGTAGCGAAGCGATATATACAGGCTCTCCAAGGCGAGAGTCAGCAATAAGAAAACGTTGGTTGGCATTATTGGTACGGTTGTCAATGACAAGCTCAGTGCCATTTTCAGTTTTTGAGTCCGGAACATCTATAGTCTTGATGCTGTTGGCATAGCTGGAAATAACATGGCTCGTTTCAGGCACATGGCGATCTATATGCCAGCGACTGTAATCAGTTTCATTACCGGTGTTAAAAATCAATTCCGGACTTTTGTCCTTATTCCAGAAAAGCTTACTCTCTTTGCCGCTTTGGCTTATTGAATAAACTTGCCAGTCATAAATGTGTTTGGTTATATTTATAGAGAAGAGTTGCTCCGGAAATTCATAAATATCTTGTAGAGTAAGAGAAGAATTCGCGCCAATGGTCGCTGCCTTATTTTTGTTGATTTCCGGGATAATAGTTTTATCGCTTACGCTGACCATTGGTCCATAAATTAACTCTCTTTGGCGCCAGTTGTTATTTGTGACCAGGTAAATATACAGACCGTGCCAGTCATTTTCCATTATTAAATATGTTTTCTGTGAAGCTGAGCCGGATAAAAAAACGGGAATATCCCCTCCCATATATTCTGTATAAGATGCATTGTAACCACGAACCTTATGATAATGCCCACAGAAAATAGCTTTGATATTATCTTTATATGCACTAAAGAGCGCCTTCATTGCGTTCAATGCGCTGTTCGGCCACGTGTCAGGCTTATGTATATTAATAATTACTTGCTTTCCTCTGGCTATGGCTTTTGTAATCGTATTTTTTAGCCATATTAAATTTTCATCCCATCGCATATAGACTTTTCTTTTATCAGTTGTAATGATGGTTTTATTGTAATTATATCCGGTCATGCCTGGGTAGTTATTCATCTGGATAAAATGATAGTCTCCTTCATCCCACGAGTAGTTAAAGCTACCTGTATAATCAACATTATTAGAACCTTGGGTAATACTTACATCCCATGACTTATTGCTCAGAGATAATGACTGATAATGAGCTAAAAAGTCTCTCATGGTGTCAGTTGCGGCGCCATTGTTGGCTGTATCATGGTAATTATTTTCAATATCGTGATTTCCTAATCCCCAACGTATTGGCGGAGTGAGTATATTCATTAATTCCGTCATTTTTTTTCGCTGCCATCCATGCCCAAATGCTGTCAGGTCGCCATTGATAAGCACGATCGATGGACGAGTGGAGCTCGCAACATAATTATTAATATCCCTGTACTGTTCAGCAATATATTCTGCTGAACGCGATTCTTTAGCACTGTCGCTTTCCGACGTGCCATTGTCGGTTTTTTCGGTCCAGGGATATTGAGGGTCTGAGGTGATAATAACATTCAGGTGTTCCATAAAAACCTCGCGAAATCTGGATTGATTGTTGAGAGGAGCTCATATAGCTATGGTTTTTTCTGGCGGTGCAGGGCAAGAAATAAATAATATGAGTGTGGGTCCAATCCACAAAGGAAACAGGTCCGGATATAACTAAAATATTATATATATAAAATAAAAGCTGGAGAGATAAATATATAGTTCAGAGTTTGGGCTTATTCCACCTGCACTGCTAATTTAATCCTGCTTCTTGCGCAGCAGGATCTTTACCGGGAGCTTAAACCTTAGCGAAAGCCGGAGGGCTCGATGCCGTAGCGGTCGCTGAACTGCCTGCTGAAGCTGGCGACCGAACTGTAGCCCACGCGCGCGGCAACGGTTTTGACCGGGAGATCGGATCCCATCAACAGGCGTAGCGCCACAGCAATACGCGCATCAGCAATAATAGCGCGCAGGCTGGTGGATTCTGCAGCCAGCCGCCGACGCAGCGTTGGGCCGCTCAGCCCAAAATGTTGCTCAACCTCGCTTGCCGTCCAGCGGCGAGCGGGTTTATCGCTGATCATCTGGCGGATTTTCATTGCCAGGCTGGGATCGCGCGGGCGCAGCAGACCACGATGCCCCAGCATGTAAAGCCGCAGAATGACCTCTACCAGCGCATGAACCGCAAACGGACGTTTTCCCTCGCGCATGGCCTGATTCCAGCGAATTAACGGCTCAAGCACTTCAGACACGGAAACGGCAGCAATAGCGCCGACCTCCGCTACGGGCGGTGCCGCAAGCAGCAGCCGGGCGGCCTCCAGCTGCTCCTCAAACAGGATCACGCTCAGCGCCACAAACTCGCCGCTGGTTTCCTCCGTCGCATACTCAATATCCAGACTCCTGGCGTTCGGCACTACCAGCATCTCGCCGGGTTTAACGGTTACCCAACTCTCTTTCTCACGGAAGCGAAAAGAACCTCGCAGCGGAAAAGAGAAGGTTGCGCATTCCGCTTCATACTTTTTGATTTGATGCGTTCGCAGCGCGCGCAGACAAACGCAGGGCAAAGGAGACGAGGCGCTTGCCATTGAAAACAGCCTGCCAAGAAGCTGCTCGACCACAGGGTCAGGTTGTCCGGACATACAGATACGTTATCCCTTTCGTATTAAGTGGCGTCAATATACGCCGCTTACCGGCAATAGCGAAAGCGACGAATTAAAAATCGTAGTCCAGGCGATAGCCTCTTCCTTCGCGTCGTACCGTGCCGCTGGCTGGCGTATTAAAATGCATGCCGCTCACGGTCAGATTATCGCTGACTGCGCGCTCAAGAATTGCTTTACGCGCCTGTGCAGCGGCGGCTGGGTCGTTGTCGAAAGCGACAGTGACTTCAGGCTGTGCCGTCTGAATATGCGGAAAATGCACGATATCGCCCCAGATCAGCAGCGATTCCCGCTCGTTGCCCAGCAGATAGCCGCAATGTCCTGGCGTGTGGCCAAACAGCGGCACCGCCTGAATACCGGGCAGAATAGCCTCATGGTTAAAGGGAACCAGCCGGTCGCTGTAGCTGCCGAGCGCCTTCCTGGCCGGGGCAAAGTTAGCGCGCATATTCTCATTAACGCTGGCAAAAGCAGTTTCGCTTTCCCAGAAAGCCAGCTCTTTTTCATGAATAAAAAGCTGCTGCACATTGGGGAATAAAGGCACTGATGATGGTGTAATCAGGCCACCAATATGATCCGGATGCGCATGGGTCAGCAGGATGGTATCAATTTGCAGCGGATCGATAGCCGCCGCAGCCAGCGCAGCCTGTAAATCACCGCCGCCGCCGTGCAGACCGCCCATGCCGCTGTCGACCAGAATAGTATGCTCCGCCGTTTGCAGAACATAAGCGTTGATATTTATTCGGGGTATTGCCGGCACGCCGCGCTGTGCCAGCAGGGTTTCCGCCTGGCCTTCATCGATGTCGTTAAGTAGAGTAAAAGAGCCATCTATATAGCCGTCGCTGAGCAGCGTTACGACAGTATCACCTATTTTTTTTCGATTAACGGTGGGCATCCGATCAAGCTGATTCATCTTTTTTCCCTCAGATATGAATAGGGGAATAGCTTAACCGGGCCTGGCTTATGGAATCGCTCATAGTGACTCGTCAATAGCTCAAACGGTCACTATTTTAAATGTCTTTCACCATGCGGATCTCACGCGTTTTTGCAGCGCCGCACAGGCGGTGCGGCGGCATGATCTTTCTTTCATCATCAGCTTTGATGCTCTGCGGCCACGGGCCGGGTTTCGCCGGTTTCCACCAGCGTACGGTTGGCATCTCTGGAGCCGTAAATCCACATGATTTTCATCGGCTCCGTTTCCGACGCGTTGCGAAAGCGGTGCGCCACGCCAGCCGGAATAAAAGTGACATCCTGCGGCTGGATGGCAAACTCCTGGCCATCAATATCGAAAATGGCATGGCCTTCCACCAGCAGCACGCTCTCTTCGCAGTTGTGGAAATGGAAAGGGATCTTTGCGCCGCCGGCAAATTCGGTATAGCCGCTGATAAAGGCGCTGGCGCCCATACCTGCCGTTACCAGTGGCGTGGTGCTGGCACCGCCGCCGCGATCGTACTTTTTAATCTCTGCCGGATGCAGCAAATAAGAGCCTGAAGCTGTTTTGATCACGTCATTTTCTCCTGTTGATTAGCATGGCCGAACCAAAAGATTTTACTATCTGTGGCTTCCCATCTTTGTCGCTAAACCGGCACGATGCCGGACAACACTGCCGCCAGCAAGGCGCAGAGACTCATTATCCAGACTTTAAGAGTGGAATGACGCAGATGCTCATCCACGCGTAAACTCAGCAGACTCAGGCCCAAATGCGTTGCCGGAATGACCGGGCTAAGCAGCAGGCCGATCTGCTCGGTAATCAGCATAGCTATAGTCACGTGCAGCGGCGATACATTGAAACTTTGGCCCAGGCCTACCGCTAACGGCAGCAGGGCGAAATAAAAGGCATCCGAACCGATAAGAATGACAACAGGCACGCTGAACGCGGCTAAAACCAGATACAGATAAGGGCCAAGGCTCTCGGGGAAGATCGCCGCCAGCTCGCTGACCAGCACTTTTATAATACCGGTGTTCTGCAATATGCCGACAAATACGCCGATAGCCAAAAAAATCACGATAACCGGAAAAACGGTTAACGCGTATTCCTTTATTTTTTGCTGCGCTTGCTTCGCATCGGGGTAGTTAATAATAACGGCAAGAGAAAAGGCGATCATAAACAGGAAATTGCCTGCTACCCAGCCCGCAACCAGAATAATAATAGTGGCGATAACCAGCGCGAAATTTAGCTTCAGCAGCCAGGGATTACCTGACTCTTTGGGTTGCAGCATCTCCTGGCGCATAACCTGAAAGGCAGCAGGTGAAATCCCTGAGCCGCTACGGTTTTCCACTTTTGCCATTATCCAGCAAAGCAGCACGCCCAGCACAAAGAGCACGGCCTGTAACGGCAGCAGCCGGTAATAGACTTCGAGAATATCCAGGTGGGTAACCGCGATGGCGCGATTCAGCGAACCGCCCCAGGGAGTGATGCCGGTTACGCCAACGCCGACGGTGATCAGCAGCAGCAGGGTTTTGCGGCTGATATTCATTTTCTCATAAAGCGGCAGCAGCGCTGGCACCGTTACCAGCAGCGTTGCATAGGCGTTGCCGTCCAGGCTGCACACCGAGGCAATCACCAACGTGGCCAGCAGCACGGAAAAAGTAGAAGGGGTGACAAAGCGCAGAATGAAACGCACGATAACGTCAAAGACGCCCGCTTCTTTCATCAGCGTAAAGAACATGGCGCTGAAGGCCACCAGCGTGGCGGTGCCGACTACTGATTTCAGGCCAAGCGCAACGAACTCCCCCAGTTCTTTAAAGCCGAATCCGCAGATCAGCGCAGCAAGGGTCGGCAGGATAATAAAGAGAGTACCGGGGGGGAAACTGTTTTTAAGTAAACACCAGGTAAGCACGATAAACATAGCTATCCCGGTAATCAGCATCAGAGACATAGCGAGTTCCCTTTCTTTTTTATTTTTTTGCAGGTACAAAAGCGCCTGAGCATTACCCCAGGCGTTGGCGTTATTTCATATTGAACAGGGAGTTGAGTTCATCGACGTTTTCTGCGGTAAGCGTCGCCATGCCAAAAGGCTTCAGCATAAAATAAAGCTTTGCCGTTTCCTCCAGCTCTTCGGCGTTAAATACCGCCTCGCGGATATCTTTGCCGGAAATAACAGGCCCGTGGTTTGCCAGCAAAATAGCGTTATGCTCCTTCGCCAGCTTTTCGACTTCTTCAGCAATTACCGGCGAACCGGGACGTATATAGCGCACCACCGGCAGTTTGCCAACGCGCATAACGTAATAGGGCGTAATGGGCGGCAGGGCGTTTTCATAATCCAGGTCCGGCAGGCAGGAGAGCGCCGTCAGCCACGGTGAATGCAGATGCACAATGCCGCCGCACAGCGGACGCTGGCGGTACATGGCAAGATGCATCAGGATCTCTTTCGAGGGTTTCTGGCCTGCCAGCTGCTCGCCCGTTATTGTCACCTTGCTTAAGCTGTCGGGATCGAGGTCGCCAAAGCTGGAGTTGGTAGGCGTCGCCAGCACGGTGCCGTCCGGCAATTTTAAACTGATATTGCCTGCGCCACCGCTGCTGTAGCCGCGTTCATACATAGAGCGGGCGTAGCGCACCAGATCCTGGCGTAATTGGTTTTCAGTCATGAAAATACTCCTGCGCTTTTAAAAAGAAATCGCTGTTGCCAAAATTGCCCGATTTAAGGATCACCCATTTTTTTTCATCGAGAACCTGTGTCCAGGGGACGCCTGGCGCCACGGCCTCACCGATAACCATGCCGCGAATATTCAACCCCTGAGTGACGGCACCGGAGGTTTCTCCGCCCGCCACGATAAATTTATTAAAGCCAGCAGCGTTTAACGTCCTCGCCAAATCAGCAAAAAAGCGCTCGATCTTCTCGCTGACAAAGGCCGCGCCATAGCTCTTCTGCACGATTTCGATAATCTGCGGCGGCTGCGTGGCGTAAACCAACGGCGCAAGAGCTTCAGGCGCATGGTCCAGTACCCAATTGGCTACGCTGGTAAGGTAGTTCGCGTCATGCAGAATTTTTTCGACGTTCAGCGCCAGCGATGAGGCGCGCTGCTGGTAAAAATCCACCTGCTGATTGGTCATGGAAGAGCAGCTGCCGGAGAGCACGACGGCAAAACCGGCCGCCTCGATATGCATGTCGTGGCCTGATAAATCCTGCTGTTGCGTATCAAGTGCCGCGATAGCGTAACCCAGCCCGGCCGCGCCTGTTACCAGCGGAAAACGGGCAGTAGCCTGGGCAACAGCCAGCAAATCAGCATTGTCCAGCACGTCAAAAATCACATATTTTGCTTTTCCCTCCAGGGCTGTTAGCCGCGCGGAAATCTCCTGCGGTTGATTTTTAACTGTATTAATAGTGACGTTGTCACATAGTCCGCCGGATTGCGCTTCCATCAGGGTTTTTAGCGATGAGCAGGTCATTGGCGTGACCGGATGGTGCCGCATGCCGCTTTCGTTAAGCAGTTCGCCATTTACGAACAGATGACCATAGACAATAGTGCGCCCGTTATCCGGCACGGCCGGACAAAGCACGGTCATTGACGTATTCAGGTAACGCATCAGGGCATCTGTTACCGGCCCAATATTTCCCTGCGCGGTTGAGTCGAACGTTGAACAATATTTAAAGAACAGGCGGTCACAGCCTTGTTCTTTCAGCCAGTCGGCGGCGGCCAGCGACTGGCAGACAGCGTCTTCTGCCGGGATCGAGCGGCTTTTCAGGGCGATAACAACCGCATTGACGCCGTCTGCTGCAAACGCTTCGTCCGGCACCCCGTTAAATAACACGACACGCCAGCCCGCTTTCACCATAAAGCTGGCGATATCGGTGGCGCCGGTAAAGTCATCGGCGATCACGCCTAATCTTGTCATGAGCTTTCCTCTGCTGCCCGTTGAATTTGGCAATATTGCTTTTATATATTGATAAATGCAAATATCCAGAATGTTAATCTGTGGTAAGGATCACAAAAAGAAAAGGTGGCGACCTGCTGGCCCGACGGAGAAGGCGCAAGAAAGAGCGCCGCGAAAGGGAAGAATGGCGATTTTTGCACCGGTAAAAATTACCTGCTATTAATCAGTGACTTATCCCTTATGTGATTTTTTTGTATTACAAATGTGATCTTCGTCACCTTGCTCTTAGTGCATTTATTGGTATAAAAATGCAATCAACATTACCCATCAAGGAGTTTATATGCGTATTCTGGTTTTGCCTTGTGACGGCATCGGCCCCGAAATCACTTCAGCTGCGGTAACCGTGCTGACCTCTCTGGATAAAGCGCTGGGGCTGGGCTTCGAGTTTGACTATGACGACGTCGGCTTTAAAAGTCTGGAACTGCACGGCACGACATTACGTCAGGAAACGCTGGATAAGGCGAAAACCTATGACGGCATTATTCTGGGCACACAGTCCCACGCTGACTATCCGGTACCGGAAAAAGGGGGCCGTAACGTTTCCGCCGGTTTCCGTATTGGCCTGGATCTTTACGCCAACGTTCGTCCGGCGCGCACTCGTCCGTTTCTGACCTCTAATATGAAAGAGGGCAAGAAGATGGATCTGGTCATTATGCGCGAAGCGACCGAAGGGTTTTATCCGGATCGCAATATGTCCCGAGGCTGGGGCGAAGTTATGCCAACGCCCGATATGGCGCTCTCCACGCGGAAAATCACCCGCCACTGTTCTGAGCGTATCGCGCGTAAGGCTTTCGAGCTGGCGATGCAGCGCGGTAAAAAAGTAACGGCTATCCACAAGGCCAACAGTTTCCATATGACCGACGGCCTGTTCCTGGAAGCAGTGCGGGACGTAGCGAAAGAGTTTCCGGAAGTCCAGCTCGACGATCTGCTGGTGGATGCTTCTACCGCGCATCTGGTGCGTAATCCTGAACGTTTCGACGTACTGGTCGCCACCAATTTTTACGGCGACATCATCAGCGATCTGGCAAGCGAACTCTCCGGCAGTCTCGGCCTGGCCGGCTCCATTATGGCCAGCGATACCCACTGCTGCGCGCAGGCTCAGCACGGCTCCGCGCCGGATATTCAGAACCAGGATAAAGCTAACCCAGTCTCTATGATCCTCTCTGCCGCTATGATGCTGGCGTGGTATGCCGAAAAGCATAACCAGCCGAAATTCCTCAAGGCGGCGGAAGAGATTAACCGCGCGGTGGATAAAGTACTGGAAAATCCGGCGACCCGTACGCCGGATCTGGGCGGCAGCTGTGGCGCCAAAGCCTTTGCCGCGGAAGTCGCTGCGGCAATCCAGGCGTAACCCAAAGGCTGCCGTTATCAGCGGCAGCCGTTTCTACGGAGAGAACCATGAGCCAACGCATAGTGTTGATCCACGCCACGCCGCTGGCGGTTGCGCCTGTTAACGAAACTTTTGCCCGCCAGTGGCCGGAAGCGGAAATCAGCAACTTGCTGGATGACGCGCTAAGCCGCGACCGGGCTAAGATGGCCGCATTGACGCCCGATATTTATCAGCGCATCGATCGGCTGGTGGACTACGCGCTTGGCCTCGACGCTACCGCGATCCTGTTCACCTGTTCAGCGCTGGGCGAAGCCATTGACGCCAGCGCCACAAAGCATGCTCTGCCTATTCTTAAGCCTAACGAAGCGATGTTTGAAACGGCGCTGGAGCAGGGCGACAACATTGTGATGCTGGCGACCTTTGCGCCAGCGGTCGCCGGTATGGAAGCCGAATTTCGTGAAATCGCTGCGGCCAACGGCTCTGACGCTACGCTCTCTACAGTGGTGGTGGCGGGGGCGCGTGAGGCATTAACCGCAGGCAACGTGGCGCTGCATAACCAGCTGTTAGTGGAGGCTGCCTGTCAGTTTCACTATGCGGATGCCCTACTACTGGCGCATTTCTCAATGGAAGTTGCTTTTGAGGAAATAAAAGCGGCGGTCTCCTGCCCGGTATTAAGCAGTCCTCAGGCAGCCGTAAAGAAATTAAAACATTTAGATTAGCCGCAAAATAGGGCGAAGCCGTGAACAGTCATTCTTCTATAGCGGAGGTGAAATACAGCGCTATTTCATCGCCGCCCGCTATCCTCTTGCCGGAAAACAGCTGCGACGCTCATCATCATATTTTTGACCGGCGTTTTCCCTACGCGCCGGATGACCAGCGCAATTTACCTGACGCCACCACTGATGACTATTTACAGTTCAAAAAGCGGCTCGGTTTTCAGCGCCATGTGATCGTACAGCCTTCTTCCTACGGCACGGATAACCGCTGCCTGCTGGCGTCGCTGGCGCGTTTTGGCAAGGATGCGCGCGGCGAAGCGGTAGTCACGGATCGGATAAGCGACAGCGAACTGGACATGCTGGGGCGCGCGGGCGTAACCGGCATCCGCTTTAATTTTGCCGCAGGCAGCGCTACTACGCCGGAAATGCTGCTGCCGCTGGCCCGTCGCATGGCAGATCGCGGCTGGCACATTCAGGTTCACGCCTCGGCGGACAGGCTTTGGGCACTGCGCCCGCTGCTGCGGCAGATCCCCGGCAATCTGGTGATCGATCACTTTTTTCGCCTGCCGCAGCCCGAGCCGATGGCGCATCCGGCATGGCGGCTGGCGTGGGAACTGATCGACAGCGGACGTTGCTGGGTAAAGCTTTCTGCATTTTATCAGCAGTCGCAGCGGGAAGACGCCAGCGATATGGCCCCGTTGATAAAAAGTTTTTTAAACCAGGCTAGCGAACGCGTGCTGTGGGGCAGCGACTGGCCGCACCCTAATTTAATCAGCGCAAATAAAAAAATGCCGGATGACGCATTACTTCTTTCACAACTTTTCCACTGGGCAGGCAATGAACAGGTTCGGCGCAAATTATTCGCGATAAACCCGGCTGAACTTTACCGATTTTAATCGTCCGTCAAATAAGGTCGAAATAATGGATATGAATGCTGCACCCCGAAAAAATAAGCCAACGCGCTATCGTTTTTTAATTTTGCTGATGGTATTCCTTAGTATCGCGCTGAATCATGGCGACCGCGCCACCTTTTCTATTGCCGGTACGGATATGGTAAACGCCGCCGGTCTGGATATCGTCGCGCTGGGTTACCTTATCTCTACTTTTACCTGGGCTTACGTGCTTGGACAGTATCCGGGCGGCTGGCTGCTCGACCGTTTCGGCTCGAAGAAAGTTCTGGTCGCTGGCGTATTCAGCTGGTCTTTTTTTGTGTTTCTGGTGGGCTTCAGCACTTCATTTGATAACGTCTGGGTAACGCGCGTGATGATGTTCGGCTTTATCTTTATGATGGGCCTGATTGAAGCGCCGACGCTGCCCGCCAACTCGCGCTTTCTTGCTGCCTGGTTCCCGGCGCGCGAGCGCGGCAAGGCTTCCGGCTTTACTACCGCCGCGCAATATTTTGCGTTAGTGGTATTCCTGCCGCTAATGGGCTGGTTCTCCTATACCTATGGTTGGGAATCCGTGTTCTGGTTTATGGGCGGTATCGGTATTCTTATTTCGCTGATCATGAGCCGCGTGCTGGCCGATACGCCTAAGGTTCATCCGCTGGTAAATGATGCGGAACTGGAATACATCCAGTCCGGCGGCGGCCTGACCAACCTTAAAGCCAGTAAAAAAGGAAACGCCGCCAAAGGCTATACTAAAAAACTGCTGACCAGCCGCCTGGCGCTGGGCGTCTATATGGGGCAGTTCTTCTTTACGGTACTCTCTTACTTTTTCCTGACCTGGTTTCCGGTTTATCTGGTTCACGATCGCGGCATGACCATCCTGAAAGCGGGCTTTGTCGCTTCCTTGCCCGCGCTGTGCGGCTGTGCGGGCGCGCTGCTCGGCGGCGTACTTTCCGATTTTATGTTGCAGCGCGGCTACAGCCTGTCGGCGGCGCGCAAAACGCCTATCGTGATCGGCATGCTGTTGGCGGTAAGCATGGTGATCTGCAATTACGTAGATTCTGCCTGGATAGTGGTGGCGATTATGTCACTGGCTTTTTTTGGCAAAGGGTTTGGCGCCATGGGCTGGTGCGTGGTATCCGACTTCTCGCCGAAGGAAGCTATTGGACTAAGCGGCGGCCTGTTCAATATGATCGGCAATATTTCCGGGATTTTTACGCCGATTATTATCGCCTATATCATCAAGGATACCGGCTCGTTTAACGGCGCGCTGATTTTCGTCGGCGTCTGCGCTTTTCTGAATCTCTGCTGCTATCTGTTCGTCGCCGGAAAAATCCAGCGCCTAAACTTTGCGCCAGAACCGCATTCTGACACATTCCCGGAGGAACCTCATGCCAGCCATCGCTAAAAACGAATTACGCTTCGCCATTAACCTGGGCAACGCCGTGCTGGCGAAAAGCCTGCCGGACGGAGAGCCTGGCGGCATTACCGTTGAGATTGCACAGAAGCTTGCCGACGCGCTGGCGCGTACCGCGAATTTCATTACCTATCCGGCCGCCGGGAAAGTGGTTGAGGATGCGCAAAGCGACCGCTGGGACATCGCTTTTCTCGCCGTGGATCCCGAACGTGAGAAAGTACTGCGCTTTACCCAGCCCTATATCGCTATTCAGGGTACGCTGCTGGTCAGGGCAGAAAGCCACTGGCACAGCGTTGAACAGATGGACAATTCAGACACGGTGATTAATGTAGGCAAGGGCGCCGCTTACGATCTCCATCTTACGCGGCAGCTTCAGCACGCCGCGCTCAACCGGTTTGGCTCCTCGCAGGAGGCGATTGACGCGTTTCTGCATGGAGAAGGCGATATGGCGGCCGGTATTCGCCAGCCGCTGGAGCGGGCAGCACGCGAAAATCAGGGCTATCGCGTGCTGCCCGATAATTTCGGCACCATCCGCCAGGCTATTTGCGTGCCGCACCTACATGGCGATCTCTTTGACAGCATCAGGGCGCTGCTGACGCAATGGCAGGAAGATGGCAGCATTCAACAGATCATCGACCGCCAGTTGGCGACGCTGTAAGGCTTCCTCGCGGCGTTCTCGATCCGAGAACGCCAGCTTATTCAACGCGCAATTTTCATTCTCTTTCCGCCGTGGCACGTTATTGATACAAGAACATAACAACAGAAGGTTCGTATGACATCGCCCGTCTCTCTGGAACGCTCTACGCTTGTCGTTAATCATCGCAGCTATCATTTTCTTGACCTGACCCGGCTGCTGCCACTCAGCGAACTGCAAAAGCTGCCGTTCAGCCTGCGCATTCTGCTTGAGAACGTCGCGCTGCGCTCGCCGCAGGCGCTGCCGCAGTTTCTGGCTATGCTGAGCGGCACGGCCGAAGCGGGTGAAATTGAGTTTTATCCCGATCGGCTGATGTTCCACGACACTACCTGTCTGCCAGCGCTGACAGATTTCGCGGCAATGCGCGATTTGACCGCTGAACTGGGCGGCGATCCACGTGCGATCAATCCCAGGATCCCGGCAGTATTGGTTATCGATCACTCGGTCATCGTGGAAAGCTACGCTTCGCCTGACGCCCTTGAGCAAAATCTACAGTTCGATTTCCACCGTAATGCCGAACGCTACCGTTTTATTCGCTGGGCTGAACAAAGCCTGGACAATTTTCGCGTCATCCCGCCCGGCACCGGTATTATCCATCTGATGAATCTGGAAGCGATTGCGGAAGTGGTCACGGTGGATGAACGTGAAAGCGTGCCGTTGCTGCATGCCGACTGCATGATAGCCACCGACAGCCATACGCCGATGATTAACGCGCTGGGCGTTCTTGGCTGGGGCGTTGGCGGGCTGGAAGGCCAGGCTGCGCTGGTGGGCGAGCCGGTCACGCTGCGTTTCCCGGAGACTATCGGCATTTCCGTCTCGGGCGTGCTCTCTCCGGATGTTAGCGACAGCGATTTAGCGCTGCATATCACGCGCCTGCTGCGGGAGAAAGGCGTAGTCGGCAAGTTTGTGGAATTTACCGGGCCATCGCTGCACGCCATGCCGCTGGAGTCCCGCGCTACCATCGCCAATATGGCGCCGGAATATGGCGCGACCGTGGTCTTTTTTCCCTTCGATCGGCAGAGCGCCGATTATGTGCGTATGACCGGGCGCAGCGAAGAGAAGCAGGCGCTGATCAATGCCTATATGCAACAACAGCATCTGTGGCGCACGCCGGAATCGCCGCAGCCCGTTTTCACCCAATTGATCGAACTGGATTTGGGTAGCATCGAACCCTCGATGGCCGGGCCGGTCAATCCGCATCAGCAGATCCCACTGAGCCATGCCGCGCAGAGTTTTGCCGCTGGTTTGCCCGTTGAGACGCAAACGCGGCACTGGTCTCATCCGGCTTATCCGGAAGCGATTAAGCAGGGCGCGATTGCGATTGCGGCTATCACCAGCTGCACCACTACAGCCAATCCCTGGCTGGTGATCCAGGCAGCCCTGTTTGCGCGTAATGCGGCGCAGCGTGGCCTGAAGCCTAAACCCTGGGTAAAAACCTCGTTTTCGCCGGGTTCGCGCGCGGTTACCGACTATCTTCAGGAGTGCGGCCTGCTGGGCGAGCTGGAAAAGGTCGGTTTCGACGTCACGGGATATGGCTGTATGACCTGCATCGGCAGCTCCGGCGCGCTACAGCCCGCAATGGAAGAGTTGGTGAACGAAGGGTTGCAGGCAGTGTGCGTACTTTCCGGCAACCGTAACTTTCCCCGTCGCGTTAATCCGAGTCTGGGGCATGGCTACCTGACCTCACCAGCGTTGGTGATCGCATGGGCGCTGGCGGGCGATATTGACTTTGACATGCTGTGCGACCCGCTGGGCCACGACCAACAACAGCAGCCGATTTTTATGCGGGATCTGATGCCCGGCCGTGAAGAGGTGGCGCTATGGGTGCAGCGCGCTATGAAACGCGAGTTTTACGTCAGGCGTCGGGAAATTATCTGGCAGGGCACGCCGCACTGGCAGCAAATCGCCGCGACCAGCAGCGTGCGCTATCCGTGGGAAGCCAGTTCGACCTATCTGCGTCGGCCCGGCTATCTTGAACGGCTGCCGCGCGACCCCTCTGAGCCGTTGACGCTGGCAAACGCCCGTCCATTTCTGTGGTTTGGCGATGATGTGACCACCGACCATATTTCTCCTGCCGGCGCTATTCCGGCAGCAAGCCTGGCGGGAGAGTGGCTGCTTGAGCGCCAGGAAAGCCCGCAGGATCTTAATCTTTATTCGACGCGGCGCAGCAACCATGAGGTGATGGTGCGGGGCGCTTTTACCAATAAGGCGCTGGTGAATCGTCTGCTGCCAGAGGGGCAGCGCGGCGGCGGCCTGGCATGGGATGCCGATCGTCAGCATATTCTGCCCGCTTATCAGGCTGCGCAAAGCTGGCTGGCACGCGGCGTGCCGCTGGTGGTGTTCGCTGGCGAACGTTACGGCGCTGGTTCCAGCCGTGACTGGGCGGCCAAAGCGCAGGCGTTGATGGGCGTAAAGGCAGTCGTGGCCAAAAGCTTTGAGCGCATTCATCGCACTAACCTGATCGGCATGGGTATTCTGCCGCTGCATTTCGCGACTGGTGAAGCGGCGCGTTTACCTGAGATGACCGGCGAAGAGACGCTGGATTTTACCGGTCTGGAATCCTTGCAGCCCGGCACAACGCCGCTCACGCTGCGTATCAGCCGTAACGGCGAACTGCTGGGCGAGCTACAGCTGACAGCGGTGCTGGATTCGCAGCAGGAGCTGCGCTATCTGCGTCACGGCGGCATTCTGCCTTTTGTTATTCAGCGCACGCTACAGGAATAAGAATGCGTTACGACCTGGTTTCACTCTCGATCTTTGTTGCCGTGGCGGAAGAGCGGAATCTTACTCATGCTGCCCGGCGCAAACACATCGCGGTTTCGGCGGTCAGCAAACGAATCGGCGAACTGGAACAGCAAATCGGCACGCAGCTAATGCTGCGTTTGCCGCGCGGCATCGAGCTGACGCCAGCGGGCCATTCGCTGCTTTACCATGCCAGGCAAATCTTCCGCAACCTGGCGGAGATGGAAGAAGAGCTGAGCGACTATGCTGCCGGCATCCGTGGGCATATCCGCATCCATACTATTTCCGCCGCGCTGATGCATTGTCTGCCGCGCGCGGTAAGCCAGTTTCTGGCCAATTACCCACAAACCGATATTGATATAGAAGAAAAGACCGGCATCGGCGTGGTACAGGGGCTGCTGGAAGGCGAAGCGGACGTCGGCATCTTTTCCAGCTGGACGCCCGCTTCGGGCATAGAAGTCTGGCCCTGGCAGGAGGACAGGCTGGCTGTACTGGTATGGGCGGGCCATCCGCTGGCGGAGCACGGGACGCTGCGGCTGGCGGATCTGCTGGCTGAAAAGCTAATCGGCCCCCATCGCGACAGCGCGGTAAGCCATATTCTGGCGCGGGAAGCGCGAAAGCTGGGTCAGCCGCTCGTTATCAGCCTGCGCGTCAGCAGCTTTATTGCCATGGCGCAACTGGTTAGCCAGCAGTCCGGTATTGCTGTCCTGCCGGTGAACGAAATTGCGCCCGCCTCGCTGCATGATGGCGTACGCCTTATTCCGCTGGCGGAACCCTGGGCTAAACGCGAGTTGCTGATCGGCGTCAAGGCTATTGCGCAGGCCTCGCCTTCGGTAAAAACCCTGCTGGCGTGCCTGACGCCTGCGCACCAGCAGGAGTCGGATTAAGCAAAACAGATACAGGTTGGGCTGGCGGAAGCGATAACGCCATCGGTTTTGTGCAGCAGGCCGCTGTCGGGATCGACTTTGAATACCTGAATCGTATCGGAATCTTCATTGGCGCTATAGAAATAGCGGCCGTCCGGCGAAAGCGTGGTAAAGCGCGGCGTTTTGCCGCCGCACGGCACCCAGTCAACCACACGCAATTTACCGTCCTGCGCGATGGCGCAAATGCCAATGCTGTCATGCCCACGGTTGGCGGCGTAGAGAAAACGGCCGCCAGGATGAACTTCGATTTCACTGGCGTCGCTGCGCTCGCTGTAACCCTGGGGTAGCGTGCTCAGGGTTTGCACCAGCTTCAGGCTGCCGCGCCCTGAGTCGAGCGCCAGTATCGTCAGCGTGCTGCTCAGTTCGCTGATGCCGTAGAGCCAGTTGCCGCCGGGATGAAAATCAACGTGGCGCGGCCAGCTGCCGGGCGCGAGCCGTATTTCATCCACCAGCTGCGACTGATTCTGTTCCCAGCGATAAAGCCGGATCATGTCGATGCCGTTGCCAGCGGCGCGGCCCTGGATCGGCACCGCAAAGAGATTGCTGCCCGGCGCGAAAACGATTTCATGAGGACGCGACAGCGAAGGCGTAGCATTAGCAGGTTGATCATGGCCAGGAATGTGTGCCAGATGGTGGGGCGGTGACAACCCTTCAGCGGTAACGGCCAGCGCGGCAATATTGCCGCCTTCATGATTGGCTATCAGCAATGTGCTGGCATCCGGCGTCAAGGCTGCGCTAACGGCATTGTTACGCCTGTGAGGATCAAGATCGCCATGGGGATGGCGCGGCCCGGTGGTTTGCTCCGCCAGCAGGCTCAAAAGCCCGGTAGCGGGATCGCGGTTAAAAACGGCGACCTTATCGCCGTCGCCATGTAGTGCGTAAAGCCGATGGCGCAGCGGATCCAGCGTCAGCCACGACGGGTTCTCCTGGATGGAAGCGATGCACTGAAGAAGCCGCCATTCGCCCGACGGCAGCAGTTGATAAACTTCGATTCCTTTTCCGCGCGCTCCGCGCCAGGCGGAAGTACGGCAACCCACATAGGCAAATGTCATGTTAACCCCTCAGATAGATTTGCATTTAAAATAATATAAATGCAAATAAATCGCGGTGATGCCGATCACGCAGCTAAGAATATATGGTTATTTATCTAATATTTATAGCGGTATTTTGCGGCCTTAAGGTTGTTAAAAATATTGATGAGGAAAAAACAGGAGATTGCCTTATTGCTTTTGATTAATTTTAAAAGCAGATCGTGTTCACATTTTAGACGTTACGCGATTGCAGAAAAGTCCGGCGCGCCGCTTACTGTTAACAAGAAGTAATCAAACGTTAAAAAAAAGTATCGGAGAGCAGGGTATGACCCAACGTATTGCGTACGTCACCTCAGGAATGGGCAGTCTGGGTACGGCGATTTGTCGGCGGCTGGCGAAAGACGGCTTCAAGGTTATAGCCGGTTGCGGCCCGGGATCGGCCAGAAAGCAAAGCTGGCTGGCCGATAATAAAAAGCTCGGTTTTGATTTCATCGCCTCAGAAGGCAACGTGGCCGACTGGGATTCTACTGTTAAAGCCTTTGAAAAAATCCGCCGGGAAACGGGCGAGGTGGATGTGTTGATTAATAATGCAGGCACCGCGCGCAATGCCTTGTTTCGCGATATGCAGCCACAGGAGTGGCAGGCGGTAATCGACACCAATATGAACTCGCTGTTTAACGTTACCCGCCAGGTCATTGACGGCATGATGTCGCGCGGCTGGGGAAGGATTATCAATATCTCTTCTCTGAATGCGCAGATCGGCACCGTCGGCCAGGTGAACTACTCTACGGCTAAATATGCGGTACGTGGTTTTACCCGCGCGCTGGCTCGTGAGGTTTCCGCTCGTGGCGTGACGGTGAATACAGTTTCGCCGGGTTATATCGCCACCAGCAAATTGAAAAGCGTCACCCCTGTTCAGGTGATGGACAGGATCGTACAGGAAATTCCGGTGCGAAGACTCGGCTCGCCTGCGGAAATCGCCTCTATCTGCGCCTGGCTTGCCTCCGATGAGTCTGGCTACGCCACGGGCGCTAATTTTTCCGTCAACGGCGGCATGCATATGAGCTAGTCCCGCTTCTTTCCCCCAACTGGATAACGACAATAACTTTTCAGCGCCTCTGGCAACAAAGGCGCAGGAGGCTCTTATGCTCTCTTTACTGGGTTACGGCATGATCGTGGTCTTTATGATCCTGATTATGACTAAAAAACTTTCTGCGCTGGTGGCGCTGACGCTTATTCCTATTCTCTTCGCGCTTATTGCCGGTTTTGGCGGCGAGATGGGCGGGATGATGATTGATGGACTAAAAAAGGTCGCCCCGACGGCCATTATGGTGATCTTCGCCATTCTTTATTTCAGCACTATGTTTGACACAGGTTTGTTCGACCCCATTATCCGCTTTTTTCTGCGTATCATTAATGGCGATCCGGTTAAGGCAGTGATGTGCAGCGCCGTGCTGGCGGCGATGGTTTCGCTGGACGGTGACGGCTCCACGACCTATATGATTTGCGTTACGGCTATGCTACCGCTGTTTAAGCGTATTCGGCTGGATCCGCTGGCGTTAACCTGCGTGGTGTTTCTTTCCGGCAGTATCACCAATTTGCTGCCGTGGGGCGGGCCGCTGGCGCGCGTGGCGGCATCGCTGAAAGTGGAGTCTGCGGAACTCTTTGTGCCGCTGATCCCCTCAATGCTCTGCGGTTTTGTCGGCGTGCTGGCGCTCTCCTGGTATATCGGCATTCGTGAGCGTCGCCGCCTCGGCAAACTAAGCATTCAGAGCGGTAACGTCGTGCTGGAAGAGGACGCGGAAAGTTATTTGCCCGCTATCAATGACGTCAGCGAAGAGTTGCGCCGCCCCAAATTGTTCTGGCTGAACGCAGGGTTGACGCTGCTGCTGATGGTGTCGCTGGTCATGGAGCTGCTGCCGCTGTCGGTGCTGTTTATGGTGGCCTTCGCCCTGGCACTGCTGATTAACTATCCCCATCTTGATGCGCAGCGCCAGCGTATTGCCGCGCATGCGCCAGCGGCGCTGAATCAGACCTCGATCTTTCTGGCGGCAGGCATCTTTGCCGGTATCCTTTCCGGCACCGGCATGGTCACTGCGATGTCCAATTCTCTGCTGGACGTGCTGCCGCAGTCCTGGGGGCCGTATCTGGCGCCGATTACCGCGTTAATCAGCCTGCCGGGCACTTTTTTTATGTCCAATGACGCCTTTTACTATGGCGTGCTGCCGGTGCTGGCAGAGGCGGGCAGGGCTTATGGTATTGAGCCGATTGAAATTGGCCGCGCTTCGCTGGTGGGGCAGCCGATCCACTTGCTCAGCCCGCTGGTGGCCTCAACCTATCTGTTGGTAGGGCTGGCGGGCGTGGAGTTTAGCGACCATCAGAAATACACCTATAAGTGGGCATTCCTGCTCTGCATGATTTTTCTGGGATCCAGCCTGCTGCTGGGGCTCTATCCGCTCTATTCCGCTGGCGCATAACAATAAGCCCCGGCGCATTAACGCGCCGGGTGTCCTCCTGCGAGCTCAGTGGCAAAGGCGCGCCAGCTTTTTTTTGGAAAGCTGAGTTGCCTGGACGACTACCTCGAAGGGAATACCCATTTTTAGCAGGCTGCGCGCGACTTCCATTTTTCCTTTCAGGCGGCCTTTCGCCACGCCTTTTTTCATGCCTCTTTGCTCAAGCTGTTCTGCAATAGTCATCAGTTCATCCTTATGCTGCGGCACTCGCAGTGCCAGTTCGCGTAGAAAAGCGTCCATGTCCGGGGTTTCTCCTGCCCGTACCAGGTAGTTTATCAACGTGGAAAACTGTTGTCCTGTTAACTGCTCCTTTTTTAACAGCGTTGCCAGCTTTTGCGGAAAACCGGGCAGCCCGCACTGGTGAATATGTTTTTGCAACAGCGTGAGCGGGGCCATTTTGCGGTGGCGCATGATTTCATGGTCAGAAATAAGCGTAACGTCAACCAGCGGGAAGGCCTGGCCATAAAGTAGGGCGGCCAGCTGCGGATTGTCGAAATCATCCAGCCAGCACGTGGAAAAGGGCCACGGCTTACGGCCAGTGTAGAAAAGTATCGGGATCACCAGCGGAAGCTTTTTGTGACCGGCATCCAGATGGCGCTGCATGGCGGCCACCGCATAGCGAAGAAGACGAAAAGCCATATGCCTGTCCGGCGTTGACTGATGCTCAATTAACACGTAAACGCATCCGTCGCCCGTCTGGGTTTTTAAACTGTAGAGCACGTCGCAAAAACTGGGCCGCAGGGTTTCGGTAATAAAGCTTCCCGACGCCAGCTTCAGCGAACTGAGATCGCAAACGGCCAGCAGCGCCGCAGGCAAATGTAGCCTCATAAAGTCGCGTGCCGTCGCCGTGTTCGCTAAAAATTGCCGGAATGCCGCATCGTGCGGTGTGGCAAGATTCTTTCTGCCGTACTGAGCGCCTGCCTTCATTTTACCTCCTTGTCCCGCTTTTCCGGCAACAGATAGCCCCGACTTATTTAATAAGGAAGCCAGAATAAGCGATAGCGTAATTTTATTTCATGACGACTACTTTATGTTTTTTATTAATCACGTCAACGTTGAGCGGGATATAATCCTTTATTATTTTCTCGCCGTGGAATTTAGCTCGTAAAATAATAGCAAGTTATGCAAAAGGGAATATTAATTTGCGAGCTGCCTCGTAAAATATAAACATGTGGTAGCCGACCGTGAAAACACGGCAGGCCGCGTTGAAGCAAAAGAGGCATCCTGATAAACGCCGCTGGCTCTGGCAGCGCAGCCTGGACTGACGCTGCCTTTATCAACTATTAAACAGAGGGCGAAACTGGATGGTTCTCTCAGGCTTCCGTGCTGATACGACGCATCTTTTTATTTTCCAGCGCTACGGCCAGATGCTGTTTCAGCAGGTAAGAGGCTTCAATTCGCTGGCCAGTTTCAATCATCGCCAGAATACGCATATGGTCTTTTACCTCGGCATAATAACGGCTGCGATCGTCCATAATACGATAATCCATTAGTTTACGCATACGGTTAACGTTACGCAGCGAAATTTCGAAGAAGGGGTTGTTTGAAAAACCGATCACCGTTTCATGAAAGCGATACCCGGCCAGCTGTAGCTGTTTTGGCGAAAGGCGCTCTATGCCGTTATCCAGCAGCATTTCCAGTTCACGGCGGATCTCGTTGATTTTCTCTTGCGGCGCATTGAAAGTCGGCTCCAGCATCGCCATCGGTTCGATAACCATACGAAAGCTGAAAATATGCTCCAGCGCCGCTTTGGTTTTCGCTACCGGCAAAAAGCGCCAGCCATAGCCCTGCCTGCGTTCCACCCAGCCTTCGCTGATACCGCGCGCCAGCACGGTCGAGAGCTGGCTTTTGGTCAGGCTATAGCGCTTCATCAGGAAAAGTTCGGTGACTTCCGCCTCGATATTATCCTGTAGCCAGTCCTCTGCCAGCTGATAATACTCCGGCAAATCATCGCCGCCGATGTCGACCTGCTCATCATTATGCTGTGGCGCATAGTCTTCCCGCACAAAAAAACCACGGTTCAGCTTTTGCTGTAGCACGCCTTTCTGCTCCAGATAAACCAGCGCCTCGCGCACTGGCGAGCGGGAAACGTCAAAGGTTTCGGCAAGTTTTGGCACGCTCAGATGCGCGCCAGGGCTGATATCGCCAGAATCAATCAAACTAACAATTTTCAGGGCAAGTCGTTCAGTCAGGGCACTGATTTTCATAATTTCGCTCGGACAGCCGGAAAAAATGCAAATGTAGAGGCAATTATTGCATTTGGGCCGCAGTAAAAGCAATATTAGCAGCGATAAAATGCCGGTAAGGCGGGCTGGAGTCTGCGCCGTTAAAGCGGCGCAGATAAGTAAGCAGGGCGGCTAAAAGCGAAAACTATACTCGCAAATTTTATTTGAAAGTATAAAGAAGGCCTAAAGTTAATTCAGTATTGTTATTGCTGGTAACCACTGGGCTTTTACGGATGCTTTCTGCAAACTGGGTATATTTAAAATCAGCGTATCCCGACCAGTGATTATCAAAATAGTGTAGCCAGCTAATATCTGCCTCATAACTGTTTAATCCCGATGAGGCATGGAAGGCATTAAACCGGGAGCGCTGGCTCTGCTTTGCTGAAACGCCGTAAAAAAGATTGTTATAACGCGAATCACCGAAATTTGCGGTGGTTGCAATGCCGAGCGTATCGGTAGTTGTGTCGATAACGGAAAATTTCAGCGCGGCAGCATATTGCATGCCCTGACTGTCGGTAAGCGGCGCAGTAAAATTGCCCTCTATAGCGACCCAGTCCGCCACCTGCCAGCCCAAAGTGGTTGAGGAGTTGACTGCAGATTTAATGCTGCCCATGCCTTTGAGCCTGTCCGATCCTTGTCGCCAGTCAGAGTCGTGATCTTTTCTGCCTGTGGAGCGGCGGCGCGTGCCGATTTGCCGGTCGGGATGTCCATCATCACAGTAGCGAATCAGCGAGAGATCGTAAAAGAGGCGATCGGCGGATTTATGCATGTTTTGGCAGAAGCTATCGTTATCGTACTGGCCGTCTCTTTTGTGTCGCTGGGAATGCGCGCTGGTTTAGTCGTGGCGGTTGCTATTCCGCTGGTGCTGGCGCTGACGTTTACCGGGATGGCTCTGGCCGGTATCGGATTACAGCGTATCTCTCTGGGGGCGTTGATTATCGCGCTTGGACTGCTGGTGGATGACGCCATGATCACTATCGAATCCATGGTCACCCGGCTGGAGCAGGGAGAGAGCCTGAAAAGAGCGGCGGCGTCGGCTTTTACCAGCACGGCTTTCCCTATGCTGACGGGAACCCTGGTAATGATAGCCGGTTTTATCCCTGTGGGATTCGCCAAATCCATGGCGGGGGAATATTGCTATTCGCTGTTTATGGTCGTGTTGATCTCGTTACTCAGTTCCTGGCTGGTGGCGGTGCTTTTCTCCCCGCTAAGCGGTATCTGGATACTGCCGAAAAAAATTCCGCATCATCAGGAAAATGGCGGATTTGTCAGCCGGGCCTATAGCAGACTGCTCAACTTTGCTCTGGCTAACCGTGGAAAGGTAACGCTGGCTTCTGTACTGCTGCTGGTCTTCGCTTTATGGTCATCCCAGTGGCTTAAAAGTGAATTTTTCCCGGCGTCGGACAGGCCGGAACTGCTGCTGTCGTTGACGCTGCCTGAAAGCGCGACTCAGGCGCAAACGGAAAAAGTAGTGCACAGCCTGGAGCAGATAATCGACAAAGAGAAAACCGTCGCCCGCTATTCATCCTATATCGGCACCGGCGCCATCCGCTTTTATCTGCCGATGGATATTCAATCCGAAGCGGAAAATACGGCGCAACTGGTTATTGTCGCGCACGATCTTCAGGCCAGAAATCAATTACAGCAGCGGCTTACTGCTTTGCTTAATAATCAATTTAGCGATTACGTTACGCGGCTTTCGCCGCTGGAGCTGGGGCCGCCCGTCGGCTGGCCGGTGAAATACAGGCTCGAGGGGCCTGATTTCACTCAGGTACGCATTCTGGCGGAAGAGCTACGTCATATCGTCGCTTCCGCCAGCCAAATCAGCAATGTAAACCTGACCGGCGGAATGCCGCGCAGACAGATTGAGGCCACACCAAATATTGCGGCAGCCAGAGCGGTTGGGCTGGGTAAAGAAGAGATCTATCAGGCAATGCATCTTTTTTACAGCGGTGAGGTGGTTGCAGCTATGCGTCAGCCGCAGCGGCTGGTGGATATCGTGCTACAGGGGGATCCCCAGGAAAGGGAAGATTTAGCAAGCATCAAAAGTTTCCCGGTTAGCTACGCTGCCGACAAAACCATTCCTCTAAGCCAGATCGCGCAAATTAGCTGGAAACTCACCGATCCGATGATACAACGCCGAAACGGTCTGCCCTCCATTCAGGTTCAGGCTGATGTCACAACAGGTAGCAATGTGGATGAAGTTATCGCCAGCCTGGATAAACCGGTAAGCGAATTTAGCCGCAAACTGCCCGACGGTTACCACATCCGGGTAGAGGGTGAAACTGAAGACGCCGACAAGGGAAACAGCTCTCTCTATGCCGTATTGCCTGTAACTCTGGTCTGCATGCTCGGCATCATGATGATTCAGCTGCAAAGCTATGCCAGGGTGCTGCTGGCGGTAGCTATGGTGCCGTTCGGCTTTATCGGCGTGGCAGGCGCGTTATTGCCAACGGGTATGCCGATGGGATTTGTCGCTATCCTTGGCGTAATTGCCTTAAGCGGCATGATTATGCGCAACGCGGTTATTCTGATTAGCAAAGTGGATGAGAATCTGAAGCAGGGCGGCGAGGCTGAAGCCGCTATTAAAAGAGCTGCGATGCACAGAGCCAGGCCCGTCGTGCTGACGGCCTGCGCCGCAATTTGTGGGATGATCCCCATTTCGCGGCAGATATTCTGGGGGCCGATGGCCTGTGCCATTATCGGCGGATTGACAGCGGCGACCTTTTTTACGCTGACCTTGCTCCCGGTGTTGCTGAGCTGGCTTATTAAACTGGAAAGCAAAACCGGGAAGGCGGCCGCTCGCGGCTAAGAAAGCAGGGCGGATAAGCGATCCGCCCTGATTTTAAAAGAAAGGTTTGCCGGTAGTAAAAGCGTTTGCCCAGCGTAATTTATAGTTCCATTCTTCGGTAAGCGCACCGATTGAAAAAGTCATGGGCTTTGCTGTTTCTTCTGCGTACAGCTTAGCCTGCTGGACATTTTTCCACATCACCAGGCTGCCGGGGCTCAAATGGGCATAGCGCGTATCGACACCGCCGTTCGGCACGTCAAAATAGAGTCGCCCGGCGCTTTCTGCCATCAGCACCAGATCGAAGGCACAGGGTGAGTTATCAATAAGCAGCACGTTACCGAAAACCATATGTCTGAGGTGATGGATCAGCGCGGTCATGGTTTGCCGATCGTAGCAGCGGACTTTCCCCGCAAAACGGGCATTAAACAGGGTGATATAGATATCGGCAAGCTCGGAAGCGGAAAAATGCGACTGATCCAGGCACTGCCCGCCGGCTTTAATAAAACGATTGAATTCATTCCTGCGGTTTTTTTCAAACTTTGCAGAAAAGGTCGGTTTGATCAGACAAACCTTATTCTTCCTGGCCAGCGTATAGTTGATGCCATAAAGATTATCTTTAAGCATTGGTGAAAGCCTGTTGCTTTTTTCCGGAAAAAATACCTTATGCTCTGGATGTATTGGAAACACTATTTCATCGTATGAAACAGGATATTTATTCCAGAGGTGAATGCCGGGGTCACAACCGTTTATTAGAGGCCAGGCGGCGATGACTTCGCCACGAGCAGTAAAGTGAAAATAGTTTACCTTGAGGTTTTCCCGGAAGGCGATAAAATCGATAACGTCCGGGTGCATATTGATGCTTCCGCCATAACGCATATAGCAGTGCCGGTAGATTTCTGCGTTTGACTCTTTCCAGCCAAAAAGTTTTCTTTTAAGGTAGTTCATAGGATGTTGCTAAAAATAAAAAAAGGATGGGTATGTTAAATTTTTATTGTCAATAATCAGACAAGATTTTATCAACCGCCCTGCGAAAAATTCAATAAATTTAACGGGAGTAAAAGAGGTTTATTGACAGGAAGTTGATATTAACCTGCATAATTCACTGTTTTGATAACCAGCTGAATCGCGAAAAGATCACGGAGCACCATGACGCAGCTAACGGAACTTGATTACAAAACCAGATTACCTGACACGCCTGTTAAACTTTGCTTATCTCTTTTTACTGGCGCGCTTACGCCTCATTCCCTTTGGCAGTCGGCACCTTTCCGCCGTAAATTTTTGCTGCGCGCGCTGATTATGCCCGTCTCTACTTTCAAAGTACTGAATATGATCACGCAGCATCCCGCTTATCCCGAGCTTTTACAGGCACAGCCCAGGCTCCCTTGCAGGCTGCATCGCCCTTATTTATCAAACCAGTTAACGCGCCGTGAATGTACTGATGCAATTATTTTTCATTACAAAAAAATAACAGCCTTACTGGATGAAACGGCTTTTATAAAACACCTGAGCGGAGAAGGAATACGGCTTTGCTCCTTTTCCGGAAAGGACGGGGGCGATTATTACATTAACTTTATTTCAACCCGCAAGCTCGACCGCGAAGGCGAGGCGAGCCTAATCCTGAAAAGAGCGGATGGTCAAATGCTGGCGGAAATCACTTTTACACTTTGCGAGAAAGAACAGCAGGCGGTGATAATAACAGGCGGATTACAGGGGCCAAATAATCCTGACTCGCAGCAAATTGTGCAGGCCGCCACAAAAAATCTTTATGGCATCTTTCCCAAAAAATTAGTGTTTGAGGCTCTGCTTGTAATAGCCCGGCTTTTTAACGTTAGCCGGATCCTCGCCGTCTCTAATAAAGCGCATGTTTATTCGTCGCTGCGCTATAAAAACCGCCAAAAACATATGCATGCCGATTATGATTCATTCTGGGAAATGGTCGGGGGCGTGCCCACTGACAGAGCAATGTTTTCGCTGCCGCTGGCAACTACCAGAAAAGGATTTGAGGAAATTGCCAGTAAGAAAAGAGCCGAATATCGCAGACGTTACGAGCTACTGGACAAGCTGACGGCGCAGATTGAAACCGGCTTCCGGTTAAAAGTGGCAATGTCGTTCTGAGTATGAAATTATGCGGGTTGCCAAGACAGAAGGTCATCCTGAGGACAATTTATGAACGAAGTGCCGCTTAAATATTATGACATCGTGGACGAGTACGCGACAGAATCCGCCGAGCCGGTGAACGAGCAGGAGCGCGAACCTCTGGCGCGCTACTTCCAGCTGCTGCTTACTCGCCTCAGCAATAATGAAGAGATCAGCGAAGAGGCGCAGCAGGAGATGGCCAGCGAAGCCGGCATCAAAGCTCAGCGTATTGATGATATAGCGACGTTTCTCAACCAGTGGGGCAACGAGTAGTTTTTTATCAGGCCTGGCCGCAAAATCGCGTCGGGCCTTTGTCGTCAGGGCTAAGTTTATAAGCGCCAGAGAACAGGGCTGTTAGCTATGCCTGTTCGCCGTTCGCATGGTGGTTAATCACTACTCCTTTCAAACAGGTGCTGCTGTTTCTTACTGAACACGGCCCCATGCCTAAGCGGATACCTCAGTACAACGACTGGTTATGTAATTTTCTCGCAACACAAATCTACAACCAGTTGATCATATTGAGAAAATAGCAGTAGCATCCCGCTTTTTCCTGTAGCTTTAGCCCGCTTAAAGCCGATACGCGACGAATAGTGTTAGCGGTAACTCAATTTTTAACACTTTTTTATGTTAGCGCTAACTTTGCGAGATTGATCACGGATGTATTCACTATGGCTGTTTATAGTTCACTCTGTTGAGTACTGAGGGTGACAATAGGATTAGCGAATTAAAATAAAGGTTGTGGTTACGCCTGATACCGGGAGAGTAACGCAGCACCGAACGTAAAATTTCAGTCATGCAGCAAAAATAAGGTCATTGTTATAAACAATCGGCCTCGATGTCACTCAGGTCATAATTAGCTGAATCTCAGATTGGAGAAGATTTATGGGCGCCAAATTTTCACCGTCATTAATGTGTATGGATTTGACATTGTTCAAAGAACAAATTACTGCAATGAATAAAAAAGCGGATTTTTACCATGTCGATATCATGGATGGCAACTACGTTCGCAATATCACACTTTCGCCTTTTTTTATTGAGCACCTGAAAAAAATCACCACCGTTCCCATTGATGTCCACCTGATGGTTAACCATCCGGAAGATATCATTCCAATGTGTCTCGATGCCGGCGCTGATATCATCAGTTTCCATCCGGAAACGGCAAATAACAAAATCTTCCGGCTTCTTAACCAAATCAAAGATGCGGGTAAAAAATGTGGGGTAGTGCTAAACCCGGCAACGCCAGCGGAAAGTATCACAGAGTATGCCCATTTACTGGATAAAGTGACCGTGATGTCAGTTGATCCCGGCTATGCAGGGCAGAAATTTATTCCGGAGTCGCTTAATAAAATCAAAAAACTTATCAAGATGCGTGAAAGTAACCATTACCATTACCTCACTGAAATTGATGGGTCATGTAATGAAAAAACATTTAGCCAGGTTGCCGCTTCTGGCGTGGATGTATTTATCGTGGGCACATCCGGCCTGTTTTCTTTAGATGCCGATGTCGGCCAGGCATGGGATAAGATGATCGATATTTTCCAGCGGGAAACTGTTGCTGCATAACATCCTTAAATGCAGGGCAGAACAAAATAACGTCATCTTAGACCTTCAATGAACTACAAAGCATTGTGGTCGAAATAGCAATTTACTCTCAATTGCAAAACCCTGTGTTGCTCGATCTAACTCTATACCAGTAAAGGTAGATTATGGATATTTCCAATGTACTTAGTGTTAAAAACATCAAATTAAGCATGGCGGCGAAAACTAAAGAAGAGGCCATTGAAGAATTGACCGAGTTGCTGGTGCGTGATGGTTCCGTTATTGATAAAGACGAGTTTATTCGGGATGTCTGGTTACGTGAAGAGCAGGGATCAACCGGATTCGAAAATCATATTGCCATCCCCCATGGTAAATCCTCAGGCGTTGCCCGCACAACTCTGGCCATTGGACGTACCCAACATGAGATCCCATGGGAAACTATGGATGGTAGCGATGTTCGCTGCATTATTTTATTTGCCGTTTGTTTAGTGGATCAGAATACGACCCATATCCGTTTGCTGTCACAGGTTTCAGGATCATTAGCAGACGAAGAGATAATAGCTAAATTACTGGTGGAATCCGATCCACAAAAAATCATCGAGCTTTTCAATCCAGAGGATGAGGATGTAAAAGCCTGATTGCAATAGTTTTTGCTGATAAATTAAACACAATGAGACAGATCGCGGAGAATCAATATGAATATTGTCGGCGTTACAGCTTGCACGGTAGGCATCGCCCATACCTATATTGCACAAAAGAAAATTGAGATAGCAGCCAAAAAGGCCGGGCATAACGTTAAAATTGAAACTCAGGGTACGATTGGCATCGAGAACCCCTTAACCGAGCAAGAGATTGCCCAGGCAGATATCGTGCTGTTGGCTGCCGATGTCAAAGTTTCCGGGGAAGAGCGCTTTGCAGGAAAGAAAGTCGTTAAAGTCACCACGGAAACGGCAGTGAAATCGCCCAACAAGCTGATTGAAAAGCTGGCTGAATTAGTCAATTCATGAATTTTATCTGCTTTATTTACTATAAATAAAAGGATGTGGTTTATGAGTGTAAAAGAGATATGGAAAGCAGCAAATCCCAAGGGCCATTTGCTGACCGCTATCTCGTTCCTGATCCCAATTGTCTGTGGCGCTGGGTTTATTATCGCTATCGGTATGGCTTTTGGCGGAACGGTACAGGATGCTCTGGTGCCGGGGCAGTTTGATTTGTGGCAGGTCTTCGCCACCCTGGGCGCTAAGGCACTCGGACTTTTGCCCGTTGTTATTGCTATCGGGATTGCCGGTTCGATCGCTGGCAAGCCCGGCATTGCGCCGGGTTTTGTCGTAGGCCTGGCGGCTAATGCTATCGGCGCAGGTTTTATCGGTGGCATGATCGGCGGCTACATTGCCGGGTATATAGCTCTTGCTATCATTAAAAAGGTGAGGGTGCCTGACTGGGCGCGCGGTTTAATGCCTACTCTGGTCGTGCCCTTTTTTGCATCCATTTTCAGCTGCCTGATTATGGTCTATATCATAGGTACACCTATTGGTATTTTTACCGATGCTTTGACCTCTTTCCTGAGAGGCATGGGGAGTTCCTCTAATTTACTTTTAGGGGCGGTTATTGGCGCTTTGTGTATTGTTGATTTTGGTGGGCCGATCAATAAAACCTGCTTTGCCTTTGTTCTGACGCTTCAGGCACAGGGCATAAACGAGCCGATTACTGCGCTGCAGCTGGTTAATACTGCAACGCCGGTCGGTTTGGGGCTTGCTTACTTTATTGCTAAGCTCATGCGTAAGAATATTTATAATAATGAAGAAATTGAAACGTTAAAATCAGCAGTGCCTATGGGGATAGTGAATATAGTTGAAGGCTCTATACCTATAGTGATGAATGATATCGTTCGTGGTATCTCGGCTGCTGCCATCGGCGGCGCCTGTGGTGGCGCGGTGACCATGGTGTATGGCGCTGATGCGACAGTGCCTTTTGGCGGCATTTTGATGATCCCGACAATGTCGAATCCAATGGCCGGGATAGCAGCCTTGCTGGTCAATATATTCGTAACGGCCACGGTTTACGCCATCATCAAAAAAGATGTTCCTCGCGATGTTATTATCAACAATGATGATGAAGAAGAGGATATTGACCTGGCTGATATTAAAATAAGCTAAATATAGTTGGCGCGAATGGAGGCGAAGCCATTCCGGCGCCAACGCTGGCAAGTCAGGCGCGGGGGTATTATTATGACGCGCGCGGCAGTATAGAAGCGGTTAATGACGATGAGGGCCAGGTACAGTATCTGCTGAACGATAACGGCCAGAGCACCGAAGTCAGATGGCCGCTGTTCAGCGAACAGCCTTTACAAGGAAAGACCATGCGTATCCGTTGTGCAGCAAGATTACTTGTTATTAACTCAGCCCGTCAGGTGTTGCTGTTTCGTTTTTCCCATTACAATGATGCGCTGTCTGGTCAGACATACTGGGCTACGCCTGGCGGAGGCGTGAAGAAAGGCGAAAATTTCGAGCAGGCTGCTATCAGAGAGCTTCGTGAGGAGACTGGTATTGTTCGGGACAATGTAGGGCAATGCGTTGCGCAAAGAGAGTTCCGGATGATGCTTCCTTGTGGAGAAGAGGTACTGGCTAAGGAACAGTTTTACATTGTAGCCATTGACGCTATCGATATTGATACCGCTGAATGGACTGACAATGAGAAAAACGTTATTACTGATTACGCCTGGTGGGATCTTAGGGCGCTGGCAAATACCAGCGAAGTGGTTTATCCGCTTAATCTCACTGAGATAATTTGGGGAGCAAAAGTGGATCCAGTGTTGACTGAATAGCACCGCAAAGCTTGAGGTGCCGACAGATTTCTTTATCAGTTTTTCAGGCCAGCAGGCCGTCCGCAACGAGCAACGCCGTGAGCGATACGGCAAGCTAGTTTTGTTGTCTGGATAAGTGAGGCGTCGCGGATCAGGGGCGCTGGAGTTACTGATTATCCATCACGATCTAAAATACGGCATGCCAGAGCCGATACCTGAATCATCCAATCAGCAAGTTGAGTGACAAGGCCCAAAGCGCCTTTTTTACTATCCTTATCGTAGTGCGCATAATGTATATTATGTTAAATATGGTGAGACGAGCCCGACATAATCGCTACCCGGTTTATACATTCTGCACTCTCCCGAGCCAACAAGTCCACCTATGGTAACCACGTCAGAAATGTTGGCCGATTTAAGGATTCATATAGATATTATATTTGAAATTGTATAAAAAGTAATGCATCTGTAAAAAACATAGGGTGAAATATTGGAATGGCCCTATGTTTTATACTAATTCACTTGAATATCTAATGTAAAAGATAAACTTCCAGCGAAGTTTGAATTGAGTCTTCCGATAGATAAAAACCCACCTTTACTTACTCTAATCATCATATTTCATAGATTGATGAGTATGATTCATAGTGCCTATCCCACAGACAGTCATTATCAAGCTTACTAAATCCATTAAGATGTGATGATTCCTGCCTCTTTTTAGGGTTAACATGTCCACTATTAATTTCCAAAAGCAAACTCCCACGGCTACAAAACACGGTCTAACATTTTTGCTCATTCTCAGCGCTCTGATGGCTGTTACCTCTTTATCAACCGACATCTATCTTCCGGCTATGCCCGTCATGGCCAGAGATTTGCAGGGAGATGCTGAATTAACAATCACAGGGTTCCTTATCGGCTTTTGCATCGCACAACTGATTTGGGGACCGATTAGCGATCGTTACGGGCGTCGTCCGCCGCTGTTTATTGGCTTGGGTCTGTTCATCATCGGCTCGGTGGGCTGCGCGTTATCGACAGATATCGTGCAAATTGTCTTCTGGCGTGTTTTTCAGGCGTTAGGTGCCTGTACGGGTCCGATGCTGGCACGAGCAATGATCCGTGACCTGTTTAGCCGCACTCGTGCAGCACAAATGCTTTCAACCCTGATGATCATTATGGCCATCGCGCCAATTGCCGGTCCACTGATCGGCGGGCAAATGATTAAAGTCACCTCGTGGCATGCTATTTTCTGGCTGCTGGCGATTATCGTAATATTAATGCTGATGTCTTTATTCTGGTTACCGGAGACATTACCTGTTGAAAAACGTTCGCAAGCCTCCATAGCCAGAGCCTTTCAAAACTACTATGCCTTGCTAACCAACGCCAAATACATGCAGTTTACTCTGTGCCTGACGTTCTATTACGTCGCGGCCTACGCCTTTATCACAGGCTCTCCGTTTGTGTACATCACGTACTTCGGTGTCGATCCGCAGCACTACGGTTGGCTGTTTGCAGTAAACGTCGTGGGATTAATGGCTGTGAGTATGGTCAACAGACGCCTGGTTCACCGCTATCCGCTGGAAGCGTTGCTCAGGAATGCCGTATTCATCGCCACTATTGCCGCATTAGTGCTGGCGATCACGACCGGTCTGGGTTTAGGTGGAATTACCGTGATTGTCAGTGCTGTGTTCGTATTCTTCTCTATGAATGGCATCATCGCTGCAACATCTACAGCTTGCGCACTTGACGCAGTGCCTAACGTTGCAGGCTCTGCATCGGCGCTAATGGGAGCGTTACAATATGGCAGTGGCATCATCTCCTCACTTCTTCTCGCTCTGTTCAGCGATGGGACGCCATGGACAATGGGCTGGATAATTACGTTGTTTACTGCGGCCAGCGCCTTGATGGCACTGACCGTTCAGCTAAAAAAATAAAACTTCATTATTGATGCCAGACGACACTTTCGTCTATAGATACCCGCCCTTCCCTGTAACTCAGGGAGGGGTGCGTTTTATCTGGCATCCCAAAAGAAATACCGTATAGCAGCCTGAAATTCTCAGGAACATTTAAGATCCGACGCACCGTTTGGGCAAAATAACTCAGTACTGCCTGTGAAACGCCTGCGTAACCGCGAGCTGCCAGAGAAAGCAGGAATGTCTGTGCATACATCCCGGCATCCGAGGCAACACGAACGTTGTCCCCAACAACAGGAATGAACAACAGAGCAACATGAGGCGCTCCGAAAAACTTTACGTTACGTTCCACCACTTCTGAGCGGCTTAAGTTATCCTCCCGCGCAACACCCAGTGCCTGATAGTACGAGCGCCCCTGCTCCGAAGCCCGTTGCCTGAATAGTTCGGGATAGGCTTCTTTATCAAACGTGAAATCAGGACTGTAGTTCCCAGCCCTCAAATCTTCCGTCAGGGCGTGGCTTAATTCACGAAGCTTCTCTCCTGCAACGATATGCAGGGACCAGGGTTGAGTATTGCAGTTGGATGGCGCGCATTGCGCTTCGAGCAAAATGTCTTTGAGGATATCGCTGGGGATAGGAGATGGAAGAAAGGCTCTTGCCGAGTACCTGTTTTTTACTACCTCATTAAATGTTGGCTCTTGCGTACTCATTTGCTTCTCCGCCTGAAAGTAATTTGAAGTGAATGATTCATTCTCTCCCGATCCATCCTGTCACATCAGGCTCATCGTTTTCATTCCCGGTTCCAGATTAGGTCTATGAATTCCATTCATAGCGCCTATTTAAACAGCGTAATTATCTTTAACCGCAACTTCGTTAATCTGGGTCTATCGCGTGAACACGCAAGCGGAAAATGGCTACAGCTGATGGACATACCCCAGCCAGCGCGGCTGGGGTGTCATTGGAGGCTAACTAAATATTCTTATCGAAGAAGACGTCTAACTTTTGCATTGCCTGGTCAACGTATTTTGGCACCCAATACGTCTCGATATGGGTAGCGCCATCGATCAGGAAGAGTTCTTTGTCCTTCGTACCTGTGGCTTTCGCGAACGCGTCTTCAGTCATATAAAGCGTATCCGCTTTTGTACCGGCAATCATCAGCAGCGGTTTATTGATGAGATTGATATGGTCCGTTACGTCAAAGCTCATCAAATCCAGAAGACTGCTGGTGGTGTATTTAAACGTGGAGTTCGGGTGGGCATGGGTTTTCCAGTAGTACTCGTAGCCCTGTCGATATAAGGCAAAAGGCAATTTAGCTATCTGTTCATCAGTCAGGTTTGCATCACCGGAGTAAAGCACTTCGCCTCCGGCTGCTTCCTGAGCGCGTGCGTCAGAAGCCTGCTGAAGACGCTGCTGGACCGTATCCAGCTGTGAATCCTGCATACCGTTGCGGCGCACAAGGCCTGAATTAAACATGCTGATGGTTGCTATCGATTTGAAACGCTTGTCAGTTTCGGCCGCAACAAGTGAATACCCTCCGCCTCCGCAAATGCCAAGCAGACCGAGGCGGGAAGTATCAACCCCCGGATACTGGCTGATGTAGTCAGCCATGCCGTGAACGTCTTCAATACGGTTAGCCGGTTTATCCACGCTACGAGGCATCCCACCGCTAGCGCCCTGATAAGCTGCATCAGCGGTGATCGTGATGTAGCCCTGCTCGGCAAGGCGCTGCGCATACAACCCGGCGACCTGTTCTTTTACGCCGCCATTAGGATGCGCGACCACCACGGCAGGGTATTGCAGGCGTATAGACATTCGCGGCAATCTGGATGCCATGCAGATCGTATTTCACCGGATGAATGTTGACCCTGCCTTTAACATTCTCGGTGATGGCACCGTCATAGACGAGTGTGAATGGATTCTTTTTGTAATCAGCCGCATTGACTGAAGTCACTCCAGCCAATGCCGTTAGCAGCATTGCACTTATAAGCGTGAATTTCATGGTCTCTCCCGATGAGTATCGTCCTGGTTATACAGGCTCGCGGAATCAAATTTGCAGGCTCAGTTAAGAGGAAGTGCCGTTATGCGCCTGTTGTTGGTCGAAGATGAAGAAAAAACATCAGCCTATCTCAGCCGTGCGTTAGGTGAATCCGGATTTATGGTAGATGTCTCTGCAGATGGCGCGGAAGGACTTCATTACGCGCTGGAGTTCGACTACGACGCGATAATACTGGATGTAATGCTGCCGGGGATGGATGGTTACCGGGTACTTGAGGGTGTGCGAGCAGACAAACAGACGCCGGTGCTGATGCTCTCGGCTCGGGGTTCGGTCGATGAACGCGTTAAAGGGCTTCGCCTTGGCGCGGATGATTATCTGCCCAAGCCCTTTTCGCTTATTGAACTGGTTGCACGCATTCAGGCACTGGTGCGCCGCCGCTCCACGGATGGCGCAGATATTACCCAACTGCAAATTCACGATCTGAATCTCGATTTACTGGCTCGTCGGGTATTACGCGCCGGAACACGACTGGAACTGACCGCGAAAGAATTTTCCCTGTTGAGCCTTCTGGCGCGGCATCAGGGGGAGATTCTGTCAAAGATGATGATTGCTGAGCAGATATGGGACATGAATTTTGACAGCGATGCCAACGTGGTTGAGGTCGCTATTAAACGTCTGCGGGCCAAAGTTGATGCTCCGTTCGACGTCAAACTGCTGCATACCGTTCGTGGAATGGGGTATGTCCTCGAAGTCCGGACTGAATAAATGAAGGGGATAAGCATGCTTAAGCGTTCCATCTCCGTTCACCTGGCCCTGATGTTTGCCTTATCCGCGCTACTGATTGTTTCCGTTATCGGCATCCTGCTCAGAAGCTCCTTGCATGACTCTTTGCAAAAGCAGATGCACAACGAGCTGCTGTTCCGCGAATCATTAATGAGTCCGTGGATAACCGCACGAACCTCGGCTGACGGCTGGTCTGCGCTGGCCAGTAAATTTACCTTGCTAACCAATTCCGAAGGTGAACGCGTTCGCTACTGGATCGTGAGCGATAACCCACGCTTTAGCATGGGGGGAACACCACCGGTAGGTGTTCAGTGGTCTTCTTTGCGGGAAGGCTTTAATAAAGTGCCCGGCGCATCAGAAGGTGCATGCTCGCTGTTTCTGTTAGTGAAAACGATCCCCGCCAACGGTGAAAGGCCTGAGCTGCGCTATGTGGTTGCCATCGACTCCACGCCTTACATGGGAACACTAGATGCATTCACACGTACACTGCTGATCATCGCTGCACTGGGTGTAGTGATTGTCGCCTTGCTGGGATACATCGTCTCAAGGGTCGGGCTTCGCCCGGTTGGAACGCTCAGTAAACAGGCCCGGCATCTCGCACCGGGAGACCATGGCCAGCGCCTGATTACCAGTGCATTACCTGAAGAATTGCAGCAGTTAGCCTCCTCTTTTAACGGTGTGCTGGAGCGTCAGGAGATAGCCTGGCGACAGCTTGAAAGTTTTAACGCGGATGTTGCCCATGAACTCCGAACCCCCCTGACTAACCTGATTGGCCAGACGCAGCTGGGGCTTTCACGCCGACGCTCGCAGGATGAACTGGAAGAGTTACTCGGTTCAAATCTTGAAGAGCTTGAACGCATGACGTCAATAGTTAACGACATGCTGTTCCTGTCTCATGCACATGCGGGTGAACATGCTTCCCAGCTTACGCAGGTATCGCTACGCGAAGAAACCCTGAAAACAGCGGAATATGTTGAACCCTCTTTTGCTGAAAAACAGCTTTCGCTGGATGTTGCGGGCGACGTCATCGCGCACATCGACAGGCGGTTATTCCACCGTTCACTGGCCAATTTACTGGAAAATAGCGCAAGACATTCACCATCCAGTAGCACGGTTACTGTGCGGTTAAGCGAAACCGGTCATCAAGCCTGTGTTGAAGTGTCAAACCCGGGCGATCCAATAGCACCAGAGCACTTACACCGGCTTTTCGAGCGGTTCTATCGCGTTGACACCTCCCGGGCCAGGAGTGATACCCATCATGGACTGGGCCTGTCGATCGTGCGTGCCGTCGCCATTATGCACCGAGGAGATGTCTTTGCCCGTAGTGAAGGTGGCATCAATACTTTTGCCCTCACCTTTGCGCTACAAGCGGATAAAGCGGCAGACAATGCTCAATCCGGTACTGAGTCGGGACCCGGGTTAGCTGACAGAATTGTCAGGGGGGCGTCAGCCTGACGTCATTCCCCCCTCGATAAAATCATCGCAGGCAATCCCTTTTTCACTGATAAGGACGCTTTGCATGATCGGACATTTACGTTACCTGGGGCTGTTACTGCCCCTCTTCACATTTTCGTCCTGGGCGGCGGAGCAAAATCCCTCTGTTCATATTGCTCCCGCCGGAAGTCAGAACGCGGTATATGGGCCAGAGGAGAACTTTACCGGTCGCGTCCGGGTTGATCCTTTGTTCAAACCAGATAACGACATTCGTGTTTCCGGAGCTTATGTCACTTTTGAACCTGGTGCCCGTTCCGCCTGGCATACGCATCCGGCAGGTCAGCGGCTTATTGTGACCTCAGGTGTTGGGCTCACCCAGCAAGAAGGTCAGCCGGTGCAGGTTATCCGCGCGGGTGACGTTGTCTCTTGCCCGGCGGGCGTCAAACACTGGCACGGCGCGGCACCCGGTAGCGCGATGACGCATCTGGCGATAACCGGGATTGTGGATGGCAAAAGCGTAAACTGGATGGAGAAAGTGACAGATGAACAATACCACGCCCATTAAAGCATTAGCGGCAGCTTTACTGCTGACCTCTGGTTTTGGTCTCACGGTAAATGCTGCGCCCGTCAGTAAAGCAGCCTCAGCAACGAACCACGAACAAACCGTTTCAGATACGCTGTCAGCGCGCCAGCAGGCCATCCCGTTGATTGCGACATCGATGGCCAGCAGTCAGATGGATAAGCTGAATGCAGCCCTGAATCAGGGTCTTGACGCAGGGCTCACGATTAACGAAACCAAAGAGATTCTCGTCCAACTCTACGCCTACACGGGGTTCCCTCGCAGCCTGAATGCACTTAATGAACTGATGAAGGTCGTCGACGCGCGTAAGCAACGTGGCATTAAAGACCCAGAGGGTAAAGAGCCGGTTGCCCCGATCCCTGTTGGAGATGAGCTTCGCCGTGTCGGTACCGCAAACCAGACGAAAATCTCCGGCGCCCCCGTCCAGGGCCCCCTGTTTGATTTTGCCCCGGTCATTAACCAGTTCCTGCAAACGCATCTGTTCGGGGACATTTTCGCCCGCGATAACCTCGACTGGCAAAGCCGCGAGCTGGCAACGGTTGGCGCGTTAGCGGCCACACCCGGCGTTGAGGCCCAGCTGTTATCGCATACGCGAGCAAGCATGCGGGTCGGCCTGACGGCAGCGCAGCTCCGCCAGCTGGTACAGATTCTGCGTGGACATGGCGAAAATGATGCAGCTGTGCGGACAAAGAAGGCGTTGCAACAGGCGCTCGCAAATAATTAGGAGTTGGTTATGAAGCTTGATCCCACTCGCAGAATGTTGATTACGGCGCTTGCCGGGCTCACGCTGGCGAACGTCTCTCTGGCATCAGCAACTACCGGAAACGCAAACGTGCAGGGTAAAAGCCGGGTTCTGGTAGCGTACTTTTCCCGCAGCGGAAATACACGGGTGATTGCGGGCGTCATTCACCGTAGCCTGAACACAGATCTGTTTGAAATTGAACCGGCCACGCCTTACCCGGAAGACTATTTTCAGACTGTTGAGCAGGCGAAAAATGAGCGTGAGCGGGGAGTAAAACCAGCATTAAAAAAGAGCGTCACAGATATTTCACGCTATGAGACTGTGTATTTAGGCTTTCCCGTCTGGGGGACCAGCGTGCCTCCCGTAGTGCAAACGTTTCTCAGCAGCCATAACCTTGCGGGCAAATTACTTATCCCCTTCATTACTCACGGCGGCTACGGTAAAGGAGACAGCGAAAACATTCTTGCCAGTCTCACCCCAGCAGCCCGCAGAGAAAAAGCGCTGGTCATTGAATGCGACCAGGAGCGAAGAACCACGGAAACGGTGACAAGCTGGTTAGAGACCATACACAGTTGATCGTCTGCATTCATTAGTCTGCCAGATAAGGGCAATCAGGGATGCTAAATAATTAACGCTGACAACTCAGATATGATCGAACAGCAAACATAACAGAGGATGTAATCTTGAAGACGATTTTAAAAACGCTGGCCATCTGCGTGATGGCAGGTGGCCTGATGGCTCAGTCAGTATACGCCGAGCCACTGATCATTCAGGAACAGGGAAGCTTTTCTGCTGGCGGTACTGTCATCTCTGCACCAGGGAAATTTGACGCGAAAAAGCCGCTGGAATCTGCAGGCCAAACCTGGCATGGCGATCATGCGTCTGTGTTCTACCAAATCCCGGAAAATCCGCATAAATACCCTATTGTCATGCTGCACGGCGCAGGTCAGTTCTCCCGTACCTGGGAAAGCACCCCGGATGGTCGCGAAGGGTTCCAGAACATATTCCTGCGTCGCGGGTTCTCAACTTATCTTGTCGATCAGCCGCGTCGGGGCAGCGCCGGGCGCACTACTGTAGAAGGTACTGTTTCGCCAAAACCGGACGAGCAGATGTGGTTTAACCAGTTCCGGGTTGGCGTGTGGCCAGAGTATTTTAAAGGCGTTCAGTTCTCTCATAACAAAGAGGCGCTGAATCAGTATTTCCGTCAGATGACCCCGAATACCGGGCCGTTTGATATCAATGTTATCTCTGATGCGATGTCTGCCGTCGTGGATAAATCAGGCCCGGCAATCCTCTTCACCCACTCTCAGGGTGGCGGGCCGGGCTGGTACACGGCGATGAAAAACGACAAGGTCAAAGCCATTGTCGCCTTCGAGCCTGGCAGCAGCTTTGTCTTCCCGGAAAAAGAACTCCCTGCCCCTATGCCAAGCGCATTTGACACGCTGAAGGGTGAGCCTGTGCCAATGGAGCAGTTTATGGCCCTGACTAAAATCCCGATTCTGATTATTTACGGCGATAACATACCGGATAAGCCTGTAGCCATGCCTGCGCAGGACAGCTGGCGCGTACGTCTGGCAATGGCTCGTGAATGGCGTGATGTGGTGAACAAGCATGGCGGGCATGTGACGGTTACACATCTGCCTGAGGCAGGTATAAAAGGTAATACCCACTTCCCTTTCTCTGACCTGAATAATGTCCAGATCGCCGATTTGGTCAGTCAGTTCCTGAAAGAAAATAAACTGCAGTAGGACAAGATAACAGTGAGCCTTCATTACTGAAGGCTCAATACAAAAATCATCTCTATAAAAAATAAGTGACCTGACCCTGGCGGAAAAATGTTGAATGTGTTGCGCACAAGGCTGACCGTCAGTCCGCTCAAATTAATGAATTCATCTAATAAACCCTAGCTAATTACCCTGCCTAATAGAATAAATTACTTTGCGTTATGCTTTTCCTGAACAACAGCTAAAGGATAACGTCATGCAAACTGTAAAACTGAACAACGGTGTTGAAATGCCCCTGCTGGGCTTTGGTGTCTTCCAGATGACAGATGCCGCTGAATGTGAGCGCGCCGTTATTGATGCCATTGATACTGGATACCGCCTGATCGATACCGCAGCGTCTTACCAGAATGAAACCCAGGTCGGGAACGCACTGAAACAGATCGATATTGCACGTAACGAACTTTTTGTCACAACCAAACTGTGGCTGCAGGATACCAGTTACGAAGGTGCTAAAGCACAGTTCGAGCGTTCCCTGAATCGACTGCAACTTGACTATGTTGACCTGTACCTGATTCACCAGCCTTACGGTGATGTCCACGGGGCATGGCGAGCCATGGAAGAACTGCAGCTGGCAGGCAAAGTTCGCGCCATTGGCGTCAGCAACTTCCACCCTGACCGGCTGGCCGATCTTATCGCCTTCAACAAAGTGGCCCCTGCGGTAAACCAGATTGAAGTTAACCCCTTCAACCAGCAGCTGCATGCCGTTCCATGGATGCAAAGCCGTGGCATTCAGCCGGAAGCCTGGGCCCCCTTTGCTGAGGGTAAAAATGGTCTGTTCCAGCATCCCGTGTTGACGGCGATTGGGCAGAAGTACGGTAAAAGTGTGGGTCAGATTGTGCTGCGGTGGATCTACCAGCGAGGCATCGTTTCGCTGGCAAAATCGGTGCGAAAAGAACGCATGGAAGAGAACATCAACATTCTCGATTTTGAACTCAGCTCTGAAGATATGCTACAGATTGCCGCCCTCGACACCGCAACCAGTGCCTTCTTCTCTCACCGCGATCCGGCGATGGTGGAATGGCTGACTGGCCGCAAACTGGATGTTTAAGTCGCGATAAATGAGGTATTCATTCAATGCAAAAACGTTATCTGGGTAAATCCGGACTCGAAGTCTCCGCACTTGGACTCGGCTGCATGGGCCTCAGCCACGGCTACGGCCCGGCGACCGATACCCGTCAGGCTATTGAGCTCATTCGCGCAGCGGTTGAACAAGGCGTCACATTCTTCGATACCGCTGAAGTGTACGGCCCCTTCCTTAATGAAGAAGTTGTCGGGGATGCCTTAAAACCGTTTCGTGATCGTGTGGTCATCGCTACCAAGTTTGGTTTTACCTTTGGCGATGACAACAAGCAGCAGATTTTAAACAGCCGTCCGGAGCATCCGTGAAGCTGTGGAGGGATCATTACGCCGTCTTAAAACTGATGTCATTGATCTGCTGTATCAGCACCGTGTCGACCCGGATGTCCCCATTGAAGATGTCGCGGGAACCGTGAAAGACCTGATTGCTGAAGGCAAAGTCAAGCATTTCGGTCTGTCCGAGGCTGGCGCAAAAACCATTCGTCGTGCGCACGCTGTACAACCTGTCACTGCGCTGCAAAGCGAATACTCCATGTGGTGGCGCGAGCCAGAGCAGGAGATCCTGCCATTACTGGAAGAACTGGGCATTGGTTTCGTTCCCTTCAGCCCATTAGGTAAAGGCTTCCTGACAGGATCGATTAAACCAGGAACAACGTTTGGCAAGGATGATTACCGCAGCACCGTACCGCGTTTCGCTGAACAGGCGATTGAAGCCAATGAAAAGCTGGTTTCCTTGCTGGGTGAATTGGCGGCAGAGAATGGCGTGACGTCTGCGCAAATTGCGCTGGCATGGCTGCTGGCACAAAAGCCGTGGATTGTTCCTATCCCTGGCACCACCAAGCTACACCGGCTGGAGGAAAACCTGGGGGCTGCCGACATTATTCTTTCGCAGGATGACTCACGTCAGATAACCCAGGCGCTTGAAACCATTAAAATCGTCGGCGAACGTTACTCTCCTGAGCACCAGGCTCGCGTAGGCCGTTAATACCCGGGCGGGTCCGCTGAGATTGGGGGACCCGTTATTCCTGGTAGCGAAGCACATCGATCATCAGCGCAAAGGCGGGTGGATGCTGCTTACGGCTCGGGTAGTAGAGGTAATATCCGGGGAAAGACGGACACCACTCCTGCAGAACCTGAATAAGTTCTCCTGACTTTATATAATCCTGCACCCTGTCTTCAGGTATACAGGCGATGCCAAAACCGGATAAAGCAGCATCAATCCTTTCCGCCTGCAAATTAAACGTTACCTGCCCTTCCACTCTGACCCGTAACGGTTTCCCTTCCTTCTCAAACTCCCAGTGGTAAAGCCCACCGGCTGTCGGCAGGCGCATATTGATACACCGATGATTTTGTAGCTCGTGCGGCGTTTCAGGTGCAGGATTTGCAGCGAAATAAGACGGCGCTCCTACCACAGCCATTCTCATGTCCGGCCCAATTCTTACCGCAATCATGTCCTTATCCACACTTTCGCCCAGACGGATCCCGGCATCAAAACGCCCCTCAACAATATCGACAAAGCCGTTATCAACGACCAGTTCAACATTGATTTCCGGGTATTCCCTGAGGAAGGGTTTTAGCTTCGGCCATACCAGACTTCGCACGGCATGCTCCCCGGCAGATAAACGGATATTACCGGAGGCAGTGCCGTTCAGCTGAACCAGCGATTCCAGTTCCTGCTCAAGATCGGCAATACGTGGCTCAAGGCAGGCAATAATTCTCTCACCGGCCTCTGTAGGGGCTACACTTCGGGTCGTACGGGTCAGAAGGCGAATATTCAGCCTTTCCTCCAGGGCCTTCATCGCGTGGCTGAGTGCAGACTGAGAAACCCCCAGTTTACCCGCTGCTTTGGTAAAACTTCTCTCCCTCGCGACCACAAGAAAGATTTGCAGTTCATTGAAGTTTTCTTTGAGCATCGGCGATTTCCTTATGGTGGCATTCCCTTCATCACACACTCATGAAGGGTGTTCATAGACACAATCATTTTAACCCTATTACTGACAATAATGATAATTGATATTCTGACCGTATCGAAAATAAGTCTGATTTATCAGAAGGTTTATCATGAAAATACTCGTTGCAGGGGCGACAGGAAGTATTGGCCTTCATGTCGTCAATACCGCTATCAAAATGGGCCATCAGCCTGTAGCGCTGATCCGAAATAAGCGCAAAGTGAAATCGCTTCCTCGGGGAACAGATATTTTTTACGGCGATGTTTCATTGCCTGAAACACTCACCGAATTACCGAAAGATATTGATGCCATCATTTTCACTCTCGGTTCCGATGGTCAGGGTCGTATTGGTGCCAGGGCGATAGATTATGGCGGAGTGCGCAATATTTTACGAATATTCAGGAATGTATCTGTTCGTATCAGCCTGATGACCACGATTGGCGTGACTGAACGACTCAGCACCTGGAATCAACGCACTGAGGTTCATGACTGGAAAAGACGTGCCGAGCGTCTGGTCAGGACCACTGGTCACCCCTATACCATCGTCAGGCCCGGCTGGTTTGATTACAACAATGATGATGAACACAGGATTGTTATGCTTCAGGGGGATCGTCGCCATGCAGGAACACCGGAAGATGGTGTGGTATCCCGGGATCAAATCGCCCAGGTTCTGGTCAGTGCCCTAACCCACGACGAGGCAAAAAATAAAACGTTCGAACTGGTGTCTGAACGAGGTGAAGCACAGCATGATCTTACCCCACTGTTTGCAGATCTGCTGGCTGATGATCCACAAAAAATTGATGGGGTTCTGGACATAGACAATATGCCTCTGCGTGAAGAACCTGACTGCATTATTAACGAGCTGAATTTGTATTCAAAAAAATTAACCAATCTACAACCCTGACAATTTTGTCAATTGGTCATGGGATTTATTTCAGTGAATAATGTCTCTGCTGCCCAAGAAATTAATCATGCAGATGGGAAAGAAAAGATCGGTGTCGTCTCAACCAGCAATGCCTATACGCTTGATGAGTTATCGGATGTTCTTTCTCGCAAGGCTGACGAGCAAGGGGCAACGTCATTCAAAATCCTGTCGACAACGGGGGATAATAGACTACACGGGGTTGCTGAAATCTATAAATAAATCATAAGCCTCCCGAACAGGATGTGTCACAGCCCTCTTAAAGTGAGCGTCGATATATGTTCAGAACAGAAGGGATCATCGATGAGATAACTCAATGGATTGATTCAAACGGATAAGAAACATGTACCTTTGCAGTCGATTCATGGCACAAAGCGGAAGAGCCAACAAAGCTGAAGGTCCGATGTGAGCGATATCCGCCGTCAAGGAAGATGTAGTTGCCCGGCGATTATCTCCAGAGTTACGCTAAATCTTGTGATGCGTCAAATTATGTATATTCCTCAAACCCAGAATAGTTAAATAAGCCATCACAGTCAGAACTAACGCCGTTATTCTTACTCTGTCCTTCCGGTTCCTGTGTCAGCTTGCCTGTTGGCCTGGCCTCCAAAAGTCGATGCCCTTCTGCCGCTGCCAGGCGGCGCTTCAGTCATAGTTCAGCGTAAAGAGCGCCGAGGCGTTTGCTTTTCCCGGCTTAACATTAGCTGTGGATACGTAATTGGCCCAAAAGTTTAGCGTGGCATTACCTCTGGCGTCTGCCACTGCCGGTGGTGTCGCTTCACCCACAGGTATGCGGCTATGACCATTATCCAGAATTTCGATCGCTACCCCTTGGGCGGCACTGTCATCCTGCGCGTCAATGGCCAGCAAGCTGCTGTCGCTGCTGTCTTTCGCACCGGTAAATGTTAACTTTACGCTATCGGCCGTACAGCCGAGCAAATGGATGCTAAAAGGTACTGCCGTTGTGGTTTGCCCCGTTTTCTGTAACTGTTTGGTTTGCCATTCGCCGAGCCTTACTGGCTTATTGATATCATCAGGATCAACCGTACATCCAACCGCGACCACTGTCGCCGTGAGACGAATGTTTATCTCTCCCAGAGCATTTGTTGCGGCAGTTTGCGGCGTGTAACACAGCAATGCACTTGTCATCAATGCACCCGTATGCGCTATAAAAAGGCGTAGCTTATTCATTAACATATTGTGCCCCTAGTCAAAATCCACACGCAAATAGCCCTCGGCCGTAAATTTTCCTTCAGCGGGCTTATTACCGGTAATGCTGACCGGCCATGCCGAAATGGGCACGCTGGCTGAAGCATTGCCATCAAGCTGAAAAGGAATTTTACTCTCTGCATTGTTTGGCATTAACGGTTGCTGGTTTTTGTCGGCCAGCACGAAACCAAGATCGGGGTTATCCGACACAATAGCGTTACTGGCGACATTGTTCGCTTCCAGCCTTAACGAAAGCATGGCCTGAGCATCAATGTTTTTGCACTGAATACCAATATTGCGCGTTTGTGGATTAACGCCAGCCGGTTTATTGCCTGCGCCTGCGGCTGCAAATGCCGAGGCAGCGATGTTGCCAAAATCGATGGTAATGATTTTGTCCGGCGTAAATTCGCAGCTTTGCGGTATAACGATTTGCCCGCCCAGGGTAACGGTGGCTATCGGCGCCCCGCTTACCTGAATGCCTGGCTGGGTATTCAGGTACGTCTGCAGTGCCAGCACGCTAAAATGCGAGAAGCCGATAAAGGGCTTGCGGATCCGTAAGGAAATTTTCCCTTTGTTTCCCGTTCCCCAGCCGCTGCTGATTTGACTGCGGTTCATGCTGAGTTTATTGGAAGCGTCGTAGAACGGAACCTGAGGGAAAGTCTGGCTGTTGCCTCCCACATATACCTGAAAAGAAGCATCCAGATAATCGTTTAGTTTATACCACTGCGTATCGCCAATTTTTTCCGACAGCGGAAGTGGGCTAACTGCGGTGGCATAGGCCTCCGCTGTAAAAGGATAAGGAGGCTCATCGCAGTGCCCGGAATAGGATCCTTCTCCCTGAAAGTCCGTTGCATCGACAATAATGGCGCCCGCCTTATCTTTATCTTTATCCGCAATGTCCCGCTGAATATTATCGATAACAAAATTGTGCGTTCCGTCCTGCGCGGTACAGTGATATGTATAGGCGAAAGCCGGTAGGTTTCCCGCCAGCAGGAGGAAAAAGAGAAGCGTTAGTTTTGACATGGTTCTTTCCTGTCAGTTAAGCAGCCGGGCTATCAGTTTTGCCCGCTGCTTTGAGAAGAGTTTCATCTGCTGTTTTTGCAGTTAAGCGTCAGCCGTACGACCGGCAGCTTTTCGCTATCTGCGGGAAGCGTGTAGGGAATAAAACATTTGCCCAGTTTGCCGCTCCCCCAAACCACTTCCAGCTCTCCTTTACGGCGCACGCCTGTGATATAGACCTCGCCGGTTTCGCCGACAATGCCGGTCGCGCCCGTTGATTTTTCCGTCACCGCCGCACCGAAGGGAACCGGATTGCCATCGTGCGTCAGGTTGAAAATTGCGCGTAGCCCGACGTGAGCCCGGTATTCTGCTCTGACAATAGCGCCTTCCGTTGGCACCACGTCGCGCACGGTGTCGTCGAGATCGGTGTGCATATCCAGACTTTTTACGTCCAGTGCAACTCTGTTGCTGCGGTAAACAGTGGCGTAAGGCATTACCGCATAGCCGCGCCAGTCGGTGCTGACGCCGGTTTCATTTTCAACATGAACGCCTTTTGCTCCCGGTGCTTTAATCAGAACATTGGTATCTCCGAGCGGCTGGCTAAAGGTAACGCCGTTAGCGTGAGCGACAATACCGCCGGAAACATCCCAGTTCACGGCGTGGTCACCCTTGCTATAGCTGTATCCGCCGCTTGCTCTGGCAACCGAGCCTTGCCAGCTGACATTCATACTGCCGCTACTTCCGTTTTGATTATTATGGCTTTGCATAAGGCTGTAATTAAGATTGCCTCCCTGTAGCAGCGTCCCGCTAACGCCCGTTTCTATCTGGGTCATACCATCCTGATCCCGGTTGACCTGCGCGGTGGCATGCATGCTGTTGAGCATTTCGTGCTCGGGCATGTCGTGTCCTAACCAGCGGCCAAAGGGGATGGAGATGTTCAGCGAGATCAGACGATCGCTGCCCGGCATACCTGTGCTACGGCTTAGAGACCAGGCCAGATTGTAATTGATGCCGTGCCAGCCGCTGGAAAGGCCCGCCTGATACCATTCATCATTACCGGTGCTGTTCCAGTAATCCTGACGCGTCGCGCTCAGGCTCAGGGAACCCCAGTCGCTGATTTGCTGCGCGATGTTCAGCTGGAAGCGCCCTTTTTTACTGTTCAGTAGATTGTGGTAACTCACAGGCTCGAAGTGCGGCCCACGCCCGTCCCCGTTATCCTTCCATTGATACTGATAGCCATTCATCGCCTCCCAGGCCGTTTCGCCCAGCGTATAAAAGCCGCGTGTCGAATAGCGATAGCCGAGCAGCCGGAAAGTGGTGCCGTATTGGTTGAGTGATTTGGCGTAGAGAAACCTGACCGACTGGCCGTTGTGGCTACTTCCATCGGCCAGCTCGCTGCGGGCGGAAGTAATATCAGCCGATACGGCGCCCCAGTCGCCAAGGTTGCGCCCTATTCCACCCAGAACTGAAAGGTAATTTTTGGCGATCTGACTACCGCCATAGAGCGTGGTGCCATTAACGAAACCTCTGGCTACCGTACCCTGGACAAACCAGGGAGCGCCCTTACCTGACAGGCCGCTACGATAACGACCAGCAACCAGATCATATTTAGAGCGACCTTCACGCTGCAGCAGCGGAACGGTAGAGTATGGCACGATAAACTTCTGTAGTGCGCCTGCGTCGTTTTTTACCGTAACTTCCAGATCGCCACTGGATGAGGTTGCATTAAGATCGGTAATTTCAAATGCGCCGGACTGGACAATATTTTGATAAATGACGTAACCATTTTGCCGTACCGTAATTTGCGATCGGCCAGATGCGATGCCGCGGATAGTGGGCGCATAGCCCTGCTGACTATTGGGATACATCGCGTCCGAAGAGTAAAGCCGGAGGCCGCGAAACCCGAGGCTATCGTAAATATCGCCTGAACTGCTGCTGTCGCCCATGACCAGTTCGCTTTTAAACGGAATAACGGTGCGCTCGGCATAGGTCGAGATATTTTGCCACTGGCTTTGATGGTAGCCGTTGGCATAATCGGCGTAGTTCCAGGCTCCGTTATTTCTGAATCGCCATGCGCCAATATTAAGACCGCTGGTGAGATTCAAATAATAGCTGCTGCTTTCCCGTCCTTTGCTGCCGGTAAGCGCGTAATTCAGCAGTGCTGCATTGATGCCCTCATCCCACTCTTCTGGCGGAATGTAGCCTTCAACGCTATTTCTTATCGCCGCCTGAGGAAAGGTCAGCGTAAGGCGCTGTGAAGAAAAATCATAATAAGAGGTGGCGCCCGGGAAAATTTTTTCGAAATCCAGGCACTGTTCTTTATCCTGAATAGCTTTAAGCGCGGGCTGGCTTTCCATATTGACGCCCAGACGTTTTAGCCACTCCAGCGTCAGGCATGGGCGCAGGCCCGTACCATCTTTTTTACTCTCCTTGCCCTCGGCCGGAGCGTTATCCGCGACAAAGCGCAGCGCACTGGTCGTTACAAAGGCATCGTTGCGCCAGATATCAACGCGATAAACCCCGGGCAGCTGTCCTGAGCCATTTTCAAAGCGAGCGAGATCGGCGACTTCATTGCCCTCTTTGGACAAAAAGGCCGGATTAAACCAGTCCTGTGCCCGGGCTGAACCTGACAGTGCGACACACACAGCAAGAGCTAAATACCGAAAGCGCGGCAGTTTCTCCTGAATCTGTTTGTTGAATATTGAGTGGCGCATGATCCTGTTCCCGAGCTTTTAAAAGAGAAGATGGCCTGGACCCTTGATCGCGATCAAAGGCCGCCGGTTTGCGGAGCGCTCACTGCGCCATAGTCATTGATCGACTGATAGTGAACCGGGCCTGCAGCGCCTTTTGGTAAGGCGAGCGAGAGCCGGTCAAAAGGTGCGACCATGCTGTTCTTAAGCTTTTTACCCCCAACGCTAATATTGACAAGCGACTGGTAATAAGGGGTCGGGTTTTCAATAAGTAACTTTCCCTGCTGTATCTGAAAATGGATTTTTTGCACCGAGTCCATTTCGCTGAACGGCAGCCCATCGGGACGCATAAAAAGTTTCATTCTGGACAATACGGCCAGCTGGAGCGTATTCGCCCCGCTCAGCTCCTCTTTATTGATGGAGGGGATTGCCTTGACGTTCATCCAGTAAACTTTTTCACGATCTTTCGGCAGTGGCGCACCGATATAAACAATGCGTAAGTTGTTTTCACTTTTTGGGGCGGCAGCAAACAACGGCGGCGTAACAACAAAATCTTTTACCCGCTGCCCATTTTCATCCTCTACCCACGCCTGGATAAGATAGCGCTCGTGGTCATCACTATTGGTCACCGGAATAGAAGCCTGGCTGTCGCTTTCAGCATAAATAATTCTGGTCGCGCCTGGCGCAATACCGCCGGCGTAGACATGTTGACAAACCAGCGCGGCCAGCATTGCTACAGAGAATAACGTTTTTTTCAGCATTATTAATCGACCTGTATTAGAAGGAGTATTTAAGGGTAAGCAATATCTAAGCGGACTTCGCTGTGCAATGTCCCCGGATTTTTCCGTAGAGACGTAGCAAAATAGCGTGCGAAATAATGTAATTCCGTATCCTTACCTTTTTCCTGGCGCACCACTACCGGCGCAGAGTCCGGTAACACCTGTTTTCCTTCAGCGTCCAGAATTAGTAATCCTGGGTTATCGCGCTGACCTGCTTTTCCTGCACTAATTTTTGGCGAATGAGTCAGAAACAGATTCGGCATTTCCGATTTCGCCTCGCCAGAAAAGTGGATGTTAACGCCGCTGATAATTTCACTCTGGCAGTCGGCTAACTTCACCGTAAATGGCGCATTCGCCGGGCTTGACGTTTTATCATAACGGCCCAGTTCAATATGCATATCGTTATTATCAGAGGTGACCCTACAGGCACCCGCAATGACTTTCCCCTGCAGGTGTAACTTTCCGCTTATCATATCGGCATTGTAATTATTCTCCGCCCCATACCCGATACAAGAGGTCAGCACCAGGCCGATAAGCAATAGCGTAATTTCAGGGCGTTTCATAAATTTCAGCTCTAACCAGATAAGAATTCCGCCCGAACATTGCCGGACGGAACAGGCCTGTCGCTTAGTTGTACTGCATAATGAAGTTAGCGTCAGCGTTAGCGTCACCCGCGGTAGCTACGCCTGTTGATTTATATTGTGCCGCAAACTTCAGAATGTTTTCGCCATTCATCAACGTGGTTTTATCGGTGAACGTGGTACCGTCCAGTTTAACAACCTTAGAGGCGTTATCCAGAATTTGAATACCGATGTTAGTTGCCGTACCGTTATTGGAAGATGAGAGATCCTGATCTATTGCCAGCAGGGTTGCATCCTGAGCATCTTCGCGACCAGAGAAGGCAACGGACGCTGCGGATGCCACCGTGGTATCGCAATCTTCCAGTTTAATCTCGAAAGGCACAACTGAACCAAGACTACCAGCCGTTTTAAAATGGTGAGTAGTGTATTCGCCCAGCTTAACTTCCTGATTTTTGGTATCTGTACTGATTGCGCAAGGTGCCGCTACCAGCTTACCTTTAAAGTGCACAGTGCCGCCGTTAACGGTTTGGGTAGTAGTAGGCTGTGATTCAGCATGAGCCACGCCCATACCTAATGCAACAACGGCACCCATAATGACAGCCAGTTTTTTCATTTTCATTTTATATCCCCTAAATTAAATTACCTGGTATGACACAACATAAATTCATGCTTCTTATAGCGAACAGCCCTATGAGAAGCATGCGTTCTCTGGCCTCGCAACGCGAGGTAAGTTTTAATCATTTAATTAATCAGTAAGTTTAATTGTGGCCCGGATGGATTTTGTCAAAGTTAAATCCACGCTGCCTGAATAATTTTGCATTGGGCTAGATTTATTTGTTAAGGACTCCGTTTTTTTAATGCCAACTTTTCTCTTACCTGATTTAAAACATTCTCTCACCACTAAAAAATTTGGTCTGCCCTGAACGCAAGGCAAGTATAAGGACGTCATTTTGGAATGACAATAGGTCCTTTCTCAACATTATATTTTTGTAAATTCAGGATATAACATTATTCTTCAGGCGAACGCTGCATTTTTACTGGTTTTATTTTTCATTATATCAGTAGCTTACAAAAATTTACCTGCACTTTGCAATAGTAGTGTTAAATATAAATAAACTTATATTTAACCTTATAATTACATGGCTCGTTGCTGAATGGTTTAGATAATCCTGGTTGAGGTTAAATGAGAGGTAAATATAAATATCTAAGATGGGGTAAATAACCGGCTGTGCTATTGAAATAATGTAAACCAATCATCAATACAGGTTGCTCTGTTGGTTGACTATTCCGGCCATAGCCAACCCGTTCCCCGACTGTCTATGGCGCAAAAGCACTAAGGTAATTTGCTGCATCTCGCTGAGGAGATCTTATTCAGTAATAGCCATAAAATCGGCAAGTGCCTGGCTACGTGAAATCTGCAAAAAAGCCGCCTGCAAACTTCACAGAGCGGCATAGGGTTTTATTCAGGCACCGATATCACGTAAAGGTTTTCCCTTCATCAGGTTACGTTCGATATGCTCCAGCGTAACGTGTTTCGTTTCCGGCACCAGCCACATCGTTAACAGGATAAACGCCAGATTAAGCGCGGCGTAAAACCAGAAGGTATTGGCGTTGCCAAATTTCTCCAGCATGGTTAAAAAGGTGGCGCCGACAATCATATTGCCCACCCAGTTAGTGGTTGTCGATGCGGTAATACCAAAATCGCGCCCTTTTAACGGCTGGATTTCAGAACAGAGCAGCCACACTACCGGGCCGGCTGCCATAGCGAAGCCAACGATAAAAATCAGCAGCATCGCAATAGCGAAGTATTTTCGAAAATCGGTTTCGACCCCAAGATGCAGCAGCGCGCCCAGAACGCCCATGCCAACCGCCATCACCAGGAAACTGGTGGTAAGCATTGGTTTACGTCCCCAGCGATCCACCAGCCCAATGGCGATTAAGGTTGCCAGCACATTGACCAGACCCACGATCACGGTGCCCCACATCTGCTCACTGGTGCTGGAGAAACCGGCGATGCCGAATATTTTCGGCGCGTAATACATCACCACATTCATCCCGGTAAACTGCTGCATCAGTTGCAACAGCATGCCCAGCCATACCGCACGGCGAAAGTTGCCGTTATTTTTGAATAATGACCAGCCGTGCTGTTTAACCAGCAGGCTTTCCCTGATATCGTCCAGCTCCTGTTTAGCCTGCTCGCTGGTATTGCGAAGCCGGTCAAGCACGCGTTGCGCCTCATTAAATCGCCCGTGCGCAGCCAGCCAGCGGGGACTGTTGGGAAGAAACAGCACGCCGACAAACAGTATCGCCGCCGGGATAGCGATAACACCCAGCATCCAGCGCCAGTTGCCGCTATAGCTGAAGGCGGTATCAGAAAGGTAAGCCACTACGATGCCGGTCGTCAGCATAAGCTGATACAGCGAGATCATGGCCCCACGAATGCGCTCCGGCGCAATTTCGGCAAGATATAAAGGCGCGGTATAGGATGCCACGCCCACTGCCAGCCCAAGCAGGACGCGAGAGAAAATCAGCGATTCTACATCCGGTGAAAGCGCTGACCAAAGCGAGCCGATAATAAACAGCGTTGCTCCGGCCAGCATGCTTTTCTTGCGCCCCAGCTTAGACGACATCCAGCCAGCAGCCAGCGCGCCAATGGCCGCACCAAACATCATCGAGCTGACGACCCATTCCTGTTGATGATTGCTGATGTGCAGGTCTTTTGCCAGAAAAGGCAGCGCGCCTGCAATCACGCCGATATCCAGCCCGAACAGCAGGCCCGAAAGTGCTGCCATCATACAAACAAACCAGGTAAATCGATTCCCCGAAACCTTACTGGCTTTCATGCCCTTCTCCTCGCCATGTCAATTTACATCAAGAATGTTAACTTTATGTAAATAAGCGCGAGGTCGATGTGTTACCGGTCACATTTTCAGGTAAGACAAATGATTGAAAAGTGCTAATTGTCAGATAAGCTTCAGGCGAGAAAAAGGGGCTTTACCCTTCTCTTTTTTTCCAGTTGGCCCACGGGCTGTCCTTTGGCGGTTCCGGTTCGGCATCAGTATCGTTCAACGACTCAATATAAAGCGCCTCTACTTCTGCGCGCGCCCAGGGTGTACGCCGTAAAAACTTCAGGCTGGATTTAACGCTGGGATCGCTCTTAAAGCAGTTGATATTAATGCGTCTGGCCATCTCATCCCAGCCATAGCGGGCAACCAGCGCGTTAATAATGGCTTCCAGCGTAACGCCATGCATAGGATCTTTTGCACCAGGATTAGTCATAACACTCTCTCAATGAAATTAATGCCGCTACCATACGGATTGAATTAACCCGACGCAAATCGGGCATGCAGAGAGTGCCACAGGTGCTTATTTCAAAGAGAGCTTGCGCTGCGGATGAGAAGCCGGCAGCCTGCTTGTTTTGCCAAAGAGTTTTTCGCGCAGCGTGCCTTCCCGATACGCTTGCTGCGCCAGCCCGCGCTTTTGTAAAACCGGCACTACATGCTCAACCCATTCATCCCACCAGCCCAGCGTGGTGACCGGCACCACGTTAAAGCCGTCAACGCCTGCATCAGCGAACTGCTGCACCTTATCGGCAATCTGTTCCGGCGTACCGGCAAAGCGGCCTGGCAATAGCGCATGTTTTAACAGATATTCCCGCCACGTCAGTCCCTTTCCCTTGCCATAATCTGCATCCACGGCGATACGGAACTTCGAACGGACATGCTGGCTGAACTGCTCCTGACGGCTTAGCTCCGTTAACGGCGTATCGGGATCGATACTGGAGAGATCGATGCCTGAACCGCCGCTATAAAATCCCTGCAAGGCGTTGATATCAATATTATCAAACAGATACTGCTGCTTGCGTTTCGCTTCCTCTTCCGTTGAGCCAATAACCGTAGAGAGCATGACTAATTTCTTTAGATCTTCGGGCTGGCGGCCATACTCAACGACGTTCTGATCCAGCAGCGCGATATCTTTCTTTGCGGTTTCTGGCGTTTGTGACGGCAAAAAGGTGACTTCAGCATTACGCGCGGCAAAATGGCGACCGGCCTCAGAGTTACCTGCCTGGAAAAAGACCGGGCTGCGCTGCGGCGACGGTTCGACGATATGCGGACCTTCAACGCGATAGCGTTTGCCGACGTGGTTAATCTTGTGAATTTTGTCGGCATCAAAAAAGCGGTTGCTGGCCGGGTCATGCAGCACGGCCCCTTCTTCCCAGGAAAGTTCCCACAGCTTATAAGCCACGTCCAGATACTCTTGCGCCCACTCATAGCGATCGTCATGAGCGACGATATCTTCGAAACCGTAATTACGAAAGCCGTTCGACAAATAAGAGGTCACGATATTCCAGCCGATACGCCCATGAGTGAATTCATCCAGCGAGGAGATTTGCCGGGCAAAAGAAAAAGGATGGGCCTGAATAACGTTACTGGTGATAACCAGCCCTAAATGCTTCGTCACCGCGCCCAGCGCCGAGAGAATAGTCATGGGATCGGGTTCCGGAAACTGCGTGCCGGCGCGGATAGTGGTTTTGCCATCGCCATATTCGCTGTCATAGACGCCAACAACATCAGCGATAAATAAAGTATCGAACAGCCCTTTTTCCAGCGTTTTTACCGTTTCCAGGTAAGCGCTGAGTTTGTTATAGCCATATTGCACCTGGCCTTCCGGCGTTCGCCAGTACCCATGGCTGTGGTGATTAGGGGTCAGGTGCAGAAAACCGTTATAGATAAGTTCGCGTGTCATGTTCGCTCCGTTTTCGTTATTCAGGCAACGTCAACCGCACCCAGTCGGGGCAGCGAGGCAACTAACTTTTGGGTATAAGGATGGCGTGGCTGGTAAAAGACCTCATCAGCGTTGCCCTGTTCGATCGCTTTGCCGTTTTGCATTACCAGCACTCTGTCGCTCATATGATGAATCACGCCAAGGTCGTGCGAGATAAACAGATAACTCACGCCAAGCTGGGTCTGCAGGTCGCTAAGTAAATCGAGGATTTGGGCCTGTACGGTGACATCCAGCGCCGAGACTGCTTCGTCAAGCACGATAATTTCAGGATGTGTTGCGATAGCCCGGGCAATGGCTACGCGCTGGCGCTGACCGCCAGACAGGCGAGCAGGCCGCTGATGCAGATGTCCGGCATGCAGCCCAACGGACTCCAGCAGGCCAATCGCCCTTGCCTCTGCGCTTTGCGTGGCAGGATGGCGATCCAGGCTTATTGCATCCAGTAAGATATCCCTGACGCGCCAGCGAGGATCGAAGGAAGACAAGGGATCCTGATAAACCACGGCAATACGACGCCGGATAGCTCGTTGTTCCGCGCCCGAAGCATTACTCCAGGCCTGGCCGCGAAACAATACTTCGCCACGATCGGGCGTAGTCAACGCCAGCGCAATGCGAGACAGCGTGGTTTTTCCCGAGCCGGATTCGCCGACGATCCCCAGCGTTTCACCGCGTCTTAGCTGAAATGAGATATCCTCGACGGCGGTATACTGGCCGAAACGTTTAAATATATGGCGTGCTTCCAACAAAACTTCCGACGAGTCTGCGAAAGAGGCAACGCGTGGCGTTAACAGGACAGGCTCGCTCTCCGACAGGCGCTGCCCTTTGGTACGTTCGCTGGGAATAGCTTTGATCAGGCCCTGAGTGTAGGGATGACGAGGCTGCCTGAGCACCTCTTCAGCCGAACCCGCTTCAACAATACTGCCGCCCTTCATCACCAGAATATGGTCGGCGATCTTCGCTACCACCGCGAGGTCATGGCTGATCAGAATAATGCTGGTACCGCGCGCCCGCATCTGTTTCAGCACCTCCAGAACCTGCGCCTGCACCGTGACGTCCAGCGCCGTAGTCGGTTCATCAGCAATCAAGATATCCGGATGCAAAGCGATGGCGGAGGCGATCAACGCGCGCTGCCGCAGACCGCCGGAAAGCTCTCCCGGCCGCTGGCTGGCCCGTAACGCTGCCTGAGGCACGCCGACCTCTTCCAGCAGGCTGAGCACTTTAGCCTGTCGGCTGGCGCGCGTTCCCCAATTGTGCAGAGTTAATGCTTCGGCAATCTCTTTCCCCACCGGGCGCAAAGGATCCAGCGAAACCAGCGCGTCCTGCAGGATCAGGCCAACCTTACTGCCGCGCACGCGCCGCCACCATTTCTCACTGCGATTGAGCAACGTCTCGCCCTGCAAAGTTAACGCATCCGCCTCTACGTGCAGCTGTTCCCCAGCCAGACCCACCAGCGACCTTGCCGTCACGCTTTTGCCCGAACCGGATTCCCCTACTAATGCGATACATTGCCCACGATAAAGGTCGAAGCTGACATTTTTAACGATATGATGCGGCGCGGTACTGTCGCCAAAAGTCCGGATATTCAGATTGCGCGCCTCGATTATTTTATCGCCATAGCGATTTGTTATGCTCATCAGCGTTTATCTCCTTCAGCGCGCTGCTGGATATAGCGCCCAAGCTGAGTGAATGAGAGCGCCACCAGCACAATGGCGATGCCGGGAAGAACTTCCAGCCACCAGCCCACGGTGACGTTGATTTTGCCTGCCTCCAGCAGCGCGCCCCATTCCGGAGACGGCGGGCTAACGCCCAGCCCCAAAAAGGAAAGCCCGGAAGCCCAAACCACGGACTGCCCGATGCCCAGGGCGACCAGAGAAAAAAGCGGACGAAATACGTTGGGAACGATGTGCTGTAGAAACAGCCTGTGCCAGGAATGCCCAAGCGCGCGGGCCGCTTCTACATAGCCTGAACTGTTGGTCTTTAAGGCCTGCGCACGCACCAGACGTGCGTAACCCGGCGCCGTGCCGATACCGACCGAAATCAGTAAACTGCTGGCGGAAGGCCCAAGCAAAGCCACAAACAGCAGCGCCAGCAGCAGCACAGGAAAAGCCAACAAAATTTCCAGCAGGCGATTAACCGTTTCGGTCAGCCAGCGCGGCCCCAGCGCGGCGCTGAATCCCAGCAGGATGGCGCCGCTGAGCGCGATGCCCATTGCCCCTGTCCCTATCAACAAAGACTGGCGAGTGCCCCAGATAATACGGCTATAAAGATCGCGCCCGATATCATCAGTGCCCAGCCAGTGCGCCAGCGAGGGCGGCGCCAAAGCGTGCGAAAGATCGATGGCAAGGGGATCGTGAGTGGCTAAAAGCGCAGGTGCCAACGCAGCAACAACAAAAAAAAGCGCCACGATAGCCGACAAGAGAGCCGCGAGCGGAACGGCTGCCGCGCTGTCGCCCAGCCGCTGCGCTAACGAAGGCTTCGCTTTCGTTGCCGAATAATCGGAAATTTGGGTTGTCATGACTGGCCTCGCAGTCTGGGATCGGCCAGCAGATAAAGCAGATCGACCACCAGGTTGATAGTGATATAGAGAAAACTAATGAGGATGACGATGCCGGAAACCAGGGCAAAATCTTTGTTGCTGACCGCATTGACCAGCACGCTGCCCAGACCGGGACGCGCGAAAACGGCTTCTACCAGCACTGCGCCCGACAGCAGATTGCCGATAGCCCAGCCGCTTAAGGTAATCGCGGGAATTAACGCGTGACGCAGTACATGTCGCGCGCGAACGCCTGCCAGACTCATGCCGCGCGCCCGCGCCGAAAGCACAAACGGCTCCTGCATACCGCGCTCAAACTCGTCGCGAATTGTCTGGCCGATAAAGCCCGCCAGCGGAATAGCCAAAGTCACTGCTGGCAAAACAGTGCCTGAAAAGCGGCTACCGCCGACAACGGGAAACCAGCGCAGCCCAATAGCAAAGACAATCAGCAGCAGAATGCCGATCCAGTATTGCGGCAGTCCGGCCATTACCGTTTCGACAGCAGAACCAAACGCGCCCAGACGACGGCTGCGTCCCGCCGTGAAGAGTGTCCAGGGAATAGCGATAAGCCAGGCCAGCAGCAGCGCCGCAATAGCCAGCGTAAAGGTAGGAAGAAGCTGCCCGCCGATAATATGTGCCACCGGGCGTTGCAGTTCGAATGAGAACCCAAAATCGGCGTGCAGAAGCTGCCAGAAGTAATGCAGATATTGTTGCCACAGCGGCAGGTCGAAACCATAAAGTGCGTTGATCGGTGCCAGCTCTTCAGGCGTCCGTTCAATCACCTGGCCGGAAGTGATATTCAGCAGGATGGTCGCGCGATCGCCAGGTAAAACGGCAAGAACCATAAAAGTGACCGTAATTGTTCCCCAAAGCACAAACAGCGCTGAAGCCGCGCGAAAGGCAACCCGGCGCGCCAGGATTGCTATAGGATGCTGTTCAGGCGTACTCATAGCTTCTCCTTCACGAAATAAGCATCGTTAAAGTTCAGCAGTCCATTGCCCCGCTCCTGCCAAAGCCCACGAAGGTTATTGGCAATGGCAACGTTATAGGTGAAGTTGTAGGCACCAATAGCGATTGCCTGGTCGTCAAACCAGCGCTGCAGTGCGGCAAACTTCTGCTGGCGAGTAGCCGGATCTGGTTCACGCTGCGCGTCAAGTATTTGCGCTTCAATCTGCGGGTCGTTAAAAAAGCTGGTGTTATTGCCATTGAACGCGCCGTTAAGGGCATGGTTGTAAACAATGTCGAGGATGCCGGGCGACGGCCATACCCAATAGCCAAAGCTGATCTCCTTGTCCTGCGGGCGCGAGCGTGCGCCGGCAAAGCCTTCTGTTTGCGTTAGCGGAATAAGATCAAGCTTGATGCCAACCTGTTTTACCTGCGCCTGTGCCGCCTGCAGCATCAGCACGCCTTCCCGATCGATAATGGCCTGAATAAAAGGCAGCCGGGCCTCCAGCCGCGTGCCGTTTTTAAGCCGATAGCCCTCTGCATCGCGCTCGCGCCAGCCAGCCTCATCCAGCAGCTGATTAGCTTTTGGCACATTCAGGGAATAACGATTGTCCACGTTAAGATAGAGCGGCGTGCTTTTACTCAGCGAACCATTGCCCTCATAAGGAACCGCTCCCTTAAAAACGGTGCTGACAATTTGTTTACGGTCAAGCGCATAAGCAAAAGCCTGGCGAACCCGCCTGTCGGTAAACGGGCCGCGCTGAACGTTAAAGGAGAAAGCCTGCGGCCGTCCGGTCGCCACATAGGCAAGCGTCTGATAGTCACGCTGTAACCTTTGCCACTGAACCGATGGCGGTTGATAGATGGCATCGGCACCGCCGCTGACTAATGCGCCCCAGCGCGTAGTGGCGTCAGGCACGAATTTCCATTCCAGGTGTTTAATGTAGGCCGGGCCGTTGTGATGGGCTTCAGGCGGCGCCCAGTGGTAATCATCGTTACGCACAAAGCTGATCCCCTCGCCTCTGACCCAGCGCGCTACTTTCCACGGCCCGGTCCCGACCGGCCGCAAGCACTTTTGTTCGCTACTGTTGTGTGCCAGCGAATCGGGAGACTGAAACCCATAGTGGCCGTTGGCCAGGATGTTATAAATTTCCGGATTGGGTTCGGACAGATGCAGCGCAACGCTATACTCATCAACACGCGTAAATCCGGTCATATAGGTAAAGCCATGCCAGCCAATACCTTTTTGCCATGCGCTGTAATTAGCAATAACCGCATCGGCATTAAATTTGTCGCCGTCCGTAAATTTCACATCGTGACGCAGATTAAAAATAATAGTTTTGCGATCCGCAGATTCATGCCAGCTGGTTGCCAGCCAGGGACGTATTTTCCCCCGATCGTAACTGACTAAATAATCGAAAACCTGGCGTGATAAATAGGCCTGCTGAACCCAGCCGCCCCACAGGCACGGTGGTTCCTGTTCGTGTAGATAAGTTAGCGTATCGTCGTGCCCGGCTGCCATTGCGCCCTGATGCAGCATAGCGCAGCCTGCTACCGCCAGCGAAAGACTAAATCGCCCTGGAGATATTGCCAGCATATTTTTCCCTTGTGGTGATAATTTGATTTAACGTGGTTCTGTTTTCAGGATTCTTCGTCCCAATATATATTTACCTTTCGAATAGAACACGAAATGACCCGTGGACAAATAACAATAATGAGAGTGGATATAACGAATGCGGTTATCAGGCTGGCTATTTTAAAACCCATTAAGTGAAATAACTTAGCTAAAAAAAACATTATCTGGCGGATTGCCGGAGTGACATTATGGCGACGCGTAAACTCGTTCTCAGGAGGAATAACAGTGTCGCAAATAGATGCAGGCTGGGGCGCTGGCCCCTCGGAAAGATATGAAAGGCTGGCAGAAAAATTTCGCCCGCTATGGCAAAAAATACGAGCGGGCGCCATCACGCGTGAGCTGCAACGGCAATTGCCGCTGGAACAGATTGAGTGGCTGAAACAGAGCGGGTTTACCGCACTGCGCCTGCCGGAAAGCGCAGGCGGTTACGGCGCCACGCTGCCGGAACTGTTTAACCTGCTGATTGAGCTGGGTGAAGCGGACTCCAATCTGGTGCAGGCAATTCGTGGCCATCTGGGCTTTGTGGAAAGCGTGCTTAATCATACCGACGACAATTATCGCCAGAAGTGGCTGCCGCGGCTGGCGCGTGGTGAACTTGTTGGCCCGGCATGGAGCGAAACCGGCGATGCCCGGCAGGCGGAGTTCTCTACCCGGCTACAGCGCAGCGGCGATCGCTGGCAGCTAAACGGCAGAAAGTTCTATACCACCGGCTCGCTCTATGCTGACTGGATAGATATCGGTATAAGCGACGCAACAGGCAAATCGGTAAGGGTAACGCTTGCAAAAAATGCGCCCGGGGTTAGCGTGCTGGATGACTGGAATGGTTTCGGCCAGACCTTAACCGCCAGCGGCACGGCGATATTTGATAAGGTGCCAGTGGAAGACGACGATATTAATGAAAGCTCGCGTTTTAAGTATGCGCCGGCTTTTTTCCAGCTGGTGCATCTTGCTACCCTTGCCGGACTGGGCCGTGCGCAAAGCAGCGAAGTGGCGGAGCTGGTCGCCTCGCGCAAACGAACCTACAGTAACGGCAACGCGCCACGAGCTGCCCAGGATGCGCAAATTTTACAGGTCGTCGGACGCCTGCGTGGCGCAGCCTATAGCAGCGGTGCGATAGTATTGCAGGCCGCTAACGCGCTGGAAAGGGCCTGGGCGGCACAGAACGGCGATGAGCAGCAGGAAAGTCAGGCAATCGCCATTGCCGAGCTGGAGGTTTCGCAATCGCTTAACGTCGTCACGGATTTACTGATTAGCTCTTCCTCGACCTTGTTTGATGCCCTTGGCGCTTCGGCCACCCTTAAACCTCTGGCGCTGGATCGCTTCTGGCGCAATGCGCGCACCCTTTCCTCCCATAATCCGCGTATCTATAAAGATCGCATCGTCGGAGATTTTGCCGTAAACGGCACGCTGCCCCCGGAGCAGTGGCGCATAGGCGTGGCAGATGAGCAAACTATTCCGGCTTGATAAGTCGCTGGTGCCAGCGACACCAGGAACGAATGCGCTGCAAACTTTTGCAGCGCAGAGTTGGCCTAACTGTCAGCTTACCCGCAACAATGCTGTATTAACGTAAAGGCTTTCTCTTTCAGGTGGCGCAGCGCGCACTTTTCGTAACTTCTCCTCAAACTTTCGCCAGTTCTGCCGATATCTGGTGACAGACAGGCTTTGTAGCCTGCTCTTTTATTTTGCACATCAGGAAATTTACCCGAACGAAAATCCCGGCCTGAGCACAAAAGTGCCTGAAGAGACAGCTGAACATCAAAGGTCAAGCGTCCTGCCTGGGAAAATAATGCGACGTTAAGCAGCGCCGCACAGCATTCACCTGCGTGAAAATAGCCCCGCAGCGATGAATCATTGAGCTAATGAAAATTCCTGAGGTTGATATGTTTGGTGTGAAAAAATCGAGTCTTTCTCTGCCTGTGTCCAAAGGCGGTGCCATTGTTAAGGATATCAATGCGATCAAGCAGCATGTAGCATGGATTGAATTTTTACCCGATGGAGAAATTCTCAGCGCCAATCAGCAGTTTCTTGATGTAACCGGCTATGCGCTAAGCGAAATTCAGGGCAAGCATCACCGCATCTTCTGCGACCCGGAATATGTACGCACAGCCGAATACAGCAATTTCTGGCAAACGCTGGCAACCGGTGAATCGGTCACCGGCATCTTTGAGCGTTTCAGCAAGCAGCATAAACGTTTCTACCTTAGCGCCACCTATTTCCCCGTTTGCGACGATAAAGGCCACGTCTACAAGATCATTAAAATCGCGACCGATATTACCGCCCGGCACCAGGAACTGGAGCAGAAAGAGGCGGTGATTGCCGCGCTGGATCGCTCAATGGCAGTGATCGAATTTACCACCGACGGCAAGATCATCACGGCTAACAATAACTTTCTTAGTCATATGGGCTATGCGCTGGCTGATATTGTCGGCCAGCACCACCGTCTGTTCTGTTATGAAAGCTTTTATCGGGAAAACCCGGACTTCTGGCAAAAAATCGCTAAGGGCCAGCACTTTGTTGGCCGCTTTGAGCGCAAAACCGCCAGCGGCGAGCGTATCTGGCTGGAAGCCAGCTATAACCCGATTTATGACGCCGATGGCAGGGTCTGCAAGGTAATCAAAATCGCTTCGGATATCACGGCTCGTGTGGAAGCGGCAAAGCGCGTGGCCGATATTGCGGTGACGACTTCAGAACAGACGTCGCAAATCACCCACAACGCCAATGAAGTCCTTGATGAAACCGTACGGAATTCCGGCCAGGTCGCGATACAGGTTAATGCCGCTACAGAAATTGGCGCGCAGCTCAACGCTTCGGCTAAAAGCATCAGCGAAGTGGTGGATACCATTAACGTGATCGCCTCGCAAACCAATATCCTGGCGCTAAACGCCGCCATTGAATCTGCCCGCGCTGGCGAAGCCGGGCGCGGTTTCAGCGTGGTCGCTGCTGAGGTACGCCGCCTGGCCGCTTCGACCGCCAGCGCCACGCAGAAAATTACCGCCGTGGTAGATATTAATACGCAGCTAATCAAGCAAATGTACCAGGAGCTGGATGCGGTCAAACAGTTTGTGGTGACCGAACAGGATAAAATCAGCGAGCTTTCGCGCAGTCTGCGCGAGATTAATAGCGGCGTGCATCAGTTTGTCAGCGTTATTCATCGGCTGGATGTGTAAAACAGCCCTGTTTGGTGCACAGACGCACCGGGCTTGAGCAAAGCAAGGCGTTCGTAAAGGATGACAGCGTCTGCCGCCGGGCGGTGGCTAATCAGTAAAAGTCACTTATGCTTTTGTTCTGCCCTTATCAGCCGCCTTTTCCTGGCGGTAGCGCCCACTTCTTTCTTTATTACATAGCGTTAACATGATCGCACGCCAGGTATTTTTCGCCAGGCTGGCACGCTTACTGCATTCTCCCCATAGCCATCAATTAAAAAGGAGAATGTTTGATGAATTTTTTGGCGAAAGATGATGAAGCTGTAGATACAAAACGCAGAACGCTGTTAAAGCTGTCGGGCATGCTGGCCGGAGGTGCAGCGGTAACCGCAGGGCTAAGTTCACGCACTCTCGCTGCCGCACCCGCTGGCGCAGCGGCATTTTCCCCGCCTTCAGCGGATAATCCCATTCGTATCAACTTTAATGAAAACCCGCTGGGCATGTCGCCTAAAGCTCAGGCCGCTGCGCGTAATGCCGTAGCCAAAGCTAATCGCTACGCCAAAGCCGAAATTATTGGGCTGCGTGAAAAAGTCGCTGAGCATCACCAGGTTTCCTCATCCTCGGTGCTGTTAACTGCGGGTTCCTCTGAAGGCATCCGGGCGGCCGTAGAAGCCTGGTCGCCGCTGGGATCGCAGCTGGTGATCCCGGAACTCACCTATGGCGACGGCGAACATTTTGCCAAAATCGCCGGAATGAAAATCACTAAGGTCAAAGCGCTGGCTGACTGGGCATTTGATATCGAAGGCATGAAAGCGGCGGTCGCCAGCCATGATGGCCCTTCGCTGGTCTATCTGGTCAATCCCAACAACCCTACGGGAACCATTACGCCAGCCGATTTAATCGAGCCCTGGATTACAAGCAAGCCCGCGAACACTATGTTTATCGTGGATGAAGCCTATGCGGAGTTTGTTAACGATACGCGCTTCCGTTCCGTGACGCCGCTGATCGCCAAAGGCATGGATAACCTTATTCTGCTGAAAACCTTTTCCAAAATTCACGCTATGGCCGGCATGCGCGTAGGCTATGCAGTCGCGCATCCCAATGCGATTGCGCTGCTGGAAAACCATGTCGCCGGAGAGAAAATCAATTTCTGCGGCGTCGATGCTGCGCTGGCTTCAATGAGCGATACGGCGTTTATCGCCTACAGCAAGAAAAGCAACGATCTCTCCCGGCAAATCCTGCTGAAAGCGCTGGATGAATTACAGCTGCCTTATTTGCCTTCCGAAGGCAATTTTGTTTTTCATCAGCTAAAAACGCCGCTAAAAGATTACCAAAAGCATATGGCAGATGCCGGTGTGCTGGTTGGCCGCGCTTTTCCACCAGCAGACAACTGGTGCCGGGTTTCTCTGGGCACGCCAGAGGAGATGCAGTGGGTCGCCAATACTATGCGCGAGTTTCGTAAAAAGAGCTGGATATAGTTGCGCGCGGTAACTGCCAGCCTTTAACGCTTTCTCAGACCGGCTGCTGACGGCTTTTAGCTGTCCAGCCGGATCCAATGTCGTCCTGCTAAAAAAGTTACCGCGATCAGGGTAAGGCCTGCCGCCAGATGCATAGCGAAATCAAGCGCATGCAAATGCGTTTCGTGGCACAGCGACAGCAGCAGCGATGACATAAAAGCGATGCCGCAGCCCGCCAGCGCCAGGCTTCTGCCCGGATAAAGCGAGCGGGAACGGTGCAGCGCGATAATCGAGATCGCCACCATCGGCAAGCCGGCAGATAGCATAAACAGATAGCAATGTATGCCTTCACCAAATTGTCCCGATCCTGCGGACGGCGCCGAATAAGTCATATTACCCAGGTTCAGTAATAGCCAGCCCAGCGCCAGCAGCGCCAGCCATTTCAGTCGCAACGGCGCTCTTCCTGCCAAACTAAGCATAAAGGAGCCCGCGATAGCGCCGCTGCCGATAATAAATGACAGCAGCAGCGTAACCAGGGCACTAAACGCGCCGGGCTGCGTCCAGTCGGTTAAGTGGCTGCGCAGCGCCCAGCTGCTGAGCATGCCGCAGGGCAAAACCAGCGCAATCCAGCTGGCTACGCGCCAGCTTACGGGCCAGAGCCGCTTAACTGGCCTGGCCGAGCTGCTAAGTTGATCGATAAACCGATCATGATTTCTCATGATTGCCGCTTCCCAATTTTCGAAGGTTGAGCATCGCACGATGCAAAAGTGATTTTACGGCGGACACCGACATATTGGTTTCGGCTGCCGCCTGCGCCAGGCTCTGCTCGCGCAGATGAACGGATTCCACAATTTCGCGCTGTCTTGCTGGCAAATTTTGTAGATAGCCATCTAAATCGGGCAGCTCACGCTCCGGTTCTGCTGGCTGAAGAGTCAGCGCGCTTTCATCCTGAACTTCATGGTTCCTGCCGCGCTGCCGCAAAGCGTCAATTGCCCTCGCCGAAGTGATTGCCGCCATCCAGGGCAGAATGGGCCGCTGCGGATCGTAGGTATGACGTACGCGATGGATAGCCAGCAGCGTTTCCTGAATGACGTCTTCCACCAGCGCCTCGTCGGCAATCTTTTTGCGGGCGAAGGCGCGGATGGCAGGCACCATGGCTTTCAGCAGCTGGTTATAGGCTTCCCTGTCGCCAGCCTGCGCACGCGCCATCAGTGCCGGCCATTCAGCGGCAGGCATGTATTGTCCTGAAAACCTTAGCCAGCAAATTTATTGTCACGCAGTAGTCTCACGATTTTTTCCCGGTTTCCGTAGCATGATCTAACGCCGAGATAACAATATTGGGCGTCAGTACCTGCGGCAGCACCACGGGTTTGCCGCCGTCCGCCGGATAAACCACATAGAGCGGCAGCCCGCCCCGTCCGAAGTCGCTGAGCGCCTGCTCGACATCGGGATTGTACTTAGTGGAATCCGCAACCATATAGATAGTATCGGTGCGCGCCATCGCTGCTTTAACCGCCTGGGTAGAGAGCGAAGTGCGATCGTTAACCTGGCAGGTAATGCACCAGGACGCGGTAAAGTTTACCAGAATAGGTTTACCCTGCCCCTTAATCGCTTCAACATTCTGTGGCGTCCATGCTACGGCTGCGGCGGCAGGTGCGGCTTCTGCCGTATCCGGCGAGACTGTTTTAAGATTAATTAATGGCGGCACTAACAGCAGCAGAAAAGCTGCCGTCGCGATATGCAGTGCCAGATGACGTTTACCCATCATCCGACGTTTTTGCGCCATGCCGTACAGCCAGGCGGCGAAGCTTAGCAGCAAACAGCACGCCAGGATGGCCGCCAGCGCCCTGGAACCAGCCTGGCGCTCCAGCACCCAAATCAGCCAGCCCACCGCGCCCAGCATAGGGAAAGCCAGACCGTGTTTCAGCGTGGACATCCAGGCACCGGGCGCAGGCAGCACTTTCGCCAGCACCGGGAAAAACGAAATCAGCGTGAACGGCGCAGCAAAGCCCAGCGCCAGCGAGATAAAAATCAGCAGGCTAACCAGCGGCGGCTGCGTCAGCGCATAGCCGACCGCGCTGGCCATGAAAGGCGCGCTGCACGGCGTCGCAACGATAATTGCCAGAGCGCCGGTTAGCGCTGAACCCGTCAGGCCGCTGCGATCGCTGCCCATGCCGCCTACGCGCTGTACGCTCAGACCAACCTCAAAAAGCCCAAAAAGGTTTAGCGCCGAGCCGAGCATAATCAGGATCAGCAGTGCGATCACCAGCGGCGACTGAAGCTGAAACCCCCAGCCAACCGAAGAGCCGCCTGCACGTGCCAGCAACAGCACGCCAACCAGCGCGACCATAGTCACTACCACACCCAGCAGGAACGCCAGCCCTTCGGCGCGAGCGTGTGCAGGTCTGTCATGATGGCGGATAAGACTCAGCGCTTTAAGCGAAATTACCGGAAAAACGCACGGCATCAGGTTGAGAATAAGGCCGCCCAGAAAGGCGGCGGCAATAGCAGTCAGCATGGTAACCTCGTTACGCAGGGTTGGCCTGGCGATATTTTTTCACCGCGTCCATCGCTTTCTGAATATGGGCTTCCGGATTTTTATCGGTGTAGCTGAGCAAAATTTTGCCGTCTGGCGCAATAACGTAAGAGGTACGGTCGGAGTAAGTTTTGCCTTTCATCTCCAGCGTATTTTTATATTCGGTCGCTATCTTCGCGCCCGGATCAGCGGCAACGGTAAATTTATCGCGGCACTCCAGCTGGGAGAATTTCGCAATTTGATCGGTATTGCCAGCGGTCACGCCAATAACCGTCGCGCCCTGCTTTTGAAACTCGTCGGTCGCTTCCGCGAAAGCGTGTGCCTCCAGCGTGCAGCCTGCGCTAAACGCCGCCGGGAAGAAGTAAAGCACCACCGGCCCTTTCTGCAGCGCCTGCTGAAGCGAGAACGTGGTGGACTTGCCTGCCAGCGCGGCATCCAGTTTAAAGTCCGGCGCTTTTTCTCCCACCTGCAATGCAGCGAAAGTGGGCAGCGACAGGGCCAGCAAGGCGGCGGCGGTCAGGGCTTTCAGATTCTTTTTCACAGGCGTTTCCTTTTTTATTAAGCAAGAGAAGTAAAGCTTCAATCTGAGTTTCGCTGGAAAGCAGGAAAAAGTTTCGCGGGTGTGAAAAAAAATTTGCGGTGTACCTTAACCAGCCAACAGCAGGATAGCTGCTACCCTTTGCTTCACTCCCTGCGCCGTATGGACACAGAAGCGGATGCAGGCAAACAGAATGGACTGTAGACAGAGAGATTATGAAGCCAAAAGCCAGTACAAAAGTTAGCGTCCAGGGCGCAAGAACGCATAACCTGAAAGAGATTTCGCTCTCCTTTCCGCGCGACGCCATGGTCATTTTTACCGGGGTTTCCGGTTCGGGGAAATCTTCGCTGGCCTTTGATACCCTGTATGCCGAAGCGCAGCGCAGATACCTGGAATCCGTCGCGCCTAACGTCCGTCATCTTATTGAGCAGGCGCAGGTGCCGGATGTGGATAGTATCGACGGACTGCCGCCAGCGGTAGCTTTGCAGCAGAGCCGCGCGGGCGCACAGGAGCGTTCAACAGTAGGCAGCCTGACGCGTATTGCCGTGACGCTGCGTTTGCTGTTCTCGCGGGCGGGCGAGCGGCCAGCAGGAACCCCGTTTACGCCTGCCGAAGCTTTTTCGCCCAATAATCCTCAGGGCGCCTGTCCTGCCTGTCAGGGAACAGGCCGGTTTCATCAGGTCAAAGACGATGCGCTGGTGCCTGATGATTCACTGAGTATTCGCGAAGGCGCGATTGCCAGCTGGCCCTACGGCTGGCAGGCGAAAAATCTGCGTACAATCCTCGAAATGCTGGGCTATAACGTGGATGCGCCGTGGAAAACCCTGAGCAAAAAAGATCGGGACTGGATACTTTTCACCGATGAGCGCCCTTCCGTGCCTGTATTTGAAGGAATGGATCTCGCCCGGCAGAAAGCGGCGCTGGCGGCAGGCCGCAAACCCGATTATACCGGCACCTATACCAGCGCGAGAAAAGACGTGCTGCAAAGCTATGCCGGAGGAAAAGAGTCCGTCAAAAAGCGGCTGGCGCCTTTTATCGCCGTTACGCCCTGTCCGGTCTGCCATGGGAAAAGGCTTAACCAGGATGCCCTTGCCTTCACTTTTGCCGGTTACGATATTGCTGAAATCGGCGAGCTAACCGTGACGCAGCTGAAGGCGCTGCTCCAGCCTTATGCGCAGGGCGAGTCGCCACAGCTGCCGCAGGAAACGGCGCTAAGAGAGGCCGTTATCACAATGGTAAGCGATATCTGCGGTCGTCTCGACCAGCTTGAGGCGCTGGGGCTTGGCCATCTTTCTCTCGGGCGGCAAACCACCATGCTCTCCTCGGGAGAGCTACAACGGATCCGTTTAGCCACCCAGCTTATCTCCAAACTTTTCGGTGTGCTGTACGTGCTGGATGAACCTTCCGCTGGTCTGCATCCGCAGGATGTCCAGGCGCTGCTGATAGCCCTGCGTTCGCTTATCGCCGCCGGTAATTCCCTGGCGATTGTTGAGCATAATCTTGATGTTATTGCCGAAGCCGACTGGCTGATTGAGGTTGGGCCTGGTCCAGGGCGACAAGGAGGCGAAATCGTCTATAACGGCGTTCCTGCCGGACTGGCAAAAGTGACAGTGTCACGTACTGCGCCCTATCTTTTCAACAGGCAACCTGTGGGCCTGCGAGAGCATCGCGCGCCCGGAAGCTGGCTCAGACTGGAACAGGTTAGCTGCAATACGCTTTCGCTATCTGAGGTTGCTTTTCCGCTGGAAAGAATGACCGTTATCACAGGCGTCTCAGGCGCGGGTAAATCGACGCTGCTGGCCCGCGTGCTGCCGGAGTTACTTGAAAAACTGGATAAAACGCGCGAGGACGAAGAAACCACCGAAGAAGACGAAGCTTTGCTGGTTCAGGGTAAAATCCGCTCCGGCGGCGACCAGCTTAATCGGCTGATCCGCATCGATCAGCGGCCTATCGGACGAACGCCGCGTTCGAACCTGGCAACCTATACCGGCTTTTTCGACACGGTGCGCAAGCTGTTTGCCGCAACCGATGAGGCAAAGCGCAGAGGCTATAACGCCAGCCGTTTTTCTTTTAATTTGCCTGCCGGACGCTGTGCCGCCTGTGAAGGTCAGGGACAAATTACTATCGAGCTGATGTTTATGCCGGAGGTCAGCGCGCCCTGCTCGGCATGCGGTGGCGCCCGCTATAACGACGATACGCTTAAGATTAAATGGCGGGATAAAACGATTGCCGACATTCTCGATCTGACGGTAGAGGAAGCCGCAGAAGTTTTCACAGATAATGACACCATTCAGCGCTCGTTAACCGCGCTTGCCTCGCTGGGCCTGGGCTATCTGAAACTGGGCCAGCCCGCGACGGAGCTATCCGGCGGCGAATGTCAGCGTATCAAGCTGGCCTGGGAGCTACAGCGTCCCCAGCGAGGCAATACGCTTTATCTGCTGGACGAGCCTTCCTCGGGACTGCACCCTTCCGATACGGACAGATTAATGGGCGTGCTGGATCAGCTCGTTCAGCGCGGCAATACCGTTATCATGGCGGAACATGATATGCGCATCGCCGCAGCAGTCGACTGGATCATTGATCTGGGGCCGGGTTCAGGCGTTAACGGCGGCAGAGTTGTGGCGGCGGGCACGCCAGAAGAAGTTAGCAGTGTGGCGGAGAGCCCGACCGCGCCTTATCTTGCTAAAGAGCTGGCAAAAAGGGCCGCCGCTTTGCAACAATAGCGCCGTGTACAGCAGGGAGAAGCTGGCTTCTCCCTGTTCATTTCCAAAAGGCTCAGATCAGCGCCCATACCAGCCAGGTCAGCGCGAAGCCGGTCAGGCCCATAATGGTGGTTAACACTGTCCAGGTTTTCAGGCCGTCGCCTACCGAAAGGCCAAGATAGCGCGTTACTACCCAGAAGCCAGCATCGTTTACATGCGACAGGCCAAGCCCGCCAAAACACGCTGCCAGCGTTACCAGTACGCGCTGCATATCGCCAGCGCCTGCTACGGCTGAGGTCAGCAGGCCACTGGTGGTCAGGATCGCCACTGTAGCGGAACCCTGCGACGCGCGCAGCGCCAGCGAAAGGATAAAAGCGGCCGGGATCAGCGGCAGGTGCAGCGTTTCCAGCGTTAGCGCCAGCGCTTTGCCCACGCCGGACTCTACCAGCACTTTACCAAAGGCGCCGCCTGCTCCGGCAACGAGGATTACGCTGGCGGATCCAGGAATAGCGCGGCCGGTCAGATCCTCCAGCTTCTCCTTGCTCCAGCCGCGACGCACGCCCAGCAGCCAGGCGGCAAGCGCCAGCGCGATCAGCAGCGCGATCGGTGGCGTACCTATAACCATCATCACCTGGCGCAGCAGGCTCTCTTCGCCCAGCAGCGAGTGCGCCAGCGTTCCCAGCACGATTAAGGCGATCGGCACCACAATCAGGCCGGAAATCATCAGCGCGCCCGGCGCGGCCGGTTCGTTCTTTTGCGTGCCTTCGGGCTTCGCCATTTGCAGACTTTCCAGCACTTCAACCGACAGCTGATAGTTCTGGCGGTTCATCGCCTTAGCCACAAAGTAGCCAACCACGCCGACGGGAATGGAAATCAGAATGCCCAGCATCATCAGCCAGCCCATATCGGTTTGCAGGATCCCCGCCGCAGCCGCCGGGCCGGGATGCGTTGGCAGCGCTACGTGCACAGTCAGCATCACGCCAGCCATTGGCAGACCAAACTTTATCGGCGAGACGCGGGCGACTTTAGTAAAACCGTAAATCAGCGGGATCACGATAATAAAACCGACTTCGAAAAAGACCGGAATACCGAGAATAAAGGCCGCCATGGTCAGCGCCGCCACGGTGCGTTTGATGCCCAGCGACTTGCTGAAGCGCTGCGCCAGCGATTCCGCGCCGCCCGAGGCTTCGATAACCGCGCCGAGCATGGCGCCCAGCACGATAATAATGGCGATATGGCCGAGCAGCCCGCCCATGCCGCTCATAATCACTTCCATGATTTTTTCAGACGGAATGCCGGTGGCGATAGCGACCAGCAGGCTCACAATCAACAGCGCGACAAAAGGATGGACTTTGGCTTTAATGACCAGCAGCAGCAAAATAACGATGCTGGCGGTCGCGATGGCTAACAGCATAGCGGTGGACATGGTGATCCTCAGATATTTTTATCGTTTTAAGAGACCTGGTGCAGGGAGAAGTACCGGCGCCCTAGCGCCGGGTAAAACGGGCTAGCGCTGTTTCGCCCAGGGTTTGAACCAGCCAAGCCCTGCCAGCGTGTTGTTGCGCGGAATATATTCGCAGCCTACCCAGCCGTCGTAGCCCACTTCGTCCAGCAGGTTAAACAGCCACGGATAGTTGATCTCGCCCTCGTCCGGCTCATGGCGATCCGGCGCAGAGGCGATCTGCACATGGCGATAGCGGCCCAGGTTAGCCCGGATCAGATGGCTCAGGTTGCCGTCCACCATTTGGGCATGAAACAGATCGAGCTGGGTAAAGACGTTGGGACGATCGATACGCTCCATCATCTCCAGCGTTTGATACTGGCTGGCATAGAGGTAGCCGGGTTTGATTTTTGGGCCGAGCGCCTCCAGCAAAATGTTGATGCCGTGCGGCGCAAAGCGATCCGCCGCATAGTGGATATTACTGATAAAGGTCTCGACGCAGGCCGCGCGATCCATGCCTTCCTGCACCACGCCAGCCATGATATGAACCTGGCTAACGTTCAGCGCCAGCGCATACTCAAGTGCGCTATCGATATCGGCGCGCGCGTCGGCTTCACGGCCCGGAATAGCCGTAACGCCCCATTCGCCAGCCTGCACATCGCGTGGGGCTGTATTAAACAGAACCAGCTTGAGATTATTTTCCTCCAGCAGCTGTTTAAGCTGTTCCGCCGGATACTCATAGGGAAAAAGAAACTCAACGGCTTCAAACCCGGCGTTGGCGGCCGCGGCGAACCGCTGCAAAAAAGGCACTTCGTTAAACTGGGTCGAGATATTGGCTGCAAACTTCGGCATTAGCGGTTCCTTAACTCTTCGACTTCGGCCTTGCTGAGGTAGCGGATCGCCCGATCGCCCAGCGTGAAGATCAGGCGCGCCGTCTCTTCCAGCTCTTCGGTATTGTCGGCTGCCTCGCGTAGCGATTTCCCTACTACGACCGAGCCGTGGTTAGCCAGCAGAAAACCGCGATAGCGGCCCGCCAGCGCGGCGAGATCTTCCGCCAGCCGCTGGTCGCCGGGCTTGTAATAAGGCACCACTGGTACATCACCGACGCGCATCACCACATAAGGCGTAAATGGCCGGATGCAGTTATGCGGATCCAAATCTTCCAGGCAGGAAAGCGCGGTCAGATAATGACTGTGCAGATGTACCACCGCTTTACATTCCGGATCGTTCAGATAAAGCGCACGATGGAAAGCGATCTCTTTCGAGGGCTTGTCGCCGGAAAGCCATTCGCCCTGCGGCGTAACTTTGGAGAGGCGCTCGGCATCCAGCTCGCCAAGACAAGAGCCGGTCGGCGTCGCCAACAGGTTGCCGTCTTCAAGCAGTACGGAAAGGTTGCCCGCAGAGCCGGTGGCGTAGCCGCGCTGGAAAAAAGAGGCACCCAGCTTCACCATCTCCTGGCGGGCCTGTTGTTCGGTCATTGGGAAAACTCCGTTTGTGCGCGGCGGAAGAACTGTTCATCGCCAAAGTTGCCTGATTTCAGCGCCAGCGACAGCGGCTGATGAATATCGCGTACCCAGGGCACGCCGGGCGAAATAGTCGGCCCGATATGGAAAGCGGTGACGTCCAGGCTTTGCGCCACCACGCCGGAGGTTTCACCGCCCGCCACGATAAAGCGCTGCCAGCCGCGGCTTTTCAGCTCGCGCGTGACGGCTGCAAAGAGTTCCTCAACGGCGGCGCTGCTGCGCTCTGCGCCGTACTCCTGCTGGATAGCCTGTAGCTGCTGTGCATCGGCCGTGGCGTAAAGCATCGGTGCCAGCGGCTGGCTGCTGTTGGCCGCAACCCAGTCGCAAAGCTGCTGCGCATAGCCACCCGCGTTTTCCAGGCAGAGCCTGACATCTACTTCCTGCGCGGGCGCAAGCTGGCGATAGGCGTTAACCTGTTTATTCGTCATCTGTGAACAGGAGCCGGAGATCACTACTGCCCGATCGCCACGCGGACGCCCTGCCGTTTCGGCTTCTTCACGTCCGGCTTCCGGTTGCGCCCATTGCCGCGCCAGCCCAATCGCCAGGCCGGAACCGCCGGTGACCAGACGCATATCGCGCAGCGCTTCGCCCTGGGTCAGCAGATGGCGTTCGCTGGTGGTATCCAGCACCACATAGTTGACGCCCTGCGTTTTCAGTTCGCTGAGCTTTTCACGCACGGCATCGGCGCCTTTATCCAGCGTGGCGGCGGAAATCAGCCCTGCTTTGCCCTGCGACTGACGTTCCATCAGCCTTAGCAAATTACTGTCGGTCATCGGCGTAACCGGATGGTGCCGCATGCCAGACTCTGACAGCAGCTGCTCGCCGACAAACAGATGGCCCAGATAAACGGTACGTCCGTTAACCGGCAGCGCCGGACAGATTACCGTCTGCGTTTCGCCAAGTGCTGCCAGCAGCGCATCCGTTACCGGGCCGATATTGCCCTTTTCAGTACTGTCGAAAGTCGAACAATATTTGAAGTAAAAGCGATCGCAGCCCTGTTCCTGAAGCCAGCGCAGCGCAGCCAGCGACTGGTCTACCGCCTGCCCAACCGGACAAGAGCGTGATTTCAGGCTAATAACGATTGCCTGCGCGGTAATGCCTTCCTGCTGCTGAGGCACGCCGTTGAACTGGATAGTGGCAAGGCCGTTTTGCGTCAGAAAGCTGGCGATATCGGTCGCGCCGGTAAAGTCATCGGCAACCACACCTAAACGAGCCATGTTCACTCCTTGCCCTGCGGCAGCGTAATACCGCTAAAGATTTTAATGACCGCGCTGTCGTCTTCGCGGCCATAACCGGCATTGCTGGCTTCGGTAAACATATTCAGCGCGGTAGAGGCTAACGGCAGCGGGAAATGCAGCGATTTAGCGGTCTCTGCAACCAGATTGAGATCCTTAACAAAAATATCGACCGCAGATTTCGGGCTGTAATCGCCGTCCACCACGTGGCGCATACGGTTTTCAAACATCCATGAGTTGCCCGCCGCGTTGGTAACAACCTCATACATAGTTTCCAGCGGGATACCTGCGCGCGCAGCCATCGCCATTGCCTCTGCGCCTACGGCGATATGCACGCCAGCCAGCAGCTGATGGATGATTTTTACCGTCGATCCCAGGCCGATTTCTTCGCCAACGCGATAGACCTTTGCCGCTACCGCATCCAGAACCGGCTGTAGGCGCTCAAAGGCCGCGTCGCTGCCGGAGGCCATCACCGTCATTTCACCGACGGCGGCTTTTGCTGCACCACCGGAAACCGGCGCATCCAGCATTAACAGCTGATGCTGCGCCAGCTTCTGCTCGATCTGCTGCGCATCCTGCGAAGAAATGGTGGACGACACCATGACCACGGTGCCGGGTTTAAGCTTCGCCGCCAGGCCGTTATCACCAAACAGAATGGCGTTTACCTGCTTAGCGTTAACCACCAGCAGCAGCACCGCTTCCAGCTGGTTGACGAAACCGTCGGCAGAAGTTTGCGCATCGCGGGCACCTGCCTGGCGCAGCTTTTCCAGCGCGGCAGGATTAAGATCGACGCCCCAGGTGTTCAGTCCGGCAGCTATACAGGAAGCGGCTGCACCCATGCCCATCGACCCTAACCCGATCACGCAAACGTTTTGAATTGGCACGCTGGCCTCCGTTGTTAAATTAAGTGATTATTTGTTCAATGTTGTTAATCGTGCCAGCTTATCGGCGGAATAAATGTGTTGGGCATCACAAATCTGGCGGAATGCACAAATCATCACATTTCTTCACAGTGCGCGTCGTGGCTGGATAGTTCATGGTTTTCCAGGGCAATATCCCTGTTAAAATTACGATTTCCTGTTCGCGCGGCGATCGCTTTCCATTACAATGTGAAAAATTGATAAATTCACAGGAGCAGAAGTGATCCCGGTTGAACGACATCAGCAAATCCTGGCAATGGTGGCCGAACGCGGCGTAGTGAGCTTTTCCGAACTGACCGAACGGCTTGGCGTCTCGCATATGACCATTCGTCGTGATGTACAAAAACTTGAAGAACAAGGCGCGCTGCTGGCGGTATCCGGCGGCGTCCGTTCGGCGGAACGGCTGGCTGCCGAGCCTTCGCACCTCACTAAAACCTCGCTCTATAACGCTGAGAAAAGCGCTATTGGCCGCCTTGCCGCGCAGCATATTCCACGCAACAGCTGTATTTACATCGATGCGGGCACCACTACGCTGGCGCTGGCGCGTGAGCTGTTGGAGCGCGACGATCTGCTGGTCGTCACCAACGATTTTATGGTGACGAACTTGTTGATGGAGAGCAGCCATTGCCGGGTTATCCACACTGGCGGTACGGTGTGCCGCGAAAATCGCTCCTGCGTGGGCGAAAGCGCGTCGCGCAGCCTGCGTCATCTGGCTATTGATATCGCTTTTATTTCCGCTTCCTGCTGGGGGCCGCGCGGGTTGTTTACGCCGGATGAAGACAAGGTTACGGTCAAACAGACGGTATGCGACGTAAGCAGCAAGCGCGTGCTGCTGAGCGACAGCTCCAAGTACAACAAAATCGCTACTTTTATGGCGCTGCCGCTGGAGAGTTTCGCTACCATCATTACCGATAGCGGGCTTGGTCTGGCCGCGCAGGAGGCGTTAAGCGAAGGCAACTGGCAGCTGCTGCTGGCGGAGTAAGACCAGCCAGCCTTTTACGATTCGGGGATGGGCGAATATCTGATATTTTTGCCCGGATCGTAATAATTCAGAGTGGATATTGTCATTATGGCAACGATGGGGTATCACTCTCTTTTGCGATCGGGCATCAGAGCAGGCCCGGCCTCATTGCAATCCGGAAATTTCGCTTATACAAGGATGAATATAATGCTGCTTCTCGATCAAAATGGCATGGTGAAATCATCACGCATCACTAAAAAGAGATACACAAATATAGAGCGGGGCAAGCTGGAAAAAGTTAATGGTATCGTGGTCCATCAAACCTATTCAAAAACGGCGGAAAGCGCTTTTAATAGTTACCAAAGCAAAGGCGCAACGGGCGCCCATTTCCTGATTGATAAGGACGGAACTATTTATCAAACCGCCTCGCTGAGCAAAACAACCTGGCATGTGGGGCAAATGAAATCCCGCTGCTATCTGGAAAAAAAATGCAGCGCTGCCGATCTCACGACCATCATTAATCTGGAAAAGTCCTGGAAAAATTATAAAAAGATTTCCGATCTGGAAAAAGGCAAAGCCTTCCCCGACCGCTTTCCGGCTAACGTCGACAGCATTGGCATTGAGATAGTGGGCATGGCCTGGCCGGAAGAGAATAAAAAAGAAGAAGTTTATGAAGAAGTTAATGAAGCGCAAAATAGTGCGCTGCAATGGCTGATCGGCGAACTGACCGCAACGCTTGCGGTAGCCCGCTCTGAAATCTACCGGCATCCGGAAATAGCCAGAAAAAACTCCACGGAAGCGAGAACGGCAAAATGGTAACTAAAAAATATCTGGCTATAGCCCTGGCTTTTATTTGCTGGCCAGGGATGACGGCGCTGGTAAATCATATTGAAATAACCGAATCGGGCATAGCTTATGAGGGAAGGAATCAGACCGAGCAGGAAGGATGCAAACTCTTTAAACCCAGCGAACAAGAAGTTGCCGACTACTTTTCTCAGGCTGCCAGCATGAAAGAAGGTGGACAGGCCGGGAAAAAATACTTTTCGCCCTGCATAACCACAGGCAAGGTCGCTTTTGCGGATGACCGCTCGGGCAGCTTTACTCTGCAGTCGAGCGGCTTTGCCTCCGTAACCTTCGGCGATAAAGAAGTTACCTATTTTTTCCGCAAAAACAATCCGTGGGTTGACCCTTTCCAGTGTAGTTATGCCATGGGCGACGAAGCCGAACCGGGCTGTGAGTAACCCGCACGCCAGGTCAGTGACTGGTCACCGCCTGGCGGCAATGCTGAAATCCCTCATTTTTCACCCTTTTCCGCTGTCGCAGCGCCCTTCGCTTTCCACGCCATAGTCTATGATTTAAAGCCTGTATCGCCCCACGCGATGTCATCGATTGCTCACCGCAGTGCTAAACGAGGCTATTGAATGGAATCCAGAACATTTAGTAAAACCTGGGGGGCTGAATACGTGGCCGCCGGAACGGTTCGTTTTCGTCTTTGGGCAACCGGGCAGCAGAGCGTAACGCTCAGGCTTGCCGGTAAAGATATAGCGATGTCTGCCAGCGGTGATGGCTGGTTTGAAACAGAAGCCAGCGATGTTGCGCCCGGCGCGGAATATAACTTTGTGCTTGCCGACGGGATGGTAGTGCCCGATCCGGCCGCTCGCGCACAGAAAGCGGATGTAAACGGCCCTTCTCTGGTTATCGATCCTGAACAATATAGCTGGCAGAACGCCTGGCGCGGCCGTCCGTGGATTGAAACCGTGGTCTATGAGATGCATATCGGCACCTTTACGCCAGAAGGCACTTTCCGCGCCGCTATTGAGAAACTGCCTTATCTTGCCGAGCTGGGCGTAACCATGCTGGAAGTGCTGCCCGTTTCGCAATTCGGCGGCAATCGTGGCTGGGGCTACGATGGCGTGCTGCTTTACGCGCCGCATGCCGCCTACGGTACGCCGGATGATTTCAAAGCCTTTATCGACGCGGCACACGGCTACGGTTTATCGGTGGTGCTGGATATCGTGCTCAACCACTTCGGCCCGGAAGGCAACTATTTGCCGCTGCTCTCGCCCGACTTCTTTCACAAGGAGCGCCATACGCCCTGGGGCGCAGGTATTGCCTACGATGTGCAGCCTGCCCGCGACTATATAGTAGAAGCGCCGCTTTACTGGCTGCGGGAGTACAATCTGGACGGCCTGCGCTTCGACGCCATCGATCAGATCGAAGACAGCTCGGAAAAGCATGCGCTGATTGAAATTGCCGAGCGCATTCGGGCGGAAATCACCGACCGGCCGGTTCATCTCACTACTGAAGACAGCCGTAACGTTATCTTTCTGCATCCGCGCGAAGCAGACGGCAGCGTGCCGCTGTTTACCGGTGAATGGAACGATGATTTCCATAATGCCATCCACGTTTTCGCTACTGGTGAAACTCACGCCTACTATCAGGATTTCGCCCGCGAACCGGAGAAGCTGATAGCCCGTATTCTGACGGAAGGCTTCGCTTATCAGGGTGAAGTCTCGGCACAGTCCGGCAAAGCGCGCGGCGTTAAAAGTTCGGGCCAGCCGCCGGTTGCCTTTGTCGATTTTATTCAGAATCATGACCAGACCGGCAACCGCGCCCAGGGCGACCGGCTGATCCAGCTGGCCGGAGCCGACCGTACTAAAGTGCTGCTGGCTACGCTGCTCTGCTCGCCGCATATTCCGCTGCTTTTTATGGGCGAAGAGTATGGCGAAACCAATCCTTTTCTCTTCTTCACTGATTTTCACGGCGAGCTGGCGAAAGCGGTGCGCGAAGGCCGCGCCCGCGAGTTTCAGGGGCACGCGGGCCACGAAGATGAAAGCGTACCCGATCCAAACGCTGCGAGTACCTTTGCAGCGTCAAAGCTGGACTGGAACAAAACGCACGAACAGCAAGGCAAAACCTGGCTCGCCTTTACCAGAGCGTTGCTGGCGCTGAGGCAGCGCCATATAGTGCCGCTGCTGGCCACGGCTGGCGGCAACAGCGGCAAAGTGCTGCAAACCGCACCGGGCTTTATCGCCGTTAGCTGGACTTTCCCTCAGGGCACGCTGTCGCTGGCGCTGAATATTGGCGAAAAAACCCAGCCGCTGCCGGAAATGCAGGGAGAAACGATTTTTAGCTGGCCGCAGGCGGCAGCCGATTTGCCGCAGCATGCCATTGTTGTTCGCCTTGCTCCAGGAGACGCAGCGTGAATATTCCAGCTTCTACCTACCGTATTCAGTTCCGCAACGGCATGACTTTCGATCGCGCCGCTGCGCTCGTTCCCTATTTGCAACAGCTTGGCATCAGTCATCTTTACGCCTCGCCAATTTTTACCGCGCTTTCTGGCTCAACGCATGGCTATGACGTTACCAACGCCAATGAAATCGATCCGGCCATTGGCGGGCGTGAAGGCTTCGATCGCCTGGTGAAAAAATTACAGGAAGCCGGACTGGGATTAATTATCGATATCGTACCAAACCACATGGCTTCCTCGCTGGAAAATGCCTGGTGGCGCGACGTGGTAGAAAATGGCGAGCAAAGCCGTTACGCCCGTCATTTTGATATCGACTGGTCGCGCCGCCTGACGCTACCTTTTTTGGGGGATGACTTTGACCAGGAGCTGGCAAACGGCGCTATCGCCGTTAAGCCCGATCCGCACAGCGGCAAGCCAACGCTGGCTTACTATGAGAGCTTTTATCCGCTGGCGCCTGCTACCTGGCAAGATCGGCAGGAAGCCGTGCTGCAACTTACCGATAAAGCAAAAATCGCCGAGCTGCATGAGCGCCAGCCTTATCGCCTGATGTCCTGGCGGGATGCGCCGCGCGACCTCTCTTTCCGGCGCTTCTTCGAAATCACCGGGCTGGCTGGCGTGCGGGTAGAAGATCAGGCGGTTTTCGATGAGTCGCACCGGCTGATCCTCGAACTGGTGCACAGTGGCGCTGTACAGGGATTACGTGTCGATCATGTGGATGGTTTGGCCGATCCCAAAGGCTATCTGGAACGCCTGCGCCAGCAGGCCGGGCCGGAATGCTATATCACGGTAGAAAAAATTCTGGCTAAGGGCGAGCATCTGCCTGCCGACTGGCCGATTTCCGGCACCACGGGCTATGAATTTATCGCCTCGCTTTCGGAAGCACTGGTGGACGGCAGGCATCTGCGCCAGCTGCGTCAGGCCTATGAATCGCTGCTGGGCAAGCCTGTTGATGTACCAAAAGAACTGCGGGCCGCCAAAATGTTGATGGCGACCCGCAATTTTGCTGGTGAAGCAACAAGGCTGCTACAGCTTGCCGTGACGATCGCCGCCGCCGACAACGAGCCGCTGGCGGAAGAGGCGTTGCTGAAGGCGCTGCGGGAGCTGCTGGTCGCCTTCCCGGTTTATCGTACCTATGGCACTACCGAAGGCTTGCCGCCAGAAGATGCCGATCTGCTGCTGAAAGTAGCGGATGAGGTAAGCCAGGGCGATAAAGCGCCGGATCCGGAAGCGCTGGCTTTTCTGACGCGCATTCTTGCCGGCGAAGTTTCCGCCGCCGCGCTGGCGGATGCCGCCAGCTTCCGCACCCGCTTCCAGCAGCTGACCGGCCCGCTGATGGCGAAATCGGTGGAGGATACGCTGTTTTTCCGTCTGCATATGGCGCTGGCGCTGAATGAAGTCGGCGCGGAGCCGATGCCGGAAAGCTTTTCGCCAGAGCGTTTTCACCAGGAGATGCAGGAGCGGCTGGAGCGCCAGCCGGATGCCCTTTCCGGCACTTCCACGCATGATACCAAACGCGGCGAAGATGCCCGCGCGCGTCTCTACACGCTGAGCGAAGCGCCGGAAAGCTGGGCAGAATGCGTTGCACGCTGGCGGCTAAGTAATCAGGCGCAGGTCGTAACGCTGGAGGATGGCCCGGCACCGAAGCCCGCCGTGGAGTGGATGCTGTACCAGGCGCTGGCGGGCGCCTGGCCGACCACGCTGAAGCCGGAAGATGCCACAGGCCTGAAGGCGCTGGAAGAGCGCTTTACCGGCTTTGTCGAAAAGGCGCTGCGCGAGGCGAAACTGCGCACCGACTGGGCCGACAGCAACGAAACCTACGAAAATGCCGTACTGGACTATGTTCGGCATCTGCTCTCGCCCGACAATCAGGCTTTCCTCCAGGATTTTGTCGCTTCGCTCCAGCCTTTTATCCGCGCGGGTCTGGTCAATAGCCTGACGCAGACGGCCATTAAGCTGACTGCGCCTGGCGTGCCGGATATCTATCAGGGCAGTGAAACCCTGGATCTGAGCCTGGTGGATCCCGATAACCGCCGTGAACCGGACTTTGCCGCGCTGCAACAGCTGCTGCATTCTTCCGCTCAGGCAGATTTTGCTGACGAAGCGCACTGGCTGGATGGAAGACTTAAGCAGCGACTGATTGCGGCTGTGCTGCCGCTGCGTCAGCAGTTGCCGGATCTGTTCCGTCAGGGTGATTACCTGCCGCTGAGCGCCACTGGTCAGCAGGCGGAAAACGTACTCGCTTTCGCGCGAATCAGTGAGTCAGCGGCGCTGATTGTTGTCACGCCTCGCCTTGTGTTGCAGAGATTGCAGCAGGAAAATTGGGCGACGGCAGAAATCGCGCTGCCGGAAAACCTGGACGGGCGTCGCTATCTGAATGTGCTGAGCGGCGAAGAACTGGTTATTGAAAACGGATTGCACCTTACCGAAGAGAACAGGCTTGCGCCGATGATCCTGTTAAGCCGCTAAAGCTAAAGCACAAGGATGTGCTGAGGTTGATGACAAACCCCAGGTCGCGTTTAAATCAGTGACAGAGCAGCAGAGGCAGATCGAAACACGGACACGCCGTAAATACTTCCATGTAGGCTCGGTTGGCGCGTCCATGCGCCAAACGGTCCGCTTATCCGCTCAGCCTCTGCCGCCATAAAGCTGCGGAGTTACTGTAAAAAAAACAGATGTTCACCTGGGCTTTTTTAGCTTTGTCAGCAGTCTGAGCACAAGGATGTGCTATGCCTGGTTACGCAGCCTTAACCCTACAGTTAACACTGGTATCACCTCTTTCCTGCCTGAATAAGCCGCCCGAAGCGTTTTCTAAACCGTTCCATAACAAGTGACATGGTTTTGCTTGGCTATTTGTAACTAAATTAACTTAAATATGACATTTTTTAGTTTTGTAACTAAAAACACATACAATTGAGGGTAACAATATTTTAATATTTACAACCACTTTTTAACTAATGTCAAATCCCGACTAGTGACCTGCCATGAATAAATCAAAAAAGCTTCTTACATCGCTTTCGCTGTCCACTTTACTGATTTCTTCAGCGCTCCACGCTGAAACTACACCAGAGAAAACCGACGTCCTGCTGATCGGCGGCGGCATCATGAGCGCCTCGCTGGGCACCATGCTGGAAGACGTACAGCCAGACTGGAAACAGATCATGGTTGAGAAACTTGACGGCGTCGCGCTTGAGTCCTCTAACGGCTGGAACAACGCCGGTACCGGCCACTCCGCCAACATGGAGCTGAACTACACGCCTGAGCGTGCAGACGGCACCATTGACGTCAGCAAAGCGCTGGAAATCAACGAAGCCTTTATGATTTCCCGCCAGTTCTGGACTTCCCAGGTGAAAAATGGCGTGCTGAATAACCCGCACTCCTTTATCAATTCTACGCCGCACATGAGCTTTGTCTGGGGCGACGCTAACGTTGAATACCTGAGCAAGCGCTATGCCGCGCTGCAGAAAACTACCCTGTTCCAGGGCATGAAATTCTCTACCGATCAGGATCAGATCAAACAGTGGGCGCCGCTGATTATTGAAGGCCGCGATCCTAAGCAGAAAGTAGCTGCAACCTGGACGCCGGTCGGCACCGACGTCAACTACGGTGAAATCACCCGTCAGCTGACCGCCAGCCTGCAGAAAAACAGCAACTTCAAGCTGGAAACTTCTTCTGAAGTCACCGATTTCAAACGTAACGGTGATAACTCCTGGCACGTAACCATTAAAGACGTAAAAAGCGGCAACGAGCGCGCTGTTGATGCGAAATATGTCTTTATCGGCGCTGGCGGCGGCGCGCTGAAGCTGCTACAGAAAACCGGTATTCCGGAAGCTGACAACTATGCAGGCTTCCCGGTTGGCGGTTCTTTCCTGGTTACTGAAAACCCGGCGATCACCAGCCGTCACCTGCAAAAAGTTTACGGTCAGGCTTCCGTAGGTGCGCCGCCGATGTCCGTTCCGCATATCGATGCGCGTAACCTGGACGGCAAGCGCGTGGTGCTGTTTGGGCCATTCGCTACCTTCTCTACCAAGTTCCTGAAAAACGGTTCGCTGTTCGATCTGCTGAGCACCACCACCACCAGCAACTTTATGCCGATGACCCACGTTGGTATGGATAACTTTGACCTGGTGAAATACCTGATTGGTCAGGTAATGCTGAGCGACGATGACCGTTTTGCCGCGCTGAAAGAGTACTACCCTGACGCGAAGAAAGAAGACTGGAAACTGATCCAGGCTGGTCAGCGCGTACAGATCATCAAGAAAGACGCGGATAAAGGCGGCGTGCTGAAGCTGGGTACGGAAATCGTGACCGATCAGCAGAAAACCGTTGCGGCTCTGCTGGGCGCATCGCCAGGTGCTTCTACCGCTGCGCCTATTGCCATCAACGTGATGAAGAAACTGTTCCCGGAGCAGTTCAACTCGCCAGAATGGCAGGAGAAGATCCACAAGGTCGTTCCTACCTATGGCCAGACGCTGAACGGCAATACCGAGCTGACCCAGCATGTTTGGGATGACACTGCGGCCACGCTGCAGCTGACCAAGCCGCCGGTAATCAATATGCCTGCCCAGGAGCCTGCGCAGTCTACCATCACCGGCCAGGCTGAGAAAACTCCAGCCCAGCACGATATGGCGCTGTAAGTTCCCCATAAGAAGCTAATGATCATAAAGCCTGCCATCGTGCAGGCTTTTTTTATAAGGCCGATTTAGCTTAATACGTTATGGCGGCTCGACAACAATCCTTAAGCATGTCCCTGCTGCAGCACAAAAATAATGGCAGATTTCACAGGGCTGCCGCAACCAGACATTTTATAAAGAAGCTGCTTCTGATTAAAAAGCCGCCTTAAATATCATTGACCCACCAGTTAACTGGTGGGAATGTTTCCTTCCTTACTTAACTCATATTACACAGAACGCATGGGACTAAATGATATTTTCCCTTTTAATGTTTTTAGTATATCAATGTTATTTATTGTGCTCATTATTTTATCTAAGTCATGAGCAGGTATCACATCTTCAGAAAGAACATTATCTATATCATCACCAGTTAAAGCCTCATTGAGCTTTAAGCGCACCAAATCCTTAATCCTGACTAACTCCCCAGGTGAGCTGGCCGCTTCCAAATAGCCATCTTCATAATCAGCGTGTAAGCTTTTCAGCACCTCATTCAAATGAGTGTCATGAGGATTCTTAATTCCAATTGCATCATAAAAATCAACATTTACAATTGAGTTTTCAATGGAAAGGTGCGTCCTGAAATCAGAGCTTCCAAATAATTCCCCAACGCTGAACTCTTCTTTTATAACCACATCGGCATCCAAATACAGCCCGCCATATTCATATAGCGCTAACAGCCTGGATAAGTCAGAAAGGGATTTTTCCTTACCTTTTGTTTCACTTGCCTCGATTTTTGAAAAGATACCACTGATATTGCCGAAAGATTCATCACCCTCTTTTGATTTTATATTCTTAAGTTCATTCCAGTCAATGACCTCAAGATTTTTAAACTCACCAGTCAAGTTAATAAAATGCTTGCTTGCTCTATCATCACTCCACAACTTCACTTGATTACGCGGGTTTTTATTAATTGTATTTAATATATTATCATATATGTGATTAGGGATTTCCCCATGGTAAAAAATATGAATTATTAATGGCTCATGCCGATCCGGGGACAATCCATCTTCATCCTTCAGCGTAACAGGATTATTTCTACAGAACCGGAACAGATTCAGCCCGTCCACTCTGCCCGCCGGATCCGCGCTCAGCCAGCGGCCCGACCACGGCTGGTAGTACCTATAGCCATAGTAGTATAGCCCCGTCGTGTCACGCTCCTTGCCCGAGTAGCGCACCGTTTTATACTTCACTTCGGTCCGGCTGCGCGCTGTCAGGATCGCCGTCCCGCCGTACGGGTAATACTCCTCCGTGCTGATAACCCTCCCATCACCATCCAACTCCAGGCCGCTGCTGGCCGTGAGATTATCGTAGCTGTAACGTAGCTGATCGCCGGTCATTTCGTCCGGCCTGCCTGTTATCCAGTGCAGCACCCGCACCTGCGCCCGGCCCGCTTCGCCCGCCGTAATCACCTCCAGGCCTTCCGTCTCAGTGTAACCGTTATGGGTGGAGCGCAGCTCCAGACCCGGCAGGTACAGCACCCGCTGCGTCTGCGTGCCGGCTCCGGTTTTCTGCACGCTGACCTTCAGCACACGCTGGCTGCCGCTGTCATAACGGTAGCTTTCTCTGTCGTCCGCACTATCGTCGCGTACCACCGGCGTCACCTTCAACAGCTCGTTACGCGGCGTCCAGAGCAGGCTCTGCCCAGGTTGTAGCTGTTTCTGCTGGCCACCCGCCGTGAAAAGCGCGTCCACGTCTGCGGGGTTTTCCGTCAGCGTGCTCAGTACCCCCCGGTTGCTGCGGTCACTAATAATGATTCTGGTTGTGTAGCCGCTACCCGTTGCAGGTGTATGGCGCACTTGCGTCAGGTTGCCTGCTTTGTCGTAGTGATAGGTGCGGGTGTATTTTGTGTATGCGGCGCTGTCGGTGGGATGGGGAACGGTGGCAGAAGGCAGATGACTGCTCTGCTGGCCTGCGCCAGCCATCTCGCGCCCGGTAGCGCTGACTAGCTGGTACAGGCTGTCATATATGTACGTGTTCTCCGGTACCACTTTCTGATTACGCCAGAATCGGGTCTCTTCCGCATCGTTATTAATTTTTAATACATTGCCCACCGGGTCGTACTCATAGCGTAAGTCCTGTAGCACTCTCGCTCCTGAAGGATGTCCGGCAGGACGTTCCGTTTTAATCCTGATCAGGCGCTGCGTCTCTGCTTCATATGTGTATGTGGTCACCACGCCGTTGCCGTGCACCTCGCGCAGTTTCTGTCCGGCGGCTGAATACGTCAGGGAGGCTACGATAATCTGCTCTATACCGCCCTTCAGGGTCAGCCAGCTGCCCGATAGCAGGCCCGCCACGTCGTATGCCACGCGCTGCCGGTTGCCTTTCGCATCGGTAATGGTCAGCGCCGCGCTGGTGGCGTCCACAGTAGTCAGAGTGGTATGCCCTTCGCCCTCCTCGGCGAGAAGAGTGTTCCAGGCAGACACATCCTCGCCCTGCCAGTCTGTCCCGGCCGCCGGGTTGTCTGCATCCTTCAGCAGGCGGCGGGTAACGGCGAGCGGTACGCCGGTAAGCGCCACGCTGCCCGTCTGCATCAGGCCGGCGGTGTCGTAGTGGCTGACGCAGGTACCTGCCAGGTTCAGAACCTTCTCTTCTGCAGCGTTGCCAGCATACATGAAGCGCTCCGTAATGCGGGCGGCCTCACCGTTAAGCTGCTCCGTGATGCTTACCGGACGGCCCTGCAGCGCTGCGTCCTCATACTGCCATGTACGGGTCACGGCCTGGCTTCTGTCCTCCGTGCCGTCGTCTACGGTACTGATGTTACTGACCGCGATAAAGAGGCGTCCTGCGGCGTCGTTCAGCGCTACTGTGGTTCCGGCATCGGTGCTGACTGCGCGCAGGACGCTGCCGGACAGGTCTTTGAGATAAGTGAAGTTAGCCCGTCCGACCTCAGACAGCCGTGGGTCAGTGCTCTGTATTAGAAAGCCGCGGGCGTCGTACTGATGGCGGGTGATGCGCACGCTGGTCACTTCAGGAGCATCCGGGCGGCGGTGGTACGCGATATCGCGTGCTGTCAGACCACGGTTATCGAGGATTTTGACTGAAGGGGTTTTACTGTTAACAGCAAATTCTGTATTACACATGGAATTCTCCTTTTTTAACGTTCAAAAGAGAATAACAGATGCTTTGACGGGGCTAATTAAATCTAATTTAAACTGTAGGGTTAATAAAATGCTCGCATGTATATAACGACCGTTTCTGAACTCCCCATCTATATAAATGACAAAATGCCGGTGCAGGCGGACGCAAAAAGCGCCATCCATGGCCCGTAGTGTTTTGTGCAGCCACGGGCCGGTTAATCAGCAGTCTGAAACCGGCATTGAGCCATTTTTTACAACTAAGCGGCTACCAGCTATAACTCACCGAACCCACAATAGTGCGGCCGCTGCCGTAGAAGCAGGCGGAGGTATTGCTGCACGAGGAAACGTAATGCTTGTCCGAGATATTATTCACGTTCAACTGCACGGTTGTGCCGCGCAATGCAGGCAGCGCTTCGTCCAGTTCGTACTTCGCCATCGCGTCATACAGCGTGTAGTGCGGCACTCGCATTTGGCCCACGTAGTCGCCTGCCGCCGTGCCGGTGTAGCGAACGCCGGTTCCCAGCGTCAGCCCTTTCAGTGCGCCGTCCAGGAAACTGTAGCTGCCCCAGCCGGAAGCGGCATGGCGCGGAATGTTCGGCGGCGTATTGCCGGTCTGCCCTGCAATGTTGCTGGCCTTGGTAACTGAGTCGGTATAGGTATAGGCCAGGATCGCTGCAATCTCTGGCGTTAACTGGGAGTGGAGTTCGGTTTCCACGCCTTTGGAACGCACTTTGCCGATCTGCTCGTTATAGCCGGTGACGCTGTTATATGAGCTGATGTTTTTCTGATTGATATGGAAAGCGGAAAGCGTCAGCACGGTATCCGAGCCGGTTGGCTGAAATTTGATCCCCGCTTCGGCCTGCTCGCCTGTGGTTGGCTTAAAGGGATCGCTGCCAGGCGCCCCGCTGTTCAGGTTCGGCTCAAACGAGGTGCTATAGCTGATATAGGGCGAAATGCCGTTATCAAAAGCGTAAAGCAGACCCGCGCGGCCGGTTAGCTTGTTGTCGTTCTGCTGAATATCGGTTGCCGCCACGTGATCCTGGGTGCGCACTTCCGTCCAGTCGTTGCGGCCGGAAAGCAGCAGATTCCAGTTTTCCCACTCCAGCTGATCCTGCAAATAAACGCCGATCTGATCCAGTTTGGTTTGCGTGCTGGTGGTCAGCGAAAAGTTGCTTTCATTAACGCTGACGCGCGTCGGGTTTGTCCAGTCGAGGGTATAACGCGCCGTATTGTTATCGCGCCATAATTTGCTGTCGATGTCGCTCCATTTATAGTCCAGCCCGGCCAACATAGTGTGCCCAATCTGGCCGGTTGCGAACTGCGCTTTTAGCTGATTATCAAGGCCCAGCTCTTCTGTCTGAACTTTATCATGCTGTGGCCGACGGTTAATTGAATGGTCGTTGTTACGGTTATTCGCCGTGGTAAAGACCAGATACTTATAGGATTCGTCAATATTGGTGTAGCGCAGGTTCTGCTGGAAGCTGAACACATCGTCAAAGGTGTGCTCAAAGATATAGCCGATCGAAGCCTGCTTGCGCTTCGACTCATGATAGCTGGGATCGCTGACGTTAAAGTCATAGGGAATATAGCCAGCGCTGGTGCCGTAAAGCGTGCCCTGCGCCGGTAAAAAATTGCGGTATCCCGCTTCCGGCTCGTCCTGATAGCTGGTCAGCAGCGTAAAGCTGGTATCAATGTTCGGCATCCAGGTCAGCGCTGGCGCAATTGCTACGCGCTGCTGCTTCTCGCCCCGTACAAATTCATGTTTGGTGCTGGCCGTGCCGTTCAGGCGATAAAACAGCGTGTTGTCATCGTTGAGCTTGCCGCCCAGATCGAATGCCGCTTCGCCATAATGCTTATTGCCGCCGCTGAGCTGCACTTTATGCAGGCTTTGCGCCGTTGGCCGCTTGCTGGTCATGCTCACCAGTCCGCCGGGACTGACCTGGCCGTAGAGCACGGAAGCCGGGCCGTGGATCATTTCTACACGTTCCAGCAGCCAGGGATCGATCTGTCCCGATCCGCCGCCGCTGCGAGCGGAAAGCCCGTAGGTTAATCCATCCAGCACTTTAGGCGCGTAGCGGAAGCCGCGGCTGATGATCTCATCGTTACGGTTGGAGTTGCCGCGATAGTTGGTGACGACGCCGCTGGAATAGCTCAGCGCATCCGCCACTGACGGCACGGCCTGGTCGTCCATTTGCTGACGCGTTACTACGGAGATTGACTGCGGCGTTTTGCGTAGCGGCGTGGCCGTTTTGGTACCGGAGGCGCTCTCTTTCGCCACAAGGCCCTGTCCCGGCGCGGTAACGCTTTCCTGCGCTTCCGCACTTACGGTAATCGTCTGTTCCGCCCCTGTCGCCGCGCAGGCGGCCAGCATCAACGCAATCTGCAAAGCGGATTTTTTGAAAGGTAAGGTTGCTAATGTTTTCACTGGATTTCTGGTCATGATAGCCATCTCATTTAACTGCCCTGTCAATAAATTCCGCTAATAGATGACGCGTCCGTCTGGCGCTTATCGCGGAGTGTAAAGTGCCTCTTTCAGAAGAATCGCCTGCCTTAACGCAAATATTCGCTCCGGTTACCTGATATTTCCGAAAGTAAAAAAGCGGAAAAAATCATATTGCAAATGTAAATAGTTATCAATAGCATTCACATTAAGATTTATTTTGTAATGACTATGGAGAAACCGGGGTTATTTGTCACCAGGTATTTCCGGGGATAGAAAAATGTTACAGCAGACCTTACCGGCAGGCAGCGTTGAACGCTGGCTGACCGCAAAAGATGTGGGAAAGGCTTCCTGGTGGCGGAAAATCGAGGATACAGGAACGCCGCTAATGGAACAGGCTGAGGATCGGCGGATAGTCATGCATTTTTTATGGCGCGATCCCGAAGGTGACGAGCGTTTTTCATCAACGCAGCGCGTTTATATTGAGATCGGCGGCGTAGTAAATCATCACAGCCCCGATCCAGAAAGTCTGCAACGGCTGCCCGGTACTGACGTCTGGCACTGGTCAGTGGAAATTGAAAACGACTGGCGTGGCAGCTACTGCCTGATCCCTGTCAGCGAGTTACCGCCAGACTTTAGCGGCGATGCCGAAGCTCAACGTCTGCAGCAGCGTGCCTGGTGGATCTCGCTGATGCCGCTGGCCATTGCCGATCCGCTTAATCCGCTGCGCCCTTTCTTAAACAGCCGCCGCTTTAGCCGCAGCGCGGCGCAAATGCCGAACGCGCCCGTTTGTGATGTATGGCAACGCTGGGATCGCGGCGAAGCTCTGGCGGAACCTGCACCTCCCCAATTGCTGGCATGGCACAGCACGCTGCTGAAAAACCAGCGGCGGGTCTGGCTGTGGGCCAGCGGCGCGAGCCGGCAGCCAGAGCAAAGGCCGTTAATCCTGGTGCTGGACGGGCAAAACTGGGTGCAGGGCCAGCCTGTTTTCGCCGCGCTGGAAAGCGAAACCGCTGCGGGTCGCCTGCCGCCCGCCTGCTGGCTGTTTATCGATGTGATAGATGGCCGCCACCGCGAGGCGGAGCTGCCCTGTAATCCGCTGTTCTGGCAGGCGGTAACAGAGGAGCTGATCCCGCTGGCGGCACAGCAGCAGCCTTTCAGCTCGTTGGCGGAGCGAACTCTGGTCGCCGGGCAGAGCTATGGCGGCCTGGCGGCGCTCTACGCCGGGCTGCATTTCCCACAGCGCTTTGGCCGCGTGCTGACGCAGTCCGGCTCATTCTGGTGGCCCAACCTGAATTTTATTCACGATTTCGCCGGGCGCGAACAGCACCAGCCTGGCCTGCTGCAGCGGTTGCTCGCTCAGGGAGAATTGCCAGCCGGAAAGCTGCGTATCTTCCAGGAAGCCGGCCGCCGCGAGCGCAATATCGCTTTTGTTAACCAGCAGCTGGCGCCTGCCTTGCAGGCGGCGGGACATCAGCTGCATTTTCGACTTTTTTCGGGCGGCCATGACGGGCTGTGCTGGCGCGATGGTCTGATTGAAGGCTGCCGCTGGCTGCTGGCCGACCTGGTGCCCTTTTCCCCCTCTTTACCTTCCGGAGACGTGCATGATCGAACAACAGAATCCTTTTGACGACGAGACGCTGGCCTTTCGCGTGCTGATTAACGAGCGGGAACAATACAGCCTGTGGCCCGCTTTCGCGCCAGTCCCTGCGGGCTGGCAAAGCGTCGCCGGGCCAATGCCGCGTGCTCAGGCCATCGACTATATCGAAACGCACTGGCTTGCCATGCAGCCTGCCGCCGTCTGACCATTACAAGGAAGCATTATCTTGACCGATCTTATTTCACCTGAGCTGCAGGCGCAGCAGGCGTGGCCGCTGGTCGCCGCCCAGCCGGGCATCTGGATTGCTGACCAGATCGCGGCACGCCGCAATATTTTTGCCGTCGCCCACTATTGCGAGCTGCATGGCGATATCGATCGCGCTGCGATGGACAAAGCTATTCGCCACACGCTGCAGGAAGCGGATACCGTCCGGGCAAAATTTGGCCTTGCGGAAGACGGCACGCCGGTACAGTGGTTTGCAACGCAAGCAGCCATTATTGCGCCGGAATGGTATGACTTTAGCCAGCGTCCACAGGCAAAACAGCGCGCTATAGCGCTGATGCAGGAAGATCTGGCCGCCGAACTGCCTGCAGAAGGAAGCCGCCCGCTTTACCGCCACGTTTTGATCCGCATTAGCGACGATGGCTGGCTATGGTATCAGCGCTATCACCATTTAGTGGTGGACGGTTTCAGTTTTGAAGCCCTGACCGACCGTATAGCCTCGCTTTACCAAACTTTCCGCCAGGGCCAGGCGGCCTCGCCTTCGCCTTTTACGCCTTTTACTGCCGTGGTGGAAGAATACCAACAGTGGCAGGGTTCTGAGCGCTGGCAGCGGGCGGCGGAACACTGGCAGCGTTATACGCAGGATTTACCGGATGCGATTACGCTGGCCCGCAGGGAAAATAGTTTTGCGGCAAGCAGTGCGCCGATCAAGCAGCAAATCAGCCTGGATGTTGCCGCGCTGCGCCAACTTCCGGAGCTGCGCGAAGTGGCGGAAGGCGAAATCGCCAGCGCGTTGCTGATCGCTTTCCTGTCACGCTGTAGCGGTCGTCGTCGGCTTTCAGCCGGTTTTCCCTTTATGCGCCGTATGGGCTCGAGCGCGCTAAGTGCGCTGGGGCCGGTGGTTAACGTTCTGCCGCTGATCTTAAACGTAGAGGAAGGTATGACGCTGCCTGTGCTGGTAGCGCAGTTGCAGAACGAAATCAAAAAAGCACGCCGTTTCCAGCGTTACGAGGCGGAGGATTTACGCCGCGACCTCGGTTTGGTGGGCAGCGGAAAAAAACTTTATGGGCCAGCGATTAACGTCAAGGTCTATCATAAACCGCTGATGTTCGACGGCATTGCCGCCCAAACCCATACTCTCGCCATGGGGCCGGTGGAAGATCTGGAATTTGAAGTCGGCTTTCGCAACGGCCAGCTACAGCTTACGCTGGTCGCTAACCCGGCACGCTACAGTCAGGAGGATTTGCAGCGTCATAGCGAGCGAATTGACTGGATGCTGCGTCAGCTTTGCGCTCAGCCTCAGCTCGCGCTGGATGAGCTTTCGCTGCTGCCCCTATCGGAACAGGCGCTGATCGACAGTGTTAACAGCACTCAGATGACGCTACCTGCGGAGACTTTGCAGCAGGCAATCCTGGCTCAGGCCGCCCTGACGCCGGAAGCGATCGCGCTGAGCGATAGTGACTTTCAGCTCAGCTACCGGGAAATGGTGCGCCAGGCTGAGATCCTCGCCGATCGGCTGATCGAAGCGGGCGTAAAACCTGGCAATATCGTTGCCGTTGCCCTGCCGCGCTCGGCGCGTCTGAGCCTTGCGCTGACCGCTATTCTTTTAGCTGGCGGCGCGTGGCTGCCGCTGGACACTGGCTATCCCGACGAGCGGCTGGCGCTGATGGTCGAAGATGCGCAGCCCGCACTGGTGATTACCGAAACGGCGCTGGCGGAACGCTTTGCTTCGCTCGGCTCATTACTGATGTTTGATCAACTGGAAGAAGGCGCGGTTAAAACTCGTCATGCATTGCCGCAGGCTGATGCCGAGCGCCCTGCTTACGTTCTTTATACCTCCGGCTCCACCGGCAAGCCTAAAGGCGTTATTGTCGGCCAGCGCGCCATCGTTAACCGTCTGCGCTGGATGCAGCACGAATATTCGCTGACCGCCAGCGATGTGGTGCTGCAAAAAACGCCGTGCAGCTTCGACGTGTCGGTCTGGGAGTTCTTCTGGCCGCTGATAACCGGCGCGCAGCTTTTTATGGCGCCGCCGGAAGCACATCGCGATCCGCAGACGCTGTGGCAGTTAATTGACGATCACCGTATTACCACGCTGCACTTTGTGCCCTCGATGCTGGCCGCTTTTGTCGGTCATGTGCAGCAGAAAAATATCTGCCCAACGCTGAAGCGCGTCTTTTGCAGCGGCGAGGCGCTCTCCTGCGAGCTGGCGCGAAACTGGCAGCAAATCTGCGCGGCCCCGCTGCATAACCTCTACGGCCCGACCGAAGCCGCCGTGGACGTCACTTATCAGCCTGCAACTGGCGAAGCGCTGGAAACCTTTACCGGGCCGGGCGTGCCGATCGGCCTGCCGGTCTGGAACACGCAGCTGCATATCCTTGATGCCCTGCTACGGCCGGTGCCGGTTGGCGTGGCGGGCGATCTCTATCTGGCAGGCGTACAGCTGGCGGATGGCTACCTGCACCGTGCCGATTTAACGGCGCAGCGCTTTGTCGCCTCGCCGTTCGCGCCGGGCGAACGCATGTACCGCACCGGCGATATTGCCTGCTGGAACGAAAATGGCGCGGTTGAGTATCTGGGCCGCAGCGACGACCAGCTGAAAATTCGCGGCCAGCGCATTGAGCCGGGCGAGATCGAACAGGCGCTACAGGCATTGCCGGGCGTAAGCGTGGCGGTGGTGGCGGCAAAAGCGCTGACGCAGAGCCAGACCGGCGCAGATAACCGCCAGCTGCTGGCGTGGCTGATCGCCGAACCTGGCGTGCAGCTGGATACCGAACAGGTAAAAGCGCAGCTGGCGGAAAGACTTCCGGCACATATGCAGCCGGTGAGCTATATGCTGATCGACGAGCTGCCGCTGAGCGCCAACGGCAAGCTGGATCGCAAGGCCCTGCCGCTGCCGAAGCTGGCACAGCGCGAAGGCCGCGCACCGCAGAGTGAACACGAAAAGCGGGTAGCTGATTTCTTCGTTCAGCTGCTCGGCTGCGAACAGGCTTATCTGGAAGATGATTTTTTTGCCCTGGGCGGCGACAGTATTTCCGCTATGGGCCTGAGCACGGCGGCGCGGCGCGCGGGTTACCAGCTGCGTCCGCGCGATATCTTTGCCGAGCGTAGTGTGGCGCGCATTGCCCGCGCTATGTTGCCATTGGCGGAACAGAGTGCTGTGCCTCGCGTGCCGCAACAAGGCGCAGTTAATGGACTGCCTGTGCTGCACTGGTTCAGTGACCAGGCGGGAATTAACGCCCGGTTTGTACATGGCGTATTTGTTGCTGTTCCGCCTGAGCTGACGCAGCAGGCGCTGGATGAGGCGCTACGCCAGCTCAGCGAGGCGCATCCTGTTTTACGCGCATTTACCCGCGATGGCGAGCTGATAGTAGGTGAAACGCATAGCGCGCCTTTACACAGTCGAACAGTAGCCTTTACCCAGGATAGAGAAATTGCCGCAGAGTTGGCTTTCTCGGAAGATGCCGCGCGAATCGATCCCGCTGCGGGCATTTTAATGCAGGCGACGTTACTTCAACAGGATCGGCAAAGCCGCGCGCTGGTGCTTACACTGCATCACCTTGCTACAGATGGCGTTTCCTGGCGCGTGCTGCTGGAGGAGTTGCGGCTGGCGCTGACCGAAAACGTGACGCCGTCACCAGAAGAGGTATCGCTGCACGACTGGTCAGCCTGGCAGCTTTCTTCTCTGGCCCAGCGCCAGGCTGAGCTGCCTTTCTGGCAAAAAATGTTGCAGGAACCTGTTCCACTGCTGGGCCAGCGCGCTCTGAGCGCAAAAGAGACGTACGGTCAGGCCCGGCACAAGCGCTCTTTGTTTAATGAAGAGCAAACCCATGCGTTGCTGAACGTGCTACCGCAGCAATATCGTGCAACTACGGAAGAGCTGCTGTTGACGCTGCTTTCCGTTGCGTTGAAACAGCATTTTGCTGCATCACGGCTGCGTTTTACTCTTGAATCGCACGGTCGTGCCGAACCTGAGGCGTGGTGCGATCTCTCGCGCACGCTGGGTTGGCTGACCAGCATCTATCCGGTGGCGATTACGCTACCGCAAACCGGTTCCCAGGCTGAAAACGTGCGTGCCGTGAAAGAGATTTTGCGGGCGATACCCGATCGCGGCATCGGCTATGGGCAGCTACGCTGGCTGGATGCCCGCTCGCCATTAGTGACACTGTCACGTAAGCATGCACCGGAAGTGCTGTTTAACTATCTGGGACGCTTCAGCCAAAGCGAAGCGCTGTGGACGCCGCTGCGTAGCGCCAGCCTCTTCCGTGACGCTTTCGCCGTGATCAAAGATGAGCAAATGCCGCTGCTGCATGCGCTGGAGCTTAATATCTTTGTTGACGAGCAGCCGCAGCACGCTTCGCTGGCGCTGAACTGGAGCTGGGCGGCGGAAATCTTTAGCGACACGGATATTGCAGAGCTGCATCAGCTGATGGCCGGGGCCGTTAATGAACTAATGACATTTGCCACGGCACAGCCGCAGCAGGCACAGGATACTCTGGTCGCTGCGGAGGTCGGGCTGGAAGATAATGCGCTGCTGCGTAAGCTGATCGCTCGTCACGGTCTGTTGACCAAAGCACTCCCGCTGCTGCCGCTGCAAAAAGGATTATTGTTCCATGCTCAGACCAGCGACCAGAAAGGGAGCTATAACACGCTCACCAGTTTGACCCTCAGCGGCGATATTCGTCGGGAACAGATTCAGGCCGCGCTGAATGCAGTAGTGCGCCACCATCCGCAGCTGGCCGCTCGCTTTGACAGCGAACTCTGCGTGGAGCCTGTGCAGCTGCTGCCGTTGCTGAACGAAGGCGATCACTGGCTACTGGAAGAGCATTGCCTGCCGCCGCTGTCGCCGGAAGAAGAGGCCGCCGAATTGATCAGGCTGGAAAAGCAGGCGCTAAGACGCGATCTTTTCAACCAGTCGGTCATGCTGCATGCCCTGCTTATCCGCCACGGCGAACGCGCGACGCTGCTTTTAAATGCGCATCACCTGGTAGTGGATGGCTGGTCGACGCCGGTTATCGTTCAGGATCTGCTTACCGTGCTGTGGCGCGGTGAGCAGGCACTGGCCGCTCACGATTACGATTACGCCGCAATAGTTCGCCACCTGGCCGCCCGAGATGCCGGACAGGCGCAGTCAATGTGGCAGAAGAGCCTGCAGGATGTGCGGCCTACGCTGCTGTTTGAACAGCCAGCAACAGACGAAGTGCATGAAATCCGTATGCGGCTGTCCTCTGAGCTTGAGCAAGGGTTGGCACAGCTTTGCCGCAGCCGCGGCCTGACGTTGAATACCCTGATGCAGGGTGTTTGGGGCATGCAGCTGGCGATAAGTTGCGGACAAACGGACGTGGTGTTTGGCTCGCCGGTTTCCGGACGCTTTGGGCAAACCGACGGATTAGATCAGCATGTCGGCCTCTTCAGCAATACGCTGCCTGTTCGCCTGCGTTTTGATGCAGAAAGCTCGCTTCCGGAGCAGCTTGCTGAGCATCAGAAACAGCAAATTCAGCTGATTGAGCAGGATTGCCTGGGACTGGCGGAGATTCAGCAGCTGGCGGGACGCGGCACGCTGTTCGATACCTTACTGGTAGTAGAAAACTATCCTGATAACCAGTCGCTGCTGCGTCAGGAAGCGGGACTTCGCTGCGAGGCTATCCATAACCGCGGCTATACTCATTACCCGTTAACGCTGCTGGTGCTGCCGCATGACGGCCTGACATTAATCATGGAATATCGTGACAGTGTCACTAATGCTCAAGGTTTTGCTGACAGGCTGTTACTGCTGCTTGAGCAGCTGGTGAGTCAACCCGATCTGCCGCTGGCGCAATGGCAATTACAGACTTTGCAAGAACAGGCGCTGATTACCGCCGCCAATAAAACTGATATCGCTTTACCAACGGAAACGCTGCAACAGGCGATTCTGGCGCAGGCCGTCCTGACGCCGGATGCGATCGCGCTGAGCGATAGTGACTTTCAGCTCAGCTATCGGGAAATGGTGCGCCAGGCTGAAATCCTTGCAGCGCGTCTGATTGAGGCGGGCGTTAAACCTGGCGATATTGTTGCCGTGGCCCTGCCACGCTCGGTACGCCTGAGCCTTGCCCTGACCGCGATCCTGCTGGCTGGCGGCGCATGGCTGCCGCTGGACACCGGCTATCCCGATGAGCGGCTGGCGCTGATGGTCGAAGATGCGCAGCCCGCGCTGGTGATTACCGAAACGGCGCTGGCGGAACGCTTTGCCTCGCTCGGTAAACTGCTGGCATTCGATGCACTGGCGGATGAAACCACATTGCCGTCTGACTCGTTGCCGCAGGCGGATGCCGATCGCCCTGCTTACATTCTTTATACCTCCGGCTCCACCGGCAAGCCCAAAGGCGTTATTGTCGGCCAGCGCGCCATCGTAAACCGTCTGCGCTGGATGCAGCACGAATATTCGCTGACCGCCAGCGATGTGGTGCTGCAAAAAACGCCGTGCAGCTTCGACGTGTCGGTCTGGGAGTTCTTCTGGCCGCTGATAACCGGCGCGCAGCTTTTTATGGCGCCGCCGGAAGCGCACCGCGATCCGCAGACGCTGTGGCAATTGATAGACGATCACCGTATCACCACGCTGCACTTTGTGCCCTCGATGCTGGCCGCTTTTGTCGGCCACGTGCAGCAACAAAATATCTGCCCAACGCTGAAGCGCGTCTTTTGCAGCGGCGAGGCGCTTTCCTGCGAGCTGGCACGGGACTGGCAACAGATCTGTGCGGCACCGCTGCATAACCTGTATGGCCCGACCGAAGCCGCCGTGGACGTCACTTATCAGCCTGCAACTGGCGAAGCGCTGGAAACCTTTACCGGGCCGGGCGTGCCGATCGGCCTGCCGGTCTGGAACACGCAGCTGCATATCCTCGATGCCATGTTGCGGCCTGTACCGGTTGGCGTGGCGGGCGATCTCTATCTGGCAGGTGTACAGTTGGCGGATGGTTATCTGCACCGTGCCGATCTGACGGCGCAGCGCTTTGTCGCCTCGCCGTTCGCGCCGGGCGAGCGCATGTACCGCACCGGCGATATTGCCTGCTGGAATGAGAACGGCGCGGTTGAATATCTGGGCCGCAGCGATGACCAGCTGAAAATTCGCGGTCAGCGCATTGAGCCGGGCGAGATCGAACAGGCGCTACAGGCATTGCCGGGCGTAAGCGTGGCGGTGGTCGCGGCAAAAGCGCTGACCCAGAGCCAGGCAGGTGTCGATAACCGCCAGCTGTTGGCATGGCTGATCGCCGAACCAGGCGCACAGCTGGATACCGAACAGGTAAAAGCGCAGCTGGCGGAAAGACTGCCGGCACACATGCAGCCGGTCAGCTATATGCTGCTCGAGGAGCTGCCGCTGAGCGCCAACGGCAAGCTGGATCGCAAGGCCCTGCCGCTGCCGCAGCTGGCGCAGCGTGAAGGCCGCGAGCCGCAGAGCGATAGCGAGAAGCTTGTCGCCGACTTGTTCTGCCATCTGCTAAGCCGCGAGCAGGTCTTTGCCGACGATGATTTCTTTGCGCTGGGTGGTCACTCGCTGCTGGCGATGCAGTTGGCAGCAGAGCTACGGCGCAGGGAGCGTCCGCTGGCGATAGGACAAATTATGGCAGCACGCAGCGTAGCGCAGCTGGCCGCCCTTCTCGACGGCGACGGCACGGCTGTAGACGCTGGCAATGGCGAAGTGCTGCCGCTGCGTTCAGGGTCGGGCCCAACGCTGTTCTGTTTGCATCCTGCTTCCGGCTTCGCCTGGCAGTACAACAGTCTGCTGCGCTATCTGGACGGCGGCTATCCGGTTATCGGTCTACAATCGCCGCGTCCGGATGGCGTAATCGCCTTCTGCGAAAGCGTAGAGGCAATGTGTGAGCGCCATCTGGCAACCATCCGCGAATTGCAGCCGCACGGGCCTTACCGGCTGCTGGGTTACTCGCTGGGCGGATCGCTGGCACAGGGAATAGCCGTCAGGTTGCTGCAGGCGGGCGAAACGGTGACATTCCTGGGGCTGCTGGATACTTACCCGGCTGAAGGTCAGGAGTGGCGCACGCCGGACGAGCAGGAAGCGAAAGAAGAAGTAGCGCGCGAACAGGCGCAGTTTATGGCGGCGAGCGAAGCGGAAAGTGATCCGCATCTGCTGGCGGAAAAAGCGGCGATGTTCAATACCATTGTGGCTAACTATAAAGATGCGGTTGCCCGTCTCTCTGTAGCGACCACGCCACGCTATTCCGGCCGGGCCACGCTATTTATGGCGGAAAAAACTGTGCCTGCCGATATGGACGTACGCGCCACCTGGGCGCCGTTTGTCGACGAGCTGGAAATCTGGCCGCTGGCATGCGAACACGCGGATATTCTTTCCACTGACTCGCTGGTCAAGCTTGGGCCATTGATCAACAGTTTGCTCAAACATTGCTGATAAAGCGCGCCACGGAGGGCGCGCTATTCGTAAGCGGCGAAAGCGTCTGCGAACCTGGCCTTGTTGCCTGAGTGCCGGCCATGCTGGGGTGTGAACCTCAGTTTTTATCCATCAGGTGAAATAATAATTCCGTCTTAAAAATGTTAGCGGTGATTATGTTTTTTCTCGGGGCTATTCTGGTTTTTATACTCAATTTAATTAATTTTGGCCTGCGTGTTATCGGAGATTTGATGGTTTTATCTTTAGTGTGCATGCTGTTTTGTTGCATAGGATTTAATAAAGGAATGCTGATTTTTATGCCGGTTGGTTTTTTCTCTGCAGGAACTTCGCTATTTTTTAATATCTATACCAGACTCTATTATTCCAGACGATATCGGCCATTCTGGCTGGCTAACCCTCAGGAGCAAATATGTCCGACATTAAACTCACTTCAGGCTATGGTTATATAGATGATAAAAATGGCGTGGTACAGTCAGGAATGCGGCAACCCCTGACCGACTTTTTTAATTTTTTCTTGTCTACCTGCCGCACCTACAGTATTTATGATATTGACCTTGCAGATTTTTATTTTGAATATCCGCGAGATAGCGGCCAGCCAATGCGATGGGATTATGTGGATCGTTCCCATATGGAGTATATATTTAATGAGATATTATATGAAAATAAAGAGGTTGTGGATGTGCAATGGATATTCAATCACCCACGTAGCTCACCCAACCCAATAAACTATCATATAATCATTAAATTTGCTGACGGCACCATCTATGAAGACTGGATGTATAATATTATTGCTCTTGCGCCGAGCGGGCAATTTCGGGTTAATATCAGCTTTGCACCTTATATTGGCCGGAACAGTCATCTGCACAGAAGAGCAGCGCTGTCGCAGACTGCTAAAGACTAATGACAATGATGCAACAGGAGAGGCCGAAGCCTCTCCTGACCCTTAGCGCAGCGTGCCGGAAGTTTCTAAGGCTTCGGCATGCTCCAGCTCTACAGGAATGCTTTTATAGGCCGGAATGCCGCTTTCGGTATCGAAACTGTCCAGCGGCACCAGCACGTTAGCTTCCGGATAATAGGCAGCGACCGAGCCTGGCGCCATATCGTAAACCACTACGGTGAGGTTATCTAACCGCCGCGAAGTCCGATTGCCCTCAGGATCCAGCGCCACCATATTTACCTTATCGCCCACGCGCACTTTGCGCTTCTCCGCTTCATCCGCCGAAATAAACAGCACGTCTCGTCTGCCGGTTACGCCGCGATAGCGGTCGTTTAAGCCGTACAGCGTGGTGTTGTACTGATCGTGGCTGCGCAGCGTAGTCAGCACCAGATCGTGACATTTCAGCGATCGCGGATCCTCATTAATGCCCTGCATCACTTTGAATTGCGCCTTACCGGAAGGCGTCAGCCACTTGCGCTCTGAGGCGGCGTTGTAAAGCCGGAAGCCGCCGGGCTGGAGGATTTTGCGGTTAAAATCCTGAAACGCCGGGAAAACGCCTTCGATAGCCTGGCGAATAAAGCTATAGTCGCCGATCATTCTGTCCCAGTTAACTTTAGTGGCGGGTAGCGTTGCCTTAGCCAGCCCGGCCACGATTGCCGGTTCCGATTTCAGCCAGGGCGAAGCGGGTTTCAGCGTCCCGCGCGAGGCATGCACCATCGACATTGAATCCTCTACGGTGACGCTTTGCTCGCCCGAAGCCTGCTTATCGATTTCAGTACGGCCCAATACCGGCAGCAGATAGTTGTGTTTACCTAACAGCAGATGCGAACGGTTGAGTTTGGTCGCCATATGCACCACCAGATCCAGCTTGCGCATCGCTTCAAAGGTCTGCTGCGGATCGGAGATCGCCTCTGCAAGGTTGCCGCCCAGGCAGAGCAAAGCTTTAGACTGCCCATCACGGATGGCCTGAATAGCCTGCACCGCGCCGTGACCGTGCTTCTGCGGCGGCTTAAAGCCAAACACTTTTTCCAGGTTATCGAGCAGCGACTGCGGCGGGATTTCAGTGATGCCGACGGTGCGATCGCCCTGCACGTTGGAATGGCCGCGCAGCGGGCAAATCCCGGCGCCCTTTTTACCGATATTGCCGCGCATCAGCAGCAGATTGGCAATCTGCTGGACATTCTGCGTGCCGTACTGGTGCTGGGTAATGCCCATGCCATAACAGATAATCGTTTTTTCAGCGGCGGCATAGAGATGCGCGATATTCTGGATCTCTTCAAACGTCATGCCGGAGACTTTCAGAATATGCGGCCATTCGGTGGCGTCCAGATCGGCCTTCAGCGCTGCATAGCCTTCGGTATGCTCGTTAATAAAGCTTTCATCCAGCACGCCAGCTTTACCGGCTTCCAGCGCGCGATCGTGCATGGCGAGCAAACATTTCATCACGCCTTTCAGCATTGCGGCATCGCCGCCCACGCGCACTTTATAGTAGGTGGAAGCCAGCGTGGTAGAGCTAAGCGACAGCATTTCCACAGGGCTTTGCGGCGAGGTAAAACGTTCCAGCCCTCTTTCCCGCAGCGGGTTAATAGCAACTATGGTCGCACCACGCTTCGAAACTTCGCGCAGCGTGCCTAACATACGTGGATGATTGGTGCCGGGATTGTGACCAATGCAAAGCACCAGGTCGCAGTGATCGAAGTCTTCCAGCTCGACGGTGCCTTTGCCAATGCCGATAGACTGGGGCAAACCGACGCTGGTTGGTTCATGACACATATTGGAACAATCAGGAAAATTATTGGTGCCGTATTCGCGTGCAAACAACTGCCAGAGAAAAGCTGCTTCGTTAGAAGCGCGGCCCGAAGTGTAAAACTCTACGCTATCCGGATCTTCATAGCTTTGCAGCTTTTCACCAATTTCACGGAAGGCAGTTTCCCATTCGATGGGCTGATAGGTATCGGTAGCCGCATCATATTTCATCGGGTGAGTCAGCCGCCCTTCGCCTTCCAGCTCAAAAGCATTGCGCTGCCACAGTTCGCTGACGGTGTGGGCAGAGAAAAACTCTGGCGTGGTGCGCTTGCTGGTTGCTTCCCACGAGACGGCTTTCGCGCCGTTTTCGCAAAACTCAAAGGAAGAGCCATGCTGGGGATCGGGCCAGGCGCAGCCAGGGCAGTCAAAGCCCTGCGGCTGGTTAACCTTAAACAGCGCAATCACATCCTGCTTCACTGACATCTGGCCGCGCAGCGCGTCGGCAACCGCTTTTAATGCGCCCCAGCCGCCCGCTGAACCGCCGTAAGGCGCTATGCCGATCGTTTTATTTTTTTGTTTCATACGACTCCACATCACATTGCAAACCAGCTTTTAGCTTAGAACAGCGCTTTTTGTCCGTGCTTTTTTTTGCTTACAGAATGTTAACAAGCGGCCCGACTTTAGCGCTTCGTTGTAAATCAAAAGTAAATGCCGTATAAGGATCCGCACCGAGGGGTGTCCTGTTACGGGCTGAGATGGCGCAAGCCGAACCCTTTGAACCTGATCTGGGTCATGCCAGCGAAGGGACGGACGGGCCGCCCGCGACGCGACCCGACAATACCTGTTCCCCGCCTGACCGGATCTCCATTGTTACCAGGAGGTTCTGTGTTTAACGGTTTTTACGCGCGGCTACGCCAGCAGGCTGGCGACGACTGGCAGCATTATGTTAACCATGCTTTTGTTCGCCAGCTGGCCAGCGGCACCTTGCCCGCTCCGGCTTTCCGCCGCTACCTTATCCAGGATTACCTTTTCCTGATCCACTTTGCCCGCGCCTATGCGCTGCTGGTCAGTAAATTCCAGACGCTGCCGGAAATGCGTGCGGCCACCTCTTCACTTAACGCTATCGTCAACGAACTGCCGCTGCATATTCGCTATTGCGCTGAATGGGGATTGACGGAAAGGCAGCTAGCGGATGAAGCCGAAGCGCCGGAAACGCTGAACTACACTCGCTACGTGTTGGATATTGGTCATTCAGGCGACACGCTTGATCTGTTGACCGCGCTGATGCCTTGCGTGGCAGGCTATGCTGAAATCGGTATCGGCCTGTTAAAAGATCCTCATACACGACTGAGCGGCAACCCTTATGCGCCGTGGATTGAAAATTATGGCGATCCGGTTTATCTCAGCGGCGTTGAGGCCTCGCTGACGCTATTTGAAAAACTGGCGCTAACGCGCGGTGGCGAAAGCCGCTTTGCGGAACTGGCCGAAATTTTTACTACCGCGACAAGGCTGGAGGCGGCGTTCTGGCAGATGGGGCTGAACGCTGCGGCAACGCCATCATGATCCCTGATATCGAAATTAATAACCTCAGCCTGCGCTTTGACGGGCGCGAACTCTTTGCGCCGCTGAGCTTTACCCTGACTGCTGGCCGCTTCGTGTCCTTGCTCGGCCCCAGCGGCGTCGGAAAAAGCAGCCTGCTGAAAGTCATTGCCGGTCTGCTGCCGCCAGCTTCCGGCACCGTTACCGCCAGCGATAGTCTGCCGCTGGCGGATCGTATTACCTGGATGGGCCAGACCGATTTGCTCTATCCGTGGCTCAATATTATCGACAATATTGCGCTCGGCTCGCGATTGCGCGGCGAGCAAAAAGATCGGCTGTGGGCGGAGCAGCTGCTTGAACGAGTTGGGCTGCAAGGCTACGCGAAGGCGCTTCCTGCCACGCTTTCCGGCGGGATGCGGCAGCGTGCCGCGCTGGCCAGAACGCTCTACGAGCGCCGTCCGGTGGTGCTGATGGATGAGCCTTTTTCCGCTCTGGACGCCATTACCCGCGCGCAGATCCAGGAGCTGGCTGCCGAACTGCTGGCGGATCGTACCGTACTGCTGGTGACGCATGATCCCGCTGAGGCTTGCCGTCTGAGCCATAACCTGCTGATCCTTTCAGCTACGGGCCTTAGCGATCTGCCGATGCCGTGTGGCCCGCTACCGCGTCCATCCGACGATCCCGAGCTGCTGCTGACTCAGGCAAAATTAATGCAACGGCTGCAGGTGACGGTATGACTATTGCTGCTTTGCGTCGTGGCGCCATCGTCTTTGCTGGATTGTTTCTCTTCTGGCAGCTGCTGGCCGCAGCCAATACTATTCCCGCTTTCCTGCTGCCCTCGCCTGCCGCCGTGGCTCTGGCTATCCGTGATAACTTCAGCTACCTCGCTTATCACACCATGATTACCGTTACGGAAATCGGCTGCGGCCTTGTCGCGGGCGTGCTGCTTGGCGCTTCGCTGGCGCTGCTGATGATTTTTTCTCCCCGACTCCAGCGTTGGCTGATGCCGCTGGTGCTGACCAGCCAGGCAATACCGGTATTCGCGCTGGCGCCGCTGCTGGTGCTGTGGTTCGGCTTCGGCATGAGCGCCAAAGTGGTTATGGCTGTACTGGTGATCTTTTTCCCTGTTACCTCCGCCTTCTTTGATGGATTACGTCGGGTCGATAACGGCTATCTGGATCTGGCCCGGACCATGGGCGCGACCTCTGCCGCACAGCTACGACACGTCCGGCTGATGGCCGCGCTGCCCGCTTTTGGCTCCGGGTTAAGAATGGCCGCTGCCGTGGCGCCTATTGGCGCAATTATCGGTGAATGGGTTGGTTCCGCCGAAGGCCTGGGCTTTGTGATGCTGAACGCGAACGCGCGGATGCAGAGCGATCTCTGCTTTGCGGCGCTTTTTGTACTGGTGTTAATGACCGTTGCGCTTTGGTCGGGCACGGACTGGCTGCTGCGCCGCCTGATCCGCTGGTCGCCGGAAAATTAACTTTGGAGAGAAAAATGAAAAAAATAGTGCTTGCCGCTATGCTTGCCGCCGCTTTTTCTGCTCAGGCGGAAGAAAAGCTGACGCTGATGCTGGATTGGTATGTTAACCCCGATCACGCGCCGATTATGGTGGCGCAGCAGATTGGCGCTTTTAAAGCTCAGGGCCTGGATGTTGATATCATCCCGCCTTCCGATCCGGCGTTGCCGCCAAGGCTGGTCGCGGCAAAACAGGTCGATTTGGCCGTAACCTATCAGCCTCAGCTGCATTTTTTCGCCGACCAGGGCTTGCCGCTGGTGCGGGTCGCTACCTTGATCGCTTCGCCGCTTAATACAATTATCACGCTGGATAAAAATATCCACACGCCTGCGGATCTGGCAGGGAAATCGGTGGGATATTCCGTTAGCGGCATTGAGCAGGCTACGCTGGCTACCATGCTGGCGCATGAACACCAGCAGATGGCTAAGGTGAAGCTGGTCAACGTTAATTTTCAGCTTACCAGCGCCCTGCTGACCGGCAAAGTGGATGCCGTTATCGGCGGCTATCGCAATATCGAAGCGCTCGAAGTCAGTCTTCAGGGCAAAGATCCCGTGGTGTTCAACGTCGAAGACTATGGCGTACCGGCCTATGACGAACTGATTATCGTGGCCAATCGCGCCAGTATCGGCAAGCCAGCCATTAAAAAGTTCCTGACCGCGTTAAAACAGGGCGAGGATTATTTGCAGGCTCATCCGCAGGAGAGCTGGCAAGCCTTTGTTAAAACCCATCCGGAATTGAATACCAAACTTAACCAGCAAGCCTGGATGAAAACGCTGCCGCTGTTCGCCTATGACCCGGCCCACCTGGATCGCCAGCGCTATAGCCAGTATGAAAGCTTTCTTTTTAATAACAAACTGATTAAAAAAATAACGCCGGTTAACGACTATGCAACCGAAATTGAGTAGACTCCTGTCTCAGCGTTATATACTGAGTTTCTTATTGATTTCAAATTGCGCTGGACAACACCGCAAAGGCATCTGGTAAGGTATGCATAACATAGCGAAAAATCTGGGATCCTCCATGCTGTCAACTATCATTTATCGTAGCCACATTTCTGACGACGTGGCTTTCAAAACGCTTGGTAATCTGGCGGAAAAAGCCAATCAGACCAACGAAGCTCACAGCGTGACGGGCATCCTGCTGTTCAATGGCACCCATTTTTTCCAGGTGCTGGAAGGCCCGGAAGAGGCCGTGCTCGCTATTTATGAAGGCATCTGCAGGGATCCGCGCCATCATAATCTGGTGGAACTAATGCGTGACTATGCGCCAGCCAGACGTTTCGGTAACGTTGGCATGGAGCTGTTCGATCTGCGCGAGTACGATCGGGAAATAGTCCTGCAGGCTGTGCTGGACAAAGGCACCTCAAAATATCAGCTGACTTATGACGATCGCGCCCTGCAGTTTCTGCGCGTATTTGTCGAAGCCACCGAGCGCGAAAACTACTTTGAAATCCCACCGGGCGACTCCTGGGAGTTTATCGTCGATAACGAAGAAACCCCCGTGCGCCCGACAATCCGTCCCGCCACGGACGAATACAGCTTCGCTTTCCAGCCGATCATCGACCCGCTTTCTCGCCAAATCGTTTCGCTGGAAGCGGTAATGCGTCCGACCTCAGGCGCATCGGTTTCCGACTATTTCGCCGGGATGCCGCGCAATGAGATGTACGAAGTCGATCTCAAATCCAAACAGCACGTTTTCGCTATGGCGAAACAGCTGGGCATTGACGGTCTGACCCTGTCAATCAACCTGCTGCCGATGTCACTGGCGATAGTGCCGGATGCGGTCGATTTTCTGCTGCAGGCGATCGAGGCTAACGGCCTGGTGCCGGAACAGATTGTGGTCGAGGTAACGGAAAACGGCGCGCTTTCCCGCGTTGACGAATTTGAAGCGGCGATCAAAAAGCTCAAGGCTTCCGGTATCAGCCTGGCTATTGACGGCTTTGGCGCCGGTTCCGCCGGACTGGTGCTGCTGACGCAGTTCCAGCCCGACAAAATCAAAATCGACGGCAACATCATTGCCGATATCCACAAAAGCGGCCCGAAACAGGCCATTGTGCAGGCAATTTTGAAATTCTGCTCTTCCCTGCAGATTGCCGTGATTGCCGAAGGCGTCAATAAACCCGAAGAGTGGATGTGGCTGGAGTCAGCCGGCGTCTGCAACTTCCAGGGCGCCCTCTTTGCGCCGTCCACGTTGAATACCCTGCCAGTGGTAGCCTGGCCGGAAAAGCTTGAAGTGTTTTAAGGTATGACTTCGACCGGCAACATCGCGTTGCCGGTTAATTCTGTTTTCTCTCTGCTTCAGCCAAACCTTTTCGCGCCTGCGACGCAGCACAACGCGCCGAAAGTTGAAACGACCATTGCCCCACTAATGCTTTCATTTAACAACAGAGCAGCGAAACCGAAACCGATAAAAGGTTGCAAAAGCTGTAGTTGCCCGACCGCAGCTGTTCCGCCTTTCGCTAAACCTCTATACCAAAATATAAATCCGATAAGCATGCTAAACAGCGCGACATAGCCTAACCCAACCCACGCGAATAAACTGACTGAATTAAAAGAGGTTGGCCTACTTAGCACGGCTGTCGGTAGCGTGACGGGCAATGAAAGGCACAGCGACCAGGCTATGGTTTGCCATCCGCCTAACCTGCGCGCCAGACTGGCACCTTCCGCATAACCGGCCGCGCACAGTATGACTGCTGCAACCATTAGCAAATCTTGCCACCCAGCCTGGTTTTCCTTTGCAGCCAGCGCGTAGCCGGTGACGATAATGCCGCCCGCAAGTGAAAACAGCCAAAAAGCAGGTTGCGGCCTGCGCTCGCCGCGAATTACGGCAAAAATGGCAGTACAGAGCGGCAGTAGTCCGACGTACATGAGCGAATGGGCAGCGGAAATCTTTTGTAGGGCAAGCGCCGTGAGTAACGGAAAACCGATAACGACGCCAGCAGCGACCATTATCAGTGAAAACAGGTCGGCCTGCCGTGGTCGTTGTGGTTGCCAGAGCGCCAACAACAAAAGTGCCGCAACTGCTGCAAGTGTAGCGCGAGCCGAAGTCAGAAATAACGGCGAAAAGTTCGCTATCGCCAGGCGTGTTGCCGGTAGCGATCCGGCAAAGATTACAACGCCAGTAAGACCACTTAGCCAGCCGTTCGTTTTACTGTTCATTACGCCTCCGGTTAGGTTTCATACAGTAAATCATTGGCAGGCCAGGTTAGGCCAGATACAATCCAGTACAATTATTTGGAACTGTATTGATTAAAAAAACAATACAGTTATGAGGTGATTATGCCGAGTAGCCAGACACGTACTGCCTTTGTGATGGCTCAAGTCCGTAGCCAGATAGCCGCCCGTACTTATCTTCCTGGTACACGGCTGCCTTCAGTACGTCAGCAAGCACGGCTTTGTAATGTATCCGTATCTACCGTAGTAGAAGCTTATGAAAGGCTGGCTGCTGATAATTTAATTGTGGCCAGACCTGGAGCAGGTTTCTTCGTTTGCGGGCCGGTTGCGCCATTAGATCTCACGCAACACTTTTCGGCTAAGGAACGCGAAGTCGATCCTTTATGGATATCAAGACAGGCGCTGACAGCGGATCCGCAGCTATTGAAACCAGGATGCGGCTGGTTGCCATCCTCCTGGATGTATGAAGATGGTGTGCGTAAAGCATTACGCAAAGCGACGCGCGCAGAAAGCTCACTGTTAACCGATTATGCGTCGCCTTACGGACATGAAGATTTGCGGCAATTCTTACAGCGCAGACTGGCGAAAACAGGGGTTTCTGCGGCCACTGATCAAATCATGCTTACAGAATCGGGAACTCAGGCTATAGATTTACTCTGTCGTTTTTTACTGCAGCCAGGCGATTGCGTGCTGGTGGACGACCCTTGTTATTTTAATTTCCATGCGCTGCTTCGCGCCCACCCCGTTAAGATTATCGGCGTGCCTTATACTCCAAATGGCCCTGACTTAGTGGCTTTCGCTCAGCTGATACAGACTTATTCGCCGCGAATTTATATCACTAATTCCGGTATACATAATCCTACGGGCGTCTCCCTAACGCCATTTATGACGCATCAACTGCTCAAAATCGCGGAAGCTGCCGAATTAGTTATCATTGAAGATGATATTTTTGCCGATTTCGAAACCAACCCTGCTCCCAGAATTGCCGCTTATGACGGTCTGCGTAATGTGATTCAAATCGGCAGTTTTTCTAAAACTATTTCTGCATCTGTACGTTGTGGCTATATTGCCGCGCGACGTGAGTGGACAGATGGCCTGGTTGATTTAAAAATCGCTACCAGCTTTGGCGGCGGCCAGCTTGCTGCAATGCTGTTGCTGAACGTTTTAACCGGAAGCGGCTATCGGCGGCATATGGAATCTGTGCGCCTACGGCTGGCGGTGGCGATGCAGGCCACGCTGGAAAAGCTTGCCCCGCTCGATATTTTACCCTGGCACAAGCCGCAGGCCGGCATGTTTCTTTGGTGCCAGTTGCCGACGGGTATTGATGCCGCCGCGCTTTCGCGCGCCTGCCTGAAAGAGAATATAGTACTCGCTCCAGGCAATGCTTTTAGTGAATCAGGAACTGCTTCAGCATTTTTGCGTTTCAACGTATCGCAATGCAATGACGAACGCATTTTCTCTGTTCTGGAACGTGCGCTTAAAGAGCCTGCCAGTTTAGAGTTATAAGCGATTTGTCCATTAACTCTTTCTCCTGACTAAAAATTTTATTATTGTTGATTAAATGTAAAAATACCGCCCGGTTGCGGCAATGACGATTTTTAAACGACAAGGAGCGCTTTTGTGCTGCAATTTTCCAGCGGGTTCTTTCTTAGCCTCTCTCTCTGCCTGGATATCGGCATCGCCAATATCGCCATGATGACGCTGGCTATGCAGCGCGGCTATTTTTCCGGCTTCTGGCTGGGGATCGGTACCTGCGTAGGCGATCTGGCCTATGCGCTGCTGGCGCTGGCAGGCATGACAGTCCTGCTGCAATTCGCTCCGGTGCGCTGGGTGCTATGGATCGGCGGCGGTGCCATGCTGCTGTGGTTTGCGGTGAAAATGACCTTGGCGGCATTCCGCCGTCATAGCGAACTACACACGGATGAGTTGCAGCAACCTCGCCCGCTTTCCAGAGAATTTGGTCGCGGCATTCTGCTGGCTATGTCATCCCCATCGGCTATTTTGTGGTTCGCTACGGTTGGCGGCGCAATAATTGCACGAATGGGCGCACACAGCGCTGCGGCTTCCGGCTGGTTTCTGTCGGGGTTCTTTCTGGCTGGCGTGGTCTGGACCGGCGTTTTATGCCTGGTAGGCAGCTTCGGCGGCAAACTGCTGGGCGCTCGCCTGCTAAGATACTCTTATATGGCCTCTGCCGTTATCTTTAGCTATTTCGCCGTTTACGTGATTGTTTCTGGCTATCGCGAGTTTATTGCCGTCTGAGGCTGGTCGGCAATCGTTAACGCCGCGATTGCCGACGGCAATTAATCGTGTTTACGCGCGATCAATGTTTGATTTGCTGAAGCTCTTCTGGCGACAGCCCGGTCATTTCCATAATGGCCTGATGCTCAAAGCCTCGGCTTAGCATATTGCGGGCAATTATCAGGCGGGCCTCATGCTCGCCATCCTGGCGTCCCTGAGTTCGCCCTTCTTCAATGCCTTGCTGAAGTCCTTTTTCAATGCCTTGCTGAAGTCCCTTTTCAACACCTTGCTTAAGGCCTTTTTCAATGCCTTGTTGGATACCAAGCTGCAATCCATGCGCCATACCCATCTGTTCAAGTCTTTTTGCAATTGTCATCAGTTCATCCTTATGCTGCGGCAACGCCTGTGCCAGTTTCTGAAGAAACGCGTCTATATCAGGCGTGTCCCCTGCCTGAATCATATAGTTTATCAACGCGGCCTGCTGTTGTCTGCTGAGATCGCCCGACCGCATCAACTTTACAATATTGTTGAACAGGTCGCACAGGCTGCGGATACGGATATTTTTTTGCAGCAGCGTTAACAGGGCTACGCTGCCATGCTGCAGGATCTCCTCATCCGGTATAACGGTAATATCCACCAGCGGGAAATCGCCGCCGTAAAGCTTTTTCGCCAGTTCCGGCTCGCTGAACAGCTCCAGCCAGTTCATGCTGTAGGGATAAGGCGAGCGGCTGCCTTGATAAAATAGTATCGGTATCACCAGCGGCAAAGTTTTATGACCCGCCTCCAGATGCCGCTGCATCGCGGCAACTGAGTAACGTAGCAGCCGAAAAGGCATTATTTTGTCCGGCGAACTCTGATGTTCGATCAAAATATAGGCGTAGCCATCGCCTTTGGTGGTTTTAAGTGAATAAAGCACATCGCTATAGCAGGTTCGTAAGTCGTCTTCGACAAAGCTGCCGGATTCGAGCCTTAGCGTTGAGAGATCGCAAATTTTTTGCAGTTCTTTGGGAAGGTGCAGCGCCAGAAATTCCTGAGCGAGCACCTCATCGCACAGAAACGTTTTGAAAACCGAATCGTGCGGAGTGGGCGTACTGTTTTGCATAGTGGGCCATCCTGTGCCTCTGTTAGTGAAAAGAGACCCATGCTGGCACAGGAAAAAGAGAAAATAAAGATATTTAATTTATAAAAATCAAGGCGTTACGATAAGTCGTTACCTGTACATGTACTCTTGTTTTAGTGTCTGTCGTCTTCAGGCGGCAACGCTTTCCGTCCCTAATAGCGCCAGTACCTGGCTACGTAGCGCAATTAGTTCCGGGTCGTCGCGGCGGCGTGGATAAGCCTGGCTGACTTCAATAATATCTAGTATACGGGCAGGACGAGGACTGAATATCACTACGCGGTTCGCCATGATTAATGCTTCCTCTACATCGTGCGTCACCATAAGCGTAGTGAAATTTTTTTCCTGCCAAAGATCGACGATCTCTTGCTGCATACGTAGACGCGTTAGCGAGTCAAGCTTACCCAAAGGCTCATCGAGGATCAGCAGGCGCGGATGATTGATCAAAGCTCTTGCCAGCGCTGCACGCTGTGCCATACCGCCGGAGAGCTGGTGCGGCCAGGCGCGAGCAAAAGTTTTCAGGCCCACGCGCTCCAGCATGGCGTTAATGCTTGCTGATGCCGTTTGTTTATTTTCGCCGCTGATTTGCAGCCCCAGACCAACATTGTCGTATACGGTGCGCCAGGGATAGAGCGTAGGATCCTGGAATACCACCACGCGTGAAGGATGCGGTGAGGTAATCGTCTGGCCCTCTTCCGTAAGCGAGCCGCTGGCGGGCTGCTCAAGCCCGGCCAGCAGGCGCAACAGCGTTGATTTCCCGCAGCCGGATGGACCAAGCAAGGCGACAAACTCTCCCGCTTTGACCTGCAAGTGAATATTTTCCAGTACGGCCAGATCGCTGCCCTCCAGGGAAAAGTGATGGCTGACGTTTTCAATATTAATAGCAACGCCGATGGCGGTATTATTCATTGTTAATCTCCGAAGCTGACTGTTCAGTTATAAATATCACGCGCCAGCCAGCGTAAATATACGAATAACGGCAACAAACTTGTCCGATTCGCATAAAGAAATAGCGCATGAACTCATGCGCAATTGTTATTTGGCGGCATATAAACGCTTTGCGATAGTGCTGAGCACGGGCGCAACCGCCTGCAATTAACGGAACTAAAGGTGACGAGCATGACCAGTGAAATTCTGACGTTGCGGCGTAGCGCCGCTCCGCGTCGCATCGAGCCTGCGCTGTGGATGGCCGCGCTTTTATGGTGGGCCCTGGTGGCGCTGATGATAGCGATACCAGATAAACCGCAAGGGTTTGCTGCGCCGCGCTTCGTCGGGCAAACCCATGCGCTGTTTTTCGGACTGGCGGCGTTGCTGAGCCTGTTAACGCTGGCAGCCAGCGCCTCGCCCGCATTACGCCTGTGGCAGCCGTTAAAACGTAGCGGCCGCTGGCTGATTGCGCTGGCGCTGCTGCTTGGCATTTGGGAGTACGTTACTGCCAAGCTGGCGCTGCTGCCCGCGCCCTTCTTCGCGCCGCCGCGCGCGCTGGTGGAAGCTTACGCCACCGACTGGCCGCGTCTGCTGGACAGCGTACTGAACTCGCTGCGTCTGCTGGCGTTTGGTTTCTTATTCGGCAGCGTAACCGGCTTTGTTACGGGCGTGGCAATAGGCTGGTCGCGTGGTCTGGGCTACTGGGTGCATCCTGTGCTGCGATTTCTTGGCCCGGTTCCCTCGACTGCGCTGTTGCCGCTGTCGCTGTATTTCTTTCCCTCAAGTTTTTCTGCCGCAATATTTCTGATTGCGCTGGCCACCTGGTTTCCGGTGACGGTACTGACCTGGTCCGGCGTTTCCAGCGTTGATACCCGCTACTACGATGTAGCGCGCACGCTGGGCGCTAAACCGCTGTTTCTGGTGTTGCGCGTGGCGGTGCCTGCCTCACTGCCGCAGCTGTTCGTTGGCTTATTTATGGGGCTTGGCGCCTCGTTCTCGGTGCTGGTTGCGGCGGAAATGATGGGGGTGAAATCGGGCCTTGGCTGGTACCTCCAGTGGGCGCAAGGCTGGGCGGCCTACGCCAATATGTACGCTGCGCTGATCGTCATGGCGTTGCTGTTCTCCTCTCTGATTACGCTGTTGTTTGTGATACGCGATCGCACGCTCGCCTGGCAGCGCAACGCCGTGAAATGGTAGTTTTCCGATCCTGCGGGCTGCGGCCCGCGCTTTCCCTGAGGTAGTGCTTATGGCTGCATTTATTTACGGCTCTATTACCGAACTAACGGGCCGTACGCCGTTACTGCGCCTGGCGCGCTTCGGCAAAGGACTCAAGGCGGATTTAATTGGCAAACTGGAGCTTTTTAATCCTAACCACAGCGTTAAAGATCGTATCGCCCTGGCGATGATTGAGCAGGCGGAGCGCGACGGGCTGATCAAACCCGGTGATATTATCGCCGAAACTACCAGCGGCAATACCGGCATCGGCGTAGCCGCTTTCGCCGCCGCTAAAGGCTATCGCTTTCGCGTTTATATCAATGATTTTGTCAGCGTAGAGCGCAGTAAAATCATCCAGGCCTATGGCGCGGAAGTCGTGCCTTTTAGCACCGTGCCCGGCTTCGCTGACTATTACGAAGCCAGCGATGGTGATTTTGTAGCCGCTACGCGCTGGCTGGTAGCGCAGGTAAAGGAAGCAGAGCCGCACGTACATTTTTTGCAGCAGCTGCAAAATCCAGCTAATCCGCAGATTCACGAACGCACTACCGGGCCAGAGATTTGGCGCGATACCGATGGTAGGCTGGATATTTTTGTTGCTTCGGTCGGCACCGGCGGCACGCTTTCCGGCACCGGGCGCTATTTAAAAGAGCAAAATCCGGCAATCCGCGTGGTGGCAGTTGAGCCAGGCGCGGGATCGCAGCCGAGCGATCGCCGTCCTGAGCCGCTGGAGATTACCGGCGTCCACGCCTTCAGCGAACAGCCGCCGGAGCGTATTCCGCCTAATCTGGATCATCAGGTTTACGATGAAGTCATTGCCGTGGAAACCTGGCAGGCCTATCAGGCCGCGCGGGAATTTGCCTTAGCGGAAGGCGTACTGGTGGGCGATTCATCTGGCGCCGTGCTTTATGCCGCGCGGCAGCTGGCGGCAAGACCGGAAAACCAGGGCGCGCGTATCGTACTGCTTTTAGCCGACGGCGGCGCGAACTATCTCAGCACCGAGCTTTTTAATCATCACCTGCCAGCGGAAACCTTAAAAAATGCCACGGCGGTACAAACTTCCCAACCGTTTCTGTAAAAGTAGCGGCAGCTTTAGCTGCCGCTTTAGATTGATGGCAAACCCCTGGTCGCGTTTAAACTAGTGGCAGAGCAGCAGAGGCAGATCGGAACACGGACACGCCGTGAATACGGTCCCTGTAGGCTCGGTTGGCGCGTCCATGCGCCAAACGGTCCGCTTATCCGCTCAGCCTCTGCCGCTAAAAACTGCTGCGTTGCTGCAAAAAAACAAAGGCTCACCTGAGCTTTTTTAACTTTCTCAGCAGTCTGTAGCGGCGGCGTTGGCTGCCGCTTCCCTCACACCAACACGTCGGAGGTAATGCCTTTGGCAAACAGCAGCGGATCCGTTTCCGGCCGCAGTACGTTAATCGCTTTTAAATCCCGTGCGTAAATATCAATCTCCTTTACAAAGGCCTCGCCCGTTGAATAGTGGCCGTGCGTATGGGTTTTTAGCACGCTGGCGATCTCTTGCGGATTAGTATTTAGCGCCTTGCTGTTAAACGCGTCAGCGATAATTTCTGGATGCTTTGCCGCGTAAGCGTGCGCCTGCAAAATTGCATGGGTGATGGCCGCCGCCACGTTTGGCTGGTCACGGATCAGGCTGCCGCGCGCGCCGATAACGCAGCAGCTCAGGTTTGCATAGGTATCGGACAGATTGGTCGCCACTTCACGGTAGCCAGGCTGCTGTGTTAGCCGCCACATCACCGGATCGGAGCCGCTCGCCGCCTGAATTTCTCCTTTTTTTAGCACCATCGGCAGCAAATCCTGCGGAAAAACGCGCCAGCTAACATCGGTGTTGGGATCCAGCCCGTGGCGCTTTAACAGCAGCGAAAAGAAGTTTTTATCCGCACCCGCCATATCCGTAACGCCAATGGTTTTGCCCTTCAATGCCTCCAGCGAAGCCGGGCCGCTATCCAGCGTGACCAGCCGCATACAGCCGCCGTGCGTGCCTGCCGTTAATTTGACGTCAAAGCCTTGTTCCAGCGCTTTTAGCCAGCGCAGCGCCATGCCGACCGCCGCTTCCGCTTTGCCGGTGGCTATCGCCTCCAGCAGCAGCTCGGTAGAGTTGCCGAAATTAACGAATTCGACCTCCAGATTATGCGCTTTAAAGAACTGATGCTGGTCGGCCACAATCACCGGCGCCAGGCAAATGGCATTGAGGTTAACGGCCAGACGCACTTTCGTCGGTTGCGCCAGCGCCCACTTTCCTGCACCGCCCGCTAAAATATCCGGCGGCATCGCCATGCCCGGCATGGTTTCTGCCAGCAGCGAAGAGGAAAAAGCGCTGGCGGCTAAAGCCGCAGCGGAATAATGCAAAAACTGACGGCGCGATAAATGCGGATTATTCAGCAAAATAATCTCCCCAAAAATAAGATGAATTTTATACAGGTGCGGAAATAAAGAAGAAAACAGAGTAAGCGTTATTCCGTGTTGCAACCAGCGCGAACGCTATGCCTGTTTTGCATGAGGTTATCCGCTTTATTGCTTTTACTTCACCAGGCTAAAAATAAACAATGGAATAAAAAGAGGATTGAATATGGCCTGTACGCGATTTCTGAATGAACTCCTCCCGGCTATTAGCCAGGCGCTGGCAAAAAGCGCAGCCGAAGTCGATCGGCAAGGCGCTTTTCCACAGGATAATTTTGCTCTGCTTCATCAGCATGGTCTGTTGAGTCGCGCCCTGCCCGCTTCCGCTGGCGGCTTTGGCGGCGATCTGGCCGAATGCCGCGCCATTATTGCCGCCGTAGCGCAAAGCGAGCCTTCCACAGCGCTGATCCTGACCATGCAATATTTAAACTCCCGTCGGCTTGGTATCGACTCTAACTGGCCTGAAGCCGTGCGCGAACGCGTAGCGCAAAGCATGCGGGAAGATGGCGCGCTGATTAACGCGTTACGGGTTGAGCCGGAACTGGGCACGCCAGCGCGCGGAGGGCTACCTAAAACTTTGGCGCGGCGTGAGGCAGAAGGTTGGCGGATCAGCGGCGAAAAGATCTATTCTACCGGCAGCGTCGGGCTGAGCTGGTTTCTGGTCTGGGCGCGCAGCGACGATGCCGATCCGCTGGTCGGCAGTTTTTTGGTGCCAGCTTCTGCGCTGGGGATCCGCATTGAAGAAGAGTGGGATCACCTTGGCATGCGCGCTACCTGCAGCCATCGCGTAGTGTTGGAAGATGTCTGGATCCCGGCAGAAAACGCAGTTGCCGTCAGCCGCTGGAGCGAACCACGTTCCGCTGCCGACGAAGAAGAGAGTCTGTGGATCGCCGTGCTGCTTTCTACCCTCTATGATGCGGTGGCACGAGCGGCACATCAGTGGTTTATCGGTTTTTTGCAGCAGCGCGTTCCGGCCAATCTGGGGCAGCCGTTGGCAAGCCTGCCGCGCTTTCAGGAAATTGTCGGCCGTATTGAAACGCTGCTGTTTACCAGTCAGACTCTGCTGGATAGCGCTCAGGCGGGCCAGCTGGCAGCAGGTGACACGGCGAAGCTAAAACAGGTAGTTGTAGAAAACGCCATCCGCAGCGTGGAGCTGATGGTGGCACAGATTGGCAATCACGCGCTGACGCGTAGCAATCCTTTAGAGCGCCATTTGCGCAATGTGCTGTGCGGCCGTATCCATACGCCGCAGGACGACGCTGTTTTTGCCATGGCGGGCAAAGCGGCGCTGGCGCGCCGTCTTTAACGCTGCTTGCCCACGCCGTCCAATGCCTCCAGCATCGGGCTAAGCAGATAGCTCAGGATGGTTCGCCTGCCGGTTTTTATTTCGGCCGTTACCTGCATGCCTGGCTCCAGCGCTTTCTCCTGACCTTCAACCAGCAAGGTGCGCTTGTTCAGCGCGATAACGGCCCGATAAACCAGCCCCAGGTCGCGATCCTCAATAGCGTCGGCGGCCACATGCTGCAGTTCGCCTTCGACCCAGCCATAGCGGGTAAAATCAAAGGTGCTGATTTTGACCGTTACCGCCTGGCCGGGCTGCAGGAAGCCGACATCCTGATTACGCACCATCACTTCCGCCATGAGCGGTCCGTTATCAGGCACAATTTTCAGCATCTCCTGCGGCGGCTCCACCGCGCCGCCCGTGTCGCGAAAAAGCAGAGACTCTACCGTTCCTGCCACCGGCGCCCGCAGCGTATAATGCTTTATCTGCGACGCCAGCTGACGCAGCTGACTGGCAAGTATGCGATTCTCTTCCGTCCGTTCGCTGATTTGCTGCAACAGCTCGCTTATTTTGCTCGCGTCTCCGGCGCGCATTTCTGCATCCACGTTAGCTATATTGCCCCGGACTTCCTCAATGCCTGCATTGGCCGTTTCAACCGTATGCGAAGCTTCCAGAAATTTTTTACGGATTTCCAGCAGGCTGTCGCGGCTGGTAAGCTGGCGCTCGTGCAATTTTTGTAGAGCCTGATATTGTTCGCGGAACAGGGGCAGCTGTTCCGTAGCCAGCTTTTTTTGCGCCTCATAATTCGTTAACTGGGCCTGCAATACTGTTTTACGGGTAGCATAGACTTCTTTTGCGCGACGATCGTTTTCTATTTCTGCCCTGAGTTTGGTCAGGATCTGGGTAGCCAGTTCTTTATCTTCACTAAGAAAAGAGTCCGGCAGCTCAGCGAGAACAGCCTGCCCACGATAGTGCTGCACCAGCTTTTCCAGCCGCGCTATATGAAAACGGTTGAGGCACTGGCGAAGGCGATTTTCCGCCGCCTGCTCTTCCAGATAACGGCCATTGAGCTTTATCAACGCCTGCCCCGGTTCTACGTGCATGCCTTCGCGCACCAGAACCTCTGCGACTTCAGCCGTTACCACGGCGTTAACCGGCCGTGAAAGCTCGCTGACCACCACCTTGCCCTGAGTGACGGCCACGATATCTACTTTGCCGCAGGCCGCCCAGATGACCACTGCGGTCAGCAGGATAATAATGCTCCACAGAATAAATCGTCCGGCTGGTGAAGGCGGGGTTTCCTCTATCTCAAGCACTGCCGGTAAGAATTCGCGATAGTCTTTACTCATGCGGCTTCTCCGTTCTGTAGCGCATAGAGACGGGCGTAAAGCCCGTTTTTTCGCAGGAGTAATTCATGCGGGCCTTGCTCGGTGATATTGCCTGATTCCATTGCGATAATGCGGTCGGCTCGTCGTACGGCAGAGAGCCGGTGGGCAATGATAAACACGGTGCGGTTTCGGCAAATTTCCGCCATGTTTTTCTGGATCACCTGCTCAGATTCATAATCGAGCGCGCTGGTTGCCTCGTCAAAAATCAAAATGGCCGGTTTGGTAATCAAGGCTCTGGCAATGCCAATACGCTGCTTCTGGCCGCCGGAAAGCTGGCTGCCGTGCTCGCCGACCGGCGTATCATAGCCCTGAGGCAGCAGGCTGATAAAATCATGCGCGCCGGCAAGAATCGCCGCTTCCGTCACCTGTTCAATCGAAGCGTCCGGCACGGCCAGCGCTATATTGTCCCGAATGGAGCCGGAAAAAAGCTGCGTTTCCTGAAGAACGACGCCAACCTGACGTCGGAGCCAGCACGGATCCGTATGGGCGATATCCGTGCCATCAATAAAAATCTGGCCGGAGACGGGAAGATAAAGGCGCTGGATCAGCCGCGCCAGCGTGCTCTTGCCTGAACCTGAACGGCCGACGATACCGATCACTTCGCCGGGAAGAACGGATAAGTTGATCTTGTCCAGGACTGGCCGATCGCCTGGACGATAGGAGAAACAAATATTCGCAAAGCGAACGGCACCTTTGATGGTAGCCAAAGTAATGCCGCTGTCCGGCTGTTTTTCGGGCGGGACATTTAAAATATCGCCCAGTCGCCTGACCGAAACCGATACCTGCTGAATATCCTGCCAAAGCTGAACCAGCCGCAGCACCGGCGCGGTAACCTGACCGGCAAACATATTGAAGGCGATCAGCGCGCCCACCGTCAGTTCTCCGGCAATAACCTGCTGCGCCCCGTACCAAAGGATGGCGACGCTGGTTACGCGGCTGATAAAGCGGGAAAGCTGGCTGGCGATATTGCCCATATTGCGGGTGCGAAAACAGCTGCTGACAAAAGCCGCTATCTGTTCATCCCAGCGGCGGGACATGTGATGCTCCACCGACATCGCTTTGACCGGTTCGATAGCCGTCACGCTTTCGACCAGAAAGGCCTGATTCTGCGCGCCCTGACGAAACTGCTCGTCCAGCCGCTGGCGCAGCGGTCTGGTAATTACCACCGACAGCAGAATATAGGGCACCAGCGAAGCCAGTACGATCAGGGTTAGTGGCAGGCTGTAAAAAGCCATCACAATAAAAAAAACGAGGGTAAACAGCAGATCGAGACACAGCGTCAGGGCGCTGCCGGTTAAAAACTCCCGCACTGTTTTCAGTTCATGAACCCGGGCTACCGTGACGCCAGCCTGTCGCCCCCGAAACCAGGCGAGCGGTAAGGCCAGCAGATGTCGATAAAGCAACGAGCTCAGCATAGCGTCAATGCGTTGGGAGGTATGGGCCAGCTGATAATTTCGTAAGCCGTCCAGCACAACTTCCGCCAGCGTGATGCAAAGCATTCCCAGCGCCAGCACATCCAGCGTGGTGAGGCTTTGATGCGTCAAAACCTTGTCCACAACCACCTGAAAAAAAAGCGGCATCACCAGCGCCAGCAGCTGAATAAAAAACGAGGCCAGCAAGACCTCGCCAACCAGCTTGCGGTATCGCATAAACGCCTGCAAAAACCAGCGAAGGTTAAACTCCTGCGCCAGCCGCTCCGCCGAAAAACGACGGGTAAACAGGAAGCCGCTGACTCTGCGGTTTTCCGGTACCGGGACAGTTTCCGGTCGGGACGCATCCGGAGACTGAACAAGCCACTGACCGTTTTTAGCCGCCAGCAGGACCACATATCCCCTGTCCGGCAGATCAACCAGGGCGGGCAAAGGCAGCCGCGCCGAAGTTTTAAGTCTGGCATGATATCGGCAGCGCAACCCGCTATGCCGCGCGGCGCGCGGCAGTTGCAGGTTTATGTCATGGTTCGCATCCGTTCTGAATTGTTCACGCAGCGCAGGGATATTGACAGCGATGCCGTGAAAACCGGCAATCAGCGCCAGTCCCTGCCATAAACCATTTTCCTGGGACATCCTTTTCCTCTGTTAATAGCCAGCAGCGGCCTTAAAGTTTTACTTCTTTTACCTGGTTTATTATCAATAATGAAACAGATTTTAATCCTCTAAAGCTGTTTGTCTACGGTTTTATTAGGGAATTTACGGCTCAATTTATCTATTTTGATAATAAAATCCAGAAGAGCCCCGGGTGATAGTTTAATAAATTAAGAGCCTGGCGTTTGACTGGTTGAGTTATGCCAGGCTTGGTAGAATAATTGTTTTTCCATCTAAATATGCCTAAAGTTTCCGAATGAAAAGTTTCATCAAGGCTGAAGGGTATATTTTAGGCTTACCTTTGCGTAAAGCGAATCGAATCAGAAAGATATTACCGGAGTCTACCGACAAAAAGCATTTATGCTATCAAAGATACGAGGGGTGATAATTGCTTAGATACAGGCTTTGACGCTTTTAAGGAGATTTCAGGGTAATTTGGGTGGGTTAAACTATATATTCATATCCCGCACTCTGGATGATTGCCAGGTGAAGTATTAAAGCGAGCACAGAGCAGTAGCCATTGGCAGTCTGCTCTGGTTATGTCCACAAGGCTTTAAGCACCATCCAGGGTTATAAGGGCGGAATTACGCCTTGCTTTGACTCGCCTCCGCCAGCGTCAGCCGGTGCTTACGATGAAACAGTGGATAAGCGATACTGGTGACCACCAAACTGATAATCCAGGAGATATCCACGCCGGGGATCAGCTTGGCGTAAGGGCCGGAGAAAAACGCATTCTCCACAAAAGGCACCTGCACGATGATACCGAAAAAGTAGACCAGCAGCGCCTGGGTATTCAGCAGCCCATAGCAGCCGCCGTCGGCGCGGAATATCGCCGTTACGTCATAGCGCTGCTTGTTGACATAATAGAAGTCGATCAGATTGATTACGCTCCAGGGGATCAGCACGGAGATCAGTGCCAGAATCAAGTTAATAAAGAAAGAAACAAAATTCTGTGAGGCAATCAGCGCGACCATAACGCTGGCCAGCAGCACTAACGCCGAGCCGATCACTCGCACCGCCGCGCCCGGCGTCCAGTTGGGCCGAAAGGTCTGAACGGCGGTAATCAATGACAGCACCGCGCCATACAGATTCATCGAGTTATGGCAGATAATATTGATTAAAAACAACACCATTAACACCGGCCCTAATCCGCCTGTAGCATGGCGCACGGCCATCATCGCGTCGCTGGCTGGCGCAATAGCCACCGCCATCATACCGAACACGAACGCCAAAATAGTGCCGCCGCACGCGCCCAGATAAGTGGCAATAAAAGGCCGTGCGATGCCGACATTAGCGGGAAGATAGCGGGAGTAATCAGAGGTATAAGGCGAAAAGCTAATCTGCCATACCGCGCCAATACAGAAAGTGCCGAACCAACCCGCCGCGCTGAAGCTGCCGCGCAGCCAGAAGTCCGCTGGCAGCGGCTGCGACAGCATCAGCGCCAGTCCTGCAATTAAAGCCAGCCCCATCACCCAGGCTCCAACTTTGTTAATTTTATGGATAAAGTGATAGCCGATCATCCCAATCAGCGTGGCGAGGATAGCGCCCACAATAGTCGCTACCGGCACAGGAATAGCGGGCATCACGTTATTGATGACCCGGCCAGAAAGCGAAATATTAGAGATAAAAAAGCCGAGATAAATAACGGTAGTGAAGCTGATTACCAGCAGCGAGCCGTAACGGCCGAACTGGGCTCGGCTTTGTACCATTTGCGGAATACCCGTTTTCGGCCCTTGCGCAGAGGTTAACGCCAGAAATAAACCGCCGAAGAGATGACCGGCAATAATAGCGGTCAGCGCTGAAATAACATTGAGATGAAAAGTTTCTGTGGCTATCGCGCCGCTGACAATTGCCAGCGGTGCGATATTAGTACAGAACCACAGGGTAAAAAGGCTGCGGGATTTGCCGTGGCGTTCCGACTCCGGCACATAATCCACGGATTTATTTTCAATAATTGGGTTTTGCGTGCTCACTTTCCCCTCCGATAATCGACATGGTGTTTAAGCGTTAAGGACTTTCTGAAAAAAAAGCGCAGCCATCCCGACGAAAGGGTTTTCGTCATCTCAACTAGAGTTGGCGGTAAAGCTCCAGGCGGGCTTTGCCGATTCGGCGAACCGGCAAAGCGTTACTCAGCGCATGATAAAGGGATCGTCTATCGGTTCATCGCTGGTGCGCAGCCAGACAGTTTTAGTGGTGGTATATTCCAGCGCGGCGTCGATGCCGCCTTCGCGGCCGAAACCAGACTTGCCGTAGCCGCCGAACGGCGCCATTGGCGAAACCACGCGATAAGTATTCAGCCAGACGACGCCGCTGCGTAGCCTGCGCGTAACACGGTGGGCGCGCGTCAGGTTCTGCGTAAAGACGCCTGCCGCCAGGCCATATTCCGTATTGTTAGCCAGGCTAATAGCCTCGGCTTCGTCTTTAAACGTCAGCACGGAGAGAACCGGGCCAAATAGCTCGCGCGTGACGCTTTCCGCCCGCGGCGTTTCGCTACAGTCCAGGATAGTCGGCGGATAGTAAAAGCCAGGCTTGTCTACAGGTTGATGGCCGATAATCAGCCTTGCGCCCTGCTCCAGGCTGCGGTTTACGACTTCCTCAATAGTACGCTTTTGCTGTTCGGTACAAAGCGGCCCGAACTGGGTTTCCGGCTGCTGCGGACAGCCAATAGCGATGCCGCGCACCTTGCTGAGCAGTTTTTCGATAAAAGCTTCTTTGATCTCTTCGGCCACCAGCAGCCTTGAGCCAGCCACGCAGCTCTGCCCGGAAGCGGAGAAGATAGCGGCGACCTGGGCATTCGCCGCGCTCTCCAGATCAGCATCGGCAAAGACAATAAACGGTGACTTACCACCCAGCTCCAGCGAAGTGCTGGCGAGGTTCTCGGCGCTGTTGCGGATAATATGCCGCGCGGTCTCCGGGCCGCCAGTAAAGGCGATGTGATCGACCAGCGGATGTGTGGTCAGCGTCGTGCCGCACTCTTCGCCGAAGCCGGTAATAATGTTACAGACGCCAGGCGGAAAACCCGCTTCGTGGATCAGTTCGGCAAAAGCCAGCAGCGGCGCGGGCGCGGTTTCTGCCGCTTTCACGACCAGCGTGCAGCCTGCCGCGATCGCCGGGCCGATTTTTACCGCTGAGAGAAAAAGCTGGCTGTTCCAGGGCACGATGGCCGCCACCACGCCGACAGGCTCTCTTTTAATCCAGGTTTCCATATCGGCTTTATCGATGCTCAGCGTCGCGCCATCCATTTTATCGGCAAGGCCCGCGTAGAAACGATAATATTCGGCGACATAAGCGATCTGCGCACGGGTTTCACGGATGATTTTTCCGGTATCCAGCGTCTCCAGACGCGCCAGCCGGTCGGCATTTTTCTCAATCAAATCCGCCAGCCGCAGCAGCATTTTCCCACGCGCGCCTGCGGTTGTTGCGCGCCAGCTATCAGATTCGAAAGCGCGCGCTGCGGCTTCTACCGCGCGGTTGACCTCTTCACGGCGCGCTTCTGCGATAGTCGCCCAGGGTGCCGCCGTGGCCGGATTCAGCGAACTGAACTGCGCCGCGCCGTCGGTAAACTGGCCGTCGATATAGAGTTTAAAAGAGTCCATAGCCTCTCCGCTTAGTGAAATTCGGGAACGACGTGGCGGATAAAACGCTCCAGCGACGCCTTTTTGCGCTCAAAGGTCATGCCGCTGTCCAGCCACAGGGCGTATTCGTCATAGCCCATCGCCTCGTAGTTTTTCAGCTTCGCTATCACCTCATCGGCATTGCCGATCGCCAGGTTTTTGCGCATGCCTTCCACGCTGTAATAGCCGTTGGCGGCGATCTCTTCCTCGCTCAGCGGTTTGATCAAACCCTGCGCAACGGGTCGCTCGTTTTTAAACCAGGCGCCAAAGTAGTTATAGAAGCGGTTAAGCTCTTCGGCGGCCCGCTGCGCGTCGGCAGCGTCTTCCGCTATATAGCCGTGCTGGAGCAGCATGATTTTCAGCGGTTTCTCTGGCGAATACTCTTTGCAGGCAGTCTGGAAACAGTCAATCAGGCGCGTAATCTCTTCTTCACCCTGATGCAGCGGCGTAACCTGCACGTTGCAGCCGTTTTTCACTGCGAATTCGTGGCTGTTAGGATCGCGCGCGGCAACCCAGATCGGCGGATGTGGCTGCTGTTTCGGCTTTGGTGCTGAGGTCGTGGCCGGGAAAGACCAGAACTCGCCCTGATGCGCGTAATCACCTTCCCACAGCGCTTTTACCGCTGGCACCAGCTCGCGCATACGCTGCCCGGCTTCCCAGGCGGTCATGCCAGGCATCAGCCGCTCATATTCATAGGAGTAAGCGCCGCGTGCGATGCCCAGCTCCAGTCGCCCTTTGGTGACCAGATCGGTCATGGCCGCTTCACCTGCCAGACGGATTGGATGGGTAAAGGGCGCGATAATAGTGCCGGTGCCCAGCCGCACGTGGCTGGTGCGATGGGCAATATCCACGAGATTAATAAAAGGATTGGGCGCAATGGTAAAGTTCATGCCGTGATGCTCGCCCGTCCAGATGGCGTGCAGGCCGCCTTTATCGGCGATTTCGCACAGCGTCATCATCTCTTCGTAAAGTTTCTCCTGCGCATCGTCCGCAGAAACCCTTTCCATATGCAGGAACAGTGACAGTTTCATCGTGCCTCCTAACTGGCTTTCAGGGCGAAGTGTCTGACCGATCCCTGGCATTCGTCGCCGTAATAGAGACCGTAATTGCCAACCGCGTTTTCACTCACAAAGCGGTTCATCAGCGATTTCAGCGCGGAATCTGCGATCGGCAGCGCCTGTAGCTGATTCAGGCTATACCACTGTGCCTGCCGGACGTCGGGCAGCGGGCTACCGGTCGGCTGCGCGCAGAGGAAAACAATATGCTGCTGGTTTTTCTGGCGATCTTCCCAGATGGAGTAAACAAAACCGGGGCTGGCCTCAATAGCCAGGTCGCCAATCAGTTTATTCAGCGTCTCGCTGACGCTGCTCTGGTTTACCCGACGCGACGGCAAGCTGTAGCTGCCCTCTTTTTCCACCATCAGCGCCTGACCGGCGGATTCGATCAGCGCGCTAACCACAACATCCGGCCCGCCGATCAGGGATTCTGCATTCTGGTAAGGCGTAAAGTAGACGCCGCGATAGTAGCCAAGCCCGGCAGTTCCGCAGGAAGAAAAAGCCTCGACTTTACCAATCAGGATCGCATGATCTCCGGCATCCACTACCTGATGCAGCGAGCAGTCGAACCAGGCTGAACTCTCATCGATCAACGGCACGCCGGAATCCGCTTTACGCCAGTCGATCAGCGCGAAACGATCTTCTATTTTCTGCGCGAAAATATTGGAGGTTTCCTTCTGCTGCTCGGCAAGAATATTGACGGCGAAGTGTTCGCAGCTGGTGAAGTTAGCGAAGTTGGCGGAACGTTTATCAATGCTTACCAGCAGCAGCGCCGGATCCAGCGAAACCGAAGAGAATGAGTTAGCGGTAAAGCCGATCGGATTGCCCTGGCGATCGTTAGTGGTCACCACAGTTACACCGGTCATAAATGCCCCGAAAGCGTCACGGAGCTGCCTGCGTTTATCTGCGTCCATAGTTACTCCTTTACGGTCTGTAGCCTGGCGCCAGAGGTAACAGGCTGAAGAAAATTCAGCAGCTCTTCGTTTACCCTTTTGGCGTCGGTCAGGTTCAACATATGTCGGGCGTTGCCGACCACAACGGCGGTGCCATTCGGCGCGGCTTCGGCCATCTGGTGCGTCATCGCCGGACTGGAGTTGGCGTCCAGCTCGCCGGTCATCACCAATACCGGGCAGCGCATTTCCCGCCAGCGCTCAGCATAGGTGCGGTCGCCTGCTGCAAAGGCTTGATAAGCGCGCGCATAGCCCTGGCGATCCACTCGTTGTAGCCAGTCGCCAACGCGGCGGCGCAAGGGTTGTTCATGCTGCTCATCGCTGAACCAGCGATCCAGCGGCGCGTCGATCCGTACATCGCCCTGCGCCAGCTCACGTGCTCTCTTAATGACCGCCTCGCTCGCCTGCTCACTGCGTTTATAGACACCGCTGATGACGACAGCGCGGCTGACCAGCGCCGGATAATCAATAGCCAGGCCGCCAGTAATCAAAGCGCCCATTGAGTGTCCGGCCACGCAGAAACGCTCGTTCTGCTCTGTTTGCAAAAATGAGGCCAGCCAGTGGACATAATCTTCCAGCGTGGCGGCGTGTTTAAAACCTTCGCTCTCGCCATGGCCTGGCATATCAACGGCAATTACGCGGAAATCGCGGCTCAGGGCTTCCAGCTGGGGGAACCAGGCCTCCGCGTTCATGCCGACGCCGTGCACCAGCACCAGCGGCGCGCCCTGGCCTGCCTCCAGCCAGCTGACGCGCAGGTCAGGGTCAGACAGCTGCCGGGTTTTTCTGATCATGGCCTAACTCTTTCAGGTCGAGGTAACGGTTACCGATGCGGTGATGCGGACGGCCGCCAAGCGCCGCGCCCAGGGCGACGACGATCTCATCGGCGGCGGGCGCATCGTTGATATTGAACTGCATAGTCAGGTAGTGCTCACGAGTGCCTTCGTCGTTGGTGCCCATCATAGGTACCAGCACTGGCGTATTAGCCGGGCCGCGCGTGTTATTAAAGGCCAGGTAGGTTTTGCCTTTAACCGCCGAACGGTAATGGTTGCCAAAGTGCAGCGTGTGGATTAATGCCGAGGCATGCTCCAGTTCGCCGTTCAACCCGACCACCGCGCATTTGCCATAAGCCTGAACACGGTCGCCGCCGCCCGCTTCTTTCACAATCAGGCTGGTCAGCAGTTCGCCAAGCACCGGTGCCATTTCACGAATTTTCGGCGCCAGATCCTCCACGAAGCCTTCCCCAGCCCAGGGATTCCTCACCACGGCCGCCGCAGCGATCATCACCAGCGGCGTGGTCGCCGCCTTGCCGCCGTCGGCATAGATTGTTTCCGTGGTCACGATGGTTTTACGAATATCAGGATGCATGCCGGGAACCTCGTTAGTTAATGAATTGTTAACGTCTGACGCAGATGGGTATAACACCGGGATTTATGGTATGTCAAAATCTGGTATACCATCATACGGTGTTCTTATAGGCTGGCTGCTTGCAGCGGGATAAGAGGTGAAAAAACCTTATTTATCAGGACTAATTCTTGACCTGCCTGGCGAAATTCTTAATGTTTTTCCTGGCGCAACTTGATGTGATGGCTCTCTAAATTCTGTACAAAACTGGCCCCGGCGCTTTTGGATAAAAACAATATATTCAGATACTTACACTTTAAGCTCGCGGATCGGCTTTTTTCTGGCCAGCATGGCGGTGAAATATGTGAGCCAGCGCGGATTTCTGCCAGCACCCGTCGCCCACGGCAAGACAGGCGAAAACCTGACTGCATTGCGCTAACCGTAAAAACAGTGCTAATAATAAAAAGGGTTTTAATTTTGGGTATTTTCACTTTTATTTGCGGACTGAGAAAAATATGGTTGCGAGCCATTCATTAAAAATAGAAACCACGCCGACTTTACGAGAGCTGGCGTTAGCTAAGGTGCGACAGGCTATTATCTCTGGCTATTTTCAGGCCGGCGATCGCCTGGTTGAACGCAGCCTGTGCGATGAATTAGGCGTCAGCAGAACCGTCGTCCGCGAAGTGATCCGCTATCTGGAAGCGGAAGGCTTAATCGAGAATTTGCCAAAGAAAGGGCCTATTGTGGCTATATTGACCTGGCAAACCGCCGAGCAGATTTACGCTATCCGCCTGCTGCTGGAGCAGGAAGCGGCCCGCGACTGCGCTTTAATGGCCACGGCAAAAGATAAAAAGAGTTTGCATCAGAAGCTGTTGCGCATCGCCAAAGCTTCTGAAGATCAGGATGATATTGAACGCGTTGAGGCTTCGCAGGCATTCTACGAAACGCTGTTTTCCATCGCCCGGCACAGCATCGCCTGGGAGATAGTCCAGCGGCTTAACAGCCGCATCAGCCGTCTGCGTGCGCTAACTTTACGCAGCCCGGAGCGGCAGGTCGCGGGTTTTGAACGTATGTCGCGTATTTACGAAGCGATTGAAGAAAATAACCCGGAGCAGGCAAAGGAAGCGGTTAAGCAGCATTTAACCGAAGCGGCCAGCCTGGCAAAATCTATTCTTACTCAAGAGGAACAATAATGGCGGCGTACTGGATAGCTCACGTAACGGTAAAAGACGCGCAGCAGTATAAAAATTATATGGCGCTGGCCCCGCAGGCTTTCAAGAAATATAACGCCAAATTTTTAGCGCGCGGTGAAAAAGCCGAGACGCTGGAAGGCGAAAAATTTATTAAGCACGTGCTGATTGAGTTTGCAGATTATCAATCTGCGCTGGATTGTTATCACTCAGAGGAGTACAGCAAAGCCCGCACAGCGCGTGCGAATATTGCTGACGCCATGATTACTATTGTCGATGGAATGGCTGGCTGAGATAGAGTCTTTACGCCCTTGACGGTCTGTGTAATGCAAAGTCCTGGGCGTGAATTATATTTAATTCTTATATCTTGCAGTTAATAATTCACTGTTTAAAGAACACCCTTCCCTCTTAATAAAAATATTATTTATAGGTGAGTAAAGTATTTTAAGGATAAAAGAATTGGACGTCTGAAAGGCAGAGGAATCAGCCTTCATTGGCCTCATCATAGTGGATAACGGAAAGCAGGCGGATAGGCACGCACAGTAGCTTTTCCGGGCCGTGCGGCACGCCGCCGTCAAAAGAGAGGCTGTCGCCGGGCTGCATTGGATAAAGCCGCGTGCCGTGCCGATAAATTAATTCACCTTCCAGCAAATAAAGGAACTCGTGGCCGGGATGGCAAAAGTTAGGAAATTCTTCGCTGGCATCGTCCATGGTGACCAGGAAAGGCTCATACAGCTTTTTGGCACCCTGAGAGTAGCTCAGCAGCTGATAAGCATGACCAACCTCTGTGCCTGTGCGTACCACTTCCATGCCCTCGCCCGCTTTGATTAACTGCGCGCCGCGTTTTGCTACATCATAATCGCTAAAAAGACGCGAAACCGGCAGGCCAATGGCATCGCATAGTCGGCTGAGGATATCCAGACTGGTCGAGACGTGTGCGTTCTCCACCTTGCTGACCATGCCGACGCTGACGCCCGCGATACGGGCCACGTCAGAAATTTTAAATCCCTGCGCCAGTCGCCGCTGCCTGAGCGAACGCGCAATATGCTGTTCCAGGCTTAGCGGGCTGTCGCGTCGGTTCGCTGGCGGCGCTTTGGTCATCTCACTTTCTCAGCCATTTTTCGCAGGCTGCCCAGCTCGAATGAGATACGTTGGGCAGCGGCAAGCAGCGCATGACGCGCAACTTCTTTTTGCTGTTCGTCCGCCATTAATGCATCCGGCCCCGAAACATTGATCGCCGCGACAATCTGGTTGTGATGATCCCGCAGCGAGGTGGCGATGGCGGTGGCGAAATCTGAGCGGTGTTCCACCCAGCCCTGCACCGCATCCTGCTGAATCGTCTGTTTCAGCTCCGGCAAAGTACGTGGTGCGGCCAGAGCATAACCATCCAGGCGCGTATGCTGATAAAGGTTTTCCAGCTCGTTGTCGGTAAGCCCTGTCAGCAACACGCGGCCCATGGCGCTACAGTGACAGGGAATGCGCGTGCCGGTAGGCACATTGACTGAAAGGCGCTGTGAGGCGAAAGAACGGTAGATATAAACCGTTTCCTGGCCTTCACGTACGCCAAGATGGCAGGAGAGCGAAACCCGGTTGCGCAGCGCGTTAAGGTGCGGCATGGCGATATCAACGATGTCGCGGCTGGCAAGGTAGCTAAAGCCGTTGGAAATAACCTGTGGGCCAAGCTGGTAGGTGTTTCTCGCCACTTTTTCCAGATAGTTCATCTCCGTCAGCGTGGTGACGATGCGATAAATTGAGGAGACGGAAACGCCCAGGCGATCGGCAAAATCCTGTACGGTCAGCACGCGCTCGCGGCCGTTAAACATCTCCAGAATGGTCAGGCCGCGAAATAGCGCGGGCGCGGTGTAATCATTTTCAGTGACGGTAAGCGTGGACACGGACACCTCGCAAAGTAAATCCGGGCCGCGCCCGGAGGGGAAAAATCAGGCAACGGCCGCGCCGCCGAACTCATCAATGGCATCCTGCAACACCGTCCAGTAGTAAGCCGCCATCGAATAATCAACCAGCAGCCAGAACTGCGCCTTATCCTGCGTGGCAGCATTAATGACTATGGCGCTGGCGCGGGCGACGGAGGTTTGGGCAATGCTTCCCGCCGGAAACGCGGCCGCGCTAAGGTCAACCGCGCACAGCTTCGCCATCGCTTCAGCCCAGGCTTCGCCGCGTAGCGTCAGCCAGGCATGCGTATCCTGGCGCGGCAGTAGATAGCAGGCCAGTTCGCCTGGCTGCCACTGCCGCTCCAGTTTTCTCAGCCGCTCCTGCGCCTGCGGCGGCTCCGCCAGCAGTAAATATTCCGTCATCGATAGCCTGGCGACCAGCGAGCCGTCGTTTTGCCAGCAGGCCTGATTTGGTCTGTCGGGCAAAACAAATCCCTGCTGTTGCAGATACCAGGCCGCGTGACGGCCACGAAAACCTACGCGCGTGCAGTTGGAAAGATCGCTGAAGGCGGGACGGTTCGCCGCGCCAGCGGTCAGCGCCGAAGTCAGGTGCGCCAGCGGGCTGGCCGCCTGGGGAAAATCGACTCTTTGCATCATTAAAGCTCCTGACGGTGATTTTCAGCATCATAAAAGGGCAGCTTCACGACCTGCGCCTGCACTTCTCTCCCGCCTTCCACGCGAATAGTCAGGCTTTGGCCTGGCGCAGCACGATCGGGTGATGCATAGGTCATGCCAACGATGGCATTCAGCGTTGGCGAAAACTCGCATGAGGTCACGTTGCCGGTGATACGCTCGCCGTCCAGCACCAGATGGCCTTCCAGCGGCTGTGGCGAACCGGCAGGTAAAGTAAAAGCAACCAGCCGGCGTGTTGGCGGCTGTGCTTCGAGAATATCGACGGCGCGGCGGCCCACGAAAGCAGACTTGGCGCGATTAACCGCCCAGCCCATATTTATTTCGGCCGGATGGCTCATGCCATCGGTATCCTGCCCGATAATCACGTGCCCTTTTTCCAGCCGCAGCAGCCGCTGCGCCTCCACGCCGAAAGGCTTGATGCCGTCAGGTGCGCCAGCTGCCATCAGCACGTCCCATAAGGCTTCACCGTAGCGAGTCGGCACATGGATTTCGTAACCCAGCTCGCCAACAAAACCTACGCGCAGCAGACGTGCCGGGATGCCTTTAACGCTGCCTTCGCGACAGGCCAGATAGGGAAAAGCTTCTGCTGAAAGGTCGATATCGCTACAGACGCGGCTCAGCACCTCGCGCGAATTCGGCCCGGCAAGATTTACCGCTGCCCACGCCGAAGAGACGTTGGCGATATCCACATCCAGCCGCCAGCGGATATTCCATTGCAGCATAGTCTGGTAAACGCGCGCGACGCCGCTGGTAGTGGCCGTGACGTAGAAATGATTGTCGGCAAGGCGGCAGGCGACGCCATCATCTATCACCACGCCCTGCTCATTGGTCATCAACGCATAGCGCGTGCGGCCGACCGGCTGTTTCAGAAAGGCGAACGTGTAGATGCGGTTCAGAAACTCTGCCGCATCCGGGCCGCGCAATTCGATGCCGCCAAGCGTGGAGACGTCGATCAGGCCCACATTGCGGCGCACGTTCTGCACTTCGGCCTGCACCGCTGCTTTCTTCTCGCTCTGCTGTGGCGTTTTGTACCAGCCTGGACGCAGCCAGTTTCCTGCTGGCATCATCTCTGCCTGTAAAGCAAGATGGCGCTGGTGCATAGCGGTGACGCGCCAGGGATCGAAATGGCGTCCGGCCAGGTGCGCCAGGCTTTCGGCGCTGAACGGCGGCCGCGCTGTGGTGACACCGGTTTCGCTGACGCTACGCTGCGTTGCCTGTGCCACCAGGCGGGCGGTCGGTAGCGCCGAGTGGCGGCCCTGCGATGGCCCCATGCCTACCGTTGAAAAACGTTTGACCAGCTGCACATCGCGATAGCCGTGGCGCGTGGCGTTAATGATGTCTTTGATCTGCAAATCTTCGTCGAAATCTACAAACTCTTTGCCTTTGGGATGCGGGAAGATCGGCCACGGATAATCAATGCGCGGTTTTTGCGTCGCGTGCGGCGGCTCTGCGGCAAGATGGCTTGTCAGCCCCAGTTGTTGCAATGTCTGGCGACCTGCCAGCGCACCATCCTGAAGAACCTCTTCCAGGCTGTGCCAGCCGTTGATCGATCCGGCGGTACAGAATCCGGCAGGCAGCCCGGTCAGGCTAAAACTGGCGGTCTCGTCCTGATAGCGAAGTTTGCCGCCCGCCTGACAGGGGAGCTGCCAGGCGGGCATATAGCCTGCCGACATGCACAGCAGATCGCAGTCGATGCGCTGGCTTTCGCTTGCTACTTCGCCCTGAGCGGTAATTTTCCGTACCTCAACCGCGCGTAGTTGTCCATGGCTATCCGGCAAGGCTTCATAAACAGTTGCGCCAGCAATGACGGTCACGCCAGACTGCTTCAGCCGTTGCATTAGCGCCGCGTCTGCGCCGCTTTCCCGCATATCCACTACGGCGGCTACTTTCACACCTTGCTCAAGCAGAGTCAGTGCGGCCAGATAAGCGTCATCATTACCAGTGAGCAGCACCGCACGCTGGCCCGGTTTAACTGCATAAAGCTGCATTAATCGCAACGCCGCGCTGGTTAACATCACGCCTGGCAGATCGTTGTTGCGGAAGATCACCGGCTGATCGTAGGCGCCAGCCGCAATCACGCAGGTCGCGGCGCGCACTTTATACATGCGCTTGCCCTGAATGACCGGCAGATAGTGATCGGTGAACCAGCCGTTACAGGTCGCGTTGAGCAATACGCGGATGTTTGGATGTGCCTCGACACGCTGTGTAAGATAGCGCAGAACCTGTTCCGACTGCTGCGCCTCCTCGCCGAAGCGCGCCCAGTTCAGCGCGCCGCCAGCCAGCGGCATCTGTTCTACCAACAGGACTTTCGCGCCACCCTCTGCCGCCGTCAATGCTGCCTGTAATCCTGCCGGGCCGCTGCCCACTACCATTACATCGCAAAACAGATACGCTTTGTCGTAGTACTCCGACTGCACCTGCATTTTTAACACGCCCAGTCCGGCCTTGCGGCGGATTAGCGGCTCCCAGCGTTTCCACATGCCTTTGGGCTTGTAAAAGGCGCGATAGTAAAAGCCGACGGGCATAAAGCGCGAAAAGAGCTGCATCTTTGCATCGCGGTCGTTGTCCAGCGAACCGCTATAGTTTTGCCCGCTAACCTGCATGCCAGCGGTGATCGGCTGCATATCTGCCAGTACATTGGGTTCGTCGCTGAGCTGCACCAGCGTATTAGCGTCCTGGCCCTGTAACGTTAATATTCCGCGCGGCCGGTGATATTTAAACGAGCGCGAAAGGACTTTTCGCCCCGTAGCCGTCAGCGCGCTGGCGACAGTATCGCCCGCAAAACCGCGACAGGTTTCGCCCTCGAATTCGAATTCGATCGGCTGCTCGCGATCGATCAGTCGCCCCATCGGCGCGGCCAGTCTGCTGTTCATGATGCCTCCTCCAGCGCGGTTTTAAGTTCAGCTGGCAAGTCGCTGCTATAGGGAACAGGGAAAATTTCGCTGGCGTCAAAGGTGCGGATAATTTCATCTGTAACCGTATTGCGCGTTGCCAGAAACCAGTAGCTGGAAGGCGTGTGGAACCACCATTCGGTGATTTCTCCCGCGTGGTTGTCTTCATAAAACACGTAGTCGGCCCATTCGCGGTCGCTACAGTTCATCTGATCCGGGATGGTTTTCAGCTCGCCGCCCCAGGCAAATTCGCTGATATTTCTCGGCCCGTTAAGCGGGCAATGCATGACTTTCATGATCTTTTCCCCTGATAACTAATGGCTGGCGGCGGTAGCGCCCATTTCGTTGACCTGCTGAAAACGCGCGAAGCGCTCAAGACGAAACGGTGCGATCAGCTCCGGCGTTTTGCCGCCGCTGGCGACCATTTCTGCCATGGTTTTGCCGCAGATCGGCGTGGCCTTGAAGCCCCAGGTGCCCCAGCCCGCGTCCAGGTAATAATTTTGCACCGGGCTTTCGCCCATAATCGGGCTGTAATCTGGCGTCATATCGGTAATGCCCGCCCACTGCCGCATCAGTTTCGCTTTAGCCAGGAATGGGAACATTTCGATGCCGTGCGCGATCAGGCTTTCTTTGAGATCCAGCGTCGATCTGGTGCTATAGAGCGGGTAAGGATCCGATCCGCCGCCGAACACTACTTCGCCACGGCTGGTTTGCTGCACATAGCAGTGCAGCGCCGATGAACTGACCAGCGGATCGAGGAAGGGTTTTACCGGCTGCGTCACCATCGCCTGTAGTGGATAGGAAACCACCGGCAGACGGAAGCCGGCTTTTTGCGCCAGCAGCGAGCTATGGCCTGCCACAGCCTGCACGGCACAGCCGCAACCCACTGTTCCACGGTTAGTTTTGACCGCCGTGATGCGGCCATTGGTTATCACCAGATCTTCTACTTCGGTAAGCTGGTGGATCTCCACGCCGCGTTTAGCCGCCTCTTTTGCGTAACCCCAGGCGACCGCATCGTGACGCGCGGTTGCGCCATCGATATGCCACAGCCCGGCCAGCACCGGCAAATTACCCGGATCCAGGTTGAGCATTGGCACCAGCTCTTTGATCTGCTGGCGATCGATCATTTCGGTGCGACCGCCAAAGTGCTTGTTGACCTCGGCGCGCTGCCGGAACGCGCGCACCGTGCCATCGGTATGCGCCAGCGTTAGCTGGCCGCGCTCGGAATACATAATGTTAAAGTCGAATTCGTTGGAGAGCGACTGGAACAGCTTTACCGATTCGCTATAAAAGCGTACGCCTTCCGAAGTGAGATAATTGGAGCGAATCACCGCCGTATTACGCGCGGTATTGCCGCCCGCCAGGTAAGATTTCTCCAGCACCGCCACTTTGGTAATACCGTGGTATTTCGCCAGATAGTAAGCGATGGCGAGGCCGTGACCGCCGCCGCCGATAATCACTACATCGTAATGCGGTTTCAGCTCGCACGGCGGCGGCAGATCGACCTCTGCCGGATAGTTGGCAGAAAGGCCATATTTCAACAGAGCTAACGGCATGCCAGTCTCCTCAGGTGCGGGCAGCGGTTTTGGCGTGGCTAAGGGCAGCCGACACCGTGTTTTGCATCAGGCAGGCGATGGTCATTGGCCCGACGCCGCCGGGTACCGGCGTGATAGCGGCGGCAACCAGCGAAACGCTCTCGTAGTCGATATCGCCAACCAGGCGCGTTGAGCCATCCGCTAAAGTCAGACGGTTAATACCGACATCGATTACCACTGCGCCCGGCTTGATCCAGCTGGCGTCGATCATTTGCGGTCTGCCGACAGCGGCGATAACGATATCGGCCTGACGTGACAGCGTAACGGCATCGCGGCTGCGCGAATGCAGCGTGGTAACCGAACAGTGCGCCTGAAGCAGCAGGCTGGCCATGGGTTTGCCAACGATATTAGACCGGCCAATAACAACGGCGTGCTTGCCGCTAAGATCGCCCAGCTCCTGCTGTAATAGCAGTAAACAGCCCAGCGGCGTACAGGGCGTAATCACGCTGTGCCCCTGTAATAATCCGCCTGCGTTTTCCGGGTGGAAGCCATCCACATCTTTTAACGGCGATATTGCTTTTACCACCGCCCTCTCATCGATATGTGCGGGCAACGGCAACTGCACTAAGATCCCGTTGATCTGCTCATCGCGGTTTAATTTATCGATGGTTGCCAGCAGCTCCTGCTGGGTTAACTGCGCGTTAAAGCGCAGCGCTAAGGATTTAATGCCGGTTTTCTCCGCCGCGCGTAATTTATTGCGCACGTAAACCTGGCTGGCCGGATCTTCGCCGACAAGGATCACCGCCAGCGCAGGCTGAATGCCCTGTTTTTTCAGCTGCTCCACCTGCTGCTGCGCCTGCAGCAGAACTTTCTCCGCGCTGGCGCGGCCATCAATAGCGCGAGCGACAGGCTGCGTGGTTAAAGTTGTCATCAGAAGATCACCGTTTTGTTTTCGTTAAGAAAAACGCGATGCTCGGTATGGCATTTCACCGCGCGCGCCAGAGCTATGGTTTCCGTATTTCTTCCCGCTACGATTAAATCCGCAGGCCGCCATGTGTGATCCACCCGCTGCACTTCCTGATCGATAATCGGCCCTTCGTCCAGATCTGAAGTTACATAGTGCGCGGTTGCGCCGATAAGTTTTACGCCGCGTTTGTGCGCCTGGTGATAAGGCATTGCACCCTTGAAACCGGGCAGAAAAGAGTGGTGAATATTGATAGCGCGCCCGGCCAGTTTCCGGCACAGATTATCCGACAAAATTTGCATATAGCGCGCCAGCACCACCAGCTCGGTTTGCGTCTCTTCAACAATATTGAGCAATGCCGCTTCCTGTTCGGCTTTATTTTCTTTGTTAATGGGTAAATAGATAAAGCGAATACCCTCGCGCTCCGCCATTGGCCGTAAATCAAGATGATTCGAGACGATAGCGGTAAGGGTAATATTCAGCTCGCCTTTATTGCGGCGATATAACAAATCCGCCAGGCAGTGGTCGAACTTACTGACCATCAGCAGTACGCGCATGGGTTCCGTTGTATCGTAAATTTGCCACTGCATAGTCAGGCTTTGCGCAACTGATACAAAGTCATTTTTTAAAGTGGCGATATCTTCCGTAACGTTTTCATTAAACCTAAAGCGGGCACGCAGAAAGAAGCGGCCGGACTCTTCATCATCATATTGTGATAATTCACTGATATAACACTGACTTTTACTAAGGAAACCGGTTACTGCGGCAATGATGCCGGACGCGGCAGGACAGGAAACGTTAATAATGAAATCACGGGCAGGCGTAGGCATAGCGACTCCACACAGATAAATAAAAAGTTTTGCTGGTAAACATTAAAAGGTAATTACCTAAAGGATCCAGCGCTTCGACTTGCTATATAACACAATTAATTCATCCCGCCGTCGCTGTCCAGCGCAAATTAAAATAAGCGGTAAAAAAGTAGAATTATTTGCCTGTGAAAAACCTTATTTATATTTGAATGATTATTTCTACATATTTCACCCATCAAACCTGAAATTAAATTTACGCCTGGCGATCATCTTTTTTGGGCACCATTTTGGGGAAACAGCAGCAGGTAAAATTTATTAATGACGAATAATTCCCATAAAAACCTAAATTGTGCGGCCGGAATGATCGGCTTTTCAACCGGATTCTTTAGTAATTCATTGATTATGATGAATTAAATATTTTTAACCGCGCAGATAACCCGACCTGGCACAGCTCGTGCATTTTCCTGTCAGTAAAATTTTTTTCCTGAGAAGAATGCGGCAACGCGCCGGACAATTCATCGCGGTTAAGAGGTCTCTATGTCACCTGAGCAAGCAGTCCAGTTTCTGAAAGATAACGAGGTGCGCTACCTGCTGGCGCAGTTTGTGGATATCCACGGCTCGGCCAAAACCAAATCGGTGCCGGCGAAATGCCTGATGGACGTAGTAGAGAAAGGCGCGGGCTTTGCCGGTTTCGCAATTTCCGGCATGGGTATGGAGCCGCAAGGGCCTGATTTTTTCGCCCGCGGCGATCTCTCTACCCTATCTCTGGTGCCCTGGCAGCCAGGCTATGCGCGTATCGCCTGTAACGGCTACGTCAATAAAGCGCCGCATCCTTATGACAGTCGCGTAGTGCTGCTTAAACAGACAGCGCGGCTGGCGGAGAAAGGCTGGACGTTACAAACGGGGCTGGAGCCGGAGTTTTCCCTGTTTAAACGTGGCGAACAGGGGCAAATGCTGCCTGCCGACAGCAGCGATACGCTGGCCAAGCCCTGCTACGACTATAAAGGGCTGTCGCGCGTGCGCCCTTTCCTTGAAAAGCTGACCGAATCGCTGCAGGCAGTAGGCTTCGACGTTTATCAGATCGACCATGAGGATGCCAATGGTCAGTTTGAAATCAACTACACCTACAGCGATGCGCTGACCTCCGCCGACCGTTTTACCTTTGTGCGAATGGCCGCTGCGGAAATCGCTTACGAGCAGGATCTGATTTGTTCATTTATGCCAAAGCCTTTTGCCGACCGTCCGGGCAACGGCATGCATTTCCATCTTTCGCTGACGGATGCGCACGGTAATAACCTCTTCCATGACGACAAGGATCCACAGGGTCTGGGCCTGTCGCCGCTGGCTTACCACTTTATGGCAGGCATGCTGCATCACGCCAAAGCTCTGTGCGCCTTTGCCGCACCGACTGTTAACTCTTACAAACGTCTGACCGGCGGCGGTTCAAATACCGGCGCGACCTGGGCACCCGTCTTTATAACCTATGGCGATAACAACCGCTCGGCGATGATCCGCATTCCTTATGGCCGCCTGGAACTGCGCCTGCCTGATACCGGTGCTAATCCCTATCTGGTTCATGCAGCCATTATCGCTGCCGGACTGGACGGCGTTGACCGCCAACTGGCCGCCGGCAAGGCGCAAAATCGCAATCTTTATGCCCTTTCCGCTCAGGACTGCAAAGCCGAAGACATTGAGCTGCTGCCGCAAAACCTCAAGGAAGCGGTCGATGCGCTGGAGCAGGACGCCATCCTGCGCGAATGCATGGGCGCGGAAATCGTCGACGAATTTATCAAAGTTAAACGCCAGGAGTGGCACGAATATCACCGTCAGGTCAGCGAGTGGGAAACCCGCCGCTATCTGGAACTCTTTTAATCGCCTGTTCAGAGGACTAGCTATGTGTGGAATTGTGGGACTTTATTTCAAAAATGCGGCTATGGAAAAGCAGCTCGGCGACCTGTTCCGGCCGATGCTGATCTCTATGACCGAGCGCGGCTGCGACAGCGCCGGTTTCGCGGTGTATGGCGATGATTACGACAGCGGCATCAAGCTGACGCTGCGCTGCGAAGATGAGGGCTATAACTGGAACGCGCTGGCTGAGCAGCTAACGGTAGATTTCGGCAAGGTGGAAAGCTGGTTCCAGAACGCCAGCGTGGCGGTCTTTAAACTGGCCGCAGAGGAAGCGGCCGCGCTGGAGTGGCTAAGCCATCATGCGCCGCAGATCGACGTGCTGAGCGCTGGGCACAGTATTGAGATTCTGAAAGGCGTCGGTTTGCCCGCCGAGGTGGCCGATCGCTTCAGTTTGCAGACCATGCAGGGCAGCCACGCAATTGGCCATACGCGCCTCGCTACCGAAAGCGCCGTAACCCTTCAGGGCAGCCACCCTTTTTCGACCGGTATGGATCTCTGTCTGGTGCATAACGGCTCGCTCTCTAATCACAATCGGCTGCGCGAAAAACTCAAGCGTGCGGGCATTCAGTTTAAAACGGAAAACGATTCTGAGGTGGCGGCAGGCTATCTGGCGTGGCGGCTGAGTCAGGGCGACAGCCTGCAAGGCGCGCTGGAGAACGCGCTAAAAGATTTGGACGGCTTTTTCACCTTTGCTATCGGCACCCGCGACGGCTTCGCTGTAGTGCGTGACCCTATCGCCTGTAAACCTGCGGTGATCGCCGAAACCGACGACTACGTAGCTATGGCTTCGGAATACCGCGCGCTGGCGAATTTGCCCGGCATTAAAGAAGCAAAAGTCTGGGAGCCGGAACCGGCAAAAATTTATGTGTGGCAGCGCGGCAGCGAACAAACAGGAGCACTGCAATGAGAACTTACGATCTGAGCGCGGGCGTGCGCGAGCTGAACCAGGCGCTGCATAACGCGGCGCTTACCCGCGAAATAAAAAACTGGCAGGTAGTGAATCCTGATGGCGCGCATAACATCGCCTGCGGCGTGAACGACGAAGTGGCTATCAATATTGCGGGTCACGCGGGCTACTACTGCGCGGGCATGAATCAGAAAGCCTCTGTTACCGTCCAGGGTAATGTCGGCGTTGGCGTCGCGGAAAACATGATGTCCGGCACGGTGCGCGTGAAAGGCGATGCTTCGCAATCGGCTGGCGCAACCGGCAACGGTGGCCTGCTGGTTATTGAGGGCAATGCCGCCGCGCGCTGCGGGATTTCCATGAAGGGCATCAATATCGTGGTGAAAGGCGATATCGGTGCGATGAGCGCTTTTATGGCCCAGGCGGGCTGTCTGGTGGTCTGCGGCGATGCGGGCGAAGCGCTGGGCGATTCGCTCTACGAAGCGCATATCTACGTGAAAGGCAAAGTCGCCTCGCTGGGCGCGGACTGCGTGCAAAAAGAGATGCGCCCGGAGCATATCGAAGAGCTGGGCCTGCTGCTGAAGCAGGCGGGCTTTGAGGATGAAAATCCGGCCGCTTTTACCCGCTACGGCTCTGCCCGTCAGCTTTACAACTTCAAAGTGGATAACGCCTCAGCGTACTGAGCCAGGAGAATACTATGAGCGACAAACAGCATCCTTCGCTGCGGGAATCCGCCACCTACACCCGTTCGGTTATCGCGGAGATCCAGCGCGCGGCGGAAACCGGCATTTACGATATCCGCGGCTGGGGCGCCAAGCGCGAGGTGCCACACTTCGACGACCTGCTCTTTCTGGGCGCGAGCATGTCGCGCTATCCGCTGGAAGGCTACCGCGAAAAATGCAGTACGGAAGTGGTACTTGGCACCCGCTTCGCTAAAAAGCCGCTGGTCATAGATACGCCCGTAACCATCGCTGGCATGAGTTTCGGGGCGCTGTCGGCGCAGGCGAAAGAGGCGCTGGGCCGCGGCGCTTCAGCGGTCGGCACCTCCACCACTACCGGCGATGGCGGCATGACGCCGGAAGAACGTGGCCAGTCCAGTAAGCTGGTTTACCAGTATCTGCCCTCGCGCTACGGTATGAATCCCGATGATTTGCGCAAGGCGGATGCAATTGAGGTTGTGCTTGGCCAGGGCGCGAAGCCGGGCGGCGGCGGTATGCTGCTGGGACAAAAGATCTCCGAGCGCGTGGCAAAAATGCGCTGCCTGCCACAGGGCATAGATCAGCGCAGCGCCTGCCGCCATCCGGACTGGACCGGGCCGGACGATTTGGCGATCAAAATCGCCGAGCTGCGGGAAATTACCGACTGGCAGGTGCCAATCTATGTCAAAGTTGGCGCGACCCGTACCTATTACGATGTGAAGCTGGCGGTTCAGGCTGGCGCAGATGTGGTAGTGGTTGACGGTATGCAGGGCGGCACAGCGGCAACTCAGGATGTCTTTATCGAGCACGTAGGCATTCCAACCATGGCCGCTATTCCCCAGGCCGTCCAGGCATTGCAGGAGCTGGGCCTGCATCGCGAAGTGCAGCTAATCGTTTCCGGCGGGATCCGCAATGGCGCAGACGTAGCAAAAGCTATTGCGCTGGGCGCGGATGCGGTGGCTATCGGCACGGCGGCGCTGATTGCGCTGGGCGACAATAACCCGCGCTATGAGGAAGAGTATAAAAAGCTGGGTTCGGCGGCAGGATTTTACGATGATTTTCAGGAAGGCAAAGATCCGGCTGGGATCACCACCCAGGATCCTGAGCTGAGCAAGCGTCTCGATCCCGAACTCGCCGGTAAAAAGCTGGCTAACTATCTGCGCGTGCTGACGCTGGAAGCCCAGACGCTGGCGCGAGCCTGCGGCAAATCGCATCTGCATAACCTTGAACCGGAAGATCTGGTCGCGCTGAATGTGGAAGCCGCCGCCATGGCGCGCGTACCGCTGGCGGGCACCAACTGGATACCGGGCCAGCCGCTGAAATAACCCGTACCACTCAGCTCATTTCTCTGCCGCCTTTTCGGCGGCCCAGACTGCTGAACCTGAAGCGATGGAGGGCCTGTGAAGCACTACGGGCCATGGACGGCCCGTACTGAGCTACCACGGAGGGTGCTTTTTGCGTCTTTGCGGAAGACACAGGCCCTCCTGAGCCAGCACCGGTATACTTTGTCAACAACCCCCTGCCGCCTTTTCGGCGGCTTTTTTTCGCCCTGCCTGAGGTGCAACATGCTTAATTCCCGTTTCCTGCCTCTTCTCTCGCTCTTGTTCGCCGCGCCCGCTTTTGCCGCGCCAGCGTTTAATAGCGGTGATGCCGGTTTTGTTTTTGTAACGGCTGTGCTGGTGCTGCTGATGAGCCTGCCCGGTCTGGCGCTGTTTTATGGCGGCCTGGCGCAGAGTAAAAATGTGCTTTCGGTGCTGATGCAGGTGTTCAGCGTCGCGGCGCTGGTTGGCGTGATCTTTATTCTTTACGGCTACAGCTTTACCTTTACCGACGGACAGCGCTTTAACAGCTTTATCGGCAGCGGCGAAAAAGCATTTCTGCAAAACGTCACTACAGATTCGCTGGTTGGCACGGTGCCGGAATATGTTTATATCTTCTTTATGCTTACTTTTGCCGCCATCACGCCAGCGCTGATTACTGGCGCGGTGGCAGAGCGCGTGAAGTTCTCCGCCGTGCTGGTATTTATCACGATTTGGGCAACCCTGGATTATCTTCCGCTGGCTCATATGGCCTGGGGCGGCGGCTGGATGGCGGCGCTGAGCGTGCAGGATTTCGCTGGCGGCAACGTGGTGCATATCAATGCGGGTATTGCCTCGCTGGTTGCCGCCGCGGCTCTCGGTCGCCGTCATCACTTCGGCACGGCGGCGTTGATTCCGCATAATATGACGATGACCCTTACCGGCGGCGCGCTGCTGACGCTGGGCTGGCTGGGTTTCTGCGGCGGCTGCGCGCTGGCGATCAACGGCTTTGCGATGCTGGTGGTGCTCAATACGCTGCTGGGCGCTTTCGGCGGCGCGCTGGCATGGATGGCAATTGAGTGGCGACGGCAGCAAAAGCCCAGCCTGCTCGGCGTAGTTTCCGGTGCGGTCGCCGGGCTGGTAGGCATTACGCCCGCCTGCGGCTATGTCGGCCCGGTTGGCGCAATTTGTGTTGGCGCGCTGACTGCGCCCTGTTGTCTGTTTGCCGTGCAGTTAATTAAACACCGTCTGCGGCTGGACGATGCTTTTGATGTTTTCGCTCTGCACGGCGTCGGCGGTATTGTCGGCGGGCTGCTCACGCCGTTCTTTGCGCTGGCTGCGCTCGGCGGCAGCGGTTTTATCGCCGGACGCTCGCTATGGCAGCAATTAGTCGTTAACGGCAGCGCCATCCTGTTCAGCCTTTTGTTCTCCGCTGTTGCCAGCTGGATAGCGCTAAAAATTACCGCCAGATTGTGCAACGGGCTACGAGTCGACCGGCAGGACGAGCTGGAAGGCCTGGATTTAACCGCACACGGCGAAGCTGGCTATCATCAGGGAAATTAAGCGCCTTTATTCCTGTTGCCGAACACGGCAACAGGGCTTACTGCCTGAGCTTCGCACCGGGTATCAAAAATCCAGCAAATGTAATCAGATGCAAATATCCCGACGAAAACTTTCCTGAAATGTGAACGAACTTGTCTCCAGGCGAAATTAGCAGGAAAAGCCAAAATCGCCGCCGCAGAAAAAGCTTTTATCATTGCTGGTAAGTTACTTTTGTTTAACAAGTAATGAAAGCCAATAACATTTCGCGCATTTGCCGCTATGAGGAGCGAGACGATGAAAGCCTTAGTTCAGGATGTGATCTCTATTTTTACCGCTAAATCCATTGAGCCGATCCTGGTTCGCTCAGGACTCTCTCATCGGGAAAAAGCGGCTATTACGCCCGTCGGCGTGACGGAAGTTAGCTGGGCAACCTCGCTGGAAGAGCTGCATGACGCGCTCGTTAAGAAAGCGCTGGCCGCAGGCGCCGTGGGGTATCACATCACCAATGTGGAATCCCATAAGCCGGGCCATGACGAGCAGTCCGTACTGGCCGCCACCGCCACGCTTTATAATATCGACGAAAAGCAGCTGGACTGGCCGCTCTAATCCAGCCAGCGGTGCAGGAATTGAATGGCCGCTCTTAGATAGCGGCCATGAACGATCGGTATTTACAGGACGGCACCGTGATTTTAGCGGCAGGCTGGGCGCGGCGCTCAGGCTTTGACCTCGCTGGTTTGCGGCTGGCCGTATTGTTTGGGATCGCGGTAGCGATGGGCGGGATGCGTATCCGGCAGGAGCGGCCCGCCGCCAAACAGCTTTTCGCGCAGCGTTTTTCCCTGCGGATAGCTGGTGCGGTATACGCCGCGGCGCTGTAGCTCCGGCACCAGCCATTGCACCACGTCGGCGAAGGTTTCGTGCGCTACTACATAGGCGAGGTTAAACCCATCGACGTCCGTTTCTTCTACCCAATGCTGTAGCTGGTCGGCGACCGTCGTCGCCGAGCCGACAAAGACTTTGCCCAGCCCGCCGATACTGCCGAAGCGGGCGAATTCCTCCACCGTCCATTCTTGCTGTTCTCCGGCAAAAGTGTTTACCAGTGCCGGTATAGCGCCGGAAAGCTCTTTGCCCAACGGAACATCAGCCCGCTGCGTGGCAAAGTCGATGCCGCTCCAGCCTGAGATCAGCGCCAGCGCGCCTTCAGGCGAAATATATTGCTGATACTCCTGCCATTTCGCCTCGGCCTTTTCGTCAGTCTCATCGACGATCACAGTAATCAGGGCATAGACCAGTACGCCGTGCGGATCGCGGCCCTGCTTCGCTACCTGCTGGCGCAGTGTGGAAACGTACTTTTTCAGGCCGGGCAAAGTGTGTGAGTTTACAAACACGCTTTCGGCATTTTGCGCAGCGAAACGCACGCCGAAGGTAGAAGAGCCAGCCTGAAAAAGCAGCGGCGTGCGCTGCGGCGAAGGTTCGCTCATATGGACGCCCGGTACCTGAAAATGTTTGCCCTGGTGGCGAATAGCGTGGACTTTCTCCGGACGGGCGAAAATGCCCTTTTCCCGGTCACGCACTACCGCATCCGCTTCCCAACTTCCTTCAAGCAGCTTATAGAGCACTTCCATATATTCTTCCGCTTTTTCATAGCGAAACTCGTGATTTAGCAGCGCCTTCTGGCCGACGTTACGCGCGCCGCTGTCGAGATAGGAAGTGACAATATTCCAGCCAATACGGCCGCCGGTAAGATGATCGGCTGTAGAAAGCCGACGGGCGAAAGTATAGGGATGTTCGTAAGTCGTGGAGATAGTTACGCCAATCCCCAAATGCTCCGTTACCATGGCAATCGGCACCGCCAGCTGTAGCGGATCGTTGACCGGGATCTGTGCGGCTTCGCGTACGGCGGTATCAACGCTATTGCCGTATACGTCGTAGTAGCCGATAACATCCGCAATAAAAATCCCGTCGAACAGCCCTTTTTCCAGCAGCTTCGCCAGATCTGTCCAATAGCCTATCTCTTTATAGTCACCCGAACGGTCGCGCGGATGACGCCATAAACCCGAGGCCTGATGGCCGACACAATTCATTTCAAAAGCGTTAAAGCGAATCTGCTTGCTCATACTGCACTCCGGAAATTGCGCCGCTGGCGGCGGCAAGTAGCTGATGGGTAAAGGGATGCTGCGGCTGGCTGAACAGCGTTGCCACCTCGCCCTGTTCCACTACCTCGCCGTCGCGCATCACCAGCACGCTGTCGCAAAGATGGCGGATAACCGTTAAGTCATGGGAAATAAACAGGTAGGCCAGGCCGAGTGAAGCTTGCAGGCTGTCGAGCAGATCGAGGATCTGCGCCTGCACCGAGGCATCCAGCGCCGAAACCGGCTCGTCGCACAAAATCACCTCGGGTTCGGTCGCCAGCGCACGGGCGATAGCTACACGCTGGCGCTGCCCGCCAGAAAGCAGCAGCGGCCGACGTTCCGCCAGGCTAGCCGGTAGCCGCACCTGCGCTAAAAGTTCATCAATGCGCTGCCCGTGCTGCGCGGCCGGTAAATCCGTAACGCTTAGCGCATCGCGCAGAATTTCCCGCACCGTCCAGCGTGGGTCAAACGAGCTGAGCGGATCCTGATAGATAATGCTTAACGCCCGACGGCGCGAGCGGCGCTGCTGTTCCTTTATCGGTGTTGCGGCCTGCGGATTCACCCAGGGCAACCCGACGAAATCTATTTCGCCGCTGTCGGGTTCCAGCAGCCCCATCACCATACGTGCCGTCGTGGTTTTTCCCGAACCGGACTCACCAATAATGCCCAGCGTTTCTCCGGCGTGAAGCTGAAAACTAACGGATTTTACCGCTGCTATCGGCCGACCGCCGCGGGTAAAGGTTTTGTGTAGATTGCGCGCGACCAATACCGGCGCAGAATCAGCCGACGTGCGCCGCATATGCAGCTGGCTGCGGGCGCCCGGCGTGGCGGCCAGCAACTGTCGGGTGTAATCATGGCGTGGATGTTGTAATACCTGCCGTGCATCGCCCTGCTCAACAACTTCGCCGTGATGCATAACGATGACCTCATCGGCCAGCTGTGAAACCACATTCAGATCATGGCTGATAAGTAAGAGTCCGCGTCCCTGCTGGCGAATACTGGCAAGGAGCCGGAGGATCTGCGCCTGAACGGTAGTATCCAGCGCGGTAGTGGGTTCGTCGGCGATAAGAAAAGGCGGATCGAGTGCCAGCGCACAGGCGATAAGGGCGCGCTGCCTTAGTCCTCCGGAGAGTTCTCCTGCCCGCTGGTGAACGCGCAGCTCGGGCTGGGGAATACCGACCTGCTGTAATAGTTCAAAGATCCGTGCCTGGCGATCCCTGCGAGCTCCCCAGCCGTGCGCTTTCAGCGCCTCGTCTATTTCATTGCCGATGGTACGTAGCGGATCGAGCGAAACCAGCGCATCCTGCAGCACAAAGCCGATGGCTCCGCCCCGCAGACCGCGCCACGCTTTTTCCTTCAGCGGCAACAAATCCTGCTCGCCCAGTTGCATGCGACGAGCCTGTAACTGGCCGCCCGGTGCGGTTAAGCCAACCAGCGCACGCGCGGTCACGCTTTTGCCTGATCCGGATTCGCCGACCAGCGCCACAACTTTGCCGGGCGACAGCGTAAAAGAGATATTATGCACCACTCTTTTATGTTCGCCGTGATAAGGCAGCGTAACCGACAGCCCTTCGACTTTCAGTTCTCTATTGTTCATAACAAACGTCCCTCAGATCGCCGCTGTAGGTAGCGCCCCAGTACGGAAGTCGCCAGGGTCGTCAGCACGATAAACAGCCCTGGAAAAAAGGTCAGCCACCAGGCCTGCTCGACAAAATCGCGGCCCATGGACAGCAGCGTGCCCCATTCAGCGGCAGGCGGCGGTGCGCCCAGCCCAAGAAAAGAGAGTGCGGAAGACCAGACGATCGCCTGACCTACGCCCATGGTCAGCGTCACCAGCAGCGGACGCAAAGCGTTAGGCAATAGCTGACGCCGGATAATACGCAGCGGCGAATGACCCAGCGCACGCGCTGCATCGATATAGCCTGCATGGCGCACGCTCAACACCTGGCCGTAAACCATTTTGGCGTAGCCCGGCGCATTGCTGATGCCGGTAGCGATAATCAGCGGCCCGATGCCGCTGCCGAGATGGGCGCTGAACAGCAGCGCCAGTATCAGCGTTGGGAAAGAGAACAGGATATCCAGCAGCCAGCCGGTAACGCGCTGCCCCGCTTCGCCGCTAAGTCCTCCCGCCACGCCCAGCAGTACAGCCAGCGAGGCAGAGAGCGCCACCGCGCCGATACCGAGCAGCAGCGACTGGCGCGCGCCATAAATGACGCGGCTATACAAATCGCGGCCTGACTGATCGGTGCCAAACCAATGCAGGCTGCCGGGCGACTGAAAAGCCTCGCGCGGTGCGATTGCTAACGGATCCCAGGCGGCCAGCCAGCCGGGAAACAGCGCGGCTACTGCTAAAAACAGCAGAAACAGAGCAGACAGCAAGGCGCCTGGCGCAACGTTAAGGCGGCGACCAGGACGCGCCAGCGTCGTTTCAATACTAACGGGAGAAAGACTCATCGTTGGCCCTCCGCAATACGGGGATCGATCAGGGTATATAGAAAATCGACCAGCAGGCTGGCGACGATATAAACCAGGGTAATCAGCAGTGTGATCCCTACCGTTAGCGGCATATCTTGCTTCATCACTGCCTGATAGAGCTGACGGCCAATGCCCTGACGCGAAAAAATCAGCTCAATCAGCACGGCGTTACCCATCAGCGCGCCGACCGCCCAGGCGGAAAGACTGACCACAGGCAGCAAGGCGTGACGCAGGACGTGGCGCAAACGCACTTTCAAATCGCTTACGCCTCGCAGCCGCGCGCTTAATACAAAGGGCTGCTCAGCCGCCAGCTCAAAGGCTTCGCGCATCACCTGGGCCATAAAACCCGCCAGCGGGATTGCCAGCGCCAGCGCGGGCAGCACCAGGCTGATGACATCGTCGTCGCCTTCTGGTGGAAACCATTGCAGGCCGAAAGCAAAGACCGACAGCAGCACGATCCCCAGCCAAAATTGCGGCAAAGCGGCGCTTAACGTTTCCAGAGCCGAGCCGAGCGCGCTTACCAGTCGATGTCGCCTGGCCGTCGCCAGTACGGAAAAGAGCGCCAGCAGCCAGGCAAACAGCAGCGCGGCAGCGGTTAGTTGCAAGGTTGCGCCCAGCTGGCTGCCAATCACCTCCGTCACCGGCTGGTGCTGAGAGAAAGAGACGCCGAAATCTCCGCTTAGCAGCCGCTTCAGCCAGATCAGATACTGTTCGTACAGTGGTTTATCCAGCCCGAACTCTTTCACCGTGGCCGCAATGGTTTCCGGCGTTGGATTTGAAGAAGGCCCGCCGAGAATAGCGCGCACCGGATCGCCCGGGGTCAGATGCAGCGCGAAAAACGTCACGGTAGCGGAGGCCCACAGCACTACTATCCCGCCAAAAAGCCGGTGCAGGATCTTTTTGCCACGTTGCCGGGATCGCGCCAGGCTGGCTGACGCGCTCATTTGCTCACCCAGGCGTCGTAGAGCCAGCTTACGGTCAGCGACGGCTCCAGCCGCACGTCGTGGGCCGTTTTATAAATCCCCAGCCGTGTGCTTTGCGGATAGGTGCGCAACTGCAAATAATTTTCTGAAATGGTTTTCTGTGCCTGATAGTAGAGCTTTCTGCGTTCGCCGCTCTCCTGCGTTTGCAGTGCCTGAGTCATTAGCCTGTCAAAAGCCGGATCGCTGAAGCCGGTATCGTTCTGGTGATAGCCGCCTGAACCGGCCGCGCCAAGAAAGGCGGAACTGAACAGAATGCGCAGCACGTCCGGCGTGTTGGTATTCCAGTAGCCCAAACTGACATCGTAATCCCATTTACTTTGCAGATCGGTGGACTGCGCGTCGCTGACTGGCTGTAGCTGTACATCAAACCCGACCTGCCGCGCGGTGGCCTGTACCTGTTCCCACAGCGTACGTTCCGGCGTGCTGGTCGAAGCGCTAACCGGAATATGTACCACCAGCGGCTTGCCGTTGCGCGTGCGGATCTCGCCAGCCGAGGTCTGTTTCCAGCCTGCTTCGTCCAGCAACTTTGCCGCCAGCGCCGGATCGTAATCGTCGGCATGAGCAAAGTCCGGACTGTAAAACGGCGTTACCGGGCTAAGCGGGCCGCTGGCGCGATGAAAATGATTAAAGAAAATACTGGCGAGCGCGCCGTCGATATCGGCAGAACGAATAAAAGCTTCACGCACTTTCAATTCATTGAATGGCTCACGACGGGTATTCAGCGCGCCATAGGTTGGATTGCCCGGACGATCTTTAATCAGCACGCTCAGGCTACGGTTGCGCGTTGCGGCGCTTTCTGACTCCGGCGGCAGCGCTTCGATAACATCTACTTTGCCGCTGCGCAGCGCCGCAAAGCGTACGCCCGGCTCGGGGATAAAGCGCCAGATTATTTGCTCAAGATAAGCCGGGCCATGATGATGCGCATAGGGCGGCGCCCAGTTATAGTCCGGGTTCCGCGCCAGCACCACCTGGTTTTGCCGATCCCATTTTACAATTTTAAACGGCCCGGAACCTACCGGCGACTGGCAGTTTTCATCCCGCGAACGGGCCAGCGCCGCTGGCGCTTCTATCCCTAAAAATCCCTGCGCCAGTACTTCAAGAAAAGCGGCGTAAGGGCTGGAAAGATGGACCACGGCGGTTTGTTCATCCGGCGTATCGGTCGAGACGTACTGGCGAATATAGCCGCCTGCCGTTGAGGACTGCGTGGCGGGATTCGCCATATGATCCAGGTTGGCTTTAACCGCCTGCGAAGTGAATTTTTCCCCGTTAGTAAACTTCACGTCATTCCGCAGATGAAAAGTATAGGTTTTTCCATCCGGCGATACCTCCCAGCTTTTAGCCAGCCATGGCTGGATCGCGCCCTGTTCATCCATTGATACCAATGAATCCAGATATTGTTGTGCTACAAAAACCTGCGGCATATCACCGTCAACGTGGGGATCCAGGCAGGTTGGCTCACGATCGGTAGCATAGATTAGCGTGCCGCCTTTCACCGGCTCTTCCGCCGCTGCCGAAGCGACAAACCCTGCTGCACAGAGTACGAATAGCGGCGAAAATAACAGGCGCGTGCGTTTATTCCGTTTTAAAGCTTTAGCTATCATTATTTTATTTCTCATTATACAGGTGAAGTTATATTGTTCCTTGCCAGTAAAGAAATAACATTCACCTAAAATGAAGTCTAATATGAAATATGATAAAGCTTTGCCATGACAGGTATTATTTATTTCAATAAAAAATACAATTTTAAATAAAACAGAAGAGCTGTTTTACGTAAATATAATGATTGACCGGCACGAAAAAAATGAAACGCGCCCCGGTTCCGGGCGGCGCGTTCGGGTTTGCCACTAATCCAGCGGCGGCAATCCCAGATTTTCTCGCAACGTTGTGTGCTGATAGCTGGTGTGGAAAAGCCCGCGCCTTTGCAGCTCCGGGATCACCAGCTCGATAAACAGATCCAGCTGTTCCGGCATTACCGCAGGCATAATATTAAAGCCATCCGCTGCGCCCTGCTCCAGCCACTGCTGTAAATCATCGGCGATCTCCGTCGGACTGCCGACCACTACGCGGTGCCCGCGCGAGCCAGCCGCTACCGCCGCCAGCTCGCGCAGCGTCAGATTGTCGCGTTTTGCCATGTCGGTCAGCAGCTTCACCCGGCTTTGGTTACCTTCGCCCGGCGGCACTTCCGGCACCGGGCCATCCAGCGGAAACTGGCTCATATCCATGCCGAAACGCTGCGACAGCTGGTTCAGGCCGTTGGTGATATCGACCAGTTGATTAAGCGATTTCCAAGTTGCCACCGCTTCTTCCCGCGTACGACCGATAATCGGCATCACGCCCGGCATAATCACAACCTGCTCCGGCTTGCGGCCCGCTTCCGCAACGCGGGCTTTCTGCGCACGGTAAAAAGCCTGGCCTTCTTCAAGGCTTGCGGCGGCGGTAAACACCACTTCCGCGTAGGCGGCGGCCAGCTGCTGACCATCGCCGGAAGATCCGGCAGCAATAATCACTGGCCTGACCTGCGGCGAGCGGCTGATATTCAGCGGCCCCTGCACCTGAAAATGACTGCCCTGGTGATCGATTGGCTGAATGCGATCGTCGATAAAATAACGGCCTGTCGTTGCATCCGGCGCTACCGCGCCCGCCTGCCAGCCGTCCCACAGTTTAAATGTGACAGCTAAAAATTCCCTTGCGCGAGCATAGCGATCGGCGTGGCCCGGCATATCGGTCAGGCTAAAATTACGCGCCACGTCATCTGAATATGAAGTCACAACGTTCCAGGCCGCGCGGCCACGGCTGATATGATCCAGGGAAGAAAAACTGCGCGCCAGGCTAAAAGGATCGCTGAAGGTGGTGGAAGCCGTTGCTGCCAGTCCGATGCGCTTTGTGGAGACCGCCAGCGCCGATAACAGCGTCAGCGGTTCAAATCGCGCCATGGTAGAAGGCAGGCGGAAAACGCTGGTGGCCAGCGCATCACCGACGAAAAAGAGATCGAACAGCCCTTTCTCCGCTTTTTGCGCGATCTCAATCAGCCAGTCGATATCCGTGGGCGACCCCAGCTTTTCCGTAACTCGCCAGCCACTAACATGATGGCCTAAAGGCTGTACAAAAAGACCGAGGCGCATAGCGCGGGATGTAGCAGTAGTTGTCATAACAAGTCCTGATGGCAAGCGCCGCGCAATTGGCGACGGCAAAAGAATTAAAAGAACCGATCGGCGGCAAGCAGCGCCTGCTCCAGCGCCGTACTGTCGGTAGCGAAAGGTAGTCTGGCAGCCGCATCCGCCGGAAAGCGCACTTCCTGAGCGATACGCCGCAGCGCCTGCGCGCGCGGCTCTTCAAGCTCGGGCAGCCGCAGCGGCGCATCAAACTGGCGCAGCAGCTGCAACAGCGTCGGATCCGCTTCGCCATGCTGTAAAATGGACTGGATCAGCAGACAAAAGCCCACTTTCTCACCGTGCAGCCAGCCATGTAGCTCCGGCTGCCGCGTCAGGCGATTGTGGATCGCGTGGGCAAAGCCTGGCGTAGGCAGCTCATCCCGCACGCTATTAGCCAGCCCGGCCAGCGCAATACAGCCGTCGATAACCTGAGTAAGCGCAGGCGTGATCTTTTGCTGATGGCAATCTTCCAGCGCCTGCACGCCGAAGTTTTCGAAAACGCGTAGCGCTTCGTGTGCCATCAACGCTTTCAAATTAAGCGAAAGACGGTGCGGATCCCGCTGCTGATAAGGCTGGAACTCGAACCATTTCGCCAGCGCGTCAACAACGCCGGCTTTAAGGTAACGCACGTCGCTGCGAGCGATAACGCTGCTATCCGCCAGCACCAGCGCGGGTAATTTTTTTAGCGGCGCGCTGCGCGAGTGGCCGCCCTGTTCATCGTAAAAAATGCTAACGGGCGACCAGGCCGCGCAGGTCGCCGCCTGTGTCGGAATAGTCACCACCGGCCAGCCCTCCTCGCCGTCACCTACCGCTTTTGCCGTGTCCAGCACTCGTCCGCCACCGATACCGACAATCAGATCTGCCCGCAGGTCGCGTGCCGCCTGACGCAGCTGTTCGACCGCCTGGGTGGTGCAGTAGCTTTTAAGCCAGTGAGGTTCGCCGCTTAATCCAGCCTGCTTTAGCGAAGCCCGCAGCGACGGGCTGGCCGCCTGCCAGGCGCGCGGCGTGGAAATGAAAAAAGGCCTGCGGCCCAGCGGAGAGAGATATTCCCCTGCGCGGCTGAGCAGGTCAGGCTGTTGCAGATAGTGTTGCGGTAATTTAATGGCGAGCACGGCGGGATCCATTTAACAGCCGGAAAAATAAGTGGAAACAGCATGCCCCTTCAGCCATAGCCTGACAATATTCCGTCGCGCTTTTGCAGAGAAGGATTTCGCAAATGCTATACCGGAATACAGATATAGCAATTTCCCGAAGGCTGATAGGCTTTTGGCTTTATCGCAGAATTATTCAGGGAATGTTTAATGTCAGTTCCGCGCCGCTTTTCTTATCTTCTTAACGAAATACATTTCCGCCAGCTCAATAAGTCTGACCTTGAGGATTATTTACCGCTGGTGCTGGCAGCTTATGCCTCTGCCCGCGAACTTAATATTCATTTCGATGCAGGCTATGCCACGGCGGAGCAGGCGATAGCGCATTTGAGCCAGCATGGCGTTTACGGCATGTTTGACGGCGAAAAGCTGATTGCCAGCGTCACCCTGCGCTATCCCTGGGGGCCGCTGCCCGGCCCCTTTGGCCTGCCGCATCTCGGCTGGTTTGCCAGCGATCCCTGTCGGCGCGGTGAGCGCCTGGGCGGCAAGCTGCTGGACTGGCTTGAGAGAGAAATCTTAATGGGGCAGCTGCGCGTTCCCGCCTACTCGCTGGGCACCGCCCTTGAGCATCCCTGGCTGCGAACTTTTTATAAGCAGCTTGGCTTTGAGCCACAGCACACGGCTAATTTGGGCAAAGGACACACTACGCTCTATATGAAAAAAATTCTCGATCCTGCGCTGCACGATCGCTGGCTTACCGGGAGATCTTTATGACGCAGCTGGTTAATTATCTACAGGAAGTAAGACATTATCTGCATCGTTTTCCTGAGCTTTCTGGTCAGGAGTACGCCACCACCGCTTACCTGCGCGAGCAGCTGGCCAGCCATGATATCGCCGTGCTGGATTTGCCGTTGCAGACCGGCCTGGTTGCAGAAGTTCGCGGCGAGCAACCTGGCCCGCTGGTGGTGTTGCGCAGCGATATTGACGCGCTGCCGATTGAAGAGCAGTCCGGCGACGCGTTTCGTTCGCAAAATCCAGGCGTGATGCACGCCTGCGGCCATGATTTTCACGCTTCGGCAGCGCTTGGCGCGGCGATCCTGCTTCAGCAACAGCGCGCACAGCTCGCTGGTAGCGTGCGCATATTATTCCAGCCTGCGGAAGAAACGGGCCATGGTGCGCCTGCCATTATCGCAAGCGGCGCGCTGGACGGCGCAAAGGTGATTTTCGGCCTGCATAACGATCCCGGCCTGCCGGTCGGCGTTGTCGGTTGTAAAGCTGGCGCCTTGACCGCAGGCGTAGATCGTTTCGCTATCCGTATTAAAGGAACCGGCACGCATGCCGCCCGCCCGCATGAGGGAAATGACCCTATCGTCATCGCCGGTCAGCTGATTACCGCGCTGCAAACTCTGATCGCCCGCAATCTGCCTTCTGACCAGAATGCGGTAGTTTCCATTACGCAAATCCATAGCGGCACTACCTGGAATGTGATCCCGGAAGAGGCCTGGCTGGAAGGCACGGTGCGCACTTTTAATGCCGACAGCCGCACGTTGCTTGAGCAGCGGCTACGCCAGCTGCTGACTGGGTTAGGCGTGTCGTTCAATGCGGAGCTTGCGCTGGATTGGCAGCCCGGCCCGCCTTCAGTATGGAACGATGAGCGCTGGGCGGCTTTTACGCTTGACCAGGCCCCCGCGAGCGAGCTGGAAGCCCGGACTATTGAGGCCAGCCCTATAGGCGAGGATTTCGCGTTTTATCAGCAGCATATTCCCGGCGCTTTTGTCATGGTCGGCTCTGGCGGCCCGTGGCCGCTGCACCATCCGCAGTTCCGCGTCGATGATCAGGCCCTATTTCCGGCGGCTCGCTATCTGGCGGCGCTGGCGTTTGCCGCAGGCCATGAACTGGCGGCAGAAGCATGAGCGAAAATGTAACGGCGCAGCTGGCCGAATTGATTTGCCACAGTCAGCCCGACGATCTGGCGCGGAATAAGGCCCGCACCGGATTGCTCGATTTTACCGCTGTGGCTTTGCCGCTGCTGCGTGACGAAATCCTGGACAGCGGCTGGCAAAAATTAAAAAAGCTCTATCCGCAGCAGAATAGCGAAACGAGAGCTTTGCTGCTGGGCTATGCCGGACATGCGCTGGACTTTGATGATTTTCATGCGGATTTTCGCGGGCATGTTGGCACTGTTGTCCTGCCTGCACTATTGGCACTTGCAGCGGAACGGCAAGTCACCGCTGCGGCTTTTCTGGATGCCTGGATTATCGGCGTGGAAACAGCAGGACGGCTTGGTCTGGCGATTTCACAACGGCATTATGAGCGCGGGTTCCACAATACCGCCACGCTCGGCACGCTGGCCGCTACGGCCGCCGCCGCACGACTGTTAAAGGTGACAACGTCACAAGCAACGGTCGCATTAGGGATCGCGGCGACCAGCGCCAGCGGTCTACGCGCGCAGTTCGGCTCAGCGATTAAGCCTCTGCATGCTGGTCTGGCGGCGCGTTCGGCAGTCATGGCGCTGCGACTGGCTCAGGCCGATTTTGGCGGTCAGGCTTCCGGCGTAATTGAAGCTTTTCTGGCCGCCTGCGGCGGCGAAAGCAGCGACGCGAGTCTACTGCTGCATAACTGGGGACAGCCCTGGCGTATCGTTACGCCAGGGCTGGAGTTTAAGCCTTACGCCACCTGTAGCGGCACCCACAGCGCGGCGGATGCGGCGCTGAAATTACGCCAGCGCTGGCTGGAGGAAGGCCGACAGCCGCATGAATTTCTCACGGCTATAGCTCATATAGAAGTGGCTTTTCCGCCCGGCGGCGATACGGCTGCTTCGGTACGCGAGCCGCGCAGCGGCATCGAAGCCCGTTTCAGCCTTGAATATGTTATTGCCAGCGCGCTGCTGCACGGCGAGCTGACGCTGGCTGATTTTGCCGAGGGCGAACTGGATGCGGATACGGCGAGGCTGGCGGCAAAAGTCAGGCGCTGCCCCGATGAAAGCGCGCCGCCTGACGCTATCAACCCTTCGGCTCGCTTTCATCAAGTTGCGCTTTGCTTTGCCGATCGCCCTGCCTGGCGCTGCCGGGTGACGCGGCAGCAGAGTATCGCCACGCCGCCTAATCTTTCCACTAAATTACGCAGTTGCCTGCCCTCGGCAAGCGCGGAAGAACAGCAAAAAATTGAGCAGCTTTGTCAGCTCCGCGAAGACGACGCGCTAAGCCAGCTGCTCAGCCTGTTTATCAAACCGGCGGCATAAATGCCTGTACCGGCGGCGCTTCGCCAATGTAGCGCCGCACGGCCACCACGCCAATTTGCCCGCAGCAGCCCTGTGCCAGCGATGAAGTGCCCACATCTTGCGTTAGCACATTAGGATTACCGTGGCGGCACAGCGGTCTTACGGCCAGCGGGTCGATCGGATCGTACCAGGCACCGGTCGGCAGCCTGACCACGCCTGTCATGACTTCATCGCTTATTCTTGCGCTGGCCAGCACGATGCCGCGCATATTTTCAAGCTGGATGACGTCGCCTTCACGAATATCCAGCCGCATCGCATCCTCAGGATTCAGCGTGCAGACTTCCCGTCCGCCTCTTTTGCCGCTAAGGCTATAGTCGCCAAAATCAAACTGGCTGTGCAGGCGAGTTTCTGGCTGGTTGGCGATTAGCCAGAAAGGATGCCCGGCATCTGGCTGCTGTTGCGGCGCCAGCCAGACCGGATGGCCCGGACAGTCGGCATAGTGAAAATCGGCGATTTTTTGCGAGAAGATTTCGATTTTTCCGCTCGGCGTTGGCAGCGGGTAACGCTGCGGATCCTTGCGGAAATCGCGTAGTAAACGGCCGCCATCCTCAACCTGCGGCAGCTTAACAATTCCTTGCTGCCAGAAGCAGTCAAAAGCAGGCAGCTTTACGGCATGCATCGCCAGCTTTTCATCGAGCTGGCCGTAAAGATGCCGCAGCCATTCTCTGGTGCTGCGCCCTTCCGTAAAGGCCAGTTCGCGTCCCAGCCGCCGCGCCAGTTCGGAGAAGATCTCATAGTCATCACGTGCTTCGCCAAAGGGTTCAGCCAGCTGATGCATGGCGATCAGGTGCCTGTCGGTAGGCGCGCCGCCTATATCCTCACGCTCCAGGCTCATGGTGGCAGGCAGCACGATATCGGCGTGACGTGCCGTCGCCGTCCAGGCGATTTCATGCACGATCAGCGTATCCAGACGGGCAAAAGCCCGCCGCAGGCGCGCCAGATCCTGATGATGATGAAAGGGATTGCCGCCAGCCCAATAGGCAAGTTTGATCTGCGGATAGCGCAAATGGCGGCCATTGTAGTCAAACTGCTCGCCCGGATGCAGCAGCATATCGGCGATACGCGCTACCGGGATTAGCCGGTCAATGCCGTTTTTGCCCTGCGGCAGCGCGGGAAAGGAAACCAGGTTATGGTGTTTGCCATAGTGGCCAAGCGCGCCAAGCGCATAGCCAAATCCGCCGCCCGGTAATCCAGGCTGTCCCAGCGCAGCGGCCAGCACCAGGCCCAGCCAAACTGGCTGCTCACCATGTTCTGCACGCTGCAAGGCATGAGCTACCGTGACCATAACCCGTTTGCCATAAAGCTGTTCCGCCAGCCAGCTAATTTTATCAGCCGCCACGCCGCAGACAGCTTCTGCCCAGCCGGCATCCCGCACAATGCCGTCCTGCTCGCCCAGAATATAGGCGGTCAGGATTTCCCAGCCGACGCAGTGGTTTTTCAGGAATGCCTCATCGCACCAGCCGCGCTGATAAAGAGTATGCAACAGCGCCAGCATTAGCGCCGCGTCGGTGCCGGGATTAACAGGCAGCCATTCGCCTGCCGCTTCTGCCGGTAAATCGCTGCGTAGCGGGCTGACAGAAATAAAATGTGCGCCGCGCTGCGATGCCTGGCGCATAAAATCCGCTTCCGTATGTTCGCTCAGACCGCCGCTGGCGACCTGCGAATTTTTCAGCGCCAGACCGCCGAACGCCAGCACAACGTCCGTATGCAGCGCAATTTCCTGCCAGCTAACGCCGCGGCGGGCGATTTCGTTCAGGTCGCCTACGATATGCGGCAGCAGAACGGCGGAAGCACCCGAGCTGTAGCTGTTCACCGAACGCACATAGCCGCCCATTACGGTGTTCAGGAAGCGGTGCACCTGGCTCTGCGCATGGTGAAAGCGCCCGGCGCTCGACCAGCCGTAAGATCCGCCGAAAATTGCCTCCGGGCCGTGGCTTTCTCCGACCCGCTTTAGTTCGCGGCTGACCAGTTCAAACGCGGTTTCCCAACTCACGCTGATATACTCATCGGCACCGCGGCGATTATCGGCGCCCGGCCCCTGCTCCAGCCAGCCCCGGCGTACGGCAGGCTGGCCAATACGCGCCGGATGGGTTAAGGCATGCGTCAGGTTTCCCAATAAAGGGCTGGGATGCGGATCTTCGGCAAACGGCTCGATAACGAGTTTGTTTTCACGCCATTCAGCATGAAAAGCGCCCCAGTGGGCGCTGTGCGAACGTAACGGCATAAAATTTCCTGGCTAAAGCACGGTAGCAATAAAATTACGCACGCGAGGGTTATCCGAGGCTTCCAGAATGGCACGCGCAGGCCCGCATGCCACAATCTGTCCTTCATCCATAAAGACAATCTGATCCGCTACCTCACGGGCGAAGCCAATTTCATGCGTAACCACCACCAGCGTAATGCCGCAATGGGCCAGCTGGCGGATAACCTGAAGGACTTCGCCAACCAGTTCAGGATCAAGCGCAGAGGTCGGCTCGTCGAACAGAATCACTTCAGGCTCCATCGCCAGCGCACGAGCGATGGCGACGCGCTGCTGCTGGCCGCCGGAAAGCTGTGACGGCCAGGCGTTCTCTCTGCCGCCCAGGCCGACCTGTTTCAGTAGCTGGCGGGCATGTTCGCTGGCCTGCTGCCGCGATTTTTTACGCAGCCGCATCGGCGCATCAATAATATTCTGTAAAACGGTACGGTGCGGAAACAGGTTGAACTGCTGAAAAACCATTCCAATACGGCTGCGCTGCGCGGCGACTTCCCGGTCGCTAAGTTCATAAAGATATTCGCCCTTTTGGCGATAGCCAACCAGCGCCTCGCCGATGCGGATAGTGCCGCCATCCAGCTTTTCCAGATGGTTGATGCAGCGCAGCAGCGTCGATTTCCCCGAGCCGGATGGGCCAAGAATAACGGTGACCGAACCGGCAGGAATATCCAGATCCACGCCCTTCAGGATGGGGTTGCCGCTAAACTTTTTGGTGATATTACGTAACTGAATTGCCTCAGCCATGGCTGGCCTCCGCTCGTTTTGCCCGCAGCGCGTTAAGCAAGGACAGCCTGCCCGGCTCGGTGACCTGACGATGTACACCGCGAGCAAAATGGCGCTCCACCCAATATTGCCCAACGGAAAGGAGGGACGTCAGCAGCAAATACCACAGCGTGGCGACCAGCAGCAGAGGGATCACCTGATAAGTACGCTGATAGATAATTTGCGCCGAAAAGAGGACATCCTGTAGTGAAATCACGGAAACCACCGCTGTTGTTTTCAGCTGGCCGATAATTTCATTGCCCGCTGGCGGCAGAATAGCGCGCATTGCCTGCGGCAGGACGGTATGACGGAAAATTGCAGCCGGACGATAGCCCAGCGCTCGCGCCGCTTCGATCTGGCCGTTACCCACGCTCTGGATACCGGCACGCACTATTTCCGCCGCGTAGGCTGACTGATGCATCACCAGCGCAATTACCGCTGCGCTGAACGGGCTAATCAGGCTGTTGGCCGGTACGCTCCAGACGGTGCCGAACCCCGGCAGCGACAGCGAAAAATCGGGATAAAGCGCCGCGATGTTGTACCAAAGAAAAAGTTGCACCAGCATCGGCACGCCGCGAAAAAACCAGATATAGGCCCAGCTAACGCTTTTTAAAACCGGATTGGCGGAGAGACGCATCAGCGCCAGCACGGTGCCGAAAGCAAAACCCAGCACCACCGAAATAGCGGTAAGCTGTAGCGTCATCAGCACGCCGTTGAGAATAGATTCGCCGGTAAAACTCTCCGCTATCACCTGCCATTCGAAGCGCGGGTTATGCATCATGGAGTTTATAATTAACGCCAGCACCAGCAACACCAGCAGCGCGCTCAGCCAGCGCCCATAGTAGCGTTTACCTACTATTTTTAGCTCACGCGCGTCGCTTTCAGTCTGACCGCTCATTGAAAGATCTCTTCATTACGTTTGGCGGCGGTAACGGCGCCGAACCCAATGTGCCAGTTATCCAAAATTTTCTGGTAGCTGCCGTCTTTTATCAGGGAAGCCAGCGCTTGTTGCACCGGCGCTTCCAGCGCAGAACTTTTTTGGAAAGCAATGGAAACTGGCGCATCGTTGACATGTACCTCACCCGCCATCGTCAGCGGTTTAATCAGGTTCACCTGCCAGGTCAGCCCTTCATAAGGGCCGAAGAACATCGGCACGCGTCCGCTAACCACGGCCTGCACGCCTGCGGGACGATCCGGGAAGATGGCGATATCAATCGGCTTTTTCCCGGCCGCTTCACACGCCTGGCTGGCTTCCTGCAAGCGCGTGATTTGCGTGGTGCCCGCACCCGCGCCGATTTTCTGGCCGCACACGGCCTGCAAGGAGGTAAAGGGTTTGATATTGGCGCTTTTCAACGCGATTAGGCCAAGTTTTGAGGCGTTGTAATAGCCGATAAAATCGACCTGCTGCAGACGGGTTTTGGTGGCGTTGATATTGGAAAGTGCTACATCGTAGCGTCCGGTTTTCAGACCCGGAATAATATTGTCGAAACCGCCGGTATCCAGCCAGCGCACCTCAATACCCAGCCGCTGCCCAACGGCGTTCATCACGTCTATTTCGCGTCCCGCCAGGGTTTTATTATCTTCTTTATAGAACGTAGTCGGCGGCGTATTAGGGTTAGTGCCAGCGATAATATAGCCGCGCGTTATTACTTCCGCTGGCAGGCTGCTCTTTAGCGCCGGATCGGCTGCAACATGGAGCGTAGGGGAAACAGGCACAAAAGGTTCCGCAGCCTGGAGGGCAAAACTGGCGAATACCACGGACAAAGCCGTTATAGAGCCGGATAATTTCATTGCAGGTGATTCTCCCGATCGAAAAGTTCATTCCCTGTCCCTGTAGACAGAAATAAAAAAGTGCGGCCAGCGATCTTAGCTGTCGCCAGGCTAAGGCCATTCTTAGGGAGATAAGGACTTTGAAGCAAATGCGAAAAACAAATTAGCTTTACCGCATTACAGCTAAACAAGAGGCTGGGCGTGGTTATTCCAGCCGCGCGAGCAATTAGTTATAAGGTAGATTGATTTAATTTATAGCGCTGCCGTCAGGCTTGCTTTTTCGCTCGCTAATAACGCCAGAAGCGCATTAACATAAAGATGATTATTCCCCTGTAGCCAAATCGCGCTTAGCGGCAGCCCTTTTATATTTTCATCCAGCCGCAGCGCAATATAACTGACGCCGTCGCCGTTCATATTTTTATAGGAAGCTGGCACTATTGCCAGCCCCAGTCCGGCGCTGACAAAACTTAGAATAGTTTGTTTCTCTTCCGCAAAGTGGGAAATATGCGGTGCGGCGCCGGCGGCTTTAAACAGGTTTATCGTCAGATCGTGACTGTGCGGCCGCGAACGTCTTTCTGGCACTATCATGGGTTCGTCAAGAAAATCGCTGACCGTGACCAGCATTTTAGCGGCCAGCGGATGATCGGCGGGCACCGCCAGTACGCAATTTTCGCTGGTAATAAAACGGGATGTCAGATGCACATCCAGCGTTTCTGGCGGCCGGACAAATATCAGATCCAGCCAGCCTGATTTGAGGCGTGGGATCAGCGCGGTAGTTTTATCTTCGGTGAGATGCACATCGGCTTCCGGGCAAATATCTCTGAATCTGTGCAGCAGCTGCGGCAGCAAGCCCCGCGCCGCGCTGTCGATGGCGCCGATGCGCAGCGTGGTTTTCTTGCCCTGACGCTGGCCGCGAAAGCGTACGGAAAGCTCATCAAATGCTTTTACCACTTTTGCCGCATCCTGCAGAAAAGCCGCGCCTTCCGGCGTCAGCGCCACGTTACGGGTTGACCGATTAAGCAAACGCTGCCCCAGCTCTTCTTCCAGCAAACGAATAAAACGGCTGAGTGACGCAGGCATCATTTCCAGCTTTTGCGCCGCCCGGCCAAAGTGAAGCTCCTCACTCAGCACCATAAAACAACGTAGCTGATTTATATCCATAATTTTCCTGCCCGCGCATTATTCAAATTATTTATATAAACCACCTGCGCTGTAAACGCCAGCCGGATCGGCATACTGATTACGACAACAACAAAAAGCCCTTATCCTGCAACCGTGGAGCAAACTCATGACTCATCGCCTTGAAAAACAGGTGATGCGTAAAGTCACTTTGCGCATCGTGCCCTTTATTATGCTGCTTTATTTCATCGCCTTTCTCGACCGCGTCAATATCGGCTTTGCCGCCCTGACCATGAATCAGGATCTGGGCTTTTCGCCGACGGTATTTGGCATTGGTGCGGGGATCTTTTTTCTCGGTTACTTTCTGTTTGAGGTTCCCAGCAATCTTATTTTGCACAAGGTTGGCGCGCGCATCTGGATAGCCCGCGTCATGATTAGTTGGGGGATCGTTTCTGCCTGCATGGCGCTGGTTCAGGGTGTCAGTAGCTTCTACACCTTGCGCTTTCTGCTGGGCGTGGCGGAAGCTGGTTTTTTTCCCGGCATTATTCTTTATCTGAGCTATTGGTTTCCCGCTGCCCGCCGTGCGCAGATTACCGCCATTTTTATGGCCGCCGCGCCAATTTCCACCGCGCTCGGTTCGCCGCTTTCCGCCATGCTGCTGGAAATGCACGGCCTGCTCGGTTTCGCTGGCTGGCAATGGATGTTCGTGCTGGAGGCTGTGCCTGCCGTGGTCGCCGGTGTAGCAGTGCTGTTTGTGATGACTGACCGGCCTGAAAAGGCCCGCTGGCTGAATGACGAGGAGCGCGAGTGGCTGAGCACCACGCTGCAGGCAGAAGCCAGCTCGCGTCCTCAGTCGCATCAAAGCGCCCTGCGTGGCCTGGCGGATAGCCGCGTACTGGCGCTGGCGCTGGTCTACTTCGGGACTTCGGCGGGCCTTTACACCCTGGGGATCTGGGCACCGCAGCTGATTCATACCTTTGGCACTTCCGCGTTGCAAACAGGCTTTTTAAACGCTTTTCCCGCTGTGATCGGCGTTATTGGCATGGTGCTGTGGGCGCGCCATTCCGATCGTACCGGCGAGCGAAGCTGGCATGTGATTTTTGCCTGCATGCTGGCCGCGGCCGGACTGATCTACGCTGGCAGCATCAGTTCTCTGCTGGGCGTGATGCTGGCACTGACGCTGGTAACCCTGGGCATCAGCGCCGCCAAGCCGCCGCTGTGGAGCATGCCGACACTGTTTTTATCTGGCCCGGCCGCAGCGGCAGGCATCGCCACTATTAATTCTATCGGCAACCTGGGCGGCTTTGTCGGCCCCACCGTTATCGGCGTGATCCGTCAGCAAACCGGCAGCTATACATGGGGACTTTGGTTTGTCGCCGGGCTGCTGATCCTTTCCGCTCTGATTGTGCTTTGGCTCTCTTCGCGCCAGCGCAAGGTGGAGCGTGCTCATCTTCCTCAACAAACTCATTTATAAATGGAGATTACTATGCGTAACTATGCGATTGCTGCTATTCCTGCCGATGGTATCGGCCCTGAAGTGATTTCAGCGGGTATTGAAGTCCTGCGCGCGCTGGAGCGCCAGGACAGCCAGCTTAATTTTCATATTGAAACTTTCGACTGGGGTTCCGATTACTATCTGCAACATGGCGTAATGATGCCGGAGGATGGCCTGAAAACGCTTAAGGCGTTTGACGCTATCTTTTTTGGCGCAGTCGGCGCGCCAAACGTGCCGGATCATATTACGCTGTGGGGACTGCGGCTGCCGATTTGCCAGGGTTTCGATCAGTATGCCAACGTGCGACCTACCAAAATTCTGCCGGGCATTACTCCGCCATTGCGTAACTGTGGGCCTGGCGATCTGGATTGGGCGATCGTTCGCGAAAACTCAGAAGGCGAATATTCCGGCAACGGCGGCCGTACGCATCGTGGTTTGCCAGAAGAAGTCGGCACAGAACTGGCGATTTTCACTCGCGTAGGGGTAACGCGTATTATGCGCTATGCCTTTAAGCTGGCGCAGTCACGACCACGCAAGCTGCTCACTGTGGTAACTAAATCTAACGCTCAGCGTCACGGCATGGTGATGTGGGATGAAATTGCCGCCGAGGTCGCTCAGGAGTTTCCTGATGTCACCTGGGATAAAATGCTGGTTGATGCCATGACTCATCGCATGACGCTGCATCCGCAAACGCTGGATACCATAGTAGCGACGAATCTGCATGCTGATATTCTTTCCGACCTGGCCGGCGCGCTGGCTGGAAGCCTGGGCGTCGCGCCGACGGCCAATATCGATCCGGAACGTCGCTTCCCTTCTATGTTCGAACCTATTCACGGTTCAGCCTTTGATATTACCGGCAAAGGTATCGCTAATCCGATCGCCACTTTCTGGACTGCTGCACAGATGCTGGAACATTTGGGTGAGCATCAGGCAGCCTCGCTGATTATGCAGGGTATTGATGATGCCTGTGGCAAAGGCATTTTGACGCCGGACGTTGGCGGTAAAGCGAATACAGCGGAAGTTACGCGCGCCGTGGTTGAGTTTATCGAAGCAAAAATTGCCGTAGTGGAAACGGTCTGAGTGTACGGCGGCGGCCGCGCTGTTTGACGGTCGCTGTCGCTGGCTCTTATTGATAACGAAAATCATTATAATATCTATTATCGTTTACGAAGCGTTTAGACTTTGCTGTTTATTGTTTCCGACTGTTAACAATAGCAACGTTAAAACGGAAAAATAACAGTGAAAATCAATGCCATAACCTTCGCGCTTCTCTCTTCGCTTACCGCTACCGCTTTCGCTCAGGACGAGATGGTGGTGACCGCCAGCGGCTATGAACAGAAGCTGACCCATGCGCCTGCTTCCGTCTCGCTGATTGGCGAAAAAGAGCTGCAGCAGAAAAATTATACCGATCTGGGCCAGGCGCTGAGCGGCGTGGAAGGCGTTGATGTGCGCAGCGGTACGGGTAAAACCGGTGGCCTGGATATCAGCATTCGCGGGATGCCCGGCAGCTATACGCTGATCCTAATCGACGGCGTGCGCCAGAATGCCAGTTCGGATGCGACGCCGAACGGTTTCGATACGCTGAATACCGCAATGATGCCGCCGCTCTCCGCTATCGATCATATCGAGGTGATCCGTGGCCCTATGTCCACGCTATACGGATCCGATGCTATGGGCGGCGTAATCAATATCATTACCAAAAAGAATACGGAAGCCTGGCACGGCGGCGTTAATCTTTCCCATTCGGTGCAGGAGCACAGTAAATGGGGCGACGGCACCACGCTCGGCTTTAATACCAGCGGACCGTTAATTGATAAAAAATTAAGTCTCGCTCTGCGCGGCAATATTCAGCATACCCAGGGCTCCAGCGTTACCAGTCTCAGCGACAGCGGCAGCAATACGCGTATTCCTTATCCCACTAAAACGGAAAATTACAGCCTGGGTGGCCGCCTCAACTACCAGACCAGCGAGAAAAATACGCTGTGGATCGATGGTGAAACCGCGCGTCAGACTTACGACAACCGCGATGGTCAACTCGGCCCGATCGGCACCAGCGGCGGCGGCTATCGCGATGAACTGCGCTACCAGCGTGACAAAGTGGTGATCGGTCATGATACGGATTTGAGCTTTGGCCGCTGGAGCTCCAGTCTTTCATGGGCGCAGACGCAAAACAAAGGCCGGGTGTTAACGCCGCGTACTCTGTCACAAGCTAATCAAAACCTCAGTGGCAGCGATCGCGAGCTGAAAAATACCAATACCATTCTGGATACCAGCCTGGTTGCGCCGCTGAGTGAAGATCATCTCTTGCAGGTGGGCGGACAATACTGGGATGCACGCCTGAAAGATGGCATCGTGCTGGCCAACAGCGGCGAGACTTTTCAGCAGCAAACCTGGGCGCTGTTTGCGGAAGATGACTGGCAGCTGCTCGATCCTCTCTCGCTAACCTGGGGCGCCCGCTATGAAAAACATGACAGTTTCAGCGGCCATATCAGCCCGCGCGCCTATCTTGTCTGGAGCGTTAATGATGACTGGACGGTGAAAGGCGGTGTCAGCACCGGCTATAAAACCCCTTCGCTTAGCCAGTTGCATAATGGCGTCAGCGGCGTGGCTGGTAACGGCCTGGTTTCCACTGTTGGCAATCCCAACCTGAAACCAGAAACCAGCGTTAACTATGAAACCGGCCTCTATTATGAAAATGATGGCGTCAAGGCTAACCTGACCGGCTTTATCAACAATTTCCGCAACGCGATTGAATCGGAAACGATCGATGATTCAACCTATTCTTATCGTAACGTAGGCAAGGCCGTTACTCAGGGCATTGAAGTAGCCAGCGCTTTCCCGCTGCTGACAGATGTCACGCTGAACCTGAACTATACCTATACCAACAGCCGCCAGCGCGGCGGCGATAACCCTGGCGCCCCGCTGACCAATACGCCGCGGCAGATGGCTAACGCTCGTCTTAACTGGAACGTAACTGAGGATTTCAGCACCTGGCTGGCAGCGGAATATCACGGCAAAACAGTACGTAATACTACCAGCTATAGTAATTTGAGCGCGATTCAGAAAGCGGTTGTGGACGATCGCGGCGCTTACCTGAAGGCCTGGACGGTAGTTAACCTTGGCGCTTCGCTGAAGCTGACGCCACAGCTCACGCTGAACGGCACCGTGAATAACGTGCTGGATAAAGATTTCTCTAAGGTGGCGCTCTACCGGGCAGGCAACAGTTCCGTCTACGCCGGTGATTACTTCCAGACGCTGGCTTCAACCACGGGTTATGTCACACCTGGCCGTAATTACTGGCTGTCGCTTAACTACGCTTTCTGAGTGCTGGCAAGCTCGTTGTTATTTTTGTGAAGCTTATGGAGTTTATATCCAAATAATTCCTATAAAATCCTTTTCGGACAAAAATTAATCTGAAAAGGATTGGCAAAGCCATGAACGCAAGGAAAGCGAGGCGCGGTAAACACCGCGTGACCACGCCGCATGATGCGGCTTTCAAACAGTGTTTGAGCCACCCACAGACCGCCCGGGATTTTATGGAATTGCATTTACCGGCGCGCTTGCAGAAGCTATGCGATTTCACGACGCTTAGCCTGGAATCAGGTAGTTTTATTGAAGATGATCTGCGCGCTTACTTCAGTGACGTACTCTATAGCGTGAAAACTTCGCAAGGCGATGGTTTTATTTATGTATTGATTGAGCATCAGTCCTCGCCGGATCGCCATATGGGTTTTCGCCTGCTCCGTTATGCTATTGGCGCTATGCAGCGCCATCTTGATGCTGGTTACGAAAAGCTGCCGCTGGTGATCCCGGTTTTATTTTACGCCGGCAAGCGCAGCCCCTACCCTTATCCGGTTCGCTGGCTCGATGAATTCGACAATCCGGAGCTGGCCGCGGAGCTTTACAACCGGCAGTTTCCCCTGGTTGACGTAACCGTTATTCCCGATGAAGAAATAATGAACCATCGCAGCATGGCAGCGTTAACATTGCTGCAAAAGCACATCTACCAGCGGGATATGGCCAGCTTAATGAACAAGCTGGTTGCTATTTTGCAAAAAGAGGAGATGACGGGACAGCAACTCTCGTCGCTGATAAACTATCTTGTGCTGGCTGGCGAAACCGCTGAGCCAGCCGCTTTTGTTCATGAACTGGCACGGCGAGTGCCGCAGCACAAGGAGAAGCTGATGACTATAGCGCAATATTTTGAGCAGAAAGGCCTGAAGACAGGCATTGAGCAAGGCATTGAACAGGGTAAGGAAAAAGGCCGCCTTGAGGGAAAAAGAGAAATGGCGGAAAATCTGCTTTCGCTGGGCGTACCGCTTGATTCCGTTCTGAAAGCAAGCGGATTGAGAGAAGAAGAGCTGGCGCAGCCCCACCATTAATAAGCGATAGCGGAGGCCTCAACTGGCTGCCTCCGCTATGAGGCACATTAGTTTTTGCCGTTAAGCAGCGCTTGCTGCGCCAGGATATTTCCTGCCTGACGGGCCTGGGCAATATTTTCTGCCTGCTGCAAAACTTCCTGTAAATCTTCTTCGTCGATATCCAGAAATTCGCCTTTCATCAGCGCCTGATGCAGATCCTGCCGCGAAATCGCTACCTGCATCTGCACCTCTTTTGGCTGCGGTTCAATGGCCGCCAGTGGATGGGGGTAGCGGCGCCCGCACAGGTTATTGAAGAGGATCGCCACAACGGTCAGCGCAACGGAATTGAGCAGCACCGGCGCAAACGCAAAATGATAACCACTCATCCCCTGCGCATGGCCGCTCAGTACCGTAGTCAAGGCTATTGCGCCGCCGGGCGGATGCAGGCAACGTAATTTAAACATCAGCACAATTGATAAACCTACGGCAAGCGCCGCGCCGATAACGGGCTGCTCAATATAATGCACTACGGTCAGGCCGGTGATGGCCGCAACGAAGTTGCCGCCGATAACTGCCCAGGGCTGCGCCAGCGGACTATTGGGCGCGGCGAAAAGCAGCACGGCGGAAGCGCCCATTGGCGCAATCAGGGCAATGTTTACCCCGCCCAGCACCCAGTGGCTGAAGAGGCTGGTTACCAACAGGCCAATGCTGGCCCCCAACCCTGAGATTAAAATTTGTCGCGGAGCCGCCGCCAGCGGACGCGGCCAGAATCTTTTTATAAAGGCGGCCAGCCGGGTGCGCGGCGGCGCTGAACAAGGATCGATCATGCAGGTGATTTCTTATTAACAAAAATTCAGGAGTAAATAATCCCTGACTTTATCAGTAAAAACAACGCCGGGAGCGCCCGGCTCTTTCTGGAACAGTAGTTCAACAGGCCATAACAAGCTATCTGCAGACCTCTGACTTTATATAATGGGACTTATATAAAGTCAGAACAGGGCAGACAGCGCTTTCAGGCCGGTTTTGCCGTTGAAACAAACACTATGAATAGCGTGCGCTACGTAAATTCTGGTAGGCAGCCCCCCTGCAAAACCGCCAGAATTAACGTAGCGCGATCAAAATATATCAGGCATCTATGAGGAAAAGAGGAGAAAGAGAGATCGGATTGGGATAGAAGTCGTTTATCGCTGACGGCTTTACAATGCCGCCTGATCCCCATACAGGGAATCAGGCTGGCGGCCAGGCATTAATTTTTTGCCAGCACGTCCTTATCCTGCTGGTCGTAATTAAGGGAGATTTGCGCGCCCCGCTCCTTGGGTAACCTGCGGGCCTCCAGGAAAACAGATTTCCAGTAAACGTTATCCAGTGAAGAACGCATTACGCCACGGCTGGCCGAAGCATGGAGGAAGTAGCGATCGGTATCATAAAAACCAACATGCATCTGCCGATTAACCCGGAAAAAAACCAGGTCACCAGGCTGCAAATGTTCGGGTTGGATCCGTGTTCCCATATGAATTAGCTGGCTGGTAGTCACGCGCTTCATAGGCAGATTAAAGCGATCCCTGAGCGTACGCCAGACGAAACCTGAACAATCGACGCCGGAAAGTTCTGTGCCGCCCCACTGATAAGGTGTGCCTTCCCATGAATACATCTGATCGTGTAATGCCGCTATAACCGGAATAAGATCGGGTTCGCCAGCCTGGCTGGTCGTTTCGCCCGTTGCGCGATGTTTTGCCTCATCGGCTGTATGAGAGGAACAGCCCGCCAGCGTCATAAGCGCCAAAACCGTAAATACACGAAAGGAGGTTGAATATGGCATCTGTTCCCGTTGAATCCTGAATTTTAGCCCGGAAAGGGGTTAATTTTGGCTTAATATCATCGGTTCGTTAACGTTATAAAGCATTCATTTTTACTTAAATTTACAGCCTCTTATTGCATTCACCTGCTGAGACTAGTTTCCTTTCTTACCGGGGTTAATCCATGTCGATAATGCGCTGAGCAAGGGCCAGCAAATCTTTTTCCACTATGTCAGGCTGCCCACCAATGCTCAGGGCTGCATTCCCTGGCCGCGTAACCAGCGCGCCCTTCCATCCGCAGGCTATTGCGCCCAAAACATCCCAATTATGGGCCGCAATCAGTCGCAGGGATCTCGCCTCTTTTCCTAATACCTGCGCAACATGGGTGTAATTTTCAGGAGCGGGTTTAAATCGCTTAACCTCCTCAACTGAAAATTGCCGGGCAAAGAAGCGATCCAGACCCGATTGCGCCAGCGCTTGCTGGCCAGCCTCGGCTGATGAGTTGGTAAGCGTTACCATATGAAAACCTGCCGCGCTGAGCATTTCCAAAGCTGGCGCGGCATCCCGATGCGCCGGCAACGTCGCCATTCGCTGGCTGAATTCGGCAATATCGCGTTCAGAAAGTTGCATGCCTCTTATATCAGCAACCATTCGTAATACGGCTACTGCAAGCTCGCCAAAAGGGTGATAGTCGCCACTGAGAGTGAGTGACTGCGAATAGAGGATCAGTTCTGAAAACCACTGGCGCATAGCCTGCTGGTCATTAAATATCCGGCCGAAAATCGGATTTACTGCTTCTATATCCAGAAGCGTTTCATTAACGTCAAAAACAAGAACCTGGTCAGGCATGCTTAGCTCTCCTGCTATTTCAGGAGATAAGTGTAGACCCTGTTCAGGCTCCTGCTTTATTTTCGCAGGTGAAATTTTGTGCGCCTGTTATCCCGGCCTTATATAAAGTCAGGACAGCTATTCAAGCGGGCGGTAAGATGATGCCCTTATTTTATCGGATCGAGAAAAGCTATCGCCACCTGAAGCTTTTTCAGGCAGTGCGATGGGGACGTATTTTATGCAACAGCTAACGGCAGCAGACGCCTTTTTACCGACAATATCGGCGGATAAAGAGATAACGCAACGGTTAAAAGAGTTTGTTCAGGATAAGGAGGCTTTTTCCGCCAATACCTGGCGACAGCTGTTAAGCGTGATGCGCATCTGCTGGCAATGGGCAACGGAAAACCAGCGCCCTTTTCTGCCCATGGCTGCGGCCGATTTGCGTGATTACTTAACCTGGCTCCAGCTCTCCGGTCGCGCCTCTTCAACCATTGCCACCCATGCCTCTTTAATTGCCATGCTGCACCGTAATGCTGGAGTGGTTTCGCCTACGGTTTCTCCCATCGTTTTCCGCACAATAAAGAAAATTAACCGTTCAGCCGTGATCGCTGGTGAGCGTACCGGACAGGCGGTTCCATTTCGATTGACCGACTTGTTGGACATCGATAAACGTTGGTCGCAGGCGACACGCAAGCAGGAAACGCGTAACCTGGCATTTCTGCATGTGGCTTATGGTACGCTGCTGCGCCTTAGCGAACTGGCCCGTTTACGGGTTGGTGATATTACGCGTGCGGAGGACGGCCGCATTATTCTGGACGTAGGCTGGACAAAAACTATCGTTCAAACCGGCGGGCTGATTAAAGCTTTGAGCACCCTTTCCAGCCAGCGCCTGACTGAATGGATCAAGGTAGCGGGACTGGCGAGCGAACCGGACGCTTTTCTTTTCTGTCCGGTACACCGTTCCGATAAAGTCACTATTATCACGGAAAAACCACTGAGCACACCCGCCCTTGAGACTATTTTCACCCAGGCATGGCGGACAGTTGGGCCACAACAATCGGTGAAGGCAAACAAAAAACGTTATAGCGGCTGGAGCGGCCATAGCGCCCGTGTTGGCGCTGCACAGGATATGGCGAAACGGGGCTACAGCGTTGCCCAAATAATGCAGGAAGGAACCTGGAAAAAACCGGAAACCTTGATGCGCTATATCCGTAACGTCGATGCGCATCAGGGCGCAATGGTGGATTTGATGGAGCAAAGCTTCTGAACCTGGTACTGGATTAACGCGGTAATAAATCACCAGAACGTTGAAGCCGCGCTTTCTTCTTGCTGCCGCCATTCGCTGAGCTCTGGCTTATTGTTGAAGGCCTTGCTCCAGGGATTTCGCTCAGCCGCTACTACCAACATCAGATCAGCAGTCAGGCCCCCGTTCTTTAATTAACTTATTTCTCAGTCTGAATCTGTTATTAAATTACTTGCAAAAATAACAGGCATTGATGATTCTGTGTCGGCAGGAGAAATTGTTAAAATAAGGAGATTGCACTATGACATGGATTTATCACCAATATTCAGGCGAGCTCTATCATGACGATAAGCTTATCGATCGGGGATATAGCGGAAAAGGGTTCCATAAAAACAACCCCGCTTCAGAATCACTACACGGATTAGGCCCTATTCCTCGGGGACGCTATACCATAGGAAGTTACACTGATTCGAAAGGCCCTTTGACTATTATTCTGGAACCTTCAGGAGGAAATCAAATGTATGGCCGCGACGCTTTCCGTATACACGGGGACAGCAAAAAAGAACCGGGAAATGCTTCTGAAGGCTGTATTATCGTCGGGCGTCATGCCCGGCAGGAAATCGTGAGCTCAACCGACAGGGAGTTAGTGGTGCAATAATGAAAAAAATAATCTTAATCATGAGCTTGCTTGCGCCAGGCCTCTGTATGGCAAATACTGAGGCACTGGATTATTGCGCAACTGTAGAATCATGGGCAGCGCAGACAACGCTTCAGCAGGTCACGGCAAATCATAAAGAACTGAATACCCATCAGGCTACCGCTGTGTTACTACACAGATCGGCGTTAAAGGATGGTGATGCGCCTGTACTGCTGGGCGAGTGGGGGCAACTTTATACCCAAACTATCAAAATAACTATCCCTTTCTGGAGCGATAAAAAAAGTCCTCTGGTGGTTTTAGCCACCTCTATTATCTCTGCCGAAGAGTGTTCATTGAGTCAGCCTTCCTATGTGGAGATAGATCTATAAAAGGTTAGCGCTACGATTAATATCCGTAACGCCAACTGTAATAGCTTAATGCTTGCCGCTGGCAACCTCTATGCCACGATAGAAAGTGGGCTCGACTTTAAGAGGCTTCGCAATTAATCCCTGCTGCTGATAAAAATCCGCCGTTGCCTGCTGCTGCGCTACCGTTTGCGCATCAATGGTTTGCCAGTGCGCTTTTCTACGGCTGAAAGAGAGTTTTACTGCATCCTGAGGAAAGCCGATGATTTTTGCCAGCGTGGCCGAATAACCGTCGATATCCGCATAGGCCCGCTGTTCGGCCTGCGCCAGCAAATTAACATAGCTTTGCAGGGCTTTGCGTTTCGCGGGATTAGCAAGCGCGCTGTCCGTTGCCGCCAGGAAGCTGTTACCCGTGGTCAGCCCCCGCCCATTAACCAGCACGCGGCCCGTGCCGGAAGTTTCCGCCAGCGCGGTATAGGGATCCCAGGTTGCCCAGGCATCCACGGCACCGCTGGCCAGCGCAATTTTGGCGTCGCCGGGCGTCAGATAGCGAAAGCGCACTTCATCTGCTTTGATCCCGGCCTGCGCCAGCGCTTTTAAGGCGACAAAATGGCCGATCGAACCTCTTCCCGTGCCGATACTCCTACCTTTTAAATCGGCGGCGCTGCTTAGCGTAGAATCTTTACCGACTATCACAGCCGTTCCCACTGGATCGGACTTATCAACGGCAATAGCTTTCACCTGAGAACCGGCAGCTACCGAAAATAATAAAGGCGCATCGCCGATAATACCGACATCTACCGCACCCGCATTCAAGGCTTCCGCCAGCGGCGCGGCGGCGGGAAATTCTGCCCACTCGATTTTGAACGGCAGATTTTTAAGCAATCCTGAAGCTTCCAGCTGCGCGTGCATATTCCCTTTTTGATCGGCAATTCTTAAAGTAACGCTTTCACCGGCATGGCTCATTCCGCTAACTGCCAGCGTAACCAGCACTAATAAATTCTTCATCTCACCCATCCCCCGCTTTAAAAGAATAAAAAACTACTATGCAAAGCTTTCGTCTTTTTTGATCGCTATTTAATAGCCGCCCATCAACAATCAAGACATCTTATTGGTTTTTAACTTTCAGCGCAGGAGAATAGTTATAAGAATATCCACTTACTATTCCTTAATAATTTATTTGACCGAAAAACAGCTAAATCTCTTTAGCAGCCGGTTAAGTCATGTGCAATTGCACTATAAACAACCTGCAAGGCTCGAATAGCAGTTTTGTCCATAAAGCATCCAGTCTGGTTATGCTTAGCTCAATGTTATCCCATAATCATGACTTTTTAATATTACAATCAAACAGATAAGGTAAAAAACATGTAAGTTATCCAGTGGTCTTTTTTTTGACCAGGGGTGGCGCCCTTTGAGTCGGTTTATCCACAGAAAATGGGGATTACCTGTGTATAAAAAAGTATAAATCGGGCAATATTTACCTGCCGTTACGGTGAAACTCGTTAATTTTTATCGGAATCTTTGCGTAAAGACCGGGAACGGGCAAAAAGGCGGCGTCAGGCACGGCTGGCACCGGGTTTGGAAGCAAATAGTGAACGCTACAGGGCAAGATCAAAGCAGCCGTGGGCTGCTTTTTACGCTGTCCAGGAGCCACTGCCCAGGCTTTTACGGCCTGTTTTATAGTCACGATCGGTGACTCAAACCGGATTGATTAGGTGACCAGATACTATTGGATTAGGGGGATGATGCTTAGTGGAATGTAAAAAAACATATTCTATGTTTGACGCCTTTTTCAGTGGTCTCAGATGTCCTTTGATCGTCATTTCTGCAAACATAAAGCAAGAAGTGGCCGGGCATATATTCACAATTCCGCAACCATTGGAAATACTACATATTGCCGCTTACAAAAAACCACACCGTTTATATGTTTATCAGACCGATTATTTGTTATAACAGACGCCAGTTATCCAATAGTGGATTGGGGATACAAATTAGTGCGAATTTTTTGTTAGTCGCGGGCATCAACCAGCCAGTAGTCCCCTGATATCCAAATCAGAGCGCGCAAAAAGGCGGATAGCATCTTTACCGATAAGGCACCAGCCACGCCTCTCCGTTAAAGGATTAGCGTAAGAAGCATATGAAAAAGAGTTAATGCACCAATTGATACAGGTAAAAAGCATGAAGATCAGCAATTTCAGTGGATTATCCCCACTTCAAAACACCAGAGAAATTAATGAAAAACAAAGTCTAAAATCAAATTTAGCAGAAAACATGATCGGCATCAGACAAGGTAATGATGTTCCTTCATTAACAAGACAGGGAAACAGCTTAGCAACCAGCGCTAACAATATCCCAAAAGAAATTCATTATATATGGTTAGGTAAGGAGAAAATCTCCGACAGCGCAATACATAATATTATCAGCGCATCAAAAACCAACCCAGAGTATAACATCACGCTATGGTCAGATAATCCAGAAAAACTCAAAAACCAGATATTAAATAAAGGTTATAGCCAGGCTATATTTTCCAGAATTAACATAAAGCAGCCAAATTTATCAACAAAGGTTGCAGCTGCAATTAGTCGAGAATGTACTGATAACAATTTTAAAAACTATGCAGCAGCTTCAGACATCATGAGGCTGGCAGTATTGAAAGATTACGGTGGTATTTATATGGATGTAGATGTTGCCATGAAAGCACCGTTAGGTGATATAAAAGCGCAAAGGCAAAGCAGTACGGGTGAAATTGATTGCCTTATTTTTCAGGAGAAATCGGAAAGAGGCGTAAGATTTTCAAACGCTGTTATTGCGGCACCAAAAAATTCGAAGGGGATAGAAAAAATGCTCAATGCTGCGGTTGCGCCTTATGAGGGCATAGTGCCTGAAATGGGATGTGGAAAAACGGCAGGAAAAGGCGAGTTAACAAAGTTAATGAACGATTACTCCAGAGAAGGCCTGACTATCGATGATCTCATGTGGGAGGGAAAAAGGTCTGTTCCATTACTCAGGCATCTGGTGACAGTCTCTGCAACAGGCCCTGGCGTTGTGGCTTCTTACCTGGATGCAAGCGGCCTGTCAAAAAATCTGGTGAGGAATAAGTTAATAGAGGGGACCGAGAATTTTGGACAAATTTATACAGGGGGAAATTCCCCCATTGGGGAATGGAAGCAAGGCATGAATGCTGATGGCAAATGGGTTTTACCTGAGTCATCAAACAAAAGCTCAGAAATATAGTGATATTTTCTTCAACCTATATGGCATAACAAATAATTCACGCCGCTCCGGTCTTCAAAAATTTAACATTTTCCTGAAGCAGGTGATGCCTACTGTAAAAAGCCATTATTTAGTGAAAAACGATTAATAATGGCATAGATTTTTAATCTGAGTCACCCACCGATGCCGCTTTAACCAATCAAATATTGGCATGCTGATGTTGAGTACAGCCGAGCCCGTTCTGAGCGCAACGTCTGAGACAGGGTTTAGTCCCCTGCCCTTTCCATATGAACAGGGTTCACTCTATAAGGATCATCTTTCCTGCCTGACGATGTATGCACGGTGGCCTGAAGATAGGAAAGTTTTTATACTTATTGTATGTTGTAACTATTGAAAGTTAGACCAGGGCTTCTTTGATAACTTCTTCGATCCGAAAATGGCCAGAGAGCAATTAAGGTCAGGAAGTTTTTTTGGAGTAGCCTGGCTGTCAGTCTGTCCATGCGATGAAGACCTGACCAGAGGAAATCAGTCCCGAGGTGCATTCAGCCAGCTTAAAAAATGTGACAGCGTCACATTTGCGGGACCTTTCTGCTTGTGAACTAAACCTTAAAGCTGTCTTACAGCGCGCAGCAAACTTCTACCCGGCCTCATTATAGAAATAAAATGGCGGCGCTTTCTGGTAACAACGCCGCCACGTTTATCGGCGCAGAAATTTACTGCTGCGCCGGAAGCCTTCATTAAATAAACAGTTTGCCCGGACTCTTACCGCCAGCCCAATTCCGGCGCGACATACTTCAGAATTGCTTCCAGCACGTGCGCACAGTAATCCACGCCAAGCTGATTGGGAATGGTCAGCAATAGCGTATCCGCTTCGGCAATAGCTTCATCTTTTGCCAGCTGCGCAATCAGTTTTTCCGGCTCGGCGGCATAGCTACGCCCAAAAATGGCCCGCGTTTTTTCATCAAGGTAGCCGATTTGATCGCCGCCCTGCCCGCTGCTGCCAAACCAGGCGCGATCCTGATCGTTGACCAGCGCAAAAATACTGCGGCTGACCGACACACGCGGCTCACGCTGGTGACCAGCTTCCTGCCAGGCGGCGCGGTAGGCCCGGATCTGTTTTGCCTGCTGAATATGGAAAGGTTCGCCGGTCTCGTCATCCTTCAGCGTTGAGCTTTGCAGGTTCATGCCCAGCTTAGCCGCCCATACGGCGGTGGCATCTGAACCTGAACCCCACCAGATACGCTCGCGCAGCCCTTGTGAATAGGGTTCTGGCCGTAACAATCCAGGCGGATTAGGAAACATTGGCTGCGGATTTGGCTTGGCAAAGCCTTCACCTTTTAAAACTTCCAGCAGGGCTTCCGTATGACGACGACCCATATCGGCATCGCTTTCGCCTTCCTGCGGCCCGTAGCCAAAGTAGCGCCAGCCATCAATAACCTGCTCCGGCGAGCCGCGGCTGATACCGAGCTGTAAACGACCGCCACTGATTAAATCCGCCACGCCCGCGTCTTCTGCCATATAGAGTGGGTTTTCGTAGCGCATATCAATTACGCCAGTGCCGATCTCGATGTTTTTAGTCCGTGCTGCTACGGCGGCCAGCAGAGGAAAAGGCGCGCTGAGCTGACGGGCAAAGTGGTGGACGCGATAATAAGCGCCATCGGCACCCAGCTCTTCTGCCGCAACCGCCAGATCGATGGATTGTAGCAGCGCATCCGCCGCCGAACGCGTGGCCGACTGAGCCGAAGGCGTCCAGTGGCCGAAAGAAAGAAACCCAATTTTTTTCATAGCATGATGCCCTTTAACGACGCGCGTTGAAGCTGACATAGTAATGCCGAAGCGCCATATTGTCTGCCTTTGCTTGTTACATCCTGTTAGAGCGTCGTTAAAACTCCGCTGGTTCGCCGGGTAAAGGCTCCGACAGCGGCAGCCCTTCAGCACCCGCGTAGAAGATAATCAGCTCAGCCGCTTTTTCTGTGGTGTAGCCACGATGGATATCGCCAGTAGATTCATTCAGCGCTTCGCCAGCCCTTACCTGGTGCGTCCTGCCGCTCTCTTTGTCTTCAATAGTAAGCTCACCTGACAACAGATAAGCGATATTCGGCATCGGATGCGAGTGCCAGGGCAGCGATGAGTGCGGCGGTATATGCATTTTCATTACCGTAAGCTGGGGTTTGCCGTCTGGATAAGCGTTATAAGGCGTGCCGTTCCAGGCTTCACTGGTCTGCATCAGCTCGGTGGACTGAATATCTTCGGCAGGGGATTTTTGTTGCGTCAAAGGTTTCTCCTTAGAAATTAAGCATCTTCCTTTTTAAATTAGTCGAAAATTGCGCTGAGTACCGCTGAGCATTGTCCGAATAGAGCCGACCGGCATTAGATGTTCCTGCTTCTTTTGCCAGTTTTCCATCATTGCTGTCGGCCTGAATAAAGGACGTTCCGCACATTAACGACTATACGTTTACCTTTTACCGCCATTAATGGAGAAGCTTATGCGCTCTTCCCTTTTGTTTACCCTGCTTTGCTGCCTGCCATCTGTCCAGGCAGCGGAACGCCCTGCCGCATTGCTGATTAAAAACGGCTATCTAATCTCCATGCAGCCCGGCGTTGATGACGCAGCAAACAGCGATGTATTGATCCGCAATAATACCATTATTAAGACCGGCAAAAATCTCAGCGAAGCAGATGCAGAAGTGATCGACGCCAGCGGCAAATATATACTGCCGGGTTTTGTGGATGCTCACTCTCATCTGTGGATTACAACGCTGCGCGGCCAGTTTCGCAATAAAGACGGCGAATTTTCCCCGGTCAGCACTAAGCTTGGGGCTAAAATGCAGCCGCAGGATATCTATACTTCGATCTACAGCGGCGCTATTGAACTTCTCGCCGCAGGTATAACCGCCAGCGGCGATTTTTTCGATAATGTTCGCGGGCCAGCCTGGGGCGACGCCGGTTATAAAGCGTTAAGCGATTCGGGTATTCGCGCCATTATGTTTTATGGCGGCCCGGATAAAACCACTAAAACCCCTGTCGATCTGCAACATATGGGCAGCCTGTTAAAAAGTTCTTCGCCACGCGTATCGCTTGGGCTGGCGTGGCGGCTGCCGCGTGATATGCAAGACCAACAAAACTGGGCGATGCGCGATCGGGAATTTCGCTTTGCGCAGGAAAATCATCTGCCGGTGCAGGTTCACGTTAGCGGCAAGCCGGATGCCATGTTCAACGCCCTGATTGAACGTCACTATCTGACTCCTTTCGTCACGGTTATTCACGCCACCGATGCCAAACCTGCGCAGCTGGCGGCACTGGAAAAAGCGGGTGGCGGGCTGGCATTGACCCCGATTAGCGAGCAGCGCGTCGGCTATGGCCTGACGAGGATCGACCATTTCAACAACGTTAAGCGGCTCGGGTTGGGTCTGGACGGCAACGCGCTGGCAGGCAGTGCCGATATGTTCGCTACCATGCGGCTGGCGGCGCTGACACAAAGCGGCGCAACCAAAGATGAATCTCAGCCCGATCCTCACCGTTTATTAGAAATGGCAACGCTTGGCGGCGCACAGGCAATCGGCCTGGATAAAATTACCGGCAGTATTGCGCCAGGCAAGCGCGCCGATATTCAGATTATCGATCCGCAGGCGCTGAATATGAGCGGTTTTGGCGGCGGCGATCCCGCTGCGCTGATTGTTTATTCTGCCGGGCCGCAAAACGTCGATACGGTGATAGTCGATGGCCAAATCCTTAAACGTAACGGAAAAATGTTACATATCGACAGCGGCAAAGTTGTCAGCGAGGCCAACGCTTCAGCACGGCGGCTGCTGGAATAAGCAGCCTCTTCCATGGCATTTCTTATTATTATCATTGCGAAGCAGCCGTTTCCTGCCAGGCTTTTACTGACATTTTGTATCAGCATTAAACAATTTCAGACACTTTCAACAATGGAGTTATGATGAAAGGAACCCTGCCTCTGCTCGCCCTGCTGCTGTGTGGCTGCGGCGCTCATAATACGCCTTCTAACGTTACGGCACCCGGCGCGCCAACTTCTACAGAAAAGAAAGTCCTGGATACCGGCGCAGCAGCAATACAGTCACGACCGCCGATCGATGCCATCAACGCCTATCTGGACGGTTTTCATTTCTATAATGGCGACCACAATGGCCAGATGGAAGCGCATCACTATGTCACCATTCTAAATGACGATGTGATGCAGGCGGTGATTTATGACGGCAACACTAAAGATGCCAAACTGATGGGCGTGGAGTACATTATCAGCGAGCGGCTGTTTAAAACGCTGCCGCTGGAAGAGAAAAAGTACTGGCACAGCCATCAGTACGAGGTCAAATCGGGCACGCTCATCGCGCCAGGCTTGCCGCCGCTGGCGGAAAAAGCGCTGATGTCGCGCATCGTTAATACCTATGGCAAAACCTGGCATACCTGGCACACCGACCGCGATAAAACGCTGCCGCTTGGCATTCCGGCGCTGATGATGGGCTTTACCGCTGATGGCCAAATGGACCCGCGCCTGCTGATCGACAGGGATAAAAGGTTTGATGTGGATTCGAAAAAAATCCGCGCGGAACGCAAGGATATCGTGGCGCATCCGGTAGTCGCTGGCGCCAATGCCTGGGAGAAAGGCAATACGGTACAGCTGAAAAGCGTTAAGGGCGGCGGCGATATCGCGCATGGCGAAACTCGTTTTACCACTTCAGAACAGACGCGCAAAGGCAAGCTTTAGTGCTGGCAGCATGCGCTGGCGGTTGAAGGCAGCGCATGCTTTCTATTATTAACGCGTGCTTTTCCTGCTGTAGGTATACAGCTTGTCCCTGGCAAGGTTTTTCATCTTCACCTCGCACATGATATCGAACTCTTTAAAGGATAAAGCCCAGTCGTTAAGCGTATCGTTAAAATAGTAATCCGAATGGGCGCGCAGTTTGGTTTTAGGTACGCCTAATTCTTCCTGCTGGGGGAATCCCTGTTCAGGAATAATGCCTTCCTGCGAAATCGAATAGTGCAATACAGGACGAACGCCGCGCCAGGACTCAAGGATCTGCGCAATACGCGGATCGTCCGGCTTAATAAATTCGTTCTCTTTAACCCAGTAATGGTGAATATCCAGCACAATTGGGCAAAGTTCTTTTGCCTGCAGCACATCATCCAGCGAGCAGGAGATTTCATCGTTTTCTACCGTCAGCATGTTTTTTGCTTCCGGACTTAGTCGTGCAAAGGCGCTTTTAAAGCCTTCGAATCCCCCTTTGCCATTCATATGAATGTTGATTTTGAAATCCTGAAACGTTTTGCCGTAACCCATCAGTTTTGCGCATAGCGTGTGATATTCCACATCTTCAATCGCGCGCTCCACCACCAGCGGGTTATCGGAAGCCAGCACGGAATATTGGCCGGGATGGAAGGACAACCGGATATTATGCTTGCGGGCGAAATCACCGCATTTTGCAAAGTCTCCGTGCAGCTCCGGCAGATAATCCTGATAAAGTTCCCCGGCCTCCGGCACGGTGAATAAGGGCAGCAGATCGCTTCCCAGGCGCATCATGCGCAAGGCTTCCGGCTCTTTTGCCAGCGCTTCCAGAGTGAGATAAAGATTAGTTAAATTGTGCTGTGAAATTTCGCTAATCAGCGCCAGCCGCGCTGCTTTGTCCAGGCTTAAAAAACGGGTGCGCGTGGTGGCTCTTAGCGGAAAAGGCTGTTTTGCCTCGGCGTTAAAATATTTACAAGCAAAGCCCAGTTTCATGATTACTCCTGTTGAGACACCAGCTCTGAGTGTAACAACTCCCGGAGAATTGTGTGGCGAGGCACGAGCGAACGCGTGGTTTTTCAGCAACTTCTGGCAAGGCAGGCTATCTGGATAAACAGGGCGGCGCTACTGCGCCGCCTGTAGATTGTTAATGCTCTGGCATTTGGTCAGGCAGATTCAACACCTTACGCTTGCCCGCAACCTCTTCTGGTTTTACCGCCGAAGCCGCGTTGCCCCAGCTGTTACGCAGATAAGTTGCGGCGGCCGCGACCTGCTCATCGGAAAGTTTCCAGGCAAAAGCAGGCATGGCGCCGCTGGTAGGATTGCCCTGCGTTACCGCGCCGCGACCGCCCTGAAGGATGGTCGAGATAATGGAGGAAGCATCTTCCGCCTGCAGTCCCGGATTGCCTGCCAGCCCGGCAGCCAGGTTCGGGATGCCCTTACCGTCGCTATTGTGGCAGGCGGCGCAGTTGGCGGAATAGACGTTTTCACCCATCTTCATGATGCGGTCATCTGCCGCCAGCGGCTGCGGTTTTTGCGTGCCGGAGTCCGGCTGCGATTTTAGATAAGCCGCAATCGCGTGTAGATCGTCAGCGGTAAGATGCTGCGTCGAGTTGGTTACTGCTTCCGCCATCGGCCCGGAAGCAACTGCAACGTGGTTGCTGCCCAGCTTCAGATAATCAACGATCTGTTGCTCGCTCCAGCCGCCGATGCCGGTATAGCTGTTGGCGGTAATATCTGGCGCGTGCCATTCCGACAGGTTGCTCCCCTGAAGCCAGGCATCACGATCGCCGCCCAACATGTTTTTTGGCGTGTGGCAGGCGCCGCAGTGCTCAAGCCCTTCCACTAAGTAGGCGCCGCGATTCCACTCCGCGCTGCGGCTCATATCCGGCGTGAAACCGCTGTTTTTATAGAACAGCAGGTTCCAGCCCATCATTGCCAGGCGGATGTTATACGGAAAGCCAAGATTGGTTTCCGGCACCGCGTAATGCACCGGCTTCACTGAACGCATATACATCCAGAGGTCATGCATATCCTTATCGCTGACTTTGACATAGGCGTTGTAAGGCATCGCCGGATAGAGGTTTTCGCCCTCTTTGCCTTTACCGTGGCGCACGGCGCGGTAAAAGTCCCGTTCGGTCCAGTTACCAATGCCGGTTTCCTTATCCGGCGTGATATTACTGGCAAAAATGCCGCCGAATGGTGTGCTGATTGAGTAGCCGCCAGCAAAGGCGTTTTTGCTTTCAGGCGCGGTATGGCAGGCCACGCAGTCGCCAGCGATGGCGATATATTTTCCCCGCGCTACGGCTTCAGCATCCGCCGCGCCCGGCGGCTGGCTGGTCAGGATCTTATTGTCCGCCACGTCGTCCGCGCTGGTATCGCCATTCTGCCACAGCATACCGGCGGCCACCGCTGCGGCGATAAAAGCCACGCCGCCCAGAATTGTCGTCTTTTTCATCTCACACCTTTACCAGCGGGCCAGGATTTTTCAGATACTGTTCAAGGATCGCTTTCGCCGTCCACAGGCTCAGTGCGCCTATAGTGCCCGTCGGGTTATAACCGGCGTTGTTTGGGAACGAAGAAGCGCCGAGGACGAAGAGATTGTGCATATCCCAGCTCTGCTGATAGCGGTTCAGTACGCTGGTTTTGGGATCGGTACCCATCACCGCGCCGCCGATGGTATGGTCGCTGGCGAAGTTATAAGGCGAATAGTTGCCGGATGCCGAGTTAGTACCGATAACCGTTTTCGCGCCCATTGCCTTGCCCAGCTCGACGCTTTTTTCTTCGATAAACTTCGCCGAGCGGCGATCGTTCTCGTTATAGTCAAAGGTAACGCGCAGCAGCGGATTGCCGTTGTCGTCGACATACTCCGGATCCAGATCCAGGTAATAGTCTTCATGCGAGAAGCTGGTGCCCTGGCCGAAAATAAAGGTGCCGTTCTGGAAAGCGTGGGTATAGGCTTTTTTCCACTCTTTGCCCCAGCGTGGCGTTCCCGGCGGCAGCACGTCTGCGTTACCGATAGGACGGGCACCGCGTGCCACCACCAGGATGCCTGCGCCGCCGATAAAGCCCATGCCGGTATGGTCAAAGTTATCGCCGTTGAAATCATCTACCTGCTGGGAAAGCGCGCCCGCGCCGATATACTGGTTCAGGTATTCGTTTTCAAAGAACAGGCTGGCGCCGGAAACGGTCTGGAAACTATAGGCGCGGCCGACCACGCCGGTTTTGCTTACCGGATCGTAAGGCTTGCCGATTTTGGAAAGCAGCAGCAGGCGCACGTTCTGCATCTGGAAAGCAGAAAGCACCACGATATCCGCAGGCTGCACCCACTCTTTCTTATTGCGATCGATATAGGTCACGCCAGTAGCGGTTTTGCCGTCTTCAGCTTTATTCACGCGCACCACGGCGGAATCGGTCAGCACGGTAAAGTTTTCACGCTGCATCAGCGCCGGGATCACGCAGGCGTTCGGACTGGATTTAGAGAAGTTGCCGCAGCCGTAGTAGAGGCAGTAGCCGCAATAGGTACAAGGCCCCATCCGCACGCCCAGCGGGTTAACATAAGCGCGTGAAGCCTGGCCGGCAGGCACCATAAATGGATGCTGGCCAAGGGATTTTGCCGCATCGCGGAAAATATCCGTCAGGCGCATTCCTTCCAGCGGCGGCAGCGGATAGTCGCTGCTGCGGTTGCCTTCAAATGGATTGCCATCTGGAATGATTTCACCATTCAGCTTGCCCGCTTTACCGGAGACGCCAGCAATTTTTTCGAAACGATCGTAGAAAGGTTCCAGTTCATCATAGGTCACGCCCCAGTCCTGCAGGATCAGCCCTTCGGCGATCTGCTGCTTGCCATAGCGTTCCACGGTCTGGCTGTACGGCTGAAAATCCCAGGGCGTAAAGCGCCAGGCCATTCCGGCCCAGTGCGTGCCGGAACCGCCGACGTTATAGCCCAGTTCGTTGAGGTTCCAGTCGCGCGTCGGCAGCGCCTGCTGCGTACGATTATTACGGAAAGTCGTGGTTTCTACCGCTGGCGGCAGCAGCATACTGCGGCGGGTATCCCAGCGCAGCTCATCAGTATCTATAGAAGGCGGAAAATCGGTAGCGGTTTCAAACCACGGACCGCGCTCAATGGCAACGACATTCAATCCGGCGCGAGTCAGTTCTTCAGCGATCAAAGAGCCGCACCATCCCAGGCCGACGATAACCACATCAGCTTTTGGACGTACATTATTCATTTAGTAACTCGTAATCAGAGAGTGTTATCAATCAGGCTGGTAGGGATAATATTCAGCTTTTGCCCTTTCTTGCTCAGCAGATCGCGGAAGTCATAACGCGCGCCGGGAAAACCGATCATTTTCCAGCTGGTCATATCTTTGTTGCCGCCGTAAATCGGATCGGCAAGAAAACCCTCGCGAACGTTTTGCAGCAGCAGCTCGAAAAAGACTTTGGTCTCGACGTCTTTACCTAAATCGAATTTATCTGCTTCCATCGCGTGCAAAATGTTTTCCTGCTGGTCGGCTGCCAAATCGATAAAGTTTTTGCCGTATTGTTTCTGCGTTGCGGCATCGAGCGCGCTTAGTCCCTGACGATAACGCTCGGCAGGAGTCAACGGCGACTGCGGCCCCTGCTCTGGCGTGCCCTTAACAAAACGACCCAGCCTGTAGAGCGCGGCGGCGCGGCCATAGTCTCCGGCCAGCTGGCGGTCGATAAAAGTAGCGCAGCCCGCTTCTTTGCCGCTCAGGCTATTTTCATCGGCCGGGATAAAATGCTCCGCAATAACGCCAACGGTGGCAAACTCGTGCTGAGTAAAATATTGCAGGCCGCCCTGACGAGGCGGCGAAGGCGGCGTACTGACTTTTCCGGGCTGCCACGGCTGGCCGCCGTTGACGACCTCGGCTTTGGCACCAGGCATGGTTGTGGCTACGCCCAGCGCAACCACCGAAGTAAGAAACTCTCTGCGTTTCATGATTTCCCTGCGACTAATGGTTCACAATGCGAAAATGTTTTTAGAATAATTTTTTTTGATAATTTCTTAATGTAATTATCAAATCAGAGGCTTTTTATTCACATATCAAAAAGAGATTTAATAAAAAATTAACATCGGCGGCAGAATAGATTTTTGCCGCGTAATGGAAAAGTTTTGCGTTGATGGATTTCCATCATTTAAAGACGGCTGTCTCTTTTTTCGTCAAAGCCGACGTTTTCTTCGTCGCTACCGCGCAAAAAGCCGCTGTCAGCCTGCTTTCGTCCCTTCCTGTAAGCAGTAATAATGGGAAAAAGCTTCCGGTTTTTTCCGGCTTGCCAGACGCCCTGGGCTGCGCATACTATGCCGCCGTCCGCAGTGTGCGGATAACACCGCCGATGGAAACAATCATGAAGAAGTTAACTCTGCAAAGGCTGGCCGAGCTGGCTGGCGTTGGCGTAGCGACCGTAGATCGGGTGCTGAACGATCGCGGCGGCGTTTCGCCCGCCACCTCTCGCAAAGTGCTCCAGGCCGCGCGCGAGGCAGGCCTGAAGCGCCCTCTGCCGGAAGCGTACCGCCATCCCTGGCAGATAGAGGTTTTCCTGAGCGGCAACCCCTCTTTTTTCTTTCGCACTCTGGCCAGCGATTTTGCTGCGGTAGCCAGCCAGCACGGCTATCAGCGCCTGACGCTGCATAAAACCTATGTCGCCGAATCACAGCCGGAAAAGCTGGCGCAACTGATGATGGCCGCCTGCGGCAAACGCGACGGTCTGATTGTCTTCGGTCACGATTATCCGGCGATTCATGAAGCCCTGGTCTGGTGTCGTGCCCAGGGCGTACCTGTGATTACGCTGGCAACAGATATTCCGCAGGCGCAGCGGCTGTGCCATGTCGGCATCGATCAATATCAGGCAGGCAAAACCGCCGGTTTGTTGATGAGCAAGTCGCTGCATGAAGCAGGCGAAGTGATTATGCTCAGCGGCCGCATCGATTATCGCGCCCATCGCCAGCGCATTGATGGCTTTCGTGACGCTATGGAGAAACGAGCGCCGCATATCCGCCTCAGAGAAGTGCTTTCCGGGCAGGATCAGCGTGAAATCATTCGACTTCTGTTCGGCCAGGCTTTGCGCAAGGCGCAGCAGGTGACCGGAATTTATAATACCGGCGTAGGCAACAGCGAAATTAAAACTCTTTTGCAGCGGCATAATTTGCGCTGTACGGTGATCACTCACGAGCTTTATTCCGTAACCCGGCAAATGCTGAATGACGATATGGTCTCCTACACGCTGGATCAGAATGCGCCAGCACATGCCCGCCTGGCACTGGATATATTGCTGCGCCATCTGGAAACCGGCTTCCAGCCCGATATCTATCTGGATGGCAAGGTTGAGTTAAGAATTATCACCGCTGAGAATATGGCGTAGTGGCGGGCGGTGAGTTAAGCCGAAGACCAGGAATTATCTCAATTAAAAATGATAGCTTTTCGGGCAAAAAGCCTTTATAAAAATTTACTCCAGGGAGCAATAAAACGGACTGAGGATAAAACATTGCGGGATGGTTTATTAATTAGCGTTGGCGCGCAGATACGGCGATTGCGCAAACGCAAGCAGCTAAGCCAGATTGCGCTTAGCGCAAAAAGCGGAATCGATCGCACCTACCTGAGCGATATCGAAAACGGTAAGCGGAATATCACGCTGCTGACCCTGAATAATCTCGCCAAAGCGCTGGATGTTCCCGTGGAATTATTGATTTCTTCTCCGTAGCCCGATCGTTCTTTTCATTACAGGGCACCGTTCTGCGCGTCACTGCCGCTTTTTGTTCTTTTCTCGCCGCCTGACCAGCAGCGCCGCCTGCGTAAAGCGGAATATTACCTATACTTTTCAGACCCAAGCCTGCGGTTAAACGCTAAGCCTTTAGCGTTTTATGGCTCAGGCCATCTTTCTATTCTGAACAAAGGATGTCGAGTGAAGAACACAATCTACCATTCTCCCGTGCGCGAAGAAGGCTTTGCCGGTCTCGGCGATTATGCGGCTATTGGCGAAGGACGCTCGGTCGCTCTGATAGCGCCTGACGGCTCCATTGACTGGTGGTGCGCGCCCAATCTTGATTCTCCGCCGCTGTTCGATCGCATCCTCGATCCCGGCATTGGCGGTTTTTTCCAGATTGAGCCTGAGGAGGAATATCAGGTTGAACGCCGCTATCGCGACGACAGCAACGTGCTGGAGACAGTTTTTACTACGGCTACTGGTTCGGTTCGTCTGACCGAGTCGCTGAATAGCTCGCTGGCCGGACGGCTGCCCTGGAGTGAACTTGCGCGGCGCGTAGAAGGCCTTGAAGGCGAAGTGGTACTTAATTTGCGGCTTAAATTGGGCACCGTCGCGGAAACGCGCTCGCCGTGGGTAGCGGATACCGAACAGGGTGCAGTTTTCCATATCGGCGATCTGATGGCCATGCTCAGAACCAGTGAAGAAGTAAAAATCACCTGGATCTGCGACGAAGCCGTAGAGGCGCGGCTGGTGACTTCGCCTGGTTCGCACTCAATGGTGGCGCTGTTGGCCAGTGAAAAAGAGCCGCTGGCCGTGCCCGATCTGGCTTCAATCGACGACAGGATCGAAACCAGCCATACCGCCTGGCGCGACTGGGTGGGCCATCTGACCTACAAAGGACTTTTTTCACCCCATGTCAAACGTTCGGCACTGTCGCTGAAGTTCCTCTGGTACTCGCCAACCGGCGCGCTGGCGGCGGCGGCCACTACCTCATTACCGGAAGGCATCGGCGGCGAAAAAAATTATGACTACCGCTACGCCTGGGTACGCGACGCCTGCCTGATTATCAAATCTTTCGTTTATCTTGGCGCGCTGGAAGATTGTAAAGCCGCCTTCTCATGGCTGACGCATACCATTATTCGCCACGGCGTTAAGCTGCGCGCCTGCTATACCCTGGAAGGTGATGTAGTACCCGAAGAGAGCTATTTGCCCCTGAAAGGCTATAAAGGCTCGCAGCCGGTCCGCGTCGGTAATAATGCCCGCGACCAGGTGCAGCTCAGTATGTATGGCGATATGCTCGCCACCGCGCAGCTCTTTATCGAAGCGGGCCACGTGCTGGATATAGCCACCTCACGCATGCTGGGCGAGCTGGCCAACTGCTGCGCCGATAGCTGGCGGCAGAAAGATTCCGGTATCTGGGAGCTGCCGGATGAGCAACACTACACCCATTCCAAAATGGCCTGCTGGCTGGCGCTGGATCGCGCCGTCGCAATGGCTGAAGGCAAGCATATCGAACCAACCTGGGTCAGCCGCTGGACGCGAGAACGCGACCGCATCCGTGACTGGATTGAAGAACACTGCTGGTCAGAGAGCCGCCAGGCCTATCTGTTTTACGTCGGCAGCGAAGAGAAGCTGGATGCCTCGCTGGCGCTGGTGCACCACTATGGCAACTCGGTAAATCCCCAGCGTATGCTGGCGACCTATGAGGCGATTCGCCAGGAGCTGGGCCATAACAGCGCCATGCTTTATCGCTACAGCGGCGTGGAGCAGGAAGAGAGTACATTTGTGGCCTGCTCTTTCTGGCTGGTAGAGGCTTTCGCCTCTATGGGCGAAACCGAACGGGCTGAAACGGCAATGCACGAGATCCTCGAAGGCCTGTGCGATCGCGGCAACGTAGAAATTTTTAATGAAATGTTCGATGTCCGTACCGCCGCCTGGCGCGGCAATCTTCCTCAGGGGCTGAGCCACCTGGCGTTGGTTTGCGCGGCGCAGGCGTTAACCGTAGCCAGGGAGGCAGCATGACTTATCCGTGGCAAGAACCGGGCCTGACTCCGGACGAACAGGCCGAGCGGGTTATGCAGGCGATGACCGAAGAGGAAAAATTCGCCTGGCTATCCGGCCCAATGGCAATCCCGCTGGGCGATGAGCCGCTGCCGGAAGGTGCAATTGGCTCCGCCGCTTATTATCCTGCCATCCCGCGGCTGGGCATTCCTGCCATGCAGCAGTCTGATGCCAGCCTTGGCGTTTCCGCGCTGGGTGATGTCAGGCCCGGCGATAACGCTACCGCGCTGGCTTCCGGCCTGCTGCTGGCGGCGACTTTTAACCCGGAAATGGCCGAAGAAACGGGGAAACTGGTTGGTCGCGAGGCCTTCGCCAAAGGGTTTAACGTCCAGCTGGCTGGCGGCGCTAATCTGATCCGCGAGCCGCGTGGCGGCAGAAATTTTGAATATCTTTCAGAAGATCCGCTGCTGACGGGGCTGATGGCGGGTTACTCGGCAAAAGGCATTCAGTCGCAGCATGTGGTCTCGACCCTGAAGCACTTTGCCGTTAATCCGCAGGAAACCGGCCGGGTAGTCGTGAGTTCCGATCTCAGCGAAACCGCTATGCGCGAGTCCGATCTGCTGGCGTTTGAAATTGCCCTTCATATCGGACAGCCGGGCGCGATTATGCCGGGCTACAACCTGGTCAACGGTGAATGGGCTTCAGAGAACGCCTTTTTGCTTAACAAGGTGCTGAAAGGCGACTGGCGATTTCCGGGATGGGCCATGTCCGACTGGGGCGCTACGCACTCTGCCGCCAAAGCCGCGCTGGCAGGGTTGGACGTGCAGTCAGGTGCCAACCTTGACGAGCAGGTCTGGTTCGATCGGCCGCTGCGCGAGGCTGTAGCGGCGGGCGAAGTGCCGCAGGCCAGAATTGACGATATGGTAAGGCGCATCCTGCGCAGCCTGTTTGCCGTGGGCGCAGTTGATAATCCAGCCAAGCCCGGCGGTGATATTGACTATACCGCCCACCGGCTGATAGCGCAGCGCGAAGCGGAACAAGGGATAGTGCTGCTGAAAAATGCCGGGGCGCTGCCGCTGAAGAAAGGCGCTAAGAAGCTGTTAGTGGTTGGTGCCCACGCCGATGCAGGCGTGCTGTGCGGTGGCGGTTCCTCTGCCGTGACGCCGGTTGGCAGCCTGAAGCTTCCCGGCATTGACTTTATGGGAATTGAGACCAGCAAAATTTACCACCCTTCTTCCCCGCTACAGGCTATTCGCGCCGAACTGGGTGCGGCAGAAGTCGCCTTCAGCAGCGGTGAAAATAGTGACGAGGCCCTGGCCCAGGCCCGTGATGCCGATGCGGTTATTTTCTTTGCTGAAGAGTGGCGCTCGGAGGCACTCGACGCGCAAGGGCTGGCGCTGAGCGCAGAGCAGAATCGGCTGATTGCCGCGCTGGCAAAAGCCAATGCCAAAACTATCGTGGTGCTGGAAACCGGCGGCCCGGTGACGCTGCCCTGGCTTGACGAAGTCGCTGCGGTGCTGGCGGCCTGGTATCCCGGATCCGGCGGCGCGGAAGCTATTGCAGGCGTGCTTTCCGGCCGCGTCAATCCTTCCGGCAGGCTGCCGGTCAGCTTTCCCGCCAGCGAACAGCAGTTGCCGCACCCAGAGCAGCTCGATCCGGCGTCCACTACTTCCGTGCCGGGCATGCCGGTAAAAGGCGATATTATTCATATCGACTACGAGAAAGAAGGCTCGGATGTCGGCTATCGCTGGTACGCTCGCACACGTCAGAAGCCGCTTTTCCCGTTTGGGTTTGGCCTGAGCTACACCCGTTTTGCCTGGCGGGATTTGGCCGTAACGCAGCATGCGCATGCCGTTGAAATCGCCTTAACCGTCACCAATACCGGCGACCGGGCTGGCGCAGAGGTGGTGCAGATTTACGCGCAGCCACGGGATAAAACTTATGTGCCGCGCCTGGTCGCTTTCGCGCGAATAGCGCTGGCGCCGGGCGAAAGCCGTTGGGTCACGCTGATGCCGGAGCCAAAAGTAATGGCCTGCTGGCAGCAAGCGCAATGGTGTATAGCCGCTGGCGAATATGATTTTTATGCCGGACGCAGCGCCGAGGATTTTGTTTTGCAAACCACCGTAACGCTGCCGGAAAGCGGCTTCGGCTACTCAGCAGATACCTGAAATAATAAAGGGGCGCTCTGCCCCTTTGCCTTTTTCAGGGTCGCCCTTCATAGCCGTCGCGCCAGGTGGCGGCCAGCGCTTCCGCCAGGATCTTCCGCTCTTTCTCCGGCCTGTCCGCCAGATATTCCTGGCTAAGAAAACGATGTTTTAGCGCCGCCTCGGGTATGTTTGCTGGATCGCGTAGCAAAGCCGCTTTGTTTTCCATCTGCTCTTTGGTCATACCGGCAGCGCGATCCGCTACGCCCTGTTGGTACATAGCTGCAAAACCGGGACGCATAACGCGTATTGAATCCGCCAGCAGCAGACGCGTATTGGGATCGAAATTGGCTTCGGAAATCAGATGGGCGGTATGGATGGTGTGGCGATCCACGCTGCTTTGCTGGGCGCAGGCGGCGAGCAGCAGCGTCAGCGCGACGACCGGGAGTCTCTTCATTTTTTCTTCCTTGTTTACCTGATTAATAAATCCCTTAAGCTGCGCATTTTGCGCGCAATTTAAACAGCCCGCAATTGGTCAAAGCAGAAAACTGTGACCCGTTCCAGCTTTCATTGGCCTGCCGCCGCTGGCTAAATGATCTTTCGTACTAAGCACAGTACTTTTACTCGTTAAGCCATTGCCCGCCGATTTGCTATGTTGCCCTGACGGAATTTTTACGGGGAAAAACAATGAAAAATTATCTTCTTAGCGGCCTTGCCGCATTGGTGCTGACAGCAACCTCGGCGCAGGCGCTGGCGGAAACACAGCCACAAACGGTGAATATCGGCTATCAAAAAGCCAACATCTTTGCGCTGCTGAAATATCGCGGCACGCTCGACAGCGAATTTAAAAAACAGGGCATTGCAGTACGTTGGGTAGAATTTCCGGCAGGCCCGCAGATGCTGGAAGGCTTAAACGTCGGCAGCATAGATTTAGCCGCTACCGGCGATGCGCCGCCCGCTTTCGCCCAAGCTGCGCGGGCCGATCTGGTCTATCTGGGCCACTCCCCGGCTAACCCTAAAACGGAAGCTATAGTGGTGCCACAAGATTCTGCGATCAAAACAGTGGCCGATCTCAAAGGCAAACGCGTGGCGCTGAACAAAGGCTCCGATGTTAACTATCTGCTAATCGCCGCCCTGGAAAAAGCCGGACTGAGCTACAAAGACATTACGCCTGTCTACCTGCCGCCAGCAGATGCTCGCGCGGCGTTTCAGCGCGGCGCGGTGGACGCCTGGGTGATTTGGGACCCTTACCTGGCGGAAGTTGAAACCAACGCCAAAGCTCGCCAGGTACAAAACGCTGAAGGCCTGGTGCCGCACTACACCTTCTATCTGGCCAGCCGCAAGTTTGCGGAAGCGCATCCGCAGACGGCGGAAAAGGTACTTACCGAACTGGGTACGCTTAGCGACTGGGCGAATAAAAATCCTGAAGAGACAGCGAAAATCCTTTCAACTTCTACCGGCTTGCCCCAGCCGATCTGGCAACGGGCAATTGCGAGAATGCCATTTGGCGCGGAAAGGATGACGCCGGAAGTGTTTAAACAGCAGCAGGCGCTGGCCGACAAATTTACGCAAATCGGCCTGCTGCCGGTTAAAGTCGAGGTCAACAGCGCCACCTGGTCGCTGGATAAGAAATAAGCATCTGCTTCAAATCAATCGCCGTCTGTATGACGGCGATTTTTTAACTACTGCAAACGCGCTCACACCAGCCCAACGACGCTTGGCTCTCTGCCGCTGCCCGGCACGTGCGACAACAGCTGTTGGGTATAGGCCGCTGCAGGCGAGGTAAAAATCTTTCTGGCTTCCCCCTGCTCCACTACCTTGCCGTGCTGCATAATCACTATGTAATCAGAGATTTGCTTCACTACCGCTAGATCGTGCGAGATAAACAAGTAGCTCAGGCCCAGCTCCCGCTGTAGCCGCGCCAGCAGCTTCAGTATCTGCGCCTGCACCGCTACGTCCAGCGCCGATACCGGCTCGTCCAGAATCAGAAGTTCCGGAGAGATAGCTAATGCTCGCGCAATCGCCACCCGCTGGCGCTGGCCGCCGGAGAGTGCGCCTGGCCGGGCCTGAAGCAGCGTGGCCGACAGCTCCACCGCCTCCAGCAGCTCGGCCGCTCTGGTTCGTCGGGCGTGACGGTCGCCGATATTAAACGCGCGCAGCGGCTCGGTAATAATCTCTTCCAGCGTCATGCGGGGATTAAGCGAGGCATAAGGATTTTGCCATACCATCTGCACGCGGCGGCGAAAGGCGCTCTGCTGCTGTCTGGCGAACGTTTGCCTGACGCCGTCAAAAATGATTTCGCCTGCGTCAGCGGTTTCCAGCCCCATCAGCAGGCGAACCGTGGTTGATTTACCGGAGCCGGACTCGCCGACCAGGCTGGTGGTACAACCGCGCAGTACCGGAAAGGAAACCTCCTCTACCGCCGTGAAAAAGCCATTTTTTAACGCAAAAGCTTTATGCAGCCCGCTGGCCTGCAACAGCGGCTTCGCGCCGGTGACAGGCTGCCGCCAGGGCACCTCCAGAAAAGCTGGCGAAGCGGCCAGCAGCTGCCGCGTAAAGGCATGATGCGCATGGCGCAGCAGCGAGGCTGGCGTGCCGCTTTCAACCAGGCGCCCTTCCTGCATCACCAGAATGCGGTCGGCACGTTCCAGCGCGATATTGATATCGTGCGTAATCAACAGCAGTGCAATATTTTTGCGGGCGACGGCGGCCGCAAGCGTATCCAGTACCTGTTTTTGTACGCTGACGTCCAGCGCGCTGGTCGGTTCATCGGCAATAATCAGCTGCGGGTGATGGCACAGCGCCATGGCGATCAGAATACGCTGCCGCATGCCGCCCGAAAGCTGGTGCGGATAACTGGCAAGTATGCGTTCGCTCTCGGCCAGGCCGACATCGGCGAGCAGCCCTTGCAGCCGACTCGCCGCCTCGCGATGGCTTACGCCGTGCAGCGTATAGGCCTCGAGCAGCTGTTTGCCAATGCTTTTTACCGGGTTAAACGCCTGTCCCGGATCCTGCGGTACAAAACCGATATGCAGGCCGCGCAGCTGACGCCACTGGCGCTGGCTGGCATTTTCCAGCGGCTGATGATTAAAGCGGATAGCGCCGGAAGCGCGGGCGTGCCTGGGCAGCAAGCCTGCCAGCGCGGCTGCGGTGCTCGATTTGCCGGAGCCAGAGCCGCCGACCACGGCAACAATTTCGCCTTTGCCTACCGTAAAGCTGAGCGAACTGACCGCCGTACTGTTCTGGCGCGGGTAGCCAATCGATAACTGTTCGACGCTTAGCATAGCTCCTCCGCATAATCTTGTATAAAACTGGCCACGCGATTAGTGGCGAGCACCGTCAGCGCGATAGTCGCGCCCGGCAGCGTGGTGTACCACCAGGCGGCGGCGATATAGTTTCGACCTTCAGCGAGCAGCAATCCCCATTCCGGCTGTGGCGGCGGCGCACCAAAACCCAGAAAGCTCAGCGCCGAGACCGACAGCAACGCGAACCCCAACTCAAGCGCGGCCAGTGAGAGCACCGGCGGCAGCGCATGCGGCAAAATATGTCGTCGAATAATGGTCAGATGGCCCACGCCGCCCGTCCGCGCCGCTTCGACAAAGAGATGATTGCGCGCGCGTAGCACTTCGCCACGCGAAAGCCGGGCGAAAGTAGCCACGGAGGAGAGGCCAACAGCTACGGCGATATGTAGCGTACCAAACCCCAGCACGGTGATAATCGCCATCGCCAGCAGCAGGCCCGGCACCGCCATCAGGATATCGATCAGCCGCATCAGCAGATTGTCGAAGCGGCCCCGGACATAGCCACCCAGCACACCGATGCCGCTACCGAGCAGAAAAGCGATTGCTACGGAAAACAGCGTCGCCTGTAGCGTCAGTGCTGTGCCGTGCACGCTACGGCTGTAGATATCGCGCCCCAGATGATCGGTGCCAAACCAATGCTGCGCTGAAGGTGGCTGCAACGCCTGAAGCGGATCGCCAGCCAGCGGATCCTGCGGGCTGAAATGGCCCGGAAACAGTGCCCACAGCGCAACTATGATTAAGACGGCAATGCTTAGCCACAGCGTAGGGGCAAATACAGGCCGGGATATTCTGATAACAGCAAGCAGGCTCATGTTCTTTCTCCGCTGGTGATTCTGGGATCCAACAAGGGATAGAGCGCATCGGTAACCAGGTTCACAACCACAAAAACCAGCGCTGCCGTCAGCACCACGCCCTGAACTACAGGAATATCCTGCGCGGAAACGGCACCTTCGGCGAGTCTGCCAAGCCCTGCGCGTGAAAAGATGGTTTCCGTGATAACCGCGCCAGCCAGCAAATGGCCAAAAATCATCCCGGTTAACGTCAGCAGCGGAATAGCGGCGTTCGGCAGCACATGACGCCAAAGAAGCTGCGCCGTGCCCGCGCCTTTCAGCCGCAAAGCATCAATAAAGGGCCGTCGCCAGACATCCGCCAGCGAGCGATTCATTACCTGGGCGATAGTCGCGGCAGTCGGCACGGCCAGCGTAACGGCGGGCAACACCAGCGATTGCCAGCCCTGATTACCCATAGCCGGAAACCAGGCGCGGCTGAAGGAAAAAGCTTGCAGCAGCAGTAGTCCCAGCCAGAAAGTCGGCAGTGCCGCGCCGAGCGAAGGCAATGCCAGTAGCGCGGCTTTTATACGGCCCGGCGGTAATACGCTTGCCGTCGCCGCCAGGCTGCCACCCACCAGCAGCGCCAGCAGCAGCGCGCAAAGCGCCAGCAATAGCGTAGCGGGCAGTGTCTGCACCAGCATCGAAGTGACACTGTCACCGCTTACAATGGAGTGGCCTAACCGGAGATGAAGCAGATCCCACAGCGCCAGGAAATACTGCTGATATATCGGCAAATCAAGATGATACTGCGCTTTCAACGCCGCTATCTGCGCCGGATCGACAGTGCTTTGTTCGCCCTGGTTGAGCATAATCGTGACCGGATCGGACGGTAAAATATAGAGAATAAAAAAGGTCAGGCTCCAGGTTGCCCACAAAACACCTACACCTTGCAAGACACGCCTCAGTATGCGGGATAGACGGAGACTGCCCGGCGATCTCGTCACCATACGTTATTCCCCACTCAGCCAGGTATCGTAAAGTTGAAAGCGCGATGAAGCGTCAAAATGGAAACCCCGTACCCTGTTGCCGGTAGCGATCACCGTTGCCAGCTCTACCAATGGCACGGCGTTACCTTCGTTAATTAGCAGATCAACAGCCCGCGTCACCACCTGCTGCCGTTTCGCCGTATCCAGCGTTTCGCTTGACTGCAACAGCAGCTGGTCAACAGCCTGCGGCTGGCGATGATTAACGTTGCGGCCATGAGCATCGAATACCGTACGCAATACGTCGGGATCGGAACGGGTCAGGTTATAAAAATCGACCGCCAGTTTGCCGCTGGCCTGGCGCGCCACAACCTGGCTGATGGGCGCTTTTTCCAGCTGCAGGTCGATACCTGCCGCCTTCAACTGCTGCTGCACGATTTCAATAAAAGGCGCCGACTGCCAGTAAGCAATTTTAAAGCTCAGGCGCTGGCCTTGCTTAACGCGGATGCCGTCAGCCCCTTTATGCCAGCCGTTTTCTTCCAGCAGCTGTTCCGCTTTAGGGCGATCGAAACGCAGCGCTTCGCTGCGCTCCTGCCACAGCGGCGTAGACTTCGCCAGCACCGAAGTGGCGGGCGCCTGATAGCGCGACAGCACCGGCTGGAGAGCTTTGCGATCAATCGCCAGATTCAGCGCCTGACGCACCGCTTTATCCGCCATCAGCGGCGTGCTGAAGTTGGGAAAGAGGCTGTAGACCAGACCCGGATTAGTGCGGGCGCTGAGCGTGATTTTCTTTGCCAAAAGCAGCGCTTCATCCTGCGGCGTGACGCCGACGTTGATATCCAGCTGGCCGGAAATCAGGCTGCCGAAGCGCACGCCGCTTTCCGGGATCACGCGGTATTCCACACCGTCCAGCCAGCTTTCGCCCTGATGTGCGGCAAGCGAAGAAGGCCAGGCATAGCCTGTGCGTCGTGCCAGCCTGACCTGTTGATTGTGCTCAAAGCTCTTAAGCACAAACGGCCCGGTGCCGACCAGTTCTCCCTGACAGCGCTGCTGCGCGCTGGCCGCCGCGGTCTTCGGGGCAAAAAAGCCCAGGCTCATGGTCGAAGTTGCCTGTAAAAATTGCGCGTTGGGCTGTGCGAAGATGACGATCGCGGTGTGATTATCAGGGATCTCAATCTGCTGCAGGCCCTGTAGATAGGTGGAAGCCAGCGAGGCGCGAGCGCCCAGCCTGCCGATAGCCTCGAAATTCTCTTTGACCGATTGCGCGGTAAAAGGCGTGCCGTCGCTAAAAGTGACACCGTCACGTAAAGTAAAGGTAAAACGGCGATTGTCGGGCGATACCTGCCATTTTGTCGCCAGCCAGGGCACGATTTCGCCGCTGTTGGGATCCTGATCGGTCAGGGAATCGGTAAGCTGGCGGCCAATATTTAGCGAGTTATTGTTCCCTGCCTGTTGGGGATCCAGACAGTTAGGATCGGTGTCGATGGCAATCAGTAAATTACCGCCTTTTTGCGGTGTTTGCGGCTGCGCGGCTTTGGCCTGCTCCGCTTTGCCCTGGTCGCATCCTGCCAGTATGCCCAGCGCGAGCAGCATTAACAGCGGGCGGCGCAGCGCCGCCCGTAAAGTAGCTCGATACACGGCAATCCCTTATTTGATGTCGGCCAGCTCTGGCGTTTGGACAGCGTAGCGGTTGGCCCGAAATGGGATGCCCAGCCGTCCACGCAGCGTGCTTTCCTGCGATGGCCGCCAGTAGCCGCGCTCCGCCAGAATCGGCAGAACGTAGCGAGTGATATCGTTCAGCGATTCCACCAGCACCGGGCCGCTGATAATAAAACCGCTTGCACCACCCTTTTCTACCCATTCAATTAGCGCATCGGCAACCTGTTGCGGCGTCCCAAAAAACTCGCCGCGCGGCAGCGTGGTTTCATAAGCGATCTGCCGCAGCGTCAGCTTCTCTTCCCGCGCGCGGCGCTTGATGCTGTCGGTCGTGGAGCGGAAAGTATTCTGGCCCAGTTCACCAACATCCGGGAAAGGCCCATTCGGATCGTACTGGCTAAAGTCGTGGTGATCGAAGAAGCGCCCGAGGTAGGCCAGCGCGTCATCCAGCGAAATCAACGACAGCAGATGCTGATATTTTGCCTCTGCTTCTTCCGGCGTTTTGCCAACGATTGGGCTAATCCCCGGGAAAATAGCGACCGGTTTGCGCCCGTTTTCCGCAACGCTTGCCTGAAGTTTTCGGGCATAAGTTTTTGCTTCTTCCAGCGTTCGCGCATTAGTAAATACTGCATCGGCGGATTTCCCGGCCAGGCCGATACCAGTATCGGAAGCGCCCGCCTGGAAAATTACCGGCTGCCCCTGAGGCGAACGCTGGATATTTAATGGCCCTTCCACCGAGAAGAATTTGCCCTGGTGATTGAGCTTATGCAGTTTAGCGGCATCAAAGAAAACGCCGCTGTCGCGATCGCGGATAAAAGCGTCATCTTCCCAGGAATCCCAAAGGCCCTGCACTACTTTGATATACTCCTCGGCTATCTCGTAGCGTAACGAATGGGCCGGATGCGCTTTGCCAAAGTTTTTTGCCGAGCCTTCCAGCGGCGAAGTCACTACGTTCCAGCCCGCGCGGCCGCCGCTGATATTGTCCAGCGTCGCCAGCTGGCGCGCTACGGTAAAAGGATCGCTGTAGGAAGTAGAGATAGTTCCCGCCAGGCCGATCTGATGCGTTACCGAGGCCAGCGCCGAAAGCAGCGCAACCGGCTCGAAACGGTTCAGAAAATGCGGCAGCGATTTCTCATTAATATGTAGCCCGTCGGCGACAAACAGGAAATCAAAGCCAGCCGTCTCCGCTTTTTGCGCCAGGTCGGTAAAATAGCGGAAATTGACGCTGGCATCTGCGGGCGCGCTGGGATGGCGCCAGGAATTCATATGGCCGCCCGCGCCGTGCAGCATCAGGCCAAATTTGATATCAGTACTCATGCTATCTCCTTAGTGCTGGCCCGCCAGCAGAGTAATGGAACGCAGACGCCGTGCGGCATTGCTCAACGGCGTATGCAGAATAAATTCATCGACGTTCAGGCTTTTCTGCAGCGAAGCCAGCTTTTGATGCACTTCTTCGGCAGTGCCGTGCAGCACATTCAACGACTGTTTTTCGATGCGATACTCTGTTGCACCCGCCTGGCGTACAAAGGCCAGCGCCTGCTCTTCGCTACCCACGGTGACGTGGCGATCGCCAAGCGTAACGCGGAAGTTATGCTGCTCCGCCAGCAGCGAGGCGGCTTCCTCATGGGTATCGGCCGCCAGAGCCGCCAGGCTAATCAGCGCTTTGCCTTTGCCATATTCCTGAAAAGTCAGCACCGCTTCATGCATTGCCTGTTCCGAGGCGTTAATAAACCCGGCGTAAACAAAGTTCCAGCCGAGTCGCGCCGCCAGCCTGGCGCTTTCCGGACTGGCGCCCAGTAAAAAACGCTGCGGTGGCTCAGCCGGCGTCGGCAGTACTCTGGCCGATTCTTCCCGCGCGGGTTCCACGGCGGCATCAAGATAGCGGGTCAGTTGCTCCAGCTGCGCAGAGAACTCTTTTTGCCCCGCCAGCTCGCCCTGTAAGGCCTGGGTTGAGCGCGGCAATCCGCCCGGCGCTTTGCCGACGCCAAGATCGACGCGATCGCCCGCCAGCGATGCCAACAGGTGAAAGTTTTCCGCTACCTTATAAGGGCTGTAGTGTTGCAGCATCACGCCGCCGGAGCCGATACGCAGCCTGCTGGTCTGCGCCAGCAGCCAGGCAATCAGCACTTCCGGCGAGCTGCCCGCCAGTTTTTCATTGTCGTGATGTTCAGAAACCCATAGCCGGGAATAACCCAGCCGCTCTGCCGCGCGGGCAAAGGCCAGCGTGGCAGCCAGCGCCGCCTGCGGCGTTTCGCCCTCATCCAATGGGCTTTGATCTAAAAGACTTAACTGATAACGCATAGTAAATTCCCTCTGAATGCTCTGTAGCGAGAATTTCATATAAAAACCCGGGCGATAAATATTAATTCCGGCTTTGCTTTTGCATAATTAAACAAAAGAGCGGGCCGATATTATTTGTTATTTCTCGCTATCTTTATTTGTTTTTGTTGTTTTACTTCAGGGTGCCCATCCTGAATAGTGCAGAAAAACAAATCGCAGGGATAAAATGATGAATAGCAATCGCTTAAGCCTGTTGGCGCTGCTGCTGGGGCTTAGCCTGAGCGCACAGGCCGCGCCGGGAATTGATTTAATAGCCAACGAGAAACCTGTGCACGCGCCGCTTAATCCTCAGGCGGCTTCGCTGATCCCGGCTAATTATAAGTTTGTCACGCCGGGCACGCTGACAGTAGCCACAGCAGTATTAGGCAGCGCGCCGCCCTTCGGCTTATTTGCCCGCGATAATAAAACGGTAATAGGTAGCGAGGCGGATATTGCGCGCCTGGTAGCGGATGGACTGGGCCTGAAATTAAAAATTGTTCCAGCCTCCTGGGAAGACTGGCCATTAGGCGTTGCTTCCGGCAAATACGACGCGGCAATTTACAATATTACCGTGACTAAAGAGCGTAAAGAGCGCTTCGATTTCGCTACCTATCGCCAGGATACGCTGGGCTTTTACGTTAAGAGCAGCAGCAAAATAAGCAAAATAGAGACGGCGCCGGATATTGCCGGTAAACGGATTATTGTTGGTTCCGGCACTAATCAGGAAGCCATTCTGCTGCAGTGGGACAAAGAAAACCAGGCCCGGGGCCTGCCCGCCATGCAGCCGCTTTACGTTACCGATGACGCCGCCGCCACGCTGGCCATTCAGTCAGGCCGTGCCGACGCCACCTTCGGCCCTAACGTTACCGGCGCTTATAAAGCCAAACTGACCGGCACCACTAAGCTGGTCGGCGTGGTTGCGGGCGGCTGGCCAAAAACCGCCAATATTGCCGTGACGCTGAAAAAAGGCAGCGGCCTGGTGGAAGCTGTCCAGGCCTCTCTCAACAGCGCTATCGCCAGCGGCAGCTATTTACAGGTGCTGGATCGCTGGGGTGAAACTGTTGAAAAAATTGACCATTCTGAGATTAACCCGCCGGGTTTGGGCGACTGAGAACGGGAGCGCGCCATGATTGAAGAGACCTTTATCCATACCACACCGGACGATCCGCTGATCGAGCCGATTATTGACGGGCTGTTCGCCGAATACCGCGCCCGCTACGGCGACTGTTTTGGCGAGCAGGAAGTGGAGCCGCTTGAGCTTTATGCGCCGCCCGATGGTGCCTTTATTGTGCTGTTGCGTCATGAGACGCCCATCGCCATGGGTGCCTTTAAGCGTTACAACGTCACAACCGCCGAGCTTAAACGTATCTGGACGCACAGCAGCATGCGGCGTCAGGGCCTGGCGCAAAAAGTTCTGCTGGAGCTTGAGCGGCTGGCGGCGCTACAGGGCTATCAGTCGCTGTTCCTGACTACGGGGTTCCGCCAGCCAGAGGCGGTCAGGCTCTATTTATCCCAGGGCTATCAGCCGCAGTTTGATACCGGCGTCGACCCCGAACGCTATTCGCTGCCGCCGTTTGATGGCCGCCTGCCTTTTACCAAATCACTGCCCGGCCAGACAACGAGTACAAGGAGCCAGCATGAAAAATCCGGCGCCTTATAATTCCCCTGCCACATTAAAAGTAGTGCCAGCCCGCTATCCATGGCGGCTGGCGGGCGCGGCTTTTGCGCTGTTTATCATTACCGGCGTGGCGCAATCTGTTGCCACCAATCCACGCTGGGAATGGCATGTCTTTGCCCAGTGGTTTTTCGATCCGGCAATTTTAAGCGGGCTGGGAAAAACCCTGCTGTTGACTCTGCTCGGCACGCTGTTCGGTTCGCTGCTTGGCACCGGGCTGGCGCTGGCGCGACTCTCCAAATCCTGGCTGCTTTCCGGACTCGCCTGGAGCTATATCTGGCTGTTTCGCTCGCTGCCGCTGCTGCTGGTACTGATTATTCTTTATAACTTTTCCTACCTCTATGACAGCCTGTCGCTGGGCGTGCCCTTTACTTCCATTACTTTCTTCAGCCATGCCACCACAGATTTACTGGATCAGTTTTCAGTAGCGGTACTGGGGCTGTCGCTGGTACAGGCAGCCTATACCGCCGAGATTATTCGCGGCGGCATAGCGGGCGTCGAGCAAGGTCAGCACGAGGCTGCCGCCGCGCTTGGCCTGCCACCCTATCGCCGCACCTTTCGCATTATTCTGCCGCAGGCGCTGCGTGCCATTTTGCCGACCGGGTTCAACGAAGTCATTAGCCTGGCGAAAGGCACCGCCATCGTATACGTGCTGTCGATGCCAGAATTATTTTATACCGTGCAGGTGCTCTATAACCGCACGCAGCAGGTGATTCCGCTGCTGATGGTCGCCAGCGTTTGGTATCTGGTGATCACCACGGTGCTCTCTGTACTCCAGCATTATGTCGAACGCTATTTCGCGCGCGGCATCGTACGGCAGGTTCGCCCGGCCCGCTTTGCTCTGTTTCGCCGCTCGGCGCAGGCATAACCTCAGAGGAGAGAATCAATGTCAGAAGCGCTTGAACTCTATCCGCGCGCCGTCTCAGACTGGCGAAACCGCCCGCAGCCTCAGGCGGGTAAAATCGAAATCGCTAACATCAGCAAAAGCTACGGCGCTTTCACCGCGCTGGAGGACGTTAGCCTGACTATTGAGCCAGGTACGGTTACCGTCATTCTTGGCCCTTCCGGCTCCGGCAAATCCACGCTGCTGCGCACTATCAATCATCTGGAGCGCGTTGATGAAGGCTTTATTCAAATCGATGGCGAATATGTAGGCTATCGCCGTAAAGGCGACAAACTCTACGAATTAAAAGAGCGCGCCATCCTGAAACAGCGTATTCAGGTCGGCTACGTTTTCCAGAACTTCAACCTGTTTCCGCATATGACCGTGCTGGACAATATTATCGAAGCGCCGATCGTTCACGGCCTGTTAAAACGCCGCGAGGCAATCGAACGGGCTTATGAGCTGTTGGATACTGTTGGCCTGCGCGAAAAGGCCCATGCCTGGCCACGACAGCTTTCCGGCGGCCAGCAGCAGCGTATCGCCATTGCCCGCGCGCTGGCGCTAAATCCCAAAGTCATGCTGTTTGATGAACCGACTTCCGCACTGGATCCTGAACTGGTGGGAGAGGTACTGGAAGTTATTAATAAACTGGCGCGCTCAGGCGTAACCCTGGTGGTGGTAACGCATGAGATAGGTTTCGCGCGGCAGGTCGCCGATCGCGTGGTGTTTATGGTAGACGGCAAAATCGTGGAAAGCGGCAGCGCCGATCAGGTGTTGAACCGCCCCACTCACCAGCGTACCAAAAGATTTTTGGAAAGAGTTCTTTAGGCGCAAGCGCACGATAAGCCAACGCCATTATCAAAAATTTACCGGCAAGAAAGGAGTTCAGTATGGCCATTCCCGGGGTATTCTCACGACGCGCATTTCTGCGTACATCAGGACTGCTTCTCGCAGGTGCCGCCGCGGCGCCCGTTTTTCCGCTCTGGGCGGCAGAAAGCGATAAGCTTACTACGGTAAAACTCGCCTGGGGTCAGACCGCAGTTTGCCAGGCGCCGATTTCCGTAGCGCTGAAGCAGGGTTTCTTTAAGAAGTATGGCCTGAACGTCGAGCCGGTAAACTTCAGCGGGCCCACCGATGCGCTGCTGCAGGCTATCGCCACGGGTCAGGCCGACGGCGGCATCGGCATGGCGCTGCGCTGGCTGAAGCCGCTGGAGCAGGGATTTGACGTAGATCTGACTGTCGGCACGCACGGCGGCTGTATGCGCCTGCTGGCGCCCGCTTCCGCCAATATTCGCAGCGTAAAAGATCTGGTGGGTAAAAGCGTGGCGGTGACGGATCAGGCCAGCCCCATCCGCAACTTTTTCGCTATTCAACTGGCTAAGCTGGGTATAGATCCCGATAAGCAGGTCAACTGGGTGCAGTATCCTGCCGACCTTTTTGGCGAAGCCTTGCGCAAAGGCGAAGTTCAGGCGCTGGCGACAGATGATCCACAAGGCTGGCTGATCAAGCACCGCGACGGGCTGATTGAGGTGGATAATAACCTCAACGGCGAATACCGTAATCTGACTTGCTGTGTATTGGGCCTGCGTGGTTCGCTGGTACGCGATAATCCAAAGGTGGCGCGCGCGATTACGCAGGCAATTGTCGATGCCCAACAGTGGACAGCCGATCATCCGGCGGAAACCGCAAAAATATTCGCGCCTTTCGTGCCTGGACAGGTGCCGATTGAAGATATTACCGCGATGCTCAGCGAGCATACCCATCATCACCATTCAACCGGCGACCAGCTGCGCAAAGAGGTAGCTGTCTACGTTAATGAGCTGAAGACGATAAAGGTTATCCGCCCGGATACCGATGCCCGCTTATTCGCTGAACATTATGTGCCAGAGCTGCTGCCAGTATCCCATTCACAGCATCATGCAATGGGCTAGTCAGGAGATAAGAAAAAGTTGTAGCGGGAGGCATTTTATCTGCTTCCCGCCGTTTCGTTAACCTGGTTATTTTACGGAAATAAAAGGCACGCTGCCGCCCGGTACCATAGTAGCTGGCAGCTTGCCATCCCAGCGTTCAGCCGTGGTCAGGCTCACCAGCGAGGGATTATCACGTAGCGCCTGACCGCGCAGCCGGATCGCTTCCGCTTCGGCCGCGCCTTTTAATCTGATCGACTCCGCCTCTGCCTTTGCCGCCGCAAGCTGGCTGGCCGCCTCTGCTTCCGCCTGGGTGATGGCGATTTGCGCCTGGATTTTTTCTGTTTCCAGATTCTGTCTGCGTGTGGCGATGGCAACTTCCGCCTTCATCCTGTCCTCTATCGACTTCTCATAGGCATCTGAGAAATCGATATTTTCTACCTGTACGCTATCAATCATCACTGGCCCGACAATGGATTTTCTCAGGGCGTTCTGCACATCCTGAACCAGCTTCGCGCGATCCTGGACAGCGCTGATAGCGGTGTATTGGCCAAAGACGTTTTCCAGCTGGGTCGGGATCTGTCTGGCAATCAATCGCTCCGTCATGTTTTGCAGCGTGGTATAGGAGATATAAAGCTTTTCAACCTCAGAAGCAGGCACATGGTAATTCACCGAAACCGACATCGTGGCCGGCTGCTGATCGCGGCTGTAGGTTTGGATGCTGTTAAGCAGCATGGCATGATTATGGATCGAAATAGTTTTAACGGTTTCAATAAAGGGTATTTTAAACCCAAGCCCTGGCTCCGCAATCTTCACTATTTTCCCGTAGCGCAGCAGCACGCCCCGCTCGCCCTCTTTGACCGTATAAAACGACATTAAAATAAGCAAAAAAGCGGCAAAAATAGCGAATATAGCTACGGGAAGTGTTTGCATAAATTTCTTTGAAACTGGCTGGCGCATAAAAGTTCCTTTTAACAATTTAAACCCAGGCGGCCGCCTGGCCGCTTTCCCTTTACTCTTTTATGTAACGCTGGCTGGAATACACTTTCCCGGCCTGGCGGAAATAATCTTTAATTTTACTGCCAGCGTCAATGGTTGTTTTGCGGCTATATTCTACAGCTTTTACTGCCGCTGATTTTTATGCAATTCGGCAACGGTCATGGTAAATATTAAGGGCTTCTCTGTTTGATTAGCGTAGCTATGGGCCATATCCGTTCGGGCTACCGCCGAACAACCGACGTTAATAGTTAGCACAGCGCCTTCTGTTTGCAGGCTTAACGTACCTTGCTCAACATGCAGCAGCTCCAGCGTGCCGGCTGGATGGCCTGCCGAAGAAAATACCTCGCCAGGCTGCATTTGCCAGCGCCACAGCTCGATCATATCCGGCCCGCTGGTGCCAGCCAGCAGCCGCGCGCTGCCGCCTTTTTCTCCCTGCCATAAGGTGGGGATCTCATCGCTGGCGATAAGCCAGGCGGAGGGCGAATCGGTAACGTTAACGATATCGGCTACCGAAAGGCCAAGCGCGGCGGCGATTTTGCACAGAATAGCGATGCTGGGGTTTGCCGTACCTTTTTCTGTCTCTACCAGCATGCCTTTGCTGACGCCTGCGCGACGGGCAAGCTCATCCAGCGAGAGTTTCTGTGCCTTGCGATGGGTTTTAATGCTGCGTGATACGGCGGCGCTGACGCTATCAAGATCGGCGCCCGCCTCGGTCGTTTTATTGACTTTTTTGGTCATTGGTCGTTACTATGAAATAAATTGGTCATTGAGGGATTATTAAATGTTTTCAGTAACGCCGTCAATCGCGCCTGATATTGCCAGCCTGGCGCCGGGTTTTCGCGCGCTAAGCATTAGCGTTGAGGCCGCGCCGCTGCGCCATCCTGAGATCGCTCAGGAATTTATGGCCAACGCCTGCAAGGCCGTGATTGCCGAGACAATTCCCTGGGCCGAGGCACATCTGGCCGAGTGGGCAGAAACTTTTAAAAGATTTGGCGCTAAGCCTAAACGCACGCCCTGTTCGGCAGAAGCGCTGCGCAAAAGAGTACAGCGTGATGGCGTATTACCAGGTATAGATCCACTGGTCGATCTCTATAACGCCATTAGCCTTCGCTACGCGATTCCGGTAGGCGGCGAGAATTTTGCCGCCTATGTCGGCCAGCCGCGCCTGGTTATCGCCGAGGGTCGCGAGCTGTTCGATACGGTAAAAGAAGGCAGTCCGGCCTTTGAAGCACCGGAAGCGGGCGAAGTGGTCTGGCGCGACGATAAAGGCGTAACCTGCCGCCGCTGGAACTGGCGTCAGGGCGTGCGTACCCGGCTGGATGCCAGCGCAAAGCAGATATGGTTTATCCTGGAAAGCCTGCCGTCCATGCCGGATGAAGCTCTGCAGCAAGCGGGACAAGAACTGATCCGCGGGCTGGAGATAATGATGCCGGGCGCACAGATGCAAATAACCGCCGTGGGGTTTGGCGATCGATAACGGAAAATCCTTAACGGAAAGCGCCAGACTGCTCTGGCGCTGCGTCAGGCAATATAATCTAAGAGTAAAAAGCCAAAGACGATAAATAAATGAACCTCACCTTTTTATGTGATAAAGTTCTCCTGTTCAAAATTCAGGGAGAGAAATATGAAAAAGGAAAAGTGGCGGGCTCGCCAATTAACAGCTGGTGAAATTAAAATAGCGGAAAGCATATTTAAAAACGCCATAAACTATTCCAGGGTCAGAGTCCATAAAGAAAGCTATTTTCCATTTGATCTACAAAATAAAGATACGGCTGTTACGCCCAACGGTGAAATCTACTTTATGCCGAAACACTACGAGTCCGATTTTTCTGTAGCGCCAAACTGGAAACAACACTGGTTCATTCACGAAATGGCCCATGTATGGCAATATCAGTTAGGCCTTAACGTCAAACTACGTGGCTGTCTGAGTTGGGCTGCGAATTATCGCTATTCATTACCTAATTATAAGCTTATTTTCGACTACGGTATGGAAGCTCAGGCCAGTCTGCTTGCTGATTATTTTTGGTTAAAAACTTTCGATCGCTCAGGGTTTGAATCCGTAGCTAATTTCGAAGGCATTAAAGGGCCTGACCTTCTCAAAAGATATGAATGGGTTTTGCGCGGTTTTTTAAGCGATCCCTCCGATAAAAGGCATTTACCATGATTAAAAAGCTCTCAATAGCCGCCGTGGTATTGACGAGCGGCTGTCATCTGGAAAAACCTTACGTTTATCCGCTGGATATCTTTATTAAAGATAACGCGCCCTGCTTTGCCGTGCCCGCTGACAGGCAGAAAAAAGGCGATCTTGTCCTGAACAGAGGCGTTATCATTTCCAGACTAACCGGCGGGAAATGGGTAAACATCTGGCATTCCGATCCTCAGCCGCCCTTTACCATTATCCCCGCAGGCCAATGCGTCTCTTATCCGGAAATCAACTGGCAGCCAGGTGACTACTCTGTATTAATGACTATTGCCAGCGAGCGTGATGATGAAAAATTTCGGCTGGTAAACACGATACGACTGCAAAAAAATCGGGCAGGCTATTTTTCCCTTCAAAACATTCAGCAGCTTCATGATTAAAACATTATTCATTACAAATGCTATCGGCTTATTATTAAGAGCTAACGCTGTTTTTACAGGGACGATAGCAACAAGATGAGCCGCAGTGAACGTTTACTAAAACTGATCCAACTCCTACGCGGTCGCCGCTATCCGGTGACCGCGGCTTTTCTGGCAGAGGAGCTGGGCATACATATCCGCACGCTTTACCGCGATATAGCTACCTTACAGCAGCAAGGTGCCTGCATTCAGGGCGAAGCCGGCATGGGCTATCTGTTGCGCAAAGATTATCTGCTGCCGCCGCTGATGTTCACTCAACCTGAAATCGAGGCGCTGCTGCTGGGCATTAGCTGGGTGAAAAAGCGTGGTGACCCGGACTTAACCGCAGCGGCCAGCGAAGCGCTGGCGAAAATAGGCAGCGTCATCCCTGCTGCGCTAAAGCAGACTGTTGATTATCAGGCGTTGCTGGTCGGTCCAACCGAGCACGATTTGCCGCAGATTTGGCTGGCTGAACTTCGTCAGGCTATCCGCCAGCGCAACAAGGTTGAGATTACCTATAAAAACTTACAGGATCAGGAGTCTCGCCGCGTTATCTGGCCGGTAGCTGTAGGCTATTTTGACGCGGTTCGCCTGCTGGCCGCCTGGTGCGAACGGCGCCAGCAGCTACGTCATTTTCGAACCGACAGGATCCAACAACTCGTTATTCTCCATGAACGCTATCCCCGCCAGCATCATGAGCTGCTCGCAGCCTGGAAAAAGGAACAGGGAATAGCCGCTTCCTGACAACAGGCTACTGACAGAAATTGTCACAGACATCTTTTAGAGTGCAGTGAAATTCATCCAACCCAGAAGGAAAACATGATGCTTACTGCCGCTATGACAATTCTTTATGTAGCCAATCCTTTAAAAAGCGCGCGCTTCTACGCTGACCTTTTTCAGGTCGAACCCATGGAGGCGTATCCCACTTTTTGTCAGTTAAGCTTGCCGGGCGGTTTTCAGCTTGGCCTGTGGTCGAAATATACCGCCGAACCCTTGCCTCGCGGCAATGATGGAAACTTTGGCGAACTTTTTATTACGGCGGGAAGTAAAGAAGAAGTGGATACCACTTTTTCTGCCTGGGCTGAAAAACTTTTGGATGTTGTTCAAAAACCGGTAGATCTGGATTTTGGTTATACCTTTGCCGTTATTGATCCTGATGGACACCGGATCCGGGTCTGTTTCCTGTACTAAACAACAGCGATAAAGAAGGCCGGTTTCCCGGCCTTAAAACAGCAATCAGTTATTAACAGGAATAACCGCGCCTTTATACTTGGTGCGGATCCAGTCCTGAATCTGTTTAGAGTGCAGCACCGTTACCAGCGCTTTGATATCAGGTTTGTTTTCATCGCCACGGTGTACGGTGATGATGTTGGCGTACGGGTTGTTCTCGCCGCTCTCAACAGCGATAGGATCTTTTACCGGATCCAGGCCCGCGTCGATAGCATAGTTGGCGTTGATCACCACCGCGTCGCCTTCATCATTGTTGTACATCTGCGGCAGCAGCGCGCCTTCCACGTTAGCCAGGAATTTCAGGTGTTTCGGGTTTTCCACGATATCGCTGATGCGCGCGTCAACTTTACTGACGCCTGGCTTCAGTTTAATCACGCCCTCTTTCTCAAAGATAGCGAGGATACGGCCTTCTTCTGATACCGCGTCGCGCATAATGATTTTGCCGTTCTGCGGCAAATCTTTCAGCGATTTGTATTTTTTGGAATAGATGCCAATTGGTTCGATATGGATCGCGCCCGCGCTGACAAAGTCGTAGCTCTTATCGTCAGCGTGATCTTTCAGCACGCTATTCAGATAAGGCACGTGCTGAAAATAGTTTGCATCGATATCGTGGCTGGCCAGCGCGGTGTTTGGCAGGATGTAGTCCTGGAAAGGTTTGATTTCCAGATCGATCCCCTGCTTTGCCAGAATTGGCTTAGCCTGCTCCAGGATTTCCGCGTGCGGCACGTTGGAAGCGCCGATGGTCAGCGTGTCCGCCCATGCGCTCAGACTCAGCGCGCCCAGAGTTGCCGCAGCCAGCAGCGTCAGTGTTTTTTTCATTATTACTTCCTTCATGAGTTAGCGTTTGTCGAGCCGTGTGGTGATGAAATCGCCAATAAACTGAATAATAAAAACGATAATCAGGATCATAACCGTTGCTACCAGAGTGACATCGCTGTGGTTGCGCTGGAAGCCTTCCAGATAGGCCAGGTTGCCCAGGCCGCCCGCGCCGATCACGCCCGCCATCGCGCTGTAGCTCACCAGCGCAATCAGCGTTACCGTAATGCCGGAAACCAGCGCTGGTGAAGATTCAGGCAGCAGCACGCGAAAAATCAGCGTGCTCAAGCGTGCGCCCATTGAGCGGGATGCTTCAATAACGCCTTTATCCACTTCGCGCAGGCCTATTTCGACCAGGCGAGCATAAAACGGCGCCGCACCCACGATTAGCGCAGGCAATGCAGCATTAGCGCCCAGGATGGTGCCAATTAAGGTTTTGGTGAACGGGATCAGTAATACAATCAGGATAATAAACGGAATGGAACGGAAGACATTTACCAGCACTGAAATCACAGAATAAACTGCGCGGTTCTGGAAAAGCCCACCGCGCGCGGTCAAAAACAGCGCCAGGCCGAACAGAATGCCCAGCACGAAAGTCGCCACGCCGGACCAGGCCGTCATATAAAGGGTTTCGCAGGTCGCATCCCAAAGCTGATCCAGCTTCAGATGGGGGAAAAGAGACTCAATCATGAACTACCTCGGTGGTAATAGCGTGGGCGTGTAAATCGGCCAGGATGCTCTCCAGCGCCTTGCCGCTGGCGGCAACCTGCAACCACAGCTCGCCAAAAGTGCCGTTGGTAGTTTGCGTCATCTTGCCGTGCAGGATATTAAAAGGAACGCCGTATTTTAGCGTCAGCTCGCCAACAATGGGCTGCTGCGTGTTCTGGCCGACAAAAGTCAGCTTCAGTACGCTGCCCGCCGCGCGGTCAATCAGCTCCGGATTGAAAGGCGTTTCGGCGCTGCTGTACTCTGCGGTTTGCTTAACAAACTGACGAGTAATCGGCTGCTGAGGATGGGTGAATACCGACAGCACTTCGCCCTCTTCCACGATCCTGCCCGCTTCCATCACTGCCACGCGATGGCAGATTTTGCGTACAACGTGCATTTCATGCGTGATCAGCACTATGGTCAGTCTGAGCTTGCGATTGATATCCAGTAGCAGATCGAGGATGGCGTCGGTGGTCTGCGGATCCAGCGCTGAGGTGGCCTCATCGCACAGCAAGACTTCAGGATTGTTTGCCAGCGCGCGAGCAATGCCCACGCGCTGCTTTTGTCCACCGCTAAGCTGCGAGGGATAAGTATGTTCTTTGCCTTTCAGGCCCACCAGCTCAATGAGCTCCTGCACGCGGGTTTTAATAGCCGCTTTCGGCGCGCCGGCAATTTGCAGCGAAAAGGCAATATTTTCACTGACCGTGCGCGACCAGAGCAGATTAAAGTGCTGAAAAACCATGCTAATTTTCAGCCGCGCCTGGCGCAGCGCTTCGCCTTTCGCCCGGGCGATATCTTTGCCCGCGATGGTGACGCTGCCGGAAGTCGGTTTTTCCAGGCCGTTCAGCAGGCGGATTAACGTACTCTTGCCCGCGCCGCTGTAGCCGATAATGCCGTAAATCTGCCCCTGCTCGACATTAAGGTTGACATCGTCAACCGCCGTCACCGGGCCAGCCGCAGCGTGAAAGATCCTGGAAACATTACGCAAAACTATCATTGCCCGTTCTTTTCCCGTGTTGGTCGGCCCGCAGACCGAGTCAATATACTGACTATTTTTAATACGTTATTGGCGATGCTTATGATACGGGATAGCTTTTACCCGGTCGCGTCTCTGCAAAGACGCAAATGCCATGTGATATAGCCAAAAGGCATAACGCAGAGACCCAGTGCCGTGCCAACCCGTTTCATTGCTCTGTTTTTTTACAGCTAATTTACTGCAACGGTTTTTTATGCCGCTTCAGCACAACATTTAAGCCATGCTTTAACAGTATTAACTGGCGCGCAATGTTACCAGTAATTCGCGCGAATTGTTGCATATTGCCATCCAGACGGCTATCGGTTGGGCAAAAAACGGCCGTTCAGCGAGGGAGTCTGTCAGGGAAATACTTATCTGTTTATGAAGCACATGGTCAGGAAACAGATTACTGCTGATAACGTAAGATTTTGAGACAATAATCTTTGCCATTTAACACATTGAATAAAGAGAATATTATCCATAAAATCAGGCTTTTGCCTGCCTGTTCCCTTTACCTGTCTTTTCACCTTATATCCTTGATTTACCTGTAACCCATCAATTAAGACCTTATGCAAAAAAAATCCTGGTTTTCCCTGCCCTCGCTCACCGGCTATGTGGTTAGCCTGTTTGGGCTGGCCTTTCTGGTATTGGGCGGCTGGCTGGCCACGCTGGGCGGCACGCCCTGGTATCTGATTTTCGGCGCCGGTTTTTTCCTTAGCGGCATCTTTATCTGCAAACGCCGTCCGGCCGGGCTTTGGCTTTACCTGCTCTCATTTTTGATCTGCGTGGTCTGGGCACTGTATGAAGTGGGAATGGACGGCTGGAAGCTGATGCCGCGCCTGTTCGCGCTGGCCGTGCTTGGCATCTGGTGCAGCATGCCATGGATAACGCGCCCGGTAATGCAGACGCAGCGCCGCGCCGGTATGCTGAGCGGCGTTGTTTATCTTGCGGCAATCGTATTGATCTTCTGGTCTGGCTGGCATGTCACCGCAACCCGCTTTGTACATCATGCGCCGGTTCCTGCATCTCAGGAGGCGGTCAGCACAGATACCAATAACGACTGGCAGCATTATGGTCGTAACCGGGAAGGCCAGCGTTTTTCGCCGCTGACGCAGATCACTCCCGCTAACGTCGATAAGTTACAGCCTGCCTGGCAATATCATACCGGCGATACGATGCGTAAAGGCGAAGATAAAGCGGGCCGTGAATTTAGTTTTGAAGTCACGCCAATTAAAGTCGGCAACACGCTGTTTATCTGTACGCCGCATCGCCAGGTGATAGCACTGGATGCCACCAGCGGTAAACAGCGCTGGAAGTTTGACCCTAAAGTAGATACATCCGCTAATGAATATCTCGCCTGTCGCGGCGTTGCTTACAGCAAAGCTGTAGATGACAGCACCTGTCCGGAAAAGATCATTACTACTACCAGCGACGCGCGCATGGTGGCTTTGAATGCGCAAACCGGCGAGCCGTGCGCCTCTTTTGGTAATAAAGGCTATGTCAGCCTCACCGATCATATGGGCCAGGTGCCGCCGGGCTTTCACTTTATTACTTCGCAGCCGATGGTAATGGATGGACGCGTGGTGCTTGGCGGCTGGATTTACGATAACCAGACCACCGGCGAACCTTCCGGCGTGGTGCGCGCCTATGACGTGAAAACCGGCCAGCTTTCCTGGGCCTGGGATTTAGGCAGGACGCCGCAAAATGCGCCGCTGAAACCGGGCGAAGAATATACTCACGGCACGCCGAACGGCTGGGGAACCTATACGGCTGATGAGAAACTGGGACTGATCTATATTCCGCTGGGTAATGCCACGCCGGATTACTATGGTGGCAAGCGCCGTGCTTTTGATGAAAAATATTCGAGCTCGCTGGTGGCACTGGATATTCACACTGGCGAAGAGCGCTGGCATTTCCAGACCGTACATCATGACGTGTGGGATTTTGACGTGCCGATTGGCCCGACGCTGGTCGATTTGCCGGGCAAAAATGGCGAAAGCGTTCCCGCGCTGGTGCAGACTACCAAAATGGGCCAGCTGTTCCTGCTGGATCGCCGTACCGGCAAGCCGCTGGCGCAGGTTAATGAAAAGCCCGTGCCTACTTCACCTTCTTTGCCGGGCGAGCGTCTTTCGCCGACGCAGCCGGATTCCGTCGGCATGCCTAATCTGTCGCCGCCAAACCTGAAAGAAACCGATATGTGGGGCGCGACGCCGATCGATCAGCTGATCTGCCGCATTCAGTTTCACCGCTATCGCTATCAGGGCCAGTACACGCCGCCAGCAGAAGGGACTTCCATTGCCTATCCGGCTTTTGATGGCGTAATGGACTGGTATGGCGCTTCGGTCGATCCGCAGCGGCATCTGCTGATTGCCAACACCAGCTACATTCCTTTCACTATGGAGCTGATGAAGCATGATGCGGCCATCAAACAGGGGTTGATGAAGCAGTGGGCTGGCTGGGCCAGTGGTCAGGCCTACCCTAAACCTAAGGAATTCGCTGTCGGGCCGCAGTATGGTACCGGCTGGGCTGCGGTAGTTAAACCCTGGCTGACAGCGCTGGGCGCACCTTGCAGCGCGCCGCCATGGGGTAAACTGATTGCTATTGATCTGAACACGCGCAAAATTGCCTGGGAAAGACCAGCGGGCACCACGCGCAATATGAATATTTTTGGCACCCACACCAATGCGCCGCTGCCGACCGGCATTTTTATGATGGGCGGCAACATTATTACCGGTAGCGGGCTGATATTTATGGGCGCGACAGCAGATAACTATCTGCGCGCCTTTGACGAGGCCAGCGGCAAAGAGCTGTGGAAAGCTAAATTGCCTGCGGGTGGTCAGGCGACGCCGATGACTTACACCGGAGAGGATGGTCGCCAATATGTGGTGATTGCAGCTGGCGGACACGGCGGGCTTGGCACCACTTCCGGCGACGCGCTGGTCGCTTATGCGCTGCCAAAAAACTGAGGAATAATATAACTACCCCCACCGCAAAGGTGGGGTTAAGGTTTCAGCAGACAGAGCAGCAAACCTGGCAGGCGTTCAGACAATATTTTCTGGAATTACTATCGCTTTTTTAGGCTTTTTTTGACTTTCTTCATCGTTACCAGGCGGCGTTTTACGCGTGTGTTTCAGCATAGCGACGTGGCGGGCAAAGTCCTCATGAACCTCGTCACTGTGTAAATTAACGGAAGCCGCGCCGTCTTCATCTATTAAAATTCGTTCCCCGTCATCTTTCGCTTCCTGCATATCATTGCGGGACATCACGTTTAACAATCTTTCCGGGCTGGCAAAAAGACTTACCATCATTTTAAGCATAGGTTCTCCTGTTACCGGCGAAAAATATCAGAGACTTCTTATTTATTACCTCTGTTTCGCCAAATTAGCTAATATTTACCCTATCAGTATAGTTGATAAAAGCGAAGCGGCTAAATGGTTTAAAAGCAGTACTAATAACAGTACTCAACAGAAAACTATCGGCAGTGAAAGAGGTATTACGGGTGACGCTATTATAGCGAGGCGTCAACAGGGATGGCATGTACAAAGGTGGAAGTAACGTAAGGGGAATGGAAACACCAAAATAAAAGGAGGTTCATAACCGCCACCGCGCCTGAACGCGATGACGGCGAGCCTGCCTGCAGCAGGCGCTTTACTCTTTAGCTGCGGTGGCTCTTCTCGCCGCCTTTTTTACCGGCCTCTGACGCTTTTTCGCGGTCATTTTTGAAGTTACCGCTGCCGCTGCTGTTCTGGCCGCCTTTCTGCCCGCCTTTTTTGCCTGCTTCTGACGCTTTTTCGCGATCTTCGGCGAAGTTACCTGAATTTGAATTACCACGATGCTGAGTCATGCGTATGTCCTCTTCGTGTTAAAAAAATAACCACTGAGTTATTTTAAATAATTTAACCCTACAGGATTAAATACCAGTGAGCGTGCTGCGTAGTTAAATTTAGCAGTCCCGCTTATAAATGCAAGAAAACCGCCACAGAAAAATAATAAAAACTTATGGCTCTCTATCTATATGATTGGAAAGGAAATCACGAAACAGCTTCCCTGTTATTGTTTTCAGCGATGCAATATTTTTTTGGTCTCTAATTTTTAACTGATTTATTTTCCCACCCGCAAAAAGAAATAATTTAAGCTGCCGCTTCGCTATAACTCTTTGCTGATGCGATAGTTTCTTTTCTTTACAGGGGTGTTATCCAGCGGAAAAGCGCACCAGGCGCTATCCGAAACGCGTCTAAAACCACACAAATAGCTGGACTTAATTAACGCTTTTTTACAAAATCGGCCCTACCGCCTGGTAGCTTAAGTCAAATAACAAGGCGGACAACGTTTTTTTTGCTGGCGAAAAGCCTGCTCCAGGGATTCAGTTACCGGCCAGCCGGGCGCTTTTGCTGCCCCTTCCCGACCGGTTTTCCAACCGCGTAGCATTTGGTGAATCATGGAAAAAGAACGCTTTTTGACCCGGCTCGGTAAATGGCCAAATATTGAATTTACCGAAGTTTGTATTACCCTCTGCGGCAACAGCGAGGACAGCCGTTCCGAACTTTATGTCCGCGACCGAGACGATCCGCCCCGCTGGCTTTTTATCCGCCGTCTCGCCGTCAGTGAGCAGCCTGAACGCATTCTGGCCAGCTATAACCTTTGGCTGGCGGAATTCAACAACCGTCGCCTGCCGACCTTCTGCCGCAGCCCTTTCTTTGCAGGTATAAACTAGTGGCCGCCCGGCAGGCACAAAGGCTTTTTCTTCCAGCCTCCGGCTCGCTTTTCTGCGCCTTAGCGCAGTTTATCTATACTTTCGGCGAGTGCCTGACTTTCAGGCTTAATTAACCTTCGGGCGAGAGACGCCAATCTTTCCCCGCGGATAAAACGGGGTCACTACCTATGGGAGAATCTCAATGAATGAGCAACTGGTGGCAACCGCTGAACGGCTCGGCAAAGCGTTGCAAAAGGCAGAGGTTAAGGTAGCCGCTGCAGAATCCTGTACTTCGGGTCTTGTCAGCTCGGCGCTGGGCGCGGCGAGCGACAGCGGCAATTACTTTACCAGCGGGTTTGTAACTTATACCGATTCCGCCAAACATCGTGTTCTGCACGTTAATGAGAAAACGCTCAAGGTACATACCGCAGTCAGTGAAGCTACGGCGCGTGAAATGGCAGTAGGGGCTAAAGAAGTCTCGGGCGAACAAGCGAGTATTGCTGTTACCGGCTATGCGGGGCCGGATGGCGGCGAAGACGGTACGCCAGCGGGAACAGTGTGGTTTGGCTGGGGATTGCCAGACGGCAGGATTGAATGCCTGCAGCGGCATTTTGCGGGTAAGAGCGAAGAAGTAGTACAGCAGGCGGCTTTATTTGCTCTCCAGCACCTTGCAGAGCTGCTGGAGAATCGCGCCTGAGGCAGACTGGCGAACCGGCAAGGTTCGCCATAGCAGTTGTTATGGATCGCCAATCTGTTTCACGGCAATCTCGGTCTGTTTGCCGCGGTGTTTTACGAATCCACTGACGCGCACTAAATCTTTGGCGTCATATTTTTTTCCGCCCCAGGCGGATTCAGGGATCACCAGGTTGATTTTGCCCGACTTATCCTGGAAGGCATAAGTATTGCCGGCAATCTTTTTGGTGATATTCCCTTCCAGCGTGACCCACGAGTCCGCCTTTAGCGTATGAACCGTTTTGATCAGGCTCTCATTGGTATCTTCAGAACCTTTGTAGCCCGCGTCCTGCTTGTGCGGCGGCGGCGGCGTTTCTCCCGCTTCAAATCCCCCTTTATCCTCGGCCATGACGTTCAGGCTAAGGGCAAGCAGCGCGGCCAGCGTAAGCACTTTTTTCATAAACACTCCTTTCGTTTAAAAAGTCCGGTAATTGTTCTGCACGCTTATAAGCCTGGCAGAAAGCCGCCACTTTTCTGGCGAAGAGAGAAAAAAACCTGAAATTAATCAGGTTTTATCAGACGGATGGCGTGCTCCAGCACTTTTTGCTCATCGCGGTCGGCGTCCGTACGCTCATGACGTGTCCTGACCAACAGCTTCGCCAGAATGTCGCGGCTGGTATTATGGCCGCTTTCTGACAGAACGATAGCCGCATCGCCGATTACCCGGCAGACTTCGTCATAATACTCTTCACTTAATACGTCACGTTTCATAAAGCCTCACAGTTAAAGCGGCGCTACTCTTCAATCCGGACAGCGCCGACCAAAAGTATTAATCCTGAAACGGCGTACCGCCAACGCGCCACCAAGGTGCGCCAGCTTATTGTGATCTATGTCACGTTTTAACGACTGTAGAGCGGGAAAGCGCCAAAGATCAGGCCACCAGCCATCAACATCAGGCTCACTAAAATCCCCCATTTGATAGCGAAACGCTGGTGATCGCCAATATCCACCTTAGCTAATCCCACCAGCAGATAGACTGATGGCACCAGCGGGCTTAGCAAATGGAAAGGCTGGCCGACAATGGAAGCTCTGGCGATCTCCTCGGCGCTGATTCCATAGCCGATCGCCGTCTGAGCAATAACGGGCAAAATGCCGAAGTAAAAAGCGTCGTTGGACATAAAAAAGGTAAAAGGCAGGCTAACCAGCGCGGTAAATACCGCCAGATAAGGCCCAAAACTATGCGGGATTACCGCCAGCAGGCTTTTCGCCATCGCATCGACCATACCGGTGCCGGAGAGAATCCCGGTAAAGATGCCAGCGGCGAAAATCAGCGAGGTCACGGCCAGCACATTACCGGCATGCGTGGTAATACGGGCCTTCTGCTGCTCCAGCGAAGGGTAATTCAGCATTACCGCAATGGCGAAAGCGAGCATAAACAAAATCTGAATAGGCATCAGCCCGGTCACCAGCAGCACCAGCAGCACCGTGGTCAGAATAAAATTAGGCCAGAACATTTTTGGTCGCCGGTTCGCTTCGCACTCTTCGGCATCGCCCAGCCCAAGTTCGATGTTATCAAGATGGGCGCTGTCGAGCTGAATAACGCCCAGGCGCTTACGCTCGCGGATCCCGAACAGCACCGCCATTCCCACCAGCGTCACGCAGCCAAGAAACATCGCGGGCAGCATAGGAATAAAAATATCCAGCGCGTCGATGCGTAAGGCTGCCGCCGCGCGCGCTGTAGGGCCGCCCCATGGCGAAAGGTTCATGATACCGCTGGCAAGATTCACCAGGCAGGTCATCGCTAACACGTTCATGCCCAGCTTACGGTAAAGCGGCAAGAATGCGGCTACGGCAATCATATAGGTAGTGGAGCTGTCGCCATCCAGCGAGACCAGCAGCGTCAGCACCGCCGTACCCACCAATACTTTAAGCGGATCGCCGCGTACGATTTTCAGGATAAAACGTACCAGCGGATCGAAAAGCCCGGCGTCAATCATCAGGCCAAAGTAGAGAATGGAAAAGGTCAGCATTACGCCTGTGGGCGCCAGCGCCTTGACGCCGTTAAGCATCATTTCACCCAGCCCATGATAGTAACCAGCAGCCAACGCAAATACCGTCGGCACGATAATCAGCGCGATCAGCGCCGACATCCTTTTGGTCATGATCAGGTACATAAAGCAGGTCACCATCGAAAAACCTAATATGGTCAGCACAATACTTCCCCTCTTTCGGATGCTAATCGCAGGCTGAGACGCGCGGCGTCCATCAGCAAAAGTTATCTAAATGGCCGGACAGAATGTAAAAAATTAAGTCAATTGCTCAGCTTCACGGCTTTAACCCGTTGTTTTATAGTCGGGGCGCGCCAAACCTGATAATAATATGTAATAAATATTCATCATTTATTTAACAAGGAAGAGTGATGGCGATCGGCTTTCCGGCCCGGAAAAAAAGAAGAGTGTAATAGGGATCAAACCAAACTTATTGTGACAACGTCACACTTACATCATCTTTGTCCTGAAGGCAAAACCCCTGTGGTGAAAGCATCAGGCAGAGTTAAGCCGATGATATTACTGGCTAAGCAATACATTCATCTGCCCTGCCCGCGGTAGCACTAAATCTTTATGCTGAAATGCCGATACAGAAGACATCCTATTCCCTCTTAAGGCTATAAAGATGTCCCTGAAAAGATCGTCGCTTCTGGTTCTGCTGTTTCTGTTTATTATTTTCTTTGCCAGCATGATCGCCAACGTCTGGTTGCTGACCCGTAGCAACGCGTCGCTGGATGCGGTAAATAAAGAGATACGCGTGGTGCTCTCTATTATCGACCCGATCAACCACAGCCGTACTCTGCGTGTGCGCGTGATGGAGTATATGAAGACGGCAGAAAATAGCGATGTTTTGCCTTCTGAGCAGACTATGAGTGGACTGAACGACGTACTGGGCAAAGCGGACAAGGCGTTTCAGAGCTATCTGGCGGCGCCAAAGCTGGCTGACGAAGCCGCGCTGGCGGACGAGTACCGGACAACTTATGAAGCCTATCGCCATCAGGGCATCGACCCGCTGCTAAATGCGGCCAAAGCCAATGACCAGACGCGCTTTAAGGCGCAATTGCCGACCGTAATTGCTCTCGATCGCCAGTATGAAATCGTGCTGGATAAAGTACTGGCGCTGCATGAGCAATACGCCAAACGTCTTAACAACGAAGCTCAGGATCATTTCACCTTCGGTATTGGCCTGATTATCGCTTTCGGCGTGCTGTTCCTGATTGTGATTGCGGGCGTATTGGTGTTCCTGAAACGCTATGTGCTTAGCCCACTCGACAGCGCTAAAACGCACTGTAGCCAGATTGCCCAGGGTATTCTGGATACGCCGGTACCGGTCATTGCCTCTTCCCGCAGCGAAATTCAGGATTTGATGGGCACTATGGAGCAGATGCGCCGCTCGCTGACCGATATTATCAGCCAGGTACGCAACTCTACGCAGACCGTTTCTCATGCCTCGCAGGAAATCGCCGCTGGTAACGTTGATTTGGCCTCGCGTACCGAGCAGCAGGCAGCCGCGCTGACGCAAACCGCCGCCAGCATGGAAGAGCTGGGCGCCACGGTGAAGCAGAACACGGAAAACGTTTTTGAAGCCAGCCGCCTTACCAGCGAAGCCGTTAAAAACGCTAAAAGCGGTGAAAAAGTGGCGCAGGAAGTTATCGTCACTATGGGGCTAATCAACAACAGCTCGAAGAAGATCGAAGATATCACCGGCGTGATTAACAGTATCGCTTTCCAGACCAATATCCTGGCGCTGAACGCGGCGGTGGAAGCGGCACGCGCTGGCGAACAGGGCCGCGGCTTTGCTGTGGTAGCAGGCGAAGTACGTAACCTGGCCCAGCGCAGCGCGGTAGCGGCGAAAGAGATTGAAAGTCTGATTACTGAATCCGTGGCTAATATCAAAGCGGGTTCTGACCAGGTGAGCCGCACTGGCGAAGCTATTGGCGCGATTATCGCCTCAGTAAGCCAGGTCGACGTGCTGATGGAACATATCTCAACGGCTTCTGACGAACAGAGCCGCGGCATCAGCCAGATTGAACAGGCGGTTACCGAGATGGACAGCGTCACCCAGCAAAACTCCGCGCTGGTGCAGGAGTCAGCGGCAGCATCCGCCTCGCTGGAAGAACAAGTTCACTACCTTAACCATTCTGTTGCTACTTTCCGCCTGTCCGAAGCCTGATTTCCCCAGCCCCGGCAAACCGCCGCCGGGGCTTCACAATAACAATAAGCAGCAATGTCCCCACGCGGACTATCTATTTAACGAGAACACCATGGCAAAAATCGCTAAGATCTGGAATGCTCTGCTTCCGGCAAAACTCAATCCGCTGGCCGGGCGACCGGTCAGCAACACTTACGACTGCCGCGCTCTGCCGACCTCTTTCGGCAGCCTGGGCGCAGGCTCGGGCAAAGGCTTACTGATGGTATTTGTGCCGCCAGAAGCGGACTTTGCCCGCGTCAACGACGCCTGGCAGAAGCTGAGCGCGCCGGGCCGCACCGTGCTGGCTATCTCTTCAACCGGGGCGCTTTGCGCGCAGAAAGGCCGCTCTGCCTACTGCGCCACTAATGGCCCGCAGGGCAGCTGGTTATGGCTGCCTGAGCGAACCATCGCCCGTCATGAAGTCCATACTATCGATCTACAGGTGCCGCGCGGCGCCAGCGTCAGCCAGCGCATTGCCAGCATTCGCGTCCAGCTTGACCGGCTACAGGTTGGTATGCCGCTCTCTGCCGAAGAGACTTTCGCTATGATTTACTGCGATGGCCTCTCCTCATCCGAAGGCTTTCTGATGCAGGCCTGGTACGACAGCGGTCGTTTCCCCTGCCTGGCGATCGGCGGCTCGGCGGGCGGGCGCACCGACTTTCAGAATACCTGGATGGCCACCAGCGGCCAGCTGTTGCAGAACAAAGCGGTGATCGTTTTTTGCCGCATGGCAAAAGGCAAATCCTTTGCGCCGTTTAAAAGCCAAAACTTCCAGGCGACTTCGCAAAGCTGGCTGGTGGCAGAAGCCGATCCCGTTGCGCGCACTGTCACCTCGCTGTTTGATGCCAAAGGCCGCCAGCAGCCGATTGTAAAGGTGCTTGCCGACTATTTACGCTGCCAGCCGGAACAGCTTGAGCAAAAGCTGAAAGGCAAAACCTTTGGCGTAAAGGTGGCGGACGAATATTTTATCCGCTCCGTGGCAAAAATCGATGCAGCCAGCCTCTCCTTCTTTTGTGACCTGGAATTCGGCGATCGCCTTTATTTGCTGGAAGCGGGCGATTTTGTCTCCGCCACGCGTAAAGACTGGGATAAATTTGTTGCCGCCAGAGGCAAGCCGACCGGGCTGCTGCTCAATGACTGCCTGCTGCGCCGCCTGAACAACCCGGAAAGCCTGCCAGCGGCAGAGCTGTTTGACGGCGTACCCGCTGCGGGCTTCTCCAGCTTTGGCGAAATTTTTGGCGTGCCGATTAACCAGACGCTCTCCGCCCTCGCCTTTTTCGATCGCGACGTGAAAGCCATGAGCCGCTTCCCGATTGAGTATGCTGACTATGCCGGGCATTATGCTCAGCGCTCGCTGCGCCGCTGGGAAGCGCTGCATACGCTGCAAACGGACGTTATTGATAAGGTGATCGACTACCAACGACAAATTGGCCCGGTGGTGAGCACTTTCCCGCTGCTGGAAAAAGCCACCAACCGCCAGAGCGAAGCGCTGGATGTCGCTGGCGTCAATATTGGCGCCATTGGCGAAGCGGCCACGGTCACGCTACAGGCGCAGGATGAGCTGGGTCTGGAAATCGGCGAGCTGGAAAAACTTTCGCAGGGCATTACGCACATCACCAGCGGTATCAGCACTATTGCCGACCAGACCAACCTGCTGGCGCTGAACGCGGCGGTGGAAGCGGCCCGCGCGGGCTCTGCCGGACGCGGTTTTGCGGTGGTAGCGGAAGAAGTGCGCCGCCTGGCCCGTTCTTCTAAAGAACAGGCTGATGCAACGCGCGAAAGTATCAACGAAACCATCGCCACTATCGCCCGCATTAAAATGACGGCGTCGAAAACGGTCGCAACTACCGAGGATATGGCGCAAAAAAGCCTTTCCGCTCGTGGAGAGATCGCCAGCCTCAGCGAACAAAACAGCGCCGAACGCAGCGGTATGGCGGAAAACATCGATCGGCTGAAAAATGCTGCCGACGGTATGGATGCCATGCACAAAGCCGTAGCGCAGCTTACCGTACTGCAGGATTTAGTGCGTTCCTGATTGTCCTTTCACTGACGAGGCCGCCAGCGCGGCCTCGTGTATTTTTATACTTTTTTTATATCTTCCCACCCTATTTTTGCAAAATCTTTGCGGCCCGCTTTTTACACTCATGGCGAACTGATTCTCTTAATGAGGTGAACCGTGAGCGTTGCGATATTGACCGGCGTGCTGCTGGTAGCGTTGTTGCTGGGCTATCTGCTTTATGCCCTGATTAACGCGGAGGCCTTTTAATGGCGCTCTCCGCATTTTTATTGGTTGCCAGCTATCTGGCAGCGTTACTGCTGCTTGCCAGGCCGCTTGGGCGACTAATAGCACGGCTAATCGATCCTCGTCCTTTACCTTTTGTCGGCGGTCTGGAAACGCTAATCTGGCGGCTTGCTGGCGTGCGCGGCGAAATGCGTTGGCAAAGTTATCTGCTGGCTATTCTGCTGTTTAACGCGCTCGGCTTTGCACTGCTGCTGGCGATCCTGCTGCTGCAGGGCGAGCTGCCGCTGAATCCACAGCGCTTTCCTGGCCTCACCTGGGATTTAGCGCTCAATACCGCGGTCTCCTTTGTCACCAATACTGACTGGCAGGCCTATGCAGGGGAATCTTCCTTAAGCTACTTCAGCCAGATGGCCGGGCTGACAGTGCAAAATTTCCTTTCGGCAGCCAGCGGCATCGCTGTGGCCTTCGCTTTGATCCGTGCTTTTTCACGCCGTTCCGCTACCTCGCTCGGCAACGCCTGGCAGGATTTAACACGCATTGTCCTCTGGCTGCTGCTGCCGCTTGCGCTGCTGTTGGCGCTATTTTTTATTCAACAGGGCGTAATGCAGAACTTCTCCAGCTATTTGCCTTTTACCAGCATTGAAGGTGCGCAACAGCTGCTGCCGATGGGGCCGGTCGCATCACAGGAAGCGATTAAGCTGCTGGGCACTAACGGCGGCGGCTTCTTTAACGCTAACTCCGCGCACCCTTTTGAAAACCCAACCGATATCACCAACCTTGCACAAATGCTGGCGATTTTACTCATCCCGGCCGCGCTCTGTTTCGCTTTTGGCGAGGCCGCGGGCGATAAGCGTCAGGGCCATGCGATCCTGGCCGCGATGGTGATCATCTTTCTGCTTTGCGCCGCCGTTTTGTTCTGGGCTGAGCTTCAGGGCAATCCTGCGCTGCGGGCGCTGGGCGTTAGTAACCTTAATCTTGAAGGAAAAGAGATCCGTTTTGGCATGCTGCCGAGCGCCTTTTACGCGCTGATTACCACGGCAGCTTCATGCGGCGCGGTCAACGCTATGCACGATTCTTTTACCGCGCTGGGTGGCATGATCCCGCTGTGGTTGATGCAGATTGGCGAGGTGATTTTCGGCGGCGTCGGCTCAGGGCTATACGGCATGCTGCTTTTTGTACTGCTGGCAGTGTTTATCGCCGGGCTGATGATCGGACGCACACCGGAGTATTTAGGTAAAAAAATCGACGTGCGGGAAATGAAAATGACGGCGCTGGCGATTCTGGTTACACCCGCGCTGGTGCTGGTCGGCAGCGCGCTGGCGATGATGAGCGAAGCCGGACGCGCGGCCATGCTAAATCCTGGCGCGCACGGTTTTAGCGAAGTGCTTTATGCCCTTTCGTCCGCCGCTAACAACAACGGCAGCGCCTTTGCCGGGCTCTCCGCCAACACGCCTTTCTGGAACCTACTGTTGGCCTTCTGCATGCTGGCAGGCCGCTTTCTGGTTATCGTTCCTGTAATGGCTATTGCCGGATCGCTGGCGGCAAAAACCAGCCAGCCGGCCAGCAGCGGCACCTTGCCCACACACGGCCCGCTGTTTGTTGGTCTGCTGATTGGCACCGTGCTGTTGACCGGCGCTTTAACCTTTATTCCCGCGCTGGCATCCGGCCCGATTGCGGATCATCTGCTGCATGCGGAGACAACTAAATGAAGAATCCGACCTTGTTTGAGCCTGCGCTGCTGCGGCAGGCGCTGTTTGATGCGCTAAAAAAACTTTCGCCGCAGGCACAGTGGCGCAATCCGGTCATGTTCATAGTCTGGATCGGCAGCCTGCTGACCACGCTGCTGGCAATAGCAATGGCGCTGGGTATGGCGGGTGATGCCGGCTTTACCGCCGCTATCAGCCTGTGGCTCTGGTTTACCGTGCTTTTCGCCTGTTTTGCCGAGGCTTTGGCAGAAGGACGCAGCAAGGCGCAGGCTAACAGTTTGAAGAGCGTGCAGAAAACCGCTTTCGCCGTCAGGCTACAAGAGCCTCGGCACGATTCGCCTTCAGAAAAAATTGCCGCCAGCGAACTGCGCAAAGGCGATATCGTTCTTGCCAGCGCGGGCGATATCATTCCCTGCGATGGTGAAGTAATTGAGGGCGGCGCGTCGGTAGATGAAAGCGCCATCACCGGCGAGTCGGCGCCGGTTATCCGCGAATCCGGCGGCGATTTTGCTTCAGTCACCGGCGGTACCCGCCTGCTTTCCGACTGGCTGGTGATCCGCTGTACCGCCAATCCCGGCGAGTCCTTTCTCGACAGCATGATTGCGATGGTGGAAGGTGCCAGCCGCCGTAAAACGCCTAACGAAATCGCCCTGACTATTCTGCTGATCGCCCTGACGCTGGTCTTTCTGCTGGCGACCGCCACCCTGTGGCCTTTTTCGGCCTGGAGCGGCACGCCGGTCAGCGTAACCGTGCTGATCGCATTGCTGGTTTGTCTGATCCCGACCACTATCGGCGGCCTGCTCTCGGCTATCGGCGTGGCTGGCATGAGCCGCATGCTGGGCGCAAACGTGATTGCCACCAGCGGCCGTGCCGTAGAAGCGGCTGGCGATGTCGATATCCTGCTGTTGGATAAAACCGGCACCATTACCCTTGGCAATCGTCAGGCCTCCGATTTTCTGCCCGCATCCGGCGTCGAGGAGCAGCGCCTGGCGGACGCCGCGCAGCTTGCCTCGCTGGCCGACGAAACGCCGGAAGGCCGCAGCATTGTGATCCTGGCTAAGCAGCGCTTTAATCTGCGCGAGCGTGATTTACAGCAGCTTCAGGCTACCTTTATCCCTTTTACCGCTCAGACGCGCATGAGCGGCATCAGCCTGCCGCAGCGCAGCATTCGTAAAGGATCGGCAGAGGCAATACGCCGCCATATGGCTGCCAGCGGTGGCCTGTTTCCTGCGGAGATCGATGAAAAAGTCAACGAGGTCGCGCGCCAGGGCGGTACGCCGCTGGTAGTAGCGGAAAACCAGCAGGTACTGGGCGTCATCGCCCTACGCGATATCGTTAAAGGCGGCATTAAAGAACGCTTCGCCGAGCTGCGCAAAATGGGTATTCGCACCGTCATGATTACCGGCGACAACCCGCTGACCGCTGCCGCTATTGCCGCCGAGGCGGGCGTGGATGATTTTCTGGCCGAAGCAACGCCGGAAGCGAAGCTGGCGCTAATCCGCCAGTATCAGGCGGAAGGCAGGCTGGTAGCGATGACCGGCGACGGCACTAATGACGCGCCCGCGCTGGCTCAGGCCGATGTGGCGGTAGCAATGAACTCCGGCACCCAGGCGGCCAAAGAGGCAGGCAATATGGTCGATCTCGACTCCAGCCCCACTAAACTGATCGAAGTTGTGCATATCGGCAAGCAGATGCTGATGACGCGAGGCTCACTGACAACCTTCAGCCTTGCCAACGACGTGGCGAAATATTTCGCCATTATTCCGGCGGCGTTCGCCGCCAGCTATCCCCAGTTCAGCGCGCTGAACCTGATGCATTTGCATTCGCCCTCTTCGGCGATTTTGAGCGCGGTCATTTTTAATGCGTTGATCATTATTTTTCTTATTCCGCTGGCGCTTAAAGGCGTCAGCTACAAGCCGCTCAGCGCCGCCGCGCTGCTGCGCCGCAATCTGCTGCTTTACGGTCTGGGCGGACTGGCGCTGCCCTTTGTCGGCATCAAGCTTATCGATCTGCTTCTTCAGCTTTAGGAGGTTTACCGTGTCGCAACTGCGTCCCGCGCTTTGTTTAATGGTGTTTTTATTGCTGCTGACCGGCGGCGCTTATCCGCTGCTGACCACGCTGCTCGGTCAGTGGCTTTTTCCACAGCAGGCAGGCGGCTCCCTGCTGATGCAAAAAGGCGAAATCCGCGGCTCGCGCCTGCTGGGCCAGGCTTTTAGCGAGGAAAAATATTTTCATGGTCGCCCTTCGGCCACGGCGGAAACCCCTTATAATCCGCTGGCGAGCGGCGGCAGTAACCTGGCGGTTGGCAATCCAGCGCTGGATAAGCTTTTCGCCGAACGTTTGCTCGCCCTTTGCTCGGAGAATCCGGACGCCAGCGGCGCGGCGCCGGTCGATCTGTTGACCGCTTCCGCCAGCGGGCTGGATAACGGCATCTCGCCAGAGGCCGCCCGCTGGCAGATACCGCGCGTGGCAAAAGCACGCCAGCTACCGCCGGAAAAGGTTAGCGAGCTTATCGCAGCCTACACCCGCTATCCGCTTTTCACCTTTAGCGGCCAGCCCTGGGTCAATTTACCCGAGCTGAATCTCGCGCTGGATGAAATGCAGGCAAAATAAGGAACCGGAATGGTCGATTCGCTCCGCCCCAATCCCGACAGGCTATTGCAGCATGCCAACGACAGGCCGCGCGGCAAGCTAAAAATTTTCTTCGGCGCCTGCGCGGGCGTTGGCAAAACCTGGGCGATGCTACAGGAAGCGCGACGGCTGCATGCGCTTCATCTGGATGTGATGGTCGGCGTAGTGGAAACGCACGGCAGGCAGGAAACGGCGGCATTGCTGCACGGCTTGCCGCGACTACCGCAGCAGCAGCGGCAGCATCGGGGCCGCCAGCTGGAGGAGTTCGATCTCGACGCCGCGCTGGCGCATCATCCTGCCGTGATCCTGATGGACGAACTGGCGCACAGCAACGCACCTGGCTCGCGCCATCCCAAACGCTGGCAGGATGTCAAAGAACTGTTGGCGGCAGGTATCGATGTGCTGGCTACCGTCAACGTTCAGCATCTGGAAAGCCTGAATGATATCGTTAACGGCGTAACCGGCGTTCAGGTGCGCGAAACGCTGCCCGATCCTTTTTTCGACGCTGCGGATGAAATCATTCTGGTAGATTTGCCGCCTGACGACCTGCTGCTGCGTCTTAAACAGGGCAAGGTTTACACCGGTGATAATGCCGACCGGGCGGCGGAGCATTTTTTCCGCAAGGGCAACCTCATCGCCTTGCGCGAACTGGCGCTGCGGCGAGCCGCCGAGCGGGTGGATGATCAAATGCAGGCCTGGCGCGACGGGCGAGGCCGCGAAAAAGTCTGGCATACACGGGATGCCGTATTGCTTTGCGTAGGCTATGAAGAAGGCAGTGAAAAACTGGTCAGGACTGCGGCGCGTCTGGCGGCAAGATTAGGCAGCGAATGGCATGCGATTAGCGTCGAAACCTCTGCGAGGCTGAGCAAACAGCAGCGCCGCACCGCGCTGGCTTCGCTTCGCCTGGCCCGGCAGCTGGGCGCGGAGAGCGCCGTGCTGGCCGATTCTTCAGCAGATAAGGCAATAGCACGTTATGCCCGCGAGCATGACCTCGGCAAAGTAGTGCTGGGAAGAGACAGCGTCCGCCGTTGGTTTCGGCCGCTTTCGCTGGCAGAGCGCCTGGCGGCCCGTGCGCCTGAGCTTGACCTTATTATTGTCGCTCCCGGCGATAAACCGGCCTGCACCGCCGCGCCGCCGTTAAAATCGGCTCGCCGCTGGCGTCAGGGCATGCAGGGCTGTTTGCTGGCAACAGCGCTGTGTGCCGCTATCACTTTTATCGCCAGCCGCTGGCTGCCAGCCTTTGATCCCGCCAATCTGGTGATGCTTTATCTGCTGGGCGTGGTCATAGTCGCGTTACAGGCCGGACGCTGGCCTTCAGTATTCGCTACGGCGATCAACGTGATCGCTTTCGATCTCTTTTTCGTCTCGCCACGAGGCACGCTGGCGGTCTCCGATGCCCAGTATCTGCTAACTTTTGGCGTGATGTTGAGCGTCGGCCTGCTTGTCGGCAATCTGACCGCTGGCGTACGCTATCAGGCCCGCATCGCCCGCCATCGCGAAAGGCGAACCGGTCAGCTTTATGCCCTTTCCAGTTCTCTGGCGAAAGCGCGCAGCGCGCAGGAGATAGCAGCGGCAAGCCAGCATGCGGTCTATGCTATTTTCCACACCGATAGCGCGCTGCTTCTGCCTGATGAAAACGACTGCCTGATCAAACAACCGCCTGAGGCAGAAACTTTCCGGCTGGATGAAGGCATTGCCCGCTGGAGTTACGAGCATGGTGAACCGGCGGGCGCAGGCACCGACACGCTTCCCGGCGTCCCTTACCAAATCCTGCCGCTGCGCGTTGCTGAGAAAAATCTGGGCGTGATGGCAGTTGGGTTACAGAACCCGCCGTTTGCGCCGGAACAGCAGCAGCTTTTGGAAACGGTGCTGCTGCTGACGGCCAGCGCGCTGGAGCGTTTACAGTTGACGGCCAGCGAGGAACAGGCTCGCGTGGTTAGTGAACGTGAACAGCTACGGCATTCGCTGCTGGCCGCCCTTTCCCACGATCTGCGTACCCCGCTGACCGTCCTGTTTGGCCAGGTCGAGATACTAACCCTGGATCTGGCAGCCGATAACTTGCCGCAGGCTCGCCAGGCCAGTGATATTCGCCAGCATATTCTTCGCCTGACGCGGCTGGTCAATAACCTGCTGGATATGGCGCGGCTTCAGACCGGCGGTTTTCATCTCAAGCGCGAATGGCTGACGCTGGAAGAAGTTATTGGCAGCGCGCTGGCGACGCTGGAACCCGGCAGCAAGGGACAGCCCGTTGAGCTGGAGATGGCCGACCCGCTGGCTCTGATTCAGGTTGACGGGCCATTATTCGAACGCGTGCTGATTAACCTGCTGGAAAACGCCATGAAATATGCCGGGCCGCTGGCGCAAATCGGTATTCGTGCGCAAACCCAGCCGGGCGAGCTGGAGATTGAAGTCTGGGACAGCGGCCCCGGCCTGCCCGCTGGTCAGGAGCAGGCGCTTTTTGCTAAATTCAGTCGCGGCGAGCGGGAATCGGCGATCCCTGGCGTCGGACTTGGCCTGGCGATTTGTCAGGCGATTATCGACGTGCACGGCGGCGCTATTAGCGCTCATCAACGCCCACAAGGCGGCGCCAGCTTCAGGATTAGCCTGCCGCAGGCGCCGCTACCCGATTTAGCAGAAACAGGTGAAGCGCTGTGACCACCGTACTGATTATCGAAGATGAAAAAGAGATTGGCCGCTTTTTGCGCATCGCGCTGGAAAACGAATCTCTGCGCGTGTTTGAGGCGCAAACGCTGCAGCGCGGCCTGCTGGAGGCCGCCACGCGCAAGCCGGATCTGGTTATCCTGGATTTGGGGTTGCCGGACGGCGATGGCCTGACTTTTTTGCAGGAATTCCGTCAGTGGAGCCAGAAACCGGTGATTGTGCTTTCCGCCCGCAGCGAAGAGGAAGACAAAATCGCCGCGCTGGATGCTGGCGCAGATGATTACCTCACTAAGCCTTTCGGTATCGGCGAACTTCAGGCGCGCCTTCGGGTAGCTCTGCGTCGCTCGGCGCATGAAGCAGACAGCGATCCCGTCTTTACCTTTTCCGATATTCAGGTCGATTTGGCAGCCAGGCGAATTACCCGGGCGGGCGAAGAACTGCACCTGACGCCTATCGAATTCCGACTGCTCGCTGTTTTGTTGAATAATCACGGCAAGGTGATGACGCAACGCCAGCTGCTGGTTCAGGTCTGGGGCCCAAACGCCAGCGAGCACAGCCACTATCTGCGCATCTATATGGGCCATTTACGGCAGAAGCTGGAGGCCGATCCCGCGCGTCCCCGCCATCTGCAAACGGAAACCGGCGTCGGCTACCGCTTCCGGCTGTAGCGTGCTGCTGGCCATGCTTATTTTGTAAACCTCATTTATTTGCCTCTGCTCACAAAATCAGATTTTCTGCGGCAGTATGCTCCTGCCGCGACAAATTATTTGCAGAGATAAAGGGATTTAAATGAAACGCATAACCGCAGTCACTTTATGCGGTGCGCTGGCCTGCTGCGCTTTTTCCGCCGCAGCGGCCATCTCCGTCACGCAGCGCACCGATGGCAGACCGACAAAATTTACCCAAGCCCGCATTTTCTTTAACGGCAACGTAACAGCGAATAAAGCGCTGGAGCTGGCGGAGACGCTACATAAATTTAATCTTAATTACCCGGCGCTGCGGGAGATAACGCTCTATCTCAACAGCTACGGCGGCGATATGGACGGCGGCTATATCGCTGCGCAGGCGGTAGCTAATTCCACTATACCGGTTACCACCGTTAATATATCCATGACGGCTTCTGCCGCTACGCTAATTTATTGCGCGGGCAAGCAGCGGCTTACCCTGCCGCTGGCTACCTTTGTGCTTCATCCTGCCGCAGCGGAAAACAGCGCCCGGCAATATGTTAAAGCGGACGAACTGTTACGGCTTAAACAGCTGACCGACAGATATAATCTTATGTTTAAAAAAACGTATCAACGCTGTACCAGCCTGAGCGAAGAGGCTATCGACGCCCTGCTGGCCAGCGAATCGTCGCGGGCAATGCTGGATGCCAGCCAGGCGGTCACCAGCAAACTGGCGACCGGCATCACGGAAAAGCTGGCACAGGCCGATATTTCGCTTACCCTGACCGACAGCCTGGAGCCTTAATAGCGCGCAGAAAAGGAATGCAAAATGAAAATGAGGTTAATAAAAAAGTATACCGGTACCTGCTCAGGAGGGTCTGTATCTTCCGCAAAGACGCAAAAAGCGCCTTCCATGGCAGCTCAGTACGGGACGTCCCTGTTCCGTAATGCTTTGCTCCAGCTACAGGCCCTCCATCGCTTCAGGTTTAGCAGTCTGATGAAAATCTTTTTTTCTTTATCCCTGGGCGTATTGCTGCTGTGCAGCGGCTGTGCGGTTGAAAACCTGGATCCCGCCAGCGTTCATCCCGCCGCATCGCCCTCACAGCCAGGGATAATGGATAAACCCAGTAAGCAGCAGCGTACCGCTATTATGTCGGGGGATAAGCCTGACTGGAGTCAGGGACCGTCGCCGCGTTATCCTGAAAAGAAACGCTGATCACGTAATCCTCCGGGCTAACGCCAATTGATTTAATAACGTTAGCCTGGGGCGACTCGCTATTTATTTGCAGGCTGGCGTTTAAGACAGACTTTATCAAAAGAGTGGCGATGCTATTTAAATTTACATATTGATAAACTTTCGCCAGGCTAATTATTTAGATCCTGGAAAACCTTCCCGAATTCGACTTTGCTGCTTTATTAGTCAATTGCCCTACATTTTATTATTTTTCTGGCAGCCAAAAATTATTAATGCTTGCTGGTGCAAGCCCCTTAAATGCTGAGGATCTCTAATCAGTAACACAGGTTTTTCAGCAGACTTATTTATTATTTTCACCGTCAAACGTGACAACTATCACATTTGTGCCAGGCTTGTTGTTACGAATTAACACCGAGGAAGGAGCATTTAATGAGCGAACAGACAAAAAAATCGTTGCTGACCGTGGACTATCCAACACCGCCGTTTCCGGAACAGCCGCAGCAGGCACCGGGTCTTGCCAGTAAAATGATCCCCCAGCCCGATCACGGTGAAAAAACTTATCGCGGCTCCGGCCGTTTAGCGGGCAGAAAAGCACTGATCACCGGCGGCGATTCCGGTATTGGCCGGGCCGTTGCTATTGCCTATGCCCGCGAAGGCGCCGATGTTGCCATTGGCTATCTGCCTGAAGAAGAATCAGACGCAGCGGAAGTCATCAAGCTGATTGAGGCAGAAGGCCGTAAAGCGGTGGCGCTACCGGGCGATATTCGCTCTGAAGAATTCTGTAAAAAGCTGGTCAGCGACGCGGTAAGCCAGCTGGGCGGCCTGGATATTCTGGTGAACAATGCTGGTCGTCAGCAGTTCAACGAATCTATCCGTACCCTTAGCACCGAAGATTTTGATGCGACTTTCAAAACCAACGTCTATGCGATGTTCTGGATCACCAAAGCAGCTGTAGATCATATTCCACGCGGCGGCGCTATTATCAACACCTCTTCCGTGCAGGCCTATAGCCCAAGCGCTATTCTGCTGGATTACGCTCAGACTAAAGCTTCTATCGCCGCCTTTACCAAAGCGCTGGCGCAACAGCTGGGCGAGGAAGGTATTCGCGTGAATGCGGTAGCGCCAGGCCCTTACTGGACGCCATTGCAGTCCAGCGGCGGCCAGCCACAGGAAAAAGTAAAAGAGTTTGGCGGCAGCGCGCCGTTGGGCCGTCCGGGACAGCCGGCAGAAATCGCGCCGCTTTACGTTACCCTGGCCTCAACGGAATCCAGCTATACCTCCGGTCAGGTCTGGTGTTCTGATGGCGGCACCGGTACGCTGTAACCAGTCCGGCTGTTACCATAATTAATTTAGCCCGGCCCTCGTCAATGAGGGACGGGCTTTTTACTTCCCTTCATTTTTTCAGCTTCCGCCTCGCAGTGCGGCAACGGCTTTGGCAAAGAAATCCCGGCTGCCGAAATTGCCGGATTTTAACGCCAGCGCCACTGGATACTCGCCGCGAGAAACCATGGAAGGCACGCCAGGATCTATTTCTGCGCCTATAGTCAGGGCGCCAGGTCCCAGAGCGCTGACCACTGCGCCGGAAGTTTCTCCGCCGCCAACAACAATCCGACGCGTTCCGGTAGCCACCAGCCGCTGCGCGGTCTCACCGAACAGATTATCCAGCGCAGCAGCCACTTTTTCACTTCCATACTTTTGCTGCACCCTTTTTACCGTTTCAGGATCGCCGGAGGAGTAGACCAGCGGCGCGCGGCCCTGGTTTTCGGTAATAAAAGAAATCAGTTTTTCCGGCCCCGTGATGCCTTCCAGCACCTCTTCCACTGCAATCATCATTACCGGATGGCCTTTTTGATGTTCAGCAATTTGCGCGCGCGTGGCGCCGGAACAGCTACCGACCAGGATGGCCTCTGGCCCTTCAATAAAAGGCGCCTGTGCCTGTTTGCCTCGCGCCCGCCCCTGCGAAATAAAATTATGCGGCAGCGCCAGCGCTATCCCCGAGCCACCTGTTAATAGCTTAGCGCCCTGGCAGGCTCGTCCTATAGTGATAAGATCGTGCTCGCTAATCGCATCTACCAGTACTAAAGTCCGTTCCGTTTGGCTGTTGATGGCCTGCTGCAAAGCCTGCGTGCCCTGTACCACAGTCTGCCAGGGAATATGCGCCACACGGCAGCTACTCTGCTGTCGCAGCACGCGGCGTAAATCCGCATCCTTCATCGGCGTTAGCGGATGGTGCTCCATACCCGATTCGTTTAGCGGTCTGTCGTGAACAAAAAGGTGACCCTGATAAAGGGTACGCCCCAAAGCAGGGAAAGCCGGGCACATTACTACGCTCTGTACATCCAGCAGCGCCGCCAGTGCTTCCGTCACCGGGCCAATATTGCCCGCCTGCGTTGAGTCGAAGGTCGAACAATATTTAAAAACGATCTGCTCGCAGCCCTGTTCCAGCAGCCAACGGCAGGCCGCTGTAGCTTGCGCAACCGCCTCATCAGCAGAAACAGAGCGGCTTTTTAAAGCCACCACGCCCGCTTCTACCTCTGCCTCCGCCGGTTCCGTCGGGACACCGATATACTGCGTGGTGTTCAGACCGCCTTCCCCAATTAGCCCTTTTGCCAGCGTCGCCGCGATATCGCTGGCCCCGGTAAAATCATCTGCAATTACGCCAATTAACACGGGTTACTCCTTAGCGGCGGCAAGCACGCTGGCTTTCATTCGTTTAACGGCGGCATGCGGCGCGGTCAGCACTGGAATAGCCACTTGTTCACGTACGCTTTCGGCAGCGCGTGAAGTTGAGAAATGGGCAAGCATAATAACGTCGCAGTGCGCCAGCTCTTTCGCCCGTGCGGCAACCAGGCGGTTGTGGCTCTCCGCATCGCCTTTTTTTAACAGATCGATGGCGTCATCCACCAGTATCGTGGTTAGTTTCGCCTGCGAGTCGTGCTGTGACACATACTCATCAAATTCGTCGGTCATGGTTTCAACCGCCGGGCCAAAGGTCGCCAGCATGCCGATATTTTTCCCCTGCGCCACCGCCTCCATAAACATCGCCTCATTGGGTTTATGCACCGGCACCGGCAAGGTAGCGCTTAGCCGGTCAATAGCCGGACCAAAGGCTGAACAGGTAACCAGAATGCCCTGTGCCTGCATAGAGAAACCATACTCGCCCAGCCGGACAAAGCGGTCGGTCAGCGCTAATGAAAGGCCCTTTTCCCTGGCGCGATCCACAGAGAGTCCGTCATCAAGCAGGTTAATGGCTTCCGCTTCTGGCCAGACTTCATTGAAGGCCGCATGAATGGGAGCCATCGCTACCGGCGTGGCGTGCAGTAATACGATTCTGTTCATCCTTTTCTCCTGATGAGGCTGCTTTGAGCGCGCCCGTCACGGCGCGCCTTTCAATGTAAGGGCTTACAAAAGTCTCTGTAAAGTGAACTGCGTCACATAAAACGCGCCGGACGGCGCCGCGCTGTTATTGAAATGTTAGCGATTATTAGCCAGAATTGAAAGCGCTTACAAAATTCGTCGTATTTTTGTTCTTTCCGATGCCCTACTGACCCTTAACTAACAGATGCTGAGACCGCCTATGACTTCACCTGCTAATACTTCTACCGTTGCCGTGGTGCCGGGCGCGGCGCCTACCGTCGGCAATCCGGCCCTGAAAAAGGTTCCGCGTCATTTTCGCGACCTGCTGGCGCTGGAAGACTTTGAGCGGCATGCCCGCCGTCGCCTGCCGGATATGATTTATCAGTACGTGGCGGGCGGCGTGGAAACCGGACGCGGCATTGCCGGAAATTTTGAAGCCTACCGGCAATATACTTTTGTGCCACGCATGTTCCGGGACGTTTCCGGCCGCGATCAGCGCACCACTTTATTTGGTCATACTTACCAGCACCCCTTTGGCGTCGCGCCGCTGGGCGGTGCCTCTTTCGTTGCCTATCAGGCTGATATCGCGCTGGCAAAAGCGGCCAGAGAGATGAACGTGCCGATGATCCTCAGCGCCTCTTCGCTGATTAAACTTGAAGACGTCCATGCCGCTAATCCGGATGCCTGGTTCCAGGCTTATCTGGCTGGCGACCAGCCGCGTATCGATCGGCTAATCGATCGCGTTGCGGCGGCGGGCTATGAAACGCTGGTGGTTACCGGCGATACGCCGATGCTGGGCAACCGCGAGCACAATACGCGCAGCGGTTTCAGTATGCCGATTAAGATCACGCCGAAAGTCGCTTTTCAGAGCGCCATGAATCCGCGCTGGCTGCTGGGTACGGTTGCGCAAACCTTTCTGCGTCACGGTGCGCCGCATTTTGAAAATACCGACGCGGAGCGTGGGCCGCCAATGATGTCGAGCAAGGTACGTAATACGCATGCCCGCGACAAATTGTGTTGGAAAAATGTCGAGGCGATTCGCAAAAAGTGGCCTGGCAATCTGGTCATTAAGGGCCTGATGTCACCGGATGATGCTTTTATCGCGCGCGACCTGGGCGCGGACGCGGTGATCCTCTCTAATCATGGCGGCCGCCAGCTGGATCATACCGTGCCGCCGCTGGTGACGCTGCCGGAGATTGCCGCGAAGAAAGGCTCGATGAAAGTTATTATCGACAGCGGCATTCGACGCGGCACTGATGTAATGAAAGCGATGGCGCTGGGCGCGGATTTTGTTTTTCTGGGCAGGCCGTTTCTTTACGGCGCTGTGATTGATGGCCAGGCGGGCGTCGAACACGCTATGCATATCCTGCGCGACGAAATCGACCGCGATCTGGCATTAATCGGCGTTCGCACGCCGGGCGAACTGGACAGCAGCTATCTGCGCAAAACAGGTTAAAGGAAAAACACCATGAGCGATAAAACTCTTCATCTTTTTAGCGTGCTGGCCATCCGCGCACCCTTTACCGCCGTGCAGCAAGCCTGGCAAGAGGCTTATAGCGATCGGCCGCTGGCGATCGACTGGAATCCTACCTCGGTGATTGAAAAAAAGATTGCCGACGGCGCGACGGCAGATGCGGTTATCGTCACCGCCGAAGCCATGGACAGGCTGATAGCCCAGGGCCTGGTTAAGGCCGACAGCCGGGTCGAGTTGGTGGATTCACCGCTGGGCCTGGCAATGCTGCCCGATGCTGTCGCGCCCGATATCAGTAACCTTGCGGCTTTTAAACAGGCGCTGCTGGCAGCCAAATCGGTGTGTTATTCGCTTGGCGGCGCAAGCGGGATCTATTTCCAAACGTTATTGAAAAAACTGGATATAGCGGAAGAGATCGACGCGCGCGCCACCACTATTGCCGAAGGCTTTACCGCAGAACAGCTGCTGGCTGGCAAGGCGGATATAGCGGTGCAGCAAATCAGCGAACTGCTGATGGTTGAAGGTATTAAAGTCATCGGCCCGCTACCGCCCGGCGCGCAGAAAGTGCTTTCTTTCTCCGGCGGCGTATTTACGCGGGCGGCGGAGCCTGCAGCCGCTGCCGCCCTGCTGGATTTCCTGCGGGCGGAGAAAGCGATGCAGGCTTTTACGGCTTTTGGCCTGACTGCGCGCTGAGTTTAGATTTTAGGATCGCGCGGCGCGGAACCTGTGCTACCGCGTACGATCAGCTCCGGCTTTAGCTCGGTTTGGGTTGGCGCAGCTTCACCATGCAGCTTCGCCAGCAGATAATCTGCGGCAACCTTGCCTATTTTATCCAGCTCCACACGCATAGTGGTTAGCGGACGCTCCAGATGCTCAGCATATTCATAATCGTTAAAGCCGGTAATGGAAATATCGTTTGGAATGCGTAAATAGCGCTCGCTGGCCGCGCGCATAGCGCCGAAGGCCAACAAATCGTTGCCGCAAATTACTGCCGTAGGCGGATTCGGCCCGTCCAACAGGCGAAACATCGCCTGGCGCGCCTGGTTCATGGTGAAGGCGCTGTTAATCAGGTTAGCCTCCTCAAGCCGCAGCCCCGCAGCTGCCAGCGCCTGCCGCGTGCCCGTAATGCGGCTGGAAACGCGATCGTTCGACGGTGGCGTTCCCACAATCACGCCAAAGGCTTTATGCCCCAGGCCCAGCAGGTGCGCGGTCAACTCTTCGGCTGCCAGTTCATTGTCATAGCCCACGCTGGGATAGCGCCTGTCCAGAGAAAAGGTCTGGATGCAGGGAATATTTTGTTGCTCGATCCGTTCCCACAGCCGCGGGTGATGGCTGTTTCCCACCAGCATCAGCGCGTCAATGCCGTACTCCACCAGCTTATTTACCTCTTTCAGCTCGGTATCCGGATCGAAATCGGAATTCGCCAGCAGCATGGTGTAGCCGGAATGGTGGATCTGCTGCTGAAAAGCCGCCAGCGGGCGGGAAAAAGTCTCCGTCGCCAGCGTAGGCACTACGGCGCCTATGGTCATGCTGCGGCGCGAGGCCAGCGTTCGGGCGGCACGATTAATAACATAGCCCAGCTCTTCGCAGGCTCGTTCAACCGCTTCGCGACGTGACTGGCGAACAGAGGCGCTGCCGTTCAGCACCCTGGAAACCGTTGCGGTGGACACGCCCGCGCGCAGGGCGACGTCGTCCAGCGATACGCGGGCGGATGACGAGGGCTTATCGGACATCTTCTGACTCCAGAGCAAAATTAGTGATGTTGTCCACAAAATTAGCAGACAAGCAGAAATCGGTTTTGAAAGCGCTTACTTTTTACTTGACTGAATTTTGTAATCGCTTACTTTTAACACCATATTATCAAATATAGATAAATCTTTACCAAACCATAACAACCAACGGGCGCCAGGCCCGGAAATAATAAAGGAATTCACCATGCGTAGATACCCGCGGATCCGCTGGCTGATGATAGCGTTCTGCTTTTTTGCCATCGCCATAAACTATATCGATCGCATCAATCTGGCGATCGCCGCGCCTCATATTAAGCAGGATCTTGGCCTGGACGACACCAGTATGGGATTGATTTTGGGCGCGTTTTTTTGGACATACGCCTTAATGCAGATTCCGGCAGGCCGCCTGATTGACCGGCTTGGCGCACGAACCGGACTGGCTATCGCCGTAGGCTGGTGGTCGCTGTTTACCGTGTTTACCGCTTTCGGTCGCGGCTTTACCTCTATTTTTGCCTCGCGCCTGATGCTTGGCCTGGGTGAGTCCGGCGGCTATCCCGGCTGTGCCAAAGTGGTTTATTCCTGGTTCGCTAAAAAAGAGCGCGCTACCGCCAGCGGCATTTTTGATGCCGGCCCGCGTGCAGGTAGCGCTATCGCCCTGCCGCTGGTCGCCTGGTTAATCAGCGTCTGGGACTGGGAAACCTCTTTTATCGTTACCGGTGGACTCGGGCTGGCGTGGGTCGCGGTCTGGCTGGTTTTTTACCGAGAACCGGAGGAAATGAAGGGGCTTAACGAGCAGGAACGCCAAAATCTGCTGGCTGACCGCAGCGTGCAGACGGTGGATAAGAACGAGAAGGTACGTATCGGTGGGCTGTTTCGTCATCGTACCGTCTGGGGCATGATGATCGGCTTTTTCTGCATGAATTTCGCCACCTATTTCTTTGTTACCTGGTTTCCTACCTATCTGACGATGGCGCACGGCTTTTCGTTGAAAGAGCTGGGCACGCTGGGCGCAATCCCCGCGCTGATGGGAATTCCGGGCAGCCTGTTGGGTGGGATTACCTCTGACTGGCTTTACCGTAAAGGCTTTTCACTGACCACTGCGCGCAAAGCCTGCCTGATCGGCGGCATGCTGCTCTCTTCTGTGATCGCCTTCGCCGCTTTCACCAATAGCGTGCCGGTGATCCTGACGCTGTTTTCACTGACCTACGCGGGCCTGGCCTTTACCGCTGCCAATATCTGGACGCTTCCGGCCGATGTTGCACCCAGCGCCAGCTATGTCGGTACGCTGGGCGGCATTCAGAACTTTGCCGGTAACCTGGCCGGGATTGTCACCGCCTCTTTTACCGGCCTGATGCTGACCCTCAGCCACGGCTCCTTTGTGGTACCCCTGCTGGTGGCGGGCGGCATCTGCGTGTTCGGCGCGCTCAACTTTATGTTCATTATGGGCAAAATCGAGCCGCTGCCGATTAAAAAAACCGAAACGGTGGGCCCTGTTCTGCCCGCCGACCATAAAATTTAATCCCGATGTGGAGAAAGAGCATGACCAGTGAACATCAGCTGCGCGAAGAGATCTGCCAGGTTGGCAAAAGCCTTTACGATCGGGGTTACACCGTCGGCACCGCCGGAAATATTAGCGCCCGTCTGACTGATGGCTGGCTGATTACGCCGACCGATGCCTGTCTGGGCCGCCTGACGCCGGAAAGTATTGCTAAAGTCAGCCGTAACGGCGAATGGATCTCGGGTGAAAAGCCTTCGAAAACGCTGCTGCTGCACCGCCAGGTCTACGATCGTAATCCGGAGGTTCAGGGCGTAGTACATACTCATTCCACCAACCTGGTTGGCCTGACGCTGGAAGGCGTCTGGCAGGCACAGAGCATTCTGCCGCCGATTACGCCCTATCAGGTGATGAAGGTAGGCCGTATCCCGCTGATCCGTTACTGTCGTCCCGGCGCCTCGCAAGTAGCGGAACAAGTTGCAGAACTCGCCTGCGAGGTGCGCGGCGTGATGCTGGAGCGGCTTGGCCCGGTCATCTGGGGCCGCTCGGTGCTCGCCGCCTGCTTCGCGCTGGAAGAACTGGAAGAAATTGCCCGGCTGTGGCGGCAGGCAGCGGTCAAACCACAGCCGCTGGGCGATAGCGATGTCGCAGAGTTGTGCGAGGTGTTTGCAACCCGCTGGTAACAGGCTTTTTACCCTACAAGGAAATAATAATGAAAAAAATTTATGCAGGCATGCTGCTCTCACTGGCGGCGCTGTCAGGCGCGGCCCATGCCCAAAGTCTGGTCTACGTTTCCAATGCTGAAAGCGGCACCATTACCGGCTATCAGCTGGATAAAGCAAAGAAAGCGCTGGTGCCGATCGGCAGCTTTCCGGCTGGCGCTAAAGCGATGTCCTCAGTGGTCTCGCCGGATAAAAAGATGCTTTATGTTTCTGTCCGCAGCAAGCCTTACAGTGTGGTGGCTTACCATATTCAGCCCGATGGCCAGTTAGTGAAGGCCAGCCAGTCGCCGCTGCCGGAAAGCATGGCTTATCTCTCTACCGATAAACAGGGGCATTTTCTGCTGAGCGCCTCTTACGGCGGCGATCTCTTTAGCATTAACCGTATCGACAGCGACGGCAAGGTGGAGGCTCAGCCAGTGCAGGTTGTGCATACCGGAAAGCGCGCGCACGCTATTCAGGTCGATCCCACTAACCACTTTCTTTATGTCACGCTTTTAGGCGCCGATCAGCTCCTGCAATACCGCTTTGACGCTGCCAGCGGCAAGGTGACGCCAAACGATCCGCCTTTTATTAATATTCAGAGCGAGGCAGCGACCGGCCCGCGCCATTTTGTGATTGCGCCTGATACGGATAAACAGGGCAAGCGTAGCCTATACGTGCTGACTGAAATGGCGGGCAATATTAGCCAGCTAACGCTAAACGCCGACGGCACCACAACGCCAGTCGCTACGGTGAATTCCGTATCGCCACAAGAAGATATGCAGCGCGGCGAAGCGCGTCCGCTAACAGGCGACGATGATTTGCCGCCTTCGCAAAAACCGCGCATCTGGCAGGCGGATATTCACCTGACGCCGGACGGCCGCTTTCTTTATTCCACCGAGCGCACCAGCAGCACGCTCTCCTCTTTTTCCGTGGATCCTGATGACGGTCATCTGACTTACCTCACCAGCATCAAAACCGAACAGCAGCCTCGCGGCTTCGCAATCGACAACGGCGGCCGCTTTCTGATCGAGTCCGGGCAGAAATCGACGCAGCTTTCCCTCTATTCCATCGACCCTGCCAGCGGCTCGCTCAAGCTGGATGGCCGCTACCCTACGGGCAAAGGCGCGAACTGGATATCGCTGGTCGAAGAGTAACTTTCACGGGCCCGGACGGGCCCTGTATGGCAGCAATAACAGGAGACAGTATGAAACGCAGACATTCTTTCCTTTCCGCCTTGTGCGCTACAGGTCTTTTTGCTTTTGCCGCAGTTCCCGCCGCGCACGCGGAGGAAAAAGTGGTCGCCACCGATCTGGAGCCGCTGCACCACGTTATTCTCGAAAATCAGTACGTCACGGTAATGCGCGTGATGATCCGGCCCGGCCAGTCCACGCTGTTTCATGAGCAGCATCTGGATTATGTGAATACCCATATCAACGGTAGCCTGGTGCATATTTCCTATCCCAATGAACCAGCAAAAGATACCGAGATGAAAACCGGCAACGTAAAGTTCGGCGCGCATCAGGGTAAATCTGACACCGATAAAGTCACCAATACCGGCACTACCCTGAATCATCAGGTGGCTTTTGAGATTAAGCAGCATGGCCCACAAAATTTCGGTGGCGCGACCCGACCAGATAATCCGGCTTTTCAGCAGGTTCTGGATCAGAAAACGGTTAAGGGCTGGAAAGTCACCTTACAGCCAGGCGAAAGCACCACGCTCTATACGCAGCACGGGCCTGGCGTGCGCGTCTTTTTTACCGAAGGTCGCCTGCTGGAATCCATTCCTGGCCAGCCTAATCGTAACAAAGAGATCTGGCTGCATCGCGGCGACGCCCTTCTGACCCAGCCAGGCCAGGTGGAGCTGACCAATGGCGGAGAAACCCCGCTGACCTTCAACGATTACGAGCTGCTGTAACCCCCAATGATAAAACCGCCCGGCTACAGGGCGGTCAGCCGATAAGCAGTTTTCTTTTTTATTTTACAGGAGCATGTCAGGTGAGACGATTCAGTCTGCCTTTGGCGATTAGCCTTGTCACCGGGATAGTTTCTGCTGCCGCTCAGCCGCAGGACAATGCCGATATTATCGCTAAGGGAAAATATCTTGCACAGGCCGCCGACTGCGGCGCATGCCACACATCGACGCAACAGGGCGCGCCAATGGCGGGCGGTTACGCTATTCATTCGCCGTTGGGAAATATTTACGCCAGTAATATTACTCCTTCAGTTCGTTATGGCATTGGCGAATATAGTGAAGAGGAGTTCGGGCGCGCGGTTAGGGAAGGCATAGACAAACAAGGCCGCCATCTCTATCCGGCTATGCCCTATACCGCCTATAACAAAATCACTGATGAAGATGTCCACGCCCTTTATTACTATTTTATGCACGGTGTGGCGCCGGTTGAACAAGCCGCACCTGAGACCCATTTGCCTTTCCCGTTCAGCATTCGCGCCTCTATGGCGGTTTGGAATCTGCTCTATGCTGAAAACAAAACCTTTGTGCCCGATCCCCACAAATCGCCAGAGGTAAATCGGGGTGATTATCTGGTTAACGCGCTGGCACACTGCGATACCTGCCATACGCCGCGTAACTTTTTGCTGGCGCAGAATAACGCCCGGGCTTTTTCAGGCAGCAGTTTAGGTAGCTGGTACGCGCCCAATATTACGCCCGATCTGCAATCGGGTATCGGTAGCTGGAGCAGCGACGAGCTGGCACGCTATTTAAAAACCGGCCATATCGCTAAAGCTCAGGCCGCCGGGCCGATGGCGGAGGCCGTTGAGCATGGTCTGGCGCATCTCAAAGAGACGGATATCCAGGCTATAACTGCCTATTTGCGTCAGGTTCCCGCAGTCAACAGCGGCGACAGCCGCTCGCGCGACAGTTACGGCCAGGCTTCCAGCGATGAACAGCGGCTACGTGGTCAGAAGAGCCAAAACGATGAAGGCTGGCAAATTTTCAGCGGCAGTTGCGCCAACTGCCACCAGCCACAGGGCCAGGGCAATGGGCGCTATCCCTCTCTGTTTCACAATAGCGCTACCGGCGCGGACAGACCGGACAACCTGGTTTCCGCCATTCTGTTTGGCGTGCGGCGGGATGAGGTCGCCATGCCCGCTTTCGGCCCTGATGCCGACTTCACCGATCGCCTCAGCGACCAACAGATTGCCGATGTCAGTAACTATGTGCTGAAGAATTTCGGCAACTCTTCCGTTGTCGTGACGGCTGAACGCGTTAAAGAGCTGCGGCAAGGTGGCGATACGCCTTTGCTGGTGAAACTAACCCGTCCCGCAGTTCTCACAGGATCCGCGTTAGTGATTCTGTTTATCGTTACAGGTTTCGCACTGCTTCGCCGTAAAAGGAGAGATCATGCAGCCAATTAATCCTGCTCGCCGTCGGCTGCTGAAAGGCATGGCCGCGCTGTCACTCAGCGCCTGCTGCGCCACGCTTTTTCCTCGCCAGCTTGCCGCCCAGCCTGCCGCAACCGTTGATTTTAACGCGCTGTCCACTTTTTTGGTCAGGCGACAGGTCAGCACCATTCTCAGCCAGCGCTATTACGAGGCGCTAAGCCGTCATTACGAGGGTTTTCAGATTCACCTCACCGCGTTAGCCGATTATCTTGCCACGCGGCGCTTTGCGCACGTCGATGATTTTCTTGCGGCTACGCCTGCGCAAACGCCATTTTTCCAGACGGCGGCGTTAATTATCGGCAGCTGGTATACCGGCGTGGTGGGCGAAGGCGCTGAAAGCGAGCTTATCGCTTATGCCGACGCCATGATGTATCAACCTACCCAGGGCATCCTGGTTGTCCCAACCTATGGCGGCGGCCCGGACTCCTGGGGCGACAATCCTGAAATGGCTAAACGGGAAGTTCAGCAATGAAAAATATTGATGCCGACGTGATTGTAATTGGTTCGGGCGTGATGGGCGGCCTGATAGCTACGCAGCTGGCAAAGGCGGGAAAATCGGTAATTATCGTCGAAGCGGGCCCGCGCGTTAAGCGCCAGGAGATTGTCGAACGCTTCCGTAATTCGCCGTTTAAAATGTCACTTACCAATATGAAACTCCAGGGCGTTGGTTCGCCCTATCCCGATTTGCCGCACGTTCCTTCGACCTATGGCGAGTATCTGCAGCAAACCGGCCCGGTTAAATATCCCACCAAATATCTGCGAGTGGTTGGCGGCACAACCTGGCATTTCGGCTCCGCGCTGTGGCGCATGATCCCAAACGATTTCAAACTGCAAAGCTTATATGGCCGCGGTCGTGACTGGCCGGTCTCCTATCAGGATCTTGAACCCTGGTATGGCGAGGCCGAGCGCGAACTTGGCGTATCAGGTATGGACGGCCAGGATGAAAGCGGCCAGGGTGGCGAAGCCTGGCCGCCGCGTTCTACGCCGTTTCCGATGAAAGGACTGGAGCCGAGCTATCTGTTTAAACGTCTTTCCTTACTGCTGGGTAAAGGCGGCTACCATCCGGTCATGGAGCCAAACGGCCGTGCAACCCGTCCTTACGGTCAACGGCCTGTTTGTGCAGGCAATAATAATTGCAATCCGGTATGTCCTATTGCCGCTAAGTATGACGGTTCAATGCATATTGACGAAGCGGAGCGCCACGGCGCAAGACTGTTGGATAACTCGGTAGTCTATAATATCGAAGCGGATGAGCAGGGAAATATCAGCGGTATCTGGTATCGCCGCCCCGATGGCAGTAACCATCACCTGACTGCCCGCTATTTCGTGCTTGCCGCCTACGGCATCGAATCGCCAAAGTTGCTGCTGATGTCTACTTCAGAACGCTATCCTCAGGGGATTGCCAACAGTTCCGATCAGGTCGGCCGCAATCTGATGGGCCATACAGGGATCAGTATGAATGTGGTAATGAACGAGGATGTGTGGCCGGGTCAGGGGCCAACGGAGCTTCTGGTTTACCTGAATAACCGCGACGGTGCTTTTCGCAAGGATTTTCCGAGTTATAAAATCAAAGTACGTAATACCGTGCCTACTGCGGATTATGCCGCTTCGCTGATTAAAAAAGGCGTTCTGGGCTCTAAGCTGGATGAGGAGTTAAAAAGGCTTTCCGCTCGATCTTTAAATTTCGCTATTGATTTCGAAACGCTGCCGTTGGCAGAAAACCGTATTATCCCCAGCAAAAGTAAAAAAGATGCGATAGGTATAGCCGTACCGGAAATCTATTACAGCGTTACCGACTATTGGCACGCCGGCAAAGAGCAAGGTTTGAAAGATTTTGATAACTTCGCCCGTCTTTTGAATGCTGATATATCAAAAATTGATACTGGCTATCAGGATCGCCAGCATATTATGGGAACCACTATCATGGGTGACAACCCGGATGATTCGGTAGTTAACAGACATTGCCAAAGCCACGACCACCCTAACCTGTTTATTGCTGGCACCAGCGTAATGCCTTCGGCGTCCTGCATGAATCCTACTCTGACCGGTGCCGCGCTAAGCCTGCGGCTGGCCGACTATATGCTAAATACAATTAAGATTTAAATTTACAGAATAACATTACTATTATTCCACGAGCGGATAATACCCTATCCGCTCGTGACTCTCCCGCGGCTTTCAGCTTAAAAATGCGAAGCTGATTCGGAAAAAAATGTAAATTTCATCGCTATTGTAAAAAAACAGCGAGCCATCTCTGGTATTCGATGTTAACCTTCCCTTTCCATAACAAACTCCTTTTTTATTCTTATCGGAACGCCTTAAACTGGCCCGAAATTGAATAAGGAGTTCTGCTATGTTTTATAATAATAATTTATTAAGGAAGGCAACGACCGTGCCTGTAAAGGAACACAGGTTCGCAGACATCAGCGTTTGCGAGCCGCTGAAAGGGAGAGCAGGAAAAATGAGCAGACAGACTCACCGTTTTGATCGTCTGGAGCAGGATACACGTCAGATAAAACTCGATCTGGCCGTGCTTACTGCGCGAACCGAATCCCTGGTAACCGGGAACGAGTTTAACAAAGTCGCTTCACAAATTGAAAACTTTGCCACGAGAGCCGACCTCCATGAGCTGGCAGTAAAAAGCGAAACTTTTGCGACCAAAGCCGATGTTCATGAGCTGGCGGTAAAAAGCGAGACTTTTGCGACCAAAGCCGATGTTCATGAGCTAACTGCACGAAGCGACTCTTTCGCCACGAGAGCCGACCTCCATGAGCTGGCAGCAAAAAGCGAGACTTTTGCGACCAAAGCCGATGTTCATGAGCTGGCGGTAAAAAGCGAGACTTTTGCGACCAAAGCCGATGTTCATGAGCTAACTGCACGAAGCGACTCTTTCGCCACGAAAGCCGACCTCCATGAACTGGCGGTAAAAAGCGAGACTTTTGCGACCAAAGCCGATGTTCATGAGCTAACTGCACGAAGCGACTCTTTCGCTACGAAAGCCGACCTCCATGAGCTGGCGGTAAAGAGCGAGACTTTTGCGACCAAAGCCGATGTTCATGAGCTAACTGCACGAAGCGACTCTTTCGCTACGAAAGCCGACCTCCATGAGCTGGCGGTAAAGAGCGAGACTTTTGCGACCAAAGCCGATGTTCATGAGCTAACTGCACGAAGCGACTCTTTCGCTACGAAAGCCGACCTCCATGAGCTGGCGGTAAAAAGCGAGACTTTTGCCACCAAAGCCGATGTTTATGAGCTGGCGGTAAAAAGCGAGACTTTTGCGACCAAAGCCGATGTTCATGAGCTAACTGCACGAAGCGACTCTTTCGCCACGAAAGCCAACCTTCATGAGCTGGCGGTAAAAAGCGAAACTTTTGCCACCAAAGCCGATCTCAATGAGCTGGCGGTAAAAAGCGAATCCTTTGCCACACAAAATAGTCTGACTAAGTTAAGCGTGTATGTAGAGACGCTGGCAACGCGCGATGACCTGAATTTGCTGCGGGTAGAGGTATTCAAAGCTATAACCGGCCAGACAAAATGGCTGACGGCGTGCATGTTTACAGTGGCGGCCTTGTGCCTGACCGCCGCGAAATGGCTCTTTGTCTGAATGGCGCTGGCGCTGCCTGGGGTAATTCGCAGCAATACAGCGAGAATAAAGGACGGCATCCTGCCGTCCACAGGCGTTTTACTTCAGGCGCCAGGCGGTAACGCTGTCTCCTGCTTTGGTGCCCAGTGAACCGTGCCCGCCCGCCGCGATAATAACGTACTGTTTGTTATCAGCGCCAAGATAGGTGGCTGGCGTTGCTTGTCCGCCCGCTGGCAGCTCGGTTTGCCACAGCAGTTTGCCGGTATTGATATCGTAAGCGCGGAAAAAGTTGTCCGCCGTCGCGCCATGGAAAACCAAATCGCCTGCCGTGGTCAGCGGCCCGCCATGCGCCACCATCCCCATTGGGAAACCAATCGGGAAGCGGCCCGGCAGAAAGGTGGTTTTCAGGTTTTTGGTGGTGCCTACACGACGCAGCCACTCGGTTTTGCCGGTGGTCAGATCAACGCCAACCATACGGCCCCACGGCGGCGCAATGCAGGGGATGCCCAAACCAGAGGCGAACTGTTGGATACGGATCGCATAGTCGCCCGCAAAGTTCTCATTCCAGTACGGCGTGCCGTCTTTGGTAAACAGGCGCTTGTTTTCCGTTTCCGGCGTGCGCTTAATCAGGTTGTACTTATAGGCCAGGCGCACCGGCGAGGCGACCAGAATTTGCCGCTCGGGATCGATTGCCACCGACCCCCAGTTAAAGACGCCGATATTGCCAGGGAAAACAATAGATCCCGCTTCGGTAGCCGGTGTCCAGGGGTTGCCGTCATAACGCATCGATTTAAATGTCATGCGGCAGGCCATCTGGTCAAACGGCGTCAAACCCCACATCGACTTTTCTTTTAACGGCTCGGGGATAAAGTTCAGCGCGGATACCGGCTGGGTTGGTGAGAACTTCTCGCCTTTAACGCCGCCCTGGGTAGAGACGTCTACCTGATTGATCGGATAGACGGCCTGACCGGTCAGGCGGTTTAACACAAACAGGTTGCCGGTTTTGGTCGGCAGGATCACTACCGGCTGACGGCTACCCTGATAGTCGATATCCAGTAGCGAAGGCTGCGAAGGATTATCGCGATCCCACAGGTCGTTTTTGGAGGACTGAAAGCGCCATTTGAACGCGCCGGTTTTCAGATCCAGCGCCACCAGCGTATCGCGGAATTTCTCGGTATTGCTGTCGGCATCACGACGTCCGCCCAGCTCATCAGGCGAGGCGTTACCGAATGGCACATACACCAGGCCATTTTTCAGGTCGGCGCTTAGCGTAGCCCAGGCTACCGGCGTATCCTGAGGATAGGTCTGACCCGCCGCAAGTGGCTGCGTCTGCTGCGGATTAGCCGGGTCAAAATTCCAGACCAGGCGACCGCTGTTAACATCATAAGCGCGGATCACGCCGGAGGGATTGCCGCTGTTGAAGCCGTTATCCATTACCGAACCGCCTACAATGACCAGGTTTCCCGCCACCAGTGGCGCAGAAGTCTGCATTAACGCATGCGGCCGAATAGTCCCCATATTGGCGCGCAAATCAACAATACCGTCGTTGCCGAAGTCGGCGCACGGCTTGCCGCTGTCCGCATCCAGGGCAATAAGTTTAGCGTCTGTTGTGGCATTAAAGATACGCTTGCGACACTGCGCAGGCGCAGCGGCATCAGTTGTAGCGGCGTTCTGCTTTTCTGGCGCATAATAACTGACGCCGCGGCAGGTTTGATGCTGTTGCAGATAAGAACGATCTTTCGCTGGCTGATATTTCCACTTAAGCGCGCCGGTTTCAGGGTTTAGCGCATGCACTTCGTTATGTGGCGTACAAAAATAGACGGTGTTGTTTACCTTTAGTGGCGTAGCCTCGAAAGTATATTCCGTCGCATCCTGTTCGTTACTTAAATCGCCGGTATGATAGGTCCAGGCCATTTGCAGATCGCTGACGTTATCTTTAGTAATCTGTTTGAGACTGGAGAAGCGCAGGCCGTTGCTGGTGCCCCCGTAGGCCGCCCAGTCGTCACCGGCAACAGCAGTGTCAACCGGATTACGTTTGTTAGTCAGGTTACCTTCCTGCGGATAAGGATCGTAGAAAGACAGGCCAATAACCAGGGCGATCATAATGATAACCGTGGTGCCAAGGAAAGGATGAAAGCCGCTGGATTTGCCTGAAGACTGAGCTTTTGACAGCGGACGCACAATCCATGGCAAGGCAAGCCAGACGCCAATCAGACCGATAACATCCCCGCGCGGGATCCACTGCCACTTGTCCAGACCCACTTCGTAAAGGATCCAGGCCAGTACCAGCCACATCAAAACCGCATAGACAGACAGCGCGATTTTTTTCTTTTTGAACAGCGCGAAGGCCGTAATCAGCAGGCCGATCGCCATCACAACATAGAACGGCGAGCCGCCGAGCAGCAGCAATTTCCCGCCCATGTAAAGCATAGCGATGCCGACAATCGCTATAACAATACTCGTTAGTTTTATCATTTTCGTCTCTCAAGGTAACCACAGGGATGGTTTGAATTTTTAATTACAATTTAACAACATAAAATTAACTAAAATTATTCGAAAAGAAAATACCAATTAATTTATGTATTTTAGGTGATAATTGAGGGACGGAAGGATTATGTCGCGTACGCGCTGATTGCCTGTTAAAAGAGGAGCAGCAAGCTTTTTTCAAAGCGCTACGGTAGCCGCAATATCAGGCAGTCAGTAAGGGGCGTTATGGCTATAAACTGTAAACAGGCTGGAAGGAAATCATCGGTAATTTATGCTCCAGCTCGCTTAAATAATGTGGAGGTACGATGCGTTTCTACTATGAAAAGCAGGCAAGCTGCCTGCATTACAGTAAGTAGGAAGAAAAAAGCAACGTACCAGATAGACGCGTCGGGTAGTCTGGTTTAGCAAAAAAAACTGCACGCGAGCCCGATAAGAGCAGCCTGCGCCTGAGCACAAACTATTGCTTAGCTGACGAGGTTTCCCTCGCCGCGCAGCGAATTGCTACTTGTTGTACAGTGCTCTTAATTTTTCCTGATAAACGTCGATATCGTGCTCTTTCTTGATCCTTCCGATAGAGGCGTTAGCTTTGGCGTTAATCTGTTCCGGATCACGCACAATATCTTCAATAATGGCTTTCATCTGCGCCACCGTTTTCTTACGCAAACCGTCACGCTGCAGACACGAAGTAACCGCATAATCACAGTCCTCGTTTAGTTCATGTTTTATCATCCAGCCCGCTTCCGGCGGATTGATTTCGGGCAGCGCACGCACGTTAGTGGTAATAACCGGACAGCCGCAGGACTGCATTTCCAGTACCGAGAAACCATAGGTCTCGGCCCACGTAGGTAACAATCCGACATCTGCTCGCTGCAGCAGTTGCATAATCTTGTCATTTGGCATTGCGCTGGCGTGTTCGATAAAATTGTGGCGCGCAATGGCCGCTTCCGTTTCGCTGGCAAAGACCGGATCGTCCTGATAGTTGCTAAAAGCGTAATTATTGGTTTTGCCGAGGTCACCAATCAGCGTAACCCTGACCTGTTCCGGCTGAATTTTGCCCTCTTTAATCAGCTCGTCGAAAGTGCGTACTATTTCACCGCCGCCCTTACGGTAAAAATCTCTGCCGACAAAAACAAAGTGTACCGGATCGGCTTCCTTACGCGGCTGGCGTTCAGTTACAAAGAGCTTTTGCGGTGGATGCAGTACCACCAGTTTTTCGCGCAAGGTGCGCATCAGCTCCGGATTATCTTTAAACAGCTTCATCTCAAGATTGTAAGCCGCGCCGGAAAGCGCTATCAGCGCCAGGCAGTTTTTTTCCATCAGCGCTGCAGAATGCCTCTTTAGCCTGATGTCAAAGCTGTCGTCATTGCTCCCTCTGCGCGGCAGGATGCGCGGCAGTTCAGTTTCGAATGTGACGACCCATTTGCGATTGGTGATAGCTATCTCATTGAAAACATGAAAAATGTCGATATTTTTTTCCTGAGATCCCACTATCGGGCGAAACAGAAAAATCTTATTCTTTTTTAAGAATTTCATGTTGACGAGATTTATATAAGAATAAATATTCTTCTTTTTGAAGTTCACGTATTCCACGTCAGCATCAACAATTATTGTTCTTTTTTCAGGATAATTATCGTTAGATACGCCAACTCTCATACCGCCACCTCATAGAAATTAATGCCAACTGTACTGAGCAATGTTATCAAAATTGAAATTTTCCCTGGTCTTCCTGCCATGATGCTCTGATACTTCACCACATTGTCCCCGGCAATTAAATATAGACATATTCTTAATATCGTCGATCTCTGAAGGCGTTAGCGACACCGTCTCGCTTGGCCTGCGTGAGAAAGTTAATATAAAGTTAAATAATCAAGACGAAGTGTTGCCATTTTATAATTAATAGTGGCCACAGGCAATCGAATAAATTGATTCCATTAGAAATAATTTCCTATGTGACCATGTAACCTTCCTTACTATATGCCGGGGAGTCACCCGGATTGACCTGCCTGCACGGTGAACCTTTATCATTAAGAGCAAAAATGAATCAGGACCATATATTATTGAAGACTTACTACAAACAGGGCTCCATTCGCTGCTTTCTTACCTGAAAACTTTACGTAACCTAATATAATACGCAAGCCTGATTGTGCAGTTCGCCCTTTTTTCCGACGGAAACAGCCTATTAATCAGCTTAAGCTGGGTAAAAATTAATAGTTAGGCTTACGTTTTATTTGTTATCACTAAACATAAAAGGAAATGCAAATCTGTAATTAAGATATATCTGCATTTGCCATTCAGGGGAGTTTTTTTGTTTAAAGTTGCAAAAAATAGTACAGGCAGTCCAAAAGCAAATCATTTGAATAAGAAACATCTTATTAAACATTTTTCCCGTTAATTTCGGAAAGGTTGTAAAAACAGCTTTTTTGATCTTTTTTCAGCAGGTGCCCGGTTTCGCGTGCTTCACCTTTGGCTGGCCTTGCCGTTTCCCGGTCTTGCTATCACATAGCCGTCGCATCTTATTTGCCAACAGGCTACACTCCGGCAACGCTTTTGATCCGCAGGAAGCCTATGCTGAAAGATAATTTTAACGATCTGATTTCACTGATGATGGTCGCTCGCGAAAGAAGTTTTACCAAAGCGGCCGCAAAACTGGGCGTTTCCCAGTCTGCCCTCAGCCACGCTATCCGGGGACTGGAGGAGCGGCTTGAACTTCGTTTGCTGACACGTACTACGCGCAGCGTTGCGCCTACGGAAGCAGGCGAACATCTGATCAAAACTATCGGCCCACATCTGGAAGAGATCGAAAACGAGCTCAACGCCCTGCGCGAGCTACGTGACAAACCTTCAGGCAATATTCGCCTGAACGTCAGTGAGCATGCGCTGGGTTTTGCCCTGTGGCCCACCGTTGAGCAATTTCTGCTTGCCTGGCCGGAAGTAAACATCGAAATTATCTCCGATAATTCGCTGGCGGATATCGTCAGTGGACGCTTTGATGCAGGTGTCCGCTTAGGCGAACAGGTCGCTAAGGATATGATTGCGGTCAGGATTGGCCCGGACTGGCGTATGGTGGTGGTAGGTTCTCCGGCTTATTTCGCCCGCTATGGCAAGCCGGAGGCACCGCAGGATTTGCAGCAGCATAACTGCATCAACATGCGTTTGCCGACCATGGGCGGCCTTTACGCCTGGGAGTTTGCCAAAGATCAGCGTGAAATTCGCGTCAAGGTTGAAGGCCAGCTGACGCTAAATAATTTACAGACACGTGTCAAAGCTGCTATAGCCGGAGTCGGTTTGGCGATGGTGCCTGAGGATACCGTTGAGGAGGCCGTCAAAACGGGCCAGCTTGAAAGGGTGCTTGAAGACTGGTGCGCGCCCTTCCCCGGCTATTTTCTCTATTATCCCAGCCGTCGCCAGCACACTTCCGCCTTCGCCAAATTTATCGAAGCGGTGCGTTATAGCGGGTGATTGCAGGGCGGATGTGGCTAGCTGCGTTCGATTTTGCGTGCCGCCTCGTCCAGCGCGTCGATAATATCGTACAGCGTTTGCTGCGGCAGATTGAGCTGCGAGAGGCGCATATTCAGCGCGGTGCGCATATTATTGATGGCCCGCTCCACTTCCGGGATGCTGCGGTTGTTCACCAACACCGCCATTGAGCTAAGCCGATTAATAATAAATTGCAGGCTATCCCGATGAGCTGCCAACTGGCGCTCGCCTTCGGCGGTAAGGCTATAGGCTTTGCGCGCCGCATGCGGATCGCGGGACTCAATACACTCCATCTCTTCCAGCAGCGTCAGGTTGGGATAGATAATGCCCGGGCTGGGGCTGTATTCCCCTTTAGACAGCTCCTCGATCGACTTGATTAACTCATAGCCATGCGCGGTGCCCTGCGAGATAAAATGCAGGATTAGCAAACGAATATCGCTGGCATCCAACATCTTTTCGCGCCGCTTTTTACGTACGCCGCAGGCCGGGCCGCCGGGAAAACCCTGTTGAGAATGTTGCTGTGATTTCATTGCCTGCTGCGCCTTAACTGAAAGGGAAGAAATAGTAAGTTAGCCCCCGGCAAAATACAACAACCCTACTTCTGGTGCCAGTAAGCTACGGCACGGACAAAATCGCCATCGCATCCGCGCTTTTCGATAAAATAATCGCTAAGCTGTTTCACCGCTGCGCCCTCGCCTGTCAGCCAGATAAAATAGTCATCCTGCGGCACAGCCAGCGCTTCCAGCCTGGCGATCAGCAACTCTGTGCCAGCCTGCATTTTACCACTGCCCAGCCAGAAGATTTCCGCGTTCGGCAGATTGCCCAGGTAGGCTTTGCCAATAGCCTCATCCACGAAGGCGTATAGCCTGACCGGGCGGTCGCCGAGTGAGGCATGACGGCGCTTAAACGCAGGCAGCCCTGTTTCGTCGCAGACATAGAGCTGAAAAGCATAATCTTCCGGTACGATCAGCGAACCACGTGGGCCGCCAATAGCCAGTTTATCGCCAGGATGCGCCGTAGCAGCCCAGTCGCTGGCGACACCGGAATCATGGCGATAAAAATCCAGCGTCAGCCTGTTTTTACGCGGGTCAAAGCAAAGCGGCGTATAGTCGCGCGCCAGGGGACGAATGCCATCTTTCCATACCACGCCCTCTGCCGTCACTTCCGGCAGGTAAAGTTCATTTGTAGCGGGATCCGGAAAGAAGACTTTAATATGATCGTCAAAACCCGCTGAGTTAAAGCCGGATAACGCCTCGCCGCCTAACTCAATGCGGTAGAAACTGTTGGCGATAAAGGTTTTCGCCACTACTTCCACAGAGCGAAAACGCAGTTCATTTCTTACGCGACGGGGAGCGCGACCCATTTTTTCGGTCAAAATATTTCTCCTGACGGGCCGTGACCCGCATTTGTAAATCGGAACTATTCGCAATAACGCTGGAAAATATATCTATGATATATCTTAACCGCAAGGGGATTTTGCCTGGCTGCGCTTTTCGTCAGCACAAATAGTTCGTTATCCTGTACTCACGCATATGATAAAGAATTAACCGAGGTTCTCGTGACAACAGTCACTACCCCGCTATACGCACATAAAAAAGCCGCCAGCAAAAATGCTGGCGGCCTGGCCAACCTAAGACTTATTTACTGCGCAGCTGCGCTGGTTACGCGCCAGACCACATTTCCGGCATCGTCCGCGATCAGTAATCCGCCCTGCTTATCCATAGTCAGCCCTACTGGCAAACCGTGCACTCCCTTCTGGTCATCGGTTAAAAAACCGGTGACCACTGGCTCAGGCTGCCCTTGCGGCACGCCGTCGCGGAAGGCAACCCAGACCACCTGATAACCGTTGAGCGGCTTGCGGTTCCAGCTACCGTGCTCACTGACAAAAGCGCCGCCGCGATATTTTTCCGGCAGGCCTGTGCCGTTGTAGAACCACAGCCCAAGCGGCGCTACGTGCGAGCTAAGCGCATAGTCTGGCTTAATGGCTTTCTTAACCAAATCAGGACGCTGCGGCTGGGCGCGCTCATCGACATGCTGGCCGTAATAGCTATAGGGCCAGCCATAAAAACCGCCTTCCTGCACATGGGTCATATAATCCGGCACCAGATCGGCGCCGATCTCGTCGCGTTCGTTGACGATAGCCCAGAGCTGGCCGGTCTGCGGTTCCCACTGCATGCCGGTAGGGTTGCGTAGCCCGCTGGCGTAAATACGGCTGGCGCCTGTCGCGGCGTCTACCTCCAGAATGGCAGCGCGGCGGTACTCAGCGCCAATACCGTTTTCAGTGATATTACTGTTGGAACCTATACCAACATAAAGCTTGCTGCCGTCCTGGCTTGCCAACAGCGCTTTTGTCCAGTGATGGTTAATCGGGCCGCCGGGCAGCTCGGTTAATTCAGTGCCGGGATCGGTGATTTTGGTCGCCCCGCTTTCATAGCGATATTTCATCAGCGAGTCAGCGTTCGCCACATAAAGCGTATTGCCCACCAGCTGGACGCCAAACGGTGAACGCAGGTTCTCCAGGAAAGGGAATTTCTGCCAGCTTTTCCCGTCGCTGCTGCGCAGCAGCGTAATACGATTGCCGCCCGCTCCGCCTTTGCCGGAGGCATTTTTAACCAGTCCGGTGATCAGCTGTTTGGGCTGGCTGGTCGGCGCTTTCGGTCCGCTGGCCTCCACGACCAAAATATCGCCATTCGGCAGCGTATAGAGCTGACGCGGATGCAGCAGGCCATCCGCTACCTTTTCAATTTTCAGCCCCTCGGCCACCTTAGGTTTTTCGCCCTCTTTCCAGGGCGTGCCGCTCGGCACCTGCATCGGCGGCACCAGAAAATTTTTCGCCGCAGGCAGCTCTGGATTAGCGCCCGTTTGCTTTGCGGGATCGATTTTAGCGCCATCGTCGCAGCCGCCAAGCAGCAGAGCAACCGAAACGGCCAGCAGCGAGAGCGTGGTTGAAGTTTTCATGACTCCTCCTTAAGCGGCGCGATCGCGCACGGCGAGCTGCACGTTGGCGAACAGCATCAGGATCACCGCCAAAGCGGAGAGAATAACGCCCGCAGGCACTACGCCGAAGGCGTCGCGGCTGTGAATAAAGGCGTTAAAGATTTCCAGCACGATAGCCAGCAGATAGGCCCAAAAATGCACCTTCACCGCCGAACCCTGCGGATAAGAGACGCCGACCCAGACCTGCACCAGGTTAATCAGGCGCGGAATAATCGCCAGCACCAGACCGATGGCGATAAGCCAGCTGGCTGCCCGCGTCCAGAGGATTTCGGTGCTGTTAATATAGATAATGTCGAAGATTAAGCCGCCGACAAAAAAGCCGAGCGGAACGGGATGAAACAGGGCATAGACGGCCACCGCGAAGGGGGAATGGCGTGATGTTGCCTGGGAAGTCATTTACCGGCTCCTTATACAGGGAAAACGGGCGCGGCCAAACGGCCACGCCAACTGTAAAAGATTAGTAAATTTAATAACTTCTTGTTTGCTAATGTGAAGAAAAATGTCTGGCCAGCTTTTTTTCAGACTTCCGCCAGCGCCGCTTTAGCTAATTTGCTGGCGCAGCGAGGCCAGCGATTGCCGCTGCTGACCCGTTTCGTCGAAATTAGCGGCATCCAGCCAACTCATAAAGGCCTGGCGCAGCGCGGGCCATTCGCTGTCGATAACAGAGAACCAGGTAGTATCGCGGCTACGTCCTCTGTAGACGATAGCCTGGCGAAAAAGCCCTTCGTAGCTAAACCCAAGCCGCTCCGCCGCTTTACGTGAAGGCGCATTCAGGCTGTCGCACTTCCATTCATAACGGCGATAGCCCAACACCTCAAAGACGTAACGCATCAGCAGAAAATGGCTTTCCGTAGAGAGCGGCGTACGCTTAAGCAAAGGTGAAAAAGTGACGTGCCCAACCTCTATTACGCCGTGCGCCGGTTCAATCCGCATCAGCGCCAGCGTGCCGACCGCCCGTCCGCTTTGCAGATCGATAACGGCGAAGTGCAGTGGATCGCGGCTGGCTTCGGCTGTGGCGAGATAGTCATAAAGCTCATCGGCGGTAAAAGGCCCGGAAAAGAGATAAGTCCAGTCGCGGCCATCTTCGGCACTGCTCCAGGCAGCCAGCAAATCTTCATAGTGACGCGCGCTTTCCAACGGCTCCAGTCGGCAAAAACGGCCTGCAAGCATTGTTCTCTGCGGATAAGGACGCGGCGTCCAGTCCGGCAGCGGTTCGCCAACCGGCTGCTGATATGCATTAAGTCTGACGGTCAACTTACACCTCCCTTGCTAAATAAGCGGTGCGGCCAGCTTATCGCAAGTGACGGTAAAATAAACTATTCCCTGTCGATAAAACGTCCGGGATAGTCCGCAGGCGGTTTTTGACGCTCATTAAATCGGCCAAACAGCCGATAACGGTTTTGTGCAATCAGATTGTAGCAGCGGTCGCTGATGAATTTGGGGCAAAAGCGCAGCACCGAAAGCGCCCGCCACGGCCAGGGAAGCCCCAGCATCACACGAAAAATAGCGTCGGCGCGCAGGTAAACGCGGCCGCGTTCGAGCAACACGATCGTATTGATTTCATCCGGCGACATACTGGCGGCCCGAAGCAACGCTTTACCCTTTTCGGTCTGCACTGCGGCCAGGCGCACGCTATGCTTTGTGTCATAGCGCAGCAAAAAATTAACCCAGCCGTTGCAGAGTTTGCATACGCCGTCATAGAGTACAATACGTTCCTGTGACGGCAGAGTTTCAGCATTATCAGACATAGCTTCACCAGAGTCAGATAAAAATAACAACCGCTTGACGCGACCCGGCTTTAAGCCTGGCCTGAAAAGCGCTATTCATCCATTTTGCAACGTTCCAGGAACAGTAAATGCCGCTTACTCCAGGCGAAACCCGATACCAGCAGCCTCTGGAAATGCTGACTGCCGACTACGCGAGCAGGGATGATATTCTCAACAAGTTTACGCAGCTGGCCAGCGAACTGCTGGGCATTCCCGGCAGTTTTGTATCTATCGTCAACGATCAGCATCAGTACATTATTGCGGCGCACAATCTCGCCCTGCAGCAAAATCTGCTGGAAGATACGCTCTGCCGCCATACGCTGGAAAACGAGCAGATCCTGATTTGTTGCGATACTCATCTCGATCGGCGATTCCAGGCGCACCCTTTTATTCTGGGCGCGCCCTTTATCCGTTTTTATGCTGGCGCACCGTTGAAAATGCGCGATGGCACGCTGGTCGGCACACTCTGCGTGATGGATATCTATCCGCACGAATTCGGCGAAGAGAAAATTCGCATGCTGGCGCTGCTGGCGGAGATTATGACCTCCTGGCTGGATGCCTGGTATCACACCAGCTTCCGCGATGCCGTCACCGCGCTACCAAACCGTCAGAAGCTGCTGCTGGATCTCGAACAGCTGCAGGAAAACGCGATTTATGAACGTTACAGCCTGGTGGCGATCGACTGCCTTGATATTCCGCGCGCGTATGAAATCGCTCGTTCGCTGGGTATCAACGCCGTCGAAGCCTTACAGAAAAATACGGCCGAGCTGCTGCGTACTCGCCTGCCGCTGATGCCAGAAGATCGGCTCTATATGGTGGCGACAGGCCGCTTTGCTTTGCTTACCGCGGGTAAACCTGCAGGCTGGTCTAAGCGACTGAGCGAAAAACTGGGGCTGGTTCGCGCCCAAATGTGCGAACAGATATCGCTGGATCTGGAGGTGCACCTGGGCGAGGTCAGCTTTATCCCGGCGCTTTGCCCACCGGTCGAAGCATTACGGCAAAGTCTGAGCGCGCTGCACGAGGCGATGGGCCAAAAGCTGGCCTGGTCCTCCTATGACGTGGAAAGCGATAACCGTCATAAATTCGATTTTCATCTGCTGCATGACCTGGCGGAAGCGCTGCGCACCGAAGGCGGCCTGTATCTGGTCTATCAGCCGCAAATCTCGCTGCACAGCGGATTGCCGGTTGGCATGGAAGCGCTGTTGCGCTGGCAGCATCCTCGGCTGGGCAATCTGCCGCCGATGCAGTTTCTGCCTCTTGTGGAGCAAACCAGCCTGATGGCTGGCGTGACCGATTGGGTGATCACCAGCGTGCTGGCGCAGCTAAAAATCTGGACGGCAAAAGGCATCTGCCTGCCCGTATCGGTTAACGTCAGCGTCAGCGATTTGGCCCGCGAGGGCTTTGCGGACTGGCTGGAAAGGATGCTGTTGCGCGCGGGTCTTTCCAGCGATCTGCTGCGTATTGAGTGTCTGGAAACGGAAAAGGTGCTGGAGAACGCAGAAGCGATGCGGGGGCTAAATCAACTCAGGCTGCGCGGCTTTACGCTGGCGCTGGATGATTTCGGCTCCGGCTACAGCAACATCAATTACCTGAAGCGTTTTCCTATGGATATTATCAAGCTGGACAGATCGCTGATCGCCCCGCTTGCCACCGACTGCGGCAGCCAGACTATTGCGCGGCATGTGATTACTATGCTCAAGGAGTTGAACTATACGGTGCTGGCGGAAGGCGTAGAGGATGAAGAGACGCTGCTGCTGCTGCGCGGCTTCGGCTGTGACGAGATCCAGGGCTATTTTTGCAGTAAACCCCTTCCGGCGGAAGGGGTTGAGCAGTGGCTAAAAAGCGGTAAAGCGGAGTAGATCAGTCTTCAGCCCAGACGGTCTGCGCGTTGGTGAATTCCCGGATGCCAAAATGGGACAGTTCACGACCGTAGCCGCTCTGCTTGACGCCGCCAATAGGGACGCGCGGATCGGAGAAGCTCGGCGTGTTGATAAACATACCGCCGGTTTCCACTTTTGCCGCCAGCCTGCGGGCTTTCGCCACGTCGCGGCTCCACAGGCTGCCGCCCAGGCCAAATTCGGAGTCGTTAGCCAGCGCGATCGCCTCGTTTTCATCTTTCGCTACAATCAGCGAGGCAACCGGGCCAAACAGTTCCTGCTTAAAGCTGGTCATGCCAGGCTTCACGTTGCTCAGCACGGTTGGCGCATAGAAGTTTGCCTCGCCCTGGATAACATGACCGCCCAGCAGGCACTCGGCGCCTTCGGCAATGGTTGCCTGCACCTGAGAATCCAGTTCGTCGCGCAGATCGTAACGCGCCATTGGGCCGATATAAGTGGCTTCGTCACGCGGATTGCCTACCACCATCTCTTTGACCGCCGCCACAAACTTGTCGCGGAACTCGGCAAACACGGATTCTTCTACAATGATGCGCTTCGCCGCCATGCAAACCTGGCCGCCGTTCATAAAGCGGCCTGCTACAGCGCCTTTTACTGCGGCATCAATGTCAGCGTCTGCCAGCACGATAAAGGCATCGGAACCGCCCAGTTCCAGTACGCTCTTTTTCACTGCCGCGCCAGCCAGCGCCGCGATTGCCGCGCCAGCCCGCACGCTACCGGTCAGCGTTACTGCTGCGATACGGGGATCCTTAATAATGGTTGCCACAGCGTCATTATCCGCATTCAGCACGCCGAACAGCCCTTGCTGCACGCCAGCTTCCGCCAGCACGGATTGCAGCAGCAGCGCGCTGCCCATGATGCTCGGTGCCGGTTTCAGCAGATAACTGTTACCCGCCATAATAATCGGCACCGCGCCACGCAGTACCTGCCATATCGGGAAGTTCCACGGCATCACAGCCAGAACCGGGCCGATCGGCAGATAGTTTACGTGCGCTTTTTCGTTTTCTACCAGCGTGGCTTCCGGTGCAAGAATGGCCGGGCCTTGCTCAGCGTACCACTCACACAGGCGCGCACACTTTTCTACTTCCGCCAGGCTTTGGGTAATCGGTTTGCCCATTTCGTCAGTCATCATTTCTGCCAGCGCGCGAGCCTGCTTACGCAGGCTGGCGGCCATTTTCAGCAGCAGCTGGCTACGTTCCGCTACTTCGGTGTGACGCCAGTTTTGAAAAGCGCCATGCGTTTGCGCCAGCGCGGTTTCTACTTCGGCGGTAGTAGCGAACGGAGTTTGACGAATGATTTCGCCAGTAAAAGGGTTGCGGGATACGGCGCCCGTCTGTACGGCTGCGGTCATAAAATTCTCCTGTCGACATCTTTAGTCGGTTAGCGATATTGCAGCTATCTTAACCTTGCCAGACTTTCCTGAAAAATGAATAATAATGAAAATATCTTGCTCAATAAGAGAATGTTTATGGATCTGACTCAGCTGGAAGTTTTTCGCGCTATCGCAGAGGAAGGCAGCGTAACCGCAGCGGCTGGCAAGCTGCATCGGGTTCCTTCTAATATTTCTACTCGCCTGCGCCAGCTTGAAGAAGAGCTGGGCACAGAACTGTTCAGCCGTGAAAAACTACGCCTGCATATTACTGACGCGGGCCGCACGCTGCTTGACTATGCCAACCGTATTCTGGCGCTTACTGAGGAAGCGCGTGTAAGAGTTTCCAGCCAGCATCCGGCGGGCGTTTTTACTTTAGGCGCTATTGAAAGCACCGCTGCCGTGCGGCTACCGCCGCTGATCGCCCGCTATCACCAGGCCTGGCCTGAGGTAGAGCTGGATCTCTCTACCGGCCCGTCCGGCGATATGAGTGACGGTTTGCTGGCGGGCCAGTTCAGCGCGGTATTTATTGATGGCCCGCCGAAACACCCACAGCTGGAAGGCATTCCTGTCTTCGCTGAAGAAATGGTGCTGATCTCCTCCCTTAATCATCCGCCGGTGACCAACGCCAGGGAAATTTCGGGATCCACCATTTATGCTTTCCGCGCCAACTGCTCCTATCGCCGCCTGTTTGAAAACTGGTTCGCCCGCGAGAACGCTTCGCCCGGCAAGATTTTCGAAATGGAGTCTTACCACGGTATTCTGGCCTGCGTTAGCGCGGGCGCCGGGCTGGCGCTGATCCCGAAAAGCATGCTGGAGAGTATGCCGGGCCGGGACAGCGTCAGCGCCTGGCCGCTGGCAGAGGGCATGGGCCAGCTGGCGATCTGGCTGGTGTGGCGCAAAGGCAGCGGCTCCGCCAACCTACGGGCGATGGTGCGGCTGTTAGAAGCCGTGCAGGAGTAATAGCGCTGGACTACGCTTAAGCCACCTGTTGGCAAGATGGAAAAAATTATGCTGTGGCTGTACAACACATTGATTGTGCTGGCGACTATCGCCGCAATGGAGATTATCGCGGCGCTGGCGCACAAATATATTATGCACGGCTGGGGTTGGGGCTGGCATCTTTCACACCATGAGCCACGCAAGGGCTGGTTTGAGGTGAACGATCTTTATGCGGTAGTGTTCGCGGTTATTTCCATCATCCTGATTTATCTGGGCAGTATCGGCCACTGGCCGTTAGGGTGGATAGGCGCAGGCATGACGGCTTACGGCCTGCTCTATTTTATGGTGCACGATGGCCTTGTGCACCAGCGCTGGCCTTTCCGCTATGTGCCGCGCAAAGGCTACCTGAAGCGCCTTTATATGGCGCATCGTCTGCATCATGCCGTGCGCGGGCGCGAAGGCTGTGTTTCTTTCGGTTTTCTCTACGCGCCGCCGGTAGCTAAGCTCCAGGCTACGCTGCGCCAGCGGCACGGTCGGAACAGGCGCCGGGACGCTGCCACAGCGCCGCAGAGCGAGCCGAAACGGCAGGCTTCAGGCGAGAAGCGAGCGCCCTGACGCCGCCGCCCGCCAGCAGCACCAGCTTTTCCGCTTTGCTGGTGCCCTGGCGGGTATCCCAGGCCATGCTGCCGGCGCGTTCGACCTTAACACCAATTTCACGATAGACGCCGCGCGCGGTGGCGATAGCCCAGGCCGAACGCAGCGGCAAACCTGAGATACCGATCTCTGCTGAAGCATAGTAAGGCTCTGCCGCCGCCACCAGCCGCTGCGCCACCTTCGCCAATTGCGCGCGCATGGCCGGTGCCGCGTAGTTCTCCAGCGTCAGCCCTTCTTCCGCCAGCCAGTTCACCGGCAGATAACAACGACCGTTCTCCGCGTCTTCGACGATATCGCGAGCGATATTGGTCAACTGAAACGCCAGCCCTAAATCGCAGGCGCGATCCAGCACCGCTTCGTCGCGCACGCCCATTACTCGCGCCATCATCAGGCCAACCACGCCCGCGACGTGATAGCAGTAACGCAGCGTATCCTCCAGCGTGTAATAAAGATCGCCGCGCACATCCATGGCGTAGCCTTCCAGATGATCGAAAGCCTGCTGCAGCGGAATGTCGTGCGCCAGCGCCACTTCCTGAAAAGCGGCAAAGGCGGGATCCTTCATGGTTTCGCCCGCACAGGCTCGAATAGTCAGCGCCCTCAGCGTCTCCAACCGTTGCAGCGGTGTGCTTTGCGCAGCAGCGGCCTGAAAACCCAGTTGCTGATCGTCGATAACATCATCACAGTGACGGCACCAGGCATAAAGCATTAGCGCGCTGCGCCGGGTGGCCGGATCAAAGAGTTTCGCTGCGGTGGCAAAGCTTTTCGACCCCACCGCCATTGTTTCCGTGGCGTGGCTAAGTAGCGCTTCATTCATCGAACCAGTTCCTCCAACATCAGGCTGGCAGTCACTTTGGCAGAAGCAATGACGCCGGGGATGCCCGCGCCGGGATGGGTTCCCGCGCCGACCAGGTAAAGATTGTCGATTTTGCTGTCGCGGTTGTGTGGCCGGAACCAGGCGCTCTGTGTCAGTAACGGCTCTACCGAGAAAGCGGAGCCAAGATGCGCGCCAAGCTGGTCGCGGAAATCGAACGGCGTGAAAATGCGCTGCGTTACCAGTTGCTCGCGCAGGCCAGGCATATAGTGTTCTTCCAGATAGGCGAAGATGCGATCGCGCAGGCGCGGCCCTTCTACTTCCCAATCCAGATCGGCGGTGCCCAGGTTAGGCACCGGCGCCAGCACGTAAAAGCTGCCGCAGCCCGGCGGCGCCAGCGACGGATCGGTGACGCAAGGCGCATGCAGATACAGAGAAAAGTCATCGGCCAGCTTGTCGTGATGGAAAATCTCTTCGATCAGCTCCCGGTAGCGCGGCCCGAAACAGACCGTATGGTGCGCCAGCTGGCTGTGTGGATTGTTAAGGCCGAAGTAAATCACAAACAGCGAATTACTCATGCTTTTCTTCTTCAGCGCCTTAGCCTGCGCTGCGCCATGCGGATGATGGCCAAGAAATTTGTCATAGGTTTGCACTACGTCGGCATTTGAAGCCACGGCGGCTACTTCAATCCGCCGCCCGTCCGCCGTTTTCACGGCAGTAATATGGTCGCCTTCTGTTTCCAGCTTGCTGACCGGCGTATTGAGCTCAATTTCGCCGCCCAGCTCGCGAAACAACTTAGTCAATCCGTGAACCATCGCGCCCGTGCCGCCGCGCGCGAACCAGACTCCCCACTGCCGCTCCAGCGCATGGATTAGCGTATAGATAGACGAAGCGGCGAAAGGATTGCCGCCAACCAGCAGCGAGTGAAAAGAGAATGCCTGGCGAAGATGCTCGTCCTTGATGAACTTCGACACCATGCTGTAAACGCTCTGCCAGGCCTGAAGCCTGATCAGCTGCGGCGAGGCGCGCAGCATATCGCGGAATGAGAGAAACGGCACGCTGCCCAGTTTGAGGTAGCCCTCTTTAAATACCTCGCGCGAGTAGGCGTGGAAGCGTTTATAGCCTGCCACATCGTCAGGATTAAAACGCGCGATCTGCTCTTCCAGCTGCTGCTGATCGTTGTCGTAATCCATCACCTCGCCGGAATCCCAGCAAAGGCGATAAAAAGGTTTAACCGGCAGCATATCGATAAATTCCGCCGTGCGCCGTCCACCCAGCGTGAACAGCTCTTCAATAGCCGAGGGATCGGTAATCACCGTTGGCCCCGCATCAAAGGTAAACCCTTTATCCTCATAGACGTAAGCGCGACCACCAGGCTTGTCGCGCGCCTCCAGCAGCAGCACGGGCACGCCCGCCGCCTGCAAACGGATAGCCAGAGCCAGGCCGCCAATACCGGCGCCAATTACAAGTGTTTTTTTCATCAGAAAGCTCGCAGCCGGGAAGTTTTTTTTAGCACGGCCAGCAACGCCTCGCCGACCGGTACCGGGGGCTTGCCTGTAAGGATCCGTGCCATATCTGAAGGTCGGAGACGGCCGGCGTAAAACCTGGCGATCAGCCCGTCGTCTAACTGATAAAAGCGCTGCATAACCTGCCAGCGCCGCTCCGGGCGTCCCGCCAGGAAAAGCATACGATTGAGTATGCGAAAGAAGCGCTGACGCCGCCACTGTCGGGCAGCGAACTGCCCAATCAGTTTATGTAAATAGGCATGGTTGGGTTTGCCACCGTCGGCAATGCGATCGGCCAGCGCTGCTGCCAGCGGCAGCGAATAGCCGGTTGTGGCATGAAAAAGACCCGCGCGCAGGCCGCTGCACAGGCGTTCGCCCTGCTGCAGCCGAAAAGCTCTCGGCTCTCCTGCAAGCGTAATAGGCAGGCTGCCCTGCTCTTCGCGTTGCAACTCCCGTAGCTGCCAGCCCTGCGCGCGCGCATAGTCGGCGATACGCTTTCGGGCTTCATCGCTGTTCAGCTCCACGCTGTCCTGATAATGGGTATCCTCAATCAGCAGCGTGTCTGCCGACAGCGGCAGCGTATAAACGAAGCGGTAGCTCTGCTGCTGATCTACAGTGGCATCCATCAGGATCGGCCTTGTCAGCCCGTGCGGCTCGGCCAGTTGCCACTGCTGTCCGAGAAAAGCCTGAAGCCCCACCGTCAGATAAGGGCTGGGCTGATAGCCGCGACCATCGATAATCGCATCAGCCCGCAGCAAGCTGCCGTCGCTCAGCGTTACACCCTGCGGCGTGATATCGCTGACTTCGCAATGGGTGCGGATATTTTCGCCCATAGCGGCTTCTAAAGCCTCAGCGAAACTTTCCGCAGTCACGCTGAGGTACTCTCCAGGCAGCGTACGCGTATAGCGAGGAAAGCGTACCTCGTAACCCTGCCAGCGCTGAGCTACCAGCGGCCGCAACCACTCGTGCTGTTCAGGCGTTAAGTCATCGCCGTGAAACGACCATGTATGGTTGCCGCCAACCCGCTCGCCCGCTTCCAGTATCAGCATCTTTAGTGCGGGCTGGCGCTGGCGTAGTCGCCAGGCGATCAGGCCGTTGGCCAAACCGCCGCCAACCAGAATCAAATCCCACTCGTTCATCCTGTTGCCTTAATCCTGGTCGAATGCGACGCTATCGCCTGCTCTACAATATCCGCCGCTTTCTGCGCGCCGCCCGCCTGACTGAGCTGATGCTGCGCTTCCGTCATTTTAGTCCTGTAGCAATCGTCACGAAGCAGCGCAGCCAGATTTTTCGCCATGGTTTTGCTGCTGGCAAAGCGGGAAACTCGCCTTCCAAGACCGTTCCATACTACGCGCGAGGCCACACCGGGCTGATCAAAAGCGATGGGCACGGCCAGAATGGGCGTCGAGCTGCTTACTGCGTCCGCTACGGTATTCAGTCCGCCGTGCGTAATTACTGCCTGCGCCTGTTGCAGCACGCTCGGCTGGTCGGCGAAATCCGTTACCCAGTAAGCGCCGCAGGCTTCCAGCTGTGCGGCCTGTTTAGCTGAAAGGCCGCCACAGTGGGCGATCAGTAACTGCACATGCAATCGGCGACAGGCACGAGCAATAGTTTTAAACAGGCGAAAGCGATGTCCCTGAAGCGTTCCCAGCGATGCGAAAACAAAAGGACGTGAAGAGATCAGTGGCCAGAAACGCTGTTCGGTAACCGAAGGGCGCAGCGGGCCTACCTGATAAAAGTGCGCGGGCAACGCCCGGCGCGGGAAATCCAGTGCGGGCACGGTCTGGCTGATTTGCGCCAGCGGCGATAAACATTCATGCAGACCCGTACGTGCTGAGAGGCCGAAGCGTTCGGCATGGCGTGCAATCACACGACCGTGACCGCGCATCATCCAGTCATAAATCCGCTGGCTGGTACGAAATAGTTTTTGCGCCCGATGGTCGGTACCGTAGCCAAAAGACATAACCGGTAAGGGAATACCTTGTTCACGGTTTACCGGCAGCGCGCAGGCCACCGAGACAAACGGCAGCCCCAGCCCTTCAGCTACCAGGCCGCCTGCCGCTTCCATTTGATCGACGATAAGGCCATCCACCCTGAGTTCCTTTAATACCTTTGGCAATTCACGACACAACATATCCGTAGCGCGTGACATATCTTTAATCAGCGCAAATAGCGAGAAACCTGCGGGGGAAGCAGCAAGCTTTAATGTGTGCGCCAGGCTGCCCGGCGGATGCGAATCCTGGCCGACAGCCTGAAAAGCGATACGCGGATCGCTGAGCAGCGAGCTGGCCTCGGCCTGGTGAATAAAGGTCACCTGATGACCCCGTTTAATCAGCGCCTGCGCCAGCGCCTGTAAAGCCTGCCAGTGGCTATACAGCGGCGGCGCAACAACGGCGTAATGGCTCATGCGTGGCTCCTGTCGCAACGAAGTTTTGCCTGACGCAGATCGGCCAGGCTGGCGCTGCCGGTACAAAAACAGGCAATCCTTAACTGGGCAATAATCGTCTGAAAATGCGTAACGGTCGCGTCAAATGAGGTGTTAGCGCTGGCCAGCACCGCCGCGGCCTGACCCACTAAATCGGCGCCAAGCGCCAGCGCTTTTGCCGCATCGATACCGTTGGCGATGCCGCCGGAAGCAATTAACGGCATCGCCGGTAGCGCGGCATGAATCCCCCGCAACGCTTCTGCCGTAGGAATGCCCCAGTCGGCAAACGCCATCGCCATTGCGCGCAGCTCAGGTTTGCTCGCCCTTTCCGCTTCTACCGCAGCCCAACTGGTACCGCCTGCGCCCGCCACGTCGATCATTGCAACACCCACGTTGTTAAGCCGTTGTGCCACCGCTGGCGAAATTCCCGCGCCTACCTCTTTAATCACCACGGGAACATCCAGCTTATCGACCAGCAAAGCGATAGCGTCCAGTACGCCGCGCCAGTCGCGGTCGCCGCCTTCCTGCAGGGCTTCCTGTAGAGGATTGAGATGCACGATCAGCGCATCTGCTTCAATCATCTCTACCGCGCGTCGGGCATAGTCCACTCCTCGCGGGCCGATAATTTGCGCCGCGCCCAGGTTGGCCAGCAGTGGAATATCTGGCGCGATGGCACGCAGCTCGCTGGTCAAGCCAAAACTGACATCGCTTTCCAGCGCCACGCGCTGTGAACCAACGCCCATCGCCAGGCCCAGCGTTTGCGCCGTGCGGGCCAGATGAAGGTTAATCTTGCGGGCGCGGGCCGCGCCGCCGGTCATAGAGCTAATCAGCAACGGTGCCTGAAGCTGGCGGCCAAAAAGCGTGGTGCGAAGATCTATGCTGTCCAGATCCAGCTCGGGCAACGCGCAGTGTTCAAAATGCCAGTGTTCAAAGCCGGTGCGGCTTTTACGGGCATCGGCAGCCGGATTCAGTACGATATCAAGATGATCGTTCTTACGCTGTATAAGGTTCGCGTCCTTCATTCACTCTCCGTTTGTGAACACTCAGCTAAAAGTCGCCAGCTGCTGACTGAACCAGCTATGCATAAAGCGCCGTGTCGCCAGGCCGTGCTGGCAGACGGAGAGATGCCGATCGGCGCTGTGCAGATGCTCATGCAGGCGAGAACGTACCGCTTCCGCCCCGAGCAGCGCTACCAGCGTCGATTTACCGGCATCTTTATTAATGTCTTTTCCCGTACCGCTACAGCCATCCGCCAAATCATCCAGTAACTGAAACGCCTGGCCTAAATCGTGGGCGAAGCAGCCCAGTTTTTGCCGTATGGCTGGCGTGGCATTGGCCGCCAGCGCCGCCATTTGCAGCGTGGCGCTGAATAACATGCTGGTTTTCATTTCGTTGGCATCAGCTATCGCTTCTTCGCTACGCGACGCGCTGCCTTCGTTCAGGTCGAGAAACTGCCCCTGTACCAGTCCCTGTAATCCCACTGCGGCGGAGAGCTCTGCAACGGCCTGGGTGCGGCAGGCATCGGAAAGCCCATCGGCAGCGGCCACTACGCCAAAAGCATTACTGAGCAGCGCCACCGCAGCCAGGATTGCAACATCCTGACCGAACTGGCGATGAATAGTCGGACGGCCACGCCGCAGCGCCGCGTTGTCCATGCAGGGGATATCGTCCAGCATCAGCGAAGCGGCATGCACCATCTCCACCGCGCAGGCAAGATCGATCAATCCAGGATGGTTTTTATCGCAGCCCAGGTCGTACGCTGCCAGCAGCAATAATAAAGGACGAATACGCTTGCCCGGCGCCAGCGCGCCCTCGCGCATCGCCGCGCCGACCCGATCGCGTTCGCCACCCGCGGGCAGGAGCTGGTCAAGACGCTGCTGCAGCGCATCGCGAAGCGCCTGCAGTTCGCTTTCCTGATCCAGCCATTCTTTCGCGTTGGTTATAGTTGCCGTCACTGGTTGTCCCGTCATAACGAATGGATAAAAAGGCCGCTACCGCCGGCAATCACCGTTTTTTAATCAACTGCGACGGCGGTTATGCCCATGAGAGCTAACGCTATTTCTGTTAAGACTAGTTTATTATTAATAATTTGCTGGCGTCCCCCGCAGAAAAGCAGGGGATTTTTTTACGGCGTGGATAACAGGAGAGAAAGGGGTCAGGAAGCGTTCGGTTGCAGCAAAGTTTCCAGCAGCGTTAAGACCTGCTGATTTTCCTCTGCGGTCAGCGCACCTTCGCGGGCAAAACGTACCCGCCCTGCGCTGTCCAGGACTATAACTGCTGAACCCCCTGCTTTTAGCTGCCAGGCGCGTTTTACTTCGCCGCGGCTATCGATAATAAACTGCGACCAGGGCGAGGATTCCTTAGCCGACTTCAGGCTGGCGCGTACAAATATTGCGCTGCCGGGAATGACGTCGTCAGTATTAACAATAGTGGTGGTTTGATAGCGATCGTGCGGAAAATTAGCCTTGCTTAACGCCTCGATTAGCGCAGCATTCTGATCTTTTGCCGAGATCCTGCCAGCCATATGCAGCAACACGCGTACTTTGCCGCCAAGCTGGCTGCTGTTCCAGGGGCTTTCGGCGATTTGCTGCCGCTGCCAGATAAGCTCGCCCTGCACGGCCACGCCAGTAGCGGGCACGCGCTGATTCAGCACCAGATTGTTGGCGCTGGCGCCAGCGCTAAGACAGAATAAAAGAGCAAACAGAACAGGCTTCATTTTTTCTCCGTTAAGGATGAGCTAAAGGCACTGGCAGTGCCCTTAACATAGCTTGTTTCCGGACAGCCTGATTGCGTAACCGCCTTTACTCACAACCTAAAGACTGCTTGAGCGCCGCCAGGAAAGCGGTAACTCTGCGCGGGGTATAGTGACGGCTGGGCAGCAGCGCCCAGGCGGCAAGCGCGGGCATGGTCACATCCTCCAGCTTTAGCGCTACCAGCTCGCCTTGTGCTACCTCATCGCGGATATCCAGTTCTGTAAGCTGCGCTATTCCTGCTCCGGCTACGCACATCTCGCGCACGCCTTCGACGCTGGTACAGGTAAAATGCGCGTCTGGCGCGTAGCCAATCTGGCCGCCGTCTTTCTCAAACGACCAGTAAGGCAGCGCGCTCAGCTTCAGGCAGGGATAATTTTTTAAGTCGGCCAGCGTCTGCGGCGTGCCTTTCTGCCGCAGCCAGGCCGGGGAAGCGCACAGTACTCTGGGATTATCGGCAAGTTTATGCGCCACAAGACGAGAATCCTTAAGCGGTGCCAGCCGGATGGCAATGTCGTAACCCTGGGCGACGATATCGACGGCTTCTTCACTCAGATTTAACTCGATTTTCAGCTCCGGATTCTCTGCCATCAGGCCAGGCAGCAGCGGCAGGATATTGCGTCGGCCAAAGCCAGATGGCGCTGTTACGCGCAGCAGACCGAAGGCGCCCCTTGCATCCGCGCTAAACATGTTTTTTGCGGTTTGCTCCGCTTCAGCCATAGCTCGCGCATAGGGTAAAAACTCCTCGCCTTCGCTGGTCAGCGATACCGCACGCGTAGTGCGCTGTAGCAGGCGCACGCCAAGCTCGCTTTCCAGCAAGGCCAGCCGACGGGAAACAGTCATGGCAGTCGACCCCAGGATTCGCGCAGCTTTGGTCAGATTCCCGGCAGCGACGATCGTGCAAAATACCTCAACGTCTTTCAGATTCATTATAACGATTTCCGTTATTCATCCAGTCATTTCACGGCGATTCTGCCGTACTCATTCGCTCATTATAATAGATTTCATATCTACTTATCTTCAGGAACTGTTATGCACTCTTTACTGTTTAAAGCGGGCCAGATTAACCGTATCGCTTTTAAGAACCGCCTTCTTGTGGCGCCAATGACCCGTATCTCCGCTTCCGAAACGGGCGTTCCCGGCGAAGTGATGCAGCGCTATTACGCCAGCTTCGCTCAGGGCGGCTTCGGCGGCGTCATTACCGAAGGTATCTATATTGATAGCGCCTGGTCGCAAACTTACGCTTTTCAGCCGGGCATCGTCAGCGATGAGCAAGTGGCAGGCTGGCGGGCGGTAACGGAAGCGGTAAAAAAAGCGGGATCGGTTGTTATCGCCCAGCTGATCCACGGCGGCGCGCTTTCTCAGGCTAATCGCCATCGCGCAAATACCGTCGGCCCTTCCGCTATTAAACCGCGTGGTCAGCAGATGGCTTTTTACTACGGCAAAGGTGAATATGCTGTGCCGGAAGCAATGAACGAGCAGCAGATCCAGGAAGTTATCGCAAGCTTTGCCGACAGTGCGCAGCGTGCCGTTGCCGAAGCCGGGTTCGACGGTGTGGAAATTCACGGCGCCAATGGCTATCTGCTCGATCAGTTCTTTACCGATTATCAGAATCAGCGCGAGGATAGCTGGGGCGGCTCGCTCGAAAATCGTCTGCGCCTGACGCTGGAAGTTATTCGGGCAGTGCGCGCTAAAATTGGCCGCGAGGCGATGCTTGGCGTACGTATTTCTCAGGGCAAGGTCAACGATTTCCATCATAAATGGCAGGAAGGCGAAGCGGGCGCGCTGCGGGTTTTCCGTCTGCTTGAGGAGGCTGGCGTGGATTATATCCATGTGACCGAATACCAGGCCTGGCAACCCGCTTTCGCCAACAATCAGCGTTCCCTGGCTGAGCTGGCCAGAGCTGGCGCGCCCAATACGGTCATTATCGCTAACGGCGGGCTGGATAACGGCGAGCTGGCGGCAGAGCAGCTGAAAGCGAGTGCAGATTATGTCGCTATTGGTAAAGCCGCGCTGGCCAATCACGACTGGCCGCTGCGCGTGGATCAGGGAGAAGCGTTGCGCCCGCTGGCGGAGAACGTTCTTTCCCCTGTCGCTACTATCAAAGAAGACGAATGCTGATATCGCGCGCCCTTTTCCAGCCGGGGCGATAAAGCAGGCTATTCTCCCCCACCTGAGTAAAGCAGCAGCGGGAATTGCTGCTGCTAAGCTACTTTTTGTCTTACAATGCCAGCCCTATGCAAGCAGTCGGGTTAGTCAAATGAGAGTTCTTTTTCTACTGCTGCTTTTCGCAGCCAGCTCTGGCTATGCCGATAGCGAGCGCTACCGCAACGCGGTACAGGCTGCGCTGGATGCGGAACCCGCGCTCTGTCTCGGCGAAACCCGCTGGCCGGTAACGATAGCAAATGGGCGCGATGGCTGGCTAACGGCCAGAATGGCAGCGCTGGCGGATGCCGGGCTGATAACGCCCTCACGCCTGACGGATAAAACAGTCTGGCGCCTTACGACCAGCGGCAATCGGCAATATCAACGCCATCAAGATTTTTGTTACGGCCAAATGCGCGTGGACAGGATCCAATATGTGCAGATAAAACAGGACAATGTAGTTGAAGTGACTTTTACTTATAGCATCAGCGGATTGCCAGCCTGGGCCAGTAATAAAGCGGTGCGCGTAGCTAACAACGATCTGGACAACTTGCTGATGGGGATCGACAAAGTACGCTGGCGAGCCAGTTTTGAAGCTGCCTCGCTCAGCGTCATTAACGAACCTGAACAGTTGGATCTTCTTTACTGAAAGGGCTATCGCCTGATGCTCTTTAGCCGCGCGGCATCCGGCCAGCGCAGGCGCGGAAAAAGCGACAGGCGGATATTAAACAGATAAAACAGCGGCGCAAACGCCGCCTCGTCATTTTTCGCCAGCGCCTCCAGCCTCAGCAGCAGCAGATCCAGCTCTTCCAGCAGGTGCTGATGCGGCTGCGTCTGAAGAGATTTCATGCGTCTCTTAAGATAGAGACCCAGTTCATGAAACATCTGGCCACTATCGATGTGGTAACGCTCCAGCAGTTCACGATGGCGCGCGTAATAGTCATAACAGTTTGCGCCCAGCCAGGCTTCCGTCAGCAGATTGCCGCCCGCAACCAAATCGGGATGGGGATCCAGCCGCATGCGCGGCAAAATGATATTGACCCTGTCCAGCATGCGCACGATATAGTGCTGGCGCGCCAGCAGCGAAGAACCGTTACGCTCAATCTCCTTTATCAGTTTAAGTAAATCTCGCAGTCCCGTACGCAAAGTGCGTTTAGCCGTCCACGAAGGCCTTTTGTTGCGGATAATGGCCGTGATTGCCACCGCTACGATAATGCCCACCATCGAGGAGATCGCCGTATTGATCAACGAGGTCAGGTTAGGCGTAAAGTGATGGCTCATACCTAAAAAAGCGGGGATCTGCGTCGCCACGCTGATGCCGATCAGATTGGTGGCTGGCCTGGCGATAACCAGCCCCAGCAGCAACAGGCCAGGCGTAAGGACCAGCAGCAGCGCCTCAAAGGTAATCGCCTGTGGAATCAAAAAGGCGACATAAAACAGGCTAATCGCCAGCGCGATAAAAACGCCTTTGATAAACCTTTTCATCGGTACCAGTGGCGTATCCAGCCCGGCGAAAAACGAGGCCACAATAGCCGCCATCATCGGCGCCGTTGCCCCATCGGCCCAGCCGCTGCCGATCCAGAACAGGCTGGATACAAAAGTTGCCAGAAAAGCCGTGGTGGCCGACAGCAGCAGCAGCCCTTTATCAATATGACGCTCAGCGCGCGCCTCCTTCGCCAGGCTGGTATCGCCAGAGAGATCGCTGACCAGGACGCTGACGCTCTGGTAAGCGCCCGCGATACGCACAAAGTCCGCCAGCCGCTCCAGCAGGCCAATCAACAGAATGCTCTCTTCGCTGCCGAGTGCCCCACTTTGCCAGCGTGATTTTAACTCTGCCTGGGCTATAGCAAGCTGCTGCTGCATCATGGCCGTTTCGACAATCTCACCGCGGTTAAGCCAGTGGGTAAAGTCGGTGAAAACGTCCGCTACTTCCTGCGGAAAGCGGATCTGCTGTTCCGCCAGCACGCTCAGCCGCGTCTCGATAGCGGTCAGCGTAGGAATTAAGTAAGAAAGATGCTGGTACTGCACGCTCACCAGGCGGATAAGCTTACGCGCCGCATCGCCTTCATAAACGCAATGCACGATAAGCGTTTCGACGCTGACCGGGTAGTTAGCCATCTGGATCAGAATATCTTCCCGCTCCAGCGACTTATCTTTCGGCATCACCGTTACCAGCTCATTACAAAGCTTACGCGCGTTCTCGTACCAGACGCTGACGCTCTGCTCCAGCAGGCTGCGGATTGAAACCGGCAAAATTAGTTGATGGATCAGGCTGCTGCAGACAATGCCGAGGGTGATTTCTTCAATTCGTGAAATCACGATATCGCTAATTGAGAGCGGCGAAACCACGCCGGGAAAACCCATGATGGCCGCGCTATAGCCCGCCAGCATAAAAACGTAGCTTTTTGGCGTACGGTCGTGCAGCGAAAGATAAAGACAGACCGCAACCCATAGCGAGACGCACAGGCTAAACAGCAGCGGATATTGCACCGTTTCCGGATAAATAAGAAAGATAAACAGCCCGCCAAGTAGCGTCCCCAGCAGGCGGAAAATTGATTTAGAGATAGTGGCAGCGGAATAGAGCTGCGAGGCCACAAATACCGTGGTCAACGACCAGGCGGGTTTTTCGAAATTCAGTTCAAGCGCGATATAGAGGGCCAAAAAGGCGGCCAGGCAGGTCTTAGCGGAGAAGAGTACCGCATTTTGGGTAAACCACTTCATGGAAATTTTCGAACCGGATGCACATTGCGTGGATGCGTATCCTGCCAGAAGGCCGTCGTTGCCGCCCGTCAATTAGTACTACAAATTATTAATGACCTAACTAAATGATATAGTTGGTAAACTTTGTTAAAACCCCTCTTAAATCAGCCTAAAACCCTCAACGCTGATTATTTATCAGTCAATAAATTATCGCCTTTTGTGCGGTTTCCTGCGGCCGCTTCTCAGCCTGCTGGTATTTCCGCAAACAAATAAGTTTTTCTTCTTAATAATAGCCCTGCAACGTCTATGCTTATTACTCAATAAAACAGGTTTTAAATACGGGAGAAAAACAGATGACAGAGACGCTACAGGGATTAACGCTATTTATTTCTTTTATCCAGACGGCACTGCTTTTACTGGTGGGACTGCTGACTTTTCTGCTCCTGAAGTTAAATATTTTTAATCTCCCGGTGATACTTGCCCCTCGATATGCGGCGATTCTGTTCGGCCTGTGGATGATTATCGCCGCTATGCCAGTGGTTTACTGCCTGAGCGCCTGGGCGGCGAACAACAATCCTTCGTCACTGATCGCCACGCTGGCCGTAATGGCATCGCCGGGCTTTCAGGCTGTCGCCGCTGCATTAATCCTTAGCACCGGCCTGCTTTCCGCCCTGCGCGACAGGATGTCGGCATGGCACCGAATCACCAGCCATCGTTAAAGCAGCCCGCTTACCCGGCTGCTCTGCCCGGGTAAGCTGTTTTCGAATTGTGGTATTCCAGTAAAAAATCGGTTAAATAAACCTATCCTCTTTTGAGCCTTAACGGCGCGCGGGCGCAACCATGCCGAAATCTTCCAGCGACTGGCTGACTTTACGTCGGGATAACGAGACCGGTATTGAAAGCGTGCATGCGCATTTTTGCGGGCACGCCTACGATCCGCATGACCATGATGAGATGCTGGTCGGCGTGACGAACAAAGGACTCCAGCGTTTTAACTGCCACCGCAGGCTGCATACCAGTACGCCGGGCCAGATTATGCTGATTGAACCCGGCGCAGTACATGACGGCCACGCTCCGGATCCAGAAGGTTTTACCTATAGCATGCTCTATTTGCCTCAGGCCTGGCTCAACGTAATGCTGCAACGGCGCGGGCTGGGTGAAATTTCCGCGCTACAGGCGGCTTTCCGTTCAACACTGACAGAAGACAGCTGGCTCAACACGGCTATCCAACAGGCCTTTGCCGCTATCCATCACAGCGAAGGCAGGCTCGCTCGCGACCAAAGCCTCGATCGGCTGGTAGATCTGCTGGCGCGCCATCTTCACCGCGGCTCTCCTCCGGCACAGCACCTTGTCGGCATGTTGCGCGTCAGGGATTACCTGCACGACGCTATGGCCAGCGATATCGGGCTGGATGAGGTGGCGCTTGCCGCAGGCATTGACCGCTTTCGCCTGACGCGCCAGTTTCAGCAAGCTTTTGGCCAGTCGCCGCACGCTTATCTGGTCAGGCTGCGACTTAAAACCGCCCGCCAGCTGTTAGCACAGGGATGCCATCCGGCGCAGGCGGCCGCGCAGGTCGGTTTTGCCGATCAGAGCCACCTTGGCCGCTGGTTCCGGCGCGCTTACCGCATTACGCCAGCAGCCTATCAACAGCAATGCACAAACGTTCTATACCGCTAATACTGCCTTCGCCGATGATGCAGGCAGATTAACTCAGCGGAGAGCAGAATGTTTGACAGTAAAATTGCACTGATTGTGCGCGACGATCTGGCTGTATGGCAGCGCCTCAACGTAGCGGCTTTTCTGGCCAGTGGCATTGCTTACGCCACGCCGGAAATGCGTGGCGAACCCTATATTGACGCAGAAGGCCAGCGCTACGGCAGCATGCTGGGCCAGCCAATGCTGGTCTTTGCTGCCGATCTTTCCGGTTTGCAGTCTGCCCATCGCAAAGCGCTGGAGCGTGAACTGACGCTGATCCCTTACGTAGAAGCAATGTTTTCTACCGGTCACGACGAAGCCAACCGCCAGGCTTTCCTGGCGGAAGATACCAACAACCTGAACCTGGTCGGCGTGGCCATACGCGGCCCGAAGAAAGCAGTGGATAAAGCGGTCAAGGGCTTAAAAATGCATAGCTAATAGCTATTGTTAACAAACAGCGAAGTAATGCGGGTCCTGTTTTCCTCTCTTACTTATGAATCACACTCATTAGCCCGTTCTGCTCAGGCAGCTTAATTGCTGCCTGATTTTGCACTAGTCTCATTGCTTAACGCTTTTATCTGCAAGGAAAAGACAATGACTGATATTTATAAATGCGGCTCACAGGCTTCTTACGCCGGGCCGGAAGAGTGGTTTACCGGAACAGTTCGTGTCGATCCTCTGTTTCCCGCTAATGAGCCTGCTCGCGCCAGCGGCGGCAGCGTAACTTTTGAACCCGGCGCGCGCACTGCGTGGCATACGCATCCACTTGGGCAAACGCTGATTGTTACTGCAGGCTTCGGTTACGTACAAACCTGGGGCGAACCGGCGCGTGAAATTCGCCCAGGCGATGTGGTTTGGATCCCGCCGATGGAAAAACACTGGCATGGTGCCAGCGAGAAAACCGCGCTGACCCATATTGCCATTCAGGAAGCGCAGGAAGGTAAGGTGGTCGAGTGGCTGGAAAAAGTCACCGATCAACAGTATGGCGACAAAGCCTGAACAGCGCCGTTATGGATAATGTGATTGTTATTCCGGAGTTACTGCGCAGCGCCAGGCGTAACGGTGGTATCGGCTGACTCTTTCGCCCGGATTGTCGACTTCGCCATTAGCCAGCCAGACTAAGCTAATGGCGCCGTCCTACTCCTTAATAAAGTCACGGAAACGTTCTTTATTCGCTACCAGCCACGCAGGTAGCTCATCCACCGGAACAATTTTCATCCTGCGCGGACGATTCCAGATATCGATATTGTGCTCCACGCAGCGGCGAATATGGTCGGGATTATTGAATTCCGGCAGATCGTGCTCGGTATGGGAAATAGTCGACATCTTTTCGCTAATGCGCGCATCCGTCATCACCCAGGAGAAGTGCCAGCCAGCCTGCTCAACGATTTTCGTGCGCAACTTCAGTAGCCGCCAGCGCAGCCAGCTATCGCGAATCGGCGTGCCTTTACGCTTGACGTTGCGCAGCAGCTCGGGCTGCCCCCGGAAGAAGCCTTTGAGATTTTTAAAGGTGACCATTTTAGGCAGCTTGCACAGGCGCGGCGAGCCATCATCATTCATAACCTGCAGATTAAATTTAAAGTTATAGAAATGCTGATAGAGCGTAGTGCAAAGATGTCTGCGGCTGAACTGCGCCAGCGCCTCTGGCCGTGGTATTTCATCCACGTCGGAGACGATAATGACGTCATCATCCTTTGCCCCCGTTAGCCCCAGCATAATGGCATTACGGGCGTCGCTCTCATTCTGCCAGGGGTCGGTTTCGCCAGCATTGATCAAAGAGCTGTTCGATCGGAACGCCTGCTGATGAATAACCGGCACGCGATCGTTAACGACATAGATAATTTTGTCGCTGAAGCGCGCAAATTTTTCTATATCGAAATGCAGGCGTTCGCGTTTCTTTCCGGTAAAAGTATAAAGCGACTCGACAATAACAAACTTATCTACATATTGATGCAGCGTGTTAAGACGAATCTCCAGAAGCATATCTTCGTCATAATATAAAAAGCAGTCATAAATCACTGTTTAACGTCCATGCCAAAAAAACAGGGCCGTAAATTAACAGATTTCACTGCCTTTCTACAGTGGATTGTAAGGTTTTCGTCTGTGAAGGTAAGCAGATGTGCAGGCGCGCCTCACTTCATAGCAAGGCGTGCCTCTGGCGAGGTTCAGTCGATGGTTTTTGAGGCCCAGCCGCCGGTCAGGGTGTAGGAAACGCTCTCATCGGAAGCGAAAGCCGACCCCGTATAGAGTCCCAGCAGCCGCTGTTTTGACTGGTCGTAAAACAGAATGCCGGTTAGCGCCAGGCTGGCGGCCAGATAAAAATGCGCCGTTTCCCGAAACAGCAACCCGTAATCGGCACTGCTAATGGTGCCGGTGCTGGCCAGATGCAGCGGGAAAAAAGCTGGCGCAGCCTTGCCGATACAGGTATTGGTGTAGCCTTCCAGAATCTGGCAATGAATCAGGTGATCTTCGCCCTGCTGTGACAGCGTAATCTCAGCATTAACTTCCGGCGGCGGTTCCGTGGTTAAAATGGCGCTGACATTCTTCTCCATGTCGTCAGGCAAAGCGGGAAAGTGCTTGCGGCAAAGAGTAAGGATTTCATTCGCATTGATATTTAAAAGGTTGCTCATCTTTGTGCCCTTATTTCCAGTTGTCAGCCAGCGCCGGTTCCACTGAGTACAGACGATGATTTAGCTCGCAGCGAGAAAATTGTTTCATTATCGCCCGTGCCGGGATTGCTCTATAATTAGAAACAGTAGTTTAGTCCGACCGATCAGATTTCATTTAAGATTATCCTCAGCGCTTTATTAAACGAAGCGGTAATAAGCTACTGCTTTTTACTGCCGCTGCGCTTATTGTGTTACTGGCGCTTTCAGACGTTTTTGCCTGTTTTTTTCAGCGTAGCGCTTTGGGATAAGGCGCCGACAGCGCCTTTTTTGTGCTTTGTTGTAATAATGTTAATGATGAACCCGGCCTGCAATGGGTCATAAAATCAACAACATGTTGATTCATATAGAAAAACCTTAAATAAATCTTAACAAAATTAATGATTGAGTCGGGGGCTGAAAAGTCCTATATTGGCCGCGCTTTTTTTACAGCGCTCACACTTTTAATTCATTTTTCAACTACGGCGTTATTTATAACCCTGGTTGTAGGAGAGATATGATGACGGATAAAGTCCGTATTGATAATTTTGGTGCCAATTCATCAGGAAACAATGAAGCGTTTTTAGCCAGACAGGCTGAATATGAATCGAACGTGCGCAGCTATCCGCGCAAACTGCCGTTCGCCATTGCTAAAGCACAGGGAGTCTGGATCACCGATGTTGAGAATAATCAATATCTTGACTGCCTTGCCGGTGCCGGTACGCTGGCCCTTGGCCATAACCACCCTGATATGCTGCAGAGCATCCAAAATGTCATTACCAGTGGCTTGCCGTTACATACGCTCGATCTGACGACGCCGTTGAAAGATGAATTTTCCGCCTACCTGCTCTCTTTACTGCCAGGCCAGGGCAAAGAGTATTGCCTGCAGTTCACCGGCCCTTCCGGTGCCGATGCCGTTGAGGCGGCGCTGAAGCTGGCGAAAAAATACACCGGCCGCAGCGGCGTTATCAGCTTTTCCGGCGGCTATCATGGTATGACCCACGGCGCGCTGGCGGTAACAGGCAACCTGTCGCCTAAAGAAGCGGTAAACGGCATGATGCCGGAAGTGCAGTTTATGCCTTACCCGCACCTTTATCGCTGCCCGCTGGGCATCGGCGGTAAAGCGGGCGAAAACGCGCTGGCTTACTACTTCGAAAACCTGATCAACGACGTGGAAAGCGGCGTACGCAAACCTGCGGCGGTGATCCTGGAAGCCGTTCAGGGCGAAGGCGGCGTGAACCCGGCACCGGTTGAGTGGCTGCAGCGCATTCGTAAAGTAACTCAGGAACACGGCATTCTGCTGATCCTGGACGAAGTGCAGGCTGGCTTTGCGCGTACCGGCAAATTCTTTGCCTTTGAACACGCGGGCATCGAGCCGGACATCATCGTGATGTCTAAAGCCGTTGGCGGCGGTCTGCCGCTGGCCGTGCTGGGCATCAAAAAGCAGTTTGACGCCTGGGCGCCTGGCCACCATACCGGCACCTTCCGCGGCAACCAGCTGGCGATGGCTACCGGCCTGACTACCCTGCGCATCCTGAAAGACAACAACATTGCCGACCAGGTAGCCGAAAAAGGCGAATGGCTGAAAGGCAAGCTGGCGGAACTGCAAAAACGTTATCCGGTTATCGGCCACGTGCGCGGTCTGGGCCTGATGCTCGGTATCGAGATCGTCAAGCCAGAACAGCCGCAGGATCACATGGGCTGCTACCCTGCCGACGGCGAGCTTTCCGCGCTGCTGCAGAAGAAGTGCTTTGAAGCAGGTCTGATCCTGGAGCGCGGCGGCCGTCACGGCTGCGTGCTGCGTCTGCTGCCTTCCCTGCTGATCAGCAAAGAAGAGCTGGGCGTATTCCTGGATAAATTTGAAGGCGCCCTGGTGGCTGCCGGCGTTAAACCTGTTTCCGCGGAGTGAAGTTGATGTCCAGGTCCAACCCTATTCTGGCAGCTTCGGCGCAGAGCACCGAAGCCTACCAGCAGGCTATTGAGCAGACCAGCCAGGCCGTGGTGCAGTGGCTGCAGCAGCCTGAAATGTATCAGGGCAGAAGCGTGGCCGAGCTGCGCGAGCGTATTTCGCTGGAGTTCAATGCGGAGGGCCTGGGCAACCAGGCCGCCATTGAGCGCGCCATCGAGTACTTCCTGAAAGACAGCCTCTCCGTGCACCATCCGCAGTGCGTGGCGCATCTGCACTGCCCAAGCCTGGTGATCAGCCAGGCGGCGGAAGTGCTGATTAACGCCACCAACCAGAGCATGGACTCCTGGGATCAAAGCCCTTCGGCCACCATCATTGAGATGAAGCTGATCGAATGGCTGCGTACCCGGGTTGGCTATCAGGCTGGCGACGCTGGCGTATTCACCAGCGGCGGCACGCAAAGCAACCTGATGGGCCTGATGCTGGCGCGCGATGCTTACTTTGCGCGTCAGGGGCATTCCGTGCAGCAGGATGGCCTGCCGGGCGATCTCAGCAAAATCAAAGTATTCTGCTCTGAAAACGCCCACTTCTCCGTGCAGAAGAATATGGCGCTGATGGGCCTGGGCTACCGTTCCGTTACCCTGGTGAAAACCGACCGCTTCGCGCGGATGGATACCAGCGATCTTGTCGAGAAGCTGGCGCAGGCGAAAGCCAATGGCGAAAAAGTGCTGGCGATTGTGGCGACGGCGGGGACTACCGATGCAGGCGCTATCGATCCGCTGCGCGAAATCGCGAAGATTGCTGCAGAAAACGAAACCTGGCTGCACGTTGATGCTGCCTGGGGCGGCGCGCTGCTGCTTTCCGAGCAGTATCGTCACTATCTGGACGGCATTGAGCTGGTGGATTCCATTACGCTGGACTTCCACAAGCAGTATTTCCAGACCATCAGCTGCGGCGCTTTCCTGCTGAAGGATCCGCGTAACTACGAGCTGATGCGCTATCAGGCGGCCTATCTGAACTCCGAGTTCGACGAAGCCGCTGGCGTACCTAACCTGGTCTCCAAATCTCTGCAAACCACGCGCCGTTTCGACGCGCTGAAAATGTGGATGGGTCTGGAAGCACTGGGCCAGAAGCAGTATGCGGAAATCATCGATCACGGCGTGACCCTGGCGCAGCAGGTTGCGGCTTATGTAGCCGAACAGCCATCGCTGGAGCTGGTGATGGAGCCGCAGCTGGCAAGCGTGCTGTTCCGCTTCCGTCCGCAGCAGGGTGATGATGCGGCCATAGCGCTGCTGAACCAGAAAATCGGCGATGCGCTGCTGGATTCCGGCCGCGCTAACGTCGGCGTAACCGAGCACAACGGCGTAACCTGCCTGAAGATGACGCTGCTGAACCCAACCGTAACGCTGGAAGATATCAAGCTTCTGCTGGCGCTGGTGGAACGCACCGCGGCATCGCTGGTCTGATTTATTGCAGTTTAAAAAAAGCCGGTAGCGCAAGCTAGCGGCTTTTTTTATTAGGGTTCGCCTTGCTAAACCTCTCCCTGCAGTTCCGCTTTGTTCCGCTCCAGCCCGAAAATCTGCCACTCAACCCGTTCTTCACTCAGGGTAAACAACGCCGTCGCCAGCGTGTTTTCTTCGTCCGGATCTTCAGGAGAAAGGCGATAAATCGGTAAATCCCGATCGCTTTGGTCAGATAAAATCGCATGAAAAGCGGCGGCATTTATCTGCGGTTCTGTCGCCAGCCAGGCATGCAATTTCGCCTGACGTGACGCTGAGCTGGCCGTTATCACCTGCCCTTCCTCGCTCATCCGCGCATGGATCAAATGGTTGGCGTGCCCCAGATTCTGGGTTAATTGATTAATGGATGAACCTGAACCCGTCGCCTCGATGCTAAAAATACGGTTATCGCCCATTTGAGACAGCGTATGGTGAAATGCGCCCGACCGGGCTGGCGAGGTTAAAACAGCAATGGCCTCGTCCAGCGTAGCCGCATTTAGCGCAGCGCGGGCCAGGATCTGACGAGGCAGGCCGCCGGGACGGACTAAGGCACGGATATTATTTACCGTATTCACGATGCCTTTTTCGTTTACCGCAAAAGTATGACCGCAGATCGAACCGGGATAAGCAAAACTGGTAAAGGAAAGCCCTTCGTCCGGGGTAATTTTTACCATTGCACAATGCTGGCGCAGCTGGGGAAAACCATCTTCGTTATGTGCGATCAGCCGCTCGCCCGCAGCATTAACACCGGCAACCGTAGTACAACCATCTGAGGTCGAGGGTACCAGATCGCCGCGACAGTTCCAGGCGAAGACTTGGGCAACGCTGGCCTGCAAACCTTCGGCCAGCCCTTCAATTTCCTGCCAAAGAGAGGGAAACTTTGCTTTTACTAACTCGCCCATGGCCGCTGTCTGCGCAAGGCTGCCCATTGCTGTTACGGTTTGCCATAGCGCGGTTTGCGTGAGTTTGGCATGCCATGCTTCACGGCCAAATTCACCCAGCTGCCGACCGATATCATAAGAGGAACCGCTAATTGCCAGTAATTTCATGGTAGCTATTTTCGCTTATTAATAATGCAATTCAGAATTGGACGCGTAAATAAATGCGCAAACAGCATACCTGTAGCAGCAGGAAATAAACAATTAGCGTTTTGCATGAAAGCTGTTTTAAGGGAAAAGGCAGGGGAAGGTTTTTTGTAGCGAATACCACAAATAAATAAGGCGTCCCGCGGGACGCCCCAGACAGCTGACAAAGTTAAAAAAGCTCAGGTGAGCCTCTGTTTTTTGCAGCAACGCAGCGGTTTTTTAGCTGCAGAGGCTGAGCGGATAAGCGGACCGTTTGGCGCATGGACGCGCCAACCGAGCCTACATGGAAGTATTCACGGCGTGTCCGTGTTCCGATCTGCCTCTGCTGCTCTGCCACCGATTTAAAAGCGACCTGGGGTTTGTCATGAATCTCAGGCGTCCTAAGGGACGCCTTAATGCTTACATCTGTACCAGGTTTTTAATTTTTACATCTGCATTAACGTCGGCTTCATAGTCCACGCCTTGCAGACCAAAACCGAACAGCTGCATAAATTCGTTTTTATAGCCAGCGAAGTCGGTCAGCTCATTCAGGTTGTCGTTAGTGACGGTCGGCCACAGCTTGACGACTTCGTCCTGAACTTCCGGCTGCAGCTCTTTGTAGTCCGCACGCAGACGGCCAGTTTCGTCCAGAATTGGCTCAGCGCCGTACAGGCTATCTTTGAACAGGCCGTAAACCTGCTCGATGCAGCCTTCGTGGGTGCCCTTTTCTTTCATTACTTTAAACAGCAGCGACAGATAAAGCGGCATGACCGGAATAGCGGAGCTGGCCTGAGTCACTACGGCTTTCAGTACGGAAACGCGCGCGTCGCCGCCTTTTTCGGCCAGCGTATCGCGGATGGTCAGCACACGCTTGTCCAGATCCTTTTTCGCTTCGCCGATTGAACCGTTCCAGTAGATATCATGGGTGATTTGCTCGCCCAGATAGGTAAAGGCAGTGGTTTTCGCGCCGTCGGCCAGTACGCCTGCCGCTTTCAGATCGTCGATCCACATCTGCCAGTCTTCGCCACCCATAACCGCTACGGTGCCCGCAATTTCTTCCTGGGAAGCCGGTTCCAGCGTGATATCGGTAATGGTTTCTTTATCCGTATTCAGTCCACGGGTGGTCAGCGTTTTGCCGACCGGCTTCAGCGTAGAGTTAAATACTTCGCCCGTTTTCGGATGGGTACGGCGCGGTGCGGCCAGGCTGTAAACCACCAGATCGACCTGACCCAGATCCTGCTTAATCAGCTCAATGGTCTTTTGCTTTACTTCATCGGAGTAAGCGTCGCCGTTGATGCTTTTCGCATACAGGCCTTTCTCTTCTGCAAACTCTTCAAAAGCAGCGGAGTTATACCAGCCAGCGGTAGCCGGTTTGTTCTCTTCGCCCGGACGCTCGAAGAATACGCCCAGGGTGTCGGCTTCGCAGCCAAAGGCGGCCGAGATACGGGCAGCAAGGCCGTAACCGGTTGAAGCGCCGATGACCAGCACCTTTTTCGGGCCGTTAGCAATTTTGCCCTGGCGGGTAACGTAATCAATCTGGTTTTTGACGTTAGCTTTGCAACCCGCCGGATGGGCGGTAACACAGATGAAGCCACGAATGCGTGGTTTAATAATCATGTCGACCTCAATCGAAACTGTCGTTAAATTCGGCCAGTAGGATACCTGCTTGTGACGATTCAGGCAAAGCCGACAGCGACTTATCGCCGTCAGCCGCCTTGAAGCGCGCCACTTTGTTCACTCTTCGCGCTTAATTTTAAACGTCAGCGCGCGCTGGCGCTATTTCCCGACGTGACACCAGTCGCGCAGCTCGTTGATACCGCCATCCGGCGAGGTAAAACCTGCACAGCCCAATACACTGTCAAAAAGCTTTTCGTGGAACACTGGCGTTTTTTCCCGCGCCATTTTTTTCAGCTGGTCAAAGGCGGCAGCATGTTCAGGATGCTGTAAAAATTTGTCCGACGCCCAAACCATAATGGGAACCGTGCGTTGCGCCATCGGCGCCTGATTGCGAGGCGTGCCGTGGAAATGCATATTCTGTGAGATCGACTCACCATGATCGGAAGCGTAAAACACGATGGCATTGCGGTCGCGTAGCTGGTTGAAAACTTGCTCCAGCACGGTATCCGTATAGAGCAGGCTATTATCGTAGGAGTTAACCATCTGTTGCGTGGTGCAGTCATCATCAATGCCCAGGCATTCTGGCTGATAGCGTGCAAAAGATCGCGGATAGCGTTCGGTATAAAGGTAGTGCGATCCTTTGGTATGCAGGATCACCAAATGTTTCCCCTGAGGATGCCGCTCAATGGAGTCTCTGAGTTCGTTGACCAGCGCCATATCGTCAATAGGCTTGCCGACGTTACGCTTTTCCGACTGGATGGTTTCCCGCAGCGCATAGTCATCTGCCAGCGCTTTATTATAAAACCAGGCCTCGCTCTGCATAGCGAACAGCTCGGACGAAAAGCCCTGCTTTTTCAGCACGGAAAAAACGTTCATCTCTTTAAGCGTCCGTTCCGGCGCTTCAGAAGCGCCGCCTTCACGCACAAACATGCAGCGCAGCGATAGTTTGGTGGAAGTGTCACAGGAATAGCCTTGCAACGCTGCCAGGTTAGGTTCTTTATCCAGATTTGGCGTGTTATCCCGCTCGTAGCCGTAAATGCCCATATGATCGCGGCGCGCGCTTTCGCCGATCACGAACACGATATAGAGGCTGTCCGCATCTTTTGGCGCCTTATAGGTAAAGTGGGCTGCGGGATCGAACAGATTGCGGCTGTCTTCCGCCTGGCTCCAGCTGCTATAGGCTAGTAGCCCCATGCCGGAAAGCCAGTTCGACGGCGAGTAGGTGCCAGCGACCACGCCGCCGTAGCTGGCCATCATACGGTTATGCTGGCGATCCAGATTATCCTGATGCTCGCCCATCACTTTTAACGGCAGCCAGCAGCAAAGGCCCGCAGCGATCATCGCGCTGACGCGACGGGCGATAGCGCTGCCGTTGCGACGGCGAAGTGCCGCTTCCGGCAGCGGTGCCAGCCACAGCATCAACAGCGGCAGCAAACTCACCAGGCCCAGCCAGACGCCGAAATCCCATCCCACCGACTCTTTGGAGAGGTCGAAGCTGTCGGTCGTAACCACCGCAGCGATAATGCCGTAACCGATATCCACGTTGAAAAAAATCATGTAGTAGCTGGCGGCTACGGAAAAGACTATCAGCAGCGAGGCCAGAATACGGAACAGCCGCCGCCCGGCCAGCGAAACCAGCAGCGTGGTAAAAAGCACCAGGGCGAAGGCGGCCACGACTTCAATGGCGATGGACAAAGCGGCATCGTAATGAAGATGGTGAAAACGACGCAGGAAAATGGGCAGGTTTAAAAGAATTCCAATATAGAAAGCGATAAAGCAGCAGACCCGAAACTGGGTTAAAAAATGCAATTTTTTCATCTGACTCGTTATTGTCTGGCGGTGTAGAACAGGACCAAAGCGATTTGGCTGGTATCAGTGCGTTTTATGGCATTGCAGCGTAAGACAAGGTAAAGGGATGTGAGTTTACCGCTGGGTGTGAAAACTTAGATGTTATAATGTTACAAAAAGTATCCTGCCGCACGCATACCGAAATTTGATCGCTTTCAAACTTCTGATAAATAATAAAAAACTTTTAAAATTCACTTAAAACGCATAACTATTCATGATGCGTGCTTCTAAAGCAGACCGTAAAGAATCAGGGTAATTAATTATTCCTTTGAAAGCCTGACAACGCTCAATTTAACAAAAATTTAATCAATAAAAAACAATTCATCAATGTTAGATTACGCCGCGTTCAGGTCAGAAGCACTGGCCCCGTCGTTGTTTCGCAGCATTTATCACTAGCAGGAACGCACAGTTATGGATAAGCTCTCTTACGTTTCAGAAAGCCGTACTACCGCCTGGTCTACTTATCTGCAACAAATCGATCGCGTTGCGCCCTATCTTGGCGAGCTAAGTCGCTGGATCGATACCCTGCGCCGTCCCAAGCGCGCGCTAATCGTCGATATTCCTGTACAAATGGATGATGGCTCTATTCGCCATTTCGAAGGATTCCGCGTCCAGCACAATCTTTCGCGCGGGCCGGGTAAAGGCGGCGTTCGCTATCATCCGGATGTCGATCTCAACGAGGTCATGGCGCTTTCCGCCTGGATGACCGTTAAGTGCGCAGCCGTGAATTTACCTTATGGCGGTGCCAAAGGCGGTATCCGTGTCGATCCTTTTAAGCTTTCCGAAAGCGAGCTGGAGCGCCTCACCCGCCGCTATACCAGCGAAATTGGCCTGATTATCGGCCCGCAAAAGGATATCCCGGCACCGGATGTCGGCACCAACCCGAAAGTCATGGCGTGGATGATGGATACCTACTCCATGAATCAGGGCACAACTATTACCGGCGTGGTAACCGGCAAGCCGGTGCATCTGGGCGGCTCGCTTGGGCGCGAAAAGGCTACCGGTCGCGGTGTTTTTGTTACCGGGCGTGAAGTGGCTCGTCGTCTGAATATCGAAACGGACGGCGCGCGGCTGGCGGTGCAGGGTTTTGGTAACGTTGGCAGCGAGGCCGCCCGGCTGTTTGTAGATGCTGGCGCGCTGGTCGTGGCAGTTCAGGATCACTCGGCCACGCTTTATAACCCGGAAGGTATCGATCTGGCGGCGCTTGGCGAATGGCAGGCAACCCACAAGAAAATCGCTGGCTTCAGCGGCGCGCAGGAAATTGAGGCGGAAGCTTTCTGGCAGCTACAGATGGATATCCTGATCCCGGCGGCGCTGGAAGGGCAAATCACCCGCGAGCGCGCGGAAAAACTTAGCTGCAAATTGATACTTGAAGGCGCGAACGGCCCAACCTATCCGGATGCAGACGATGTGCTGATATCACGCGGCATTACCGTAGTGCCGGATGTGATCTGCAACGCTGGCGGCGTAACGGTAAGTTACTTCGAATGGGTACAGGATATGGCCAGCTTCTTCTGGAGCGAGAGCGAAATCAACGAGCGGATGGATAAAATCATGTCTGAAGCGATGATCCATATCTGGGACAAGGCACGGGAAAAAGAGTGCAGCCTGCGTACTGCTGCCTATATCGTTGCCTGTGAACGCATACTGATGGCCAGAAAGGACCGCGGGATCTATCCGGGCTAAAGTCCGGGACGTCCCTGTCCCGTAACGCTTTACGCCAGCCATGGTGAGACGCGGCGTTTTTTTTACTGCGCGGTACGCCAGCGATCGCGCAGATAATTAACCGCTTCCTGCGTTTGGGGGCGGTCAAGAAAAGCGTCGCGGAACAGAATGGTGCCTGCCACGCCGGGCAGCGTCTCATTCAGCTCGATTTGTCTTTTCAGTTCCGCCACGCCCTGCTCTTCGCCCCACTGCGGTTCCGCTTTTGTCGGCTCGCCCACTTTATACAGCGCCACGCCGATATAGAGTTTGGTATGGCCGGAACCAACTACATCCGCCCACCACTTCGCCAGCGTAGGATAACGCACGATTTTCCGCCCGAACGGCCAGTAAAGCTGAGGCGCGATATAGTCCAGCAGCCCTTCTTTAACCCACAGCCGCGTATCGGCGAATGCCAAATCGTAAGCCGCGCCGCCGCGAGTATCGGAACCTCGCTCATCCTCATCACTATTACGCCAGACGCCTGCCGGGCTAATGCCGAACGCTACATTCGGCTTCAGCGATTTAATCGTCGTCGCCACCTCTTTTACCAGCTTCAGCGTATTATCACGGCGCCAGCTGGCCTTATCGGCAAAGCCACTGCCATAGTCACGCCAGCTACTGTTATCATTCAGTTTTGAGGATGGCGTTTCATAATAGAAATAGTCGTCAAACTGCACGCCGTCGATCGCATAGTTTTTTACCAGTTCGGCCACCACGCCGTTAATCCACTGGCGAACCTGGGGCAAGCCCGGATCGAGCACAAAGCGGTCACTGGCAACGCGCACCCAGTCGCGATGCAGCGCGAAAACGCTTGCCGGCGCATCGGCAAGCGTATTTTCCAGTTCGTTAACCGTAGCGGGCGAGGTATTCATGCTGACGCGATAAGGATTGAGCCAGGCGTGAACCTTCAGCCCTCTTCTATGCGCTTCCGTCAGTATAAAGGCTAAAGGATCGTAGCCGGGATCTTTGCCCGTGACGCCTGTTAACTCTGCTGACCACGGCAGGATAGCAGAACGGTAAAATGCCGAACTGTCAGGCTTTACCTGAAAAAAGACCGTGTTAATGCCCAGCTCTTTATATTTGTCCAGACGCGCCAGCAATGCCTGCTGCTGCTGAGCTATTCGTTGCGGAGCGGCAAGCGATAAAGAGGAAGGCGGCGGCCAGTCCAGATGATTAACCGTAGCCAGCCAGATACCGCGCATGGGCTGCACGCTCTGTGGTGCTAAGGGCGCGGGTATAGGGGTGACCAGTGATTTTACCTCGGATTTTTGGCTACAGCCCGCCAGCAGCAGCAACAGCAGAAAACCGCATCGGGCTGCGCCTTTTATCTTTAACAACTTGCTTTCTCCATAATTATGACCGGGTCAGATATTTTTCCACCAGCGCTTTAGCGATAGCTTCAGTCTGCGCATCTGCGTTACCGCGGATATCCTCGGGGCGGAAATGCATCTGAAATGCGCTAATGATAGTGCGGGTATCCTTATCAAGAACGCCCGTCTGCGGAATAGTATCATAGCCATACTGTTTTAATGTCTGCTGGAGGGTCAGAACATTAATGGCGGCCAGGGGAGAGCGGCCCGCGAGGTATTTGTTAACCGTAGCGTCGTCAGGCCAGGCACCGATGCCCTTTTCAGCCAGCTGTCGCCAGGGAAAAAGTTTGCCGGGATCCTGTTTTCTTAGCGGCGCGATATCGCTGTGTCCCAGTACATAATCAGGCTTAATGTTATGCCGTTTGATAATATCCTGCGCCAGCCGCGCCACGGCATCAATTTGTTGCTGATTATAAGGATACCAGGTTCTTGCATCTTTATTATCGCTGAAGCCTTTATTCACTATCTCAATGCCTATGGAGCTGTCGTTGAGATTGGTTCTGCCTTGCCAGTTACTGACGCCAGCCTGCCAGGCTCTTTTCTCTTCCGCTACCAGTTGGGTGATCACTGGCTTACTGTTTAACGTTCGGGGATGTTCAGAGACCAGATAGTGGGAGCTGACTTTACCTGTTGAAAGCGTTTTAAAGGCTTCTTCTTCACTTTCCACCGTGTAATGCATAATTAAAAATTTAACGCGGCTGTCCTGACTGGCTGCTGAGGTGGCGTTATCGGCGAAATAGTCGCCTCTGTCTGCCAGCGTATTTTTATGCAACGAGGACAAAGAGTTTTGTGGCGCTGTGCAACCTGTTATCACTACGGCGCTGAAAAATACGGCAGCGGTAAATTTAATGTGTTTAACCAGATTTTTGTTCATCAAGTTCCATCCTGAATCAGAGAGCTATGCCTGTACAAGCAGCAGGCACATCGTTGAATTTCGCCTAAGCTGGCTGCAAATTAATTGGAGGTTATTTAACCAGGCAGGATTGGCATATCGCTTAACCCACCCAATGAACTTACGCTGACGTTTTCAGATAGCCAGGTTGCCTCTGTTTTTTAACCACAGGAGAATTCCCTTATTCAATATAGCGAGCTGAGTCTCTGCACCCCTTGTAAAATAGGATGGCTGCATCTATTTTTTATTTGTTAAATAAAGGATAAAACATCTGCAAAAATAGTAATGCTATTTAAACACTCCTGTGATTTAGAAAATAAAAGACTAACCCATCTGGGTAACAGAAATAAAGTTCACTTTTGTAAAAGCTCCTTAATCAGGTAATAAGCTAAATACTTAATGCGACTTGATAATTTTAACTCGTACCGATCAGAAATGACTTACAGCGGGATCAGCCTGCCCGAACCGGTTATAAAATGCATGCGGCGTACCCGAGGGTACGCCGCAAATATAAACTGTTCTTTTGGGGTATTAACTATTCATAATTTACCCAGACAGCGCCGCTGTCGGCAGAACGCACGCAATTCTCTACCCAGCGGACACCTTCCAGCCCGGCGTCGATACCCGGATAGATCATCGCCGCCAGCGCCGCTTCATCGCCGCGATTTTTGGCATCCATCGCCAGCGCGAACTTCAGATAGATATTAGACCAGGCGTCCGTTAGCCCTTCCGTATGCAGCGCGCCAAGGCGGTCATCAGCTAACGCGGCGTTATCCAGGTAAGGCATACCGTGATGCAGCAGCTGGTTGGGTTGGTTTTGCACTTCATAACGGAGCTCATTAGGCTGAGTATCACACCATTGCAGACTTGCTTTGGATCCTATTACGCGGATCTGCTGCGCATCCATGCAGCCAGCATTGACTGAGGATGTCCATAACCGCCCCACCGCGCCGCCGTGATAGCGCATCATCACCATGGCGTTATCTTCTAAAGGCGCGCGCGAAGCGATAAAGCTTTGCCGATCGCAAAGCAGCGACTTGAGCTTAAGATCGGGCAGCACCAGCTGCGAAATATAGTAAGTATGCGTAGAGAGATCGCCCAGCACAAAGCTTGGCCCGGCAATAGCAGGATCGACACGCCACTTTTGCGCTTCGAATTTATCAGCGCTGTCGCTGGCGCTAAAGCCGTGCGTATACTGCATCTCAACCATTCTCACCTCGCCAATATCGCCGCGAGCAATCATTTGCCGCATTTGCAGCAGCATCTGATGGCCGGAATAACCGTAAGTTACGCCGATAATGCGTCCTTTGCTTTCAGCCAGCGCTTTGATCTCCCGCGCCTGCTGGCTGGTGAAAAACAGCGGCTTTTCACAGATAACATGCAGGCCAGCCTCCAGCGCGGCCTTGCTGATCTCGTAATGCGTGCCGTTAGGAGTGGCAATAGTAACAACCTCAATGCCCTCTTCCCGCTGCGCCTCACGCTCAAACAGCTCACGATAATCCGTGTAGCAGCGCTCAGCGGCTACGCCAAGGTTAATGCCGAAATCGCGCCCGCGCCCGGCATCGATATCAAAAGCGCCGGCCACCAGCTGAAAGGCTGTATTATCACGCAACGCGCCGGTTCGGTGTTTGTAGCCAACCTGACTTAGTCTGCCGCCGCCTACCATTGCCCAACGTAACGGACGCGCGATTTGCTTTTCTCCATTTAACATAGCCACCTCATTTTTTGATTTATGCAGGATACAGGTCTTTTTTTGCAACCGGGTGCAAAAATAGAAAAAGTACGCCCGTTGCTGTGCAAACTTTCTGAGACAAGCTCACTAATGTCAAACGCCCAACTCTCTCTTTCGCAATAAGGATCACAGGAATAATATTTTTTGCACCCGGTTGCATACATAGGCTTGGTTTATGCATTACACTGCGCTTTTGCGGCATAAAGGATTCAAGATGAGTGATAAACCCCAGCCGCCTGCTCCTGCGCGCAAAGTGACGGCCAGCGATGTTGCCGAGCTGGCTGGCGTCTCAAAATGGACGGTCTCACGCGCTTTTACCGATGGCGCTTCGATCTCGGCTAAAGCGCTGGCTCGTGTGCAGCAGGCTGCTCAGCAATTGGGTTATCGGCCTAACCTCCAGGCGCGCGGGCTGGCGAAAAAAAGCTCGCAGCTAATCGGCGTGGTGGTGGATGAGATGCAAAACCCCAATCTACTGCTGCTGCTGGACGAAGCGACGCGCCAGCTACAGCAGCGCGGCTATACCGCCCTGCTGCTTAATATCAGCGCGGAAGGATCGGAAGAAGCGGTGCTGACGCTGGCAGATCAGCTCCAGGTTGATGGCCTGCTATTTTTGGGCACGCTGCTTAGCGATAGCCTGATCGCGCTGGCACGCGATATCCACCACATTCCGCTCGTGCAGCTTTGCCGCAACGACGCCAATCCCTATATTCAAATAATAAACACCGATGGCTATCAGGCTGGGCAGCAAACTGCCGTGATATTGCATCAGCAAGGCTATCAAAATTTTGGCTATATGAAAGGCCCCGATACGGAATCTACTCAGCTACTGCGTTATGAAGGCTACTGCGATCGGCTACGCGAACTGGGTGTGAAGCTACAAAATATAAAGCTGCTTAAGGCTAATCATTACGATCGCGTCAGCGGCTTCAGGGCCTTTAGCGATCATCTGACACAGACGCCGCAGACGCAGTGGCTGGATGCGCTGTTTTGCGAGAACGATATTTTGGCGATCGGCGCGCTGGACGCGCTGGATGCCATGGCGCCTGCTTATCAGCTGGGGATTGTCGGCTACGACGATATTGAGCTGGCTGCCTCGCCCCGCTATCAGCTTACCACCCACGGCCAGCCACTACGGGCCATGTTGCAGGATGCTGTTCGTCGTTTGACTTCGGCGGCGCCCGTAGCGCCAGTTGCCCATCAGGATCGGCTGCTGCTACGCCAGTCGCATCTGCGCCGCTGAAAGGCGGCGTCCGGGAAACGGCCGTAGATCTCATTTGAGCCAACATGAATCTATCAAAAACTATCAAAGTTTTGATAACCCACCATCAAATAATGACCCTCATCAAAAAACCAATATTCCAGTTAATTTCCGATTAGAATTTTCATTCTCCTTCGCGCATGCTCACTGTCACCACAGGCTTAATTGCAAAAGGCACTTGCATGACATCGCACTCTCAACGGCACAACCTGACCTACGTTATCGCCATCAGCGCCGTCGCCGCGCTGGGCGGATTGTTGTTTGGCTATGACTCTTCGGTGATTTCCGGCGCAATCGAGCCGCTTGGCAAACACTATCAGCTGACGCCCTCTGAAACGGGCTGGGCCGTCTCTAACGTTATTATCGGCTGTGTGATCGGTTGTTTTGCGGCTGGCTATCTCGGCGATACCTTTGGCCGCAAGAAGACGTTAATCCTTACGGCCCTGCTGTTTATCGTCTCGGTTGCAGGCACCGCCTTTGCTACCTCTTTTACGATGTTTGTGATTTTCCGCATGATTGGCGGTTTAGGCATCGGCATCGCCACGGTTATTTCGCCGGTTTATATCGCCGAAGTCGCGCCAAAAGATTTTCGCGGCCGTGCCATGACTATGCACACACTCTGCTCAACCGCTGGTCAGGTTGTGGTGCTGATTACCAACTACCTGATCGTCACCGGTATGTCGATGGAATGGATCGTCGATGTCGGCTGGCGCTGGATGCTTGGCGCGGCGCTGGTGCCCTGCGCGCTGTTCTTCGCTTTTGTCGGCTTTATCCCGGAAACGCCGCGCTGGAATATGCTGGCGGGGCGCGAAGAAAAAGCGCTGGATACGCTAACCCGTATTTCTAATCGGCAGCATGCGGAGAATGTGCTGGCCGAAATTAAAAGTGCCATCAGCGAACAGCCTGCCGGACGCGAAAAAATGCGGCTGACGCCGAGGACGCTGGTTTTTTTGACCATTGGCGTCGGGCTGGCCGTGTTTAATCAGCTTACCGGCATCAATGTTATTCAGTATTTCGGCCCTTCTTTGCTGATGAATATTACCGGCGATCTGCAGGAAGCAATGTTCCTGACCATTTTGCTGGCGGTGCTACAGATGGCGGGCGTCATTGTCGGCATGCTGCTGATCGATAAAACAGGCCGCGTCTCGCTGTTGAATATCGGTTCGGCAGGCGCTTTTATCTGTCTCTTTTACACCTTTGCCGCTTTCTATTTTGAATTCACTGGCATGGCCTCGGTGCTCGGCCTGTTCGGCTTTATGTTTATCTTCGGCGCGACCTGGGGCCAGGTAGTCTGGACGGTTATCGGCGAGATCTTCCCCACGCGCCTGCGTGCCGCCGGGATGGGCTTTTCTATCAGCGCCATGTGGATCGCCAATTTCCTCGTCAGCCAGACTTTCCCGATGATGAACCACAGCCGCTGGCTGGTGGAGCAGTTCCACGGTGGCTTTCCGCTGCTGATCTTCGCCGGCTGCACGCTGCTTTCCTGGCTGTTCGTAAAGCGATTCGTGCCGGAAACCAAAGGCGTCGCGCTGGAAAATATGGAGGAGCTGGTGCTGGCCCGCTTCGCCGCCTCACGCCGTAAACAACAGACCGCTAAATCCTGAGGAGCCGCTATGTACGCCATTGCTAACGCCCCGTGCAGTTGGGGAGTGGACGACCCCACTAATCCTTATTTACCGCCTTATGAGAAAGTGTTGAGCGAGGCCCGCGAAGCCGGTTACCGCAGTATTGAACTGGGCCCGTGGCGTTATCTGCCGACCGAGCCCGCGCTGCTAAAGCAGGCGCTGGCAAGCTACGGGCTTTCACTGGTGGCGGGCACGCTGTTTGACGATCTGGTTTCGGAAGCGAATTTCCCGGCGATGGTTGCACTGACGCATGCCGTTTGCAGCAGTTTGCGCCAGGCACCAATCGCTACGGTCGAAGGGGCTGTGCCGCCGCCTTATCTGGTGATTATCGATTTTGGCGACGCTGACCGTGCCCGCTGCGCTGGTCAGTCAGCCAGAGCTAAACGTCTGCCGGAAGCGGACTGGCAGCGCATGATCGGCCATATCCGCGAACTTTGTCGCATTGCCTCGCAGGAATATGGCGTGCGTCCGGTGATCCATCCTCACGCGGGCGGCTTTATTGAGTTCGGTGACGAAATCGACCGCATCGCGCAGGATATACCTGCCACAGAAGCTGGCTTATGCCTGGACACTGGCCACCTTTACTATGCGGGACTGGATCCCGTTAGCTGGCTGCGCAAGTATGCTGACCGTCTCGACTATCTCCATTTTAAAGATGTCAACAAAGCGCGTTACCAGGCGGCGATTGCCGGAAAACAGGATTTTTTTAGCGCCTGCGCGGCAGGCGTAATGTGCCCTCTTGGCACCGGCGATATCGATTATCCGGCGATCAAAGGGCTGCTGGAAGAGCTGGACTGGCGCGGCTGGATCACCATCGAGCAAGAACGCGATCCGCGCGATGCGGATGGCAGTCTGCATGACGTTACCGCCAGCCTGCACTATCTGCGCAGCGTGGGTTTTTAAATTCAGGGGAGAAAACCGATGATACAAGCCTTGCACGGCGTTTCCGTACTGCATTCCAATGCCATTACCCAGCTGCGTATTGCGCAGGAAACAGGCTTCACTGCTCTGGAGCTGCTGCCTGAACATCTCTTCCGCTATCTGGAACATGGCGGCAGTCTGGAAAACTACAAAAGCCTGATGCGGAAACACGGCATTGCCATCAGCTGTATTAACGCGCTGAAAGCGATTGGACGTCACCAGCCGCAGGCGCGCCACCAGATGCTGGACGAAGCCGACAGAATTTGCCGCGCCGCGCAACAGCTTGCCTGCCCGATAGTACAAATCATGGCGCTAAACGAGATTGACGAGCTCTCGCCACAGGCCCGCCAGGGGGTGTTAACGCAGAACATCAGGGATATCGCGCAGATCGGCAAAGGCTACGGTATTAAATTTCAAATTGAAGTAGTCGCCTTTACGCCGTTTAACAGTCTGAAGCAGGCGCTGGCGATTATCGATGCGGTCGGCGCTGATAATGTAGGCCTGGTTATCGACTTCTGGCATCTTTATGCCGGCGGCGATACCAGACCAGAAGAAGTGGCTGCGCTCGATCCCAACCTGATCTACGGCGTGCATTTCTGCGATGGCCGCCGATTAAAGCCGGGTGAAAAGTGGGATGAACGCGTGCAGCGGGACTACCGCCCAGGCGAAGGCGAAGTAGACCTGGCAGCCTGGACAGCGGCGGTAAAAGCTACCGGCTATGACGGAGTATGGTGCCCGGAACTGCTAAGCCCGACGCACTGGGAAGATGACCTCTGGCAAATTGCCCGTGAGTCGCTGGACAGCCTGAACGCCTGGACGCGTTAAATTTTGCAAGCCAAAAGCGGCGTTTTCAATTTTTGAAAACGCCGCACTGCCCGACGCTAAAAATTCTCTACCGTCATCAGCTCGAATGAGAGATAGCGCTGTTGGTTACCGCGCGCCTCGCTCTGCACATCTTCGACGATAGCTTTCAGGATGCCTTCCGCCAGCACCGCCATCGGATGCCAGATAAAGAGATCTACGACTTCTTCTATCAACGCGCGCCGGGCGCTCACTATTGGGCCGTGGCATACGACGGTCAGCCGCCGATCATGCAGCCGCTTAGCCTCCAGCAGCGCCTGCACCACACCTTCCACGCCGCCGCTCGGCACATAAAGCGCCACCAGATCCGGTGTTTCTTGCAGTAGCTTGCGGGTAGCCTGCTCCGCCACAGCGTCGTCTTCATAGCTGCGCAGCGGCTCCAGAATGTCAAAACCGGCCGCTTTTTCGCGGAACCAGGAGCGAAAGCTGATTTCTGAGATCTCCTGGCAGAGAAAGCGATGGTCGCCCAGCAAAATGCCGATTTTGCCAGGACGCGGCGACAGGCGCGCAATCATCCATGCAGCGGTTCTGCCCGCTTTGCGGTTATCCAGGCCGATATAGCCCGCGCAGCCGCTGGCGGTCAGCTCGCTGAACAGCGTATAGACGCGAACACCCTGTTCTTTTACCCTGTCGATCGCCTGGTTGACCAGCGGATTGTCGATAGCCACGATGCCAATCGCCTCTGCCCGCTTGCCCAGCGTCAGGATCGCCTCGGCTATCGCCTGGGTGGCGTTGACGTTTAGCCAGACAAACTCCGTGGTCAGGGTCAGGCCCGTGGCCAGTCCGGCCTGAATACGTAGCTGTTCGCTGAGCTGACGGTAAAATTCCGCACCGGTATCAAGCAGGATAAAACCAACGCGGCAAAGGCGCACGGTAGCGGGATAAGCCGCCAGCTTATCGGAAACGAAGCCCAGTTTCTTTGCTGCATTCAATACCCTCAGTTCGGTAGCGGGTTTTACCGACGCGCGGCGGTTAATTACGCGATCGACCGTCGCCACGCCAACGCCGGCCTCTCTGGCAATATCCTGCATGGTGGGATGGGACATAGCGCCGTCCTTTATCTTCTTTAAATCCGTAGAAAATAGTAACTTATCGCCCTGAATCCGGCCCGATTTCCTGCGAAATCTGCGTAGCGTCTCGCAGGATCCGCGCGGCTTTACTGCTGTGCCGCCTGATACTGCGCTTTGAAAGCCTCATTCTCTTCGCTCAGGCGGATCGCCGCTTCAATCAGCTCGTTCTGGTTAAGCGAGATCGAGCCTTCGCTGGTGCGCCAGTGAATATAAAGCACGCAGAGCGCCGCAACCTGTAGCATCTCGTTTTCCGCGCTGCTGCCGTCAAAGCCATACTCTTCGTCGCACCAGCGATAGATCTCGCCGACGAAAGGCATCTCGCCGCTCTCATCCAGCGGCGGCAGGCTGGCGAACAGCTCGACCATTTCCGGCGTGGCGACGTAGCTGCTGCGGCCCACCGCATCCAGCTGCTTGCCGCGGGCGCGGGCGTTATTGGCCTGTTTGGCTTTTAGTTTGGCGCGCTTGTTGCGCTTGTCCTGCTTGCTCACCGGTTTCTCCTGGCGAAAAAAAAGAGCGCTATGATAGCAGAGTTCAGGCGGCGCAAACGGCTACATTTTACCGATAAACAGCGATACCAGTCCGGCGGCAATCAGCGGCCCTACAGGCACGCCGCGAAACAGCGAGACGCCGATAATGGTGCCGATCAGCAGGCCGCCGACAATGGTCGGCTGTGTGCTCATCAGGCTGACGCCGCGGCCGCCTACCCAGGAGACAAAAATGCCGACCGCAATCGCCAGCAGCGACTTCCAGTTCAGAAAGGAGTGCATCAGCGTGGTGGTGGGCAAAGCGCCGCTGGCAATGGGCGCCATAACGCCGATAGTGAGGATCACAATCCCGACGGTCACACCCTGCTTTTCAATCCACGGGAAAAGCGCGTTCAGCGGCGTCATCCGCACTACGATCAGCACCAGCAAAGCGATAGCGACGGTCAGGTTATGGCTGAAATAGCTGAGCCCTGCCAGCAGCAGCAGAATAAACAGCGTTAAATCGAACATAGTGGTTTCCTGTCAAAGCGTGGGGCTACACCTTAAAACGCTTTGTCGCTGCGCTCTACTCTTTTTAACGCCTTTATAATCAAAGGATAGCGTCAATAGCCGCCTGCAGGCTGGTTTCCGGCCCGCTCAGCACCGACAGCGTGGTGTTGATATACTTCTCCGCGCCCGCCATGGAACTTTGCGCCAGTACTATGCAACCTAATGCGCATTCACGCCGTTCACGAATATAGTGGGCGATTTCACGATGATAGCCTTCAATATCGCCATGATTGAAAAAGGCCCAGGCGCGCGGGATCAGTTCAACCGACAGCCTGTCGCCAGGAATAAAAGCCTCAAACAGTTTTGTCGTCATTTCCAGCGTGGAGTGCGCGGTACAGAGCACCAGCACCGCGCCGTGGTAGTGCGAGGCCGCTTTCGCCAGCGCTGCATCCACGCGGATCACCGGCTTATTGAACTGCGTTGTATCCCAGGCTACCACGCCCAGCGTGGTACAGGTGACAATGACCGCATCGGCCCGCTCGCACATTTCGCTGATAATTTCGCGTGCCGTAGCCGCAATCTCAACAGTAACTTCACCCGCTCTGATGGCTCGGGTTAACAGTTCGCTCTCCACGCGGTGCAGCAGCTGGAGCTCGTCATAATCCAGCGCTTGCAGCGCCTCTTCAAACAACGCGATATTACTGGTCGCCGCATGCAGGCAGGCTATGGTCGCCATCTTGCTGTCTCCTGAAAAAGGGTCTTTGCCACTGTGGCAAATTCTTTGCCTTATTGCCAACTATTCGCCCACCTTCGCCGCATCATGCTGGTGCAATGCGCCAGCGTGGTGATCCGTTTTCATGAAACGATAGTTTCAATGCCGCGCCAGAACGCCTGTGCGCACCTGGTACAAAAGTTGCAGCTTCAGTGGAAAAGCCTGAGGAGAAAAAAATGAAAGCACTGATTATGGGCGCTGGCATCGGCGGCACCTGCGCCGCTATCGCGCTACAGCGTTTCGGTATTGAAACAGCGGTTTTTGAAGCGGTAAAAGAGATAAAACCGGTCGGTGCGGCGATCTCCATCTGGCCCAACGGTGTTAAGTGCCTTAATTATCTGGGCATGAAAGAGCCGCTAAGCGCACTGGGCGGCTCGATGCAGACTATGGCCTACCACGATGCTTTTTCCGGCGAGCCGCTGACGCAGTTCAGCCTGGCACCGCTGATTGAGGAAGCCGGAGAGCGTCCTTATCCGGTGGCAAGAGCGGAACTGCAGGCAATGCTGCTGGATAAGTATGGCCGCGAGAAAGTGCAATTTGGCAAACGCGTGGTCAGCGTAGAACAGCACAGTCAGGGCGTAACGGCTTATTTTACCGACGGCAGCGAGGCAAAAGGCGATTTGCTAATCGCCTGCGATGGCACGCATTCGGCTATTCGGCCTTACGTTATTGGCGAAACTGTGCCGCGTCGCTATGCGGGCTACGTCAACTGGAACGGGCTGGTGGCGCTGGATGAAAGCATCGCGCCAGCGCAGCAGTGGACGACTTTTGTCGGCGAAGGCAAACGCGTGTCGCTGATGCCGGTGGCGAACAACCGCTTTTATTTCTTTTTTGACGTGCCGCTGCCGCTGGGGCTGGCGGAAGATCGCGCTACGCTGCGCGAAGATTTGCAGCGCTATTTCCACGGCTGGGCCGCGCCGGTGCAGAAGCTGATAGCCCGGCTCGATCCCACTACCACCAACCGAATTGAAATCCACGATATCGAACCCTTTCCACAGTTGGTTAAAGGCCGCGTGGCGCTGTTGGGCGATGCGGCGCACAGCACTACGCCCGATATTGGCCAGGGCGGCTGCGCGGCGATGGAGGATGCGGTAGTGCTGGCAAACTGCCTGCAAACCAATTCGCTGGGAATTGAAGATGCGCTGCTGCGCTATCAGCATAAACGCGCCGACCGCGTAAAGGAGCTGGTGCTGAAAGCGCGCAAGCGCTGCGACGTCACGCACGGCAAAGAGATGACCATTACGGAGCAATGGTATCAGGAGCTGAGAAGCGAAACCGGCGAGCGTATTCTCAGAGGCATGAGCGACACCATTCAGGGCGGCCCTTTCGCCTGACCAAGGTTCCCCAGCACCCAGGCCACCGCCAGTAAATCGGCGCTGCCGCCGGGGCTTAAATGCCGGACGATCAGCTGCCTGTCCATTTCGGCAAGCTTTTTGTTATCCCAGCCGTCTGCCAGCAGCTGTCGCGCATAAGTTTGTACATAGCGTAGTCCGGCAAGGCCGCCGCGGGATATCAGGTTACTGTCGGGATTGACCGCCATCAGCTGTAGCAGCGCTCGCTGCAAACGTTGCTCGCCCGAGGTATTTTCCCAGGCGGGCAGCACATAACGCCGCACCGTGGTAAAGCCGCTTTCCGCCTCACCGCGAGCGCCAGCCAGTCCCAGCTGACGATACTGCCGTTCGCCCGCTGTCGCCTTACCCGGACGCGCCGCCAGCTCCCGCGCTACCAGACCGGCGCAAAGCTGGCTCACCTCAGCGCACAGCGCATCGGCAGACAGAACTTCGCGCCGTCCTCGCAGCCTCCCGGCGGCGCAGCACAGCAGCCCCAGCGAAAATATGCCACCTTTATGGGTATTTACGCCGCCGGTAGCGGCATACATCGCCTGCTCGCAGGCAATGCCCGCAGGACGCAATAGCTGAAGCTGCTCTGGCCCAACGCGCTCCGCATGGGTTTCACCCAGTTCTTCAAACAGGCTAAACCACGGCGTAATCGCTGCGATGCTGCGGGTGAAGCAGCCATAGTCCATATCACGATGAGCGCCGTTATTGGCCCGATCCACCAGTCCCGGCTTGGGCGTCAGCATCAGCTCTTGCCACAGCGCCTGCGCTGCCAGTTCCGTCACGCAGACGGGCTGCGGCTCAGTCGCGGGCAAACCAGGCATCAATAATTTTCTCCACGCTCGCCACCACTTGCGCCACAGGGTGCCGACGCGAACGAGCGCAGGCGTGAGCCGGTCGATGGCACAGCAGGCAGGCGCGTCTGCCGCCGCCCAATGATTGTCGCCCAATCGGGCCCTGATGCGGACAGATCACATCCAGATCCCAGAGCCGCCCCAGCGGATGATTCTGCTCCAGCCTCATACACTGGGCTTTAATCTCAGCTGCCGGATGCGCCACGCACCATAGCGCTTCCGCGCCCGTCGGCAGCCACAGAACCTGTCGCTCCAGCACCTTCCAGCAGTTTTGCCACAGCAGCTGATCGCAGGCCCGTAACGCCACGCCCATAGTATTGCGGTAGCGTGCGCTGTCTTTTACCGCGCCTGGCGTTACCAGCGTCAGGGAAATCACCGGCTGACGATAGCGCGCCAGCCAGTCAGCCTGCCGCCCCGCACGCCGCTCTTTTGCCGCCAGCAGCGCCTCAAGCGTGACACCCCCATCTACAGAGATCGTCGCTGGCATCAGGCGCTCTCCTTCACCTGACGTACAACGTCAATCACGCTGCCGTCGCGGTAGCGAACCACGCCGACAATCCGGTCGGTAAACTCAACAGGTTTCGGCACGCCCGTTAGCGAGATCGCCCGCTGGTACAGTTCCGTGATATCGACAATCTTTAGCCCGGCCGCCAGCAGCCGCTCGCGGATTTCCGGACGTCGTGGATTCACCGCAATGCCATGATCGGTGACCAGTACGTCAATGCTTTCTCCCGGCGTCAGACGAGTCGTTACGCGCTCCACCACCGTCGGAATACGGCTACGCAACAGCGGTGCAACCACGATAGTCAGATTAGCGGCAGCGGCCACGTCACAGTGGCCGCCGGATGCGCCGCGCATAACGCCATCGGAACCGGTGATAACGTTAACGTTAAAGCCGGTGTCGATTTCCAGCGCGCTTAAAATCACCACGTCCAGCTGGTCACAGCAGGCCGCCTTGCTTCCCGGATTAGCATAGACGTTAGTAGAGATCTCGATATGCTGCGGATTGCGGGCCAGAGAGGCGGCGGCTTCGCCGTCGAAGCTCTGGGTATCCAGCAGTTTTTCAACCAGCCCTTTTTCATGCAGCTCCACCAAACTGCCAGTGATGCCGCCAAGCGCAAAGCTGGCCTTCACGCCGTGACGCAGCATTTTCTTTTCCATAAAGCGGGTACAGGCAGTAGCCGCCGCGCCGGAACCGGTCTGCATAGAAAAGCCGTTATTGAAGTAGCCGGAATGCTCAATCACTTCCGCCGCATAACGGGCGATCATCAGCTCACGCGGGTTGTTGGTAATTCGGGCTGCGCCCACGCTGATTTTAGCCGGGTCGCCGACGCTTTCTACCTGCACGATATAGTCCACCCTATCCTGAACCAGGCTGGCGGGCAGATTGGGAAAAGGCACGAGAGATTCCATCAGCACCACCACTTTTTTAGCAAAGTGGGCATCGACCATGGCATAACCCAGCGAACCGCAGCAGGACTTGCCTTGGGTGCCGCTGGCGTTACCGAACTCGTCGCAGCACGACACGCCGAGGAAAGCGACATCAATCGTTAGTTCGCCGTCCTGTAATAGCTTTACCCGACCGCCGTGGGAGTGGATTTGTACCGCCTCTTCCATCAGCCCGTGGGAAATGGCCTCCGCCAGCTTGCCGCGCATCCCGGAGGTATAAATCCGGGTGATCACGCCGTTGCGAACATGTTCGATCAGCGCGTCATTGCAGGCCATCAGCGAGCTGGAAGCCAGGGTCAGGTTTTTAAAACCCAGCCGGGCCAGCGTCGCCACCACCAGGTTGATTGTCCGATCGCCCTCGCGGAAAGCGTGGTGAAAAGAGATTGTCATGCCGTCACCAAGACCGCTGCGGGCAATCGCCTGCTCTAACGACTCGCAGAGCTTGCGCCGGTTGCCATTGGGATTAGCCAGCCAGGGCGTTGCCGCGTAAGCGCCATTAAACGGCTGGAGGTTGCGTGGGACTGGGCAATTCGTCTGCCTTGATTTAGTCTGATTCATAATTATTCCTTTAATTACGCACGCCGGAAGCCGCCGCACGCTCCAGTACTCTTTGCGCGTGATCGATAATCGGCGCATCCACCATTTTACCGTTGAGCGATACCACGCCCAGTCCGTTGCGCGTGCCCTCTTCCGCCGCCTCAATCACCTGCCTGGCGTGATTGACTTCCTGCTGCGTCGGCGCGTAAGCGTTGTGCAGCAGTTCAATCTGCCGTGGATTAATCAGCGATTTACCGTTAAAGCCCATTTTGCGGATCAGCTCGACTTCCCGCAGAAAACCTTCCTCATCGTTCACGTCGGGCCAGACTACATCGAAAGCATCGATTTTAGCGGCGCGTGCCGCATGTAGCACCGCGCTGCGGGCATAGAACAGTTCGGTGCCGTCGCCGCGCTCGGTCTGCATATCCATCACGTAGTCAAAGGCCGCCAGCGCGATGCCAATCAGGCGCGGAGAACTACGGGCGATTGCCACCGCGTTAATCACGCCGATCGCCGACTCGATAGCGGCCATTACGCGGGTTGAACCGGGTTGGCGTCCGCAGGCTTGTTCAATTCGGGCAAGATGCACTTCCAGTTCGGCGATATCCTCCGGCGAATCGGTTTTCGGCAGGCGTACCACATCAGCCCCGGCGCGCACGACCGCTTCCAGATCCGCCAGCCCGAATGGGGTATTCAACGGATTAATGCGCACCACGGTTTCGATATCCTGATACATAGGGTGCTGTAGCGCATGAAACACCAGCAGCCGCGCGCTGTCTTTTTCCCGCAGCGCCACCGCGTCTTCCAGGTCGAACATGATCGAGTCCGGACGGTAGATAAAAGCGCTGGAAAGCATTGCGGCGTTGGCACCGGGCAGAAAAAGCATACTGCGACGAAGTTTGTTCACTGTAGTTTCTCCCAGTCGATTTGTTGAACATCGGCGGCACGCAGTACGGCGCTTTGCAAACGAGCACGGATAACGCAGTCCAGCGCCCCTTTGTCATTCACTATAATGACTCCCTGCTCTACGCCCATAGCGCCAAGCGTTTCCTGCACGACCCGGCGGATTTGCTCGCCGAACTGCTTGATTACTTCGCTATGGATCACGATATCCAGCTCGCCGTCGGCGGGCGTGATTTTCACCATCAGGTCGCTGGACTCCTGAGTCCCGGCCAGCGCCTCTTTTACGATTTTCATTGTTGCCTTCCTGAGCATTAAGCGGTTTCCGTATAAGCGCCGTAGCGCTTCTGTAACAGCGAGAATGTCGTGTCCGGCACGATTTCCCGTAGTCGGGAAAATTGCTGCGTTTTCAACAGGCGGCGCGCTTCGGAAGCGGAAATCGCGTTGCCTGCAGTTTCTAGCCGCGCAAGTTCGACTACTGCCGCCTTATCGGCCAGCACGCCGTGCAGGGTTTGGTTGTACTGGCGAGTCACCGCGCAGAAAGGTTCTGAACCAATAAAGCGATGGGTGATCCCCAGCGTCGGCACGATGTAATCACGGAAAATCCGCGCGTCGATCTCGCTCCAGGCTTGCTGCACTTTGCCGGTTTCCTTAAGGAAATAGCTTGGGAAAGTGGCCCGGGAAATGATATAGCGCGAACCTTCATGCACCGTGGCATTTCTGAGATGCGCCACGCCAGCTCTGACCATCGTCAGCCGCTCGTTATAGGGAAAGAACGAAGCGTCCTCGCGCACCACAAACAGATGCAGCCAGTCACAGGCGCTCGCCGCCTGTTCCGCCAGATAACGGTGTCCAAGGGTAAAGGGGTTGGCATTCATCACTATGGCACCGATGCGTTCGCCCGGCTGGCGCAGCGCCTGTAGCTGGCGGCAGTAGCGGCGAATACCTTGCGGCGTGTTTTCCATCAGCACCGCCTCGCTGCCGCTGCGGGCCAGCGGCCAGAAACCGCAGTGAGTAAAGCGCACTTCGTTGCACGGTCGGGTGTAGAGAAAGAGATGGAAATGGCCCTGTTGCAACGCCAGATTTTCCAGCTCCGTCAGTAGACGGGCGCTGAGGTTTTCACTGCGAAAAGCTTTGGCCACCACCACGCATTTAATGATGTTTCCCGCCAGCCCGGCGCAGCCCACCAGCTGATTATCCGCCAGCGCCTCTACCATATGGCTGATGTCGCTTTCCATCTCCAGGCCGCTGTCGGCCAGCAGTTCACGCACTTTGCTCATCCGCTGCGGATGTTTCTGCGTCTCGCTGATGCGAAAATCGATAACCGTCGGCGTTGCTATAGCTTGTTCTGCGCTCATTCAGCACCCCGCCGCCGACAGCTCCGGCGCGTCCATAACCCTGTTGCTGAGGCGCCCAATTCGCTCTATCTCTACTTCAATGCGATCGCCTGCCTGCATAAACAGCGGCGGCGTGCGTTTTTTACCGATGCCGCCTGGCGAACCGGTGATAATGACGTCACCGGGGTTTAAGTGAGTAAAGGCGCTGATATATTCGATCAGTTCCGGAACGGGATGGATCATATTGGCAGTCGAATCCCGCTGCACCATGCTGCCATTCAGCCAGGTGCGGATCGCCAGCCGCTGTGGATCGGGAATTTCATCCGCTGTCACCAGCCACGGTCCGAAAGCGCCGGTCTGCGGCCAGTTTTTGCCAGCGGTAAACCAGCTGTGCTGCCAGTCGCGCGCAGAGCCGTCCATATAGCAGCTGTAGCCCGCCACATAAGCCAGCGCCCGCTCGCGCGGGATGTTCTCGCCCGCGCGGCCGATAATTACCGCCAGCTCGCCTTCGTAGTCGAATTCGCTGGAGCGGCGCGGCTTAAGTACCGGCGCGTTATGGCCGGTCTGCGAGTCCGGGAAACGCACAAACAGGGTTGGTGCCGGATCATGCTGGTCGAACTCCTGGCGCTTGTCGGCATAGTTCATGCCGACACAGAGGATTTTTTGCGGATTCTCAATTACCGGCAAAAAGGCCAGGCTGCCCAGCGACAGATCCGGCTTATCCTCGCTAAATCCGCGCAGTTCATTTAAAGCGCCAGCGGCCAGCAGCGCTTTTAGATCGGCGTAGCAATCGCCCAGGCGACGTCCTGCATCCACCACGCCTTCGCCTTTGACTACCCCGTAGCTACGCTTGCCCTGATAAAGAAAACTGACGAGTTTCATATTGCGTCCTGAAAAGCAGTAGTTAAACGATAAAGTTGCCCAGCACCAGCAGAGACAAAGAGACATTGATCGCGCCGCCGATGCGGGTTGCAATCTGGGCAAAAGGCATCAGACACATGCGGTTGCCAGCGGTCAGGATAGCGACGTCGCCGGTGCCGCCCTGACCACTCTGGCAGCAGGAAATGATGGCCACATCGATCGGATACATACCGATTTTCTTGCCGACAAAGAAACCTGTGGTCACCAGCGCGGAGACGGTGCTGATAATCACAATCAGATTGGTAAGCGTGAAGGCGTTGACCAGCTCCTGCCACGGCGTGATCGCTACGCCGACGGCAAACAGGATCGGATAGGTAACCGAGGTCTGGAAAAATTTATAAACCACCTGCGAACCTTCAAGGATGCGCGGTGAGACGCCGTGGAACAGCTTCACCAGTACCGCAAGAAACAGCATGCCCACCGGCGCAGGCAGGCCGATCAGTTTATGTCCCATCATTCCCAGCATATAAAGCAGTACCGCCAGCAACACGCCTGAGGCGAATGTGGTGACATCCGTTTTGCCGGAGAAAGTGGGCGTCGATGAACCTTGCCCTACTTCATTGTCGCGTTCAGGCATCAGCTGGCCTTCACCGGTAAGGTGCGGATAGCGTTTACCCAGCTGGTTCAGGCAGCCGGAGATAATAATCGCCGTCAGGCTGCCCAGCATCACCATCGGCAGTACGCGGCCCAGCGCCACACCCTGATCCATATGCAGCAGCGCGGCGTAGCCGATAGAAAGCGGGATAGCCCCTTCGCCCACGCCGCCGGCCATAATCGGCAGGATAATAAAAAAGAAGATCTGGAACGGCTCCATGCCCAGCGCCATGCCGACGCCCATTCCCGTCAGCATGCCGACGATTTCGCCGCACAGCATTGGAAAGAAGATCCGCAGAAAGCCCTGGATCAGGGTGGTGCGGTTCATGCTCATAATGCTGCCGACAATAATGCAGCAGATATAGAGATAGAGGATGTTGGTCGACTTATAGAATTTGGTAGTGGATTCAACCACTACATCCGGCAGCAGGCCGTAGTAGACCAGCGCAGAGGGAATAAAGGTCGCGCAGATAGCCGCGGCACCAAGCTTGCCGACAATCGGCAAACGCTTGCCAAACTCGCCGCAGGCGAAGCCGAAAAAGGCCAGGGTCGCGACCATCACTACAATATCGCTCGGCAGCTTGCCGCCCAGACAATCGATGGCGATCAGCGCGCCTGCCAGAAGAAACAGCGGCAGTGGGATAATCCCAACTTTCCACGTATCCATAATGCGCCACCACTTCTCTTTCAGCGAGATCTCGGGCGAGGCTGGGGTAACAGCAACTGAATTATCATCCGTACTCATGATTAGGCTCCTTGTTATTTTTCGCCATCCTGGAGGAGCACATTACTTATTTATGTGATTCACCGCATGTTGGTAACGGAGTTTTTATGGCTTTTAATTCCCCTGCCGTTTACTGTGATCGACACAAAATTTAATAGCGTGGTTTTAATGGTTTTTTTCTGTAATAAGCACAAACAAATAACATTTGTAGAATATTAAAAAAACGCCTTTTCCTGTCAGGACAAATCCGCCGCAAACCCGCTATGCAAGGGTTCACAACTTCGTCCAAAAGTCGGTTAAGGCCGACAAAAAAGTGGTAAAGTGACGCCTTTTAGTGCAAGGACGCATGTTAACCATGAAAGTTTCCTTTCAAATTAAGCTTTTTATTTCTCTGGTTGCTTTTTTCTCGGTACTGTTCGTCCTGCTCGGCTGCTATTATTATTTCGACGTTAACCGCCAGCTTTATCAGGAAATGAGCGGTCGCGCCAAAATACAAGCAGAAGAAATTGCGCTAATACCTTCTCTCCGTAAAGCCGTAGCAAAAAAAGATATCCGTGAAATAAAACCTTTTATGCAAAATCTGGCCACGCGCAGCGATGCAAGCTTTATTGTGATCGGCGATAATCGTGGCCGCCATCTGTATCATTCGGTGTTTGAGGATCGGGTCGGCACCCTGCTGGTAGGCGGCGATAATCAGGAGGTGCTGGCCGGGAAAAGCATTACCACTATCCGCCAGGGCGGGCTGGGCATTTCGCTGCGCAGCAAAGCGCCGGTTTTTGACGAGGCGGGCAAGGTAACAGGCATAGTGTCGGTCGGCTATCTCACCAGCTATCTTGCCACCATCACCTTCGGCAAAGCCCTCGACATCCTGTTCGCGGCGGTGCTGCTGCTGATCGCGCTGTTTGCCTTCTCCTGGTTTTTCACTCGCAGCATCAAAAAGCAGATCTTTTGCCTGGAGCCACGCGAAATCGGCCTGCTGGTACGCCAGCAGAAAGCGATGATGGAGTCTATTTATGAAGGCGTCATCGCTATCGATGCCGATATGCGCATCGAAGTGATCAACCAGGCGGCCAGGCGGCTGCTCGGCCTTAGCCAGCCCACGCGCCAGCTACGCGGCCTGCCGCTCAGCGAGGTGATCGCCAGCGTGCCTTTCTTTTCCCGCAGCGTTATGCTGGCTAAAGATACTCATGACGAAATTTGCCGTTTCAATCAGCTGACGGTGATCGCCAGCCGGGTGAAAATTATGCTGGAGACATCGCTACAGGGCTGGGTAGTGACCTTTCGCGATCGCAACGGCATCGATTCGCTCAGCGCCCAGCTTAGCCAGGTCAAACGCTATGCCGATAATCTGCGCATTATGCGTCATGAACAGCTGAACCGCATGACCACGCTGTCGGGGCTGCTGCATATGGGCCACTATGATGAAGCCATTCGCTATATCCAGGCCCAGTCCGAGTATGCGCAGGAGCTGCTCGACTTTATCTCATCCCGCTTTGGCTCGCCAACCCTTTGCGGTCTGCTGCTGGGCAAAGCCGCCCGCGCCCGCGAAAAAGGCGTCGAACTGGTTTTCGATCCGGCCTGTCGGATGGATAAGTCTTTGCAGACGCTGGCGGAAGCCGAAATTATTTCCATTATCGGCAACCTGCTGGATAACGCTATCGAAGCTACCCAGCGCGCCAGCGCGCCGCGTGCGCCAGTGGAAGTGCTGATTATGCTGAATAATCACGAGCTGATTATTGAAATAGCCGATCGGGGCATCGGCATCGATCCGGCTATTCGCGATCGTATTTTCGAACGCGGCGTCACTACCAAGACCAGTGGCGATCACGGCATGGGTTTGTACCTTATTGCCAGCTACGTCACGCAGGCGGACGGCACCATTGAAGTAAGCGACAACAGCCCACGCGGCACGATTTTTTCATTATTTATTCCCGCACAAGAAGACGTCAGGCTTTCGCTGCCGACGACGCAGGAGGCGCACTATGCAACCTGAATTTATTGATGTGTTGATTGTTGAAGATGAGCGCGAGCTGGCGCAGCTGCACGCTGAGCTGGTTAACAGCCACCCGCGTCTCAGAGTAACGGGCATCGCCTCGTCGCTTGCCCAGGCGCTGCAAACGCTTCGCGACCTGCGTCCGCAGCTGATACTGCTGGATAATTATCTGCCTGACGGCAAAGGCATCACCCTGGTTAGCCATCCTTTGCTGAAAGAGGCCAACAGCTCGGTAATCTTTATTACCGCGGCCAGCGATATGAACACCTGCAGCCAGGCGATCCGTCACGGCGCTTTTGACTATATTCTGAAACCGATTGCCTGGAAACGACTCGCTCAGTCGCTGGAGCGCTTTGTGCAGTTTGCCGATCAGCAGCGGGAGTGGAAGTTTGTCGATCAGCAAAACGTCGACTCGCTTTATCAGCTACAGGCCAGGAATGCTCGTCTGGAGAACGGCAGCAAGGGAATTGAAGAAAAAACGCTGGCGCGCGTGCGCAATCTGTTTATCGCTCACGACCAACACTGCTTTTCCGTTGATGAAGTCGTTAGCGCAACCGGACTAAGCAAAACCACTGCGCGCCGCTATCTGGAACACTGTGTGGAAACCGGTTTTCTTGAGGTTGAAATGCTTTATGGCAAAATCGGCCACCCACGACGGCTCTATCGCCAGGCGCGGCGGGCGGCAGCTGAAGATCGCCCCGGCGCAAACGCGCTACCGGGGCAGCACCAGTGACTGGCTGGTTTACCGAAACGGTTATTACACCATTCAGGATAGCTTAAGGACTTCCAGCGCAATCTCTGCCGCCTGCGCCAGCACCTCCTGCCGGTTTTTGGCGGCTTTATCCTGCTGCGTAAAGTAAAGGGTCAGCACCAGCGGCGACGCGTCGGGCCGCCAGATAACCGCTACGTCGTTGGTGGTACCGTAGTCGCCGCTGCCGGTTTTATCGCCGACAAGCCAGGTTGCAGGCACCGCGGCCGCAATCGCTTTTTTGCCGGTAGTATTGCCCTTTAGCCACTGGTTTAGCTGATTACGCTGTTCAGCACCCAGAACTAACCCTTGTTTCCCGTCGCTGCCCAGCGATAGCTGTTGCAGATTATGCAGCATTTGCAGCGGCGTACTGCTGTCCCGTGGATCGCCAGGTATAGCGCTGTTCAACGTCGGTTCGTTTCTGTCCAGTCTTGTGACGTTGTCACCTTGCTGCCGCAGAAAGGCGGTCAGGCCCGCCGGGCCGCCCAGTTCTTTCAGCAGCAAATTTGCCGCAAGATTATCACTATGCTGAAGCGCGGCCGCGCAAAGCGCTGCGACTGTCATGCCTTCTGCCCGATGCCCAGCGGTAACCGGCATCCATTCAAGCTCTTCCTCGCTGCGCCAGTAGAGCCGCTTTTGCAGCTCAGGCTGTCGTCTGTGCAGAATGGCGGCCACGGCCAGCACTTTAAAGGTGCTGCATAAGGGAAAGCGTTCATCACCGCGATAATGCAGGCTACGTCCGCTACCGCTATCCAGCAGCGCCAGCCCGATACGCCCGTTCGCCTGCCGCTCCAGATGCCCCAGCCGCTGCGCCAGCGAAGCCGGTGCCGCCAGCGCCAGATGAGGAAAGAAGCCCGTCGCCAGCGGCGATAAAGCCGCCGCCAGCAGCAGCCGACGGCGTAGTAATGAAATACTCATTGCTCTTTCAGTCCCCGGTTAATCAGCATGGCTTCGATTTCCGGATCCCTGCCGCGCCAGCGCATGTACAGCGCTTTCAGATCTTCGCTGTTGCCGCGCGACAGGATTTTGTCCCGAAAGAGCTGGCCGTTTTCCCGCGTCAGCCCGCCCTGCTCGCCAAACCATTCGAAGCCGTCGTCGGCCAGCATCTGCGTCCAGATATAGGCGTAGTAACCGGCCGCATAGCCGCCGCCCCAGATATGCTGGAAGTAGCTGGAGCGATAGCGAGGCGGCACGGCCTCCAGCGCGATCTGCTCTTCTTCAAGCGCCTGTTGTTCAAAAACAGCGACGTCCTGCTCCTGCTGGTCGGCAGACAGACTATGCCAGCGCATATCCAGCAGCGCGGCGGCCAGCAGCTCGGTCATGTCGTAGCCTTTATTGAATTTGCTGGCGTTGACGATCTTCTCATGCAGCTCGGCGGGCATCGGCTCGCCGCTCTGGTAATGACGGGCGAAATTTTTGAACACCTGCGGATCGCTGGCCCAGTGCTCATTGAGCTGCGAGGGGAACTCGACAAAATCTCTGGGCGTCGCGGTGCCGGAAAGCGAAGGATAGCGCTGTTCGGCAAAAAGCCCGTGCAGCGTATGGCCGAATTCGTGGAACAGCGTGATCACATCGTCCCAGGCCAGCAGCGCTGGCTCGCCTTGCGGCGGCTTTGGATAATTGCAGACATTGTAAATAACGGGTTTAGTGCCAAGCAGCCTGGACTGATCGACAAAATTGCTCATCCACGCGCCGCCGCCCTTGTTATCGCGCTTAAAGTAGTCGGTGTAAAACAGCGCCATAGGTTCGCCGTCCGCATCCGCGATTTCATAGACACGCACGTCGGGATGGTAAACCGGGATATCGCTGCGCGATTTAAAAGTGATGCCATAAAGCTGCGTAGCCGCCCAGAAGACGCCGTTTTCCAGCACGTTGTTCAGTTCAAGATAGGGTTTGATCTGGCTTTCATCCAGATCGTAATTCGCTTTACGCACCTGCTCCGCATAAAAGAGCCAGTCCCAGGGCTTAAGCGTAAAGCCGCCCTGCTGCTGGTCGATTACCGCCTGGATATCAGCCGCCTCGCGCTTTGCGCGGCTGGTGGCTGCCGGAACAATTTCCCGCATAAAATCCAGCGCCGCCTGCGGGGTTTTCGCCATTTGATCCTGTAGCTTCCATTCCGCATAGCTGCTGAAGCCCAGCAGTTGCGCCTGGCGCGCGCGGATGCTGGCCAGCCTGGCTATCAGCGCACGCGTATCGTTGCCATCGCCTTTTTCGGCGCGGTTCCATGCTGCCTTAAACAGTGCTTCGCGCGTTTCGCGTTTGCTGAGGTTTTGCAAATCAGGCTGCTGCGTGGTGTTTTGCAGCACCAGCAGCCATTGCTGCCGCAGCCCTTTTTCCTGCGCCGCAGCAGCCGCCGCGCTAAGTTCCGCCTCGCTTAATCCCGCCAGCGCACTGGCATCAGTCACGGTAAGTCCACCAGTTTTGGTTGCCGCCAGCAGTTTATTGGTGAACTGCGTGGTTAACGTCGCCGCCTGCTGGTTCAGCACCTTAAGCTGCGCTTTTTGATCTTCGCTAAGGCTGGCGCCTGCAAGCTGAAACGCCTGCCAGGTCACTTCCACCAGCCGCAGCGATTCATCATCCAGCCCCAGGCTATCGCGCTGCTGATAAACGTGGTCAAGACGTGCAAACAGCTGGCTGTTAAGACGGATATCATCTTCCAGCGCCGTTAGCCGTGGCGACATCTCTTCGTCAAGCTCCTGTAGCGAATCACTGGTATTCGCCGAAGTCATCGCGTTGAATACGCTTTCTACTCGCCTGAGCAGCTGGCCGCACTGCTCCAGCGCCTGATACGTATTGGCAAAGGTCGGCTGCTCCGCGCTGTTGGCGATGCGCTCCACCTCTTCACGCTTTTGCCTTATGCCCTCTTCCAGCGCCGGACGGTAGTCGGCTTCGCTGATGCGATCGAAAGGCGGCGCCTGAAACGGCAGCGGGCTGGGCTGGCTGAACGGGTTAGTCTGCATAGCATTTCTCCATAGGAAAACTGACGGGATGGGCTTTAGCCGCCCTGGCGGAGCAGCCCGGCCAGCGTCTGTATTGGCCGGTCTTCAGAAGATAAATCTTTAACTATCAGATGTAAGGGTGTAGCACGTCTGACGCCGTGCGTCATGGGAAGAATTTTCAGCGCGCCGGAGGCAAGGTGAGCCGCGACGCGATCCGACGGCAGCCAGCCGTAGCCGACCTGAGCCATTATCGCCTCCAGCGCCGCGTCGATAGTGGAAAACGTCCAGCATTCGGCGGCTTTAACGCCGGTATCCCGCTCTGCAATGCGGACAAGCGGATAAGACGCCAGGCTCTCTTCGCTCAACGGCGCGGCCTGCCGGTGCAAGGGATGATCGCAATGCGCGACCGCGACAAAATCGATATTCATCAGCCATTCGCCGCGGCCGGTTACATCCTGACGGCGCGTCAGCACCATTACATCCGCTTCCGGCCTTTCGGCGCTATCGCTCTCCAGCACTTCGGTAAGGTTGATTTGCGTATGCGGGTGCTGCTGCTGAAACTGCCGCAGGATAGTAAACAAGCGGTCGCGCGGGAAGATCGCATCTACCACCAGTGCCAGCCGCGTTCGCACGCCCGTTTTCAGCACGGCGGCCTGCGCCTCGACGTAATAAAAAGCTTTCAGCAACGGCCGGACGCGCGCCAGAAGCTGTTCGCCCGCAGGCGTCAGCACGGTTCTGCGGCCCTGCGGTTGCAGCAGCGATACGCCCAGCCTCTCCTGTAGCTGCGCGAGATTGTAGCTAACCGAAGACTGGCTGCGACAGGTCGCTTCCGCCGCGCTGGCGAAGCTGCCAAGCTCTACCACTTTTTCCAGTAGCTGCCACTGCTCCAGCGTTGATTTATGCATATTGATTTATTTATTCGATGAATATCACTTAAAAGTAGCGTTTTTTATTAAAAAAATAAACGAGTAACTTAATAAAAAACAGAGGAGGACATTATGAAATTCGATCGACATGACCTGAGCGGCTTCGTTGGCAAACATCTGGTGTACACCTATGACAACGGCTGGAACTACGAGATTTATATTAAAAACGAGCAGACGCTCGATTACCGTATTCACAGCGGTTTGGTCGGTAATCGCTGGGTAAAAGATCAGCGGGCTTATATTGTACGCGTTGGCGCCGAAATCTATAAAATTTCCTGGACCGAGCCAACCGGCACCGACGTCAGCCTCACGGTTAATCTGGGCGATCGCCTGTTTCACGGCACTATCTTTTTCCCACGCTGGGTGATCGACAATCCGCAAAAAACCGTCTGCTTTCAGAATGAGCATATCGCAGAAATGGAAAGCTACCGTGCGGCTGGCCCGGCTTATCCGACGGAAGTTATCGATGAGTTCGCCACTATTACCTATGTACGGGACTGCGGGCGCGACAACGAAAGCGTGATTGCCTGCGCGGCGAGCGAGCTGCCGGCAAACTTTCCTGTTAACCTCGAACAATTAGCAAGTTAACCTGAAAAAAGGAGCGCTGTTTTGTCGGTACAGGAAAAAATCCAGCCGGAACTGGCCTTTTGTTTTGCCGTAAAGGTGGAAGTGGGTCAACCCGTAGTGGTGGCCAACAGTCGCGAGAGCGGCAAACGTCAGCTAATCCCAATAGTGCGTGGCGTGGTCAGCGGTGAGCTGAACGGTGAGGTGCTGCCGGGTGGCGTTGACAGCCAGATTATCGAGCCGGACGGACTGTGTCGCCTTTCCGCGCGCTATGCGCTGGCTACCGAACTGGGTACGGTTTACGTTGAAAACAACGGCATACGGCGCGTGCCGCCCGCTTTTCGACCACAGCTTTTCGGCGACAATATGCAGTTTTTTGACGCTATCCCGCCGCAGGCGCTCTATTTCCGTACCGTGCCGCAGTTCGAGGTCTACGATCCACGGCTGGCATGGCTAAAGGAGTCAATTTTTATCAGCACTGGCGAGCGCACGCCGCACGGCGTTACCATTGATTTTTATCGTGTAACCTGATCTCTGCGTTACCGGCCGTAGCAGGCGATGATTTCGCCCGCTACGGCTACGGCTATCTCTGCTGGCAGCTTGCCTTTCACATCCGGCAGCCCTATCGGGCAGCGCATACTCGCCAGCTGCTGCGGACTAAAACCTTTGCCTTCCAGTCGATACTCAAAGCGCTGGCGCTTGGTCGCCGAGCCGATCACGCCGAAATAGCGATGGTCGCCGCGTGCCAGAATCGCCTCGCACAGCGCTAAATCGGTAGGATGATGATGAGTCATCACCACGTAATAGCTCTCTGGCGTCATTTTTTTCACCCAGTCGCGCGGGTCTTCCGCACAGCAGACCGTTACGCCTTCCGGTGGCTGGCCAAACTGCTCACGCCGCTCGTCCACCCACCAGACATGACAGGGCAGCGTCGCCAGTATCGTTACCAGCGCGCGCCCCACGTGGCCTGCACCGAACACCGCAATCTGTGGCTGCGGCTGGATCAGCGGCTCAAAAAACACCGTAGTCATACCGCCACAGCACTGCCCAAGCCGCGCGCCAAGGTTGAAATGTTCGCTGCGCGGTTCTTCGCTGCGCGTCGCCAGCATCTCTCTGGCAAGCGCGATACACTGATACTCAAGATGGCCGCCGCCAATGGTCAAAAAAGTTTGCTCAGATGTCACCACCATTTTGCTGCCGCGATCGCGCGGCACCGAGCCTTTTTCTTCAAGCACCGTCAGCAGCACGCAGGGCTCGCGTTTTTCCCGCAGCGCAGCCAGAACCGCAATCCAGTCGTCAGGACTCATGGTTTGCCTCCATTTTTTCCACGCCAAGGAAAACCCGTTCCGGCGTAGCCGGCACGTCCAGCAGCGGATGCTGCCGATAGTCACCGACGCTGGCTATTGCGTCCTGTAGCGCGCACCAGGCGGCGATACCCAGCATAAACGGCGGCTCGCCCACCGCTTTGGAATGAAAGACGGTATCTTTAGGATTTTTGCGGTTTTCCACCAGCGTGACCCGTAAATCCGCGGGCACATCGCCAATCGCCGGGATTTTGTAGCTGGCCGGGCCATCGGTCATCAGCCTGCCCTGCTCGTTCCACACCAGCTCCTCGCTGGTCAGCCAGCCAACGCCCTGTACGAAGCCGCCTTCAACCTGGCCGATATCAATAGCCGGGTTCAGCGAAGCGCCGACGTCATGCAGAATATCTGCCCGTAACAGCCGATATTCGCCGGTCAGCGTATCGATAATCACCTCGGCGCAGGCTGCACCAAATGCGTAATAGTAGAAAGGCGTACCTCGTCCTGCTTCGCGGTCGTAGTGGATGCCGGGCACTTTGTAATAGCCGGTAGCGGCAAGCGGCACCTGATTTAGCCACGCAAGCTGCGCCACCTCGGCAAAGGTATAATGCTTTTCACCTGCTTTAACGATGCCGTTGCTGAAGCCGATCTGTTCAGCCTCGCAGTTATGCAGGCTGCACAGCATCTCCGTTAGCCTGCCGCGCAGGATTTGCGCTGCGTTCTGCGCCGCTTTGCCGTTGAGATCGGTACCGCTTGAGGCGGCGGTCGGCGAAGTATTGGGTACCTTGCCAGTATCCGTCGCGGTGATTTGGATACGGTCGACATCTATTTGCAGCACTTCCGCTACGATCTGTGCGACTTTGGTATTAAGCCCCTGGCCCATTTCTGTGCCGCCGTGGTTCAGCTGTACGGTACCATCGGTGTAGATCAGGAGCAGCGCGCCCGCCTGGTTCAGAAAACTGGAGGTAAAAGAGATGCCGAACTTTACCGGCGTCAGCGCCAGGCCACGCTTTAAGTAAGGGCTGGCGCGATTAAAAGCGGCTATTTCGCTACGCCGCGCGCCGTAGTCCGCGCTGGCTTCCAGCTGCGCAGTCATTTCATCCAACAAGTTATTCTCTACCTGCTGGTGATAATGTGTGACGTTGCGCGTCTCTTTGCCGTAATAGTTACGCTTGCGCACCTCCAGCGGGTCGAGATGCAGTTCACGGGCAATATGGTCCATGATTTGCTCAATAGCCACCATACCCTGTGGGCCGCCAAAGCCCCGATAAGCCGTGTTGGAAGCCGTATTGGTGCGGCAGCGGTAGCCGGTGATTAGCGCGTCACCAAGATAATAGGCGTTATCGGCGTGAAACATTGCCCGATCGACGATCGAACCGGAAAGATCCAGCGAGTAGCCGCAGTTGCCCGCCAGATCGATTTTTACGCCGCTGAAGCGCCCTTCGCTATCCACGCCAACGTCGTAGCGCACATAGAACGGGTGCCGCTTGCCGGTGATGCGCATATCGTCGCTGCGCGCCAGCCGCATTTTTACCGGTCTGCCGGTTTGTTGCGCCGCTACCGCGCAAAGGCAGGCGACGCCTGCGGCCTGGGTCTCTTTGCCGCCGAAGCCGCCGCCCATGCGGCGCATATCGATAGTGACTTTATTCATGGTGATGCCCATCACCGAAGCGACCAGCTTTTGCACTTCCGTAGGGTTCTGTGTGGAAGAGAAAACCTGGAGCGAGCGATCTTCACCTGGCACCACCAGCGCGATCTGCGTTTCCAGATAGAAGTGCTCCTGGCCGCCAATGTGAAATTCGCCCTGCAACCGATGTACGGCGCGCTTGAGCGCAGCTTGCGCATCCCCTCGTTGGTGTATATGCGGCTGCTGCACGAATAGCGCCTTTTCCAGCGCCTCTTTTACATCCAGAACTGGCGTCAGCACCTCATATTCAATGATGGCCGCTTCCGCCGCCTGTCGTGCCGCCTGCGGCGTTTCAGCCGCTACCGCCAGAATCACCTGCCCGGCATAGTCCACTCTCTCTTTTGCCAGCAGCGGATCGCCCGGCTCCAGCGGCCCGATATCGCCTTCGCCCGGCACGCTTTGCCAGGTCAACACGCTAACCACGCCGGGTATGGCATAGCACGGCTCGGTGTTTACACTGAGAATACGGGCATGCGCATGTTCGCTAAGCCGCGGGCAAAGGTGCAGCATGCCGGGTAGCTCCAGCTTGTCGTCGATATAGATCGCCTCGCCGGAAACGTGCTTTTCTGCGCTTTCGTGCTTATTGCTTTTGCCGACGCCGTTGCGGATGCCGGAAAGATACTGGTCGGCGATGACGTCGGCCGCTACGATGGGACGGTTACTGGACATAGTTTGCTACCTCAATCAGCGTCGTTTCTGCGTAGAGCGAAGCGTAATAGCGACGCAGCAAATTCTTAGCTACCTGCATGCGATAACGCGCGCTGGCGCGAAAATCATCCAGCGGCGTAAAATCCTGTTCCAGCGCCTGACAGGCCGCTTCCAGCGTTTGCCTGGTCAGCATGTTGCCTGACAGCACCTTTTCACAATGTCCCGCTCTTTTAGGGATTTCCGCCATGCCGCCAAAAGCAATGCGTGCCGCCGTTATTTTGCCGCTGGCATCGCGCTCCAGCATAAAAGCGCCGAATACGGCGGAAATATCATCTTCCAGCCGTTTAGAAACTTTCCAGGCGCGGAAATTTTGTGACGCCGTCACCTTTGGAACAATAATTGAGTGAATAAATTCGCCAGGCTGAAGCGCGGTTTTACGATAGCCCAGGAAAAACGCCTCCAGCGGCAAGGTGCGGTTTTGCCCGCCGCGCCTCAGGTGAAGCTTCGCGTTCAGCGCCAGCAGCATTGGCGGCGTATCACCGATGGGCGAGGCGTTGGCGATATTGCCGCCCAGCGTGCCGCGATTGCGGATCTGTAAAGAGGCAAAGCGCGCCAGCATCTCCGCGAAGGCGGGAATATGTGGCTGTAAAAATCCATAGCAAAATTGCAGCGAAGCGCCCGCGCCCAGCACAATTTCGTTTTCCTCAACCCGACAGGCTTTCAGCTCTTTGACGTGCTCCAGCGAGATAACCAGGGGCAGCGAGCGATAGCGTTGCGTCACCTCCAGCGCCAGATCGGTGCCGCCAGCCAGCAACCTCGCTTCAGGATGGGCCAGCAGCAGTTCCGCCAGCCGATCGGATGTGGTCGGCAGCAGGCAACGATGACCGTTCAGCGCAATCTCCTGCTCCTCGCTGTTGTTTATCGCCTCCAGTCTTTTTACCGTTTGCGCTTCGAACAGGGAAAAAGTATCCGGCTGCGGCTGTTCGCATGCCTGTCGCGCCGCGTCGATAATCGGCCGATAGCCGGTGCAGCGGCAAAGATTGCCCGCCAGCGCCTGTTCTGCTTGATCACGCTGCCAGTTCGTGCTGTTTTTTTGCAGCGTAAACAGCGACATCACAAAGCCTGGCGTACAAAAACCGCACTGCGAAGCATGACAATCCACCATCGCCTGCTGCACGCTGTGGAGCTTGTCGCCCTGGCGCAAATCTTCCACCGTAATCAGCTGTTTGCCGTGCAGGCTGCTGACAAAAGTGATACAGCTGTTGATGGTTTCATAAACCATGCCACCCGCTTCAGAGCGACCCAGCGTAACGGTGCAGGCACCGCAGTCTCCCGAGGCACACCCTTCTTTGGTGCCGCAGCGGCGCTTGTGCTGGCGTAAATAATTCAGCACGGTAGTATCAGGATCGAGTGAAGTCTCTGTTATTAAAGTCTGGTTCAGTAAAAATTGGATCATGCGGCTTGCTCCTTGCTTTGCGGCTGCCAGACAGGTTTGCCATTGACCCAGGTGCAGGCGATATTGCGATCGTCGCCCAGCGTCATCAGCACAAAAAGTTTTTCATGGATATCGCGGCTGTTGGCGTAGCGCAGCTTTTGCAGTGCGGAAACCGCCGGGTCGAGCACCACAAAATCTGCCTCTTTACCAGGCTGAAAGTTGCCTATCTGGTTATGAAGATCCAGCGCCCGCGCGCCGCCGAGCGTGGCATGATAGAAGGCTTCAAGCGCCGCCATTTTATAGTGCTGTAGCTGCCCGACCTTGTAAGCTTCGCCCAGCGTTTGCAGCATACTGAAAGTGGTGCCCGCGCCGACGTCGGTGCCTATGCCCAGCCTGACGCCTTGCTGCCAGCAGGTTTGCAGCTTAAACAGGCCGCTGCCGAGAAAAAGATTAGAGGTGGGACAAAAAGCGACGGCGGAATCAGTGCGGCTCAGGCAGTCCCACTCCTGCTCCTCAAGGTGGATGCAGTGCGCAAAAACGCTGCGGCGGCCAGTTAGCTGATAATGGTGATAGACGTCCAGATAGCTTGCGCGTTCGGGAAACAGCGCTTTCACCCAGGCCACTTCCTGCGGATTTTCGCTCAGGTGAGTATGCAGCCAGATATCCGGATATTCTTCCTTTAGCGCTCTGACCTTCTCCAGCAACGCGGGAGAAGAGGTAGGCGCAAAACGCGGCGTTAGCGCATAGCTCAGACGGCCACGATTATGCCAGCGTTCGATCAGCTCCCGGGTTTGTCGAAAGCTCTGCTCCGGCGTTTCGGTCAGGTAATCGGGCGCGTGGCGATCCATCATGACTTTTCCGGCGATAAGCCGCATGCCCAGCCCTTCGGCGGCGCTGAACAGCGCCTCCACCGACTCGGGATGCACGGTGCCAAACACCAGCGCGGTGGTGGTGCCGTTGCTCAGCAGCTGATGCAGGAAGAATGCCGACATCTTTGCCGCGTGCTGCGGGCAGTGGTACTGGCCCTCTACCGGAAAAGTGTACTGCTGTAGCCACTCCAGCAGCTGCTCACCGAAAGCGCCGATCATTTCTGTTTGCGGATAATGAATATGGCTGTCGACAAAGCCGGGCACGATTAATTTGCCGCGATAGTCAGTGACCGGCTGGCCGGCGGCCAGCTGGCAGCGCCCCGCTTCCCATGTTTGCAGTGAAAGAATTTTACCTTCTTCCAGCAGCAGCAGGCCATCTTCAAAGTAACGAGCGTGTTCCGGCAGCGCTTCAGGTGCGCTGACCGTGGCGGTGATATCGAAAAAGCTGCCGCGAATGGCGGTAAGGGTCGACATGGCGCTTCCTTCTGAATAAACCTGTGGCAAAACTTAAACTGGGCTTAAGCTGAATTTGCAATTGCCGTGCCAAAAGAGAGTTGCGAAATTAAGCTATCTTTATCAAGTACTTAGAAATAAAAATAAGAGAATTACGCTAAACATGACAGGCAACCGTATGCGCAACCGTTTGCTATTATCAGCAAACGGTTGCTTTGAGAAACACCTCTGGATTTTTGACAGAACAACCTGAAAGGCTGCACCTTTTTCAGGCGCCCTGCGGTCTAAAAGCACCGAAAGCGTGCAGTTTCCCTTATTGGTCATAACCAATCCTTCTTACCAGAAGCGACCTGAAGTGTTATGGTGAAGAAAACCCTAAATGTGTTGAGGAACAGTGAGATGATTGTATTTGTTACTGGTGCCACTGCCGGATTCGGCGAAAGCATTACCCGACGCTTTATCCGCGAAGGCCATAAGGTTATCGCCACTGGCCGCCGTCAGGAGCGCTTGCAGAAGCTGAAAGACGAGCTGGGCGAAAACCTCCACACGCTGCAGCTCGACGTGCGCAACCGCGCCGCGATCGAAGAGGCGCTGGCGCAGCTTCCTGCCGACTGGCGCAATATTGATGTGCTGGTCAACAATGCCGGGCTGGCATTGGGCATTGAGCCAGCACACAAAGCTAATCTGGATGACTGGGAAGCGATGATCGACACCAATAACAAAGGCCTGGTCTATATGACACGCGCCGTGCTGCCAGCAATGGTGGAGCGCAACGTCGGCCATATCATCAACCTGGGTTCTATCGCTGGTAGCTGGCCTTATGCTGGCGGCAACGTTTACGGCGCGACCAAGGCTTTTGTGCGCCAGTTCAGCCTCAACCTGCGTACCGATTTGCACGGCACCGCGCTGCGAGTAACCGATATCGAGCCGGGCCTGGTGGGCGGTACAGAATTCTCTAACGTACGTTTTAAAGGCGATGATGCCAAAGCGGACAGCGTCTACGACGGCACCGAGCCGCTGACCGCCGAAGACGTGACCGAAGCGGTCTGGTGGGTCGCCACGCTGCCAAAGCACGTCAATATCAATACGCTGGAGATGATGCCGGTCGCCCAGACGCTGGCCGGACTGAAAGTGCATAAGGCGTAATTTTTCTCAAAGCCTGGCGGCGGCGTCCGCCGGGCTTTATCCTCTTCCCCAACCCGCCACGATAATCAGCATGCCGCAAAAAGCTATCGCCGCGCCTGCCCAGTCGTAATGACTCAGCTTCACGCCGTCCACAAAGCGCAGCCACAGCAGCGCCGTCACCACATACACGCCGCCGTAGGCCGCATAAACGCGTCCGCTGGCTGCCGGATGCAGCGTCAGCAGCCAGACGAACAGCGCCAGGCTTGCCGCCGACGGCAGCAGCAGCCAGACAGAGCCGTTTTTACGTAGCCACAGCCACGGCAGAAAACAGCCGACGATTTCCGCCAGCGCGGTCAGGAAAAAAATCAGGGTGGTTTTCAGCAGCATATTTCCTCTCTACAGGCTCAATGGATACACAAGTCAACTGGTTAGCCTGCGCGTGCGGATGATATACTATTAATCGCCTCAGAAGCAGCCGCGCGGCTGTTAACCAGGAATAAGGAACCCGAGATGAAAAAGATGATTTGCAGACAACACCTACTGAGCAAGGCCGCTCTGCCGCTGGTTCTCTTTGGCGCGCTGCTCTCCTTTCAGCACGTCGCCGCAGCGAAAACTGACCGGCTGATTATTCAGGATGGCGACAGCGCGCTAACCAACGAGCAGGCACGCCAGGAAAAAGAACAGTGGGACGAAACCCGCCGTCTGCGCGCTAAGGTCAATCAGCGCGTTGAAAAGAATTTCGATAAGGGCGATCGCGCCATTGATACCCGCGACGCCTGCGAGCAAAGCCTGAACGTCAACGCCTACTGGGAGCCAAATACGCTACGCTGCCTGGATCGCCGCAGCGGCCGTCCCGTTACGCCCTGATAGCGGATTGCTGCTATAGTTAGCGTAATTTTCAGGCAAAAGGAAAGGACGATGAAAGCGATAAAATGGCTGTTACCCGCATTGCTGGTCGCTGCGCCACTGGCGGTACAGGCTTCCTGCGAAACGGTAAAAGCAGACATTAACCAGAAGATTATTAATAACGGCGTGCCCGCTTCCGGCTTTACGCTGGAGATTGTACCCAGCGATCAGGCCGACCAGGCCGGCGGTCAGGTAGTAGGCCATTGCGAAAACGATTCGCAGAAAATAGTCTACAAACGTGAACGCGGTGGCGAAAGCGATGAGGCCGTACCAGCCAGCGCCGGTACTTCCCAGGACGCGCCTTCGTCCTGACCCGGAAGGGCCGCTTTTGCGGCTCGCCAAACTGCTGACAAACCTAAACCGTTTCTGGACTCAGGCTTTTTTCTGCCGCAACACGGCAGCTTGATAGCGGCAGAGGCTGAGCGGAAAAGCAGACCGTTTGGCGCATGGACGCGCCAACCGAGCTTACAGGGACCGTATTTACAGCGTGTCCGTGTTCCGAACTGCCTCTGCTGCTCTGTTACTGATTTAAACGCGATCTGAGGTTTGTCAGCAACCTGAAGGGCCGCTTTCGCGGCCCTTTCTCTACGTTACTCCGGCTTTTTCGCCGGAATAGCCCGCGCCACAACCAGGCTGGCGAACGCTATCGCTACGGAAACGGCAAACACCCAGTGCAGCGAAGCGGCGACCTCGCCGATAATATGCTGCAACTCTTCCTGCGTTAACGCCTCGCGCTGCGCCTGCGCCATAAGCTGCTGTACCGGATCGCCATGCTGTGGCAGCCGCTGCGCCAGATTAAAATTCAGCACTGCACCCATAATCGCCGTACCGGCTGCCGAACCAAGCAGGCGGCTGAACATCACCGAAGCGGTACAGATGCCCCGAACTTCATAATCAGCGCTGTTTTGCACCGCAATTAAAAAGGTCGTGCTGCTCATCCCCATACCGGCGCCGATTACAAAAGCGGCAAAACCAGCGTGGCCGATACTGCTGTCAGCATGTAACGTCAACAGCAGCGCCGTACCTGCAATCAACAGCAGCGATCCGAGCTGCGCGGTAAACCGGTAAGAGGTGCCCAGCATCAGCCTACCGCTAAGCGTGCTGGCTATTGGCCAGCCTATCGACATCATTGCCAGCGCGCTGCCCGCCTGTAGCGGCGTGCCGCCGTTGACGCCCTGGATCCAGGTCGGTAAAAAAGCGCTGATGCCCATCATCGCCGCGCCGATAATCAAATTACCAAGGTTGCCCGCAACAACGGTGCGGCTGCGCCACAGCAGCAGTGGAAACAGCGGCGCGGCGGCCCGCTTCTCATGCCTTACCAGCATCCAACCCGCCAGCAATGCCACGCCCGCCAGTGCAAAGGCCCATTTCCCCAGCAGTTGCGCCTGGAGCAACGCCGTCAACAGTGCGCTAACCGTCAGCATCAGCCAGGCGCTACCGCCCAGATTTAGCTTCTGCTTCGCTTCGCCACGCGATTCAGGAAACCAGCGCGCCAGCATCAGCATTGAGATCAACCCGACCGGCACGTTTACCCAGAACACCAGCGCCCAGCTGAAGTGCGCCACGATCCAGGCACCGGTCAGCGGCCCAACCACCGCCGCTACACCCCAGACGCTGGAAAGCCAGCCCTGGATACCCGCTCGTTCTTTCGGCGAATAGACATCAGCAATAATGATGGCGGTCAGCGGCATAATCGCGCCCGCGCCCAAACCCTGTATGGCGCGGAAAAGGATCAGCCAGCCCATGCCTGGCGCGAAGCCGCATAACACCGAGCCGAGAAGAAACAGCGAGGTGCCGATAAAAAACACCAGTTTACGTCCCCAGAGATCGGCCAGTCTGCCGTAAAGCGGCACGCTGACCGCCTGGGTCAGCAGATAGACCGAAAAGACCCAGCCAAATTGTGAAAAGCCTCCCAGTTCCGCCACTATAGTGGGCATAGCCGTAGCAACAATGGTCACTTCTATTGCTGCCATAAACATCGCCAGCATCGCGGCGATCAGTATCCAGTGGCGATGGCTCACCCCGGTTTGTGCTGTCTCAGTCATACCGCTCCTTATGGTTATCCGTTCTTATTCTGGCCTGGATTGGCGCCGGATGTTTCCTGATTGTGCTTTGACGCGACAAAAAAACCGCCTGGCAAGCCAGGCGGCGTCGGAGAAAAAAAAGCGGCGACCGGATAGCCGCCAGACTGCTTAGCCCTGCAGCGGGCTTAAATCAAGATACGAAGAGAGATCCCGGTTTTCCGGCTTGCGCAGATAGGGTAGCTCGCCCAGCAAAGGCGCAGCGATTTTTTGGCTCAGCACCTCAATAATTTCCGCATAGTGGGACAACCCCGGATTGATACGGTTAGCGACCCAGCCCAGCAGCGGCAAACCGTCGTTTGCTATCGCCTGCGCCGTCAGCAGCGCATGGCTGACGCAGCCGAGTTTGATGCCCACAACCATCACTACCGGCAGCTGCTCGTCCACCGCCCAGGCGGAAAGCGGCCGCAAATCGTTCATCAGGCTATGCCAGCCGCCTGTGCCTTCCACCACCACGGAATCGACCTGTCCGGAAAGCGCATGCAGCCGCTCGCTCAGGGTTTGGTAATTGATCACTACGTCCCGGCTGGTGCTGATTTCCTCGTCCAGCAACGTCAGCGGGTTAATGGCCGCATAGGGCAGCGCCACGGATGAAGAGGCCTGCAACACCAGCGCGTCTTTATTACGTGGCCCCGCCTCTGTCTGGTGGCTGCCTTTGGCTACGGGTTTATAGCCCGCCACGCGCCGGCCCTCTTCAGACAGCTTTTGTAAGAGCGCGCGGCTGACCACTGTTTTACCCACTTCTGTATCGGTGCCAGTGACAAATAAACGCTTTAGCATATCTTCTCCACGCTCCGATTCTGTCGATAATTTATAAACAATAATTAACAATTAAGACGCAACATCTTAGGGTAGCGAAACCGGGCGCGGTTTGCGTTAGCGCAAGCTTTTAGCAATAAAGAAAAGGAGTCAGCCCTGGAGCAATTTCACTAACAGCGTGCCGTTGTAAAGCGCGTCTTTTACCAGCGCGGCACCGGGCATGGTGCCCTGATTGTGGAAGTGGGTGGAATCAATAGCAATATGCTGGCCATAGCCCGGCAGGGACTGACGACGAACGCAATCGGCAATGGCAGGATAAAGAATGTCGCGGGCACGGTTTAACGGCGAACCGATAACTATTTTTTCAGGGTTAAACAGATTGACCATAATCGCCAGGATACGACCAACATGGTAACCGACGCCGGTAATAATGTCTTTTGCCAGTGGATCGCCCGCCAGCGCGGCATCGCAAAGGGAAGTAACGGTCAAGGGCGTTTGATGTAACAGGCAGTCGGGCGCGGCCTGCATCTTCTGCGCGGCCAGCTCCAGTACGCTTTCCATACTGGCTACCGTTTCCAGGCAGCCGTGATTGCCGCAGTAACACTGTTTGCCCCACGGCTCGACCTGGGTGTGCCCTATTTCCACCAGCGTGCTGCTGTCGTTGTGCAGCAGTCGCCCGCCGGTGATCACCCCTGCGCCGACATTATGGTCAATCACGACCTGAATAACGTTATTCAAATCGCGCGATGCGCCAAATAGCGCTTCCGCCATGGTCCAGGCGCAGATATCGTGTTGGATATAGACCGGCAGACCGCTGCGCGCGGAGAGCGCTTCGCCCAGCGGCATCTCGCTGACGCTGTAAAAGGGCATGCGGTGCACAATGCCCTGCTCCGCGTTCAGGATACCCGGCAGCGTGATGGCGATAGCGGTGAGCCGTTCCAGCTTTTTCTGGTGGCGAATAAAAAAGTCGTCGATTTCGTTAATCAGGCGTGGCAGCAGCGGCTGCGGATCGCTGACGGGCAGCGGACGAACCTCTTCCACTACCAGCAGACTGCTCAGATCCCGCAGCGCCAGGGTTATCTCTCCATTGCCGATACGGGCGGAAAGATAGTGCCAGGCCGCCGTATCCACCGTTAGCCCAACGGCAGGGCGACCACGGCTGCCTGCTTCCTCAAACTCCGTTTCCTGTACCAGATGCGCATCCAGCATCTCGCGAACGATTTTGGTGATGCTGGCGGGTGCCAGCTGCGCTTTTTTTGACAGGGCAATACGGGAAATCGGGCCGTAACGATCGATCAGGCGGTAAACTGCGCCTGCATTAGTCTCTTTGATACGATCGATATGGTTTGGCTGATTTCCGGCTATCACTTTATTTTCGCGCCTCAAAATAAATCTTTGCTCATGGTGAAACAGTTCCGCTGGCTCGTCAACGCTTTGATTTTAAGTGTGATTAATGCCACAGAATAAAAACGATTCTCTTGATCATTCCAGATTATTGATTTTCAGCATCAGCGCCAGCATATGCCGCGTGGCGGCATCCATTTCGCTCCGCTTTTGCCAGACCAGCCAGACCTCAGACCAGGCGTCTTCTTCCTGCAGCGCCAGCCAGCTCAGCCGTTCCAGCTGCGCTTTTCGAAAGGAAGCAGGCAAAACGGACACCCCAAGTCCTGTGGCCACCAGCCCCAGGATAGTCATCGCTTCGCCAGCTTCCTGCGCAATATCGGGCCGCACGGCGTAGCGTTCCAGCAGTGCCAAAGTATCGCTGTACAAAGCTGTACCGACTTGAGGATCGAAAAATACAAAGGGTTCTTCTGCCAGCTCGGTTAGCGAGACGGTATCGCGACCAGCCAGGCGATGGGCACAGTGCACCACAGCGTAAAGCGGTTCCCTCAGCAATAACCTGTGCTCCAGCGTAGCTGGCAGCGGCGTGTTACGCATTACCCCCAGATCCAGCCTTCCCTCATTCAGCGGCGCCAGCTGCTGTCGACTATTGATCTCCTGCATTTTTAAATGCACGTCCGGGTAACGCTGCCTGAAGACAAAAAGCGCATCGGAAACCGCAGAAATAAAAGGCGCGGAGGAAGTAAACCCAATCCGTAGCTGGCCTTCTTCTCCACGATGCAGTCGGGCGGCTTTATCGGCAGCGGTCGAGACGCTTTGCAGAATTTGCCGGGCATCCGCCAGAAACTGAACGCCAGCGGGGGTTAGCTGCACGCTACGATTAGTCCGGCTCAGCAACCGGGCGCCGATCAACTGTTCAAGCTGTTGGATCTGCTGGCTAAGCGGCGGTTGTGATATCGCCAGCCGCTGCGCAGCGCGGCCAAAATGCAGCTCTTCAGCCACGGCAATGAAATAACGTAAGTGGCGCAGCTCGGGATTCATATCTCAAACCTATCAATTAAGATTATTAATAGATTAGACAACATAATCGATGTTACATAAAATTAACAATAACTTTTCTTGTGATAAGGACAGGCAGTGAATACCTCTTCCCCGGCCGTCGTGCCGGATATCAATTCCGATAGTTCATCCGCCGCCGCTGGTGCCCAAAGCACGCATATCAAAAGAGGCACGCCGCAATTTATGCGCGTCACCCTGGCACTCTTTTCAGCGGGTCTGGCGACCTTTGCTCTGCTTTACTGCGTCCAGCCAATTTTGCCCGTGCTGTCCCAGCAATTTGGCGTTTCGCCCGCCACCAGCAGCGTTTCTCTTTCAATCGCTACGGGCCTGCTGGCGCTGGGTTTACTGATTACCGGCCCGCTTTCCGATGCGGTTGGACGTAAATCGGTGATGGTAACGGCGCTGCTGCTGGCGGCGCTATTTACCCTACTGTCTGCTGCTATGACCAGCTGGCACGGGATCCTGTTAATGCGTGCGCTGACCGGGCTGGCCCTGAGCGGCGTGGCAGCGGTCGGTATGACTTACCTTAGCGAGGAGATCCATCCCAGCGTTACTGCTTTCTCAATGGGGCTTTATATCAGTGGCAACTCAATCGGCGGTATGAGCGGAAGGCTACTGAGTGGGGTGATTACCGACTTTACCAGCTGGCGTATCGCGGTGGCGGCTATTGGCTGTTTTGCACTTGCCTCCGCGCTGATGTTCTGGAAAATTTTGCCGCCTTCCCGTCATTTTCGCCCCGCTTCGCTGAGGCCACGCAGCCTGCTGATCAATTTCCGCCTGCACTGGCGCGACAGCGGTTTGCCGCTGCTGTTCGCGGAAGGTTTTCTGCTAATGGGTGCCTTTGTCACTTTGTTTAACTATATTGGCTACCGCCTGCTGTCGCCGCCATGGTCACTTAGCCAGGCCGTGGTTGGCCTCCTTTCCGTGGTTTACCTTACTGGTTCCTGGAGTTCGCCAAAAGCAGGCGCGATGACCAGCAAATATGGTCGGGCTCCGGTGCTACTCGGCGCTATCGCTATAATGGCGGCTGGCGTTCTGATTACGCTGGCGAACTCGTTGTGGCTGATTTTTCCCGGCATGATGCTGTTTACGGCAGGATTCTTCGCGGCGCATTCGGTGGCCAGCGGCTGGATCGGGCCACGCGCAAGACGCGCCAGAGGACAGGCTTCCTCACTATATTTGTTTAGCTACTATCTGGGATCGAGTCTGGCAGGCACGCTGGGCGGCGTGTTTTGGCATAACTTCGGTTGGCTAGGTATTGTGATTTTTATCGCAGCGCTGTTGGCGCTGGCGATGCTGGCCGCTTTTCGCCTGCGGGCAAAAAAACTGTAAAAAATGGGAGATTGATGACAAACCCCTGGTTGCGTTTAAATCAGTGACAGAGCAGCAGAGGCAGATCGGAACACGGACACGCCGTAAATACTTCCATGTAGGCTCGGT
>NZ_JBHDVM010000010.1:0-200607 GCF_042610525.1 Pantoea sp. sgz302252
TGCGATAACCCCGACCGAAAGGCCGGGGTTTTTTGCGTCTGCGCGACGGTAAAATATCCCCATGCAAGCCCAGGGAACGGCCAGGCATCAAATAAAGGAAAGGCCCCGTGCGCAAGCACGGGGCCTTTTTCCGTTATGGCCGCGGGGTAAAACCTCCCCGTGCGAGCCCAGGGAACTGCCGGGCATCAAATTGCGATAACCCCGACCGAAAGGCCGGGGTTTTTTGCGTTTGGGCGTTTAAAAACCAGAATGAACAGGGTTCTCTCCTTAAACATCTCCCTTTAAAGCACAAACAAACCCTCTCCCGATCGTAAAAACCGATCCACATCACATAATTGCCATTAGTTTCAAAAACATATTCTTAACACTCATTCGCTGCGGTTTACTGCTGACTGACTTTTTATTTTTGTCGCTGACGATCAGCAAGGATAAATCATGTTTGATACTCAATCGTCCTGTAAAGAGACGACTAAAACACCTGCAATAACATCCCGCCAGCGCATCTGGGCTATCGTGGGCGCCTCTTCAGGCAACCTTGTGGAATGGTTTGATTTTTATGTGTATTCGTTCTGCTCACTCTATTTTGCCCACATATTTTTTCCATCGGGCAATGCCACCACACAACTGCTGCAAACGGCAGGGGTTTTTGCCGCGGGCTTTCTGATGCGCCCTATTGGCGGCTGGCTGTTCGGCTATATTGGCGATAAGCATGGCCGCAAAACATCCATGTTAATTTCAGTCTGCATGATGTGCTTTGGTTCGCTGGTGATCGCCTGCCTGCCTGGTTATGCCACCATCGGCGTTTGGGCGCCTGCGCTACTGCTGTTGGCTCGCCTGTTTCAGGGATTATCTGTCGGTGGAGAGTACGGCACCAGTGCAACCTATATGAGTGAGGTCGCTATTGAAGGTAGAAAAGGCTTTTATGCCTCCTTCCAGTATGTGACTTTGATTGGCGGCCAGCTGCTGGCATTATTGACTGTGGTGGTATTGCAGCAGCTTCTGTCCGATGAAGATTTACGTACATGGGGCTGGCGTATCCCTTTTGCGCTGGGGGCGCTGCTTGCCATCGTCGCGCTTTATCTGCGACGTTCGCTTAATGAAACGTCCGATAAAGCGAGCCGCACGCATAAAGATGCTGGCTCGCTAAAAGGAATATGGAAACATCGCCGCGCTTTTATTATGGTGCTGGGTTTTACCGCTGGCGGCTCGTTGAGTTTCTACACCTTCACTACTTATATGCAGAAATACCTGGTGAACACCTCCGGTATGGATACCCGCAGCGCCAGCGCATTAATGACTGCGGCACTATTTATCTTTATGCTGCTTCAGCCTTTGATTGGTGCACTCTCCGACAAGATCGGCCGCAAAGGATCCATGCTGATCTTTGGCGGTATGGCCGCGATCTGCACCGTACCGATTCTGACACTACTACAAAATATTCAGAGCAGCTGGGCTGCCTTTGCACTGGTTATGCTGGCGCTCTTTATCACCAGTTTTTACACCTCGATCAGCGGCATTTTAAAAGCAGAGATGTTTCCACCTGAAGTCCGGGCGCTTGGCGTGGGCCTGTCATATGCAGTAGCCAACGCGCTTTTTGGCGGCTCTGCAGAGTATATGGCTTTATCGCTAAAGGTGGCGGGGAACGAAAACAGCTTTTTCTGGTATGTCTCCGCGATGGGCGCGGTCGCTTTTCTGGTTTCGCTGCTGCTGCATAAAAAGGGCAAGGGAATGCAGCTTTAGCGTGCCGATTGCCACAGAGTATAGCCGGCGGCAGCGCCGGCTATATCCCAGCTGAAATCCTTCCAGCTCCATCCCGATCCTGCTTCCCGGCTGTCATAAAATTCTTTACCCGCCCCCAGACCGATGGCAAACATTAGCCCGAAACTGCCGCTGCGGCTTTCACGCCAGTTTTGGCGTTCACCATAGGCGGCACCCGCAGCGGAAAGAAAGGCAGAAGAGGCGAAATGCTGGGCTTTGTCGCGCCCGGTCCAGCTATCCTGCGCCATATGACTACAGCCGGAACAGCAAAACAGTATCAGAAGAGCAGGCAAGCGCATAAAAAAAGCCCCGTTGAAATCACAGGGCTTAGTATAGCTGGCCTACAGAATACGGCTGATCAGCCTGTCTATACGGATGCGGCGCAGGCGGCGGATTAGTTTTCTGACCTTAACCGGATAGTCCGCAATGCTTTCCAGATCGCGATAGTGCTGCACAACGGTAGTATGCTCGCGGATCAGCGTTAGCTCTTTTTCACGCTGGGCAGCCAGCTCATGCAGCGGATCGTGAATAAGCACGGCGTTTTCCAGGTCTAACCGCCACGCGCGTGGATTAAGGTTGTTACCGGTGATCAGCATCCACTCGTCATCCACCCACATCCCTTTCAGATGGTAGCTGTTCTCACCATCCTTCCACAGCCGCACCGTTAGCTGCCCGCTGGTAACGTAATACTGCAGGCGGCTCAGAAAGCGCCGTAGGTTGATTTCATACAGATAAGGCAGGGCGCCGATGATTTTAAAGGGCTGATCCTGAGGAATATAAAAATCGTTTGCGGTCTTATCACCGACAATGATTTCAACCTCTTTGCCCTGACGCAGCAGCCAGATAATGTTGCGCACCAGAATTGCCGGCAGGTTGAAGTAAGGCGTGCACAGCGTCAGCTTTTGCTCGGCGCAGGGCATCAGGTGATAGATAGTTTTGTTCAGCAGGCTGCGTTTGCCCAGGCCGACCAGCGGCGTCACCGCAAGCTGCTCGTTATTAGCATTGCCGTTGAAATCGTAGTCAAAGCCTCGCAGCTCCTGACGGAACTGACGGGTTTCATTTTTGATTTCCGGGCTTTTTGGCCGCTCGCGTTGATCGAGCCGATGTACAGCCTCCGCCTGGATCAGATTGGTATCAATCCAGTTCAGTAGCGTATCGGCCAGCGCAGGATTAGTAATAAGCTGGTAGCGATCGTAGCGATAGCGATCGTGCTGATGAAGATAGACATCATTCAGGCTCGCGCCCGTATAGAGCAGCGTATCGTCAATGACCGAACCTTTCAGGTGCAGCACGCCCAGCGCTTCACGAGTATTGACCGGGACGCCGTACACGGGAATAGCGATATCGGCGTTCTGTTCAGCCATTTCGCAATACCAGTCTGCATTGGTTGCGCCGCGAGCGGCACCGATGCGGCCACGCTGAGCGCGGTGCCAGTCAACCAGAATCCTGACATCCAGTTCGGGACGACGGCGTTTGGCTTCATACAGCGCGGAGAGAATAGCGCGGCCGCCGTCATCGTTTTCCAGATAAAGAGCCACCAGGCAAATACGTTTTGTAGCAGCAGCTATTTTTTCCAGTAGCGTCTGGCGGAAGTCGGCAGGGGCGTACAGCGTGGTGAAATCGGCAACCGACTGTGACAGTTTTGGCAGTTGCGCAAGGTGCTGTTGGTGCTTGTTACGTTTGAATTTAGACAACATCACAGTGCGTTTCTTCTCTGTTCATGGAATAGCCTTTTGCCATAAAATCATCACCATAACTGCTAATGGTATCATTAGTCGGCCGTGAAGTGGGCAGTTTTACGTTTCCAGACATTAACCGTTTGCTGCAAGCGAGAGCGACAGTGCGACGATACCGTCCTCCAGCTGAATATCTACGGTAAAACCCAGCTTGCGGGCCAGCGCAATCATACCGCGATTATTCGGCATAGTAATGCCGTTAAGTTTTTGCAGGCCGTGTTGACGGGTGTAGTCGATCATTTTTTCCAGCAGCTGGCGACCCAGGCCCAGCCCTTTCAAATCGGAGCGTACCAGCACCGAAAACTCTGCATCTATGTTGTCGGCATCCGAGATAGCGCGAGTGACGCCGACGATCTCCTGCTGGCGCACCGCCACAAACGCCATCTCCCGATCGTAGTCGATTTGGGTCATGTTAGCCAAATCCTCATGGGTAAACTCATTGATCTCGCTAAAGTAGCGGTAATAAAGATCCTCTTTAGTCACCCGGGCGATAAACTGGCGCAGCAGCGGCTCGTCTTCCGGCAGAATGGGGCGAAACTGTAGCTTTTCGCCGTTTTTTAGCTGTACCTGCTGCTCCAGCCGATGCGGATAGGGGCGGATAGCCAGGCGTGCTTCCGGATCGCCTGCAAAAGGTGCCAGCTGCATAGTCACATCCAGTACGGAAAAAGTTTCGCCAGCGGCTAACAAAGGATGGATATCGAGCCGCTGGATTTCCGGACAATCCACCACCAGATTTGAGACCTGCACCAGCACCTTGCTCAGTCCGGCGATATCCAGGCGTGAAAGCGCGCTACGGCCACGGATCCTGCCGTTTTTAATCGCCTGGATAATCAGATAGCGGGCCAGCGCCATATTTAACGGCGGCAGCGCCACGGCGGCCTGCGCCTCGGCCCGCCACTCTACGCCGCCTTCGCCCAGCATGATCACTGGACCGAACACCGCATCCTGTTCCATTACTATACGCAACTCTTGTGCGCCCGCACGGTTGGCCATACTTTGCACCAGCAGGCCATTGATACGCGCCTGGGGCCAGGCCAGCCTGACACGATCGATAATGGCCTGCGCCGCCTGTTGCACTTCATCGGCGGAGCGCAAATAGAGCATTACGCCCTGCACCTCGGATTTATGCGGAATATCGGGTGAACGTAGCTTAAGCGCTACCGGATAACCGGCCTGGCTGGCAATTTGTACCGCCTCCACGCTGTCACTTGCTATCCAGGTTGGCAATGTTTTCAGGCCATAAGCCTGTAAAATGCCTTGTACCTCATGCGTGTCCAGCGTAGTAACGCCTTCCTGTAGTGCCTGTTGGATCAGCTGGTGGGCCTCTGCGGTATTGATGGCCAGATCGGCTGGCAGCGCAGGCGTTTCACGTAGCTGTTTCTGATTACGGCGATATTCCACCATATGCATAAATGCGGTAACCGCGCCTTCCGGCGTTCGGTACGTTGGGATACCGGCGTCGCTAAAATAGCGGCGCGCTTCCGGTGCGGAAAACTCACCGCACCAGTTGGTTAACAGCGTTACCTGCTTTCCGCGCGGATGCTGCAAAACTGTTTCAATCAACCGCTGTGCGGTTAGCGTAGCGGGCGCGACGGCGCTGGGCGCGTAAATTACCAATAGCGCGTCGATATCATGGCTCGCCAGTAGCTGCGCCACCACCTGCTGATAACGTTCGGCGGTAGCATCGTCTTTTAAATCCAGCGGGTTGCCTGGCAGGCAGTCGTCCGGCAAACAGTTTTGCAATGCCGCTTTTAGCTCTTCGTCCAGCGTCGCCAGCTTACCGCCACGCGCATCCAGGGCATCCAGCGCCAGCGCAGCGGGCGCGGCACCGTTGCTGACAATCATCAGTCGCTCGCCACGCAGTGGACGCATATGGCTGAGTGTTTCCACGGCGGAGAAAAGCTCATGCATATCCTTCACTCGCAACAGACCTGCCCGCTGGATTGCAGCATCCCAGGCACCATCCAGACCACCGGGCGTGCCCAGCAGTTGCCTGGCCTGCACGGAACGCCCGCTTTTGATTACCAGCACGGGTTTATTTCTGGCGGCGCTGCGGGCGGCGGAAACAAAGCGGCGCGCGTCGCTAAGCTGTTCCAGACAAAGCAAAATAGCGCTGGTTTTGCCGTCCCGCGCCAAAAAATCGAGCAGATCGTCCACGTCGATATCCAGGCTGTCGCCCAGCGCGATAAACCAGGAAAAGCCGAGCTGCCGCTGCTGTGCCCAGTCCAGAATAGTGTTAGATACGGCTGCAGACTGCGAAATAAATGCCAGCCTGCCTTTATAGCAGGGTACCGGAGAAAAGCTGGCGTTTAGTCCCTGCCAGGGCGCAAGCAGCCCCAGGCTGTTAGGGCCAAGCAGACGGATCTGCCAGCGGCTGGCGCACTCTTGCAGTTCGTCACGCTGGCTGGCCGGAGAAGAAAGAACAATACAGGCTTTACAACCGCGTTCGCCTAATGCCCGCAGCAGGGCGATATTGTGTCGACTATGAGTGCAAATCACCGCCAGGTCGGGGGCAAAAGGCAGGCTGGCAATGTCTGGCCAGGCCATTACGCCGCAGACGGCCTGGTATTTCGGCGTTACCGGCAGCACGGAGCCGCTAAAACCGCCGGAGAGTAAGTTACGCATCATCAGATAGCCCGCGCGCTCCGGCCGCGGAGAGGCGCCGATAACCGCGATAGATTTAGGCTTTAATAATGCTTCCAGTCCTTTTTGGCTCATCTCCGGCTCCTGTACAAAAAGATAATCCGATTCTAGTCCTCTCCGTTGGTTAACGCTGTGTTGAGATCGTGATTATTCAACAGATTTTCTCAGACTCAGAATATCAGCCAGATCCCAGCGTTTAAGGTGGCCGATGTAGCTAAGCTTCTGCGGAATTTGATAAGAAGTGACATCGCCGGTACGCATATGCAGAAGATCGGCAGGGCTTATCCACTGCGCCTCGCCGCTGAAAATCGGCGCGCCAGCCGCCATAAAGGCAGCAATGACAAATTGCGAGCAAAAGAAACTGTCATCAGCGGCCCTGTCCTCAGGCATATCAGCGGAAAGCTGAACGGCGGCCAGCATTCTCAGGCAGCGATCTCTTACGGGCGAGTCAAGGAGAGGCAATTCACACACGCGCCGCGTCGCCATAAAAGGCATGAACATCACTATCCCTTTATAGTTATATCTTTCGCCGAAGTGAGCCAGCGCATAGTCTCTGATCGACAAAGATTGCGCTGGGGTGAGATCCTGTTTGCGTAAAACCAGCAGGTTATTGCTTTCGGCAATAGCTTCTTCCAGCGTGATGATGTTGACGCCTTTTCCCACGGCTTCCGCTACCTGATTATCTCCAATATACAAAGAGGCGTGGCTAACGCCGCTAAAGCTGAACAGCCTGATCCCAAGAGACGTCAGTGAAGTGGATGAAGAAAGCAAAATATCGCCTGGAACGAGAGAGTAGGCGCTTACTATTTTTACCGGGTTGACGCCGGAGGTCCGTACTGACTGGAATTGAACAGAAGCTGGTGGTTCGCTCATGCTACATCCACTGAGTAGTAGACCCAGCAGAATCACTGCCATTACTTTCATATTTATCTTCCCTGATGATTTTTCCAGCAAAAGATAGTACGCAATTCCGCAGGAGATAAAAAGCTATCAGTAGCTGCCCAATCTGTGCGAGATAAAGCCGGTAAGAATAAGCTTCTGGTTGCTGCCTTGTTTAGATGTAAAACATCTATCATCAACTCGCCGTTTTGTTTTGTGAATATAAAGATATTAGTTTAATGATTTATTGTGTAATGTGTTTTATTTATATGTGAACTATTAATTATTGTCAAAGCGGCGGCAATTATTGCAATTGCCTTTAAAAGACGGTGTAGGAATAATTAATGCGAAAAGCAAATGGGACGCCAGAAAGCTTTTTGAAAATGAATTAAATGCGCCGTTTTATTTTCTTGTAATGGTCGGGCTTTTTTTAAAAAACGAGCTGCCTGCTACCAACATTAAAATTTTACGGCGCATTTTCACTTAATATTTCTGTCGTCTTTTTCCTCTTCTGTCCTGAAAAGGTGATGGTACTGCTTTCTGTTTGTAATAAGAGCATCGGCGTCAGGCGGCAGAATAAAAGGCAAGCGCCAGCGAGCGCTTAAATAATAACCCCGAACTGCTTCGGACAACCGGTGAAAGAAACTTATTCAATGGAAAAACAGTTAATCACTCATAAAAAAACGCTTTGTCTGCTGATGGCGTTTTCTCTGTCGCCAGCGCCCGTTTTCGCGCACGTTAAACACCACTCTGTCCTGACTTCTGCCATGCTATCGCACCAGCAGGATACCGTGCCCGGCGTATTTAACAGCGATTATACTACGATCAAAAACATTACTATGGGCAATAACCAATGCCTGACTTTAGAACCTGACAACCAGAATGTCATGTTTGCAACCTGTACCGATAATAATCGCCAGCTCTGGTCTTTCTCAAGCATCATGACTGGTTATCTGAAGATTACTAATCAGGCATTAGCCGGACGGGATAAAGAATATTGCCTGGGCACGACGGCAAGCGCAACTTCCACGCCAACCATGATGGAATGTACCGGCAGCGGCTTCAATTCCCAACGCGCCTGGCAAATACCTGCTAATACGGCTTCTTCCGCGCCGGGCATAGTTTATCGTCTGGTGAATAAATACCGTGGCGATCTTGGCAGGAATGAAGTGCTTGGCTATAGCGGTAACCGTCTGCGCATGGTTGCAGCCAGCAATGCTGACGCCGTTACCTGGCAACTTAGCGCACCTGATATTGTGAGTACACGGCCTGTTGTCGGCGAAAGAAAAGTCTTGCTGATCCATACTCATTACAGCGATCGGGCGGCAATGGATTTAAAAAGCGTCCAGGCGGCCGTTTTTGGTTCAGGCAGCGATACCAGCTCGTTGGCCAGCGCAGTGGCTATCGCTTCTTATGGAAAGTTGACCTTTAAAGGCGATACCGTTACGGATATCAATCTTGGTGCGCGTCCGGCAACTTGTCCGGCTGGCGCTGCTTTTGTCACTCGGGTTAGAGAGCTGGCGCGGCAAAAAGGCATTGATGTCGCTCAATATGATTATACCTTCGTCGATAAGCCCTCAACGCCCTGCAGCTGGGTAGGCCTGGCCGCCTTGCCGGGCAACTGGATTATCAGCAACAACGCCGGCAATCGCCCCTGGATGTGGCAGCATGAGTTCGGCCATAACCTGGGCGCACCTCATGCTACTTCTCTGGAAGGCTGCAGCGTAAACAGTAACGGCATCGTGCAGATTGACAGTAGCTGCCGCAGCACTACGGCGAGCGATCCATCCGATACCATGAACGGTGGCGGCAGCCGGCTTTACCCTGCGCCTTATGCCTTATATGCAGGCTGGCTGACAAGCAATCAGTTTCCACTGGTAACAAGGTCAGGCGACTATACGCTGACGCCGCTGTTTGACAAAGCCGATGAGAGTCACTTAAAGGCCGTTCGCATTTTGCGTAGAGATGGCAGCTACCTGACGCTGGAATATCGTCGCGCCGCCACGGGCTTTGAAAGCTGGCCCGCTAATAGTCCTTTTGTTAATGGCGTTATTGTTCGCATTGCCACTTTCGGTCAAAGGGTAACTAATCAGCTGGTGGACACCACGCCCGGAAGTGCTGGTGGCATGACTGATGCACCGCTGATGCCGGGTAAATCTATTGACGATCTCTCTTCCGGTAAACGGATTACGCTATTGCGTATTGATGCACAGGGCGCCCACGTTCGCATTCAGGATATCAATGAAGCAAATGATGAAGAGCGAATCGTGCCGGTTGCCGTGGTGCCGCAGAACTTCACCCTTGTTGCCCGTCATACCGGAGCGACTATCCGCAACCTGGATGGCAGCCGCAGTACAGGTAAAGATCATCTCTGGCAGAGCCTGCCGGGCAACGGCGCTTTTGGCCTTCAGGAAGTGGCATCCGGTCCGGTAGTGCAGGAAATCAGGCAGCCCATAGCGCGCGCGGCATTCCCGGCTGGCGCAACGGGTACAGCAAGATATCAACTGACCGTAACAGGATCGCATGGCACTACTGACAGCAAAATCGTCACCGTAACCGTACTGCCGGCGGAAGTGAAAATCTCTGGTAAAACCAGCGCGGAAAAAGGCGAAACCCTGAGCTTCAGCAGTCAGGCTAACTTTGAGGCCGACAGCTGGCGCTGGAGCCTGAAGCGCGGCGAACAGACTGTAGCAACCAGCAGCCAGGCCACGTTTAATTTGGCTACGCAGCAAATCGCGGCGGGCAGCTATCAGCTCTATCTGGAAGCTTCAGCCAACAACCAGCAGTATCTGGCCGTGGCTTCCATTCCGTTAGTCGTGACTGAACAAGAGAAACCTGAAGAGCAAATTGTACCGGTTGCCGTGGTGCCGCAGAACTTCACCATTGTCGCCCGTCATACCGGAGCGACTATCCGCAACCTGGACGGCAGCCGCAGTACAGGTAAAGATCATCTCTGGCAGAGCCTGCCGGGCAACGGCGCTTTTGGCCTTCAGGAAGTGGCATCCGGTCCGGTAGTGCAGGAAATCAGGCAGCCCATAGCGCGCGCGGCATTCCCGGCTGGCGCAACGGGTACAGCAAGATATCAACTGACCGTAACAGGATCGCATGGCACTACTGACAGCAAAATCGTCACCGTAACCGTACTGCCGGCGGAAGTGAAAATCTCTGGTAAAACCAGCGCGGAAAAAGGCGAAACCCTGAGCTTCAGCAGTCAGGCTAACTTTGAGGCCGACAGCTGGCGCTGGAGCCTGAAGCGCGGCGAACAGACTGTAGCAACCAGCAGCCAGGCCACGTTTAATTTGGCTACGCAGCAAATCGCGGCGGGCAGCTATCAGCTCTATCTGGAGGCTTCAGCCAACAACCAGCAGTATCTGGCCGTGGCTTCCATTCCGTTGACCGTAACGGAACAAGAGAAGCCTGATACTCCGGCGGTTCCCGATACGCCAGCTTATCCGGCTTATGTGGAAGGCACAGTCTATAAAGCGGGCGACAGAGTCAGCGCGGCTGGCGGCGTCTACAGCTGCAAAGCTCATCCATTCACTGCATGGTGCGCTGGCGCGGCCTGGGCCTATGCGCCAGGCACTGGCCAGCACTGGAACCAGGCCTGGGACAAAGTGAACTAATCAGCACGCTTTAACCACTGAAAGGCGGCCCCTAAACGGGCCGCCTTTTTTATTTATCAAGCGGCTGAGACAGCGGATGGTGAGGTTTTCCGGCCAGATAACGCTGGCGGAACAGATCGAAATGTTGAAACAGCGCCGTGCCCGCAGCGTTATCGCCAGCCTGCAACAGTAACTCCGCCGCCACTTCCGCCGTGCAGTGTTGACCTTCGCCATGCGCTTCGCGCAGCTGATAATTGGATGGGCGATTAAGCGTTAGCGACATCACCGGCAGCGCATCCAGCCACGGACTTTTGCGGAACATCTTACGTGCTTCGGTCCAGGTACCGTCCAGCATAATAAAAAGCGGCGGTTTGCCGCTAAGAGGCGGCGTATTCAATACCGGTCTTGCCGCATCGGCATAGGATTCCGGAAAAACCACCAGCGGCTGCACGTCGGGATTTTTTACCGCGGCCAGCAGACGGGGATCGGGTTCGGTACGCGACCAGCCGAAAGCCTGAGTATTTGGCAGAATATCGGCAATCAGCCGTCCCGTGTTGCTGGGTTTCATCGGCTCGCTGTCAAACATCACCAGGCAGAAACGGCTACGTGCCGCCACCGGTCGCAGCGTATCGCACAGGCAATTTTTTTTGGGCAGCAGGCAGCGCTGGCAGCGGGCAATACGATTACCGCGAGCGAGAAAGGGGCGAGTTGCGCGCGCAAGACGCTCGGCACGCAGGCGGAGAACGGCGTTTTCGGTCATAGGAATTTATCTGGGGAAAAAGCCATTCTGGCAGAAAAGCGGCAAAAACAGTAGTGGCCAGGCGGGCCTGGCCACAGAGGCGACTCAAAGATTTTCGTCCAGCCACTCGTTGAAAGGCGCTTTAGGCATGGCACCGCTGAGTATATCTACTGTTTGACCCTGTTTAAAAATCATAATGGTCGGAATACTGCGAATGCGGAAACGAGCGCTGATTTCAGGCTCCGCTTCCGTGTTCACTTTCAGAAAGCGAACCTGGCCGCCGCGTTCCTGCGCTACCTCTTTAAAGACAGGCGCGAAATTGACGCATGGCCCACACCAGGGAGCCCAGAAATCCACCACTACCGGCAGATCGTCCTGCAAATATTTGTCCAGCGTGGCGGCCGTAGCGTTAATGACTTCGCCGTCGAAAAGCTCGCTGCCGCAGCGGCCGCATTTGGCGCCGTCGTCGATACGCTCCGGCGGTACGCGGTTAGTCGCCTGGCATGAAGCACAAACCGTATTCATGGTACACCTCGGTAATGGCAGTAAGTATTTACTTACTTTGTTAGGATCAAGTAGCGATAATTATGGTTTGCCTTGCGCCCGGCAACAAAGAGATTTGTTCAATGGGTATAATAGGTAGTGACTCACACAAAGCCGTAAAGCGTCGGCAGCGCGGGAAATCGGGCTTTTGCCGGAAGTTAATAGCTAAGCGGTGCCACATCAGGTAATCTGCGCGCTTCGCGCTCAGCCAGGTGGAGGGAAAATGAACGACGAATTTAAAGGTAAAAGCGGTAAAGTCAAAGTGATGTATGTCCGCGGCGATGAAGAGAGCAGCAACCGTGGCGGAAATCCCCGTACCGGTAAAGGTGCGCCTCGTCAGGACGGTGACCGCCGTTCTTCACGCAATGAAAGTAAGCCGCGTGGCGGGCGCGATCGCGACGCAGCAGGCGCTTCGCCGTGGCGTACGGTTTCCCGCGCGCCATCGGCGGTCGAAGATAAGCCAAACTATGGCGGTATCGGCGGTAAAAACCAGATCGACCCGGAGCAGATCCGCCGCCAGCGTATGGAAGAAACGCGCGTGTATGGCGAAAATGCCTGCCAGGCACTGTTCCAGAGCCGCCCGGACTGCATCGTGCGCGCCTGGTTCGTCCAGAGCGTGACGCCGCGTTTCCGCGAAGCGTTAAAGTGGATGGCGGCTAATCGCAAAGCCTACCACGTTGTGGAAGAAGAGGAGCTGGTGAAGGCCTCCGGCACCGAGCATCATGGCGGCGTCTGCTTCCTGATCAAAAAGCGTTCCGGCATGCAGGTTCGCCAATGGCTGGCCAACGCGCCGGAAAAAGATTGCGTGCTGGCGCTGGAAGATATCGGTAACCCGCATAATCTCGGCGGCATCATGCGTAGCTGCGCGCACTTTGGCGCGAAAGGGCTGCTGGTGCAGGATGCCTCGCTGCTGGAGTCCGGCGCAGCGGTACGTACGGCAGAAGGCGGCGCGGAACACGTGCAGGCGATTAGCGGCGAGAGTTTTGCCAGCGGCCTGGACGCATTCCGTCGCGCGGGTTACACCATCGTAACGACATCCAGCCATCAGGGCGAACCGCTGGCGCAGGTTAAACTGCCGGCGAAAATGGTGCTGGTGCTGGGACAGGAAAGCGAAGGCTTGTCTGAAAGCACGCTGGAGCAGGGCGATCTCAGCGTCTCAATCGGCGGCACCGGCAACGTAGAAAGCCTGAACGTCTCCGTCGCGACCGGCATTCTGCTGGCGGAATGGTGGCGGCAGAACGCTTAAGCCATAACCTGAAACTGCTGACAGACCTGAACCGTTTCTGAAGTTTGGCTTTTTCTACAGCAATACTGCTGCTCTGTCACGGTTTCAGAAGCGATTAGGGTTTGTCATCAACCTCAAACGGGCCATAACGGCCCGTTTTTTACGCATAGATTCAGTGCGCGCCGCCGCCGCCGCCGCCGGAACTAAACGGAGGACGGGCGAACCACACCAGCGCTAACAAAAACAGAAAGACGCCTGCCGAAGCCCAGAAAATCTCATTGGCGGAGATAATCAGTCCCTGATTAGTAATCTGCTGCGCTATCCATGAAGAAGCCTGATCGTGGCTCATTCCCAGCTGCTCCAGCTTGCCGTACATCTCCTGCGAATTAAAATTGTAAGCGTTCACTGACTCCGTTAGCTGGCTGTGATGCATCGCTTCGCGGTCGGTCCACATCGTTGTGGTGATCGAGGTACCGATAGAACCCGCCAGCGTACGCGTAAAGTTTGACAGGCTCGACGCTGCCGCCAGCCGCTCCGGCGGCAAACCGGAAAGGGTAATAGTGGTCAGCGGCATAAAGAAACAGGCCACGGCGAAGCCCTGCACAAACTGCGGCCAGGCCGAGGCCCCGAAATCCATACCCGGCTCGAAGGTCCACGCGCGCCAGTAAAAGCAAACCGCATACATAATAAAGCTGAAGGTAACCAGCTTACGCATATCCAGACGGTGGGCGAAACGGCCAATAATAGGCGACAGGATCACCGGCAGAATGCCAACCGGCGCGGAAGCCAGCCCCGCCCAGGCTGCCGTATAGCCGTATACCTCCTGCAACAGCTGCGGCAGCAGCACTATCGAGCCAAAGTAAAGCATATAGGCCAGGCTGATACAGAGGCAGCCGATAGTAAAATTGCGCGACTTAAACAGCGACAGGTCGATAATCGGATGGTCATCCGTCAGCTCCCAGACCAGCAGCACCGCCAGCGCTACTACCGCGACTATCGTTAGCGTAATAATCTCCGGCGAACTGAACCAGTCCAGCTCTTTACCCCGATCCAGCATCATCTGCAGGCTACCAATCCCGACCACCAACAGCACCAGCCCGACCGTGTCGATAGGCCGGATAGCGGTTGCCGTTTCGCGATTGCGCAGCGTTTGCAGCGCCAGGACCACAACCACAATGCCAATAGGCACGTTGATAAAGAAGATCCAGCCCCAGTGATAATTATCGCTGATCCAGCCGCCCAGAATCGGGCCACAGATAGGCGCGACCACCACCGTCATTGCCCAGAGCGACAGAGCGATGCTGCGCTTTGCCGGCGGATAGTTGCTAAGCAGCAAACTCTGCGACAGCGGAATTAACGGCCCAGCTACCAGCCCCTGGATTACGCGGAAGAAGATCAGCATGCCCAGGCTGTTGGATACGCCACACAGCCAGGAAGCCACCGCAAAAGCGGCGGTGGCCCAGATAAAAAGCTTTACCTCGCCTACGCGCTTCGCCAGCCAGCCGGTAATCGGAATCGAAATGGCGTTAGCGACGCCAAACGAGGTAATGACCCAGGTGCCCTGAGAGTTGGAAGCGCCCAGGTTTCCGGCGATGGTCGGAATGGCGACGTTGGCGATAGTCGAGTCCAGCACCTGCATAAAGGTCGCCAGCGACAGCGCAATCGTCATCAAAACCAGCGGCGCGCCCTCAAGCGGTTTTTGTGCCATAACAGCCTCCCGCGTGCTCAGCCCGCATTTGCATGAATAATATCGGCAATCAGCTTGTTAACCGGCGTCAGATCCAGTGCCAGCGCGTCGCTTGCGTAAGCGGGTTTCTGGCGCAGGCTGGTGGCGAGCACGCTGCCCTCTTTATTGCTGGTATCAATATTCACCAGCGTTGACAGGCCGATACGCAGCGGATGCTTTGCAATCTCATCGGAATTCAGCTCAATGCGCACGGGCAGGCGCTGTACGACTTTAATCCAGTTGCCCGTCGCGTTCTGCGCGGGAAGCAGAGAAAAGGCGCTGCCGGTGCCCATATCCAGTCCGACCACTTTGCCGTGATACACCACATCGTCGCCATAAATATCGCTGGTAACGGTAGCGGGCTGGCCGATGCGAACATCCGCAAGCTGCGTCTCTTTAAAGTTAGCGTCGACCCAAAGATTTTTTTCCGGCACAACGGCCAGCAGCGGTGTGGTAGTGGCAATCTGCGAGCCAACCTGTACGCTGCGGCGTGAGACATAGCCATCAATGGGGCTGACGATCTCAGTACGCTGTAAGGCCAGCCAGGCGTCGCGCAGTTCAGCCGCGCTCTGTTTTACCGCAGGCTGGTTTTCCAGAGAGGTATCCATAATAGCTGCCTGATTAGCGTTATATTGCTGCACGGCGACATCTAACTGAGCCTGTGCCGTAGCGACCGCATCACGCGCGTGCTGCAAATCTTCACGGCCAATCAGGTTGGCTGCGCCCAGCGGCTCACGGCGTTTCAGATCGGCCTGCGCCTGCGCCAGCGCGGTCTTTTGCAGTTCGATAGTGGCCTGATACTGTCTGCCATTGATAATCAGCTGATGGGTCTGGCGCACGCTGGTCGCCAGCGCGGTTTGCGCCTTCTCGAAAGCCTGCTCCGCATCGGTTTTATCCAGCGTGACCAGCACATCGCCTTTACGCACACGATCGGTATCGTCAAACCAGACTTTGTTCACGCTGCCCGACACCTGCGCCATAACCTGCACCTGATTGCCCGCAACATAGGCATCATCGGTTTCCTGAAAATGGCGCAGCACGATAAACCAATAGGCCAGCCAGGCGAGACCGGCAATAGCGAATATTACCGCCAGCACAATCAGCGCACCTTTGCGCTTCTTCTTTTTATTCGTCGGCTGCTGTGCTTCTGCACTCATAAGGTTCTCCACGTTCATCCGGCCGGGCTATGGCACCGGTTGCGGATTTGAAAATGCCAGCGCGGTAGCGCTGGCATCGATTAATTTGCGGCTAAAATAGCGATTAGCGGCGAAGCTTGTGTCGCACAATATGCTATTGCGTGACGGGCTGCCCGGAAAGCGCGGCAACCGTCTCTTCCTCATCCATTTTATCCAGACGGTTCAGGAGCTTGCGGGTGATCTCTTCCAGCTGGCCTTTTTCCGTCTGGCTGAGCGCGGACCAGAGCAGCTGCAAACACTGATGCTGCGGCGGCAGCAGCTGGCGCAGAAACTCGTTGCCTTTCTCCGTCAGGTGCAAATGCAGGCAGCGGCGGTCGTTATCGCTTTCGCGGCGCTCGATCCAGCCGCGCTTTTCCAGCTCGTCGGCAATGCGGGTGGCGTTGGTGCGGGACGATCCCAGCGCGGAGCTGAGTTCTGAAGGCTGAATGCTGTGGTTTTCCTGCGCATCCAGCGTGATCAGCGCCATAAACAGCGTCTCGTTAATCCCCTGAGCCTTGAGCATTTTATTGCGGTTTTCCAGCAGCTTGCTCTGCATATGCATGCAGAGGCGCGTCAGCATGATCTCCTGCAGAGGGAAATCCTTCTGGCGGTTAGCGCGAAAATTCAGCATCTGTTCAATAGGGGTAAACGAACTTTCCATCTGGGGGAACCTCATAAGTTGCAACGAGTATCGTAACGACGGCGATAAGCCCGTCGGCTGGCGCTGTCTGGCCAGAAACGCCATCTGTAATGTCCGGGTCACTCCCTGACCCAGGGTGTATGCGGCACCGGAACGGGATGCCGCTACAGGTTCTACCTGCACAGCCCGAACCTTGCGGCCGGGCGAAAGCGACGATGCAGCGGGCAGAAGGGGTGCGATAGCCTTCAGAACGCTAAGGAAAACCCAACCAGCCGGCGCAGGCCGCAGTAACCGGCGTGCCGGTTACGATTTATCGGCGCGCTGGTTCTCTCTGCCGCGCCGCGTAACAAAGTAAGCAGACCGTTGGAAATTTAATAATTTCATCTGAAAAAATAACCGGTCTGAATAAGTGCAAGGCTAACCATACCAGACTGTGTAAACGCTTAACAGGCCGTTGGTACTGAAATTGTTGCAATACGTTATTGAGAGGTTAATCTGCGGGCAGCTCATAAACTGAGCCGCGCCACCAACACAACAGGTTAAGTATCGTGATGAAAGCGCCTGCGGCACAGACGCCGTACCAGCCAGCATGTTGATAGGCGGCAGCTGACAACAGCGAACCGGCGGCGCCGCCAATAAAGTAGCTGGTCATATAGCCTGCGGTAAGGCGGTTACGGGCTTCCGGCATAGCGCGGTAAATCACGCTCTGGTTAGTGATATGTACGCCCTGTACGGCCAGATCCAGCAGAATGATGCCGATAATAAGTGCCCACAGCGTCTGACCGCCCAGCGCTGTAATGCCCCAGGAGGCCAGCAAAATCAGCAGGCCAAGCGTAGTGGTTAAACGGGCTTTACCTTTATCGGCCAGCGCTCCGGCCTGACGCGCCGCCAGTGCGCCCGCTGCACCCACCAGCCCCAGCAGGCCTATGCCGCCTTCGGAGAAGCCGTAAGGAGGCGAAGCCAGCAGAAAAGCCATGGATGTCCACAGGATGCTGAAATTAGCAAAGGCCAGGCAGCCGATAATCGCACGGGTTCTTAAAACCGGCGTGGTGAAATAAAGAGTAAAAATTGAACGCAGCAGTTGAGGGTAGTTAAGCGGCACCGACTGTTTATAGCGGGGGAGGTAGCGCCACAGCGCCAGCGCCATCAGCACCATCAGAATGCTGGCAACCCAAAACACCGCTCGCCAGCCACCAAGCTGGGCGAGGCCGCCCGCGACGGTACGCGCCAGCAGGATCCCCAACAGCAGGCCGCTCATTACCGTGCCGACAACTTTGCCTCTTTTTTCCGGCGCTGCCAGGGTGGCGGCCAGCGGCACTAAAATTTGCGCCACTACGGAGAAAAGCCCGGTCAGCGCCGTACCCAGCAGCATCATGGCGATGGAAGAAGAAAGCGCGGTGATCACCATGCCACCCGCGGCCAGCAGGCTCATGGTCACAATCAGCGCTCTGCGCTCCAGCATGTCGCCAAGCGGCACCAGCAACAGCAAACCAGCAGCGTAGCCAAGCTGGGCGGTGGTGACGATAAAGCCCGCCTGGTTGACAGAAAGATCGAAAGCGCGGGCGATTGTCTCCAGCAGCGGCTGCACATAATAGTTGCTGGCGACGGAAAGACCGGTAGCGATAGACATCAAAACGACAAGGGAGGCGCTAAGGCCGTGCTGTGGGGATTTCATGGCAATAGTAAGCGTCTAAAAAAGAAGGATATTTGAATAGTAACCTGAAAAACTATTTTAATTACAGGATTATTTACCGACAGAATTAGCACGTGATGCAACAGTGGTAAAGAGTAATATAAGTTTAATTCATTGAAAAACAAGTAAACTCAGCAAGAAGAAAGGCCAGGAATTTTTCAGAACCAGGACAGGTCGATTGTTAAAAAACAGTGACATGCCCCGGTTCTGCGTTAGCTTTACTCAAGGATTTACTGAGCTGCGGCCAGCGCGTCTTTGATCCAGCCGTCGAACTGCGCCTGATGCGCTTTGATCCAGCCATCAACGTGACGGTTGATATCCGCTTCCGACGCCTGGCCGTTACGCATGGCGGCGTTTTCAGCGTTGATATCGCCAATCGGCAGCTTCATTTCGGCAAAAAGCTTAGCCGCCGCCGGGTTTTTCTCTGTCCAGGCTTTGTTAGCGACAATATGCATGCTGTTAACCGGGAAACCGTAGTTAGCGCCGTTAGCCAGTTTGGTATCGATCTCTTTCTGCTTGCCCGGCAGCGAAGAGAAAGGTACCTGTAGCCAGACAACATCTCTGCCCGGCTTCAGCACGTCGCTCAGCCAGTAAGGCGTCCAGGTATAATAGAGAATTGGCTTGCCCTGGCGGTAGCGCGCCAGCGTATCGGCGACCATTGCCGAGTAGTTGCCCATATTCGCTTCCACGGTAGCCTCCAGGCCATAAGCCTTGTTCTGATGGTTAATCACCGCTTCACAACCCCAGCCTGGCGTACAGCCGGTCATATCCGCTTTGCCGTCGCCGTTGCTGTCAAACAGCTTAGCCAGCTTAGGATCTTTGAGCTGATCGATGCGTGTAATATGGTATTTTTCGGCGGTTTTCTTATCAATCAGATAACCCTGTGCCGCGCCCTCAACGTAGGTGCCCTGGCGGTAAAACTTCGCGTCGCCGCCTGCGGCGCTATACATATCATCGTGCAGCGGTTGCCAGTTTACGGCGGTAAAAGTAGCGTCGCCGGAAGCCAGCGAGGTATAGCCGACGTTGTAATCCACTTCGCTCGGCTGCTCAACGGTATAACCCAATTTTTCCAGCGCGCGGCTGACAAGCAGCGTCTGGAAAGTCTCTTCGGTAATGGTGCTCTGGATCGGCTTAACGGTAATCCCTTTGCCTGGCAGATCGGCGGCAAAAGCGGGCAGAGCCAGCGTGGTCAATGCGGCGGCTAACAGTGCTGTCTTACGCATAGTGATTCCTTGTTTTAGCGATGACCGGCGACGGAACTGCGCCGCCGGAAAAAAGAAAGTTACTTGATGAAGGGACGCGTGATCAGACCCAGTGGGCCGCTGGCGTACCAGTTGCGGGCGCCGCGGCTGCGCTTGTCGCGTCCTACCGACTGCGTCAGGCGATCGAGGATAATGGCAAGGATAACGATGCCGACGCCGCCTACGGTCGCCAGCCCCATATCCAGGCGACCAATGCCGCGTAGCACCATCTGCCCCAGCCCGCCAACGGCGATCATCGAAGCGATCACCACCATCGACAGCGCCAGCATCAGCGTCTGGTTGACGCCCGCCATAATGGTCGGCATCGCCAGAGGTAGCTGCACTTTAAACAGCATCTGGCGCGGGCTGGCACCGAAGGACTCAGCGGCCTCCGTTAAGTCAGCCGGAACCTGCTTGATGCCGAGAATGGTCAGGCGAACAATTGGCGGCAGGGCAAAAATAATCGTTACCACTACGCCAGGCACGTTGCCGATACCGAACAGCATCACAATAGGCACCAGATAGACGAACGCGGGCGTGGTCTGCATCGCATCCAGCAAAGGGCGAATAAATTTCGCGGCCTTTTCGCTGCGTGCCAGCCAGATCCCCAGCGGCAGGCCTATCACAATGCAGAACAATAGCGCAGTGAGCACCAGCGCCAGCGTTACCATCGCCTGCGACCAGGCACCGATAGCGCCGATAGCCACCAGCGACACCAGAGTGGCGACGCCCATGCCGAAGCTGGAAATCTGCCAGGCAATCAGCGCGAACAGCACGATGGCAACGGGCGCGGGCATGCCCAGCAAAAAGTGCTGGAAGGCGCTGAGGATATAGTCCACCGGCACGCGGATACCCTGGAACACCGGACGGAAGTGAGAAACGATCCAGTCGATCCCGGTTGTTACCCAGCTATCCAGCGGGATCAGCGTCTTGTGAAAAGGATCCAGCAAATTAAAATGTTCAGCCTGAGGCGCTGGCGCGCCGCTTAACCAGTCGCTGCTGCTGGCAGCCGCATCATGGCCTGCCGCAGGCGAGCCCCAGGCATCCGCGCCGCCAGTTGGCGCGGCGTCTGCGGCGGCGCTACCGCTGGACCAGGGATCGCTGGCGGTCGCATCCGGCGCCGGAGCAGCCGTTTCGGTGGCAGAAGGTTGGGCAGACGAAGTCTGCCACGGATCGGTAACTTGTGCGCTCATGGCTGGCTCCCCTCGCGATCTAATGCCTGTAACAGCGTGCCTTTGGAAATGATGCCGATATACTGGCTATCTTCCCCAACAATCGGTACCGCGCAGGGTGCCTGCGCGACATGCGACAGCAGTTCGTTAAGCGAGGTATCGCCCGGAATAGCGGCAGGCGAGGGCAGAATAGCCTGATCAAGCCCGTTGCCTGCGGCCAGCGCGGCCTTTAGCGAGTCGGTAGAAACCACGCCGACAAACTTTTGCTTTTCCAGCACGTAGCCAAATTCGCGGTCTTCATCCTGCAACAGCTTAATAGCCGAACGCGGGCCAAAACCCGGCGCTTTACGTATCAGCGAGCCGGCGCTGCGGCGTGCGATATCTTTGGCGCTGAAGACGTGGCTGATGTCCACGCCGCGGAAGAAAGTGCGCACGTAATCATTGGCCGGATTATTGAGGATTTCATCGGGCGTGCCGACCTGTACCACTTCGCCGCCCTGCATAATGGCAATGCGATCGCCAATACGCATCGCCTCATCCAGATCGTGGGAAATAAACACGATAGTACGCTGGTGGCGGGATTGCAGTTTAACCAGCTCGTCCTGCATTTCGGTACGGATTAAAGGATCCAGCGCGGAGAAAGCCTCGTCCATCAATAAAATATCCGGGTTAATTGCCAGCGCGCGGGCTAAACCTACACGCTGGCGCATACCGCCGGATAATTCATCGGGATAGGCGTGGGCGTAATTTTCCAGCCCGACCTGGCGCAGCGCCTCCAGCGCTTTTTCCTGACGCTCCTGTAGCGGTACGCCCGCTAATTCCATCCCGAAAGCCGCGTTATTTAGCACCGACAGATGTGGCATTAGCGCAAATGACTGGAACACCATACTGATCTTATTTCGCCTTACCTGGCGTAATTCGCTGGCGGATATTTTTGCTATATCGACGCCGTCGATAATTACCTGCCCGCGCGTGGGTTCTATCAGACGATTGAGAAGGCGAACCATGGTGGACTTGCCGGAGCCGGAAAGGCCCATGATCACAAATATCTCGCCTTCTTCAATGGCCAGACTGGCATTCTTGACGCCAAGAGAGAGTCCGGTTTTCTCCAGCAGTGCCTCTTTGCTAATCCCTTTATCGATATGCTTAAAAGCGCGCTCGGGATTCTCCCCAAAAACTTTATAAAGATTTTTTACTTCGAGTTTAATAGCCATGCAATTATTTTAGTCCCAACAGAGAGTTAATTTTCTTATATAGCAAATGTTCCTGGTTAAATATGAGCGGCCTATACCCTAACACACTCTCAGGCTGAGGCAACCCTTTGCGCGGCCTGATGAAATTTGCAAAGAGACGCGCATCTCCGGAAAGGCCAGTAAGGGTAAGGGATAGCGGGGAATTTAGCTTGTGTGAAAAAGTACGATATTTTTTCCAAAAAGGTCGGTGAAACCCGGAATTATTGGCGGAAAAAAGAGAGGGCGAGCGGAATAATTTTGTGGCGAAAAGAAGATTAATTTTATGTGAATTTTTATTGAACGCTTAATCAATAAAAAATTAAAAGTGGCGGCTTCGGGAAAAAAGCCGCCGCCAGAAAATCAAAAATTCCAGTCCTCATCTTCGGTATCGACCGCCTTACCCATCACGTAGGAAGAGCCGGATCCCGAAAAGAAATCGTGATTTTCATCGGCGTTAGGCGACAGCGCGGCCAGAATAGCCGGATTGACATTGGTCAGCTCTGCCGGGAATAAGGCCTCATAGCCCAGATTCATCAGCGCCTTGTTGGCGTTATAGTGCAAAAACTTATTAACCTCTTCGCTCCAGCCCACGCCGTCGTACAGCTCCGCCGTGTAGGCCAGCTCGTTCTCATAAAGCGCCAGCAGTAGCTCAATGGCGAACTGCTGTAGCTCTTCGCGCCTGGCCTCGCTCTCTTTTTCCAGCGCTTTTTGGTACTTGTAGCCAATATAGTAGCCGTGCACCGCCTCATCTTTAATAATCAAGCGGATCAGATCGGCGGTATTGGTTAGCTTGCCGCGGCTGGACCAGTACATTGGCAGATAAAAGCCGGAATAGAACAAAAAGGATTCCAGAAACACGCTGGCGATTTTTTTCTTCAGCGCATCGTCATGGTGGTAATGTTCCAGCACGATATCGGCTTTTCGCTGCAAATAGCTGTTGTTTTCGCTCCATTCATAGGCAGCATCAACATCGCTGGAATGGCATAGCGTCGAGAAAATAGAGCTATAGGAGCGCGCATGTACCGCTTCCATAAAACTGACATTAGAAAGCACCGCTTCTTCGTGCGGCGTTAGCGCGTCCGCCATCAGCGTTGGCGCGCCCACGGTATTCTGGATAGTATCCAGCAGCGTCAGACCGGTGAACACGCGAATGGTCAGCTGCTGCTCTTCGTGGCTCAGGCTGTTCCAGGCCGGAATATCGTTTGAGAGCGGCACTTTTTCCGGCAGCCAAAAGTTGGAAGTCAGCCGGTTCCAGACCTCCAGATCTTTCTCATCCTCAATCTGGTTCCAGTTGATGGCTTGTATACGTTTTAGTTTCATCATTATCTCTTCCGGGGCGAATACCTTCGCCCCTTATAGTCTGTTCAGAGCGAGCAGGAGACGCAGCCCTCGACTTCGGTGCCGAGCAGCGCCATCTGACGCAGGCGAATGTAGTAAAGCGTTTTAATGCCTTTTTTCCAGGCATATATCTGCGCTTTATTGATATCGCGCGTGGTGGCGGTATCACGGAAAAACAGCGTCAGCGACAGTCCCTGATCGACATGGCGGGTCGCCTCGGCGTAGGTATCGATAATCGCTTCCGGGCCAATGTCGTAGGCGTCGCGGTAAAAATCCTGATTGTCGTTGGTCATAAAAGGCGCGGGATAGTAGACACGGCCCGTTTTTCCTTCTTTGCGGATCTCAATGCGCGACACGATAGGATGAATACTTGAAGTCGCATGATTGATGTAGGAAATCGAACCGGTGGGCGGAATTGCCTGCAAATTCTGGTTATAGATGCCGTGCTGCATTACCGCATCGCGTAGCTGGCGCCACTCTTCCTGCGAAGGCAGAGCAATGCCCGCTTTGGCAAACAGCGCGGCAGCTTCTGGCGTGCGCGGCTGCCACTGCTGATTAACGTACTGCTCAAAGTATTCGCCGCTGGCGTAGCGGGAATCTTCAAAACCAACAAAACGCTCGCCGCGCTCCTGCGCAATTAAATTAGAGGTGCGCAGCGCGTGATAAGTAATGGTGTAAAAATAAAGGTTGGTAAAATCCAGCGCCGCTGGCGAACCGTACTGAATACCTTCGCGTGCAAGATAGCCGTGCAGGTTCATCTGCCCAAGGCCGATAGCGTGCGACTGCGCATTCCCGTTCTCAATAGAAGGTACTGAGCGGATATGGCTCTGATCGGATACTGCTGTCAGCCCGCGAATGGCAATCTCTACGGTACGGCCAAAGTCGGGCGAATCCATGGTGTGGGCAATATTCAGCGACCCCAGGTTGCAGGAAATATCTTTACCGATATGGCGATAGCTCAGATCGTCGTGATAATCGGTCGGCGTATTAACCTGCAGGATCTCTGAGCAAAGATTGCTCATGTTAATTCGGCCCTTAATAGGATTGGCGCGGTTAACCGTATCCTCAAACATAATGTAGGGATAGCCAGACTCAAACTGGATCTCCGCCAGCGTCTGGAAAAACTCGCGCGGATTGATAAAGGTGCGGCGAATACGGTCGTCGGCCAGCATCTCTTCATATTTCTCGCTGATGCTGATATCGGCAAAGGGCAGGCCGTAAATCCGCTCAACATCGTAAGGCGAGAAAAGCGCCATTGGCTGATTGGCTTTTGCCAGCTGGAAAGTTACATCGGGAATGACCACGCCCAGCGACAGCGTTTTAATACGGATTTTTTCATCGGCGTTTTCCCGCTTGGTATCCAGAAAGCGCAGGATATCGGGATGATGCGCGTGCAGATAAACCGCGCCCGCGCCCTGGCGAGCGCCAAGCTGGTTAGCGTAGGAAAAAGCATCTTCCAGCATTTTCATCACCGGGATCACGCCGGAAGACTGGTTTTCAATCCGCTTGATTGGCGCGCCCGCTTCACGCAGGTTGGAAAGCAGAAAAGCCACGCCGCCGCCGCGTTTGGAAAGCTGCAGCGCGGAGTTAACCGAGCGGCCAATCGATTCCATATTGTCTTCAATGCGCAGCAGGAAGCAGGAGACCAGCTCGCCGCGCTGCTGCTTGCCGCAGTTCAGGAAAGTCGGCGTAGCGGGCTGGAAGCGGCCGGCAAGCATTTCCCCCATTAACGCCGTCGCCAGCCGCTGGTCGCCCTGCGCCAGCGTCAGCGCCACCATGCAGACGCGTTCCGTAAAGCCTTCCAGATAGCGCTTGCCGTCGAAAGTTTTCAGCGTGTAGCTGGTATAAAACTTCCATGCGCCCAGGAAAGTCTGAAAGCGGAAGCGGCGCTGGTAAGCCTGTTCAAACAGCGAACTGATAAAGTCGAACGGGTAAGCGTTCAGTACTTCAGCCTCGTAATAGCCTTCTGCTACCAGATATTGTAAGCGCTCACTAACTGAGGCAAAGGCAAGGGTATTCGGCAGCACATGCTGTAGAAAATAGTGGCGCGTTGCCTCGCGGTCTTTCTCAAACTGAATGTTGCCGTCGGCGTCAAAAAGATTGAGCATCGCGTTCAGGGAATGGTAGTCGGCCGTGGCAGGCGCTACGTTGATACTTTCTGTCGTTGCCAAAATTGGGTTACTCCCTGTGTGACGTTGGCGATGTCTTCTTCGGTGCCCAGCAACTCAAAGCGGTATAAGCAAGGCACGCGGCATTTTTGCGCAATGATGCTACCCGCCAGGCAATAAGCTTCGCCAAAATTGCGATTGCCCGCCGCGATCACGCCGCGGATGCCTTGCCGGTTATCGACATCGTTAAGGAACTGAATGACCTGTTTGGGTACTGCGCCTTTTGCGGTGCCGCCGCCGTAGCTGGGTACCACCAGGATATAGGGTTCATTGACCTGCAACGGCTCGCCATTTAACGGGATACGCAGACAGGGCAGGCCGGAGCGCAGCACAAAGCGGTGCGTGTTTTCCGACTGGCTGGAAAAATAAACCAGCAGCGCCACTTGTTTAGCCCTGAATGGCAGTATGGGCAAGCGCGGAAATTTTATCGGGGCGGAAACCGCTCCAGTGCTCCTGTTCCGCCATCACCACCGGAACCTGGCGGTAACCCAGCGCTTTTAACGTTTCCAGCTCGCCCGGATCCTGATCGAGATTGACCAGCTGATAGTCGATGCCCTGCTTATCCATGGCGTTTTTTGTCGCATTGCACTGGACACAGTTGTTCTTAGTGTAAATAATAATGCGCATGATTCGTATTTCCCTTTGTATCAGGTATCTGGCACGGATATTGCTGATACCAGCTGGATAAACGTGCCGCCAGAAAAGTGATAAAACCCACATATTGTGGGTTATGTTCTGCTTTAAATACTAGATGTAGTGCTCAGCTATTGCAACCTTACAGCCTGTAGGATTACTCAAGCCAAACGGCACAAAGCCCATTAAGCCTGCATTCCGCGCTAAAAAAATTTTTCACGTCGGTCAATTTCCTCTAATAACAGCTCCCGCTTGCGTTGCAAAAATACCTGCGCAAAAAGTGGCCCAAGCCCTGTTTGCGAGACCGTATCCAGTTCTGTCATTTCAATCTAAAGGCTTCTCGTTCGCTGCCTGAAAGTGCGGTAAAAATCTCCGGACTTTTAATTTTAATTGCAACTTGAAACAGAGCTCTTATGGGTTTATGCTCTGGTCATAAGGCGAAGGTGTGTTAATGGACTACGCATTAGATACGTTACTCAGTTTGCACGGCACCCGGTATGAGTATCCCTGTGGTTACTGGATTGAAGTCACCGGGTAGAAGCCAGTGTTAACAGACCGCACGGCATCAGATACAACCTGACGCTACACGATCATCACAATCAACGTGTATACGGTATAGATAATGCGCATGCGCCCCACTGTCCGCAAAAAGGGATGTCCAGGGCGTTAATCCGGGGATGGGATCATGAGCATAAAACCATGACCGATAAAGGCACGCCTTACGATTTCGTTGATGCAGCGCAGCTCATGGAACGTTTTCGTAGAAAAAATCATCGCCAGGGTTGAGAGATAAACCAACTTACAGAGGGAAATTATGAAGGCACTTATCGGCGTGATGCCGGAAGCAGAATTCCGGGAACGCGTAATGGCTATCGTCAAACGGGACTACGTTCCTGAAGAAAACGAACCAAAAATTTGGTTCTCATCTTTGCATGCCGTTGCGCAAATCCTGAGTCCAGAAAACCTGGCGCTGCTGGATATGATGGATCGCGAAAAGCCAGAAAGCATTTCACAGCTGGCCGAGCTGTCAGGCCGGGCGGTAAGCAATTTATCGACTACGCTTTCAACGCTGGAAAAGCATGGCTTTGTGAAAAAGCTCAAAGGAAAAAACTGTATCAGGCCTGTGGCTATGTTTACCGAATTTGATATCAGAACCGAGCATTTCCCCCCAAGAAGAGCAAGAGCGGCGGCGTAAAAGGACAGGAACAGCAGCGACTCGCTATGCTGTGCCTGTCCATTGAGGCGGGTTTAATTAAATCAGTCGCGCGAAGCGCTGGTGGCGATTAGCGCGCCAAGGAAAACGCCGATAGCCGCGCCAATACCAACGCCGTGCCACGGGTTATCGCGAACAAAAGTATCTACATGCTCGCCTGCGTCTTTAGCCACCTGAGTAACGCGGCTGCCGCCGCCGTTAAGCTTAGCGCGCGTCTCTTTCAGCAGCGCCTGTGCCTTGTTGCGGGCCTCATCGACTTCATCTTTAGATTTGCTGCCGTAAGATTTCAGCAGGCCGTCAAGGGTATCGGCCAGCAAAGTGACGTCCTGATTGATATCCACATCTTCATTCTTTGTTGTGCGGTTAAACATTTAGCGCTCTCCTGGAAATGATACGGACTATTTACTATAGACTATCAGAGAGATATTTCGTGCGCCGTCCCGTCGCGCACCCTGTTTCTGGACAATTCCGAAAGCCCTGCGCCCTGGCGCTAAGGTAAGGTGGCGGAGTTGGCAAGTATTAGAGGATTAAGCATGTATCTACGCCCTGATGAGGTCGCTCGCGTACTGGAAAAAGCGGGATTCGAAATGGACGCCGTAACCCCAAAAACCTATGGATATCGCCGTGGCGACAGCTATGTGTATGTTAACCGCGAAGCGCGCTTAGGCCGTACCGCGCTGGTGATCCATCCTACATTAAAGGAAAAAAGCCACAGCTTTGCGGAACCCGCTAACGAGGTGAAAACCTGCGAGCACTACGTGCAGTTTCCGGTGTATCTGGTTGGCGACGGCCAGGATCACTATGGCATTCCACACGGCTTTAGCTCGCGCGCCGCGCTGGAGCGTTATCTGGAGTCCGTATTCGACTGAGCCAGCGCCCGGTAATTGCGCTGAAAGCGCTGCTTTACGTTTCCTGACGTTGCAATAGCGTTACAGACCAGGTATAACTCCTGGCCTATGTAGAAGTTTAGACGTCTATACGGATAACGGCATGCAGCATTCTCAGGACAATACGCAACAATTTAAACGCAGCATGAAAGCGCGCCATCTGGTGATGCTTTCGCTCGGCGGCGTGATCGGCACCGGCCTGTTTTTTAACACTGGCTATATTATTTCCACCACCGGCGCGGCGGGAACGCTGCTGGCCTATCTGATAGGCGCGCTGGTGGTTTATCTGGTTATGCTCAGCCTCGGTGAGCTTTCCGTGGCGATGCCGGAAACCGGCGCTTTTCATGTCTACGCCGCGCGCTACCTTAGCCCGGCCACAGGTTATACCGTTGCCTGGCTCTACTGGCTCACCTGGACCGTCGCGCTTGGCTCAAGCCTGACCGCAGCCGGTTTCTGTATGCAGTACTGGTTTCCGCAATCGCCGGTCTGGCTCTGGTGCCTGCTGTTTTGCGTACTGATTTTCCTGCTTAACGTTGTCTCTTCCCGCTTCTTTGCCGAAGGCGAGTTCTGGTTCTCGCTGATTAAGGTCGTCACTATTCTGGCATTTATCGTGCTGGGCGCTGGCGCCATGTTCGGTTTTATTCCGCTAAAAGACGGCAGCAGCGCGCCGTTTTTCCATAACATCACCGCGCACGGCTGGCTACCGCACGGCGTGCTGCCGATCCTGATGACCATGGTCGCAGTGAATTTTGCTTTTTCCGGCACCGAGCTGATAGGCATTGCCGCTGGCGAAACGGAAAATCCCCATAAAGTGCTGCCGCTGGCGATCCGCACCACGGTTGCGCGGCTGATCATCTTCTTTGTTGGCACCGTGCTGATTCTGGCCGCGCTGATCCCCATGGACCAGGCTGGCATTGTGAAAAGCCCATTCGTGCTGGTGTTCGAAAAAATCGGCATTCCCTATGCGGCAGATATTTTTAACTTCGTAATTCTGACCGCTATTTTGTCGGCAGCTAACTCAGGGCTGTACGCCTCGGGCCGTATGCTCTGGTCGCTCTCCAACCAGAATACGCTGCCGCGCTGTTTTGCGAAGCTGACGCGACGCGGTATTCCGCTAATGGCGATTTCAGTGAGCATGCTGGGCGGCCTGCTGGCGCTCTTCTCCAGCGTAGTGGCACCGGATACGGTTTTCGTCGCGCTTTCTGCTATCTCCGGTTTTGCCGTGGTAGCCGTCTGGCTGAGCATCTGCGCCGCGCACTTTTTCTTCCGCCGCGCGCATTTGCGTGCAGGCAAGCCGCTGACCGATCTTAAATATCGCGCGCCGTGGTTCCCGGTAACGCCGGTCCTGGGCTTTGTGCTCTGCCTGCTGGCCTGCGTTGGCCTGGCTTTCGATCCCGAGCAGCGCATCGCGCTATACTGCGGCCTGCCTTTTATCGCCGTTTGCTACGGCGCTTACTATTTCACTCAGCTGCTGCAAAAACGCGAGCAGGCAAAGGAGACTCAGCGTGCTGTCGATTAATGAAGTACAACAGCAGGTCGCCGCCGGTCTGGTGCTGGATGGCGCAATGGCGACCGAACTGGAAGCGCGCGGCTGCGATCTGGCCGACTCGCTCTGGTCGGCCAAAGTGTTGCTTGAAAACCCCGAGCTGATTTATCAGGTGCATTACGACTACTTTAAAGCGGGCGCGCAGGTGGCGATCACCGCCAGCTATCAGGCGACGCCGCAGGGCTTTGCGCAGCGCGGACTGGATGAACAGGCTTCGCTGGCGTTAATTAGCCGCAGCGTGGCGCTGGCAACAGAAGCCAGAACGGCGTATCTGGCCGAGGAACCGCAGGCTGGCCCGCTGCTGGTAGCGGGTTCTGTCGGCCCTTACGGCGCGTTTCTGGCCGATGGTTCTGAATATCGCGGCGACTATACGCTGCCGCAGGCGGAAATGATGGCTTTTCATCGCCCGCGGGTAAGGGCGCTGGTAGCAGCAGGCGCGGATCTGCTGGCCTGTGAGACGCTGCCTTCTTTCGCTGAAATCCAGGCGCTGACGGCGCTACTGACGGAATTCCCTGCCACGCCAGCCTGGTTCTCTTTCACGCTGCGCGACAGCAATCATCTTAGCGACGGTACGCCGCTGGCCGACGTGCTCGCTTTCCTGGAAGATAAGTCGCAGGTGGTGGCGCTGGGCATCAACTGCATTGCGCTGGATAAAGTCACGGCTGCCCTGAAAGTCTTCTCTGCGCTGAGCGCGAAGCCGCTGGTGGTCTATCCCAACTCCGGCGAGCAGTACGATGCCGTCAGCAAAAGCTGGCACAGCGACGCCTCAGGCTGCTCGCTGGTTGACAGTCTGGCGGAATGGCAGGCCGCAGGCGCGAAACTGATTGGCGGCTGCTGCCGCACCACGCCCGCCGATATTAAAGCTATAGCGCAACGCTGCCGATAACCGCTACAGAGCTTTATAATGACGCTCGCCAACGGCGGGCGTAAATTTTTAAATCTCGCCGTCACCGCTAAACTATTCTCACTATTTAACCTGGCAGGAAAGCTTATGAGACTTATTTTACTGGCGCTGGCCTCGGCGTGGCTTCTCAGCGGATGCGCGACCATCGTGGGCGACAAAACTCAGGATGTAACCATTCAAAGCTGGCCGCAGGGCGCGAAATTCGTGGTGCAGGATGAAACGGGCAGGGCGGTGGCGGAAGGTTTTACGCCGAAAACCGTGACGCTGGCGAAATCTGACGGCAGCTATTTCGGCAAGAAAAAATTCCTGCTGATGCTGGAGCAGCCCGGCTTTGTGCCGCAGACCATTCCGCTGAATGAAAAAGCCAATCTCTGGTATCTGCTGGGCAATATCCCGCTGGGCGGCTTCCCCGGCTGGCTGCTGGTCGATCCCTTTAACGGCGGCATGTACCATATTGAAGAACCGCCAGCGCGGATTATCATGAATCCTGTCGGCGCGCGCGGCTAGCTGAACGGGCTAAGCGGCCCGCGCTGCGGGCCCTTTATTACTGCGCAGTTGGCTTGACCATCGTGTGCGGCGGCTTGTGCTTCGCCAGATACTGATGCTGGAAAATGCACATGCGGATCGTATTGCGATATTCACCGTTAATGAAAAACTCGTGGATTAGCTCGCCTTCGATCTCAAAGCCCAGCTTGCTGTAGATATGGATCGCCTTCTTGTTCTCTTTATCGACGATTAAATAGAGCTTGTAGAGATTCAGCACAGAAAAGCCGTACTCCATCGCCAGCAACACCGCCTTGCTGGCTAACCCTTTGCCCTGATGGCCCGGCGCGATAATAATCTGAAACTCCGCGCGGCGGTGAATATGGTTAATTTCCACCAGCTCTACCAGCCCGGCTTTTTCTCCCTCATGCTCTACCACGAAGCGGCGTTCGCTCTGATCGTGAATATGCTTATCGTAAAGGTCGGAAAGCTCCACAAACGCCTCGTAAGGCTCTTCGAACCAGTAGCGCATTACGCTGGCGTTGTTATCAAGCTGGTGTACAAAATGCAGGTCTTCACGTTCCAGCGGACGCAGTTTTACCGTCTGTTCGGCAGACATAAATCATCCTGTCAGCTAAGGCGATATTGCCCGCAGGCAGTATAGATTTTACGACGGGAAAAAAGCGGGAAATTAATACCGCCAGCGAGGAAAAGTGCTGGCGGTTGAGGAAGCGTTGCGGATTAGAAATTGTAGCCGACTACTGCGTAGTAGCCCCAGCCGGTAGACTTCACTTCGAAGTTGCCGCTGCCGAAGTTTAGCTCCTGGCCATCGGCCCACTGGCCGCCGTTGTGGAAATAACGCGCCACAAACGAATAGTGCCAGTGATCGTAAGTCAGCGACAGCACATGGCTGGAAGCGATAGAGTTGCTGGTGCGGGAAGCATCGCTCTTGTCGCGCAGATCGGAGCCCCAGTCAAAGTTGGTAAAGCCGACATAGCTCAGCTTGCCGCCCCATACCGAACCGATTGGCACAAAGTACTTCACCTTGAAGCGATAGCCATCCCAGCTGTTCTCGTTAGCCGCACCGTAGTTTTCCCACTGGTATTTGGCATAAACGTTCAGCGACAGGTTCACCGGCGTATGGGTATCGATATCGGTGCCCAGACCCATATACCAGGTATTCTGGCGGTTATCGCTGTTGCGGCCCATATCGTAGATATAGTTGTTAGCGAAATACCACTCTTTGATTGGCCCAATGCTCAGATCGGTATTGGTCAGCTTATCGATGGAGAAGCGCGGCTCGATCTCCATAAACATTGGCGAGCCGTGGTCGAAAATGCCGTTGGCGTTAGAGTTGCCCACGCCAAAGAAATTGGTTAAATCCAGATAGCCGTAGAAATCGAACCAGTCTTTTTTCGCGAAGGCTTCATATTCCAGATAGACGTCGTTATTGAACTGCGGCCCGAAACGGGTATGGGTGCTGCCCACAACGTTAACGCTCTGGTGCCACCAGTCAGACACATACTGCGGCTGCTCGGGAGCAGCCTGGGCGCCGTAAGAAAGCGCCACCAGCGCGCCAGCCATCAGAGATTTATATTTCATTATATTACCACATGCTTTTCGACCATTTTCTGCAGCCCGCGCGATGGTCTTTTTTGTCGTTATCCGGAACGGAACGGGAAGGCGGTTTCAATACCGAAAACACCCGTGGCGAATGCCGGAGAAGTGTGCCGTCATTCGCGCTTTAGGAAATAGATATAGCTCACGGTTGTCAAACTCTGTTTCATTTCATTTTAATTAAAGTGTGATATAGATCACGCATTGCGCGGAACTTAAGCGCGCCAGTGTTTGTCAGGCCCGATCGGCGCTTTTTGGTAACAGGTAATCGTTTGCCCGGCTGACTACGTATTTTTCGGCAGGATCAGTAAACGTAACCAGAAGAGAAGCAGGCGAAAGGGAACAGGATTGCTATAAGAAATACTTATATAATCAGAGGGTTTCAGGATGAATTTTAACCATTATCACCGGGCAAACAGGAAACAGAATAGAGGCAGCAGCGGTTTGCTGCTGCCTCATTTTCAACCCAGCTCAGGCAAAATTTTGTCCAGTTTAGCCGCATCGGCTTTATCAATGCGCCGTAGCGGCAAAGGCAGGTTATCCGCTGCTGTTAGCGACATTTTTATCGCCAGTTCGGCCACCACGCGCAGGCTGCCATATTGCGCAAACAGCGCCCATAGCGGCGCGAGGCGACGTCAGCAGCCACCAACCGTCGGATCAGTCCACTAAAAGCGCGTTCATCAATAGCTTTTTCATTCATCAGCGTTAAGTGAAACGCGCTAAGACCAGTAAACATCAAAGCTCCTTGCTGACCTGAGGAAATATTCCCGCAGCGTAGCGCCAGGCATGCAGAAGATAAAGCGGCGCAGAGCGGGAACGGCTGCTTATATTAACGCTATGTAAATATTTATATAACAGTTTGGCGTCAGTATGATGGCAGCAGATTGCTGAACCTGAAGCGATGGAGGGCCTGTGACTGGAGTAAAGCATTACGGGCCATGGACGGCCCGTACTGAGCTGCCACGGAGGGCGCTTTTTGCGTCTTTACGGAAGACACAGGCCCTCCTGAGCCTGCACCGGCATACTTTGTCATCAAGCTCGCGATTTCAAACACTAAGGACGCCTTAATGCAGCTGTTTATGTTTTACGTTGGCGGTAACGCCGGAAAATCCAATATTGAAGTGCATGATATTCAGTTTGTCGCGGCTGAAAAGCCGAAGGATGCCTGGCCAGCTCTACGCGAGGCCTGGTTTGGCGATGCGGACAAAATTCATATCGACGGCTATGCGCGGATTACCTGGGCAGATGGTTACGCCATCAGCCTTTCCGCTACGCCGCCGCAGGACAAAAATCGGCTCTTTTTTGTTAACGCTGGCGCTTATCATCCTTCTTCGCTGGCCGAGCTGCATGCCTTCGACCTGTTCGTGGCAAAAAGCGTTAAAGAAGCGAAAGCCAAAGGGCTGGCTACGCTGCTGAAAGGCGCGCTGCACCAGCATAAAGACAATCTGGCGGATGTGGATGATTGCCTGCTGCTGGATAAAGTTGGCGATCTCTATATTCACCTGACGCCGTCAGAAGCGGGCGAGCCTTTCCGGCCGGAATGGCAGGGCTATCAACCCATTGGCGTGCGGGCCTGATCTTTCAACGGCGGCCTTAATGTTGCCTTAATATTTTTCAGGGAAACTCTTCTTATCAACCTGAGGAGAGCACCATGAAGCAGCAGCACAGCCGTCCGATCAGTGAATACACCGCCGTGGTTTTTAGCGTCCTTGTTGTTCTGACCTTCCTGCGGATCTGGTTTACCGCCTGAACCGGCGCTAAGGAAATTTTACCGCCGCCCGGCAGCCTGCGGTGTTGGGCCGGTTTTCCAGAAAGAACTGCGCCTTGTGCAGCTGCGCGATACGGCTGACGATGCTCAGCCCCAGCCCGATGCCGCCGTAGCGGCTGTCCATACGGACAAAAGCGCGGCTCAGTTCGCCGCTTTTACTCTCATCTATACCTGGCCCCTGATCTTCCACAGCCAGCAGCAGCGCGCCGGAAGCATCACCTACCAGAATGGTAATAACCGTCCCGGCAGGACTGTAGCGATGGGCGTTTTCAAGCAGGTTCCTCAGCAAAACTTGTAGCAGCGTAGCATCTCCACGCACTGTGGCATCGGCGGTTACGGTGACCTCCAGTTGCTGCTCGCGCTGTTGCAGCATCGACTGCATTTGCGCACGCATTGGCGCGACCACATCTTTCACCAACGAAACCTGCTGATAATTGCCCGCGGTAAAAGATTGCCCGACGCGTGCCAGCTGTAATAGCTGCGCTACGCTGTTAGTCATCTGATCCAGACGCTCAATCAATGGACGCACGTTAATCTCGTGTTTCTTCTCCAGCAGCTCCAGATGCAGCCGCAATCCGGCCAGCGGCGTGCGCAGCTCGTGGGCGACATCGGCAGTAAATAACCTCTCTCGCTCCAGGCCCGTTGTCAGGCGCGCAATCAACTGGTTCACCGCCAGCGTCACGGCATCCACTTCACGCACTGACCTGGCGCAGCTGATGGGATCGAGATCGTTTTCACTGCGGTTTTCCAGCTGTTTTTGCAGCTCCGACAGCGGCCGCGTAATCCATTTAACCACCTGAAAGCAGAGCAGCAGAGCCAGCGTAATCATAATCAGGCTCGGCACGGCCAGGCTGGCGACCGCTTCGTGAATCTCTTTCTCTACATGTTTGTGCTGATCGCGGTTATGCAGCGCCGCGTCCACCAGCAGCTGGATCTGCTCTTTACTTTCATGCCACAGCCACGCCACGCTGATAACCTGGCAAAGCAGCAGGATCAGACCTACCGCCATCAGCAGGCGAAAGCGCAGCGTGTTGCCGCGGTGCAGGAAGAAGCGTTTAATCATTAAGCTTTTCAGCCTCTGGTTTAATCAGGGCGTAACCAAAGCCGCGCACGGTGCGGATTGCCGCTCTGCCGATTTTGTCGCGCAGATTATGAATATGCACCTCAAGCGTATTGGTGGACGGCTCTGTTTCCCAGTTATAGATATCGTTGTAGAGGATTTCCCGGTGGACCGGCTGGCCAGCCTTCAGCATCAGGCGTGACAGAATCGCGTACTCTTTCGGCGTCAGATCCAGCAGCCTGCCGGCAAGGTGGATCTGGCGATGGGTCATATCCAGTGCAAGCTGGCCGAAAGTGAGCTGGCTGTTGCCCTGATTAACATCGCGGCGGATCAGCGCCCGGATGCGTGCCAGCAGCTCATCCAGCGCGAAAGGCTTGATCAAATAGTCGTCCGCGCCCGCATCCAGCCCGGTAATTCTGTCGCCAACCGTATCCCTGGCGGTCAGGATCAGCACGGGATACATCTTTTTCTGACGGCGCAGGCGCAGCAGCAGGCGCAGGCCGTCTTCGTCCGGCAGGCCCAAATCGAGGATCAGCAGACTGTACAAGCTGCTGGCCAGCGCGCCCTCGGCGGCGCGGCTGGTGGCTACGCCATCGCAAACGTAGCCTTCGCCTTCCAGCGCCATCACCAGGCCCTGCAACAGCAGGGCATCATCTTCCACAATAAGAATTTTCACTAAGGGTGACTCCGGCACGCGGTCAGTATATCGTCGCCAGGCGCGTATTCATGGGTTGCCGTCCCGGTCAGGCCCAGCACCGTGGAGAAAAAATTATCCTGCGACCAGCTATCCGCCGTCAGCTTCTTCATACAGTTCATATCCACCGCGTGGCGCTGCTGATAATCCGGCGACAGCCAAATCAGCATCGGCACATGCTTCTGTTCCGCAGGCGCTATCGCATAAGGCATGCCGTGCAGATAAATACCGTTTTCGCCCAGCGATTCACCATGATCGGACAGGTAAACCAGGCTGGTGGTAAAACGATCCTGATGTGATTTTAATACAGCGATCGCCTTATCGACGATGTAATCGACATAGAGCAAAGTATTGTCATAGGTATTGACCAACTGCTGCTGTGAACAATCCTGAATCTGATTGGTGTCGCAGGTCGGCGTAAACTGGCGGAAGCGAGGCGGATAGCGATTGTAATAGGTTGGGCCGTGGCTACCGATAGTGTGCAACACAATAACGCCGTTACCCTGCAACTGGTTAATATAATCGTCCAGGCCGTGAAACAGAACCTCGTCGTAGCATTCGCCTTTGATGCACTGGCCCGGCAGATTCAGGCTGGTCATATCCTGATGCGGTACCCGATCGCAGGCACCTTTACAGCCGCCGTCGTTTTCGTTCCACAATACGTTAATGCCCGCACGCTGCACGATATCCAGCAGGCCTTCGCGATGGCTGGCAAGCACGTCGTCATAATGCGCGCGCGGCATGCCGGAGAACATGCAGGGCACCGATATCGCCGTAGCCGTTCCGCAAGAGGTGGTATGCGGGAAATAGGTTACGTCATCTTTTGCCAGCAGGGGATTAGTCTGGCGCGAATAGCCGGAAAGCGAAAAATTATCCGCCCGCGAGGTTTCGCCCAGCACTATGATAGTCAGGCTTTTTTTGGCGCCGACAGGCTGCGGATTTTGCTGCGCGTCTTCGCCCATCCTGACCAGCGGCAAATGCGTCAGCTGATTATGCCTGTACCAGGAAAGCGTGGCGGCAATGCTGTTGGAAGGGCTCAGCGACTTCACCAGCTCTTTATGATTGCGGAACAGCGAGGCGTAATCTTTATAAAACAGCAGCGCCACAACCAGGATTAAAAAGGCAGAGGCAACCAGGCTAATGGCGCGCGGCACCACGCTTTTTAACAGTGAATCGGGTTTTTTAATACGCAGCCAGAAAGCCAGCGCTGCCGCCAGCACGCCCAAAACCAGTACGCTGATTACAAATTGCGGCGTCATCAGCGCCAGGGATTCCGACGCGGTGGTATCCAGCATATTCACGATCATGGAGCGATCGAGAACGATATTATAGTTCCAGATAAAATATTGCGCGGCGGCGGAAACCAGCACGAACAGGGCGATCAGCAGCCTGTCCAGCCAAAAAAACGAGGCCAGAGTAACCACGATATTGATGACGCTAAAGGCCACCAGCGGCATGGAGAGAAACACCAGCGTGCTGTGCCAGTTATCAAGAGGCATGGCCGCCACAACCTGACGATAAAAGGCAAAATTAAGAAACAGGGCGATGTAGAGCGAAAACAGGATCAAAAAAAGGTGCCGACTCAGCGACACTCTTTTAAGCTGCATCAGTGACATACCAGCAATCCAGAGCAAGAAAAGAGAGCGCCAGAGTGCCAGCCGAAGGTTAGGAAAACCTTAAGAAGCTAAGAAATGGCCGGGCTTTGCCCTGAGGCCTGCGGGTTTTTCATTTCGCCCGTAAGCCAGAACTTTTTATAGCGAGCGGGCGGAATGCCGACCAGATTATGAAAAATGCGATGGAAATTATTAACGTTATCGTAGCCTACCGCGTTAGCGACTTCCGTTACGCCCAGGTCGGTACTGAGCAGTAAAGACTGCGCCTCGCCGATCCTTCTTCGGGTCTGATACTGTTTTGGCGAATAGCCGGAGAATTCTTTAAACAGATGCGCCAGGTAAAAACGGTTCATATTTAATTCCGCCGTAATCGATCTGAAATCGATATTCTCCTGATAGCGCTCATCGATAAAATCTTTGATACGTTGGCCCACCGACTGCACGCTATTTTCAGCGACTTCGGTTTTTTCTTCCCAGATTGTCAGGCAGATAAGCAGCAGCGCCTGTAACAGGCTATGGCCGATTTCGCTGGCCCAGGGCTTTTTACTGTTGAGGTGATCCCACATTTGCAAAAATAGCTGGCGGATCTCGGAATAATATTGCCCGCTCGGCATCATTACTTTTTGCCCGCGCGGGGTTAAATGATTCAGCGGCAGCCCGCCAATTTTTAGTTGCTCTACGCCGCAGCTAAATAACATTAAATCGTCCGAAGCATGCGGACGCTCATCATGCAGCACGCCCGCATTGAACAGCAGCAGATCGCCCTGTTTTGCCTGGTAAAGGCGGCCATCGATATGATAGGTGCCGCTGCCCCGCATAATAAACATCAGCTCAAAGCGTTCTTCATGACGGTGCATCACGCGCGGCGTGGCGGCACCGATACCGTCGGCTTTGCACATAAACAGCAGCCTGGGCCGCGTACCCTCGGCAAAGCTACCCATAGCGGGTTGTTCATTCAGGCAAAATGTCAGCATAGGCTCTCCGGTGGTGCTCCTCAGCATTTTTACATCAACGGCCGCAGCCGGTCGTCATCATTTTTGCTTTTTCATTAACACTAACCTGATGATTATTAACATATCGGCTTGCTGGTAGCCGTCGAAAACCCTCTTTTTTTGCTCTGTACGATCGCCATCACACTTTATCCGGCACCCTCACCGCGTTAAGCGAAATAAAAAGTTCATTCATGCCGGGTTGAACCGCGACGGTATTCCCCTGGTTTAAATGTGACTTTTCTACAGGCGATCTCTGCTGGTGGAGGCAAAGAAAACCGTAAATCATCAAAAGTACAGAAACCAGGGAAGCCGTTAATAAAGCCGCCCGGCTTTACTCTCCCGGCTTTGCTATTTATTTATCAATCTCAATCGTGGAGCTGGAAAAAATGCAGGCAAAAAAATATCTTCATTCTTGCTAAGTCAACGCGTGAAAATTAATTTGTGATTAGCGTCACTGGTTATCCGGGAATTTAAGCGGAATATTGATCTTTAGCACGATACGAATATTTCGTTATCTTTCCTGATGGCGTTTTTCTTTCATTCAGGTATACCCTTTCTCCTGTTCGCTACCGCCCAATCCTGTGCAGGCCTGAATATCAGCAGGCGCTGTTGTGGGGAACAGCGGCAGAGAAGCTTTTATAAAAATGACGTGAAGCGCTGTTTTGGTCTACCCCTTTAAACCAGACGGAAAGCCCTATGTATAATAAAACTCACCTGCAAAATCCTGACCGGATGCGCTTTATTACGCTGGTCTCAACTATCGGCGGATTATGTTTCGGGTATGACACCGGCGTAATTTCCGGTGCGCTATTATTTATGAAATACGATCTTAATTTAACGCCGGTGCAGGAAGGGTTTATTACTTCTTTCCTGCTGTTTGGCGCCGCATTGGGATCGCTGTTTGGTGGCTACCTATCGGACAAACAGGGCAGGCGAAAAAACCTGCTGTGGGTCGCGGCAATATTTATCCTTGGCGCGCTCGGCACTGCTTTCGCCTGGGATGTGCCTTCAATGATTGTTGCCCGCTTTGTGCTTGGCCTGGCGGTTGGCTGCGCTTCGGTAACTGTACCTGTTTATATCTCTGAGCTGGCGCGGCCCGCGCAGCGTGAACGCCTGGTGACGGTCAACGAACTGATGATCGTTACCGGCCAGTTTTTAGCCTATACGGTGAACGCCGGCATCGTTAACTTTTATCCTGATATGGCGCATAACTGGCGCATCATGCTGGCTATTCCAGCCATTCCCGGCGCGCTGCTGTGGATCGGCATGCTGCTGATGCCGGAGTCGCCGCGCTTTTTGATTCGGCGCGGCGAAACCGCGAAAGCGGTAAAAGTACTGAAAACTATTCGCCTGCCGGAAGAGGTAGATCGCGAGGTAAAAGAGATCCAGCGCATTAACCAGATCGACACGGTAAAGCTGAATATCTTCACTGAACTGAAAAAGCCCTGGGTTATCCAGCTGATTTTAATTGGCCTGATGATCGTGCTGGCAACCCGCGTTACCGGCGTCAACACCATTATGTACTATGCGCCCACGGTACTGAAAGCCACGGGCCTGGGCGATGCAGCGGCAGTAACCGGCGCGGTGGCGAACGGCGTGGTTTCTATCCTCGCGACGCTGCTGGGCATGGTGCTGATAGGCAAACACTCGCGCAGGAAAATTTTCTTCACCGGCCAGGCTGGCGTCACGCTGAGCCTGATGCTGATTGGGCTTTCTTTTAAACTCTTCTTCCATAGCGAAACCCTGAACGGCGTAGAGAGCCTGCACGCTAATTTCGCTGGCGCGAGCTACATCATCCTGGGCCTGATGCTGCTGTTTCTGGTCTTTATGCAGGGCTGGATAGCGCCGGTATTCTGGCTGATGCTGGCGGAAATCTATCCGCTGCGCATGCGCGGTTTAGGTATGGGCATCGCCGTATTTGGCCTGTGGATCTTCGATTTTATTATCCAGTCTCTTTTCCCGCTGCTGCTTAGCCACTATGGCGGCGGCATGACCTTCGGGTTCTTTGCCGCGACCAATATCGTGATGCTGCTCCTGCTGGTGAAATTCCTGCCCGAAACGCGCGGGCTGACCTTAGAACAAATTGAAAACAAATTCCGCTTTTAAAAATGAGGTAAACGCTATGCCAGTAAATATTGGGTTAATTGGTTTGGGCATGATTGGCCGCGACCATCTGCAGCGCTTTAGTACGGTAATTAACAACGCCAAAGTGACGGCGGTATGCGATATCAACAGCGGCGTGGCGGATACGCTGGCGCAGCAGTATCAGGCTACTGCTTTCTATGACGCCATCGAAATGATCAATTCAGAAACGGTGGACGCCATCTTTATCTGCTCCATTGGGCCGGTGCACAAAGAGCAAATCCTGGCCGCCATCAAAGCCGGCAAGCCGGTATTTTGCGAAAAACCGCTGACGCCGACCGCTGCGGAATCAAAAGCAATCATCGAAGCGGAAACGGAGTATGGCAAAAGACTGCTGCAGCTGGGCTTTATGCGCCGCTTCGACCCGGGCTATATCGCGCTGAAGCAGAGCATCGATTCCGGCGAGCTGGGCGATATCCTGCTGATGCACTGCGCGCACCGTAATCCGTCAGTGCCGGAAAGCTATACGCTGGAGATGGCGATTAACGATTCGGCCACGCACGAAATCGACATCATTCGCTACCTGCTCAATGAAAATATCGTCTCGGTGCGCGTGGACAAGCCGCGTAAAAAGACCAGCCGCGCGCTGCCGCATTTACAGGATCCGCTGATTGTGATTTTTGAAACGGAGTCGGGCGTACGCATTGACGACGAGCTCTTCGTTAACTGCAACTACGGCTATGACATCTGCTGCGAGGTCATTGGTGAAAACGCTATCGCCAGCCTTACCGAACAGGCGCTGCACGTTACGCGTTCGGCCAACGGAGTAGGGCGGCACATGGCAAAAACCTGCATGGAACGCTTCGCCACCGCCTATGACCGTGAAGTGCAAAACTTTATCGACAATATCAGCAGCGGCCGGGAGATGAGCGGCCCCTCGTCCTGGGATGGCTATGTCGTCGCGCTGGTCTGCGATGCAGGGCTCGCCTCGTTAAAAGATGGCCTGAAGCATGAGGTCACCGTGCCGCCGCGCCCGGCGCTCTATCGCTAGCCGTGAACAGGAGCTGACGATGCTGAAACTTTCGCAGCAGGATCTTTTTCTTAATTGCCAGGCCTCGTCAAAAAATGAGGCGATCCGCCAGGCGGCTGAAGCGTTAGAGCGGGGCGGCTATGTGCAAAATGGCTTTTTCGCTGCCATGCAGACGCGTGAAAACAGCTTATCAACTTATCTCGGCGCGGGCATCGCTTTGCCGCACTGCGCCAAAGAAAGTATCGATCTGGTGATCAAAACCGGCTTTCAGGTTTTCCAGTTCCCGCAGGGCGTTAGCTGGGGCAAGGGGAAAGTCGCTTTTATCGTCGTGGCGGTAGCGGCAAAGGAAAACGAGCATATTCAGGTTATTGCTGCTCTCGCCGATCTGCTGAGCGACGAGTGGAAAACCACGCTGCTGGTCCAGGCCACCAGCAAAACGGATTTCATTACGCAGTTTGAGCAACCCTGACGGGATCTGAGGAATAAACATGAAACTTGCACTTTGTACCGACGTGCTGGCTAACCTGCCTTTTGCTGAAATGCTGGATCGGGTAAAAAGCTATGGAATCTACGGCGTGGAAATGACGGCTGGTGGCTGGTCGCCCTGTCCGCATGTCGCTACCGAAGAGCTGCTGGCCTCGGCAGAAAAACTGGCTGCTTTCCGCCAGCAGCTGGAAAAGCGCGATATGGAAATCGTGGCGCTAAACTGCTCCGGCAATCCACTTGCGCCGGGCGAACTGGGCGAAAAGCACACGCGCAGCAGCTACAGAGCGGTAGAGCTGGCAGGCAAGCTGGGCGTGAAAAAAATAGTGATGATGAGCGGCCTGCCGGGCGGCGGCCCGGAAGACAAAATCCCGAACTGGATCACCTCAACGGTTTCCTGGCCGGATTATATGCCTGGCGCGCTGGCCTGGCAGTGGGATGAGGTGGCTATTCCCTGGTGGAAAAAGTTTGTGCAGCATGCCAAACAGCACGGAATTGAAAAAATCGCGATTGAAGAGTTTCCGAGCCAGCTGGTTTATAACCCGTCCACGCTGCTGAAGCTGCGCAATGCGGTAGATCCCATGATAGGGATCAACCTTGATCCTTCGCATCTGATCGCCATGGGTGCCGATCCGATTGCCGCCGCCAGGAAGCTGGAAGGCGCGGTATTCCACGTACACGGTAAAGATGCGCGTATCGAACGCGGCCTGGCGGATATTGACGGCCTGCTGGAAACGCAGCCGGTCACAGCAACCAAATCCAGAACCTGGAATTACGTTGCGGTAGGCTGCGGCAAAGATTTGCAGTGGTGGAAAGAGTTTTTCTCCGTGCTGCGCATGACCGGCTACGACGGCTATGTTTCGCTGGAGATGGAAGATCTCACCATGAGCGTTGAGGCCGGGCTGCAAACCTCGATTGACGCGCTGAACGCCAGTATCAGCCGATAAACTGTAAAAGGCAGCCTCGGATGGGGCTGCCAGATAAGCGTTTCTGCAACAGGATCCTGTTTTTTGACGTACTATCCAATATGGTCGGTTACTTATCGCATTAAATGAATTACCGCTGAATTAAAAATTATCATAGAGTTAAAATAACATCCCTCCACTAACTCCATTAAATACCTGCCTTTTTAATTACCAGGTCAGTTTATATGTTTTAGTTACTCGTTTTTAAATTATTATTATCCTGCTTTTATCGCGAGGAATTTTATTGTATAAGTTAACTGCGCTTATGGCACGGGGCGCAGGCTCGCAAAAGGATGCAGTAAATTTATTTTTTTATTGGAGGGATAGATGGAGCTATCACTGGTACAGCCTACGGGTATCTATTTTATTATTGAACGCATTTACCCAAGGAATAATCTTATTCCAAAATCTTTATCTGTCGGCATGGTTTCGCCTTCTCTGGCACAGATACACCGGATGGTCATCAGCGTCTCCGGGCAGCAGGATATGTATATGAACGGCGTAAAACTGGATCCTGCCAACACCACGCTGTGGCAAAAAATCAAATATGCGTTTGGTACGCCGGTTGAAACCAAAAGCACAGGGAAAATCCTCTACAGCATTGTTTTTGCAGGCTCGCTGGCCTCTATACAGCTGCTGCCGGATTCCGACCTGATCGACATGCCGCCCTCTCTGAGCAAACCGAGGATAGCCAGACTGCCCAGGATTATCAATTTTGGCAGGGATCCCGTGCCGGAGATCCTGCTTTACGGCAGTAAAAGCAGCCGGTTCTTTATGGATAGCGGCGGCCTGGAAACCCCGACCGCAATAGCGAAATACAATAAAAGAACCCGGGAGCTGATGAGGATAAAGGATAAAATGGCTTTATGTAAGCTGATGAGGGATCTGGTTAATGCAGGAGTAGCGCTATGAAAATCAACGGGCATAAGCTTGTTTTTCCGCTGCTGCTAACCGGCTGGTTTGCTGTCGGCTACCTGGGCTATTTTTCGCTGTTATGTTTTAGCCGCGACTGCGTTCAAATCAACTTTACCGAAATCAGCTTTGTATTTTACGCCAGCATAATCAATGGCGCTGTGTTTGCGATTTATGCCGCTATCAGCTTTATTATCATGCGCAAAATGACGTTAAGCACTAAAGAGATAATCACGCTAAATATTCTTGCTCTGGCGCTAACTTTTTTAGCGACCTTTGTCGTGAAGCATTTCCATCAGGCAGACTGCACAATCGGCCAACGCTTTTATGAGCCCGGCGTACCGGCTGCTCTCACTCTGGGCACGGTCATAACCTTGATAGCCTGCTTAGCGATAAAAAAATGCAAAGAGTTGTGAGGTTGATGACAAAGTATGCCGGTGCAGGCTCAAGAGAGCCTGTGTCTTCCGCAAAGACGCAAAAAGCGCCATCCGTGGCAGCTCAGTACGGGCCGTCCATGGCCCGTAATGCTTTGCTCCAGCCACAGGCCCTCTATCGCTTTAAGTTTGTCAGCAGTTTGAAAGAGTTATGATTACTGTGCCAGCCAGGGAAAAAATTGAGCAGAAAAGTGTGAAGAGGGTTGGGGAAGTTTTGCCTGCAAAAACAAAAAGCCGTGATTGCGGCCTGAGATTGATGACAAGCCCCAGGTCGCGTTTAAAGTCAGTGGCAGAGCAGCAGAGGCAGATCGGGACACGGACACGCCGTGAACACGGTCCCTGTGGGCTCGGTTGGCGCGTCCATGCGCCCCGCCTATCCGCTCTGCCTCTGCCGCTATCAAGCTGCAGAGTTGCTGTAATAAAACAGATGTTTACTCAAGCTTTTTTAGCTTTGTCAGCAGTCTGAGGCCGCAATTGCGGCCTTCAGCTTGTTCAAAACAGGCGATTAGTCAGTGACTTTTTTCTTCAGGTCGCTGGCGCCTTCTTTAGTCTTGTTCCAGCCTTTCTGCGTACCTTCTTTGGTCGCATCCCAGCCTTTCTCGGTGCCTTCTTTAGTGTTGTGCCACGCTTTCTGCGTGCCTTCACTTACTTTGCTGGAAGTACTGTTGCTTTTACCTTCCGCAGCGTGTTCAGACTTGAGCTTCAGCTCTTTGCCCTGATCCTGCGCCTGGTGCAGTTTCTCTTTGGCCGTGTTAGCGCCTTCGTTAGCGGCGGCTACGGTATCGTCCGTTGCGTGTGTGGCGGCAAAAATAGGAGAAGCCAGCAGAAGAGCAGAAAGTGCGATGATCGTTTTTTTCATAATATCCTCACCAAACGTTATTGATCCGTTGTGTAGTTAAGCATGGCACGGCTTTGGTCGCCTCGCCTTAGGAATAAACTGTATTTTCAGCATAGTAGAAATGGGCGGATTTGCCTGGCGTCCAGCGGCCCGAGAAAGAAAAGCAGGGATAAAGGCAGGGAAAGTGAGCGCGGAAAAGCGAAATCAGGACGCTAAAAACCTTTACCGCAGCGGTTTTGGCAGGCGATGGTGAAATTGAGAACAACAGTTTGGATCAGCGCCAGCAACATCTGTTGAAAAGCGCGGAACAGTGAACATAGTCTGCAAGATCGCTGGATAAGTAGGTACTGCAAAGTACAAAATTTAGAGGCTGTTTGCTTACTTCCATAACTAAGTTGATAAGGGCTTAACAGAGAACAGCTATCCAGGAGTTATTCTTAGTATAAAAAATGTGCAATGAAAGTTACTTTCATTATAAAATAGGTTGGTTACTTAATATATTCGACTAAAAGGAGATTAGTTGTGAGTAAAAGAAGTGATATTGCAGATGGTTCCAAATTCAACCAGCTCGGATATGGGCTTGTGTATACTGAAGTACTGGGTTGGATAGATATGGGGCACGCTCTGGGAAAAGATATTATCTCTTTAAAACAGCAGATTATAGCAGGAGAGCAAGGGGTAAACGCTTTTACGGAAATTTATGGCGCGGGTGTCGTCCTGGAAAGATTTCTTCTCCGGTATGGTAGGGTTTTTAACTCACGACGGAACAGAAATTAATTTTACAGGCATCGAAAATGAAACCGTCAACTAACTTTGTTATCTTTTCTGTCATCATATTTGCTTTATGGACAGGGTTTTTTAAGTTTATTTTTAACTTCGATGAAAAAATAGTTTACCATGAGGAAGATTTTATAAAATATCGTATGCTTACTGATAAGGACATTGCCAGCGTTCCCAGAATATCGAAGCATTATTACTTTGTTTCTTACCCAGGTGACGGCTATGCACCTGCTAATGAAATCGTTTTTGAAGAAACAAGCGATACAGAGGAAATCAGGGCGTTTTTGCACTCTAAAGGATATAAACGGGAGAGGCATAGCATAACAGAAAACGAAGTATGGAAAAAACCTGATGATAGCGGAAGTGAATTTTATCTGTATGCAGACAAAAAAGAGAGTAAGGTTCATTTAAATAAAATATCAGGAAGGTAATGATTAATTTTAGCGATAGACGTCAGAAACATATCAAAATTTAGCAGGTTTTTTGGTTTTATTAACTTTATCAGGAACTCATGTGGTTTAAATGCCAACTGTGACTATATTTAGGTGCAAATTCATCATCAAATAGTCTTGCAATTTGGCAGGGGCTATTTTTTCCTTGCTTTTATAAAGGGTGATCATAAAAGGCAGGGGTTTTAATTCTCCTGACGTGAAAATATCGATGGAATATGGTTAATTAAATCCTGTAACTGATTATAGTTTCCTGAAAGAGGTTGGTAATTTACTGGTATGGATAAAAAGCCAAATTCAGACAAACCTGTTATCAGAGTCTGTATGCTGTTTAATTAGTGCAATGATTTTTCTTTAACAAGGGTTTTATATGAAGGAAACGAGCGCAGTACTCAACCTTTGATAATTTTTCTTTATTAAAGATAGTGGCCATAAATTACGGATTTACTTAAAGGACAGGGTAAACAGAAGGAAGAGATGCAATGAATACTATTTTCTTGAAAATTGATGGTATTAAAGGTGAGTCTAAAGATGCCGACCATTCAGAATGGACAGATGTAAATGCATATTCCTGGGGAGTAAAAAGAGTGGCCGTTACGCCAGGAGGAAAAGGGGGTGCTAACTATCATAATTTAACAGTGCATTGCCAGGTTGACAAAACAACAGCAGGCGCTTTGTTATTTACTTCAAATGGCAACAGGATTCGAAGCGTGGTTTTATCAGCCTGTAAAGCGGGTAATGGACAAATAGAGTATTACAAGATTACATTAGAGAATGCCATTCTCGTGGAAGTGCTCTTCACGGATCACGGAGCAATAACAAATGTTGAATATGAGTTTGAATCTGACAAAGTAAAATTTCAATATTGGGAGCAAAGTGCTCTGGGCGGCAAAGGTGCTGAAACACGAATGGGCTGGGATATTAAAAATTCAACCTCATACTTCTGACTTCTAAAAGAAGCAAAGGTTAGAGATAATTCCTTATTTCACTGCCAGTTGCAATATTTTGCGTAGCGCATTCCAGTTTTGCAACAGGACCAGAAATAGCTATTGAAGAGGACAAATTCACGGGCGTAGACTGCAACGGCACCGGCAAAATCCGGTGGCGGAATTGGCGTTCCGCATACTGAATCGGCGGCATCTTAGAAAATGCAAACAGCTATGATGTCAAAACCAGGCACGTGCTTGTGTATGAAAAAATATTTTCGTGCATAATCCATGGTGGACTGGGTAGGGGCTTCTTTGGAAGCGCCGGAGCCGATTCACCGGAACGCCAACCCTGCTCAGTCTACCTCCCAAAGAAATTGGCGTTTCAGGGATGGTAGTATCTAATTGAATCGGAGATACATTATGAATCATCAACTGTATGACGCAATCCCCACCGATACACGCGAACTCTGCGACCAGTGCCTCGCGCTGGCCTGGAGCATCACAGAACTCACCAATCCGCTTGTCCGCGATACGCTGCACTGGGTATTGCTGGAACGCCTTCAAATGCTGAGCGTCTGTTTTGCCAGCGAAGATGAGCTGCTGACCGCGTAAAGGGAAAAAGCCGCCCGCAAGAAACCGGCGGGCGGTAATCCAACAAACGATATCGGCTGCGTAAAGCCCGTAGCATTTTACAAACCAAGGGGTGATTAAGAACGGCGTGCAGGTTTTGCCCGGCAATCCGACAAGTCATCTACTGGTTAGAAATCAAGTACCAGTCTCATTCAGCCCTTACCGATATCCTGAGATATTTTTTAAATCCCACAGGACGAGATACACCCGCAGGATCGCTAAAAGGCAGTCTGAGCGCGGGACGAGTCAAAATACTTACCGTCCAGAGGTTGTCGCCAATAAAGCGAAAGCTGGCGCTGTTTGCCTCGAGGCATAAATCGGCAAAGCTACCGGTGGCGTATTGCTGGCCCAGCTCCAGCCTGTCGAGTATGCCAAGCGTCAGATCAATCAGGATAACGTTCAGGCTTTCTTCAAAAATCACATCATCGGTAATAAACAGCAGATAACGATTATCGGCTACCTGAACGGCTGCTTCGGGCACCTTCCCGGCAACTAACAACCCGGTAGAACTCCCGTTAAGCAGGACTTCGCTGCGCGTCTGTGTAAGTTTTCCTGCATGAGTGACAACAGACAATGCAATCGCATCGGTGACGTTCATTATCCTCCTGGGGCCTTGCAGGCCGTTGCGTCTGTCAGTTTAGGGCAAATGCAAAGTGATAAGAAACGCTTTGTAGTGCCTGTCAGGGGAAGCCATAGTAGCCAAACCTTCTGGCATCGCCTGAATCTGAAACACTAAATTAGTGTTGATAAAACTTACTACGTAAGAGGTGTTTTCGACGACAATGGTTACAGAGTTTAACGATCCCTGGACAGGAAGAAGATGATGATTCGAACTTCAAACCTACTGGTTTTTATCGGCCTCATTAGCCTTGCAATAGCCTTAACCCTGAATATTTATGGCAGCTTCGCCGCCAGCAATGCCAATAGCGCGCCGCTGTTTTCAACAAACTGGTGGGCACGCTGGTTCCCTATATACGCTTCTGGTATTGCAATGCTCTTTATTGGGCTGGTGCTGCGTTTGGCTGGCAAGGCGCGTTAGCGTCTGCCAGTTTGTAACCCATCACCGCTCATACGCCTGAAACGGCTAACCAGAACTGGTCAGGCGAGGTTTTGCACAGGCGTTGAATTTGATATCCATTTGCATGCGAATCTTTTGGCAGCTTTAACCATTTGGCTTTGCATGGATAGTGGCTGAAAACGGGTTCACGAGGTTTTGCTGCATGGGCAGAAAATGTGATAGAGATTGGGGCTTATTAAATCAGGTAATGAGCCAGATTTAGCCGAGAATATCGTGCTACAGCTGTTGAAAAGATAATGGGGCCCGGCTATTGCCGGGCTTTATAATGCCTAACCATGTTAATAAGCATTATGTATAATATAATTGATAGGAGTATATTTATTAACCAGAAGGTTATTCCAATAAAACCTTCTAAATCTGTATACCCCAAAAAATGGGCTGCAGCTTCGAGCCTGTTAAACCATTCCGGCGTCATTTCTCCTGTATGCTCATTCATCATGTAATTATAAAAATAAACCCTTGTTAATAATTGTGGGATTGACAGGCTTATTCCACATATTAAAATTTTAATCACAAGTTAACTTCCTGTCGTCTACAGCTCTTATCGATTTCACCATAGCATTTAAGCCCGTTAGTCAATTTTCCGCAAGTGGTGGCAAGTAAGGCTTGTCGGATAAATAGAAAGTCAGATCGATGGCGTAGGGTAATGCAACCCAGAGAAATCCCGGCTGGCCCAGGCGGATGCAAACGAAAACTGCCGCGCTCAACTTCGTTTATAAAAGTTTTGTCATCAAGCCTGCAATCATCGCTGTATAATGCAAACCATTCCCCTTTAATTACTGGTGTTGAAGTCGGCCATGACCAGGAATCATGAGCAATGTTATATAAGGTTCCTTTTGCCCCTCGAGTTGGTCTGTCCACTATATAATATCGTCCTGTTGGAAGTGGCCCATTAATTGCTATATGTGTAAATCCCGTTTTATTCCTGTATCTTCCATTTCCTGAATAAGCCTGAAATGTGCCGACGCCGTCTATATGTAGCGGTGCATAATCTGCATTATTGATTGTAAATCTTCCCTATAACATAATTTCTCCTTTTATCAAAAGCAGCAACTGGCAGGCGTTACGTCGTGCAAAACGTCAAAGCGATAGCGCACCCGTCAGCGCGTTCAATATCTGACCTTTTTACTATCAAGTAAACATATAATCACTGTATGTAATAATTCGATTTGTTCTCTATTTGCTATCTAAAAAAAGTATACAGAAGGGCATATGGCACGCTAAGACAACATTGGCACGACCTACAGGCAAAGCAACAAAATTGACGGAGAAGGGCGCAGTTCGGTGAAGTCCATGCCGCCAAATTCCTTCTTCCAGTTGTAAAACTTGGCTTCGGAAATGCCCATTTGCTGGCACACTTCTACGACACGGGGCGGGTTTCGGCCTGTTTTAGGGCAAAAGCAATTTCTTCTTCGGTATAACGGCTCTTTTTCATCGTATTCAGTCTTTTTTCAAGACAATGAAATGCCAGAATCACTACTTTAACCCGGTATTGTTTAAAGGGAAGAGCTCACTTTTAGCACACAGCTAAGTTTTGCATAACCTCCTTTATGGCCCCTTTCGGAGCGCGTCAGCCCGACTGCGCTAACCGGCAAAACCAGCCAACTTCGCCAGGCAGGGAAAGGAGGTGGTTCGGCGAAATAGGCTCGGTATCTGAAGGTGAACGGCTGTGTTACCTGGCCTTACAGAACGCCTGTTGATACAGACTCAAAATCAGCTTACGCGGGTAACCGAAAGCAAGGGAGATGCTTTTCACTAATAGAAATAGCAATCAATATCATTTGTATTTACTATGATGCGCGATTTACCGGTTTACTCGCGTTTATATGCACTCTTTATAAACGGCACATATGACCGGCGAATAAAAAGTATAAACAATAATATAAAGAGGTATTTGCATGTCTTTCAATGAGATAGCAGGAGTCCGCATCATCGCCATACCAGGTACCAAAGGAATTACTAAGACATTTTGTTATTCATTACTGACGTTTTGCATTGCAAATGCCGTCAGTATTCAGGCCGCTGTGGCGGCAGAAAGTTCAGCCGCGGAAAGTGACATCCGTAAAGAGCAGTCGCTGGTAGTCACCGCTGAGACCAGCGGTGACAGTGCATCAAGTCCCGCGCAGGCTTATACCGTTCCGGCAACACGCGCCGGAACCAAACTGAATCTGACCCAGCGTGATATTCCGCAATCGGTCAGCGTGCTGACGCAGCAGCGCATCAAGGATCAGAACCTGCAAAACGTGGGCGATGCACTGGCGAACGTTACCGGCATTTCGGCCTCACAGAATGACTCCGAGCGCGTGGACTTCTATTCCCGTGGTTTTTACATCAACAACTATACCTACGATGACATTCCTTCCACACAAACTGGCGCGTGGAACTTTGGTGAAACCGACGGTGATTCTGCAATCTATGAACGCATTGATGTCGTGCGCGGCTCTACGGGATTAATGACCGGGACTGGTAATCCAGGCGCAGCTATAAATATGATCCGGAAGAAGGCCGACAGCAAAACTTTTGCCGGCAATCTTTCCGCAAGCTACGGCAGCTGGGACAATCAGCGCTATGTTGCCGACCTGTCCGGCCCGCTGAATGAATCCGGCACGCTGCGCGGCCGCGTGGTAACAGGATATCAGGATCAGGATAGCTGGGTTGACCGTTATCACAAACGTAAGAAGTTCCTGTATGCCACCGTAGCGGCAGACCTCACCGATAACACCACGCTGGACCTGGGATACGATTATCAGTCACGCAACACCGATGGTCCAACCTGGGGCGGCCTGCCTACCTGGTACAGCAACGGCAGCAAAATTCAGTACGATCGTGGCGATAATCCTTCTGCCGACTGGACGCACTACAATATTTTGTCTCGTAAGGTCTTCGCGAACCTGACGACAAATTTCGAAAACGGCTGGCAGGTGCGTGTTAACGGCACGCATACTGAGTCCGACTTCGACAGCAAGCTGCTTTATGTGACGGGATATCCGGACCAGACTACCGGCATACTGAATAGCAGTGGCTACGGATATGCCGGGTGGTACAAGGGGCTTCGCACCCAGACGGCGGTCGATGCTTATGCAACCGGGCCGTTTGAGCTGTTTGGTCGACAGCACCAGCTGGTCGCGGGTGTGGATTACAGCCGCCAGCGCAACCGCTACCTGTACTCAACTTCTATACTCTCTCCGGCGGAAATTGGCGACTGGAACAGCTGGAATGGCGATGTGGCAGAGCCTGACTGGCCAGCATGGGCCCTTTCCTCAGAGGATACTATCCGGCAAAAAGCGGGCTACGCCGCGGCGCGATTCTCGCTGGCCGATCCGCTCTCTCTTATCGTTGGTGCACGCTATACCCAGTACAGCGCGCACGGCACGTCGGCGGATATGGAGAAGAACAACATTACGCCATACGGCGGCCTGGTGTATGACATCAACGAGAACTACTCTGCCTTTGCCAGCTACACTTCTATTTTTCAGCCGCAGACTTATCGTGACCAGCAGGGTAATTATCTGAAGCCGGTGACCGGTAAGGACTACGAGGCGGGTATTAAAGGCGACTGGGATAACAGCCGTATCACGGCGAGCCTGTCAATATTTCGTATTGAGCAGGATAACCTGGGCCAGATTCAGAGCGATACGTACGTTAATAACAGCAGCGAAAACGCCTATAAAGCGTCTAAAGGCGTTGTGAGTCGTGGCGTGGACTTTGAAATCAACGGTGCCGTCACAGACAACCTGAAGCTAACGTTCGGTGCCACACGCTATGTGGCGAAAGACGCGGATGGCGATCGCACCAACCCTTATATGCCGCAAACAAGCCTGAAGCTGTTCACCAGCTACAATCTGCCTGTGCTGCCTGAGCTGACTGTAGGCGGAGGCGTTAACTGGCAGAACCGCACCTATAAGGAAGCGACCAATCCATCAGGTGTAACCGAGCGTATTTATCAGGGAAGCTATCCGCTGGCAAACCTGTTTGCGCGCTATCAGGTCACTCGAGAATTGTCTGTACAGGGGAATATCAAAAACCTGTTCGATCGTGAATACAACACCAATCCGTCGGGCGGTGTGGCATTCAACGAACCAAGAAACTATTCAGTGAGCGTTAATTACAGCTTCTGATTTCAGCTGGCTCCGCTGGGGCCAGCTTTTTGAATCATAACTGTTGCTCAGGAATAATCCGATCCGCTTTCCGCTAACGAAGCCAAGCCGCTGTAACAATTTCCGCTTATGGCGCAAACTGGCCGGAGACGGTTTGGTATTTTCGTATGATTTATGCATCGCAGCGCGGCAGCCAGTCGGTCTCAAAGTCTTTGCTCAGCTTCAGGCTGATCTGGAGACCGTTCTTTGTCTTGCGCTTCAGCAATTCCGTCTCGGACTCCTTCAGCGTCTACGGCACCGCCTGACCGAACGCCGTCAGACTCATGGGATGCTGATGGCCTCTGGCCTCCATAAATGACAGGTAGGCGTGATACAGATAGCGGCGCGGGTTATAGGCCGTATATTCGCGTTGCCGGTAAACAGCCCGGTCGAGGTATTCAGTGTGTCAGATAACAGCAGAAATCGACCAGCGGGTCGGGCTGTGCTTGATTTCCTGCGCTTCTTCTGAAGACAACTACGCCTGTAGCAGTTCGCGGGCATCATCAGGTCGGGTAAGTCGCTGCATCATGTGGCGCACGATAATGGCCGGGCTCACCGGCAATCTTGTCCAGCAGCTGCGGGACGTGCTCGTTTGCCGGTTTCACGTCCGGGAACGGCAGGATAACCCGGCGACGGGAGTCGTCGCGCTGTGTTCGCTGAAGCACATCGGATTGTTGTTCATCGCCAGTACTACTGCCGTAATGCAGGTTTAATCAGCGAGGTATTGAGTAATTACAAACACAAAAAAGCCCGCAGGGCTTACGCGCTGGCGGAATCTGATTTTTTCCTTCAACTTTATGTTTTTAAATGTTTTCTGTGAACTCAACTTTGATTGGTATACCTAAGCGTATACCAATGCCGTTTCGTCTGTGGCTTTTCAACAGGTTAATAGTTAGTGACTACGCATAGACAGTTGAAACATGTTGTCGTTCGCTGTGGCCCATAAAAGTTATCAAAGATAATGACGTGACGCCTTCATGTGAATGAGTAATTTTCAAGCTGTGATTTTTCGCAACTCTCAAAAAAAGATTTTACGTAAAAGTGTTCACCCTGTTCACCTTTGATTTTAATCATTTATTATCAATAACTTAAATGGTGATCACTTAAGCGAGTACTATTCACTACTCTTCATCCAAGGTGAACACTGTTCATCTTAAGACGTAAAATTTGGTCTGACCAGCTTGGTTTTTCATATAGTTATGTATTGCACTGAAGCCCCTAGTTAGCTTCACACCTCGGTGAATATTAGTTAGGCTGAATATAGTATTAAGTAGTTACTACTTTGCACATCGCTTATTGCCTAAGCCGAACGACTGCTTTGAGCGAGAAGCGGAAGTGAATCGCTGTTATCGAACAGTATGGCGGTGACAGCAATTGCTTTGAAATTGAGGTATATCTGCTAAACATCAGAGCCATAACCAATGGAGAGCGGCTCAATTGTGATAAGCAGACTTCAGCGTTTTAATCGGTACGCTAGAATTATTGAAAATCGTTTTGAGCGATTGACTTTATGCCTGCCCGGGAGGCGATGACGTCCAACCTATTGAATTAGTAAGAAGTTTGAAGAGCTCAATCTAATCGATAACGTAATAGTTGGTATACAGAGATTTTCTGCATTATGCTGGTATTACTTCGCTGCTTTTAAACAGCAGGAATTCAATCCACAAAAATTTACAAAAGAGATTTGGTACATAAGCCACTAAATGTACCCTGTTCTTGCTCACAGGAGGCGCGCCATAGTTAACATACTTTTCAGGCTGTTGCTAACTTTCAATGCTACATCTTTGTTAGTTATAGTCTTTTTTGTTCAGAAAAAGTACACGCTGGGATATTTCCTGCAATTTTATCCACAGGTTGGCTTTTTAAGTGACTGGCACCCATTCATATCATATTTTTTGTATCTCATGATTCCTGTGCTGCTCACCGGTTTAAGCATCTTACTCAGTCGTGGTCTAAGCACGGACGATTTTCAAGAAGGTGATGCAGTAAGCATTGAACATGCAAATAATAGTTTCTTACCCAGTTATTTGGGGTATTTTTTTGTGGCGCTAAGCATTTCAAGTTGGAGCTCTTTGTTTTTTGTTTATAGCGTTTTATTTATTTTTACCTTTTTGTCTCAGGCTCTATATTTTAATCCGCTATTTTTAGTTTTTCGTTACGAGTTTTATAGTATACAGACTAAAGGTGGCGCTTGCATCTTTCTTATTAGCAAATATAAATATAAAACACCTAGGCAGATCGTTATTCCTCAGGTGTTCAGAATTAATGACTACACATTTATTGAAAGGAAATGACAATGAATAATGTATTCGCGAAAGTCAAAAAGCTGCGCAAAAATCCTTATTGTAAATTGCTGTCAGATTTCACTCTCTATCCCCCAGTCGTTGTTACAGATGGAAACTGTGTAGTTTATAATCCTGACCATAATTTGGATGAAGAAGCATGGTTTAAAATTGAAGCCTTTAGTGAGCAAAGCTATTGTTTAGACATACTCAAGGTTGATTTTGACTCAAAGGAGTTCTTAGTTTTGACGAAACCTCAGTTCTCCAGTATTGCTTACATCATGTCTGTTCAGGATAGTGATTTTTATTTCCAAAAGGTAACCCCATCACAAATGATAAGGAAAAAAACCCTTTCTTTTGGCGATGCTGTAGTTGTTGAAAATAATGAAAATCGTCTTGTTATAAATGAATTTCCTGATGCAGTATATTTTAAAGGAGATGATAGGTTAATTTTTAGAGACTTGGCTACTATAAGTAGTATATTTCAGGGTATTGACATACTCTTTAAAGAAGCAACAAAGGAAGAGGTGACTCAATTTCTTTCCGAGACCTTCATCAGTCTTTCACAGGGATATGATGTGAATAAAGTATCTAAGCCGAACAGGAAGCGAGTTGCTCTTGCAATGGATACGCTGGCTACTTTATCTCCAGCAGAAAAGGCGGAGATGCTTGTATATATTAATGATTATTGTCGAGAAAAGGTAAGTTTCGATTTGGAGTCTGAGACTTTTGCGATAAATAATGATGATGAATTAAAATATTTGCTTTACGGTATTGAACAACGTTTTTATACAACACCATTTGGACAAGAAAAACGGCTTGCTAATTCAGTTCAGGCTATTTGATAAAATTAATTAATAATAAAATGATATACATTATAAGGTTTGGGCCGGGTTGGTTTACCCGGTCTTTTAATATTTAATGCTTGTGAAGATAGTGGTCTGTTGATCCCCTCGCCGCTGAATAAGACATCTTAATATTAATCATGACCGCTCATGGCACAAACCGGCCGGAGCCGGTTTGGTATTCATTGGATTATTAATGCATCACAGCGCGGCAGCCAGTCAGCCTCACAGTCCTCGCTCAGCTCCAGGCTGGTCTGGATGCCGTTCTTTGTCTTGCGCTTCAGCAGTTCTATCTCGTACTCCTTCAGCGTCTGCGGCACCGCCTGGCCGAATGCCGTCAGGCTCATGGGGTGCTGATGGCCTCTGGCCTCCATAAAGGACAGGTAGGCGTGATAGAGGTAGCGGCGCGGGTTCATCGGCCGGATATTGGCGTTGCCGATAAACAGTCCGGTCGGCGTGCTCAGCGGCGTCAGGTAGCCGCAGAAGTCGACCAGCGGGTCGGCGCTGCGCTTGATTTCCAGCGCTTCCTCTGACGACCGCTGCGCCTGTAACAGCGCACGGGCGTCGTCCGGCCGGGTGAAGCGCTGCATCAGGTGGCGCACGATAACCGCCAGCTCACCGGCAATCTTCTCAAGTAGCTTTGGATAACGTTCGTTTGCCGGAATCACGTTCGGAAATGACAGATTGACGCGGCGACGTTACACGCTGCCACTGCGGTCGCTGAAGTACATCGATTTGTTGGTCACCGCCAGAATCACCACCGGAATGTAGCTTTAACCAGCGAGGTATCGAGTAATTACAAACACAAAAAAGCCCGCAGGGCTTACGCCATGTGGGCTTTCAGGACTTCATCGAATGGTTCTGGTACCATCGAGCTAGCGGAATCTGAAGAGAATTCGCAACCTTATGAAATTAAGTGTTTTTAGCCAATTCAACTTTGGTGTGTGTACCTAAACGTGTACCAATTATGGGATCTCACACCTCGTAACGATATGGCAAGGATATCGAATGCCCGGTGCTAAATCCAAAAATAAAATGATTTTATGGAAAAGTGTTCACACCCTTCACCTTTGGTTTTTGTTTATTGAATTCATGGCGTTAAATAGTGAACGGCTTGTGGTGTGATGCACACCAGTGTGCACTAGGAGTGCTCACGACAGCTGAGACAGAAAATACGATTCGTTGTCAGAGATGCAAAATGGTGAGGGCATTGATGTGAAGTATCTAATAAAGTAAACTCATAAGGTCCTTTAGCGTGCAGGCGTTTACGTCTAGTCGGGCGATTAGCCAGACTCTAACTTATTGTAAAGTATCGTGGTTGCGGTAGTTGTTCTCCGCAGCCGCTCCAAGTGTTCGCGGCTGCGGAGAACAACTACCGCATCCTTTAGTAAAGGGCAGTGGCAAACTGATCACTCAGTTTGCCACAATCTTAACTGTCTATGACTATCAAAGGATTTAGGGTGCGCCTCAACCTCTACGCGAAACTGACCGAAATTCAGCCACGTAATCGCAGGCAAATCGACAACTTCCTATACAACGCACCTAACCGTTATAAGGTATACAGCATTCCTAAGCGTAACGGTGGAGAGAGAATCATTGCTCATCCATCAAGTGAGCTTAAGGCTTTTCAACACAAGCTAATAAATGTTTTAGAAGCCCACTTTCTAATCCATAAAAGTGCTTTAGCCTATAAAAAAGGGTATGGAATTAAACATAATGCGAAAATGCATTCTGATAATCCTTATATTCTTAAATTAGATTTTTCAGATTTCTTTAACAGTATTACTCCCGATCTGCTTTTTATGGCATGCAAATGGAGTGGGTATGATTTATCTGTTGCGGAGGAAAGATTACTCACAAAAGGTTTGTTTTGGAATAAAGCTAAAAGTCAGTCTGGTAGACTTTCTTTGAGTGTTGGTGCTCCTAGCTCACCGCTCATATCGAACATAATTATGTATCTCTTTGATAAGGCGTTTAGCAGTCTTTGTGAGCAACGTGAGATAGTGTACTCTCGTTATGCCGATGATCTCACATTTTCAACTCGCCATAAAAATGCTTTATTCACATTGCCCGATGAAGTGAGAACCTTTCTAAACAAGAACTATTCTAATAGAATAACATTGAACGATCGTAAGACTATATATACTTCTCGAGCTCACAATCGGCATATAACTGGAATAACATTAACTACACAAGGCACATTGTCAGTGGGCCGCGAGCGAAAGAGGTTTATTTCCTCTCTAATTCATAAGTATAAATTAGGCTTGCTTGAACCTGAGGTGACTTATTATCTACAAGGTTTGTTATCATTTGCTATTTATATTGAACCTGAGTTTAGACTCCGAATGTCTAAGAAGTACTCTCAAGAGACCGTCTTAGATTTACTCAAGCTAAGGAAGGAAGATGGAACCTATAGAAAATAAAAAATTCAATAAGCTTGCTATAAAATCTCGAAACGGAGATATTGCTGCTTCTTATCAATTGTATTTAAACTATAGTAGCGGAAAATTTTTAAAGCAGGATTTAGATAAGGCAAATGAACACCTTGATTTAGCTTTGAAACAGTTTAGTCAACAGAGTTTAAAACTATCTCAATTGTCCATTATTAATTTCAGGATTGTAGATCGCCTTAATATTAATCTTGAGAAAAATAAAATTCAGGTATTGGTGGGCAATAACGGGGCGGGTAAGACTACTGTATTAGACGCTATTTCAATCAGTCTTGGTTGGCTTATACAACGCATTGTTCACAAAGGCGGAAGGGGGAAGGATATCGATAAGGCGGATATTACCCTTGGCAATAATGATGGCTATAGCTCAGTTATAGCAAATGTTAAACTAAAAAAAGATTATAGCTCCACTCTCGAACTGTGCGAAGTCGAGGATGGAAGTGTTGTTAATAAAAAAAGTTATTATTCTGATTTCACTACATTGGGTCATTTATACAAATTAGCTTGCGAAAAAAATGAGCATTTCGAACTTCCACTTTTAGCATGTTATGGCGTGATGCGATCCACAGATATAAACTCAAGAGACGTGGCTGAGTTTGATGAAATATCTTCTACAGATATTTATAATCGCTTCGATGGGTATACTGGTTCTCTTGCAGGTAAAGCCGATTTTAAAGGATTTTTCCGTTGGTATAAGCGTCTTGATGATTTAGTTAAGCATGAGAAAGTTAATGATACTCAAGTTTCCCCTTCAGTGCTTGCTACACTGGAAAAGCTAGCTTTATCAGACGAAGACTCTCGGAAATCCCTAAGTGAATTAATTAATAATATTAAGTCTGGTCAGGGTAAGAAAGAAAGCAGTGGAGCAAGGAAAGCGCTAAAAATAATAAATGATACAGTGTCATTGTTTATGGAAGATTTTCAAAACCTGAGAGTTGAGCTAAAGCCTTCGCTTCATATTTCAGTTGAAAAGAACAATAGGAAAATTAATGTTCTTCAACTATCTCAGGGCGAAAAATCATTGCTTGCGCTTGTTCTTGATATTTGTAGGCGAATGATGGTTCTTAACCCATTATCCCAAAAACCTTTACACACAGCCGGGATTATTCTGATTGATGAAGTTGATTTGCACCTTCACCCAGAATGGCAACGGACTGTTTTGAAAAAACTTAATGCTGTTTTTCCTAACTGCCAGTTTATAGTTTCAACCCACTCACCACAAATTATCAGTGAGGTGGTGCATGATCAAATATTTATGCTCGGCAAAGATGATGATAATAAATTTACCTGTTCTTCTCCAAAGCAGTCATATGGTTTAACATCCAATCAAGTTCTCAATGAAATTATGAAAACTGATAGTTTGAATTTAGATCGCTCACCCGAAGTTCAGGAAAAAATTGATCGAATTTTTATGCTCATATCTGACGGAAAAATTGAAGAGGCAAAGTCGAAAATTGCCGCAATGGAAATAGAACTCAATGGAGAAATTCCTGAACTAATTAGTGCTAAACTTGACATTGATATTCAAGGATGGGATGAGGAATGAGAGGTATAAAAAAAGGTACTGAACCTCGTTTACTAACCACTTATCGCGCTGCCGGTGGAGAATATGATGGGCAGAATTTTACGCCAGTAAAGAATGCGGTAAGATTATCTTTGTTGAGAGAACAAGGGCACCTTTGCGCTTACTGTATGACGAGAATAACCGCTGATAATATGAAAGTAGAGCATTGGGCATCTCAGGCTGGCAACTCAGCGCTTCAGCTTGATTATTCTAATCTCTTGGGCTGTTGCAAGGGAGGAGAGGGAGAGAAGTTTGTTAATCAGACCTGTGACAGTCGTAAAGGAAGTCAATCTCTTAAATACAATCCTAGTCGACCACAAGACAGAATTAATGAACTTATCAAATATGGTGGACAAGGTAAACTACACTCAACAGATGACGAGTTTTCAAGACAGATTGATACGGTATTAAATCTTAATAATGCGCGACTTGTACAGAATAGATCCCGAGTTTATGAGTTTTTGCGAACTAAGCTTTCGTGTAAAATAGGAAAGCGCCGTACTAAAGCCGAATTAAGGCGATTGTTAGATGAATTAATGGCTGTTAATCCGCAAGGGCAACTGAATGCATATTGTGGTCTAATAGAAAGCTACCTTTTGTCTAGATTGGCGGTTGCATGAGTATTTTGATTTTTAATTTTTGTTTCTTTGAATTTTAGATACCTTGTTAGGGTGCGTTTTAAACTTTATGTAAAATTATTAGCTATCTATTTATTTCTGAATTTAACAGATGTTAATAATTGCATCGCATATTAAAAAAACCGGCCTAAGCCGGTTTTTGTGGAATGATGTTATCAGACGCTACATGCCGGTAGCCAATCTGCCTCGCTGTCCTCATGCAACGTCAGATTAGTTTGTATGCCGTTATTTGTTCTGCGTTTGAGCAGCACGCGTTCATACTCTTTCAGTGTCTGCGGTACCTCCTGGCCGAATGCAGGCAGCCATCGAGGCAGGGAAAGAAGCCGAGAACAACTGGCGCACGAGCTTCCACAACCTACGAGGCAATCTCACTGACGAGCTGCGCGCCGAACATTCTCAGCGCATCGCCAGTCGGGAGCTAGCCGATGAGTTTAGCGGGTTGCTTAAAGAGTTAGCGCTGGATAAGCAGGAGGCGATACTGAAAGGCTGCGGCAGTGGTAAAGAGTTCGTGGAATCACACGGCGAAGCGTTTACCGGGTTCGAGGATTTGCATTTACAGTCAACCCTGCGCAACGTGAGTCCGTCGCTGTTATGGGCCATTAAGCTGCGTATCCACCGTGAATAACTTTCACCGACGTTTGCCGGTGAAGACCGTGACCGGATTAAAGACGTAGCTTATCTGGTTGGTGAAGCGCTGACTCAGGCGGCTGCGGCCCTGCCGGAAAGCGTGCTGAAAGAGGCATCGTTGCTGGAAAATATAGGCCTGCACCGTCCCGGCGCTGACGGGGGGGATATGGAGCTTTATACGCGTCCCCTGCGCCGTCAGAAACTGGCTAAATCAATTAGGGCACAGCGTGCAAAACTTCAGGAGGGTAGCCAGAAATGATGCACTGTCCTTACTGCAAAAGTACGGTACACATCAAATCGAGCCGCTATATGTCCGAACAGATGAAAAAGCGTTATCACCAGTGCACTAACCTGGACTGTTCATGCACCTTCAAGACGAATAAGAGCATCACAAAGATGATCACCGCACCACCACAGCCGGAGAAAGTAGTGGAAGTGCCACCGGAAACGGTACGAGAACGGCAGACGCTTAGCCGTTACAGTTGTGCATTCCGCCAGATTCATTAATTGCGCGTAGCCGCTGTCCTACCAGCAGCTTTTTTATGCCTGTCCTCTGTTCTTCTGAAGCCCTTTTTCTGGCCAGCCGCTTTGTAAAGAATCGTGCATGCATAGCGTGCATGGAGCTGCATGTGAAATCATGCGCCGCTTTCCACCTTTCAAGCCATACCGGGCGTGGCTCTGCACGTATCATGCACTTGCATGAAAAGCGATGCATAAAGCGGGCAGGCGTGGCGGGGATAGCATTGCGCACTATAGAGGCAAAGAAAAAAATTATGATGTCGTAAATATGCGCAAAAGACTGGTTTCTGAAACTCGAGGTTGATATCTTACTTGTTAAAAGGATATGAGATCAGGAGTATATAAATGGCTAGACCGTTACCACTGAATAAAGATTTGATGGTTTGTGTTCCTAATAATTATTCTAATACCTTGAGAGGGAAGTTTTTCGAGAATTTTTGCGCTGATATACTACGCCGGCAATCGTATAAAATTGATGGTATGGAAGTCAGAAAATCTGGCATGGAAATTGATATTCAGGCTACTCATACACCATCAAATGAAAAACTGTATGTAGAGTGTAAATTCATGCAGCAAAAAATTGACTCATCTGTGGTTGATTTGGCATTTTCTCAAGCATTTAGGTTGAGAGTTAAAAAAATCGCACTTTTTTCAATTTCTGATTTAGGTAAAGATGCTCAGTCAACGCTTGAGGATTTTAGATTTGATGATCGTGTGGATTATTCTTTTTTTAATAAAAAAGAGATTCTTACATCTATACTTGCAACAGGTAAGGTTGAGGATATTCCAACTGATGATATCCCGGCAAAATATACTAATGCAACTCTTTTAGTTCACCCTGAAATAGAAATGACTTGGCTTTTGCAAGAAGTTGAAAATGGTAGCCCTATAAGAGTGGTGCCGTTCGCTGTAAATAAAAATAGTAGAATGCCAAGTGTTAGTCGCATAAGTGATATAATAAAGGAGCAAGGACTTTTTGAAGGGTTGGAAGTAACAGGATTTTATATATTATCTGAACCGGAACAAACTATTTCGTCTTCAAAATTATCTGAAAATTACGAAAGAGAAATAGTAAGTGAAATAATTCTAGCTGACGATTTTATGGATTATAAACCATGTCAGCCGAAAGACTTTGTTGGTCGAGAATATATACAGAAAGAAGTTTGGGATTATCTTGAAAATGTTAGAGGAAATAGTTCTCAAAGTAGAGTCCTGTCACTTATCGGCGGTTCAGGAAATGGAAAATCATCTTTAATAGCAAGGCTATCCTCAAGATTTAAAAATCAAAAATGGAAAAATAAATTCTTCCTTACTCCCGTCGATGTACGTTCTGCTAGAGGCGGACGTTTTGTTGCAGAAGCAGTAGTTAAAGCTTTCAGCAGTGCGACCAAAGAAGGTTTTATTGAATATGAAAAACCTTTTCTGATTGAAAGTGTTACGGATATCATAGGATCTAAGAGCGTTCAGGAATGTTTAAAATACCTTTCTGAACATGATAAAGTATTGACTGTTTTCTTTGATCAATTCGAAGAAGTTTTTATGAAAGAGGAGCTATTTGGGTTATTTAAAGAATTTGAACGGTTCGCACTCGATGTTTCTGCATTACAAAGCAATTTAGTTGTAGGGTTCTCATGGCGGACCGGTATTACTTTAGGGGATGAAAATCCAGCATACTCAATGTGGAATCGGCTAAAAGATTATAGGATTGAAAAGAGGCTAGAGCCTTTTGATCTAAAGGATTCATCTAAATTAATTAGCAGTTTCGAGCTAAATACAGGATTTAAATTGAATAAACCGTTACGTACGCGTCTTATTCAGCAAGCTCAAGGTTATCCATGGTTATTGAAGAAGCTTTGTATTCATGTATTCAAAAAGTTAAAAGGAGGTATCTCACAAGATCAAATGTTGGTTAGCCAACTACAAATTTCAAATTTATTTCATGAAGACTTAGATAGACCTGAAAAAGAAAATTCATGTTTGAAATTTGTGGCAAAAAACTCTCCAATTAGTCAATATGAAGTTACCAAAGAATTTGGGAGTGATACCGTTTTAGAGCTAATTTCAAATAGAATGATAATTAAAACAGGTGAAAAGTTATCAGTCTATTGGGATGTTTTTCGAGACTACCTGAAAGGAAATGACCTTCCAGTTATACCATGGTCATACATGCCATCAACATCTCCGAAAATGGTTTTGTTAATTCTTGACGTTGTAAACTCGTTCAAAACTATTAGCTTGGATGAACTGCAAACCAAACTCAATTATAGCCGAGGAACATTAATAAATGTTTTAATGGATTTGCAATATTTTGTTCTCATAGACAGAGACGTAAATGGAAATATAGTTTGTAAACAGACTATTACTAATATCCCTGAGTTTCTTCGTGAGCATTTCAAGAGTCATAGTGTATTGTTAGAATTGGCAGAAAGTATTGTTGATACTGATTTAAAAAGAGTCCCTATCGATAAGTATGAATCAATAATTGCCCGCACCTATAAAAATAAAGACGGTGGGTATCCTAAGTCTTATAGTTCACGATTATTGGCTTGGTTACAATTTACGGGACTTCTAGCGGTAATCGGAAAATCCGTGGTTATATATGATGGAGAGTTGTTTTCCCCAGCGTTTGGGGCAATTGATCTAGATAAAAGAGGAGTTCTTAATAGAAGGGGATCGCTTTTCTTAGCTGCTACCTCACCAGAAAAAACACTCAAAGTCGCTGAATATTTGTGCGCCAATAAAAAAATGAGTCACTCATTTATTCATGCGAATAAACATAGGAATGCAGTACAGGATTTAATATCTCTAGGTTTTTGTTCTCGGCAAAATGATGGTGTGATGATAAATAATAAAATAGAAGTTATATTAGAAAGCATCAATATAAAAAGAGCTTTAGCTAGGTTAGTTACTGAGTCCCCAACTATAAAAATATTAAGTTCTTATATAAATAAATTTGGCGATGATGATAAGAAAATGATGGGGGCAGCACTTGCAAAAGAACTCGAGAGAACGTGGACACCTGCATCTACTACCAGATATATTTATGCATTAATGCGATATCGCAATTTTGCATTGGAAACTTTATAATTATTTTTCATAGGGCGTGAGCCCTATGGTTTTATTTTTACACCCCAGAGATTGTAATTAAAACCAGCCTCGTTCAACGCTGTACTAGCTATAGAACGTAGTCCATGAACAACAAGTTTACCTCCGTAACCAATACGTTTAAGTGCTGCATTAGCAGTCTGGCTATTCCTCAGGATCATTCCTGCTCGGGAAAACATGTTTACGATGAGAACTAATAGGCTTCATCACTTCTAGAATATCTAAAGCCTGCGGTGACAAAGGAACAATGTGTTCACGCTTAGCCTTCATTCTTTCGGCTGGAATAGTCCAAAGTTTAGCTACAAGATCGATCTCTATCCAACGAGTGCCAAAAGCCTCCGAAGGGCGCACAAGAGTCAGGAGCTGCCATTCAATCAGGCAGCGAGTGGGAACGGACAGATTCGACATCACCAGCGAACGCATAAGCTTCGGCAATTCCTCCGGTCGAAGCGTTGGCATATTCTGCTTCTTAGGCTTTTCAAATGCCATCCCGATACCGGAAGCAGGGTTAGCATCAATCAGCCCGGTATTAACTGCATAAATCATAATTTCGTTAATGCGCTGTACCAGACGACGAACGGTTTCAAGAGCACCTCGGGCCTTGATTGGCTCCAATGCTTTTACCAACTTTCGGGCTTTGATTTCCTGCACAGGAATCTAGCCGATGGTAGGGAAAACATCTTTATCAAGAGAACGCCAGATATCCTTAGCGTAATCCGCCGTAACGCTGGCTTGTTTCAAGGTAAACCAGTTAGCTGCCACAGTTGAGAAAATGCTGTCCAACGCTATTTGTTGCTGTTCTGTGACCTGTTCGGCCTGGGTCTGTGGGTCAATGCTGTTCGCAAGTAAGGAGAGATAATCGGCACGCAGGCGTCTGGCATCTGCTAGCGAAAGGGCCAGGAAAGCCCCCAGTCCCATCATGGTGCGCAGCTTTGTTGCTGGCCGCTGATAGCGAAAGCGCCAAAGCTTCTTTCCGGTCGTTTTGACCAACATAAAAAGTCCGTCACCATCATGCAGCGTCAAATCTTTATTGATGGACTTAGAACGGAGAACTTCTGTGTTGATGAGAGGACGTGTAGTTTTTGCCATACGCGGCTTTCTGCGTGAATTGGTATATGTTATGAGCCTACATCTGACCCTATAACAACAATCACCGGATTTAACTGAATCTCTTCGGAAAATTACAAACACAAAAAAGCCCGCAGGGCTTACGCCATGCGGGCTTTCAGGACTTCATCGAATGGTTCTGGTACCATCGACCAAGAATTTGGTGGAGCTGGCGGGAGTTGAACCCGCGTCCGAAATTACTACACCGTCGGCACTACATGCTTAGTCCAATCTTTACATTCGCCTGTCAGCTGCGGATGGACACGCCACTAACAAACTAGCCTGATTAGGTTTAACGCTTCAACCCCAGGCAGGGCATCCACGCGATCTCTTTTGGGTTTGACCTCTCTTGATCCCCGTCCTAAGAGCGGAGGCTAGGGAGAGAGGGCTCTTAGCAGGTTATTAAGCTGCTAGGGCGTAGTTTTCGTCGTTTGCGACTATTTTTTTGCGGCTTTTAACGAGGCCAACCGCCCCTCGGCATGCTCCTTGGGCTTCGCAAATCCCGTCGAATCCAGAATCAGCCCCAAGTACTGTTAAGCAGTATAGCAGAAAAACTTATCGCTTTACCAGAGGCTTAGCGATTTGCGTGCTTCATAATACGTGCTTTGTCTAATTTCCACTCACGATCTTTAATATCGTCGCGCTTATCGTGCTCTCTTTTACCTTTTGCCACGCCGATTTTCAGCTTGGCCCAGGCGTTTTTCCAGTACAGCGAGAGCGCTACTACCGTGTAGCCTTCCCGATTTACTCGTCCGTAAAGCGAATCGAGCTCGCGCTGCTTGAGCAGCAGCTTGCGGTTACGGGTTGGATCGCAGACCACGTGGGATGAAGCCACGGTCAGCGCCTGAAAGGTTGACCCGAACAGATAGGCTTCGCCATCGCGCAGCAGGATATAGCTGTCGCTGATGTTGGCCTTACCGGCGCGGAGTGATTTGACTTCCCATCCCTGAAGCGACAGACCTGCTTCGAACTCTTCTTCAATGAAGTATTCGTGGCGCGCCCGCTTGTTCATGGCGATGGTGGCAGAACCGGGTTTATGTGCTTTTTTCTTTGTCATAGTGCAACTTAGTGTACATGAAGCGGTGAATGATGGCATCCCCTGTAACAACAAGCGCGGGGAAAAGCGCTATTTTAGCAGAACGCTGGCGGCTGAGAATTTTTGTTTACAGGCTGTCGATGTTATTATTGTAACGTTTAAGAACAACAGGAAAAGTTATGTCCCAGATTAGCCGTTCTGCGCTGGTGCCCTACAGTGCCGAGCAAATGTTCCGATTGGTAAACGATGTGGATGCCTATCCGGAGTTTCTTCCAGGGTGTACCGGCAGTCGCGTGCTGGATTCCAGCGAACAGCAGATGACGGCGTCGGTAGATGTTTCCAAAGCCGGGATCAGTAAAACCTTCGTCACGCGCAACACGCTGAGCAACAACAAAAGTATTCATATGCAGCTGGTTGACGGGCCTTTCCGCAAGCTCACCGGCGGCTGGCTGTTTACCGAACTCAGCGAAGACGCCTGCAAAGTAGAGCTAAATCTGGAGTTCGAATTCACCAACATGCTGGTAGAAATGGCGTTTGGCCGTATCTTCAAAGAGCTGGCAAGCAGCATGGTGCAGGCGTTTACCAAACGCGCCAAAGAGGTCTACAGTGCCTGATATCGCGGTAGAGGTGGTCTACGCGCTTCCGGAAAAACAGTATCTGTATACGGTTAACGTGGAAGAGGGCGCCACCGTAGAGCAGGCGATCAGGGCTTCCGGGCTGCTGGAGCTGCGTAGCGATATCGACCTTGCCAGCAACAAAGTGGGCGTGTTCAGCCGTCCCGTGAAGCTGAGCGATGAGGTTCACAGCGGCGATCGGATAGAAATCTATCGTCCGCTGCTGGCCGATCCCAAAGAGCTGCGTCGCCAGCGGGCCGAGAAAGCGGCAAAAAAATAAGGCGCCGTTCAGCGCCTTATCTCTTTTATCTTCCGTTCAGTGGCTTTCTGCTCGTTACCCCGTCAGAAACAGCCTTGCTGAAAGCAAACCTTAATTCTTACCGGAAGCAAGCTGCGGCTTGTTATCGATATTGGTCAGCACGCCGTTGCTGTCGAAAGTCAGCGTTAGCGTCTGCTGCTTAACTGGCTCGTGGCCAGGCTCCTGACGGAAAACGTAATACCAGACGTTGCTACCAAAAGGGTCATGCATCATCGGCGTGCCCAGGGTGTAAGCAACCTGCTGTTGGGTCATGCCGGTATGGATTTTAGAAACGTCATTCGCAACCAGGTAATTACCCTGGTTGATGTCTGGCCGGTAAACCACTCGCTCCAGAGTGGAACATCCGGCGGTCGTCATCAGCAGAACCACCGCCGCAGCAGTCAGCGTTTTACAGCGCATAAGTATCTTTATTCCTTTTCGGGCCAACACCTTGGGCATCAGGCTATTTATTTTCTGTATCGGTTTATCGCTTCGACAACAGCGTCAGAAGTCGATGATAATAAACCTTTCCGCAGTTGGAAACCTCTACGGAGCAAGGTTATGACCTCCGGATGCCAAAAAAGTGCGGTCTCAGGCGGCTAAAAGCTCTTTTGCGTTAGCCAGGGTATTGCGCGTTACCTCGCTGCCGCCCAGTAAACGCGCCAGTTCCTGCAGGCGCGATCGCTTATCCAGCGGTCGCATATGGGTTTCCGTCATCTCGCCGTCCGTTTCTTTGCTGACGAAGAAATGCTGATGGCCACAGCCGGCAACCTGCGGCAAGTGCGTAACGCACATCACTTGGGTAGACTCGCCAAGCTGACGCAGCATTCTGCCAACCACGGCAGCGGTCGGGCCGCTGATGCCCACGTCCACCTCATCGAAAATCAGTGCCGGTGTATCCATCTTACGGGCGGTAATAACCTGAATCGCCAGCGCGATACGCGACAGCTCGCCGCCGGAGGCGACTTTGGACAGCGGCTGTAGCGGCTGGCCTGGGTTAGTTGTGACGCGGAATTCAATGCGATCGGCGCCTTCTACGGTGAGATGCTCCGGATTGAACTGCACCTCGATTGCCAGACGGCCGTGCGGCATGGAAAGCGCGTGCATGCTCTCGCCGATCAGCTGGCTCAGCTCCTGGGCATAGTGCGTGCGGCGCTGGTGCAGACGCTCTGCGCACAGCATCGCGACCTTATGGTGTTTCTCTACGGCCAGCGACAGCTCTTCCTGATTGCTCTCCTGCTGATCCAGCTGCGCCTGTTCATCCAGCAGCTGCTGATGGTAGCCCGCCAGCTCCTCTGGTGAAATACGGTGCTTGCGCGACAGCGCAATGTAGCGCGACAGGCGCTGTTCCAGCTCGTACAGGCGGTTAGGATCGAGATCCAGACGCTCGCAGTAATGGCGCAGCTCGTCGCTGGCCTCGCTGATCTGAATGGCCGCTTCATCCAGCATTACGCACACGCCGTTCAGCTTTTCGTCCAGCGCCACCAGCTCGCTCAGCAGCTGCTGCGCGGTATAAAGCTGGTTTTGCAGCGTGGTATGTTCGCCGTCTGCCAGCAGCATTAGTGCCTGCTGGCTGGTCGACAGCAGCTGGCCGCTGTTCGCCAGGCGTTTGTACTCTTCGTCTATTGCTTCATACTCGCCCGCTACCGGCGCGAACTCGTTCAGCTCTTTCAGCTGATACTGCAACAGCTCGCGGCGTGCTTCCCGCTCGTGCGACAGCTGCTGATGCTGCGCCAGCACGCGGCAGCTTTTATTCCACTGCCGATAGCTCTGCGCCATCTCCTGCATCAGGTCGCTTTCGCCCGCGTAGCCGTCGAGCAGCGTTTTTTGGTGCTCCGGCTTCAGCAGTAGCTGGTGCGCATGCTGACCGTGGATTTGGATCAGCAGCTGGCCAAGATCGCGTAGCTGAGAAAGCGGAACGGAAGTACCGTTGATAAAGCCGCGCGAGCGGCCATCGCTGCTGATAACGCGGCGCAGCAGGCACTCGCTGCCTTCGTCCAGCTGATTCTCAACCAGCCAGGCCAGAGCGGAAGGCGTATCTTTCAGGGAGAAACGGGCACAAAGGTCGGCGCGGTTCGCGCCCTGACGCACCATATCGGCTTCCGCACGACCGCCAAGGCAGAGGCCCAGCGCATCGATAGCAATGGATTTACCCGCGCCGGTTTCACCGGTGATTGCGGTCATGCCACGCTGAAAATCGATCTCAAGTTCACGAACAATCGCAAAATTACTGATGGTCAGTTGTGCCAGCATAGAAAGCTTTCCTGTACGAAAACACAGATATGGTTTTTCATACAGTATATACTGGTTCTATAACCAGTAAAGTAGCTGGCAACGGATTTTAGAACAATTTTTTCGACCAGCCCAGTTTCGAGCTTAACGTATTGAAGTAATTATAATTTTGCGGGTGAATCAGGTTCAGGTGATCGTTATTGCGGCGGATTAGCACATCCTCGCCTTCCTGAATCGGCAGCGCAATCTGGCTGTCGCAGCTTATTTCCAGGTCGCCACGCATATGGGAAAAGCGCAGCCGGATAGTGCTGTTGCTGTTGATCACCAGCGGCCTTGCGGAAAGCGTATGCGGGAACATCGGCACAATAGCAATGGCATCTAAAGAAGGTGTCAGAATGGGGCCACCGGCAGAAAGCGAATAGGCCGTCGAACCGGTCGGCGTAGAAATAATCAGGCCGTCGGAACGCTGAGAAAAAGCGAAGGTCTCGTCAATATAGACTTCGAACTCAATCATATGCGCGACTTTACCGGGATGCAGCACCACTTCATTGATAGCCGTGCCAATACGCGGTTCCCGACCCTGGCGGCAGACCTGCGCCTCCAGTAAAAAGCGGCTTTCGGTAATATATTTCCCTTCCAGCACGTCGGCCAGCTGCTGCTGCGCGTTATCGGGGTCGAGATCGGTCAGAAAGCCAAGGTTGCCGCGGTTAATACCTATTACCTTAATATCGTAACGGGCCAGCACGCGAGCCGCGCCCAGCATATTGCCGTCGCCGCCGACCACCACCGCTAAATCCGCTTTTTGGCCAATTTCTGAAAGAGAACCGGTTTCCACATCGTTAAGGTTGAGTTCGCGGGCGATCTGCTGCTCAATGATCACCTGATAGCCCCTGGCGGTTAACCAGCGATAGAGCATGTCGTGAGTGGTCAGGGCGGTAGGATGGCGCGGATGGCCCACAATACCGATGCAGTTAAAATGGCTGTTCATGATGCTGGCGTTCCTCTTGAGGGCAAACTCCCTCAGACAATGTGACGGGTTCCCTTGAAACCGCGATTCCGATCCCCATAATAAGCGAACCAGCGAGATGAATGTGCATAAACGCGGAGAAATTCATGAGTAGTAAAGAACAGAACACACCAAACGAGCAAGTCTCAGACGAAATTGAGATGGAACAGGCAACCCAGGACGCAGAGACAGCAGAAGGGGTGGATCCGCGTGACGAGCGTATTGCCGAGCTGGAAGCCCAGCTGGCGCAGGCGCAGGGCGGCGTGCGTGAAGCGCAGCTGCGTGCCCAGGCCGAGATCGAAAACATTCGTCGCCGCACCGAACAGGATGTAGAAAAGGCGCACAAGTTTGCGCTGGAAAAATTCGCCAACGAGCTGCTGCCGGTCATCGATAGCCTGGAGCGCGCGCTGGAAGTAGCGGATAAAGACAACGCCGAGCTGGCTGCAATGATCGAAGGCATCGACCTGACGCTAAAATCGCTGCTTGGCGCGGTGCGCAAGTTCGGCGTAGAGGTAGTTGGCGACGTCAACGTGCCGTTTAACCCGGAAATTCACCAGGCGATGTCGATGATTGAATCAGAAGACGTTGCGCCAAACCATGTGCTGATGGTAATGCAGCGTGGCTACACGCTGAATGGCCGCCTGCTGCGTCCGGCAATGGTCGCGGTAGCAAAAGCCAAAGCCTGACGGCTACAGTGAAAAAAGCACCTGCGGGTGCTTTTTTTATGGCTGTCGTATCAGGCGGTTATAATTAAATCAATCACTTATAACCGCCGTGCCTACCCTAAAATCCCCTAAAAATCCCTGACCGGTGGACAATATGTGGACGATCCTTTTAGCGGGTTATACCGGATAGCGTCCGTTGATCGGGAACAAAATTTAGTATGTAGCAGAGCATTTAAAATGCTCAATATTATTGAGCACGACGCATGGTCACGCTCGTTGCCACCTGACTTTGTTCCGCGCAACATGTTCCCTGCGTCGCACTACCTACGCGATCAGCTTGAGGATATAACAGAAAACGCCGCTTTACACAGCGTTGTAGTTGTTCCGAACAGGCTTAAACATTCAAACTGATGGTTCTTTATACGGCGAGCGCTTTGAGTTATTCTTTGGAAGCGATTTAAGGCTGTCTGTATCAGCAGCTTTGATGTTACAGAGGGTTATATGGCTAAAAAATCAACTCATGCAACAGTTGCGACGATTGCTGCAAGTCTTATGGCTTCACTTGCACCAGTTCCGGCGCAGAGTACAACGTTGCCAGCAACAGCAGTAGAGGTCAGCGAAAATTATGGCGTTGCTGCTTCTTTGACCTTTAATCTACCGAGTGGGCAGATTTTTTTGCCTCTTGATGAAGCCACAGAATATTTGACTCAAAACAATGAACGCCAGCGATTTTTCTTAAATGCTGCTGTACAAGACAGGCAGAAACGGGGGAAAGGGACACTTTTCGCCGTTACTCCTCGAATGAAACGCTTGTGTGTTGATGGGCTAAAACACCATATGCGGGTGAAAGAGGCTGTTCAGCTTGTTATGAAAGGTGACAATATCTATAAATCCTTTCCTGGTAATCTTGAAAAACAAGCAAAATATAAAGCAGATCTTCTCCGTTTTGGCCGTGCTGTAGCTCAGGGTGAGTTTATCCTTCGGGATACTTTGTCACTTATCGCGCAAAGTGAATCACCTGACAGTACAATAAACCTTACTGATATGCCTGGCGATGAGGAAGTAAGAGCCTGGATTGCAGCAGAGCATAAAAAACTTGGATTGATGGTGTCGGAGTCGTCCTGATGCCCTGTGTAGTCAGTGTTCATCCTGATGTAGAAATGCCTGACGTTGCGAAGAGTTATGCCAGGGCTCTTGAAAACTGGAAAAATTCCGGAGTATTGCCAGACCGATTTGGTAATGAAGGACAATGGGAAAATAACTCAAGGCTATGTAATTCTTTTGTTTATAAGCTACATATCAGGTTGCCCGCAGAACCTAAGTGGAAGAAAACAAAGGCGCAGATTGACAGGCATTCCAACCACTATCTTGTGTTCTCAAGGCATTGGATGGATTACGATAAAATTCAGGTTATTAGCATCATGAGTCCAAATGGGCATGAAAAAGCCAGAACCTCGTACATGGGTGAGTTAGAAAGAAGAGCGGAAGAATTCCAAAATAGCTAAGCCCTGCATAAGCGGCGCTTTTTAACTGACGTGGTCAATAAGCGGATGCACATATAAAATAATAATTTTATTCCAACTGGCTACCCTGGTTTTAAAAGCACCTTCGGGTGTTTTTTTATGGCTTCCCGATCGGCAGTATTGCCCATTTCCACCGTCCGCACCCGTCACCGGATACGGACAAAGGCGCAGTAACAAGCTTGCGTGAATGGCTTGAAAGCACAGGAGTCAGACCGTGAAAATATTACCCCCGAACACCATCAAAATCGCCGGACAACCAGCCGTTGTTAGTTTTGTGCCGGAACTGAACGCGTTTCGCGGCAAATTTTTGGGCCTGACCGGCTATTGTGATTTTGTAGCAGATAGCGTGCAGGGTTTAACCGAACAGGGTGAAATCTCGCTTCGTGAATATCTGGATGACTGTCGTTCTGCAGGCATTGAGCCGTTTGTACAGCAGGAAAAAACTAAAACCTTTACCTTGCGCTATCCGGAGTCCTTTGGCGAACGACTGAACCAGGCTGCCGCTGAATATGGCACCTCGGTGAATGCATTTATTATCGAAACGCTAAACAAATGTATGAAGCTGGCCCGGTAGTCGCTCAACCCCGCATTTGCGGGGCTGGTCGACAAGCTGAAAAGTAGACGCTTATATTGCCTGCCAAACTATTCTGGCAGCACTGGCGTCCAGTCGATCGGCTTTTCGCCGTGCTGTTCCAGCCACTCGTTGGTTTTGGAAAAGTGGCCGCAGCCGAAAAAGCCACGATGTGCCGAAAGCGGAGAAGGATGAGGCGCCTGTAATACATGATGGCGTTTGCGGTCGATAATGCTGCCTTTCTTCTGCGCGTGCGAGCCCCACAGCAAAAACACTACGTTTTCGCGGCTCTCATTGATGGCGGCAATCACGCGATCGGTAAAGGTCTCCCAGCCAAAGCGAGCATGTGAATGCGCCTGGCCCGCTTCCACCGTTAATACCGTATTCAGCAACAGCACGCCCTGGCGTGCCCAGCTCTCCAGAAAGCCATGATTAGGGCGCTGAAAGCCGGGGATATCGGTAGCCAGCTCTTTATACATATTCACCAGCGAAGGTGGCACGGCCACGCCGGGCAGCACGGAAAAAGCGAGCCCATGCGCCTGATTTGGGCCATGGTAAGGATCCTGGCCAAGGATCACCACTTTAACGTCGCCCAGTTCCGTCAGGCGGAAAGCGTTGAACACATCCTTCTGCGGCGGATAAACGGTTTTCCCGGCCGCCCGTTCATTCGCCACCATCGACAGGGTTTCAATAAAGTAGGGTTTCTCTTTTTCCTCTGCCAGCACGTCGTGCCAGGTCAGTGCATTGACCATATCCGCCTCCTTTGGGGTAAACAGCCTGTAGCTTAGCGCGGATCCTCCCGGCGACAAACTTAAAATAAATTTTAAACCTGCAAAAATATTTTAGGGATAATTTGCGTTAAATCATGAAGTTGCGAGAAAGCTCTGAATTGCGGAAAACCTCTTTTTGATTTTGGTCAAAACAGGCAGCTTGCTGGACTGTTATACAGACCTGCACAGATCAAATTTTTCTCCGCTGATGCTTCGTCAGCCACTAACCGCCTGGGAGGCAACAATGATTTCCGGAATCCAAATTACCAAAGCGACTAATCCCGCGCTGCTGAACTCATTCTGGCTGCTGGATAACGAAAAAGCAGAGGCGCGCTGCGTTTGTGCCAAAGCAAACTATCAGGAAGATCAGATCGTACCGGTAAGCGATCTGGGCCAGTTCGAATATCGCGAAGTGCCGCTGGATGTGCAGCCGCAGGTACGCGTTGAAGGCGGCCAGCATCTCAACGTCAACGTGCTGCGTCGCGAAACGCTGGAAGATGCGGTTAAGCATCCAGAAAAATACCCGCAGTTGACCATCCGTGTTTCTGGCTATGCCGTGCGCTTTAACTCGCTGACGCCAGAACAGCAGCGTGATGTTATTGCCCGTACTTTCACCGAAAGCCTGTAAGTAAAGCTAATCGGCGTCGGGAAAAGAGCCGGACGCTGAAAATGTCAGCAGCAGCGGATTTTATTTATCCTTTTGAAAATTAACTATTATTTTTCAGGGTAAACCGAGCGATAAAAAATCCGCTGTGGGAAAAGCCTGTTTCAGCAAGAAAGCCGGCTCAAAAGATAATAAAAACGCGTCTTAAAATAAAAAACCGCCTGTGAAAGGGCGGTTTTTTTGTAGAGCGGTTTATTTATTCAGCGCTGTCGGTATTAGGTGCCGAACTTGGCTTACGGCGCTTACCGATATTTTTCGTATCGCGATGGCGCTTCTTCACGCGCGGTTTTTCCTGCTCTTTTTCTTTTTTCTCTTTGCGCTTCGCCAGCACTTTCTTTGACGGCTTGCCGTTCAGCTTTTCGCTTGGCGCGCGGGTAGTCGGGCGCAGCTCGTCAATAGTACGGGGCTTCAGCGGCTCGTCGATATAGCGGCTGATTTTGCCCAGCAGCAGATGGTCATGCGCCTCAACCAGAGAAATGGCGATGCCTTTTTTCCCTGCACGGCCGGTACGCCCGATACGGTGCAGATAGGTATCTGCGGTACGCGGCAGGTCAAAGTTGAAAACGTGGCTGACATCTTCGATATCAATGCCGCGTGCGGCGACATCGGTAGCTACCAGCACATTGACGCGACCATCAACTACGCGCTTGATCGCCTCGTTACGCTTGAACTGCTCGAGCTCGCCTTCCAGATAGCTGGTATTGATACCGGCATCGCGCAGCCAGCCGCACAGTTCATGCACACGCTCGCGCTTACGCACAAAGATCACAGAACGGGTTACTTCCGGCTGCTTCAGCAGGTGCAGCAGCAGGGCGGTTTTATGCTTGATATCATCCGCACGGTAATACCATTGCAGGATCTTTTTGCGCTCGCGGCGTGCCGGGTCTGCTTCAAGCTCGACCGGCTCATTCAGCAGGCGCTCGGAGAAATCTTTAATCGCTTCGCCTTCCAGCGTGGCGGAGAACAGCAGCGTCTGCTTGCGCCAGCGGGTTTCCGCCGCGATAGTTTCGATATCCTGGGCAAAACCCATATCCAGCATGCGGTCGGCTTCGTCAAGGATCAGCGTCTCAACGGCGCGGCAGTCAAAGTTCTCTTCTTTGATGTACTGCAGCAGACGGCCGGTGGTGGCAACCACCACATCCTGATTTTCGCTGAACACTTCGGCATGGTTCATAAAAGCCACGCCGCCGGTGATAGTCGCGATATCCAGATGCGTATGTTTCGCCAGCTCGCGTGCCTGATCGGCAACCTGCGTCGCCAGTTCTCGGGTCGGCGTCAGGATCAGAATGCGCGGCGGGCCGGATTTTTTGCGCGGAAAGTCCAGCAGATGCTGGAGCGCGGGCAGCAGGTAAGCCGCGGTTTTGCCTGTACCTGTTGGTGCCGAACCCAGAACGTCGCGACCCTCCAGTGCAGGCGGGATCGCAGCGGCCTGGATTGCCGTGGGGCGTGTAAAGCCCTTTTCCTGCAGGGCTTGCAGCAGGCTTTCATCTAGTTCGAGTTCGGAAAAAGTGGTTACAGTCATGGTCTACCTCAGTTTGGGGCGCCGATTATAGACAGATTACGCGCGATCTTCATCTGTTTGTGCAGAATGAATGACTTTTCCTTGTATCTCAATTGGCCTATGCTAGCGCCGTTTCCCTTTCAGGTCAGTTAAATGAGTCAACAAAAAGCGGTATTGCGCGCTAACGGCTTTACCTTTAAACAATTTTTCGTCGCTCACGATCGCTGTGCCATGAAGGTTGGCACGGATGGCGTGCTGCTGGGTGCCTGGGCGCCGGTAGCAGAGGCGACAAGAGCACTGGATATCGGCACCGGCAGCGGGCTAATCGCGCTGATGCTGGCGCAGCGTACTGGCGCAAACGTAGCCGTGGATGCGGTGGAGCTGGACGAACAAGCTGCCGCGCAGGCGCAAGAAAACGCCGCTGCCTCACCATGGGCTGAGCGCATAGCTATTTACCAGGATGATATAGCTCACTGGACAAAGCGATGCGAACAGCGCTACTCGCTTATTGTCAGCAATCCGCCTTACTTCGCGCCGGGTTCAGAGTGTGCAACTCCGGCTCGGGCGGCGGCGCGTTATACTGCCGGGCTAACACACGATGTGCTATTAGCCTGCGCGGAAGAGCTGATTACCGAGGATGGTTACTTCTGCGTGGTGCTGCCCACTGCGCCAGGCGACAAGCTGGCGGCGCTGGCCATTGAGCGCGGCTGGCATCTGCGTTTTCGCACCGATATCGCCGATAACGACAGCCGTCCGCCCAACCGCGTGCTGCTGGCGCTTTCGCCCACGTCAGGCGAACAGTTTTTGGATCGCATGACCATTCGCGGGCCGGATCAGCGTTACTCCGAAGCGCACTGTAGCCTGACCCGCGACTTCTACCTGTTCCGTTAACCCGGCGACAGGATCGTCGGCCTGGCTTCTTCCAGCTGCTGCGGATAATCCAGCGTGAAGTGCAGGCCACGGCTCTCTTTTCTCGCCATTGCGCAGCGCACCATCAGTTCGGCGACCTGCACCAGATTGCGCAACTCCAGCAGGTTGTTAGAGATGCGGAAATTAGCGTAGTACTCGTCAATTTCCTTCTGCAGCAGATTGATGCGGCGAAGCGCCCGCTCCAGCCGCCTGGTGGTGCGTACGATGCCGACGTAATCCCACATAAACAGCCGCAGCTCATGCCAGTTATGCTGAATCACGACCCGTTCATCCGAATCATCCACGCGGCTTTCATCCCACGCAGGCAGCTTCTCTACCGCAGCGACATGCTGTAGTTGTTCGGCAATATCCTCCGCAGCCGACCAGCCGTAGACCAGGCATTCCAGTAGCGAATTGGAAGCCAGACGATTAGCGCCATGCAGACCGGTATAGCTTACTTCGCCAATAGCATAGAGCCCGTTGAGATCGGTTCGTCCATGACGATCCACTATTACGCCGCCGCAGGTATAGTGCGCAGCCGGCACAATTGGAATCGGCTCTTTCGTCAGATCTATTCCCAACGTTTGCAATTTTTCGGCAATAGTCGGGAAGTGCGACCGAATAAAGTCGGCAGGTTTGTGGCTGATATCCAGATACATGCACTCTACGCCTAGCCGCTTCATCTCATGATCGATAGCGCGGGCAACGATATCGCGCGGTGCCAGTTCTGCTCGCTCATCGAAATCAGGCATAAAGCGCGTGCCGTCAGGACGTTTCAACTGGGCGCCTTCGCCCCGTAGCGCTTCAGTCAGTAGAAAGTTTCTTGCTTCAGGATGGTATAAACAGGTGGGATGAAACTGATTAAACTCCAGGTTAGCCACGCGGCAGCCTGCCCGCCAGGCCATAGCGATGCCGTCGCCAGAAGCGACATCCGGATTGGTCGTGTACTGATAGACCTTGGCAGCGCCGCCTGTAGCCAGTACCACGGTGCGGGCTCGGCAGGTTTCAACCTTCTCGCGTTTGCGGTTCCAGATATAGGCGCCTACAACTCGTCTTTCACCAGGCAGGCCGATTTTATCGGAAACGATAAGATCGACAGCATTGCAGCGTTCGATCACGGTAATGGCTGGATGGCTGAGTACCTGGCTTACCAGAGTAGTTTCAACCGCTCGCCCGGTGGCATCGGCGCTGTGCAGGATACGGCGGTGGCTGTGGCCACCTTCGCGCGTCAGATGATACTCGCCAGCTGAGGTTTCATCGAACAGCATGCCGTTATCAATCAGCCACTGCACACAGTGGCGTGCGTTACTGGCGATAAAAGAGACCGCCTCACGATCGCACAGCCCATCTCCGGCAATCAGCGTATCTTCAACATGGGACTCAATGCTGTCGGCTTCATCGAACACGGCGGCGATACCGCCCTGGGCATAAAAAGTGGCGCCTTCGCTGATGGGGCCTTTACTTAAAACTGTTACCTGATGCCGGTCGGCCAGACGCAGGGCCAGCGACAAACCCGCAGCGCCGCTGCCGATAATCAACACATCACAACTGTAATCGGAAGATAAGGTCATAGTGTTTAATTTACTAAACAGGTTGTTTCCTGAGCATAGCGCCGTTACCGCAGGCTAAAAAGCTTTTTTTCATGAAATTTTCGGAAGGAGGGCGGCGGCAGCCGTTCGGACTGACCCGAAAAGCCGCAGGTTTCCTGTACTTCGCCGCCAGGCGGTTTATTATGATGAACCTGCAAGATTTTAAGGTGAAAAAGCGGCCTTCTTAGAGTACTCTGCGGCGATACGCAGATGACACCACAAATATAAACGGCGCAACGGAACTTTACTCATGACCATCACTCTAAGCGCATGCTTGCTCGAAAATTATGAGTTACGGGTAGTTCGGATACGCGTGGAAAAAGATTTGGGGAGACATTACCTCGGATGAGCGAGCAGTTAACGGATCAGGTTCTCGTAGAGCGAGTACAGAAAGGAGATCGGCGGTCATTCAATTTACTGGTAGTTCGCTATCAGCATAAAGTGGCGAGTCTGGTTTCCCGCTATGTTCCCTCGGGAGATGTGCCTGATGTAGTGCAGGAATCATTTATTAAAGCCTACCGCGCGCTGGAGTCGTTTCGCGGGGATAGCGCTTTTTATACCTGGCTCTATCGGATTGCCGTCAATACGGCCAAAAATTACCTGGTTGCTCAGGGGCGCCGGCCGCCCGCCAGCGATGTGGATGCCATCGATGCGGAAAACTTCGAAAGCGCTGGCGCGTTAAAAGAAATATCGAACCCTGAGAACTTAATGTTGTCGGAAGAATTGAGACAGATGGTTTTCCGCACCATTGAGACGCTGCCCGAAGATCTCCGTATGGCAATCACCCTACGGGAACTGGATGGCCTGAGCTATGAAGAGATAGCCGCCATTATGGCGTGTCCGGTGGGCACGGTTCGCTCCCGCATCTTCCGCGCGCGCGAAGCCATCGACAATAAAATTCAACCGCTTATCCAACGCTAGCGATAGCGGACACAGGAAGGGTACTGAGGCATGCAGAAAGAACAACTTTCCGCTTTAATGGACGGCGAAACTGTCGATAAAGAAGTTTTGGCCGCGTTGTCTGAAGACGCTGTGCTGCAAAAACAGTGGGAAAGCTATCATCTTATCCGCGATACCCTGCGTGGCGACGTCGCGCCGGTCATGAACTTCGATATTGCCGCGCGCGTCGCGGCGGCAATTGAAGAAGAGGCACCGCTGAAAAGCGCCGCTGTACCGCTGCTCGAAGCACAGCCAAAGCCAGAGCGCTATGGCGAGCTGCCGTTCTGGCACAAAGTGCGCCCATGGGCCGCGCAGCTGGTGCAGGTTGGCGTAGCGGCCTGCGTATCGCTGGCGGTGATCGTCGGCGTGCAGCACTACAACCAGCCGGCAGAAGGGCAGAATCAGTCCGAGTCGCCGGTGTTTAACACGCTGCCGATGATGGGCCAGGCGTCGCCGGTAAGCCTGGGCGTGCCTTCCGAAACCAGCAGCAACGCGCCACAGCGCGTGCAGGATCAGCGCCGTCGCGTTAACGCCATGCTGCAGGATTACGAGCTGCAGCGTCGCCTGCATTCAGACGGCCTGCAGTTTGAGCAGCAGCCTGCGCAGCAGGCCGCGGTTCAGGTTCCAGGTAACCAGTCGTTAGGAATTCAGCAGCAGTAATGAAGCAGCTTTGGTGCGCCGTCAGCCTTATGGCTGGCAGCCTGTTTTATTCCTCCTTCGCCCCGGCGCAAACCACGTCCGGGGCGCTGTTGCAACAGATGGAGCAGGCCAGCCAGTCTCTTAACTATGAACTTGCCTATATCAACGTGTCGCGGCTGGGGATCGAATCGCTGCGTTTCCGCCATGCGGTGCTGAACAGCAAAACCTATGCTCAGCTGCTGCAAATGGACGGGCCGCGCCGCGAAATCATCCAGCGCGGCAGCGAAATCAGCTATTTTGAGCCGGGCCTGGAGCCGTTTACCCTGGCAGGCAAGCATATTGTCGACTCTTTGCCGTCGCTGGTCTTCGCCGATTTTCAAAAGCTCTCCGAGTATTACGACTTTGTGCCGGTAGGGCGCACCCGTATCGCCGACCAGCTTTGCGAAGTGATTCGCATCGTGGCGCGAGACGGCACGCGCTACAGCTATATCGTCTGGCTGGATAGCGATACCCGGCTGCCACTGCGGGTCGATTTGCTGGATCGGGATGGCGAAACCCTGGAACAATACCGCGTGGTCAGCTTTGCGGTAGATGACGGCGTCGGCAAAATGATGCAGGGGCTGGAGAAAGCCAGCCTGCCGCCGTCGCTTTCCGTACCGGCCAGCGATAAGGCAACCTTTAGCTGGGCGCCCGCCTGGCTGCCCGCGGGCGTAAAAGAGGTCACGCAAAGCCGTCGGCAAATCCCTTCGCTAAACAAACCCGTTGAGTCACGCCTTTACTCTGACGGCCTGTTCAGCTTCTCAATCAACGTCAGCGCGGCAGATAAAAACAGCGCTTCGCAGCTATTGCGCACCGGGCGTCGCACGGTGCAAACGGAAATACGCGATAATAAGGAAATTACGGTGGTTGGCGAGCTTCCTCCCTCAACCGCGAAGCGTATCGCTGACAGCATAGGTAGCGCAAAATGATGAGAGAATGGGCCACGGTGGTTTCGTGGCAAAACGGTGTGGCAACGCTGCACTCGGAAATGAAAACCTCCTGCAGCAGCTGCTCAGCCCGCAAAGGCTGCGGCAGCCATATGCTCAATAAGCTTGGGCCGAAAAACGCGCACGTCATGAAAATCGCCAGCGCGGAACCGCTAAAGCCCGGCCAGCGCATTGAGCTGGGCATTGCCGAGAAAAACCTGCTGAGCTCGGCGCTGCTGGTTTACATGACGCCGCTGCTGGGCCTGTTCGTGATGGCCGGCCTGTTCCAGATGCTGTTCCACGGCGACCTGGCCGCCGCCGCTGGCGCGCTGCTCGGCGGTATCGGTGGCTTCATTGTGGCCAAAGGTATCTCTGGCTACCTGAGCAAATCTGCCTCTTTCCATCCGGTGATCCTGAGCGTAGCTCTGCCACCAGATGCGCTGCGTGTTGAAACCGAGTAATTCTTCAGGAGCCCGGCGAAAAGCCGGGTTCTTTTCGTCGCCCGTCTCTTGTTATTTCCGGAAAGCGCTTTTTTACAGAGGCAGCTACAGTGAAAGTGGCGGCCGCAGCGAAATCATGCGCTATGCATGTGAATTCTTTCGTGGCGGGGGCTAACAGTGTAAGATGCGTGCTCATTGATGGCGGGTACATTGCTGCCGGTATTTCAGGCGCTGTCCACCGCGAGAACTAAACCGAACGTTTAAGCGAAAATATTCATATAAATGAAGCATATAAGAAACTTTTCTGTCATCGCTCATATCGACCACGGCAAATCAACGCTTTCTGACCGGTTGATTCAGATCTGCGGCGGCCTCACCGAACGCGAAATGGCGGCTCAGGTACTGGACTCAATGGATCTGGAGCGTGAACGCGGCATTACCATCAAGGCCCAGAGCGTAACGCTCGACTATCACGCGCCGGACGGTGAAACTTACCAGCTCAATTTTATCGACACGCCGGGTCACGTAGACTTCTCTTACGAAGTTTCCCGCTCGCTGGCGGCCTGCGAAGGCGCGCTGCTGGTGGTGGATGCCGGACAGGGTGTGGAAGCGCAGACGCTGGCTAACTGCTACACCGCGATGGAAATGGATCTGGAAGTGGTACCGGTACTGAACAAGATTGACCTGCCGGCCGCCGATCCCGATCGCGTCTCACAGGAAATCGAAGACATCGTTGGTATCGATGCTACCGATGCGGTACGCTGCTCCGCCAAAACCGGCGTAGGCGTGCCGGACGTGCTGGAGCGCCTGGTGCGCGATATTCCGCCGCCGGAAGGCGATCCGGAAGGCCCGCTGCAGGCGCTGATTATCGACTCCTGGTTCGATAACTACCTGGGCGTAGTGTCGCTGGTCCGTATTAAAAACGGAACGCTGCGCAAAGGCGAAAAAATCAAGGTAATGAGCACCGGACAGGTCTATAACGCCGATCGTCTGGGCATCTTTACGCCAAAACGCGTCGACCGCGATGCGCTGCAATGCGGCGAAGTAGGCTGGCTGGTTTGCGCAATTAAAGACATCCTGGGCGCGCCGGTTGGCGATACGCTGACGCTGTCGCGCAATCCGGCAGAAAAAGCGCTGCCTGGCTTTAAGAAAGTGAAACCACAGGTTTACGCCGGTCTGTTCCCAATCAGCTCCGACGACTATGAAGCTTTCCGCGACGCGCTGGGCAAGCTGAGCCTGAACGACGCCTCGCTGTTCTATGAGCCGGAAAGCTCCACCGCGCTGGGCTTCGGCTTCCGCTGTGGCTTCCTGGGTCTGCTGCACATGGAGATCATTCAGGAACGTCTGGAGCGTGAATACGATCTCGAATTAATTACCACTGCGCCAACCGTAGTCTATGAAGTCATCACGACCTCTGGCGACACGCTTTATGTTGACAGCCCGGGCAAGCTGCCGCCGCTGAACAACATTGAAGAGCTGCGCGAGCCGATCGCCGAGTGTCATATGCTGCTGCCGCAGGAGTATCTGGGCAACGTGATCACGCTGTGTATCGAAAAGCGCGGCGTACAGACCAATATGGTTTATCACGGCAACCAGGTTGCGCTGACCTATGAAATTCCGATGGCGGAAGTAGTCCTGGACTTCTTCGACCGTCTGAAATCAACCTCGCGCGGCTACGCCTCGCTGGATTACAACTTCAAACGCTTCCAGGCTTCCAACATGGTGCGCGTTGATGTGTTAATCAACTCCGAGCGCGTCGATGCGCTGGCGCTGATTACCCACAACGACAATGCGCCGTACCGTGGCCGCGAGCTGGTCGAGAAAATGAAAGACCTGATCCCGCGCCAGCAGTTTGATATCGCGATTCAGGCGGCAATCGGCAACCACATCATTGCTCGCTCAACCGTGAAGCAGCTGCGTAAAAACGTTCTGGCCAAGTGCTACGGCGGCGACGTCAGCCGTAAGAAAAAGCTGCTGCAGAAACAGAAAGACGGCAAGAAGCGCATGAAGCAGGTCGGCAACGTCGAACTGCCTCAGGAAGCCTTCCTGGCGATCCTGCATGTAGGTAAAGAGAGTAAATAAAGCCTAAGACGACGAGGGAACTGGAATGGCTAATATGTTCGCCCTGATACTGGCGATAGCAACGCTCGTAACCGGTATTATCTGGTGCGTGGACAGATTTAAATGGGCGCCTGCCCGCAGGGCCAGCCAGGCCCTCGCGGACGCCTCGGCGGAAAGCGCGGGCGAGAAAAAAACGGTGAAGCAGCCGGGCTGGGTAGAAACGGCGGCGTCCGTTTTCCCGGTGCTGCTGCTGGTCTTCGTGGTGCGCTCATTTATCTATGAGCCTTTCCAGATCCCGTCGGGCTCAATGATGCCGACGCTGCTGATTGGCGACTTTATCCTGGTAGAGAAATTTGCCTATGGTATTAAAGACCCAATCACCCAGACCACGCTGATCCCAACCGGGCATCCAAAACGCGGCGATATCGCGGTGTTTAAATATCCGAAAGATCCAAGCATGGATTATATTAAACGCGTGGTGGGGCTGCCTGGCGATCGCGTCAGCTACGATCCGCAGAGCAAAACCGTGACGGTCAATCCGGCCTGCGCGCCTGGAAAAGCCTGCGATACGGCGCTGCCGATCACCTATTCGGACGTGCAGCCAAGCGACTTTATCCAGACCTTTAGCGGCTTTGACGGTAACGAAGTCGGGAATGGATTCTGGCAAAAGCCTCAGGGTGAAACCATTCAGGGCGGACTGCGCCTGGCGACCCGCAACGAAACGCTGGGCGATGTCACTCACCGCATCCTGTTGGTCACCCAGGCGCAAAGCCAGGCGAGCTCTTACTACCAGCAGCCGGGCCAGCCGCAGTCTACCTGGGTAGTGCCAGCAGGCATGTATTTCATGATGGGCGATAACCGCGACAATAGCGCCGACAGCCGCTATTGGGGCTTCGTTCCGGAAAGAAATCTGGTCGGCAAAGCCACCGCTATCTGGATGAGCTTTGAGAAGCAGGAAGGGCAATGGCCAACCGGCGTGCGCCTGAGCCGCATCGGCGGCATTCACTAACGGCGCCCGGGCGTCGTTGCTAAACGGGTGGTTCCCTGCGGGGAGCCACTGCACACGAAACAGTTCCGTGTTGGCGTGTCCAGCCCTGTTCCCTGTGCAGGAAAATTTTCGCATTAAGATATTGGTAACGCATGAATCCCATCGTAATTAACAGGCTCCAGCGGAAGTTGGGCTACACTTTTACCCATCAGGAGCTGTTGCAGCAGGCGTTGACCCATCGCAGCGCCAGCAGTAAACACAACGAAAGACTGGAATTTCTCGGCGACTCTATTCTGAGCTACGTGATTGCCAACGCGCTCTATCACCGTTTTCCACGCGTGGACGAAGGCGATATGAGCCGTATGCGCGCTACGCTGGTGCGGGGAAACACGCTGGCGGAAATGGCCCGGGAATTCGATCTGGGCGAATGCCTGCGGCTGGGGCCGGGCGAGCTGAAAAGCGGCGGCTACCGCCGCGAGTCCATTCTGGCGGACACCGTCGAGGCGCTGATTGGCGGCGTCTTTCTGGACAGCGATATCCAGACGGTAGAACAGCTGATCCTTAACTGGTACGCCAGCCGGCTGGAGCAGATTAGCCCGGGCGACAAACAAAAAGATCCAAAAACGCGTCTGCAGGAGTATCTGCAGGGTCGCCATCTGCCGCTGCCCTCCTATCTGGTGGTGCAGGTGCGTGGCGAAGCGCATGACCAGGAATTTACTATCCACTGCCAGGTAAGCGGCATGACGGATCCGGTGGTAGGCACCGGATCCAGCCGTCGCAAAGCTGAGCAGGCAGCGGCCGAACAGGCGCTGATTAAGCTGGGACTTGAATGAGCGAACAAACCACCCATTGCGGCTTTATTGCTATCGTAGGCCGCCCGAACGTTGGAAAATCCACGCTGCTGAACCAGTTGTTGGGGCAGAAGATTTCCATTACCTCGCGTAAGCCGCAAACCACGCGCCACCGCATTACGGGTATCCACACTGAAGATGGCTATCAGGCGATCTACGTGGATACGCCAGGCCTGCATATGGAAGAAAAGCGGGCAATTAACCGCCTGATGAACCGCGCGGCCAGCAGCTCAATCGGCGACGTTGAGCTGGTTATCTTTGTTGTCGAAGGCACGAAATGGACCGAAGACGACGAAATGGTGCTGAACAAGCTGAAAGACGGCAAGGTGCCGGTGCTGCTGGCGATCAACAAGGTCGACAACGTTACCGATAAAACCATCCTGCTGCCGCATATGCAGTTCCTTGGCCAGCAGATGAACTTTATGGACATCGTGCCGATTTCTGCAGAAACCGGCAAAAATGTGGATACCATCGCCAGCATCGTGCGCAAGCGCCTGCCGGAAGCGGAGCACCACTTCCCGGAAGAGTACATCACCGATCGCTCTCAGCGCTTTATGGCTTCGGAAATGATCCGCGAAAAGCTGATGCGTTTCCTGGGTGCCGAACTGCCTTACTCCGTGACCGTAGAAATTGAACAGTTTGTCACTAACGAGCGTGGCGGCTACGACATCCACGGCCTGATTCTGGTGGAGCGCGAAGGCCAGAAAAAAATGGTTATCGGCAACAAAGGCGCCAAAATCAAAACCATCGGCATCGAGGCGCGCAAGGACATGGAAGAGATGTTCGAAGCGAAAGTGCACCTTGAGCTTTGGGTTAAGGTCAAATCCGGCTGGGCAGACGACGAGCGTGCGCTGCGCAGCCTGGGTTACGTAGACGATCTGAAATAAATGGAAGGCTGGCAGCGCGCGTTTGTCCTGCATGGACGTCCCTACAGCGAAACCAGCCTTCTGCTCGACCTCTTTTCAGAAAACTATGGCCGCATCCGCGTGCTGGCAAAAGGCGCGCGCGGCAAGCGTTCCAGCCTGAAAGGCGCTTTGCAGCCTTTTACGCCGCTGCTGGTGCGCTGGGGCGGGCGCGGCGAGGTGAAAACCCTACGCGGCGCCGAGCCCATCTCGCTTGCCCTTCCTCTTAGCGGTATCTCTCTTTACTGCGGTCTTTATGTCAACGAGCTGATCTCCCGCGTGCTGGAGCAGGAAACTGCTTTTACCGAACTCTTTTTTGACTACCTGCACTGCATTCAGGCGCTGGCCGCAGGCATTGGCTCGCCGGAACCGGCGCTGCGCCGCTTCGAACTGGCGATGCTGGGCCACCTTGGCTACGGCGTTGATTTTATGCACTGCGCGGGCAGCGGCGAAGAAGTTACGGATGAGATGACCTACATCTACCGCGAGGAAAAAGGCTTTATCGCCAGCCTGGTAAAAGGCAACAGAAGCTTTACCGGCCGCGAGCTGCGCGCGCTTTATGAACGCACTTTTCCCGATATGGATACCCTCAGAGCCGCCAAACGTTTCACCCGCATAGCGCTAAAACCCTATCTGGGCGGAAAACCCCTGAAAAGCCAGGAGCTCTTTCGCCAGTTCGTGCCTAAAAAACGCGCGGACGCGCCGGAGTAAAGCCCCCTGGCTGTACCGTAAAAGCGTGCGGGCGATGTACACTGTAGCCATCCTATCCCATTTCGAGGTTTGCTATGGCTGAACTCCTGTTAGGCGTCAATATCGACCACATCGCTACCGTGCGTAACGCGCGCGGCACCAACTATCCCGATCCGGTTCAGGCCGCTTTTGTTTCCGAGCAGGCTGGCGCGGACGGCATTACCGTGCATCTGCGCGAAGATCGCCGCCATATTACCGACCGGGATGTCAGGATCCTTCGCCAGACTATTCAGACGCGAATGAACCTTGAAATGGCCGTGACTGACGAAATGATCGACATCGCCTGTGAAATCAAACCGCATTTCTGCTGCCTGGTGCCGGAGAAGCGCGAAGAAGTCACCACCGAAGGCGGGCTGGATGTAGCGGGCCAGCTCGAAAAAATCACCCTGGCGGTTTCACGGTTAAAAGAGGCGGGCATTCAGGTCTCACTGTTTATCGATCCTGACCACCAGCAAATTGATGCCGCAATGGCTTCCGGCGCGCCTTATATCGAAATCCATACCGGCGCCTACGCGGAAGCAGAAGAAGGCGCGGTACGCGATGCGGAATTCCGCCGCATTAAAGATGCCGCAGCCTACGCGCACGATAAAGGGCTTAAGGTTAATGCCGGTCACGGGCTGACTTACCATAACGTGCAGCCAATTGCCGCGCTGCCGCAGATGCACGAGCTGAATATCGGCCACGCTATTATCGGACGTGCAGTAATGAGCGGCCTTGCTGACGCGGTCAGCGAGATGAAAGCGCTGATGCGCGAAGCGCGTCGCTGATGGCTATCCTTGGGCTGGGCACGGATATCGTGGAAATCGGCCGGATTGAAGGCGTAATCTCCCGTTCCGGCGACAGGCTGGCAAAGCGCGTACTGAGCGAAAACGAATGGGCGCAGTATCAGGCGCACCAGCAGCCGGTGCGCTTTTTAGCCAAGCGCTTTGCAGTGAAGGAAGCGGCTGCCAAGGCATTTGGCACCGGCATTCGCGGCGGCCTGGCCTTTAACCAGTTTGAAGTTTACAACGACGAGCTGGGCAAGCCGGGGCTGCGTTTCTTTCAGCAGGCGGCAGAAGTAGCAAAAAAGCTGGGCGTGGCGCATGTGCACGTGACCCTGGCCGATGAACGGCACTATGCCTGCGCGACGGTGATTATCGAAAGCTAAAGCAGGACAGGCCCTAAGGATTTCGGGGCCGAATCAAAGCACTGATTCGGCCTCCGCAGTCTGCTGAAGTCAGGAGGCAGCGTGGTGCAGCACCACAAACTTCTCCCACAGCTTATCGCTGCTTTCCACACAGTTCGGGTCGGTCACTATGGTGTTATCGATAGGACAAACCTGCTGACAGGTCGGCGTATCGTAATGGCCGATGCACTCCGTACAGCGATTCACATCAATCTCATAGATGCTCTCGCCCATGGAAATCGCCTGGTTCGGGCATTCCGGTTCGCACATATCACAATTGATACAGCGCTTAGTGATCAACAAGGCCATATTCAGCTAATACCCACAGCAGAAAGAGGGGCGTAATTTAGCATACCGGGCGGCCAATTCCCATGTCATCACTACCGTCGTTGGCGAGCCGTTGCCGCTCAGGGATGCCATAACGATGATTTCGCGATCCCGGCGACATACTGCATCTGAGTGACTTCCTCTACCGGCAAGCGAATCGGCGCATGATCCTCGTTCACCGGCAGCAGATGATAATAGCCGTCGCGTTTAAACAAAAATGTCTTCACCATCACTTCGCCGCTGCTGGTCACCACCAATACTTCGTCGCCAGGGTGGAAGTTTTGGTTAGGTTCCACGATCACAAACTCACCCTCCTTGATCCTCGGCATCATTGAATCGCCAACGCACTTCAGCGCATAGACATCCCTGTCGCAGGATGGCCAGCGTAAAAAACCATCGCCAGTACCGACAGGATATTGCATATCGCTCCAGTAGCCGCTGTGGCCGAGTTGAGTATTGCCCAAAACCGGTACCGTATGCAGCATCAGCGCATGAAGATCGCTTTGCATATCCTGCGAGCTGGATGCAGGCACCGCCTGAAGATCCCGCTCGATCAGATCGATGGGCGAAACCTGGAAGTAGCTTGCCAGAGCCTTCAGCGTGGTGTACTTGGGATCCTTCACCTCGCCCGTCAGTAACCGATGCAGCGTGGACTGCTGTAGCCTGACTTTTTTAGCCAGTTCCGTTACGCTGCCGATGCCCTCTCTCTCCATCAAGTACTTGATGTTGTTGTTGAAAATATCCAGGTCAAAAACCATTTTCTCTCCCTGTGAAACGCGGTTGATATTGCAATTATGCGTTTTTGCATTAAAATAAAGAGTGTTAAAGCGATAAAGCTTTGGGTGGTAATGCATTTTAGTATAGTTTATCGCCACGGTCATCTGCCTTTCGCGGCAGGTCATAAAAAGAACTGGAAATGAAAAGGAGGTCGGTTGATGCGTAATATACAAAGAGTACTGGAACGTTGGGGAGGCTGGGCTGCGGCAGAGGGATCGCAGCTTGACTGGTCGCCGGTAGCGGCAGGCTTTAAAGGGCTGCTGCCTGATGAAAGGCGCAGCCGGCTCTCCTGTAGCGACAGCGATGGCCTGATCGTTGATGCGGCCATCGCCAAACTGCATAAGGTTGGACGAACCGATGAAGTCGAACTGATTATTCTGCACTATCTGTGCAATGTGTCCAAATCCGCTATCGCCCGTAAAAAGAAATGCTCAGAAGGAAAAATAAGAAACCAGCTAATGATCGCAGAAACTTTTGTCGATGCCTGCATCATTATGAGCGAAGCGGAACTGGAGATGGACGCATGGCTATAAATTAATTTCCGTTAGGGTAAATAAAAGTAAGGCGCTTTCACCAACTCAGGTTGGAGGTCTTCCTGTATGCGGAGAAGAAGTTATTATTACCTACAGAATTAAAAAAATATCTAAACATGCTTTTCGTAACGAAATTCCAAGGGTAAATTAGTAATATGAAATTTTAACGACTGGCAGCAATATAACAATACACCCGCCGGTGGCCTTTCAGGCTGCCGGTGGGTGTTTTATTATGTTTTTTAGTTGCAAATAAATTTTCACTCAGGGCTTTTCGTAACGAATAGCACGCAGTAAATTAGTAGCATGGATTAATGTTACTCTGGTTAGAGAGAAAATAAAAATAAGAAATCTATTTTCGTAACGAAAAACATGCAGTAAATTAGCAGCATGGATTAATGAGTTCCTGATTGAAAATAAAATGCAGAAGCCGGTTTTCGTAACGAAATATATTCGGTAGTGTGGCAATCATGGAGGTAATCCGCAAAATTAAATTAAAGATAAGGCCTACACTTCCGTAGCGCTATTATAAAGGAGGCCAAAAAAGCATGTTTCCACAGGAGCCTGGCTTTTGGGCCAGTATCGGGCTCTGGCTTTACAGCCATAAAACAGAATGGGGCTATGCCGGTATCGCCGCTATGTTCTCACTGCTGCGTAGCGCCTGCGCCAGAGCGCCCTGGAGCAAGCGGGCGCTGGATGCCGTATCCTGTAGCGCGCTGGCCTTCTTTGCTGCACCCACGCTACAGGTAATAGGCGCGCTGCTGAACTGGAAAATGCCGGAAGCCGCCGCCCAGGTTTTCGCGGTTTATATTGGTTATGTTGGCAATGACTATATTAGTGAAAAATTAAAGCACTGGATAAATAAAAAATCAGGGGAGCCAGATGGAAATCAGCTATAGCGGCATCCAGTTTATAAAGAAAGAGGAGGGGGAAAAGCTAACGGCCTATCGGGATAGCCGCAATATCATGACTATCGGCGTAGGACACACGGGTTTAGTCAGGGGGCAGAAAATAGTACCGGGAATGACTATTACTGCCGAAGAATCCAGCTCGCTATTGGTTAAAGACCTCGCGTGGGTTGAAAGCACTCTAAATAAAGAGGTAAAGGCTGAGCTAACGCAGAATCAGTATGATGCGCTATGCAGTCTGGTATTTAATATTGGTACTCAGGCTTTTATCGGTTCTTCTGTTTTACAAAAATTAAACGCAGGAGATCATCATAGCGCGGCGGAGGCCATGCTCTTATGGAAAAAGGCCGGGCGGAAGCCAAATATTCTGTTGCCGCGAAGAATCAGAGAAAAACAGCTGTTTTTATCGTGAGCTTACCCTTTTAAAAAAAAAGGGTATTACTCACGCCAATTATTAAAATCGCAATAAATATAAATTAACTAAAGGAAATTAGCATGATTGAAGTCAATTCATTTGCAGAATTACGCACCACCAAACCTTCCGCTTCAGGTGAAATCGCACAGCTGAAGCGTTATTACGATAAAGATTCTACCTTTCAGGGCGGCGGACGCTTTGTTGGCTTTATTGATGCCGCCGCCAGCGCCTCGTCAGACGACGGCGGCACGCTGGCGGTAGCTACCGCAGGCGGCTACTACTGGAAACGTATTATCGACAGCGTCGAAGATATCAACATTTATCACTTCGGCGGCAAGCGGCTGCGCGGCGACAGCAATTTTGATGCGGATAACGGTACGGTTAACCGCACTGCCTGCATCAATATGTATAAATGGGGCCAGGCTTTTTCTTCGCCGGTTAGCAACGTCAGCAAAAACCCGATTCATGGCGTCGGCATCCGCTTCCCGGCAGGGAAATTCATGATCAATCCCGTAGACCTGACGGGCGAAGGCGAGATCAACTATTTCAGCCTGTATGGCGACGATTGTGAATACGGCGTCTCGCCGCGCACTATTATTATCTCCGACCAGTCCACCGCGCCGGTATTTAAAGTCACCGCTCGCCGTACCGCCATTCGTGGCCTCTTCTGGGATGGCCAGGCCACGGCAGATACCGAGACCAATACGGACGTTATTACCGCAGCAATGGTAAGCAATACGCAGCCATTTTTTGAAAACACCGTTATTGAAGGCGAGTACGTCAACATTACCTGTTGCCGCATTGAAAACATCGGCGGCTCCGCTTTCAAATTGCTCGATACGTTGGATACGCGACTGGACCAGATTTACAGCAAAACTACCTATTCGCGAGTGTTTGACATCCAGTGGTCGGATTCCGTGGTTGGCGTTTGGGATCACTCCACGGCGGTAGAGCTGTCGAACTGTAATTTCCAGAAAGGCTATGGCGATGCCACGCTCTATATGCCGCGAGTTACCCAGGGCCTGATCCGCAACGTCTGGATTGAGCATACCCGCTATCCGGGCGACCTGAGCAACGGCCAGTGGATTATCGATGCACTGAGCATCGAATCGTCTGAAAACCCCTTAAAGCTGAACTATACGCGGGCGACAATCCGTGCGCTTAACTTGCAGTCCGGTGCCAAAGTCGATTTAACCAAAGCGGGCACCTCATGGCTTTCGGGCTTTGAGTATGGCTGGCGCCGTGATGAAAACTACGGGACGGAAATGACCGGCTCGCTCAAGGCTGGCTGGTATTCCGGCTATCGCATCAGCAACACCAGCGAAACGGATAAATGGTTCCGCGTCGGCAAATTCTTTTTCCCGAACGCTAACCAGCACTGGCATCTGGAAATGCATGGCAAAGCGCTGCGGGATACAACTACACAGCCAACCGCCGCGCCGCTGCTGACCAACGTCTGCGGCAAGACTTACCTTAATCTTTATCGCGGCGCCAGCTCCGTCGGTGGCAACCTGCATTACGAAGGGGATTCCGGCGTTATTGATTGCCTGGTCAGAACCAGCGACGACAAAGGCCGCTATGGTGAAGTCTGGGTCAAACTCAAGGCGCAGTGTGGCGATGTAGTGGTCAATCTGAAAACCACCGGTCCTTCACGCTTTGAAGCCGGCGAGTGCTCGCTGTTTAGTGCAGATTTCTCAGAGGTCACCGATCTGGATACGGATAACCGCGTAAAACTCTCCACGGTAATGAATTTCCATAACGGCAGCGCCGGTTACGGCTTTGACAGCAGCGTGGTAACGCTGGCGACCGCAGTCGCAGATGCGCCAGCGGCTACGGCAACGCCAACCGGTTATATCACCGTGAAAATTAACGGCGTAAACCGCAAGCTGGCTTATTTTTAACGGCTAACAAGAGAGGTGCCAAAATGAATGAGCGCTAAAAATAAATTATTTCTGTTTGTTTTTCTGCTGGCAATTTCTTTTGCCGCAATGAAAACCTCGCTTTTTTATCGCGCCCGTTATCTGGATGCCTGGCATCAGCTTCGCCAGCAGCAGGAGCAGGCTAATACGTTAAAGCAGCGCCTCGATAATATCGCCAGTCTGGATAAAAAATATGTTTTGCAACTGCAGCAGGCTAAGCAAAGCGTTAGCCAGCTTGAGCGGGATGTTGCTGCTGGCAAGCTCAGGCTGCAGCTCGCCGCCAGCTGTCGCGCCGCGTCCGGCACCGCCGGCATGGCTGATGCTGCCCGCCCCGGACTTAATGACGCCGCTAAACGGCATTATTTCGATCTCCGGCAAGGAATAGTAACTGCTCGCACCCAGATAGCTGGCCTGCAGGAATATATTCGCCAGCAGTGCCAGCCTTAATTGGCTTCGCTAATAAATAAATGAATATGCCCATCTTTTACTGACCGCTCTTTCCAATGCGGAAATAAATAACAGGAGGTGATCTGGTGACAAACACCAGCAAAACCGCCGGCTGGCTGACGCCGATTAACGGTGAACCAGCCTGCGACAGCGCGCTGGCAGAACAAATCAGCGTGTGGATTCAGGGTATTACCGGTCTGACTGAAGATCGGGTCGCGGTCTATGACGGCATTGTGCCGCCATCGTGGTCGCCGGATAGCGAAAACGGCTGCGCTTTTATCATCATGAAAACAGTAGCGGAGGGAACGCCGGTTGCAGAGAAACAGCAGGACGAAAATGTGCAGCTGGCGCGGGATGAACGCCTGGAATGCCTGCTGCATTTTTACGGCCGCGACGCTCAGCTTTACGCCACTCGCTTTCGTGACGGTAATTGCCTGACACAAAACCTGGCGGCGCTAAAAAAGCTTTCGCTTAGCGTCAGAGATTGCAGCGATATCGCCACCGTTCTGGAAACGGTAAATAACAGCCAGACCCGCCGTTATGAATTAACGGTAAATATCGTTCGTAAAATATCCCGTCTTTACGGGATTTATTCACTGGTGGAAACACCCATCCAATTTTTCGGAGAATAAAATATGCCTCAAGGATTACCTTTATCCGGCATCGTTAACGTCGATGTCATCATGTCGCCTGCCGCCACTACCGGCCGTAATTTCGGTTCCATGCTGATTATGGGCGACGCCACGGTAATTCCGCTGACGGAGCGCCTGCGCCTTTATAGCTCAGCGGCGGATATCGGCGCGGATTTCGGTCTGGATTCTGCGGAATACCAGGCGGCGGCCGTCTGGTTCGCTCAGTCGCCGCAGCCGCAGCAGCTCTACATTGGCCGCTGGGCCAAAACGCTGGCTACGGGCGAAGAGGGCAAAACGGAAACGCTGGCGGAAGCCGTAAATGCCGCGCTGGAATATGCCAGCTGGTATGGACTGGCTGTTGCCACCACCGCCGACGACGTGCTCAACGATGATGAGATTATCGCCGCTGCGGCGGCTATTGAATCTGCTGGACAGAGCCGCGTGTTTGCCGTCACCACAGGCGACGATGCAGTGCTGGATGCAACATCGACCACCGATCTTGCTGCCCGGTTAAAAGCAGCGGGCTATGCGCGCACCTTTGTGCAGTATTCGACCCATAGCCGCTTTGCTGCAATTTCCGCTTTTGCCCGCGCTTTCACCGTTGATTTCAACGGCAGCAACACCACGCTGACGCTGAAATTTAAAACGGAACCGGGCGTAACTTATGAAACCCTGAGCGCCAGCCAGGCGGCGGCGCTGGAAAGCAAAAGGGCCAACGTCTATGTGCTGTTCGCTAATGACAGCGCCATTCTGCAGCAGGGCGTTATGACCAACGGCGACTTCTTCGACGAGCGCCACGGTCTGGACTGGCTGCAGAACTACGTGCAGACCAATCTCTACAACCTGCTCTACACCTCGGCCAGCAAAATTCCGCAGACGGAAGCAGGCATCACCCGACTGATGACAAATGTGGAAGCTTCGATGGATCAGGCCGTTACCAACGGGCTGGTCGCGCCAGGCATCTGGAACGGCAGCGATATCGGCCAGCTTGGCGCTGGTGACACCCTTACCAAAGGCTATTACGTCTATGCGCAGCCGCTCGCGTTGCAATCTCAGGCCGATCGTGAAGCGCGTAAAGCGCCGGTGATCCAGGTGGCCTGCAAGCTGGCTGGTGCCGTGCACTACGCCGATGTCCAAATTAACGTTGTTCGCTAAGGAGAAAAAATTATGTCTGCCTATTCATTTATGGATGTTACCGCCTCTTTTATTGGCCCTGGCGCGGTATTTGATTTGGGAAGCGGCTCCGGCAGCTCGGAAGAGGGCATCACCGTTTCCATGAAGGAAGCAAAAAACAGCATGAAACTGGGGATTGATGGCGAAGGCATGAATACGCTGCTGCCGGGCAACTCCGGCCAGATTACCGTTAACCTGCTGGAAACCTCGCCGGTCAATAAAAAGCTTTCTCTGGCCTATAACGCGCAGAGCGCCAGCTCTTCTCTCTGGGGTAAAAACGTTATCGTTATCCGCAACAGCTCCTCTGGCGAAGTTATTACCGCGCGCGGCGTGGCATTCCAGAAGCTGCCCGATCGTAAATTCGCGAAGGAAGGCGGCACTACCGCCTGGATTTTCGACTGCATTAAAGTCGATGTGGTTATGGGGGAATATTAATCGATGGAATTTACGATAAACGAAATCCCGTTCCGTATCGCTAAGCTGGACGTCTTTCAGCAGCTCAAGGTTTCCCGCAAGCTGCTGCCGCTGCTGGCTGGCATGCTCTCGGATATCAATACGGTGAAATCTGCCGCGGCGGCAGGCGACTATTTCCAGGTAATGGAAAAAGCGCTGCCCGCCATTGCGCAGTCGCTGGCGGACATGAGCGAGGAAGACACCAATGCGATTCTGCATCCCTGTCTTGCTGTGGTTTCCCGCCAGCAGGCGAAAAGCTGGGTGCCGATCTTCTCTCAAGGCGTGCTGATGTTCGACGATCTGGATCTGATCACCATGCTGAAGCTGGTGCTGCGGGTGGTGGAGGATTCGCTGGGCGGTTTTTTGCCCGAACTCCCCGCCAGCAGGGGCACCGCGCCGACAGCGGACTGATCCTGGAAACGCTTCCTGACGGGGAAGATTTTCTGATGCGCCCGGTGGATGCCGGGCTTATCAGCTACACCGCGCTCAAGGATGGCTCAGTGGATCTGGCGGACATTGCCCGCCTGAACGACTGGCTGGATCTGAAAGCGGATAATCAACACCGCATTGCGCAATGGAAACAGGCCAATGAACGCTGAAAATACCAAAAATGTTCTGACGGTGCTGGATAATCAGCTGGCGGCGGAGGCCGCCAGCTGGCAAAAAGTCAGAGCGTTCGTTGAGGAGCCCGGCTGGCAAAGCAACGAACAGAGTGCGAAAGCGCTGGATCTACAAAAAATCAAACAGACGGTAGAGCAGGCGGGCAAAACGCTGGTGGAGTACATCAACCGTTTTGCCGGTCGTCTGGAGCAGCTTGGCGTGCGTGCTCAAAACGCCGGAACGGATGCGGGCCAGCTAAAGGCGCTGGAGTATGGCGCCGCCCAGACAGGGCTTAGCAATGAAGCTATCGCCAAAGCTTTTCAGGCCGTGGTCAGCGCGCCGGGAGCAGAAGCACGCCTGAAAAAGCTGGGCGTGGCGACGCGCGACGGCAGCGGGCAAAAGAGAGCCGACAGCGAAATCTTCAGCGATGTCAGCGGTACGCTAAGCGCGATGCCGGAAGCGCAGGCGCTGGAAACGGCCAATAAGCTGGGGCTCGCGCCCGAAATCCTGGCCGCCATGCAACAAGGGCTGGGAAAATTTATCGGCGACTATAACCAGCTCTCCGCTTCTCTCAACGTCAACATGACTACGGCGGTCTCAGGCGCCGATCATTTTATGACGGCCAGGCGCAAGTTCGATGAGGTCGTCGACCTGCTGCAAACCAACAGCAGCAGCCGGCTCAACAACGGGCTGGGTGATATCTTCGATCGCTTTACCCAAAAGCTGGTGGCAAACGCCCCCGACGTACAGCGCGTGCTTGACGGTGCGGTCACGTTATTGCTCAACCTTGCTGAAATCGGCGAAAGAGTGGCGTTACGCCTGATTCAGGTAGTGGCGGACGTCAGCGGCTGGTGGGCCTCGCTGGATGAAAATACCCAGGGGCTGATAATGGCGCTTGGTGTGGTCACGGCGGCCTGGCTGGCGCTGAACAGCGCCTTCTTGCTCTCGCCGCTGGGCATCGTGGTGACGCTGGTTGGGCTGCTTTTCACGCTTTACGACAGCTACAAAACCTGGCAAGAAGGTGGCAAAACCCTGATTGACTGGGATCAGTGGGCGCCGGGTATCAACGCGGCGAAAACGGTCATTGGCTGGCTGCTGGATAAGTTCGGCAAGCTCACCGCGGGCACGCTTGACTGGAAAGGCGGCCTACAGGCTATTGCCGATTTTATAACCGGCAATTGGTCACCGGCGATGACGGCGGCGGTAGATAACGTCAAAAATTACTTCAGCAACTTTTTTAGCGATATCGCTAATAAACTTGTCAACAGCCCGATCTGGCGTTTTTTGCAGAAAGCCGGTCAGGGGACGCAGTCCGTGCTGGATAAGCTGTCAGAAGGATCGGGGCAGTTTGGTAATGTGATGGCGCTTGCTGAAAACGACAGCATGCTGGGATTGCTGCCGTCCGGCATGTCCGGCCGCTTCGCCTGGAACAGTGAAACGGCGCAAAGCGGCATGCCAGGCAATGTCGGTATTCAGCAGGAAACCCACATTTACGTGCAGGGCAGCGGCGATCCGCAACTTGCGGCGCAAAGGGTGGCGGACAGTCAGTTCGACGTAAATTCGCAGTTTGTTCAGACCGCAAGGAGGATCCCAAGATGATCAACGGTTTCCCCACGCTTTTAATGCAAAACAAACGCAAGATTGGTCTGTTGATCCCAAACGTGGTGATGAAAGAAAGCCACGCGGATAAGTTGACCACCACCACGCATCCTGTAGAAGCAGGCGCGACCATCGCCGATCACGCTTATCTCTCTCCCGCCGAGCTGACTATGGATGTGGGTTTTTCCAGCGGCGGCTCGCTGGTGGATTTTGTAGATACCACCGCATTCGGCGTGCAGGCTTCTTTAACGCCAACCGAAAGCTATCAGAAGCTGCGGGATCTGATGAACAGCAGACAGCCGCTGACCGTAGTAACCGGCAAACGTCTCTATAGCAATATGCTGATTACTTCGATTGCCGTTACTACCGAGCGAGCCACTGAAAATGTGCTGTTCGCCTCGCTCTCAATGACGGAACTGCTGATTACGCAAACCCGTACCCTCAGCAGCGCAGGCAAAGAGAACATGACGCAGGGTGTTAACACGTCCGCCGTGCAGAATAATGGCAAGAAAGTCGCCCGGCCCGGGCCGACAGCTGCCGTAACGGGGAGTAGCTGATGAATATCAATGAAATTCCGCTAACGCCCGATAACCAGCAGTTCGATATCTCCATCAGCAACATCGACTACAAAATGCGGATTATCTGGCGGGAAAGCGGCTGGATCCTCGATCTGCAAGACAGCGATGGCAAAGAGATTATCGCCGGGATCCCGCTGGTTACCGGCGTAGACTTGCTGGAGCAATATGCTTATCTGCAGCTGGGTTTTGGCCTGTGGCTATTCTCCGACACCCTGTTAAATGAGGCGCCAGGGCAGTATGGCCTCGGTTATACCGCCCATCTTTGTATCACTACGGAGGCGGCATGAGCGTTAACTGGCTACGTTACTGCGAACTGCTGCTGGAAGATAGCGATAAGGCTTCACTCAACCTCAGTGAGTTACGAGTGGGATTTGAAATTAATACCCACGTGCAGAGCACCGGCAGCACTGGCGTTATCAGCGTTTATAACCTGAGCAAAGAAACCCGCAACGCGATTATGGCTGGCGAATACAAAAAACTGCGCCTTGTGGCGGGCTACCAGGGAGTGGCGGCGCAGCAAGAGCAAGAACCGGTAGTCCCGGACTACATGGTGGGCAGAGTTCAGGAGAACCCACAGGTTAAGGCCAGCGGGCCCAATTATGGCGAAATCTTTAGCGGCGAAATTCGCTATGCTTTCGCTGGCAGCGCCAGTGAAAAACCTGACCAGCCCAGCCCGGACAATGTGCTTAAAATCCAGGCTATCGATGGCCATCAGGCCGCGCAGGAAGCCACGTTAAATACTACAGTAGCCGCTGGTTATGATACCAGCGCCATTCACCTGTTAACCCTGCGCAGCTTTAACCCTTATGGCGTTACCGCTGGTGCCACCGGAAAAATGCCGCCAACGCGTTTTCCCAGGGGCAAAGTCCTCTATCAGACCGCCAGCCAGGCTATGGATAATGTGGCCGCGCAGTGTCGCGCCACCTGGCAGTTTGTTGACGGCAAGCTGCAAATGGTGCCGGAAGATAGCTACCTCGACCGTATTACGGTGCTTAACAGCCAGACCGGTTTGATCGGTTCGCCTAAGCTCACTCAGGAAGGGATTGAGATAAAATGCCTGATCGACCCCAATATTCGTCTGCATAGCCTGGTTCAGGTTGACCAGGCTGCGCTTAACAGCAGGCGAAATGAACTGGAGTCGGTCAATAAAGCAGCGGCGGAAGCCAAGGCATCCGGTGGCGAAGCGGCCAAAAAAGCTGGTGCGCAGAAGACCGAGGCGCCACCGGCAGACATCGCAGCCGACGGCGTCTACATCGTTAAGGGCATCAGGTACGAGGGCGATACGCGAAGTTCAAATTGGTTTATGACCCTGACCTGCGTCGTACGGGATAAACAGACCGCGCTTAAAACCTCCGGCGCACAGCAATAATCCTCCCCGCTCAAGGCGGGCTTTTTTTTGGAGTTCTTATGCCAGTTCCTGTTCAATCACTTATTGGCGGGGAAGCTCAGGCGTATCAGGCTTTAGCGGAGACGATCTCCTCAACGCTACGCGTGGCTTTGCCCGGCATTATCCAGTCCTTCGATCCCGAAACCGTGACTTGCGTCGTTCAGCCCGCCATCAAGGGCAGCAGGCTTGACGCCAGCGGCAATCCTGTATCGTTAACGCTGCCGCTATTGGTCGATGTACCCGTGATCTTCCCCCGCGGCGGTGGCTGTACCCTGACTTTCCCGCTACAAAAAGGCGATGAATGTCTGGTGATTTTCAGCGACCGCTGCATCGACTTCTGGTGGCAAAACGGCGGCGTTCAGGAGCCGGTCGATCCGCGCCAGCACGACTTATCCGATGCCTTCGCCATACCCGGCCCGCAGTCGCAAAAAGAAAAAATCGGCGCCATCAGCACCGAGGCTTTGCAAATCCGTACCGACGAAGGGCAGGCCTTTATCGAACTGAAGAAAAGCGGGGAAGTCACCATTACCACGCCACTGCTGACAGTGAATGGCGATATAGCCGTTAAAGGAACGGTTACCTCAACCGGCGATCAGCTTGCAGGCGGCATCAGCCAGATAAATCATGTTCACGGCGGCGTGCAGAGCGGTGGCAGCAATACAAGGGGGCCGCAATGAGATACCGCAGGGAAGAGCAGGATGGCGACTACGCCTTCGGCAAAGGCGACAGCGCTTTTCTGGTCAACTCACCAGAATGCGTGGCGCAGGCAATTCAAACCCGCCTGCAGCTTTGGTACGGTCAGTGGTTTCTGGATACCGCCGAGGGAACGCCCTGGCTGGAGTCAATCGTCGGCAAGCAAAACAGTGCGGCCGCGGAACTGATGCTGCGCCAGCGTATTCTGGATACGCAGGGCGTTAAATCTATTCTCGCCTTCCACTCAACTTTTAACTCTTCAACCCGCCGGGCGATATTTACGGTAACCGTAGAAACGCTGTACGGCACGACGACAGTAATTAGCGAGGCATAATGGCTCTTAATGCAGACAGGCTGGGGTTATCGGCAACGATAACAGCCCAGGGGATCGGCGCGCCCGATTACCAGACAATCCTCAGCGCGCTAACCAACTATTTTCGCCAAATCTATGGCGCTGACGCTTATCTGGAGCCGGACAGCAAAGATGGACAGATGATAGCGATTGTGGCGCTGGCTATCCATGACGCTAACAATATGGCTATTGCCTGCTACAACTCATTTTCGCCTTCCACGGCTACGGGAGACGCGCTGACGCGCAATGTCAAAATCAACGGCATCGTGCGTAAAACGGCCACTAACTCTACGGTAGATTTAGTGCTGACGGGTACGCCAGGCACGACCATCGTGAATGGTTCGGTCAGGGACAGTAATAATGTCATCTGGCATCTTCCCGCAACGGTAACTATCGCCGCAACAGGCACGGTCACCGTAACCGCAACCTGTGCCGATGCTGGCGCGGTGGCTGCAGTAACCGGTTCCGTTACCCAAATCAACACGCCGACGCGCGGCTGGCAGACCGTAACTAATCCGAGCGCGGCGGCTACAGGCAGCGCCGCCGAAACGGATGCGGAACTACGGCTGCGGCAATCGCAAAGTGTATCGCTAACGGCGCTGACTACTTTTGATGCGCTGGACGGTGCTATTTCAAATATTGCCGGTGTTACCGAGCATAAGCTTTACCAGAACGATACGGACAGCGTGGATGCGAACGGCCTGCCAGCACATACCATCTCGGCTGTGGTCAACGGCGGCGATGCGGTAGTCATTGCTGACATTATCCGCAAAAAGAAATCGCTGGGCGTAGGCACTTACGGCAATACCGTCATAACCCTTAACGACAGCTATGGCACGCCGCAAAAGATCGGCTTCTCACGACCCGAGGCCGTGCCAATTTATTTAACGCTGGAGCTGAAAGCGCTTAGCGGCTATACCAGCCCGATAGCGGAGAAGATCAAAAAGGCGCTGGCCACGTATATCAATAGCCGCGGCATCGGCAACGATATTCTGCTTAGCCGCCTTTATTCGCCCGCTAACCTGACTATCGGCGAGGACAGTGCAGACAGCCAGTATTACGACATCCTGAGTTTACTGGCGGGGAAAAGCGAGTCAGCGCTTGCGGCAGCTAATATCGCTATCGGCTATAACCAATTCGCCAGCTGCGAGGTGGGAAATATTAAAATATCGGTGGCCTCATGAGTAAATATACCGATCTCATCACGAACTATCATCGCGGCAAAGCGAAATATGTTGAACATATTGACTTAACCACGCGGCCGCAAAAAGAAATCATCAATCTTTTTAGCAGCATAGTAACAGCGCTGGATATAGATAAGGCTACAGGCAACCAGCTGGATATTCTGGGCGAGTGGATCGGACGAGCCAGAAGCATCAATGCGCCTATTGAAGACTACTTTTTCACTTTTGATAAAGCTTCGCTGGGTTTTGATTTGGGCAGCTGGAAAGACAGATATGAACCAGACTCGGGCATTATCAATGTCGATGATGAAGATTATCGCACTATGCTCCGTGCCAAAATTGGTGCAAATAAGTGGGATGGTACTGCCGAGACGCTGCCAGCCATTCTGCAAGAAATCTATACAAAGCAGGATATCACTATCACTTTTACCGACAACCAGGATATGACCATAACGGTTTACGTGACGGCAAAGAATCTATCCACCATAACCCGCGAGATAATTAAGCAGGGTTATCTGGCGGTAAAGCCCGCTGGCATAACGGTAAATTACATAATTAACGGAGAATAGAAATGGCAAAGAATGATTTTAAGCCTTTTGCGACGGGCGATAACGCCAACGTATTGTCGCAGGAAGAGTTCGAGGCGCTGGATGCCACAGAAAATGGGTTCCAGACCGGCATCGCCAGAAGCGAACAGCTAAATAAAGTCTGGCGGCAGGCTTCGACTATGACACATGTTATTGGCCAATTTATTGCAAATAATAGCGGGAAAGACGTCATAGATAATGGCGATACTAGTGAAATACTAAAGAATTTTCAGCTATCCCTTCAAAGTAAGTTGCTTATAGATGCAATTTATCCTGTAGGCATTGTAGTGTTTTTTGCACAAAATAAAGATCCTAATACAGTCTTCTCTGGCACGACATGGAAATATGTAGGGGAAAATAAAACTATCCGGTTAGGGAGCGCCAACGGTAGCGATATAATGACAACTGGCGGCAATGATGCAGTTTCATTAACAGTAGGAAATATACCCGCACATAACCATACTTATTCTGCCACTACCAGCGTGTTTGATTATGGTACCAAGGGCACTTCAGGTGTTGGCGATCACGGACACACAGCCTGGACGGACAGCCAGGGTAATCACCAGCATGGCGCGGGTATGCGTTTGCCTTCTAACCAGGATGGACTCGCTTTTTATGGTACATGGGAGGCACCTGCCGGGAGTGCCGCCATATCCAGAGGAGGGAGCGGAGCGGCGATCCAGGCGGCTACATCTGCTAATGGACTGCACTCGCATAATGTTGGTATCGGTGGAGCTGGTGCTCACTCGCATACGGTAGGTATAGGCGCCCATTCACATACACTGTCGGGAACAACATCGAACACAGGTTCTGGTAGCGCTCTTTCTGTAGTTAACTCCTTTGTAAAACTTATGAGTTGGTACCGCATTGCCTGAACCTTAGCAAAGGTTAAGGCCCTTTACCTTGATCAACAATACGGTGAATTAGCGGGATCAGTCCCCGGCGTATTCTGTGCTTGATTTTTACTTTCAAAGGACGATTTTCCATAAGGGTATTCCAGATCGCGACTTTCTTTCTGTTGATACTGTTATCACCTTTCTTTACATTTATCGTAGAAACAGAAGCGCTGGCACTAAGTTCAACCGGAGCAGGAACTACTGCATTTACGGTCAATAAAGAATAATCTTCAAACAAGCTCCATTTGTCTGCGGTCATCCATACAGGGAAGAGAGCCCGAAGAAGGTTGGTGGCCGCAGGCAAATTGATGATATAGCTATGTGTCGTTGTAGCACTTTGCGTTCTATGAATATTTAAATTCCCATCTAATTTTTTAAAAGGTTTTTTAAAATATTTATTCACCCTGCTTAAAAGAAGAACCTCCGCTTTATTTTTGTCTAATGATACAGTTTGTATTAACTCAGGTAAATAATCAGGTAGGGTGACGTCATCCTCCAGAATCAATGCCGAATCAATTTTTTCTTCAACCATTCGTTTATAAATTAGCTGATGACTTAACGCACAACCAATCTCTCCAGGCAAAAAAGCATAATTTATTTTGGCAGTTAATTTTTCCACTTCTGCTTTCGTGAAAACTCTTCCATCAACGGCTTTAATAAATTCCACCTGTAAACCTAACTGTTCACAGCGTTCTGTTAATGCATTTTTTCTGTCAACTGAACGTTCAAGATTGATAATAAAGATGCGCATAATAACTTCCTTTTACAGATTTAAATAATGTATCTTATTAGTATAGATGTAGGGTGCCTATGATAACTATATTAATTTCGGTGGTCAATTAAATTTTAATATTTACCATGCTCGTGCTGATAAACAGGGAAATTAGCCTGATATCAAACATGAGTTATATTGATTGTGTTAGCCATTTTCTAATTATTAATTTATATAAAAATAAATAAAGCGGCTTTCGCCGCTTTATGAAGTATTCATCGTTTGTCAGTAATATCGAGAGTCATAAACTTTCGAGTGCATATATTATTTTCTAAAATCATAAGATTGAAGCGATATTATACAATATCTTTCTTTCATCTTTAATACCCTGCGCCATTCCCATAAAAGTTATGTGTGATGAAAAAATGTAGTTCGTGCGATCATTAAAAACATACCCGGCTTTTATCCGGAGAATAAAAGCGTTATTGAATTTGATAAATTACCTGAAGGTATCACTATTGATGGTGACTGGGAATTTCAAGGAGATGCTGTTGTAAGGATAGAAACTTCTTATAAAGAAAATATAGCAATTGTAAAAAACAGGCGATCTCTTTTAGAAGCGGAGAAAAAGATCGCGCCTTTACAAGACGCTGTTTCACTTGAAATAGCTATAGATGAAGAAATTATGGCATATGATAATTGGCGGAAATTCCGGTTTTTTTAAATGGCGTGGATGTATCTCATCCGGATGAAATTACCTGTCCTGACGATCCAGAATGATAATTATTATCTTTTTTAGGTATGTGAATTTTTTTTGGCTATGTGATTTATTAATGGTTAATGCTATGTATATTTTATAAAATACACATAGCTTATTTAACTATTTTATAAGTATAGGGTGGTTATAAATCAGTATGGTCATGTTACCATAAATTAACACCTGATCAGGTTTTCCAAACTGTGTTTCAATAGCCAGTACACGAAGGCTTCCCTCTGAATGCAGGTCAGCGCTCTTAATCGACGGGATAGATATGAACTGGCGTTTTGGCGCTTGTCGCGTAAAATCTTCAGTCAACCACGACTTCATGGTTTGAGAGCGAGAGGAAGTAAAGTCGATGGTAAAATCATCGTTGAAAAGCACTGATGTAATATGGATTTTACCGTCAGATAGCCAGTTTACTCCGTTTGACATCTGCCAGAAGTCAGCATAGCCAAAGGTAAGATTGTGCTGCTCAAGAAAAGCAATATAGTCATAGGTTTGCTGTTTTTGGTCGTATAAAGGTTTATCATGAAGATGATAGGAATATAGCGAAGAGGCAAAATACAAAATTAATACAAAACCAGGAATTACATTCTTTGAATAGGAGGAAAGTAAAGTAACCAAAACCACAGCAAAGCAGACAGCATTGACAAAAAATCTTGCGCTGATTTCACCCGGCGTATCATAGCTTATGATAAAAGAGGAAATGATTGCTGATATGGTTAAAATGCAAAATATCGTAATGAATTTTGTTTTGTTATTCTGGCGTAAGCAGATAAATAATGCCCAAATTGTAAGGCATACCCAAATGATTATAGATGCAGTCCATGTCAAAGAGTTATCAATGAAAAATAGATTCAGGCTCCTGCCAAGGATATGAACTGTCCACTCAGCGTTAATGGGCCATTGTTCTATTGGAACAAGCTTAAACCGTTGAACAGGTAATCCCATCAGTTTGGGGACGACATGCGTCATAGCTAAAATAAAAGCTATAAACACTATAGCTGTCGATTTGAATGACAATATTTTCTTCCAGGAAAAATAACCATTTACCAGAAGTAAAGGCAAAAAGTATGTAGCCGAGAACCAGGGGTCGGAAACAGCTGCCAGTAAAGAAATGACGCTATAGACAGTAGCCAGGCGGGAAGAGTTTCTTTTGAGATTAATCAGGCTTAAACCCAGGCAAACTGCCCCAAAAAAGTTTGTAGAGTAATGCGAGAACGGGTGAGCAACAAAGCCAAAAGTATAAAGATAAGCAGGAAGAAAAAGCAAACACATTAGTGCTAAGACAGCGTGCCACGAGCGAACTGTAAAGTAGACCAAACAAGCTAATACTGTGGCGGTTAGCGCAACAAAAAAAGCAGTCGATGCTGTAAGTGCGGCGATACCATCACTGCTGGTTAAAATAAAAAAAATAAAATTTATCGGGTAGACAGTAAAATACCAGTTATCAGGCGTTGGCTTCCAGTCTTTCAATACCGAAAACCCCTCGACTAACAAAGCTCGCCAGACTAAAGGACTATTGGCCGCATCAGGCTCAATAGGAAAATATCTATTGGTTAATAACCACGAGAAATAAACTGTGGCGCCGAATAATATCAGGTAAAAAAACAGGCGCGTACTTTTAATATTAAACATGCTTTTCCTTGACTCTTAATGAAAAGTTAACTTTGATAACGGGCTTTACTGGTATGTTTATGTTTTTTTCACATCTAGCTTTTCTTTATTATTGATATTTGCTAATAAGATTAGCGTGCTAAGTAACACAATATACTCTACAGACGTCAGCAGAACATCTGTCATGCCATAAAGAAAGGCTGATATCACTATAATAGATATAGGATTATCAAAAACGCCAGTTATACCGTTATCAAATATTAACTTTATAAAGAAAAACAAAAGGATAAAGAAACCTAAAATTCCAAATAAAGAAGTGTACTGAAGAAATTCATTATGTAAGTGAACATCGATATATTCTAAAGCAAAAGAATTGGGGTGGTTAGAGCTAATCCAGGTGCGTATTATTGTATTTCTGGTTGTTTGAGTCTCACCCAGTGGGTTTTCATGAATGGCGACAAGACCAGACTTCCATAAGGTAAAACGCGATCCTAACGACGTATGATCATCCCCGTGACTAAAACGAGTTATCTCCTGCTGTGTGGTATCGAAGCGAGAATAAATAATGCTTTTACTAAGAGTAGCAATGCACAAAAAAGCTAAAACTATGGCGATTATTGGTAATGGCTTGATAACTTTTCCCCGCCATAAGGCATTTAGCATGATGGCTACCGAGAGCAGCGTATGAATAAACATAGCGGAACGGGTTTCAGTTAACAGGATAATATAAACTGAAAGCAGACAGGTCAGGATGATGGCTGTAAACCTGACTGACATTGAACGTATTTGATTCAACATGGTCATTATGGCAAGTGCCAGAGCGCTATAAGCGTAGGCGGTCATTGTGGCGCGATTGATGCCAAGGACAATTCTGTCAACACCTGTGGCATGCTGCCAAATTCCATAAGCGCTGGAAAAGATAAAAGCAGAAGACAGCGAAACCCATGTCAGATTATATAAAAAATGCTTGCTGACAAATTCTTTTTTTACACCCCACAGAGTAAACCAGGCGATCAGTGTCGCTAAAAACCATCTTTTAGCTGGAGTGAACAATAAACCATTATCGACATCAGGTACTTTATTATACGATGCGAATAATGACCATATTGTATACATTGCTGCCAGTAGCAGGCCTGGTATGATTATTTTAGAGGTAAGAAGAGTAGAACGAATTTCCTTTAAATTAATTATTATGCCAGCTACGGAAAGATAACTACACCAATAGAATGCTATTCTGGAATATTTTTCGTGAAGAAAACCTAAAGGGATAATCAATAAAAGAAAAATTAGAGAAAGGCTAAATATTGCCCTGGTGAATCTTTCTTTTTTTTCGCAGTTTTGGAGCGAGCTTAAATGGTGCATGAAAATATATTCCCTGGCGCAAAGGATTTTAACTATTAAGTTGTCACTATCTGCACAAATGCTTAATAGATTCTGATTTATGTCCTGTCACTTTTCCCTGATAAATATTCATAGTGCTTACCTTATGAAAGATAATTGTTAACAGCTAACTGGTAAAAACGCTTACGTTTATAGCCGATCTATAAAAAAAAATCAAAACAGGCCGACTGAAAGCTTTTACCTTCGGTAAAATACTCTATTGGAAAATTCATAAGCTATCCTTTCTTTTATAACTTTTACCCGTCACACCAGCCTCTTCACCAGCGCTTCGCTGTGCCTGATATGGCTTGAGGCGCGCTCGGGATCGTGCTGCACCAGCGCCATAAACAGCAGATCGGTCAGCGTTAGCTGTGCCGAAGTAGAAGAGATAGCCGCGCTGCTGGTAGTTTGCTCTTCGGCAACTGTATAGAGACAGTGCGTAGCGCACTGCTGTAGCGTGTTGGGCGAAAAGCCGGTAAATGCCAGCACGCTGGCGCCTGCGCGGCGTGCTTCCTGAGCCGCAAGGTTGATTTCCCGGCGTTCACCGGTATAGGAGATCGCCAGCAATACATCACCTTCATTCAGCGCCTGTACGCTTGCCAGCAATGCATGCATATCCTGCTCGGCCACCGCGTGAATGCCAATCTTCATCAGCTTCCATGAAAAATCTTTTGCTACCAGGCCCGATGCGCCAATGCCCACCAGCACGATACGATTCGCCTCTTTCAACAGCCGCAGCGTTTCCAGCAGCTTCTCTTCGCTATTGATATCCAGGGTAGCGCGGATAGCGGATTGTTTCTCCGCCAGCAGCTTCTCGCCTACAACCTTTAACGGATCGTCGCTTAAAATCAGATTATGCACGGTAATAGCATCTTTCTTCGCCAGCGACTCGCTAAGCGCCAGCTTCAGAGCCGGGAAGCCTTTATAGCCGAGCTTCTGCGCGAACTTCACCACGCTGGATTGACTGACGCCAGCTTCCTCCGCCAGCTTCTGCGAACTGAGATGACGCGCCTTATCCGGTTGCGACAGCAAAAAATCGGCCAGGCGCCGTTCGTTCAGTGCCAGCGACGGATAAAGCTGACGGATGCGCAGCAGTGAACTCATTTTGCTTCTCCTTAAAACGAGTCTGAACACGGTTCAGCATGCCAGCTACCCTTATAAAAGGTAGCGCGCTGGTTAAAACAGAGTATCGTACGAACGCTTACGAATATAATATTCAGTTATTCACAGAGATACAGAATTAAATATTCATTTGAGAGGATAGCATGAATCTTGGCGCACTGATTTCTGAAACACGCAATGCCGACACTATGGATCTCGACAGCCTCTCCACGCTGGAAATGGTGACAAAGTTCAACGAGCAGGATGCGACTGTTGCAGCGGCAGTACATAAAACCCTGCCAGCGGTAGCCCAGGCGGTAGACGCGGCGGCAGCCTCGTTACAGGAAGGAGGAAGGCTGATTTATATGGGCGCAGGCACCAGCGGACGGCTGGGCGTGCTGGATGCTTCCGAATGCCCGCCGACCTTTGGCGTGCCGCACGGGTTGGTTGTCGGTCTGATAGCGGGCGGCCCGGGCGCGTTACTGAAAGCGGTTGAAGGTGCTGAAGACGACGAACAGCTTGGTGTCAGCGATTTGCAGGCGCTGGCGCTAACGCCTCAGGATATGGTGGTGGGCTTAGCCGCTTCTGGCCGTACGCCCTACGTTATCGGCGCACTGCGCTTTGCACGCCAGCTTGGCTGCCGTACGGCGGCTGTCTCCTGTAATCCTGACTCACCGATAGCGCGCGAAGCAGAAATTGCCATCTCGCCGGTGGTAGGGCCGGAAGCGCTCACCGGCTCAACCAGACTTAAATCGGGCACGGCGCAGAAGCTGGTGCTAAATATGATCTCAACCGGCGCGATGGTGAAAATCGGCAAAGTTTATCAAAACCTGATGGTGGATATGCAGGCCACTAACATTAAGCTGGTCGATCGCGCCTGCCGTATGGTATGCCAGGCGACAGGCTGTGAGCGGGAAGAAGCGGAGCGCGCGCTGCGGCAAACATCCTTTGAAGTGAAAACCGCCATCCTGATGGTGCTCAGCGGCGTGGAAGCTACGGAGGCCAAAACCTTGCTTGCTACTCACAACGGCTTTCTGCGAGCGGCCTTGCAGGCGAGCCTGCGCTGACTCAGTTTTGACATCGTTGTCTCAGCGTCCACTATTATTACAGGCAATAACAGCGTATTGGGTTATCCCGGGGAGAGAGGTTTGATTACTGGTCAGGAACGACGCGTGGTGTTTTTCGATCTCGACGGCACGCTGCATCAGCAGGATATGTTCGGCACTTTTATGCGCTATTTGCTATGGCGGCAGCCGCTGAATCTGTTGCTGGTGGCGCCTGTATTGCCGGTAGTCGGCATTGGGCTGCTATTGAAAGGGCGCGCAGCGCGCTGGCCGATGAGCCTGCTGCTGTGGGCGATCACTTTCGGCCACAGCGAAAAAAAACTGCTCGCGCGCGAGAAAGCTTTCGCGCAGTGGTTCCGCCAGCGCGTTACCGCTTTTCCGGTCGTGCAGCAACGGCTTACCGACTACCTTAACAGTTCGGATGCTGATGTCTGGTTGATTACCGGTTCGCCGCAGCCGCTGGTGGAGCAGGTCTATTTCGACTCTGCCTTTTTGCCGAAGGTTAAATTGATCGCCAGCCAGATGGCGCGTGGTTATGGTGGGCGCGTGCTGGCGATGCGCTGCCTGGGCCATGAAAAAGTGGCGCAGTTAGAAGAGCAAATCGGCACGCCGCTACAGCTTTACAGCGGCTACAGCGACAGCAAGCAGGATAATCCGCTGCTTTACTTTTGCCAGCACCGCTGGCGCGTTACGCCGCAGGGGGAACTGCAACAGCTGGAGTAAACGGGTATACTGCCCGGCGATTTTTGGCTGGAGGCTCAGGTGAGCGATACCCTAATTGATGAAAAGTGGATGCGCCACGCTCTGATGCTGGCGCGCCGCGCCTGGGAAGAGGGCGAAGTGCCGGTCGGCGCGGTACTGGTGCAGGGCGATACCGTTATCGGCGAGGGCTGGAACCGGCCTATCGGCCACCACGATCCGACCGCCCATGCGGAAATCATGGCGCTGCGGCAGGGCGGCAAAGTGCTGGAAAACTACCGGCTGCTGGATACCACGCTCTACGTAACTCTTGAGCCATGCGTAATGTGCGCTGGCGCGATGGTGCATGGCAGAGTAGGGCGGCTGGTATTCGGGGCAAAAGATGATAAAACTGGCGCGGCAGGTTCGCTGCTGGATGTGTTAGGCCACGCTGGTATGAATCATCAGGTCAGGGTAGAGCATGGCGTCTTAGCGGAAGAGTGCGCCAGCATGCTTAGCGACTTTTTCCGCCATCGCCGCGCGGAGAAAAAGGCGTTGCGCGACAGGCTGCGGGCCGAAGCGCAAAAAAACGCGTAGCGTACTGGCGCGCCGCCAGCACGCTTTAATTCAGCGCTACCTGCGGATCCACGGCCGGATAGCCTTTGCCCAGCTGCGCCTCCATGGCCGCCTGCTGGGCAAGCTTGCGCTCCTGATCCTGAAGATAGCCCACCAGACTGAGCTGGTAGATGCGAATATTCTCCACATAGTTATAGGCTTCCTGACCACGCGCATAGCCGTAAGTGGTCTGGCTATAGTAGCGTTTTTGGCTCAGCATCGGCAGCCGCAGCTTGACGTCTGCCCAACTGTTGGGATTGCCTTTTTGCTTTTCTGTCAGCCTGCGCGCGTCCAGCATATGCGCATAGCCCATATTGTACGCCGCCAGCGCAAACCAGATGCGTTCATCCTCAGGGATCTCGGGCGGCACCTTCTCCATCATTTTCACCAGATACTCGCTGCCGCCGCGAATGCTCTGTTCCGGATCGGTACGATCGCTGACGTTGACGCTATCTGCCGTATTGCGGGTCAGCATCATCATGCCGCGCACGCCGGTAGGCGAAGTGGCCTGCGGATTCCAGTGCGACTCCTGCCAGGAGATTGCCGCCAGCAGGCGCCAGTCAATGGCGCTGGCATACTTTTCAAACAACGGGCGGATAGCTGGCAGCATACTGTCGATAGCGCGCAAAAAAGTGCGGGTATCAACATAGTCGAAAGTACCGACATGGCCTAAATACTTCTCGTCCAGCCGCGCCATCGCGCCTTCTTCTGCCATCTGGTTAAAGTAGTCCAGCATGGCGGCATAAAGGCTGTCGTCATCGTCGCGCTGCGAATACCAGGTAACCGGCTCTTCATCCGTAATATCAAAAGCCACCGCCAGCTGCGGGTGGATCCGCTGTAGCAGCGCAATAGAGACGGAATCCCCTACCGTGTAGTCCAGCTTGCCGTCCGCCACCGCTTCCAGCAGCTCGTTCGGGCTTTGGTCGGTAGAGATAGCCCAGTCGAGATCGGGATACTGGTTCTGCCGGATATCACGCAGGGTCGAGGCGAACGCGGAATCGGAAGCCACGGTTAAACGGCCCTTCAGCGCACCCAGATTTGGCGGACGCGGCTTGCCCATCCGGTAAACCAGCTGCTGCGAAACGGAATAGTAGGTCGGGCCGGTGCGAAAGCGCGACAGGCGATCGCTGTTGTAAATCAGCCCGGCCGCCAGCACATCTGCTTTATCTTCTTCCAGATCGTCGAACAGCTCGCTAAGGTTCTGCCGCACCGTGATCTGCAGCTTCACCCCCAAATAATCGGCGAAGCGCTTTGCCAGCTCGTAATCCATTCCGGCTGGCGCTTTATTCACTGTGTAGTAAGTCAGAGGCGAATTGAGCGTGCTGACGCGCAAAACTCCTCGTGCTTTTATCTGTTCCGTCCGGTTTAACCCGCTGCTGTGCCAGGGGATCGACGGCCACAGCGCAAGCGCGAGCAGTACCGTCACCAGCCCGATGAACAAATAATTAATTTTCAGGCGTTTCAAATGGTTATCTCTCGATTTCTCTCAGGATTCTGTCTGTAACGGCAGTATTTATGGTCTGTAAGGGGCCCTGAGCGTGGGGCATTTTGCGCAACTCCCTGCGCCTGCGCAACTGAATTCATGCAAAATTGTGCGCTTTTCAGCCAATTCCCTGCAGCGATTAATTCTGCGCAAACGGTTTCGTAACCGGAGGGGATTCTCTATAATAGCGCCCGTTTTCCCCTGTTGCGCCCAAAGAAGCGTCTCCTGGCGCTCTGACGAGAGATCTTTATGATGGAAATTCTGCGTGGTTCGCCCGCTCTGTCGGCATTTCGTATTAACAAACTGCTGGCCCGCTTTCAGGACGCTCACCTGCCGGTGAGTGACATTTACGCCGAGTACGTCCATTTCGCCGATGTCAGCGCGCCGCTTGCCGAGGCTGAAAAAGCCCGTTTACAGCGTCTGCTGAAATACGGCCCTTCTCTCGCCGAACACACCCCCGAAGGCCGCCTGCTGCTGGTGACGCCTCGCCCGGGAACCATTTCTCCCTGGTCTTCCAAAGCGACGGATATCGCGCATAACTGCGATCTGCCGCAGGTGAAGCGCCTTGAGCGCGGGCTGGCTTTCTATATTAAGGCGCCACAGCTGACCGAAGCGCAGTGGAAGCAGCTGGCTGCACTGCTGCATGACCGCATGATGGAAGTCGTTCTTGACGATCTGTCCCAGGCCGCGCAGCTGTTTGCGCACCATGAGCCGACGCCGCTGAGCAGCGTTGATGTGCTGGGCGAAGGCCGTACGGCGCTGGAAGAGGCCAACCGTCGGCTGGGCCTGGCGCTGGCTGAAGACGAAATCGACTATCTGCGTCAGGCTTTCGAAAAACTCGGGCGCAACCCGAACGACATCGAGCTTTATATGTTCGCTCAGGCGAACTCCGAGCACTGTCGTCATAAAATCTTTAACGCCGACTGGGTTATCGATGGCGAACAGCAGCCTAAATCGCTGTTCAAAATGATCAAAAACACCTTTGAAAAAACGCCGGACCACGTGCTCTCCGCCTATAAAGATAACGCGGCGGTAATGGAAGGTTCCCGGGTTGGCCGCTTCTACGCCGATACCGAAGGGCAGTACGATTTCCATCAGGAGGAAGCGCATATCCTGATGAAGGTGGAAACCCATAACCACCCAACGGCTATCTCTCCGTGGCCGGGCGCGGCAACAGGTTCCGGCGGCGAAATTCGCGACGAAGGCGCTACCGGTCGTGGTGCTAAACCTAAAGCTGGCCTGGTCGGCTTCTCGGTGTCCAACCTGCGCATTCCGGGCTTTGAACAGCCGTGGGAAGAAGATTTCGGCAAGCCCGATCGCATCGTTACCGCGCTGGATATCATGACCGAAGGCCCATTGGGCGGCGCGGCGTTCAACAATGAATTTGGCCGCCCGGCGCTCACAGGCTACTTCCGCACTTATGAAGAAGAAGTTAACAGCCACAACGGTGTTGAGCTGCGTGGCTATCACAAACCAATTATGCTGGCTGGCGGCATCGGCAATATCCGCGCCGACCACGTGCAGAAAGGCGAAATCAGCGTCGGCGCGAAGCTGATCGTGCTTGGTGGCCCGGCGATGAACATCGGCCTGGGCGGCGGCGCGGCATCTTCTATGGCTTCCGGCCAGTCCGATGCGGATCTCGATTTCGCCTCCGTGCAGCGCGATAACCCGGAAATGGAGCGCCGCTGCCAGGAAGTGATTGACCGCTGCTGGCAGCTTGGCGAAGAGAACCCGATCCTGTTTATCCACGACGTGGGCGCGGGCGGCCTTTCTAACGCCATGCCAGAGCTGGTCAGCGACGGCGAGCGCGGCGGCCGCTTCAATCTGCGCGATATTCTTAGCGACGAGCCGGGCATGAGCCCGCTGGAAATCTGGTGTAACGAGTCCCAGGAACGTTACGTGCTGGCCGTTGCTCCAGAGAAGCTGGCGCAGTTCGATGCCCTTTGCCAGCGCGAGCGCGCGCCTTATGCCGTGATTGGCGAAGCGACGGAAGAGATGCACCTTTCGCTTAGCGACAGCCACTTCGACAACAAACCGATCGATATGCCGCTGGACGTGCTGCTGGGCAAAACGCCAAAAATGACCCGCGACGTCAGCACGCTGAAAGCCAAAGGCGAGCCGCTGGCGCGAGAAGCGATTACCGTTGCCGACGCGGTAAACCGCGTGCTGCATCTGCCAACCGTGGCGGAAAAAACCTTCCTGATCACTATCGGTGACCGCACCGTAACCGGCATGGTTGCGCGCGACCAAATGGTTGGCCCATGGCAGATCCCTGTTGCAAACTGCGCTGTCACTACGGCCAGCCTGGACAGCTACTATGGCGAAGCTATGGCTCTTGGCGAGCGTGCGCCGGTCGCTTTGCTGGATTTCGCCGCTTCCGGTCGTCTGGCCGTGGGTGAGGCAATTACCAACATCGCCGCCACGCAGATTGGCTCGCTGAAGCGGATTAAGCTTTCCGCCAACTGGATGGCAGCAGCCGGCCATCCGGGCGAAGATGCGGGTCTTTACGAGGCCGTTAAAGCCGTGGGCGAAGAGCTTTGCCCGGCGCTGGGCATCACCATCCCGGTCGGTAAAGATTCCATGTCGATGAAAACCCGCTGGCAGCAGGGCACAGAGCAGCGCGAGATGACTTCGCCGCTCTCTCTGGTGATCACCGCTTTCGCCCGCGTGGAAGATGTTCGTCGCACTGTCACGCCACAGCTTCAGCCTCAGCGCGACAATGCGTTGCTGCTAATCGATCTTGGCGAGGGCGTTAATGCGTTGGGCGCTACTGCGCTGTCGCAGGTTTATCGTCAGCTGGGCGACAAGCCTGCCGACGTGCGCGACGCCGTTAAGCTGGCTGGCTTCTTTAACGCCATGCAGGCGCTGGTAGCCGACGAGAAGCTGCTGGCCTACCATGACCGTTCCGATGGCGGCCTGCTGGTCACGCTGGCGGAAATGGCCTTTACCGGCCACTGCGGCATCGAGGCGGATATCGCGGCGCTGGGCAGCGATTCGCTGGCCGCGCTGTTTAACGAAGAGCTGGGCGCAGTGATCCAGATCGCGGAGGAAGATCGCGAGCATGTAGAGCAGATCTTCGCCACGCATGGTCTGGCCGACTGTGTGCACTTCCTTGGCCGTGCGCTGCCGGGCGATCGTTTCGTTATCACCTCTGGCGATTCGGCGGTTTATAGCGAAAGCCGCACCACGCTACGCACCTGGTGGGCGGAAACGACCTGGCAGATGCAGCGTCTGCGCGACAACCCGACCTGCGCCGATCAGGAGCATGAAGCCAAAAAGAACGATCTCGATCCGGGCCTGAACGTTAAGCTGACTTTCCGTCCGGAAGAAGATATCGCCGCGCCTTATATCGCTACGGGCGCACGTCCGAAGGTGGCTGTGCTGCGCGAGCAGGGTGTTAACTCCCATGTGGAAATGGCCGCAGCCTTCCATCGCGCCGGTTTCGACGCGGTGGATGTGCATATGAGCGATCTGCTGGCCGGACGCCAGGGGCTGGAAGATTTCCAGACGCTGGTAGCCTGCGGCGGCTTCTCTTATGGCGACGTGCTGGGCGCTGGCGAAGGCTGGGCGAAATCAATTCTGTTCAACACCCGCGTGCGCGACGAGTTCGAAACCTTCTTCCACCGTCCGCAAACGCTGGCGCTGGGCGTTTGTAATGGCTGCCAGATGATCTCCAACCTGCGCGAGCTAATCCCGGGAAGCGAAGCCTGGCCGCGCTTTGTGCGCAACCAGTCCGAGCGTTTTGAGGCTCGTTTTAGCCTGGTGGAAGTCACGGCCAGCCCATCGCTGCTGCTGGAAGGCATGGCGGGATCGCAAATGCCGATTGCCGTATCGCACGGCGAAGGTTTTGTCGAAGTGCGCGACGAGGCACACCTGGCACTGCTGGAAAGCAAAGGCCTGGCGGCGCTGCGCTTTGTTGATAACTTTGGCAAGGTCACGCAAACCTATCCGGCTAACCCGAACGGCTCGCCGAATGGCATCACGGCGGTGACTAACGAAAGCGGTCGCGTAACCATTATGATGCCGCATCCGGAGCGCGTGTTCCGCACGGTCAGCAACTCCTGGCATCCGGCAGAGTGGGGTGAGGACAGCCCGTGGATGCGGATCTTCCGCAATGCGCGTAAGCAGCTTGGCTGATTGACGCGTTAACTACAAAGGCAGCTTCGGCTGCCTTTCAGATTGCTGACAAAATTAAAAAACTCAGGCGAGCGTTTGTTTTTTACAGCATTGCTACAGCTTGATAGCAGCAGAGGCTGAGCAGATAAGTGGACCGTTTGGCGCAGGGACGCGCCAACCGAGCCATCAGGGATGATTTAACGGCGTGTCCATGTTCCGCTCTGCCTCTGCTGCTTTGTCACGGATTTAAACGCGACCTGAGGTTTTTCATCAACTACAAAGGCAGCTTCGGCTGCCTTTTTTCATGGAAAAAAGTGGCAAACTGGCCTGCTGTTGCAAATCGGCGACAGCCGGAAAATAAGCTGTCTCTAAATAGCGACATCTAACTCATTGATAAAACAGCATACGTAAGGTTAATCCTAAACTTGTTACCGAATGGCGACAGTTGATACTTCAATAGCAGTGCTTTCGGACGCCACGGCTAAAGCGTCCGATAATTTAATCACTTTAATAACAACGCATTATAAATATATTTAAAATATGGCACGGCTTTTGCTATACTAAGCGCAGTGGCTCATTCACCTGGTTATGACAGCCCTGCGCAAGCGGCCAAGCGCTTCATAACATTCCGAATGACGCACAATACGGTGCCTGCCGTCCAGCGAGACCGATACAGCTTTGGCTCTATCACACTCAGGGCGCAACGTTGAGTTAGGCACCACCTATTCTGGCATGTCGGCTAAACCGGCATTGCACCATGGCAGGCTCACCGAGCCTGCCATTTTTCGTTTTAAAGCTAAGGCTTTCCTCACGCACCACAGTCGGCTAGCATCGGGCTGAGTTAAATACTGAGAGCTTCCCGTGAAAAAATGGCGTCTGTTTCCCCGTTCGCTGCGTCAGCTGGTGCTGATGGCGTTCCTTTTAGTGCTGCTGCCGCTGCTGGTGCTGGCCTGGCAAGCCTGGGAAAGCCTGTCGGCTTTAAGCAACCAGGCGGCGGACATCAACCGCAACACCCTGACCGACGTACGGCGCAGCGAAGCCATGGCCCGCACCGCCCTGGAGCTGGAGCGCAGCTATCGCCAGTACTGCGTGCTGGACGATCCCATGCTGGCGAATCTCTATCAAAGCCAGCACGTTAAGTATGCCCGCATGCTGGAGGAGCAGGCGGCGGCAGTACCGGACGATCGCCTGACGCAGTCGCTGCAGCAGTTGCTTTCCCGGCTGGCGAAAATCAGCTGTGATAACAGTAATCCCGTCAAAGCAGCCTCCGCTAATCTGGAAGAATTTTCCGCCGTCAACGGCCAGCTGGCGCAGTCCACGCGCGCGACGGTTTTTTCACGTGGCCTACAGCTACAGCGGGAAATCGCCGAACGCGGCCAGTATTTCGGCTGGCAGGCGCTGATCCTCTTTCTGCTTAGCCTTGGGCTGGTGGTGCTCTTTACCCGGATGATTATCGGGCCGGTCAAGGCCGTTGAACGGATGATCAACAGGCTGGGCGAAGGGCGTTCGGCGGGTCACAACCTGGCCTTCAAGGGGCCACGCGAACTGCGTTCTCTTGGCCAGCGGATCCTGTGGCTTAGCGAAAGGCTGGCCTGGCTGGAATCGCAGCGGCATGAGTTTCTCCGCCATATTTCCCATGAGCTAAAAACGCCGCTGGCCAGCATGCGTGAAGGAACGGCGCTGCTGGCGGATGAAGTAGCGGGCCCGCTGACCGCTGACCAGCGAGAAGTGGTCGCCATTCTGGATGAAAGCAGCCGCCATTTGCAGCGGCTTATTGAACAGTTGCTGGACTACAACCGCAAACTCTCAGAGGCGCAGGTGGTGCTGAAACCGGTAGAGCTGGAGCCGCTGATTGGCCGCATCGTCAGCAATCACAATCTTACGGCGCGCAAACGCCAGATTCAGACCGATATAGTGCTGACCGCTACGCTGTGCCGTGCAGATGAAGCTTTGCTGACCAGGGCAATCGATAATCTTTATTCGAATGCGATACACTACGGCGACGAATCCGGTACCATCTGGATCCGCAGCTGGCCGCAGGGCCGTAAAATCATCATCGAAGTCGCTAACAGCGGCACGCCGATCCCGGATACCGAGCGGGCGATGATCTTTGAGCCATTTTTTCAGGGCAGCCAGCAGCGAAAAGGCGCGGTAAAAGGCAGCGGTCTGGGCCTGAGCATCGCCAAAGACTGCGTGCACCGCCTGCAGGGCGATCTGCAACTGATCGCCAGCAAAGAGGCTGACGTCTGTTTTCGCATCGAACTTAACTCCATTGGCGAGAATAAATAATGCGATCTTTTTTCTCTTTTCCCGCTGTCGGCTCTTTTGGGCGGCTGGGCAAATTCACAGCAGCCGCGCTGCTGGCCAGCGCGCTGGCCGCCTGCGTTGGCAAAGCGCCTGATGTTAAAATTCCAGGCCATAGCTCACCCGCAGAGCCGGAAGCGAAAATCGTCGACTACCGGCTTATGGACTGCAATCGTCTCCAGGATGTCGAAGAGAGCAAAAGTGGCAGCAATCCGCTGTACTGGCTGCGAATGATGGACTGTGCCGCCAGGCTGTCGCCTGCCGACGCGCGAGCCGCCGCGAGAAGTCAGGCTGGCGATGGCTGGCAGGCTGCCTTTAAAGTCGCGGTGTTAATGGCGAACGGCAACGTCACGCCTGTAGAAAGACGCCAGTATATGTTGCAGCTGGATGCGTTCAGCCGCGACTATCCCGCTGCGCTGCGTCCATTGTTACAGCTCTGGCGCGAGAATCAGATGGCGCAGCTACAGCTCTCTGAGGAGCGAACCCGCTACCATCATCTTCAGCAAAGCAGCGATGCCCAACTTGACGCGCTGCGCCAGCAGCATGCGGCGCTAAGCAGCGAACTTGCCGTTACCCGTCGCAAACTGGATACGCTAACGGATATTGAGCGGCAGCTCTCTTCCCGCCGTTCGCCGGACGGTGCGGAAAACCACAGTGAGAAAAGCGACGCGGAAAAAGGAACTCAGCCATGATAAAAAAAGCGGCAAATTTACTGCTGGTGGATGACGATCCCGGCCTGCTTAAGCTGTTGGGAATGCGCTTAGGCAGCGAGGGTTTTAGCGTATTTACCGCAGAAAGCGGAGCCGAAGCGCTGCGCACGCTGCAAAATGAACGTATCGATCTGGTGATCAGCGATCTGCGGATGGACGAAATGAACGGCCTGGCGCTGTTCGCCGAAGTGCAGAAAAGCCATCCGGGTATGCCGGTGATTATTCTGACCGCGCACGGCTCTATTCCCGAAGCCGTTTCCGCCACGCAGCAGGGCGTATTCAGTTTTCTTACCAAGCCAGTAGATCGCGATGCGCTTTACAGCGCTATCGACCAGGCCTTAGCCCAACGCGCGCCGGCCAGCGACGACGCCTGGCGCGAAAGCATTGTAACCCGCAGCCCGGTGATGCTGCGGCTGCTGGAGCAGGCCAGAATGGTAGCGCAGTCGGACGTCAGCGTGCTGATCAACGGCCAGAGCGGCACCGGCAAAGAAATTCTGGCCCAGGCCATTCATGCCGCCAGCCCCCGAGCCGGGAAAGCCTTTATCGCTATCAACTGCGGCGCGCTGCCGGAACAGCTGCTGGAATCGGAGCTGTTTGGCCACGCCAAAGGCGCTTTCACTGGCGCGGTCAGCCAGCGCGAAGGGCTTTTTCAGGCAGCGGAAGGCGGCACGCTGTTCTTAGACGAGATAGGCGATATGCCGCAGGCGCTTCAGGTCAAGCTGCTGCGCGTATTGCAGGAGCGCAAGGTGCGGCCGCTGGGCAGCAATCGCGATCTGGATATTAACGTGCGCATTATCTCCGCCACGCATCGCGACCTGCCAAAGGCGATGGAGAAAAAAGAGTTCCGTGAAGATCTTTATTACCGGCTCAATGTGGTCACGCTACGCATACCGGCGCTGCATGAGCGCGCAGAGGATATTCCGTTGCTGGCAAACCATCTGCTGAAACAGGCGGCGGAGCGGCATAAACCTTTTGTACGCAGCTTCTCAACCGATGCCATGAAGCGGCTGATTGCCGCCAGCTGGCCGGGTAACGTACGGCAGCTGGTCAACGTTATTGAGCAATGCGTGGCGCTGAGCTCCGCGCCGGTCATCGGCGAGGCGCTGGTAGAGCAGGCGCTGACCGGGGAAAACACGGCGTTGCCAACCTTTGCCGAAGCCAGAAACCAGTTTGAGCTTAACTACTTGCGCAAGCTACTGCAGATGACCAAAGGCAACGTTACGCATGCGGCTCGCCTGGCAGGACGTAACCGTACGGAATTTTACAAGCTGCTGTCGCGCCACGAGCTGGATGCGTCTGATTTTAAAGAGTAGTTTTTTGTGCCGCATCGCCGCGCAGATATGATAGTTTATCAGCCCGGAAAAGAGACAGACCGCGCGGCGGATCCTGTCCGCAGCACATATACTGAATACGCTTCCCCTCCGACTGGCGAGGGAACAACAAGGGTCTGTGATGAAAAAGATCGATGCAATTATCAAACCGTTCAAGCTGGACGACGTACGTGAAGCGCTGGCCGAAGTCGGCATTACCGGCATGACCGTCACCGAGGTGAAAGGTTTCGGGCGTCAGAAAGGGCACACCGAGCTTTATCGCGGCGCGGAGTACATGGTGGATTTTCTGCCGAAGGTAAAAATTGAAATCGTTATCGCTGACGACATCGTGGACACCTGTGTAGAAACCATCATGCGCACTGCCCAGACCGGTAAAATCGGCGATGGCAAAATCTTTGTCTTCGACGTAGCTCGCGTGGTGCGTATCCGTACCGGCGAAGAGGATGAAGAAGCGATCTGATTCGGCTGCCAGCAAGTACCAGAGATATTGACGGCGCGGTCAAATTCGGATAAAATTTCTGTTAACAACAGCTTCCTCCAGACTTTCGGGTCGTAAGAGTGGAAGCTTTTTTTTGGCTCTCAGGAGGACGGCCTGATATCCCAGCTAATCCTTTACCAAAAGCCGCACACTTTGATTTTTAAGTGCTCCCCTGGATTGAGCACTTTTTCATGAACTTAAGGCCGGATTACCCGGCCTTATCGTCTCTTACAGCACCTTATGCGGGCCAAACACTTCGTAGTGAATACGCTCCGCTGCAATCCCCATCTTCACCAGCTGCGCTGCCGCAAACTGCATAAACCCAACCGGGCCGCAAAGATAGAACTGCATAGCGGGATCGCTGAGCTGGCTTGCCAGCGGCAGCAGATCCATTAGCCCGGCGGTGTTATAGCGGTCGCTATCCTTAGGCTGCGGTTCTCTGTACCAGATATGCTGCGCAAAATGCGCCAGTTGTTGGCCCGTTGTGGCAACTTCATCGGCAAAAGCGTGAGTCTTGCCGTTATCCGCCGCATGAAGCCACTGTACCTGCGAAGGATGCTGCCGCGCCGCCAGGGCTGCCAGCATCGCCAGCATCGGCGTCTGGCCAACGCCTGCTGAAATCAGCGTTACCGGCGTTTGTGGCTCAACGTTCAGGAAGAAATCGCCAGCAGGCGCCGCCAGCAGCACCTCATCACCCACTTTCGCCTGCTGGTGCAGCCAGCCAGAGACCGTGCCTGCCGCTTCATGGCGGACGGCAATCCGATAGTCCTTACCGTTTGGCGCGCGGGTTAGCGAATACTGACGGATTTCCTGATTGGCCAGGCCTTTGTCCCGCAGCCAGACGCCCAGATATTGCCCTGGCTGGTAATCGGCTACCGGCTGACCGTCAACCGGGCTTAACACAAAGCTTTTAATGACTTCGCTCTGCGGAACTATCTCCGTAATACGGAAAGCGCGTGGCGTACGCCAGCCGCCGGGTTTATGCTCCGCAGCCTCGTAAATTTCCTCTTCGCGTTTAATGAAGACGCCCGCCAGCACGCCATAGGCTTTTTCCCATGCATCCAATATTTCCTGGCCGGGATGAAGCATCTCATCCAGCGTTGCCAGCAAATGCTCGCCCACGACCTGATAATGTTCCGGCTGTACGGCAAAGCTGGTGTGCTTCTGGGCAATTTTCTCTACGGCTGGCAGGATAGCTGGCAAGTTCTCGATATTGCCCGCATAGGCGCAGATGGCGTTAAACAGCGCTTCACGCTGATTGCCGTTGCGCTGGTTGCTCATATTGAAAATATCTTTTAACTCCGGATGATGCGCGAACAGCCGGTCATAAAAATGGGCGGTAAGGGCAGGGCCGGTGGCCAGTAAAGCAGGAATAGTTGCTTTGATGGTGGAAATGGTTTGGGCGTCTAACATGGCGTGCTCCGCAATAAACTTTATAAGTTGCATTTTCAATGCATCTTATAGCGAAGCGCGCGGATTTGTAAATATCCTTTGAACATACAGGGGCATTTATTGCCACAAAAAGTCAGCGAACGGTGAAAAAACCTATTGCAATATCGTACGATTCTCCGTACCGCCGCGTGTAAGGAAAGCGGTTTAAAGCCTCGTCAGCGCTCAAGCCAATCGTTTGCGTAAAAACCGCGTTTTCCGGCTATCCCTGAATGGGCAAAAGGGTTTACACTGTTGGCCTTCGCCCAAAGGGGCCGTTTAATGCCGAATAGATTGTTAGCTGAGTCAGGAGAAGCGGATGTTAAAGCGTGATATGAATATTGCCGATTATGATGCCGAGTTGTGGCAGGCAATGGAGCAGGAAAAAGTGCGTCAGGAAGAGCACATCGAACTGATTGCTTCGGAAAACTACACCAGTCCGCGCGTTATGCAGGCGCAGGGATCTCAGCTGACCAACAAATATGCGGAAGGCTATCCGGGCAAGCGCTACTACGGCGGCTGTGAATACGTTGATATCGTAGAGCAGCTGGCGATCGATCGCGCCAAAGAGCTGTTCGGCGCCGATTATGCTAACGTGCAGCCGCACTCCGGCTCTCAGGCCAACTTCGCTGTTTATACCGCGCTGCTGCAGCCGGGCGACACCATTCTGGGCATGAACCTGGCGCACGGCGGCCATCTGACCCACGGTTCGCCGGTGAACCTTTCCGGTAAGCTCTACAACGTGGTGCCTTACGGCATCGACGAAACCGGCAAAATTGATTATGACGATCTGGCCGCGCAGGCGCAGAAACATAAGCCAAAAATGATTATCGGCGGCTTCTCTGCTTACTCCGGCGTTTGCGACTGGGCAAAAATGCGCGAAATCGCCGACAGCATCGGCGCTTACCTGTTTGTTGATATGGCACACGTTGCCGGTCTGGTTGCCGCTGGCGTCTACCCAACCCCGGTTCCGCATGCGCATGTTGTGACTTCAACCACCCATAAAACCCTGGCTGGCCCGCGTGGCGGCCTGATCCTGGCGAAGGGCGGCGACGAAGATTTCTATAAGAAGCTGAATTCTGCTGTCTTCCCTGGCGGCCAGGGCGGCCCGCTGATGCACGTGATCGCCGGTAAAGCGGTAGCGTTCAAAGAGGCAATGGAGCCAGCGTTCAAAACCTACCAGCAGCAGGTAGCGAAAAATGCTAAAGCTATGGTGGAAGTTCTGTTGGCGCGCGGTTACGACATCGTTTCCGGCGGCACCCACAACCATCTGTTCCTGATCGATCTGGTGAGCAAAAACCTGACCGGTAAAGAAGCGGATGCGGCGCTGGGCCGTGCCAACATCACCGTTAATAAAAACAGCGTGCCGAACGATCCGAAGAGCCCGTTTGTGACTTCCGGTATCCGTATCGGTTCGCCAGCAGTGACCCGCCGCGGTTTCAAAGAAGCGGAAGTGCGCGAGCTGGCTGGCTGGATCGCGGACGTGCTGGATAATGTTAACGATGAAGCAACTATCGAACGCGTGAAAAAGCAGGTGCTGGAACTCTGCGCACGCTTCCCGGTATACGCATAAAAACCCGGCGGGATCTGCTGTCCCGCTGGCTATAAAGATACCGAAACGGGACGCTATGTCCCGTTTTTTTCGCCTGTATATTGCCGGAGGGAAAATGGCAATCCGTTCCGCACTGTGGCTTGCGCTGGGCTATTTCACCTATTTTTTCACCTATGGCGTCTGGCTGCCGTTCTGGGCCGTCTGGCTAAAAGGCGCGGGCCTGGATGCTGAAAAAATTGGCCTGCTGTTAGGCGTGGGTATGGTCTCGCGCTTTACCGGCAGCTTGCTTATCGCTTCCCGCGTGACTAATCCTTCTCGCCTGATTACCGTCCTTCGCGTACTGGCCGGTTTATCCTTGCTGTTCGCGCTTGGCTTCTGGTTCAGCGCCTTCTGGGCCTGGCTGCTGCTGGTAATGATCGGTTTTAACCTGTTTTTCTCGCCGCTGGTGCCGCTCAGCGATGCGCTGGCCGCCACCTGGCAGCGGCAGCTCGGCATGGCTTACGGGCCGGTCAGGCTTTGGGGATCGCTGGCGTTCGTCATCAGTTCGGCTCTTACCGGCCTGCTGGTCAACGCTTTTTCTTATCAGGCAATCCTCTGGATGCTCTGTGCTGGCGTTACGGCAATGCTCTGCGGCATGCTGCTTCGCCCGTCCGTTGCGCCGCAGGGCAGCGAAAAAGTGGTCGCGCATACGGGCTGGCAAGAGTGGCGGCAATTATTGCAATCAAGCTGGCGGTTCCTGCTGTGCGTTACGCTGATGCAGGGCGCGCACGCGGCCTACTATAGCTTCAGCGCGATCTGGTGGCAGGAGGCAGGCTATTCGGCCAGCGTGGTCGGATATCTGTGGTCGCTCGGCGTAGTAGCGGAAATCATTATTTTTGCCGCCAGTAATCGCCTTTTCCGCCGCTGGAGCGCACGGGATCTGCTGCTGCTTTCCAGCATCTGCGCGCTGATCCGCTGGAGCCTGTTGGCTTCCTCAACTGCTTTGCCGCAGCTGATCGTGGCGCAAATCCTGCACTGCGGCAGCTTTACCATTTGCCACCTGGCGGCAATGCGCTTTATCGCTGCCAGAGAAGGTGCTGAGGTTATTCGCCTGCAGTCCGTCTATTCGGCGCTGGCGATGGGCGGCGGCATTGCGGTCATGACTATCGTCTGCGGCGCGCTGTTCCGGCATCTGCACGGCGATATTTTTTGGCTTATGGCGCTGCTGGTGGTCCCAACGCTTTTTCTGCGCCCGAAGGCAACGGGTTTATGATTCCAGCAGCTGCCGGATCCTTTCCTGCTGGCAAGGCTGTAGCGGCAATACCGCGTGGATCAGCGGTGGGGAATAGAGCGGCAGTGGCGTGGCGTAAGGCGTAATCACCAGCGCTACGCCTTTTGGCGCGCTGGTGCGCTGATACTCCGCGACGTCCAGATATTTGATATTCAGCGGCAGCAGCGTTAGTTCCCGCAGCTGCTGCTCAATTTCTTTTTCAAGAAGTGGATCTTTCCCCGTCAGCAGCAGCACCTGCTTTTCCTGCAACACGTTCTCCTGCATCAGCCAGGCGCCGAAGATAATGGCGATCAGCCCCATCTCTTCTTCGGAAAAGCGCAGCGCGTAATGATTTTCAAACTCTGCAATGGCCGACTGCGTAGTGCGCAGCAGCCTGGGATAAAGCTGTAACACTTCCTCTGCCAGGCTGTTATCAATGCCGATGCCGAACAGCGAACGTTCAAGCGCCTGCGCAAGATGCGTATATAACCTCTCGCAAAGCCCATGCACATTATTGAAGTAGTGGCCGGAAAGGCTTTCAAAGCGGGTGATCAGCTCGCCGACCTTATCCAACAGCTGCTGCTCATAATCATGACGGATATTGGCTACTACCGGCGCATGAAGCTGGCTGAACAGCAACGCGAACAGACAGGCGAGGCTGGCTTCCGGTGCGTTTTTGCAGCGTTTTTGCCAGTGCCGGACAATTTCCTCCGCTACCCGATACTCAACGCGCTTCGCCAGCCACGCCTGCTGCGCCTCGCTGAATGCCATACATGCCTGCTGGCACAGCGAATACTGCATAAACAGCATCAGAAATTGGCAGTCGCCGGGCGTAAACTCGCGCGACAGGCCGTGAGCGCAATGCTGCACCAGCGCGCTGAGGTTGTGCTCGTCGTACAGGGCTTTTTCCAGCTGTAATAATTGCAGCTGTTGTTTCAGGGCTGGCGAGAAATGCAGGCGTACAAAATCGGGCGTCAGCCTTAAGGCGCGCTTAAGCCAGTGCTGCAGGCACAGCCGCCGATCCAGTTCCGCGCCGTCGATCCGATAGCTTTCGCTGGCGTGCTGTACCAGAGCAAGCCGGTGATAGCGCTGGATTTCTGCCGCCACCTCCGCTATATCTTGCCGGGCAAGAGTGCGATCGACCCCGTTAAGCTGGCAAACTGACGCCAGAGTCACGCTGGCCTGCGGGAGATAAAGCAATAAAAGCAGATGGCAGCGACGCTGCGGACTGGAGAAAGCAGCAGGCCCGGTGAGAGGTTGAGTCATCGTCTGCTATCCCGGTTAAAGTAACATCGCTAAGAATAGCGCGGTTGTGTAAGACTAAACCGCCAGTCGGCAGGTTTTTTTGTAGCTTTTAAGACAGGTCACAGAATTTTTACGGCCAGCCTAAGGAGTCGGTATTGTTACGTTATAACGTTTTTGTTAATCTCTTTGCCGCGATCCTGCTGCTGATGGCAAAGCAGGCGTGGAGCCATCCCCACAGTTTTATCGCCATGCAGGCGACGGCGGTTCATAAAGACAACGAGCTGACCGGCCTGAAAATGCGCTGGGTTATGGATGAAATTACCTCTGCCGATTTACTGTACGACGCTGGCAAGGCTAAACCCGATTCGGTTATCTGGAAAAAACTGGCCGCGGAGGTAATGGCAAACGTGCTGGGCCAACACTATTTCACCGAGTTCTGGCACCAGGGTAAGCCGGTGAAATTTGGTAATCTACCGCCGGAATATCGGCTGCTGAGAGAGGGCAATAAAGCCGTGCTGGAGTTTATTCTGCCGCTGGGCGAGCCACAGCCGCTGGCCGGTCAGCGCTACACCTTTTCCGTTTTCGATCCCACTTACTTTGTCGATATGACTTTTGCTGGTGAAAAATCACTGCACCTGCCCGACGAGCTGGCGAGGCAGTGCCGTTTTACGCTGAAAACGCCCAATCCTGACGCTGCGCTGCAAAGCTATGCGCTATCGCTGGATAAAGCAGACGCACCGCCTGCTGATATGGATCTTGGCCGCCAGTTCGCGCAGACGGTGACGCTGCAATGTCAATAATGGCGATGGCCTCCGGTCGCCGCTGGCGACAGGCATGGCCGCTTTATCTGTTGCTGATGGTACTAATCGCAGCGGGCGCGGCGCTCTGGCTGCACTGGCCGCAGCTTCTGCTGCAAAGCGTGGTCTGGCAGCGAAAACTGCACGTGGAGATGACCGCGCTGTTACAGCAGGTTGATAAATCGAATCGTGTCGGGCTTGCGCTAATGGGGTTCAGCCTGGCTTATGGCATTCTGCATGCGCTTGGCCCCGGCCACGGCAAAGTTGTTATCGCCACTTTTCTGGCAACTCACCCAACAAAGCTGAGAACCAGCATCAAACTGACCCTGGCTGCCGCGATCTTACAGGGCGGTGTCGCCATAGCTCTGGTGACAACGGTATTAATGGTGCTGCAACTCTCTTCTCGTCAGTTGCATATCAGCAGCTACTGGCTGGAAAAAGGCAGCTATCTGCTGGTCATCGGGCTGGGGATATGGCTGTGCTGGCGAGCGCTCGGCAAGATTGTCCGGCTATTGAAAAAACCGCAGCTTGCTATCCGTCGCCTGGTTCCCGTTCAGCACAATCACACGCACCACGAACACTGCGGCTGCGGCCATCAGCATGTCCCGGACAGTGCAATGCTGGATAAAGCCGTTAGCGCTAAAACCAAAGCGCTGGTGGTGCTGTCGATGGGGCTGCGTCCCTGTTCGGGCGCTATTATGATGCTGCTGTTTGCAAAAGTAATTGGCGTTTACTGGTGGGGCGTGCTTTCTGCACTGATTATGGCGGTCGGCACGGCAATGACGGTGACAGGTATGGCTTTACTGGTACAGATATCACGCGCGCTGGCGCTGAAGCTAAGCCAGAATAAGAAAGGGCAGGGCGATCGCCAGCTGGTTTGGGCCTCGCTGTCGCTGGCAGGCGGCGTGCTGCTGATGGTTATTGGCATAATGCTGTGGTTGAGCGCGCAGCCAGCAATGTCGGGCGGTATCCGGCCTCTGTTTTAAATCGGCAATAAAAAAGGGCTGAACGATGTCAGCCCTCGGACTGCTGAACCTGAAGCGATGGAGGGCCTGTGGCTGGAGCAAAGCATTACGGGCCATGGACGGCCCGTACTGAGCTGCCACGGATGGCGTTTTTTGCGTCTTTGCGGAAGACACAGGCCCTCCTGAGCCGGCACCGGCATACTTTGTCATTAACCTCAGGGCTGAACACTGTCAGCCCTTGATTAGCCCGACGGCTTAGCGCTTCAGCGCTTCGCTCAGCTCTTCACGCATGGAGGCCAGCATTGCCTTCACTACGCGCGGGTTGCCCGCTACGATGTTACCAGAGTACATATAGCCATGTGCGCCGACAAAGTCGGTGACCAGGCCGCCAGCTTCACGTACCAGCAGCTCGCCAGCAGCGAAATCCCACGGCTTCAGGCCAATCTCAAAATAACCATCCACGCGACCGGCGGCCACATAGGCCAGATCCAGCGCGGCGGAACCGGTGCGGCGGAAATCCGCGCACTGGGTAAACAGCTTGCTGACGATATTGATATAAGGCGTGGCGTGCTGCTTCAGTTTGAACGGGAAGCCGGTCGCCAGAATGGTGCCGTCCAGATCGCGAGCGGTAGAACCGCGCAGGCGATAACCGTTCAGCTGAGCGCCCTGGCCGCGAACGGCGCTGAACAGCTCATTGCGCATTGGATCGTAAACAACGGCCACTTCGGTACGGCCTTTAATGCGAACGGCAATAGAGACAGAAAAGTGAGGAAGACGCTTAATGAAGTTAGTAGTGCCATCCAGTGGATCGATAACCCATTGCACATCCTGGTCCGTTCCCGCCAGCTCGCCACTCTCTTCGGTGATAATGGTGTGCTGCGGATAAGATTTGCGGATCACCTCAATAATCAGGCGCTCGGCGTCGCGATCAACATTGGTAACGAAGTCATTGCTGCCTTTCTGGCTGGCTTCTACGGCGTCTGGCGTTTCGTAATTTTTGGCAATTAAATTACCGGCCTTGCGCGCAGCGCGCACGGCGATGTTGAGCATCGGATGCATCGGTCTCTCTCACTGGATGTTAAAGAACGGAAAACGGCGCGGATTATAACAGGGGGTTCAGTAAAAGTCCTGAAAATATGTTAGCATCGTCAAATTATCTCACAGACCTGAACTCCTATGCTGCAGAACATTCGAATCGTGCTGGTGGAAACTTCCCACACCGGCAATATGGGCTCCGTCGCGCGTGCGATGAAAACCATGGGCCTTACTAACCTTTATCTGGTCAATCCGCTGGTTAAACCCGACTCGCAGGCGATTGCCCTGGCCGCCGGTGCCAGTGACGTGATTGGCGAAGCGCACATTGTCGACACGCTTGACGAAGCGCTGGCGGGCTGTAGCCTGGTGGTTGGCACCAGCGCCCGCTCGCGTTCGTTGCCCTGGCCAATGCTCGATCCGCGCGAATGCGGTATCAAAAGCGTGCAGGAAGGGCAGCAGGCGCCAGTTGCGCTGGTGTTCGGCCGCGAGCGCGTGGGCCTGACCAACGAAGAGCTGCAAAAGTGTCATTACCATGTGGCGATTGCCGCCAACCCGGAATACAGCTCGCTGAACCTGGCGATGGCGGTTCAGATCATCGCCTACGAAGTGCGCATGGCATTTCTACAGTCGCAGGAAACCCAACAGCCAGCTTATGAAGAATCACCTTATCCGCTGGTGGACGACCTTGAGCGCTTTTACCAGCATATGGAACAGATGATGGTAAAGAGCGGCTTTATTCGCGAAGGTAATCCGGGCCAGGTGATGAGCAAAATGCGCCGCCTTTATACACGTGCGCGGCCGGAACGCGATGAGCTGAATATCCTGCGCGGCATGCTCTCCTCGCTGGAAAAGCTAAAGAGCGAAAAATAGCCATAAATCGTGCGAAAAAGCGGCGGTAATAGTTGACTAGATTACCAGGTTAAATAGTTGAGTGTTTTACTCGGTTAAATAGTTGACCAAATCACTCAGGAATGGCAGACTGCGACCATCAACTGTTCACGAACAACCGAGGTCGTTTACGCCATGAGACTGACATCCAAAGGCCGTTATGCCGTTACCGCTATGCTTGATGTTGCGCTGCACTCGCACGAAGGCCCAGTACCTTTAGCCGATATTTCAGAGCGTCAGGGCATCTCCCTTTCCTATCTGGAGCAGCTGTTCTCTCGCCTGCGCAAAAACGGCCTGGTGGCCAGCGTTCGCGGCCCGGGCGGCGGCTATCTGCTGGGTAAAGAGTCTGGCGAGATCGCGGTTGGCGCGGTTATTACCGCTGTGGATGAGTCAGTGGATGCGACCAAGTGTCAGGGCAAAGAGGGTTGCCAGGGCGGCGAGCGCTGCCTGACCCACGTGCTGTGGCGCGACCTGAGCGAACGCATTAGCGACTTCCTGAACAACATTACGCTGGCGGAGCTGGTCAACAACCAGGAAATCCTGGATGTGGCCGACCGTCAGAACAATACTGAAAAAGCACGCGTGCCGGTTGGCCGCCTGCATGAAACCATCAATGTCAATCTGCGCGCCTGATTGAAGCGGCGGCGCAGGCCGTCGTCCTTTTAGCCGTGTCGGGGACGATAGTCGCCGCGCATCGGTCGCGTTGAATGCCATAACGGAGTTCAACGCAATGAAAGTCCCGATTTACCTGGATTATGCCGCCACCACGCCGGTTGACCCGCGCGTGGCGGAAAAAATGATGCGGTTCCTGACTATGGACGGCACTTTTGGCAATCCGGCCTCTCGCTCTCACCGGTTTGGCTGGCAGGCCGAGGAAGCGGTCGACGTAGCCCGCAACCAGGTCGCCGAGCTGATCGGTGCCGATCCCCGCGAAATCGTATTCACCTCTGGCGCTACCGAAGCTGATAACCTGGCTATCAAAGGCGCGGCCGAACTCCATCAGGAGAAAGGCAGGCACATCATCACCAGCCAGACCGAGCATAAAGCGGTACTGGATACCTGCGCCCAGCTGGAGCGGGAAGGGTTTGAGGTAACTTACCTACAGCCGCAGCCCGACGGCATCATTACCTTGCAGCAGATTCAGGCGGCAATGCGCGATGACACTATCCTGGTCTCCATCATGCACGTTAATAACGAAACCGGCGTGGTACAGGATATTGCGGCTATCGGCGAGCTTTGCCAGGCAAAGGATATCCTTTTTCATGTCGATGCCACGCAAAGCGTCGGTAAGCTGCCGGTAGATCTCAGCGTGCTGAAAGTCGATCTGATGTCGTTTTCCGCCCATAAGCTTTATGGCCCGAAAGGGATCGGCGGCCTTTATGTGCGTAGAAAACCGCGTATCCGTATTGCCGCGCAGATCCACGGCGGCGGTCACGAACGCGGGATGCGTTCCGGCACTTTGCCTGTACATCAGATTGTTGGCATGGGCGAAGCCTACCGAATCGTCAAAGAAGAGATGAGCAGCGAAAGCGCCCGGCTTAATCTGCTGCGCAGAACCTTATGGTCCGGCCTGAGCGAGATCGAAGAAGTTTTTCTCAACGGTAGCCTGGAGCAGAGCTCACCGACTATCCTGAACGTCAGCTTTGCCCATGTAGATGGCGAATCGCTGATTATGGCGCTGAAAGATCTGGCGCTCTCTTCCGGTTCCGCCTGTACTTCAGCCAGCCTGGAGCCTTCCTACGTGTTGCGTGCCATGGGGCTGAGCGAAGAGCTGGCGCACAGTTCGCTGCGCTTTTCGCTGGGGCGCTTCACCACTGGCGAAGAAATCGAATACGCCATTGAGCTGGTACGCAAATCTATTGCCCGCCTGCGCGATATTTCCCCGCAATGGCAGGCTTTTAAACAAGCTTAAACTTTCTCCTGAAACGGGCTCTTTAGCCCGTTTCAGGCTGATGACAAAGTATGCAGGTGCAAGCTCAGGAGGGCCTGTATCTTCCGCAAAGACGCAAAAAGCACCGTCCATGGTGGCTCAGTACGGGCCGTCCATGGCCCGTAATGCTTTGCTCCAGCTATAGGCCCTCCATCGCCTCAGGTTCAGCAGTTTGAAACGGCCTCTTTAGCCCGTTTTCCGTTTATTCTGTTAATCTGGAAAGATAAACGCGTTCTACCTTACCGGCTTGATGTAACAAAATTTTAACAAGGAGCGGCAATGACAACCACGCCAATGATTATCACGCTGTCAACGACAGCGGCGGATGCGCGCTGGGGCGAAAAAGCGACCCTGACCAGCAACGACAGCGGTATGACCATCCACCTGAACGGCGGCGATGAGCTGACCACCATCCAGCGCGCGGCGCGTAAAATTGACGGTCAGGGCATTCGCCACGTCAGCCTGCAGGGCGACTGGGATCTGGAAAAAAGCTGGGCCTTCTGGCAGGGCTACCGCGGACCAAAAGGCGAGAGAAAAGTTGACTGGGCCGCGCTGAATGAGGCTGACCAAACAGAATTTAATCGCCGTTTAAAAATTATCGACTGGGTTCGTGACACCATTAATCTGCCTGCAGAAGAGCTTAGCCCGGAACAGCTGGCGCAGCGCGCGGTCGATCTGCTATGCGGCGTCGCCTGTGACAATGTCAGCTATCGCATTACTAAAGGCGAAGATTTGCGGCTCCAGGGCTATGCAGGCCTGCATACCGTTGGACGCGGTTCTACGCGCGCACCGGCATTGCTGGCGCTGGATTACAATCCGACCGGCGATGAAAACGCGCCGGTTTTCGCCTGCCTGGTGGGCAAAGGCATCACCTTTGATACCGGCGGCTACAGCCTGAAGCCGAGCGGCTCAATGGATTCCATGAAGTCGGATATGGGTGGCGCGGCCACGCTGACTGGCGCGCTGGCGCTGGCAATCGACCGTGGCCTGGGCAAGCGCGTGAAGCTTTATCTTTGCTGCGCCGATAACATGGTCAGCGGCAACGCTTTCCGCCTGGGGGATATCATTCGTTACCGCAACGGCAAAAGCGTCGAAGTTATGAACACCGATGCGGAAGGGCGGCTGGTACTGGCAGACGGCCTGATTGACGCCAGCGAGCAGAATCCGCAGCTGATGATCGATGCGGCCACGCTAACCGGCGCGGCGAAAATGGCGCTGGGCAATGACTACCATGCGCTGTTCAGCTTCGACGACGGTCTGGCGCAGTCGCTGCTGACCAGCGCCGCCAGCGAAAACGAGCCATTCTGGCGACTGCCTTTGGCCGAGTTCCATCGCGGCTACCTGCCTTCCAACTTTGCCGATTTAAATAACATCGCCGCGCCTTCGCACACGGCTGGCGCCAGCACGGCAGCGGCATTTCTGTCGCACTTCGTGAAAAACTACCAGCAGGGCTGGCTGCATATCGACTGCTCGGCGACCTACCGTAAAGGCGCTGTCGATCAGTGGTCGGCTGGCGCGACCGGGCTGGGCGTGCGTACCGTGGCGAACCTGCTGCTGAAATAGTTTCCGGCCGGGCAGCCAGGCCCGGCGCTTTAACTGGATAAAATCATGAACGAAACCAACTCGCGCCTGGAAGAGGTGCTGAAGCTGGCGGCGACCGAGCCTGCCCATCGCCCGGAATTTTTTAAGCTGCTGCTGGAAGCCAGCGTTTGGGTGCCTGGCGAAAGTGCGGCGCAAAGCGATGTCGAGCTACAGCACTGGGAAAAAGAGGATGGCGCCAGCATCATTCCTTTTTTTACCTCGGAGCAGGCGTTGCAGCAGGCCACCAGCGAAGCGTTGCCTTTTCTGGTGATGCCGACGCGCACGCTGTTTGCCATTACCCGAGGCGAAACGCTGTTTCTGAATCCAAAGCTGCCTGCCGGTAAAGAGTTCTCGCCGCGCGAAATCAGCAGCCTGCTGGAAGAAACAGGCAATGCGCTCAGCCAGCAAACGGTACTGGAAGGCGGCACCTCGCTGCTACTGTCGGAAATCGCGGAGCCTCCGGCGCAGACTATCGCCTCGCTGACTCAGCTGTTTGCCAAACATAAAGAGGTGCGCCGCGCCTGGGTCGCGCATATCAAAGAGGCGGCGGAAGCGCAGCCTAACCTGCTGATAGGCATTGAAGCCGACGGCGATATTGAAAATATTATCCAGGCCGCTGGCAGCGTGGCGACCGATACGCTGCTGGAGGATGAACCTGTGGATATCTGTCAGGTGGTGGAAAACGACAACATCAGCCACTTTTTTACCGCCCATCTCACGCCGTTTTATGAGCGGCGCTGGGGCAGCTTTCTGCGCTCGCTTAAGCAGGACAGGATCCTGTAAGCCGCTTTACGCCCGGACAGAACAGATGTCCGGGCGTATCTTTACCGCAACAACTCTTTTTTGACCACTCCAGCAAACCTTCTTTAATCGGCAACCGACACCGGATCTTTTACCGCGTGGCGATTGGCAGATCGTCACGGCTGCCCCATTCGCCCCAGGAGCCGTCGTACAGCGTTACATCCTCGACGCCCAACGAGTTTAGCGCCAGAATCAGCACCACTGCCGTTACGCCCGAACCGCAGCTGGCTACCACAGGTTCGTTCAGCTTGACGCCCTGACGCTGGAAAATAGCTTTCAACGCTTCTGGCGACTTTAGCTCGCCGTTTTCTACCAGCTCGTTCCACGGCACGTTCAGACTGCCCGGAATATGGCCGCGATGCAGCCCTGGCCGCGGCTCATCGACTTCGCCGTTGAAACGGTTAGCGGCTCTGGCATCCACAATCTGCGCGCCGCCCTCGTGGCTAATCACCATCACTTCGGTTACTCGCTTCACCACTGCCGGATCAAAGCTGGCCTCGAACTCCGCTTCCGGCAGCGTGACCTCGCCCGTCGCCAGCGCAAAACCCGCTTCGCGCCAGCCCTTCAGACCGCCAGCCAGAATAGAAACTGATTCCACGCCAAACTGGCGCAGCATCCACCAGGCGCGCGGCGCGGAGAAAAGGTTGCCCTCATCGTAAACCACCAGATGTTTCTCGCTGCTGATGCCCAGCTCGCGCATTGCCACGGCAAAAGCTTCCGTTCGCGGCAACATATGCGGATAAGGACTGGCATGGTCGGAGAGCGCTTCGATATCGAAAAAAGGGGCGTCTGGCAGATGACCAGCACGGTATTCGGCCAGGATATCTCGTGTTTTTTCCTGGCCTGGCGGCAGCATGCGCGCGTCCAGCACCTGGATATCGTCATCGGCGTAATGTTCCGCCAGCCAGTCGGCGGTCACAAAAAAAGAGGAAGTCATAGCGGCCTCGCTGTAGAGATTGTTTCCTGAGTGTCTTTCATCCCGGCAAGCATCTCAAGCTCTTCCATGCTGATTAACAGGAATAAAGCAAAAAGCTGGAAGCGTTAAGCATTTTAATGACAGTGAACTGCAACACAGCAGAAACTTTGCGAGATGTTGCGAAGAATAAATAATTGCCTTTTTTCTTAACGCCCGATGACGGCATAATAAGCTTTTATGTGGCTCTGCCAGGGATACAACTATGACTTATACGACAAGGGCCTTCGGGCTGGCGGTTTTACTCTCGCTACTGACGCTTAGCGGGTGCGACAATAATGAAAAAGAAGAATTGGGCCTGGCGGCCCATAGCGCAGCAAAAGCTACCCAGCCGCAGCCAGCGCCAGCCCCTTTAAGCGAGGCGGCGATAAAACGGGATGCCGGCAAACCTTTAAAATTGATTGATGCTTCGGAAGTGCAGCTGGATGGTGCCGCTACGCTTGTCCTCACCTTCTCAGTAGCGCTGGATGACCGGCAAAATTACAGTAGCCTACTGCATTTGGTAGACAGCAAAACAGGCGCGGTAGAGGGTGGCTGGGAGCTGTCGCCAAATCGCAAAGAGCTGCGGTTTCGCCATCTGCCGCCAGACCGTGAACTGACCGTTACTCTTGATAGCGGCCTGCTGGCGGCAAATGGTGTGGCGCTGGCAGAACCGGTCCAGCAAAAAATAACCACGCGCGATATTCAGCCAATGGTGGGCTTCGCCAGCCGGGGTTCGCTGCTGCCTACGCGGATCACGCAAGGGCTGCCGGTGCTGGCGCTCAATATCAACAAGGTCGATGTCGATTTCTTCCGTGTTAAGCCTGCCTCACTGCCTGCTTTCCTTTCTTCATGGCAGTACGGATCGTCGCTATCAACCTGGCGCTCGCGGGAGCTACAAAATAAAACCGAGCTGGTTTACAGCGGGCGTTTCGAGCTTAATCCCCAGCGCAACACGCGCGAGAAAATGCTGTTACCGCTTAACGATATCGCCGCGCTGAAACAGCCGGGCGTTTACCTGGCGGTAATGAAACAGGCCGGTTCGTATAACTACAGTAATCCGGCCACGCTGTTTACGTTAAGCGACATCGGGCTGTCGCTGCATCAGTTCCCCGGCAAGCTGGCGGTATTCGCGCAAAGTCTCGAAGACGGCGCGGCACAGCCCAATACCCAGCTAACGCTTCTGGACCAAAAGGGACGGACGCTGGAGCAGGCCACTACGGATAAAAACGGCTATGCGGAACTGGCAGCAAATGAGCAGGGCAAACTGCTGCTGGCTACGCAAGGCGAGCAAACAACGCTGCTTGATCTGACGCTGCCAGCATTAGATCTGGCCGAATTTGCCGTAACAGGGCCGGAAGGGTATGACAAACAGCTATTTATGTTCAGCCCGCGCGATCTTTATCGTCCGGGAGAAACAGTGGTGTTCAATGCACTGATGAGAGACGCCGATGGCGCGCCTCTGCCACCACAGCCGGTAAAAGCCACGGTAGTCAAACCAGATGGCGAAGCGGCGCGTACATTTGTATGGCAACCGGAAAACGGCCTTTACCAGTATCGCTATGCTCTGCCGGAGTCCGCAGCTACAGGGAAATGGACGCTGCGCCTGGATACAGGTGATGGCCGGGCGCGTAACTGGGCATTCAACGTGGAAGATTTTCTGCCGGAGCGCATGGCACTGAGTCTGAAAAGCAGCGAACATCCAATAGACAACAGCGAAAACGCCAGCTTTCAGATTAACGGCCGCTACCTCTACGGCGCGCCAGCAGCAGGCAATACGTTACAAGGGCAGCTATTTTTACGTCCGCTGCGGGAAGCTGTCGCCAGCCTGCCGGGCTATCAGTTCGGCGATATTACCGAGCCAGACCTGAAGCGCAGCCTGGACGATCTGGATCTGAAGCTGGACGAGCAGGGCAACGCCAGCGTCGAGGCTGAATCCAGCTGGGCAGAGACGCACTCGCCGCTGAGCGTGATCCTACAGGCCAGCCTGCTGGAGGCAGGAGGGCGTCCGGTCAGCCGTCGTGCTCAGCAGGCTGTTTGGCCAGCAGAAGCCCTGCCCGGCATCCGTCCGCTGTTCGGCAACAAAGAGATGTACGACTACCGCAGCGACAGCTATCGCAGCCAGCCGATGGTGGACAGCGACAGCGTCGCCTCATTCGATGTGGTTTACGCTAACAGCGAAGGTGAGAAGCTGGCGGTAGAGGATCTTGATGTCCGACTAATCCGCGAACGGCGCGACTATTACTGGAGTTTTTCCGACGACGAAGGCTGGCAGTCACGCTATGACCAAAAAGACCTGGTCGAAGACGAGCAAAGCATAGCTATTGCCGCTGGTGGCACCGCACGTGTGGATTACCCGGTAGATTGGGGCTCCTATCGTCTGGAGGTGCGCGCGCCAGAAGGGAACATCGTCAGCAGCATTCGCTTCTGGGCAGGCTATAGCTGGCAGGATAATACCGGTGGTTCCGGCGCGCTACGGCCGGATCAGGTTAAGCTCAGCATCAATAAACCCGCCTATCAGGCTGGCGATAAAGCCATTGTGCATGTTACCGCGCCCGCTGCCGGCAAAGGCTACCTGATGGTAGAGTCCAGCAACGGGCCGCTCTGGCGGCAGGAAATCACCGTGCCCGCAGAAGGTAAGGATATTGAACTACCGATCGATCCGGCATGGAAGCGTCACGACCTCTATCTGAGCGCGCTGGTGATACGCCAGGGCGATAAATCAAAGGGCATTACGCCCAAAAGAGCGGTAGGGCTACTTCATCTTCCGCTGGCGCAGGAGAACCGCCGGCTGAATATTACACTACTTTCCCCGGACCGAATCCGGCCCGAGCACACCCTAAAAATCAGGGTCAAGGCCGCGACTAAGGATGGAAAAGTTCCGCAGCAGGTACAGGTTCTGCTTTCCGCCGTCGACAGCGGCGTGCTGAGCATTACCGATTATAAAACCCCCGATCCCTGGGAAGCCTTCTTTGGCCGTAAACGCTATAACGCTGACCAGTACGATGTCTACGGCCAGCTAATTGAGGGCGCTGGCAGGCTGGCGACGTTGAGCTACGGCGGCGATGGCGACGAAGAAGATCCGCTTGCCCGCGGCGGCAAAAAGCCGGTTACTCATGCCAATATTATTGCTCAGCAGCTCCAGCCGGTGACGCTTGACGACAAGGGCGAAGGCACGCTTGAGCTGGCCATACCTGAGTTCAATGGCGAACTGCGGCTGATGGCGCAAGCATGGAGCGAAAAGGAATTCGGTTCGACAGAGAAGAAAGTGGTCGTCGCCGCGCCTTTAGTCAGCGAGCTGGCAACGCCGCGCTTTATGGCAGGTGGCGACAGCGCCAGGCTGGCGTTTGACGTCACTAACCTTACCGGCGCGCCGCAAAATCTTCTGGTGAAGGCTAAAGCGTCCGGCCTGATACAACTGGAGAACGCTGAACCCTTAGCGCTGGCGCTTGCGGCAGGCGAACGAAAAACGCTGTTTATTCCGGTGAGCGCGCGGCCAGGCTTTGGCGAGGGCGAGGTGGCAACAGAAATTACCGGCCTAAACCTGCCAGGGGAAACCGTTGAGCCGCTTAATCAGAACTGGAAAATTGGCGTGCGCTCTCCTTATCCGGCTGAAACCCGCAGCTTCAGCAGCGTCATGCAAACGGGCAAGGCGTGGAATCTACCGGCCGAAGCCTTCAGCGGCCTTGCGCCGTCCACCATGCAGGGCCACCTGGTATTGAGTAACCGTCTGCCGTTCAATATCGCTCGCTATATATCGGAGCTGTACGCTTACCCTTACGGCTGTCTGGAGCAGACCACCAGCGGGCTTTATCCTTCGCTGTTCACTAACCAGATGCAGTTAAAAGCATTAGGGATTAAAGGCAGCACTGATGCCGCGCGCAGAGAGTCAATCGGTATTGGCATTGATCGGCTGGCAGGCATGCAGCGCGGTAACGGCGGATTTGGCCTGTGGAGCAAAGAAAGCCCGGAGGAGTTCTGGCTAACGGCCTACGTTACCGACTTCCTGATCCGCGCAGGCGAGCAGGGCTACGACGTGGCGAAACCGGTTATCGACAAAGCCAACACGCGCCTGCTGCGTTACCTTCAGGATCCGTCACAAATTGATGTTTACTACAGCCAGAATGCTAACGCCGCTCGTTTCGGGGTGCAGTCTTACGCCGCCCTGGTGCTGGCGCGTCAGCAAAAAGCGCCGCTTGGTGCCTTGCGCGCGTTGTACGATAAAAAAGACCAGGCCAAATCAGGACTGGCGCTGGTACAGCTGGGCGTGGCGCTGAAGCTGATGGGCGACGAGTCGAGATCGGAAAAGGCGCTGGCTCAGGGGCTGACTACAAGCCGGGCCCGGGAAAACGTCTGGCTGGAAGATTACGGCAGCGATATCCGCGACAGGGCAATGATTCTGGTGCTGCTGGCAGAAAATCAGCTGCTGCCGGAAGCCCGCAATCAGCTGTTAATCGAGCTTTCACAGCAGGTAAACAGTATGCTCTGGTTCTCCACGCAGGAGAATAACGCGCTGTTCCTGGTTGCTCATCAGTTTATTAATGATAAAGCCATGCCGTGGCAGGTGCAGCTCAACGGCCAGCAGGCGCTAAGCGGCGATAAGCCGCTTAATACTTCTGTCGCGGCAGAGCAGCTTGCAGAGGGTATTGCCATACAGAACCAGGGCGAAGGCGCGGTTTATGGTCGCCTGGATGTTTCTGGCTATCCTGTCCAGTCGCCGCAGCCCGCGCATCAGGTGCTGCAAATCTCACGCCGTTATCTGGATCTCAGCGGCAAGGAGATCTCACTTGCCAACCTGAAAAGTGGCGATTTAGTGCTGGTCAGCCTCGAGGTCTGGGCCGATCGCCAGGTGCCGGACGCGCTGGTCACCGATCTGCTGCCAGCCGGGCTGGAGCTGGAAAACCAGAACCTGGCCGACAGCACGGTCAGCCTCAGCGACAGCGCAGCGGCGGTTCAGGAATTAATGGGCGATATGCAGCAGGCCAGCATTAAGCATATGGAGTTCCGCGATGACCGTTTTGTCGCCGCTATGGAAGTCGACGATTATCGTCCGGTTACGCTGCTCTATCTGGCCCGAGCCGTTACGCCGGGTCACTACCAGGTTCCGCCGCCGCAGGTAGAGTCTATGTACGTGCCGCAATGGCGCGCCGTGGGCAGCACGCCAAACGGTCTGACCGTTCACTAAGCAGGAGGCGCCCGCGTCGCAGCGGGCGCCGTAGCAGAATGAAAATCCTGTCTCGCTATGTTCGCTGGCTTTTGCTTCCCTGTCTGCTGGCGCTGCTGCTAATGCTTGCCGACCGGCTGTGGCCGCTGCCGCTGGCGGAGGTCGCGCCTGCGCGGCTGGTGGTGGCAGAAGATGGCACGCCGCTGTGGCGGTTTGCCGACGCCAACGGCATATGGCGTTATCCGGTCAGCCCGGAGGATGTCGCGCCGGATTACCTGCAGGCGCTGCTGAACTATGAAGATCGCTGGTTCTGGTATCACCCGGGCATCAATCCTCAGGCGCTGCTACGGGCTGCCTGGCAGGATTTGCGTGGGGGCGAGATTATATCAGGCGGCAGCACGCTCACTATGCAGGTAGCACGTCTTCTTGATCCCCGCCCCAGAACATTTAGCGGCAAGCTCTGGCAGGTCTGGCGCGCCTTACAGCTGGAGTGGCACCTTTCGAAGCGCGAGATCTTGACGCTCTATCTGAACCGGGCGCCTTTTGGCGGGACGGTTGAAGGCGTGGGCGCGGCGAGCTGGACATGGCTGGGCAAACCGCCTTCTCAGTTAACGCGGGGCGAAGCAGCGCTGCTGGCAGTTCTCCCGCAGGCGCCAAGCCGTCTGCGCCCGGATCGCTGGCCGGAGCGTGCGCAGGCGGCACGAGACAAGGTGCTCAAACGCATGGCGACGTTGCAGGTCTGGCCCGCAAAACAGGTGGAAGAAATCCTGCAGGAACCGGTCTGGCTGGCGCCCAGGCAAGTGCCTCAGCTTGCGCCGCTGCTTTCGCGCAGGCTGCTGGCTTTGTCAAAGCAGCAAAAAATAGTCTCTACCCTTAGCGCGCCGATGCAGCGCCAGCTGGAAGCCTTGACCGCAGGCTGGAAAACTCAGCTACCGCCGCGCACCTCTATGGCTATCCTGGTTGTGGATCACGCCACGATGAAAGTGCGGGCCTACGTTGGTTCCGCCGATCTGGATGACGACAGCCGCTTCGGCCACGTCGATATGATCCGCAGCGTCCGCTCGCCCGGCTCGGTGCTGAAACCTTTTGTTTATGGCATGGCGCTGGATCAGGGGTTAATCCATGCAGAATCGCTTTTACAGGATGTGCCCAGACGTTTTGGCGACTACCGTCCGGGCAATTTCGACAGCGGTTTTCACGGCCCGGTAAGCGTCAGCGAGGCGCTGGTGCGCTCGTTAAATTTACCGGCGGTACAGGTGCTGGAAGCGCTGGGGCCAAAATATTTGACCGCAGCGTTAAGAAATGTCGGCCTGCAGCTACGTTTTCCGCCAGCAGCCGAGCCTAATCTGTCGCTGGTGCTTGGCGGCACCGGCACGAGAATGGATGAAATTGTTGCGGCTTACAGCGCTTTCGCCCGTCACGGCAAGGCGGCGAAGCTGCGTTTCCTGCCGCAGCAGCCGCTACAGGAAAGGCGGTTGTTGTCGCCGGGCGCGGCCTGGATTATCCGGCGCATTATGGCGGGAGAAGCGCAGCCGCTTGCGGACGGCGTTCTGCCTGCGGTGGTGCCGCTGGCGTGGAAAACCGGCACCAGCTATGGCTATCGCGATGCCTGGGCAATAGGCGTTAACCCGCGTTACCTGATCGGCGTTTGGGTTGGCCGCCCGGACGGCACGCCCGTCGCCGGTCAGTATGGCAACGCCAGCGCGGTTCCGGTGCTGAACCAGGTCAACAATCTCTTGATGACCTCGCCGGTTTTTCGCGGCAACTGGCTGCCCGGCGACGCGCGGCCCGCTTCGGTAACGGCAGGCATAATCTGCTGGCCTGGCGGGCAACCGCTGCCTGCCGGTGACAGCAACTGTCGCCAGCGCAGGCAAAGCTGGCTGCTGGATCGGACTACGCCACCAACTTTGCTGGCAGTCGGCCAGGAGAGCCTCGCCGGGCTTCAGCAACCCATCTGGCTTAATGAAGCCGGGCAGCAGGTAGCGGCAGATTGCCCGCAGGCCCATGCGGAAAAAGTGATTCAGTGGCCGCTTGCGTTACAGCCGTGGCTGCCCTCTGCGGAACGGCGCAGTAATCGCCTGCCGGAGAGTGATCCAGGCTGTCCGCCGCTGCGTTCTGGCAATAAAGCGCCATTGCTGATGACCGGACTACGGGATGGTCAATTACTGCATCGCCTGCCGGGGCAGGCCACACTGACAGTCAGCGTAAGCGTGCAGGGCGGAGAAGGAAGCCAGAGATGGTGGTTTTTTGATGGTAATCCGTTAGCCGAGGCGGATGGCAAAGCTTCCTGGTCTCTTTCGCTTAGCGATGCTGGCAGGCACCAACTGACGGTACTTGATGAAGCAGGCGAGGTAGCGGCAGCCAGCTTTGAATTGCAGTGATTTGTATAAAATAAAGTCAGGCCGTTATAAAAGTGTGGGGAGAAAACCTGTTTTTTTAATAAATTATTAAATCTTCCATAGGCAAGCCTGGCTCAGCCCCCTATAATCGGCGCCATTTTCCCGGCCGGGGAGCCTTTTCACCGGCTAAATTCGACATCAAACAGGGGTCACTATGACTATCGAACGTACTTTTTCTATCGTAAAGCCAAACGCGGTGGCAAAAAACGTAATTGGTGCCATCTTTAACCGTTTTGAAAGCGCTGGCTTCAAAATCGTTGGCACCAAAATGCTGCACCTGACCAAAGAGCAGGCTGAAGGCTTCTACGCAGAACACCAGGGCCGTCCTTTCTTCGACGGTCTGGTTGAATTCATGACCTCTGGCCCGGTTGTTGTTTCCGTGCTGGAAGGCGAAAACGCCGTACAGCGTCACCGTGATCTGATGGGTGCAACTAACCCGGACAACGCGCTGGCCGGTACGCTGCGTGCTGACTACGCAGACAGCTTCACCGAAAACGCTACCCACGGTTCTGACTCTGCAGAGTCTGCTGCTCGTGAAATCGCGTACTTCTTCGGCGAAGGCGAAGTGTGCCCACGCACTCGCTAAGCTGATTGTCGGCCCGGGACGGCGGCGCGTTTACAATTTATTTTCATAACGCCCTTTAACCCGCTATCCCGCGCTTGTACAATAATGCGCCCCTGCTTAAGCGGGGGCGTTTTATTTATACACCTTTAACCCCCAGCGCCATAACGTGTAACAACGAGGCCAGAGAAAATTATGTCTGAACAAATTGTGACTCCGTCGTCCGTCGCCATCGCCACGCCAAAAAAAGAAAAAATCAACCTGCTCGATCTCAACCGTCAGCAAATGCGCGAGTTTTTCGTCAGCTTAGGTGAAAAGCCTTTCCGCGCCGATCAGGTGATGAAGTGGATCTATCACTACTGCTGTGATGATTTCGATGAAATGACCGACATCAACAAAGTTTTTCGCGGCAAGCTGAAAGAGCTGGCCGAGATCCGCGCGCCGGAAGTAGCAGAAGAGCAGCGCTCGGCGGACGGCACCATAAAATGGGCCATCACCGTCGGCGGCCAGCAGGTAGAAACCGTCTACATTCCCGAAAAAGATCGCGCCACGCTGTGCGTCTCTTCGCAGGTCGGCTGCGCGCTGGAGTGCAAATTCTGTTCGACCGCGCAGCAGGGTTTTAACCGCAACCTGCGCGTATCAGAAATTATTGGTCAGGTCTGGCGCGCCGCTAAAATTATCGGTGCCTCTAAAGTCACCGGCCAGCGGCCTATTACCAACGTGGTAATGATGGGCATGGGCGAGCCGCTGCTGAACCTGAACAACGTAGTACCGGCAATGGAAATCATGCTGGATGACTTCGGCTTTGGGCTTTCCAAGCGCCGCGTAACGCTTTCTACTTCCGGCGTAGTACCAGCGCTGGATAAGCTGGGCGATATGATTGACGTAGCGCTGGCTATCTCGCTGCACGCGCCTAACGACGTCATCCGCGACGAAATCGTGCCGATCAACAAAAAGTACAATATCGAAACCTTCCTGGCTTCGGTGGCTCGTTACATCACCAAATCCAACGCCAATCAGGGCCGAGTGACTATCGAATACGTCATGCTGGATCACGTCAACGACAGTACTGACAATGCGCATGAGCTGGCCGCGCTGCTGAAAGATACGCCGTGCAAAATCAACCTGATCCCATGGAACCCCTTCCCGGGCGCGCCTTATGGCCGTAGTTCGAACAGCCGCATCGATCGTTTCTCTAAAGTGTTGATGGATTATGGTTTTACCACTATTGTGCGTAAGACCCGTGGCGATGATATTGATGCCGCCTGCGGCCAGTTGGCTGGCGAGGTCATCGACCGCACGCGCCGCACCATGCGCAAAAAAATGGCTGGCGAAGCGATTTCTGTGAAAGCGCTCTGAAACCCGGCAGCGCGGCTTGTTCCCTGAGCCAAAGGGCGTAACATCGCTTCCGTTAAGGAGGCGATTATGGCTAAGGGATTACTACTCTGGCTGGCCGCGCTGCTGCTTGCGGGCTGCGGCCAGACGGCACCGCGCAGCGAGCTGGCCGCAACAAAGCTACAATTAGGCCTGGCCTGGCTGGCGCAGAACGAACCGGCGGCGGCAGAGCGCAATCTGCGCCAGTCGCTGGCGCTGGCACCCAATGATTATCGCGGCTGGCTGGCTATGGCCCGCTATTTTCAGCAAACGGGCGACCAGGCTGGCGCGCTAAAGAGCTACCGTAAAGCGGTGGCGCTGGCAGAACAAAACCGTGACGTAATCAATAATTACGGTGCGTTTCTCTGTCTTTTAGGGCAGTATGATGCGGCCCAGCAGCAGTTCGGCAAGGCCGCCGCTTTGCCGGGACGCGCCGATGCGGTGGAAAACGCTGGCTATTGCTATCTCAGGGCAGGCGAGCCGCAGAAGGCGAAAGCGGCGTTGCTGGAAGCGACGCGGAACGATGCGGAAAAGGGCGCCGCGCTGCTGGCGGAAGCCGAAAGGCGATTTGGAAAGAACGAGCGCGATTCGTCGCGGCTCCTGTTAGATGTTTATCAACACAACTTTGCCCCTTCGGCGCAGAGCTTGTGGTTAGAGATTCGCTTCGCCGCGCAGGCAGGGCATCCGGAGAGCATCCGGCTTGCCGGGGAACAGCTGGCGCGAAATTTTCCACAATCGATACAGTACCTGCATTTTTTAGCTAATGAATACTGAAGCCACTCAAGATAAATCAGCAGTAAATTCAACAGGCGAGCGCCTGCGCATGGCCCGTGAGCAGATGGGCCTCTCTCAGCAGAACGTTGCGGAGCGCCTTTGCCTGAAACTTTCCACCGTCCGCGACATTGAAGAGGACAAGGCGCCTGCGGATCTGGCGTCAACCTTCCTGCGTGGCTATATCCGTTCCTATGCCCGGCTGGTACATGTACCGGAAGAAGAGCTGCTGCCGATGATGGCGAAACAGGCGCCGGTGCGGGCCGCCAAAGTCGAACCGATGCAGAGCTTTTCGCTGGGCAAACGCCGTAAAAAGCGTGATGGCTGGCTAATGATTTTCACCTGGCTGGTGCTGTTTGTGGTCGTCGGGCTGACCGGTGCCTGGTGGTGGCAGAACCACAAGGCGGCGCAGGACGATCTGGTTTCTATGGCCGATCAGAATGCGGGCGCGAGCGACAGCAATGGTCAGTCAATCCCTTTAACCGACAGCGGCGCGGATAGCGCGCAGCAGTCGGATGCGTCACCAGTAGACAGCCTGCCTGTGCGCAGCGCGCCAGCAGAAAGCGCAGCGGAGACGGCTCAGCCAGCCGCTGCGGCTAATCCAGCCGCAGCCAGCCCGGCAGCGCCAGCAGAAAGCGCGGCACCCGTGGCCGTTTCGCCTTCGCAGGCGCCGCAGGAAAGCGCAAGCCAGATGCCAACGGCCGCCGCGGGCGTCAGCCCGGCTGCCGATGCCAACGCGCTGGTGATGAACTTCAGTAAAGATTGCTGGCTGGAAGTCAGCGATGCGACCGGCAAAAAACTGTTCAGCGGGATCCAGCGCAGCGGTGGTAAACTCAACCTTACCGGCAAAACGCCATATCGCCTGAAGATTGGCGCGCCGGGCGCAGTCCAGATCCAATACCAGGGCCAGCCGGTCGATCTGAGTCGTTTTATCCGTACCAACCAGGTTGCCCGCCTGACAGTCGGTGCGCAATAACGCATCTTCTGGTCGCGAGTAATTCCGGAGAAAGAATATGCATAACGAAGCACCCATTATCCGTCGCAAATCAAAGCGCATTTACGTCGGCAAGGTGCCGGTGGGCGACGGCGCGCCTATTGCCGTCCAGTCCATGACCAATACGCGAACCACGGACGTGGCCGCGACGGTCAACCAAATCAAAGCGCTGGAGCGCGTCGGCGTAGATATCGTCCGCGTCTCTGTTCCGACTATGGATGCCGCTGAAGCCTTCCGCGCGATCAAACAGCAGGTTAACGTCCCGTTAGTCGCCGATATCCATTTCGACTACCGCATCGCGCTGAAAGTCGCCGAGTACGGCGTTGACTGCCTGCGCATCAACCCGGGCAACATCGGCAACGAAGAGCGTATCCGCCAGGTCGTTGACTGCGCGCGCTATAACAACATTCCTATCCGCATCGGCGTAAACGCCGGCTCGCTGGAAAAAGATCTGCAGGAAAAGTATGGCGAGCCGACGCCGCAGGCGCTGCTGGAATCCGCCATGCGCCATGTGGATCATCTCGATCGCCTCAACTTTGACCAGTTCAAGGTCAGCGTCAAAGCCTCGGATGTCTTTCTGGCTGTCGAATCCTATCGCCTGCTGGCAAAACAGATCGAGCAGCCGCTGCATCTGGGGATTACGGAAGCAGGCGGCGCGCGCGCTGGCGCGGTAAAGTCCGCTATCGGCCTGGGGCTGCTGCTCTCGGAAGGTATCGGCGATACGCTGCGTATCTCGCTGGCGGCAGATCCGGTCGAAGAGGTAAAAGTCGGTTTCGATATCCTGAAATCGCTGCGTATCCGTTCGCGCGGCATCAACTTTATCGCCTGCCCGACCTGCTCACGCCAGGAGTTCGACGTGATCGGCACCGTTAACGCGCTGGAGCAGCGGCTGGAAGATATCATCACCCCAATGGATGTCTCCATTATCGGTTGCGTGGTGAATGGGCCGGGCGAAGCGTTGGTCTCCACGCTTGGCGTCACCGGCAGCAACAAAAAAAGCGGTTTCTATGAGGACGGCGTGCGCCTGCGCGAGCGTCTGGACAACCACGATATGATCGACCAGCTGGAAGCGCGCATTCGCGCTAAAGCCGCGATGATGGACGAATCCCGTCGTATCGATGTGCAGCAGGTTGAAAAATAAATAACGGCGGGGCGGGCGCGGCCTGGCTTTCGCGGCCCGCCTCCGAAAGGAAAGAAGAGAAAACAGTGGCGAAGAATATTCAGGCAATCCGCGGAATGAACGACTATCTGCCGGTAGACACCGCGGTATGGCAGCGTATCGAACAAACCCTCAAGCAGGTGCTGGCCAGCTATGGCTACAGCGAAATCCGCACGCCGATTGTAGAGCAGACCCCGTTATTCAAGCGCGCTATCGGCGAAGTGACCGATGTAGTCGAAAAAGAGATGTACACCTTTGACGACCGCAACGGCGAAAGCCTGACGCTGCGTCCGGAAGGCACGGCAAGCTGCGTGCGCGCCGGCATCGAGCACGGTCTGCTCTACAATCAGGAGCAGCGCCTGTGGTACATCGGCCCGATGTTCCGCTACGAGCGTCCGCAGAAAGGCCGCTACCGCCAGTTCCACCAGATTGGCGCAGAGGTTTTCGGTCTGCAGGGGCCGGATATCGACGCCGAGCTGATTATGATGACCGCACGCTGGTGGAAAGCGCTGGGCATCGCCGATCACGTTCGTCTGGAGCTGAACTCGATCGGTTCGCTGGAAGCGCGCGCCAACTACCGCGATGCGCTGGTGGCTTTCCTGGAAGAGCACAAAGAAGTGCTGGATGAAGACTGCAAGCGCCGCATGTACAGCAACCCGCTGCGAGTGCTCGACAGCAAAAACCCGGACGTGCAGCAGCTGCTGAACGATGCGCCGGTGCTGGGCGACTATCTCGATACGGAATCCCGCGAGCACTTCGAAGGCCTCTGCCAGCTGTTAGAAGATGCCGGTATCGCCTATAAAGTGAACCAGCGTCTGGTACGCGGCCTGGACTACTACAACCGCACTGTTTTTGAGTGGGTCACCGAGAGCCTGGGCGCGCAGGGTACAGTCTGCGCCGGCGGCCGTTACGATGGCCTGGTAGAACAGCTGGGCGGACGAGCTACGCCAGCCGTAGGTTTTGCCATGGGCATGGAGCGCCTGGTGCTGCTGGTGCAGGCGGTGAATCCGGAATTTGAACCGACGCGCATTGTCGATGTCTATGTTATCGCTTCAGGGGCTGGCGTACAGTCTGCGGCGATGCAGCTGGCGGAAAAACTGCGTGATGCGGATCCCTCGTTGAAGCTAATGACTAACTTCGGCGGCGGCAACTTCAAGAAGCAGTTTGCCCGCGCAGACAAGTGGGGCGCGCGCGTCGCGCTGGTGCTGGGCGAAGAAGAAGTTGCCAACGGCCTGGTAGTCATTAAAGATTTGCGCAACGGCGAGCAGCAGAAGCTGGAGCAGCATGAGGCGGCAGCGACGCTGGCAGCAATGCTGAAGCAGACCGCCGCGATTTAAGGAGAGAGTTGGCGTGGAAGTATATAGCAACGAAAACGAACAGGTCGACGCGCTGAAAAGCTTTTTCGCGCAGAACGGCAAGGCGCTGGCTATCGGCGTTATTATCGGCATCGGCGCGCTGGCGGGCTGGCGCTACTGGAGCAGCCATCAGGACAGCGGCAGCCGTGAAACCTCGGCGGCCTACCAGCAGGTTTCCACCGCGCTGGATAGCAGTAAGCCAGAGACGCTGACGGCGGCGGCAAAGTTTGCCGACAGCAACAGCAATACCTACGGCGCGCTGGCCTCGCTGGATCTGGCGAAGCGCTACGTTGACAACAACGAGCTGGATAAAGCCGCAGCGCAGCTGCAAAACGGGCTGAAAGCCACCAAAGACGCTAACCTCCAGGCGGTGCTTAATCTGCGCCTGGCCCGTGTTCAGCTGCAGCAGAAGCAGCCGGATGCGGCGCTGAAAACCCTGGACGCGGTCAAAGGCGAAGGCTGGACGGCCATTATCGCCGACGTGCGCGGTGAAGCGCTGCTCAGCAAGGGCGACAGCAAAGGCGCTCGTGAAGCCTGGAGTAAAGGCATTGCCTCCAACGCCTCGCCGGCGCTGAAAGAGATGCTGCAGATGAAAATGAACAATTTGCCGGGCTAAAACGGGCTCAAGAGGGATGTCATGGAATTGCGTAAGATACTGCTGCCGGGGCTGATTTCAGTCACGCTGCTCAGCGGATGTTCATGGTTCAGCGGCGAAGAAGACGTGGTCAAAATGTCGCCGCTGCCAAAAGTAGAAAACCAGTTTACCCCGGAAGAGGTCTGGAGCACGTCGGTAGGTGATGGCGTAGGCGATTTCTATTCTAACCTGCATCCGGCCTGGTCAGAAAATACCGTGTACGCTGCCGATCGTTTCGGCATCGTTAAAGCGCTGAACGCAGGCGACGGCAAAGAGCAGTGGAAAGTCGATCTCTCGACCAAAACTGGCTTCTTCTCGAAAAACCTGCCCGCGCTGCTTTCCGGCGGAGTGAGCTATGACGGCGGACATGTCTATGTCGGCAGCGAACGCGGTGAAGTTTACGCGCTGAACAGCAGCGATGGCTCCATTGTGTGGCAGACCAAAGCAGCGGGTGAAGTGCTGTCGCGTCCGGTCGCCAGCGATGGCCTTGTGCTGATCCATACCAGCAACGGCATGCTGCAGGGTCTGGATCAAAACAGCGGCGCGGTAAAATGGACGGTTAACCTGGATGTACCAGCGCTGTCGCTGCGCGGCGAATCAGCGCCAGCGACCGCCTTTGGCGCGGCTATCGTTGGCGGCGATAACGGCCGCGTCAGCGCGGTAATGATGAACCAGGGCCAGATTATCTGGCAGCAGCGTATTTCACAGCCGGGCGGCGCGACGGAAATCGATCGCCTGTCAGATGTCGATACTACGCCAGTTGTGGTAGACGGCGTGGTTTACGCGCTGGCCTATAACGGCAACCTGTCGGCGCTGGATCTGCGTTCGGGCCAGATCATGTGGAAGCGAGAAATTGGTTCCGTAAACAACATGATCGTGGACGCTGGCCGCATCTACCTGGTCGATCAGGACGACCGCGTAGTGGCGCTAAGCACCGATGGCGGCGTAACGCTGTGGCGCCAGAGCGATCTGCTGCACCGCAACCTGACCGCGCCAGTGCTCTATAATGGCTATCTGGTTACCGGCGACAGCGAAGGCTATCTGCACTGGATCAACACCACCGATGGTCGTTTTGTCGCGCAGCAGAAAGTCGACGGTTCCGGTTTCCAGACCGAGCCAGTGGTCGCCAGCGACAAGCTGCTGATTCAGGCGAAAGGCGGCAAGGTTTACGCTTTTACCCGCTAATTAGCTTTTAGCACCGTTTTGCAACGGCTCCTGAATCTTCAGGGGCCGTTTCGTTTTTCTACAGGCGTGGTATCCTCTACGCCTTGAGCCTGCGTCTGCGTCAGCATTTAAGTTGCCAGCGGTCAGGCGTTTAATTTTAGTAATGAGGCTTCAATATGGTACCTGTGGTCGCGCTGGTCGGGCGTCCCAATGTGGGAAAATCAACACTTTTTAACCGTCTTACGCGCACGCGAGATGCGCTGGTAGCGGATTTTCCCGGGCTAACCCGTGACCGTAAGTATGGTCGCGCCGAGGTCGAAGGGCGTGAGTTTATCTGTATCGATACCGGCGGTATCGATGGTACAGAAGAGGGCGTGGAAACGCGCATGGCGGAACAGTCGCTGCTGGCGATTGAAGAAGCCGACGTAGTGCTGTTTATGGTGGATGCGCGCGCCGGGCTGATGCCTGCCGATCAGGCCATCGCCCAACATCTGCGCTCACGCCAGAAACCTACTTTCCTGGTTGCCAATAAAACCGACGGCATGGATCCCGATTCCGCCGTGGTTGATTTTTATTCGCTGGGGCTTGGCGAAATTCATCCGATCGCGGCTTCGCATGGCCGTGGCGTAACAGGTCTGCTGGAGATGGTGCTGCTGCCGTGGATGGATGAAGTGGCACCGCAGGCGGAGCTGACGGAAGAAGAGGAAAACGAAGCCTACTGGGCAGAGCTGGCGGCGAAAGAGAGCGGCGAAGAGCAGGAAGAAGAGGAAGACGACTTCAACCCGCTGGATCTGCCGATCAAACTGGCTATCGTTGGCCGTCCAAACGTGGGTAAGTCAACGCTGACCAACCGTATTCTCGGTGAAGACCGCGTGGTAGTTTACGATATGCCGGGCACCACGCGAGACAGCATCTATATCCCAATGGAGCGCGATGGCCGGGAATACATACTGATCGACACAGCTGGCGTGCGCAAACGCGGAAAAATCACCGAGGCGGTAGAGAAGTTTTCCGTGATCAAAACGCTGCAGGCAATTGAAGACGCCAACGTCGTGATGCTGGTTATCGACGCGCATGAGGGCATCTCCGATCAGGATTTATCGCTGCTGGGCTTTATCCTCAACAGCGGCCGCTCATTGGTGATCGTGGTCAACAAATGGGATGGCCTGTCACAGGAGATCCGTGAGCAGGTCAAAGAGACGCTGGACTTCCGTCTTGGCTTTATCGACTTCGCTCGCGTGCACTTTATCTCTGCTCTGCACGGCAGCGGCGTAGGCAATCTGTTTGAGTCGGTCACCGAGGCTTACGACTGCTCAACCCGCCGTGTTAACACTTCCATGCTGACCCGTATCATGAATATGGCGGCCGACGATCACCAGCCGCCGCTGGTGCGTGGGCGCAGGGTGAAGCTGAAGTATGCGCACGCTGGCGGCTACAACCCGCCGATTGTGGTGATCCACGGCAACCAGGTCAAAGACTTGCCGGACTCCTACAAGCGCTACCTGATGAACTACTTCCGCCGTTCGCTGGAGGTCATGGGGACGCCTATCCGCATCCAGTTCAAGGAAGGCGAGAACCCGTTTGCCGGTAAACGCAACCTGCTGACGCCAAACCAGCAGCGCAAGCGCAAGCGTCTGATGAGTCATCTGAAAAAGAATAAACGTTAATCCGCAAGGGGGCCTGATGGCCCCCTTTGTTTTATACTCGTCAAACAGCACAGGAGATCTCTATGAGCGAAAACTGCCCGGTTTGCCAGCATCAACTTATTGCCCAACAGGACGCCTTTCACTGCGTTGAATGCCAGCGTGATTTTGCTGCACAGCCAATCTGCCCCAGCTGCGGACAGTCTCTGCAGGTATTGAAAGCCTGCGGTGCCGTCGACTACTTTTGCCCTAACGGCGATGGTTTAATCTCCAGAAAAAGCGTGATTTTCAAACCGCTCATCGAGTCACTCTAAAAAGATCGGGCTGCTCGCGGCCTGGTGCTTATTTCATCCCCTCGTTGTAAACAAGGTTAATTTAATTAGCCCGGCTTTTATTTTCCCCCGCTTACCCATCGCTAACATATTCATTCTTTAATTACTCTGCTAGTGGCTCCTTTAGCCGCTTTGAACAATTGTGCGCCGTAATTGTTTTTCTACAGTTAAAATTAGGTGGCGGAAATTGTCAGTTATAATTTGAAGTGTGAAGTTTGTTAATTTTCTGTGTAGTTATTTATGAACCGCGTGGTACAATTTTGCCGCCAGCGGCGAAAAGCCCTGAGGCAATTTTGCGCTGGCGCAGGACGGGCGCGGCCCGTAACGACTTGTTAATAAAAATAGCGACCATAGCCTAATGTTGATTTGCTTCGTCCGGCGCCTGGCTAAAGCGCGCTGAAGCAGCATAAGATTGCGCTAAGGGCCTGTTTTTTCCAGGAGTATCTTTACCATGTCTCAAACAAATGCCCGGTCGCCAAAATGGCTGGGTTTATGGTGCCTTGTGCTGGGCCTGATTTTATTGGCGACCGGCCTGTTCTTTGTTATTGGCGGAGGAAAACTGGTGTCGCTGGGCGGCAGCTGGTACTTCCTGATTGCCGGTATTGTTACCGTGCTTTCCGCCATTCAATTTTTCCGTCGTAAATCCTCCGCCGTAACGCTTTTCGCGCTGGTCTTTATCGGCACGGTAATCTGGGCGTTGCTGGACGTCGGTCTGGATTTCTGGCCGCTGGTGTCGCGCCTGATGACAATTGCTGGCCTGACGCTGCTGGCCGTTATCACGCTGCCCGCGCTGCGCAAGCATGAAGGGAAATCCTCTGCGGCTAAGCCAGCTTATATTTCTGCAGCCGTGCTGGTTGTGGGTATGGTCGCAACCTTCGCGCAAATGTTCCAGCCTCACGCGCCGGTCGCCGATGGTAGCGAACTGCCGCTAACGCCGGTTAATAAGGCGAGCGAGCAGAAAAACTGGGATAACTATGGCAACACGCCGGGCGGTAGCCGCTTCGTAGCGCTGGATCAGATTACGCGCGACAACGTTAAAGATCTTAAAGTTGCCTGGACTTTCCATACGGGCGATATTCCTGACAGCCCGACCGGCAACGGCGCGGAAGATCAGCAAACGCCTCTGCAAGTTGGCGATGTACTTTATCTTTGTACGCCGCACAATAACGTGATTGCTGTTAACGCTGACTCGGGCAAAAAGATCTGGGAACACGTAGTTAACGCGCAGGCGGAAGTCTGGAACCGCTGCCGCGGCCTGGCTTACTTCGATGCCACTAAACCGCTGACTCAGCCTTCCGTACCTGGCTCCACGGCGGTGCCGCAGCCTGCTCTGGCTGCGGGCGATAGCTGCCAGCGTCGCCTGTTGATGAACACCATCGACGCGCGCCTGATGGCTATTAATGCCGACAACGGCGAACTCTGCCAGAACTTCGGCGACCACGGTGTGGTTGACCTGAAAGCGGGCCTGGGCGAAGCGCAGGATCCAAAATACCAGCTGACTTCCGCGCCGACGCTGGCCGGTACTACCGTAGTGGTAGGCGGTCGCGTAGCAGATAACGTACAGACCGATATGCCTGGCGGCGTAATCCGTGGTTTCGACGTTATCACCGGCCAGATGCGCTGGGCGTTTGATACCGGCAACGACGATCCGAACGCCAAACTGCAGCCGGGTCAGAATTACGCCCGCAGCACGCCTAACTCCTGGGCACCGATGTCCTACGACCCGACCATGAATACCGTGTTTATGCCGATGGGTAGCTCTTCGGTGGACCTGTATGGCGCAACGCGTACCGCGCTGAACCATAAATATGGCGCTTCTGTGCTTGCTGTTGACGCCACCACCGGTAAAGAGAAGTGGGTTTATCAGACCGTACATAACGATCTGTGGGACTTTGACCTGCCGATGCAGCCAAGCCTGATCGACTTCCCAATGAAAGACGGCACCAGCAAGCCAGCCGTGGTTATCGGCACCAAAGCGGGCCAGATCTATGTGCTGGATCGCCTGACCGGCAAGCCGCTGACCGAAGTGAAAGAAGTGCCGGTTAAAAGAGGCAATATCCCGAACGAGCAGTACACGCCAACCCAGCCTAAGTCTGTAGGCATGCCGCAGATTGGCGCGGAGACGCTGAAAGAGTCTGATATGTGGGGCGCGACGCCGTTCGACCAGCTCGCCTGCCGCGTGGCCTTTAAATCAATGCGTTACGATGGCCTGTACACCGTGCCGGGCACTGATAAAGCGCTCAGCTTCCCTGGCTCGCTGGGCGGTATGAACTGGGGCAGCCTCTCTACCGATCCAAATAATCACTACATCTTCGTCAACGACATGCGTCTTGGCCTGTGGGTGCAGATGATTCCGGCTAACACTGGCGCTATCGCTCGTGGCAGCAACGGTGGCGAAGCCATCAACACCGGTATGGGCGCGGTGCCGCTGAAAGGCACGCCTTATGCGGTTAACAAAAACCGCTTTATGTCGCCGCTGGGCATCCCTTGCCAGAAGCCGCCTTTCGGTACGCTTTCCGCTATCGACCTGAAAACCCAGAAGCTGGTGTGGCAGGTTCCGGTCGGCACAGTGCAGGATACCGGCCCGTTCGGCATCAAAATGCATGCGCAGATGCCGGTAGGTATGCCAACGCTGGGCGGCACGCTGGCCACGCAGGGCGGCCTGGTGTTTATCGCCGGTACGCAGGATTACTATCTGCGCGCCTTTGACTCCGCAACCGGTAAAGAAGTGTGGAAAGCACGTCTGCCGGTTGGTAGCCAGGGCGGCCCAATCAGCTACAAATCGCCGAAAACAGGCAAGCAGTACATCCTGATTTCTGCGGGCGGCGCGCGTCAGTCCCCGGATCGTGGTGACTACGTGATTGCCTTCTCGCTGGATAAGTAAGCGTAAAAAAGAAGCCCCGCGATTAGCGGGGCTTCAGACTGCTGACAAACCTGAACCCTTCATCAGGACTGCCTCTTTTTACAGCAACACAGCAGCTTGATAGCGGCGGAGGCAGAGCGGATAAGTGGACCGTTTGGCGCAGGGACGCGCCAACCGAGCCATCAGGGACGATTTCACGGCGTGTCCATGTTCCGATCTGCCCCTGCTGCTTTGTCACTGATTTAAAGGCGATAAAGAGTTTGTCATCAACCTCAAGCCCCGTGATTAGCGGGGCTTTTTTTTATCTACTGACCGTCGTGCCAGAGCTGCACCAGTTCAGGCGGTGCCAAATCCTCAGGGATCAGAATCACTATATTGCCTGAATGCTGCTGAGTCGCGTAGGTAATCTCAATACGGTAATAACGTTGATCTCCTCTTCCGGCCCGGCTTTGCTCTCCCGGCGGTTCCCCTAACGGCAACGCCTGTCGCAGCACGCTGCACACATGCTCCCGCTGCGGAGGATCCAACTGTGCCAGCGCAATTCTTTTTGCGGCGGACAGCTTAGGGATAAAAGCAAAACCACCTTCGCGCGCCACGTCAATGACCGCGTCGTCGCTCAGTTCCGGAAGTGAATTCATAATACGCCAACCTCTTTCCAGGCATTTTCAATCGCCTGGCCTACCGATTTATTAAAACGTTTCTGACCGTGATTAACAGTATACTGCGCAAAAGTTTTGAAGTCGGCGTTTTGCGGCAGCGTTTTATCGCATACCGTGTCATACCAGGCGTAGCCCGCCAGCTCCCACGCATAGCCGCCCAGCGCTTTTGCGGCCAGATAGAAAGCGCGGTTAGGAATGCCGGAGTTCAGATGCACGCCGCCGTTATCCTCCCGCGTTTGTATATAGCCTTTCATATCCGCAGGCTGTGGGTCCTTGCCCAGCAAAGGATCGTCGTAGGCCGTGCCGGGAGCCGACATCGAACGCAGCCCCTTGCCGTTAATGCCTTCGGCCAGCAAACCTTCGCCGATAAGCCAGTCTGCCTTATCGGCGGTCTGCTTGCGGCTGAACTGCTTCACCAGCGAACCGAATACGTCCGACAGAGATTCATTCAGCGCGCCCGCCTGTTCGAAGTAGATTAAACCGGCCTCGGTTTCCGTTACGCCGTGCGCCAGCTCATGGCCGACCACATCTAACGCAATGGTAAAGCGGTTAAATATTTCGCCGTCACCGTCGCCGAACACCATCTGCTGCCCGTTCCAGAAAGCGTTTTGATAGCCTTTGCCGTAGTGCACGGTGCCTTTCAGCGTCAGGCCCTGATTATCCAGAGAGTTGCGCTGATACGCCTGCCAAAAGAAATCGTAGGTGACGCCGAGATAATCGTAAGCCTCATTGGCGGCAACGTCGTTATTGCTGGACTGGCCTTCGCTGCGCACCAGCGTGCCGGGAAGATTTTGCGTCTGCTCTGAATCATAGATTTCCCGCTGAACCTTGCCCGGCGCGGCGGTTTTTGCGCCGTCCGGTTTGATCCAGTTTTCCGCCATCAGCGTTTGTACGTGCGCCAGAGTATGACGCGCGCAGCTCTGCTGCTGGCCGGAGCCGTTATCGATGATTTTGCGCAGAATATAGGGAGGAATGACGCCGTAATGCATACCATGCTCCTTGGTCCATCGTAAATGTCCAAAAAGTATAGTGGCTGCATTGCGTACGCGCTTTGTAGCCCGACGTGCTTTTTACCGCCGGGCCGTTTTCGCGCGGGATTTTTTTAGCGGCTTAATGGCGGTGACTTCGCTCTCGACCCAGCCATCGTCCAGCCGTGTTTGCAGCTTGTCGCCAGCCTGAACCTGCGCGGCTTTTTTTACTACAGCGCCATCGGCCACCGTAGTAACGCTGAAGCCGCGCGCCAGCGTTGCCAGCGGACTAACGCCTTCAAGCTGCGCCGCCAGCTCGCCGAAGCGCTGTTTGCTGCCGTTAAGCTGCGACTGCATCGCCTGCTGTAAGCGGTACTGCCACTGTTGCAGCTGTTGCTGCGCGCGATAAAGACGCTGCTGCGGCTGCGTGGCCGCCAGGCGTTGTGCAACTCGTTCCTGCTGACGACTGGCCTGGCGCAGCCGCAGCTGCATGGCATCATCCAGCCTGCGCTGCAGCTTCATCAGCGTAGTTTGCTGGCGGGCCAGTCTTAGCTGAGGGTGCTGCTGCTGAAGACGATGATGCAGCCGCGTAAAGGTGCGGTTCTGCTGAGCAAGATAGTAATCCATCGCCATTTCCAGCCTGGTCTGCTGCGACTGTAGCTGGCGCAGCAGCTCAACCTGATTACGGCTGACCAGCTCGGCCGCTGCCGAAGGCGTTGGCGCGCGCAGATCCGCTACGAAATCCGCGATAGTGACATCGGTTTCATGCCCAACGGCGCTAACGATAGCGATACGACTGGCGAAAATTGCTCTTGCCACGCGCTCGTCGTTAAAGCTCCATAAATCTTCCAGCGAGCCGCCGCCGCGTCCGACGATCAGCACATCACATTCTGCACGCTGGTTCGCCACCTCAATGGCCCGCACTATGCTGGCAGGTGCATCTACGCCCTGAACCGGAGTAGGGTAGATCACTACGGGCAGAGAAGGATCGCGACGATGCAGGATACGCAGAATATCGTGCAGCGCCGCACCGGTTGAAGAAGTGATTACACCAACCTGGCGCGCCGGATCCGGCAGGGGCTGCTTGTGAATCTGTTCAAACAAACCTTCGTTCGCCAGCTTCTGCTTGAGCTGCTCGAACTGCTGTTGCAGCAGGCCATCGCCCGCAGGCTGCATGCTCTCTGCTATTAGCTGATAGTCGCCGCGCGGCTCGTAAAGGGTAATGCTGGCTCTGACCAGCACCTGCTGTCCGTTTTGCGGACGAAAGGTAACGCGGCGGTTGCTGTTGCGGAACATTGCGCAGCGCACCTGGGCGCCGTCATCTTTCAGCGTGAAATACCAGTGGCCGGAAGAGGGCTGGGAGAAATTCGAGATCTCGGCGCTCAGCCAGACCTGGCCCATCTCCATTTCCAGCAGCTTGCGCACCGTGGTGTTCAGGCGGCTGACGGTAAAAATATTGGCGGTTGGCGGTAGCGACATGTGATAGAGATCAAATTTCAAATCAGAGGGTTAATTAACCGATACTACATGCCTTACCAGAGGGATCAAGAGTTTTTCGTAAATAATGCTGGAGGCAATCGATTACGCCCTGTATAATGCCGCGGCAATATTTTACAAGTTCTCATTCACCCTGAGGTTGAGATATTGCCATGCTAAGAATCGCTAAAGAAGCCCTGACATTTGACGACGTTCTGCTCGTTCCTGCTCACTCCACTGTTTTGCCTAATACGGCCGACCTCAGTACCCAGCTTACTAAAACTATTCGCCTGAACATTCCTATGCTCTCTGCGGCTATGGATACCGTGACCGAAGCGGGCATGGCCATTGCGCTGGCACAGGAAGGCGGCCTGGGCTTTATCCACAAGAACATGTCCATCGAACGCCAGGCGGAAGAAGTTCGCAAGGTGAAAAAACACGAAAGCGGCGTGGTTACCGATCCGCAGACCGTGCTGCCAACCACCGCGCTGAGCGATGTCAAAGCCCTGACCGAACGTAACGGCTTTGCAGGCTATCCGGTAGTTAACAGCGAAAACGAACTGGTTGGTATTATCACCGGCCGCGACGTGCGTTTCGTTACCGACCTGAGCCTGCCGGTTTCCGCCGTAATGACCCCGAAAGAGCGTCTGGTTACCGTACGCGAAGGCGAAGCGCGTGAAGTCGTGCTGCAGAAGATGCATGAAAAACGTATCGAGAAAGCGCTGGTAGTAGACGACGCTTTCCATCTGCTGGGCATGATCACCGTAAAAGATTTTCAGAAAGCCGAACGTAAGCCTAACGCCTGTAAAGACCAGCAGGGCCGTCTGCGTGTTGGCGCGGCAGTTGGTGCAGGCGCAGGCAACGAAGAGCGCGTGGATGCGCTGGTCGCGGCTGGCGTTGACGTACTGCTGATTGACTCCTCACACGGCCACTCCGAAGGCGTATTGCAGCGTATCCGCGAAACTCGCGCGAAATATCCTGACCTGCAAATCGTCGGCGGTAACGTAGCGACCGGCGCTGGCGCACTGGCGCTGGCGGAAGCAGGCGTGAGCGCGGTGAAAGTAGGTATTGGCCCAGGCTCTATTTGTACTACCCGTATCGTTACCGGCGTAGGCGTTCCACAGATTACTGCTGTTTCCGATGCGGTTGCCGCGCTGGAAGGCACCGGCATTCCTGTTATCGCCGATGGCGGCATCCGTTTCTCTGGCGACATCGCTAAAGCAATCGCCGCTGGCGCAAGCGCGGTAATGGTTGGTTCAATGCTGGCCGGTACCGAAGAATCTCCGGGCGAAATCGAACTCTACCAGGGCCGCTCTTTCAAATCCTACCGTGGTATGGGCTCGCTGGGCGCGATGTCTAAAGGCTCTTCCGACCGTTATTTCCAGACCGACAACGCGGCGGATAAGCTGGTACCGGAAGGTATCGAAGGCCGCGTAGCCTATAAGGGCCGCCTGAAAGAGATCGTGCACCAGCAGATGGGCGGCCTGCGCTCCTGCATGGGCCTGACCGGCTGTGGCACCATCGAAGCGCTGCGCACTAAAGCAGAATTCGTTCGCATCAGCGGCGCAGGCATTACGGAAAGCCACGTGCATGACGTAACCATCACCAAAGAGTCGCCAAACTACCGCATGGGTTCCTGATAACCCGGCCATGATGCCCGGCGCTGGCCGGGCATGTTACCTAATCCCTGTATTTGTTTATCGCTCTGGAATAGCCCAATGACCACGGAAAATATCCATAAACACCGCATCCTGATCCTTGATTTCGGCTCGCAGTATACGCAGCTGGTTGCACGCCGCGTGCGCGAGCTGGGCGTATATTGCGAACTTTGGGCATGGGACGTCACCGAAGAGCAGATCCGCCAGTTTAATCCCAACGGCATCATTCTTTCCGGCGGCCCGGAAAGCACCACGGCGAACAACAGCCCGCGTGCGCCGGAATACGTTTTCAACGCTGGCGTGCCGGTATTCGGCGTCTGCTACGGCATGCAGACTATGGCGCTGCAGCTTGGCGGCAAAGTGGAAGGCTCCAGCGAGCGCGAGTTCGGTTATGCGCAGGTAGAAATCAATGTGGAAAGCGCGCTGACGCGCGGCATCGAAGATTCTCTGAGCGCGGATGGCAAGCCGCTGCTGGATGTCTGGATGAGCCATGGCGATAAAGTCACCGCCATCCCGTCCGATTTCGTGACCGTTGCCAGCACCGAAACCTGCCCGTTTGCCATTATGGCTAACGAAGAAAAGCGCCTGTACGGCGTGCAGTTCCACCCGGAAGTCACTCATACCCGTCAGGGCCAGCGCATGCTGGAACGTTTTGTGCTGGAAATCTGCCAGTGCGAGGCGCTGTGGACGCCAGCAAAAATCATTGAGGACGCCGTTGAGCGCCTGCGCGTGCAGGTTGGCAACGACAAAGTGATCCTGGGCCTCTCCGGCGGCGTGGACTCTTCCGTGACCGCTATGTTGCTGCATCGCGCCATCGGCGATCGCCTGACCTGCGTATTCGTGGACAACGGGCTGCTGCGCCTGAACGAAGCGGAGCAGGTGATGGAGATGTTTGGCGATCACTTCGGTCTGAACATCATTCACGTCGAAGGCGAGCAGCGTTTCCTGGACGCGCTGGCAGGCGTGGACGAGCCGGAAGCCAAGCGTAAAATCATTGGCCGCGTGTTCGTGGAAGTGTTCGACGAAGAAGCGCTGAAGTTGCAGGACGTGAAATGGCTGGCGCAGGGCACCATCTATCCGGATGTCATTGAATCCGCCGCTTCCGCTACCGGCAAAGCGCACGTGATCAAGTCGCACCACAACGTGGGCGGCCTGCCGAAAGAAATGAAGATGGGCCTGGTCGAGCCGCTGCGCGAACTGTTTAAAGACGAAGTACGCAAAATTGGTCTGGAGCTTGGCCTGCCGTACAACATGCTTTACCGTCACCCGTTCCCTGGTCCAGGTTTAGGCGTGCGCGTACTGGGCGAAGTGAAAAAAGAGTACTGCGACCTGCTGCGTCGTGCCGATGCCATCTTTATCGAAGAGCTGCATAAAGCCGACCTGTACAACAAGGTAAGCCAGGCGTTCACCGTGTTCCTGCCAGTGCGTTCCGTGGGCGTAATGGGCGATGGCCGTAAATACGACTGGGTTGTCTCATTGCGCGCAGTGGAAACCATCGACTTTATGACCGCGCACTGGGCGCACCTGCCGTATGAGTTCCTCGGCCGCGTCTCCAACCGCATCATCAACGAAATCGACGGTATCTCCCGCGTGGTTTACGATATTTCCGGTAAGCCACCTGCCACGATTGAGTGGGAATAAGGCAATAACCCCTTTGCACTAACCCCAACCTTAAAAAAGCTCTGCCAGGCGGCGGAGCTTTTTCCATCCTGAACCAACATTTTTCTGCAAATTGTCTGCGTTACATTTCGCTTTACGAGCAGCCTCGCAACGCTTAAACAAAGAGCGTAACAGCCAGCCCGGATGCTTTCCATCTGTGCTAAGTTCCCGCCAGAACAAACGGAAGTGACGGGAGCAAGATATGGCACTGACGCCGACGCCGCACGACGCCTTTTTTAAACAATACTTAAGCCAGATCGACGCAGCCAGAGATTTTCTGCAGATCCATCTGCCCGCTAAGCTGCTTAGCTGCTGCAACCTCAGCACGCTAAAACTAACGTCCGGCAGTTTTATCGAGGATGATTTGCGGACTTATCATTCCGATGTGCTCTATTCGCTGGAAACCACAGAAGGCGAGGGCTATATCTATTGCCTGATCGAACATCAAAGCACGCCGGACAAGCAGATGAGCTTTCGGCTGATGCGCTACGCCATAGCGGCGATGAAGCGGCATCTGGATGCGGGTTATAAAAAGCTGCCGTTAGTCATCCCCATCCTTTTTTACCATGGTGCCGTTACGCCTTACCCTTACGACACTAACTGGCTACAGGGCTTCAATAATCCAGAACTGGCCGCGCAGCTCTACAGTAATGACTTTCCCCTGGTTGACATCACGGCGATTTCTGATGATAAAATCGTCACTCACCGCCGCATTGCAATGCTGGAACTGTTGCAAAAGCATATTCGTTTAAGGGATCTGGCGGCGCTGGAGCAGCAAATGATCGTGCTGTTAGATCATGGGGATATTCACAATGAGCAGCTGACCTTGCTGGTTAATTACATAACGCAGGCAGGGCAGGCGAACAACGGCAAAGCGCTATTCCGTAGCCTGGCGCGGCGCTTACCGCAGCACAAGGAGGTTATGATGACCATAGCAGAACAACTGGAACAGCTTGGCCTTAAAAAAGGCCTCAAACAAGGCCGTGACGAAGGTTTTCAGCAGGCAAAACTGGAAGTCGCGCGTACTATGCTGGCCTGCGGTTTAGATCTTAAAACCATCAGGAAAATGACCAAACTACCGGCCATAACGCTGTGGAAGTTAGCTCACTAAGGTTTTCAACTTTTCAGCACATAACAGTGATGAACCAGGCGGTTAAACAGGGGCAGCCAGCACTCCGCTGGCCGCCCACTGACCTCAGTGCAGTAAAAACAGCGTCGCCAGCCCCAGGAAGATAAAAAAGCCGCCGGTATCGGTCAGCGCGGTAATCAGCACGCTGGAGCCAACCGCGGGGTCGCGCTTGAGTTTGGTCATAATCAACGGGATCAACACGCCCATTAGCGCCGCCAGCAGCAGGTTCAGCACCATTGCCAGCATCATAACGCCGCCCAGCGCCGCGTTACCGTACATTGCCCAGGTGACGCCGCCCATTATGCCGCCCCAGCAGAGGCCGTTTATCAGCGCCACGCCCAGCTCGCGCGCTATTAAGAACGAAAAGTTACCGGGCTCGACCTGATGCAGCGCCAGCGCGCGCACAATCATGGTAATCGTCTGGTTGCCGGTATTACCGCCGATCCCGGCGACGATAGGCATCAGCGTCGCCAGCGCCACCAGCTGCGAAATGGTATCTTCGAACAGGCCAATCACGCGCGAGGCGACAAAAGCGGTACAAAGGTTGATAGCCAGCCATGTCCAGCGGTTGCGTACCGCTTTTCTGACCGGCGCGAAAACATCCTCGTCGGGATTAACACCGCCCATCTTACGAATATTACTGTCGTTAGCCTCGTTAACCAGGTCGATAACATCTTCGATAGTGACGCGGCCCATCAGCTTGCCTTTGGCATCGATAACGGCAGCGGAAATCAAGTCGTAGCGTTCAAAAGCGCCTGCCGCATCTTCGGCTTTATCATCCAGCCGGAAAGTCACCGGCCTGTCGTTCATCACTTCGAACACTCGCTTGCCTGGCTTGTTCAGCAGGATATCCATCAGCGTCAGCTCGCCCAGCAGCGTGTTGTTTTCGTCGGTAATAAATAACTTATCGGTGCCGTCCGGCATCACTTTCTTGCGCCGCAGGTAGCGCTGTACGGTAGCCAGCTTGATATCGGCCGGGACGGTAACAAGCTTGAAATCCATAATGCGGCCTACGCGGTCGCGGTCGAAATCCATTACCTCCAGCACGCGCGAACGCTGCGCCGGATCGAGCGAAGTCAGCAGGCGGCCTGTTAAATCGCGCGACAGGTACTTGGCAAGATAAACCTGTTCATCAATATCCAGCGGTTCAATAGCCTGCAGCAGATCGCGGTCGCTCATCTCCTCGATCAGGCTTTCCCAGACGTTTTCCGATGCTTCAACCAGCACTTCCCCGCGGCGGTTAGTGTCGACCAGCCGCCAGAGCGCCTGGCGATGCTCTTCCGGCAGGGCTTCCAGCAGATCGGCTATATCCGCCGCGTGCAGCAGTGGCAGGTAATCTCTTAACTCCTGCACCTGCTGTTGATGCGCTTCGGCTTCGGCTTCGCTCTGCCTTAGCGGCTTTTGCAGCAGCGTATCGACCAGGTCGTTGTCATTGAGCAACAGATTAAGAATACGGTTACGAATTTCAGCAAGCTGCTGAGCATGTGACTGGGCTACAGACATAAAAATTCCCTTGTGTCTGGCAAAAGCGGACAAAGAAGTAAGTATTGCTTAAATTGGGCAAATCAGAGGAATAAGTTGCATTTTTTCAGGAAGCTGAGGGTTATTTAACGGTGCTGACGGATACCGGGGTTTCCTGTTTTTTTTGCTTGTGATGTTCAATGGCGCCAGGCAACACGTAAAGCAGCCGGCCGGCCAGGATAATAAAGCTGACCAGCAGCACGATGCGGGTCATTCGACTTGTTTTGCGGCGTTTGTTAAAGACCATGGCGCGGTTCACGCAATTTTCCTGAAGTATGCCCGAGGGGCGATAGTGCAATTTAGACACAGCGCATCCGTCAGGTCAATGCCGATCGACCGTGCGGAAAGCTTTGGTTCAGGGTTTTCTGAGCACGGTATACAAAATCTGTCACTTATCGCGGGTAAAGGCGTCTGAAATTGTTATAGATCAAATTTAAAGCCCTGTTTGCGCATAGTATGGCGGATACTCCCGCATCGAAAATATCGTTTGCTCAAATTTATGTCTGATAACGCAGGTTGCTTAAGGCATGACGCCTGGTAGCCGGGAGTAAGCGGCGTTGGCCAGTTTCGGCGCGCCTGTCTGTGGGCGTGTATGCCCGGTAATTCAGCGAGTACCATGATCACCACTGCCCATCTCAATCGTTTCCGTAAAAGCCCCTGGGGGCTGGCTTTAATCCTGCCCGCGATCCTGATGCCGCTCGCCACGCAGCTTTCGGTACGGCTGGAAATCATGGATGGCTATGTCTACCTAATCTACCTGCCGCTGGCCACGATGATTGCACTGATGCTGGTCTATGACTGGGGCGCATTTCCGGGCATCGTACTGGGGCTAAGCCTCTATTACTTTAATCGTTACGCGCCGCTGCCCGCCGCCGTCATCTCAGCTAGCTGGCTAATGGCGCTGGCGGCTGGCTGGGGCGGCTACAGGTTTCAGACCAAAAGGCGATGGGGCGTTGATTACGACGAGCTGCGCCTGATGCCTTGCAGGCTACTTTGGCTGGTGGTGGTAACGCCCGTGCTGTTTATTTTTTTAATGCAGACGCTGGCTTCGGCTGGCGTAGTGCCGTTGAGAAAATCGATTTTTTCGTGGCAGATCCTTTCGCTGCATACGCTGCTGAATCTGCAATCGGTGTTGCTGGCCTGCGTCGCTATGGTGCCCATTTGCTATCTGGTGGCGCGCAGCCTGCGTAGTCCGGGCTATCTACGCCTTATTCTGCCGAGGCTTCGGCGGCAATTTTCACCGGAGGTCAGCAAAACGGAATGTGTAATCTGGCTTATGCTGCTGGTATTCCTGCTGACGATGCTGCTGGAAGTCACTACGACCCGGCAAAATTTGTTGACCACCGATTATGGTTTGCCGCTGATTTTGCCGCTGATGCTCTGGGCCGCGATGCGCTTCGGCTATCTGTTTACCAGCCTGGCCTGGGCGCTATTGCTGATCGCGCTTTATCAGCTGCGCGATCGCTTTTTACATCCGGAAACGGAGCCTTATCAGCTGGCGGTGATTTCCGCTAATTTGCTGGTCTTCAGCCTGAGCCTGCTACTGATGGCGGCTATTACCACGCGCCAGCGGCGTACTTTAGCCAGAGCCAAAGCGGCAGCCTTAAACGATCCGGTGATGAATTTGCCGAACCTGCGCGCCCTGAGTCTGGCGCTGGCGCAGAGCACCTGCTCCACGCTCTGCTTTTTGACCATACCGGAGCTGGATCGCCTGAGCAGAACCTACGGGCTGCGGCTGCGTATTCACTATAAGCGCAGCCTTGCCAGCCATCTGAGGCCGGAGCTGCACCCGGGCGAAGACGTTTACCAGTTGCCCGGCTTCGATCTGGTGATGCGGCTCGAGGGAAATAGCCAGCTGGCGCGTATAGAACATCTCGCCGCCAGGCTCAAAGATTACTACCTAAGCTGGGACGGCCTGCCGGTGCACCCGGATATTGGCGTCAGTTATTGCAGCGTACAGCCGCCGGTTCACCATCTGTATGAGCTGCTGGGAGAGCTGAGCGGCATGGCGGAACTGTCGCTGGCCAGCGGCATGACGGAAAATTTGCAGCAAAAGCTGACGCTGCCGGTGCAGTATCGCATAGGTAAAAAAATCGCGCTGTTAAACGATATCCAGCAGGCGCTGAAGCTGGATGGTTTCCAGCTCTCGGCGCAGAGAATCTGTGGCGTTCGCGGAGACGACTACTACCACGTCAGGCTGGCTTTGCCGAATGCCTGCGGCGAAGCCATACCGCCGGAAACCTTTTTTCCGGTGATAGCCGAATTCGGTTTAACCTGGGAGCTGGATAGCTGGCGGCTGCGCCAGGTGCTGGCCTTTATCAGCGAGCAGCGGGAAAAGCAGCCGGGGATCAGAATTGCGCTCGACTTTTTTACGCTTAGCCTGTGCAGGCCGGGGCTGGTTCAGGAAGTTCAGGCGCTGCTGCGAATGCATGGCGTAGAACCGTGGCAGCTCATTATCAACATTGAGGAATCGCCGATGATGGCACCGCACGGCGGTGGCTATCGCACCATCAGCCAGCTGCGCCAGCTTGGGTGCCGTATCGCCATTAGCGATGTCGGCCAGCGCTACGGCAGCTATTTCCTGTTAAAAGATAGCGAAGCGGATATGCTGCAAATCAATGGTGAATATATACGCAATATATTTAATAACAGTCTGGATTATCAGATCGTCGCTTCTACCTGTGTACTGGCGCGCATGAAGAAGATGCAGGTTGTGGCTAAGGGCGTGGCCACGCAGGAAATGGACGAGCAGTTACGCAAGCTGGGGGTGGATTATCTTCAGGGCGAGCTTTACGGCGAAGCGCTTCCGCTCTCCAGCCTGTAAAAGAGGCGGCTTTGCGGCCGCCTGGGAAATCCTACTCTTTAACCCGCTCTTTCTGCGCCAGCAGCGTGGCGAAACGTAGCGAGATGCGGTTGCCCTGTTCGTCCGTGCGGTGCAGTTGGCCAACATGCTCGTTGTATTTCACAATGCGCCATTTGCGGTAATACTCGCTCAGCTCGCCGGATTTAAAGGCGAAGGGGAAAAGCTCGCAGGGATAATCTTCCGTATCCATTGCCGACACGATCAGGTTATAGCCACCTCTGACCGTGCTGGCCTGCATATCGGCAATCAGCTGCGGAATAGCGGCAGGCTGCAAAAACATCATTACCACGGTTGAAAGCACCAGATCGTAAGCGCCGTTAAACCTAAGCTCATTAAAGTCTTTGGTTGCGGTCTGGATGCCGCTCAGCCTCTCTTCGGCGATAATCTGCTCCAGGCGTGCCGGGTTGCGATCCCAGGCCGTTACCTCAAACCCTTTCAGATGCAGATAAAGCGAATTGCGCCCGCTGCCGCAGCCCAGGTCAAGCGCCCGTCCGCCGGGCACCGTCATCTGGCCGACGGCCTCCACCACTTCGGAATGGGTCGCGGTCAGCTGATACTTTTCAGTGTAATAATTGTCGGGCTTTGTACTCATACTTCGGACTCTTTAATCGTCAGCTGCCAGCCGGTCACCTCTTTCCAGTAGCTCTGCTCGCGTTCCAGATCGAGCTGCACAAGGTTGTTCTGGCTAAAATAATCGCGTGGGAAAGTCAGCGCCCAGTGGCCGTCGTCTGTTTCCAGCAGCAGCGAATCGGGCGTAGAGGTTGCCTGGCGCTGGTTATTCAGCAGCGCGCCCAGACGCAGCAGGAAAACCAGCGGCAGCACCTGCTTTTTCTTATACAGCGTCAGCCGCGGCAGCTCGTCTACCTTTACCGCTTTGCGATGGCAGCGTACCAGCGTCGCCAGCAGCGTTTGCTGATCCTGGTTAAAGCCCGGCATATTGGTATTTTGCAGGATATAGGACGAGTGGCGGTGCATGCCGCTGTGGTTGATGGTCAGGCCGACCTCATGCAGCATCGCCGCCCACTTCAGCAGCGCGGCAAGCTGTGGATTCGCCTGCTTAGGGTTTTGATCGCGCCACTGTACATAAAGATTTTCCGTGGTTTCCAGCACGCGTCTGGCCTGATCGCTGTCGATAGCGTAGTGATTCGCCAGGCTCTGCGCGGTGCGGCTACGGATATCCTGATGGCGGAAGCGGCCTTCCATCTCATAAAGCACGCCTTCACGCAGCGCGCCGTCGGAAAGACGCAGTTCGCGGATCGCCAGCGCATCGAAAACCCCGCAGAGGATCGCCAGACCAGGTACGAACACCGCCTTACGCTCGTCGGAAAGGCCAGGCAGACTCAGGCTATCGAAGGATTTATGCTTAACCACTTCGTCATACAGCATCTCCAGCCGCTCCGGCGTCACCAGTTTGTCTTTTTCGCCCATCGCCTGTAGCACTTCTACCGTGGCCTTAATGGTGCCGGAAGCGCCCAGCGCATATTGCCAGCCGTGCAGGCGATACTGCCAGGAGAGAGTTTCCAGCTTCTGCGTGGCGGCCAGGCGGGCGCGGCGGAAATTCTCTTTGCTGATGGCACCACCGGGGAAATAGAGGTTGGCGAAGCTGACGCAGCCCATACGGCGGCTCTCTACCAGCTTCGGCTCAAAATCTTCGCCGATCACCAGCTCGGTCGAGCCGCCGCCGATATCAATCACCAGCTTGCGGCCTTTTTCCGGCTGGGTATGCTCCACGCCCATAAAAATCAGGCGCGCCTCTTCCTGCCCGGAAATCACTTCAATCGGGTAGGGGATAACCTCTGCCGCGCGCTGTAAAAAATCTTCTGCGTTAACCGCCTGACGCAGCGTATGGGTGCCGACAATAGTGACGTTGGCCGCGCTGAAGCCCTGCAGGCGCTCGGCAAACAGCGCCAGGCAGCTCAGGCCGCGCTCGATTGCCTCTTCGGAGAGCACGTTGTGATCATCCAGACCGTCGGCCAGGTGCACGCGCTGCTTCAACCTGCCGAGCACCTGCATGGCGCCGTCCACCACGCGGGCAATCACCATATGAAAACTGTTCGAGCCCAAATCAATTGCGGCGAACTCCTGGGGTTTGGGCGTACTTTTATGGGAAATTGGCATAGTGAATTAGTCAGGTTGTTCCAGAGATTTAATGTAATCGTAGATAGCGAGCTGCGCGCGAACCTTGCGGCGATTGCCGCGCGGAACATAGCGGTTGCTAAGCTCTTTGTCTACGAAGCGCGCCTTAAGCGTATCACTGAAGAGGATGCTAATAATATCCAGCACCCGCTGTTTCAGAATTGGGTCAAGGATGGCGCAGGCGACCTCAATGCGGTAGTCGATATTGCGCGTCATCCAGTCGGCGGAAGAAAGAAACACTTTTTTATCGCCGCCGTTATCAAAAATATAGACCCGATCGTGTTCCAGGTAGCGATCGACAATGCTAATCACGCGGATGTTATCGCTGATGCCTTCCAGATTTGGGATTAGCGAACACATGCCGCGCACCAGCAGATTGACCTTCACGCCGACGCTGGAAGCGGTATAAAGGCGATCCACCAGGCCTTTATCCACCAGATTATTGATTTTCAGCGTAATACCGGCCTGAATGCCGTTTTGCGCGTTGGCAATCTCATGGTCGATTAGCTGATAAAGCATCTGCCGCGAGTTCTGCGGTGAAACCATCAGATGCTCGAAGCTTACCGGACGATAGGGGTTCTCGATAAAGTTAAAGACCCGTCTGACTTCGTTGGTGATACGGGCATCCGCCGTCAGCAGCGAATAGTCGGTATAGATGCGCGCCGTTTTCTCGTTAAAGTTGCCGGTGCCGATATGGGCGTAGCGCACGATTTCACCGTTTTCGCGGCGGGAAATCAAAAACAGTTTGGCGTGGATCTTCAGGCCAGGCGCGGAGAAAATCACGTGCACGCCCGCTTCCGTCAGGCGTTTCGCCCAGTGAATATTGGCTTCTTCATCAAAGCGCGCCTGCAGCTCCACCACCACGGTAACTTTCTTGCCGTTATAGGCCGCATGGATCATCGCATCGATAATGCGCGAGTTCTTCGCCACGCGGTAAATATTGATTTTTATTGCCAGCACGGCGGGATCGAACGAGGCCTGGCGCAGCAGCTCCAGCACATGCTCAAAAGTGTGATAAGGGTAGTAGAGCAGCACATCGCGGTTGCGGATAGCGTCGAAACCGTTACGGAAACGGTCGAACCAGACATGGCGCAGCTGCGGCAGCGGTTTGTTAACCAGATTGGCCTTGCCAACGTTCGGGAAGCCGATAAAGTCTTTGAAGTTATGGTAGCGGCCGCCGGGCACGATAGAGTCATAGTTGCTGATATTCAGCTTCTTGCTGAGCATCTCTACCATAGCGTCGGGCATATCGCGCTGGTAGACAAAGCGCACCGGCTCGGCGGTCAGGCGCTGCTTGAGGCTGGAAGACATCAGCTCCAGCAGGCTGGACTCCATCTCGGTCACCAGATCGTACTCCGCATCACGGGTCATCTTCATCGAATAGGCGTTCAGCGCATCATAATCAAAGAAGCCGCGAAAAATATCGCCCAGGCAGTAGCGTAGAATATTATCCAGCAGGATCATCGGCTTGCGACGGCGAGGCGTTTCCGGCGGCAGATTGACGAAGCGCGGCACCTTATCGGAAGGGATTTCCAGCAGCGCATAATTAATCTCTTCGCCGCGAATGATCTCCACCGCCAGATAGGTGTAATCGTCTTTCAGAAACTCAATCAGATCGGTATCGGAGTTAACCAGAATCGGCGTGATGTGCTGCCGCAGCTCATGTTTAAAGTAGTGGCGCAGCCAGCTTTGCTGGTTGGGGGAGAGCTGACGCTCGTTAATCAGAAAGATTTGGTTGCGCGCCATCTCCAGCAGCAGGTCATTGTAGAGCCCGTCGAACTCCTGGTCGGCTTTCAGCACGCGCGCCTGGATTTTTTTTAACAGATGGCGCGGCGTATCGGGCGAACCTTGTTCTTCCCCAATCAAAATGCGGCGTTTTAAATCGGCAAAGCGGACCTTGTAAAACTCTTCCAGGTTATTGGAGTAGATGCCCAAAAAGCGCATCCGCTCGATCAGCGGGTTGGTTTTGTCGGCCGCCTCCTGCAAAACGCGCTCATTAAAGGACAACCAGCTTAACTCTTTTTCTATATAAAGCTTTTCCTGACCCATTTTTACTCCGTTCCACAGATCCTGTAAAAAACCAGGCATTGTCTCCAGGCATTATGACGAGAGTATGACAGCGATGTCTATGGCGAATGCCGATTGTCTTATGGGCCGCATACGGGCAACATAAGGCGCTTTAGCGCACTCTATAGCGAAGACTGGCATGAACCCAATTCCCATTCCTGCACATTATAACGATCGGCGCCGCCAGTTTATCGATCGGCTGACCCGGCGCGTGGTAATGGCGTGCGGGCTGGCTATTTTGCTGGTCATGCTGCTGCTGTTTGTGTGGCTGATCTGGGTAGTAGTGCCGCTTTTTTCCTCGCCGACTATAGAGAACGCTGGTCATATTACTTTCAAACAAGGTCAGCCAGCGGTCGCGTTGGGTATGGACGCGCGGCAGAATTGGGCGTGGCGTATTGATACCGAGGGCCGCGCTGGCTTTACTTCGCTGACCGGTAAGACGGCCATGCCTGAACTCCAACTGGCGCACGGCGCTTTCAGCACTGCCGTTGTAGAAGATAACGTGCTGTTAAAAAGCGCTGCCGGACTGACGCTGGTGCAGCCGGATTTCAGCGAGTCAGAGCCGCGCTGGAAATTCCCGCTGGGGGATCGGCCGCTGGCAGGCGATCCCGCCGTGCAGGCTATCGCGCTGGCCCATCCTGATGAGCAGCGCTGGCTGGTGGCAGAAGCTGGCCCACAGCAGTTAACGTTGCGACAGCTGCGGCCAGGGCAGCCGCCGCTCAGCTTCAGCGTGGCTACGCCGCCAGCCAGCCAGCTGCTGCTTGCGCCGGACGGCCAGCTGCTTTATGCCCTGGCAGGCAATATTCTGCGCATTTGGCGCATTACCGACAGCGGGCTGACGCTGCGTGAATCCCATACTTTTTCACAGCAACCTGTGCGTATCGCCTTGCTGAGCGGCGGCAGTACGCTGCTGGCTGTCGACGATAGCGGCATTGCGCAATGGTTCGATATCGCCAGCGAAACCGGCCCGCATCTGCACTATATCCGCCGTTTTAGCCAGGCCGGAAACCAATCATTTTTACTGACCGAAGCTCACCGGCGCGTCTTTGCTACTTTAAGCCAGGCGGGCGAGCTAAAGCTGTTCGCCAGTAAGCAGCAGGGCGTGGTACTGAGCGCAAAACTGGATTCTGGCGTGCTAAACGCAGTGTTCGCCCCGCGCGGCGATGGACTGCTGGTAGAGCGGCAGGGCGGCTGGCAGCACTATCGCATCACCAACCCCTGGCCCGATATCAGCTGGCAAAACCTGTGGCGCAAAGTCTGGTATGAGCACTATCCCAAAGCGGACTATGTCTGGCAGTCCACCTCGGCTAACGACGACTATCAGGGCAAATTCAGCCTGGTGCCGCTGGTGGTGGGGACATTAAAAGCCGCCGGGCTGGCGATGCTGTTCGCCACGCCGCTGGCGCTGGCCGCTGCCATGTATACGGCCTGGTTTATGGCGCCGGGCCTGCGCCGCTGGGTAAAGCCGGCGATAGAAATGATGGGCGCGCTGCCCAGTGTGGTCATCGGCCTGATCGCCGGGCTATGGCTGGCGCCGCAATTAGCCGAGCGGCTGGCGGGCGTTTTGCTATGGCCGCTGGCGCTGGCCGCAGCGCTGCTGCTGTGCAGCTGGGTTTCGCAAAAACTGCCGGAAAAATGGCGCAGGCGTCTGTGCGACGAAGGGCGAGAAATCTGGGTTTTGCTGCCGGTACTGCTGCTGGTAACGCTGTTCTGCATCTGGCTGCTGCCGATGTTCGAACATCGCGTGCTCGGCTTTAACCTGGGCGCAAGCCTGTGCGGCGGCTATCAGCAGCGCAACCTGCTGATAGCCAGCGTGGCGATGGGTTTTGCGCTGGTGCCGCTTATTTTTACCCTGGCAGAGGATGCTATCTTCAGCGTGCCGCCTTCGTTAGGCCAGGGCTCGCTGGCACTCGGCGCAACCCAGTGGCAAACCCTGACCAGGGTAGTGCTGCCGGGCGCTTCCGCCGGTATCTTTGCCGCTTTAATGATCGGCTTTGGCCGGGCGATAGGAGAAACCATGATAGTGCTGATGGCGACGGGGAATACGCCAGTAACCGAAGGCGGACTCCTGCAGGGCGTGCGCACGCTTTCCGCCAACGTGGCGATAGAGATGCCGGAAGCCGCCGCAGGCAGCGGCCACTATCGCGTCCTGTTTCTTAGCGCGCTGGTGCTGCTGATCTTTACGCTGGTGGTTAATACTCTGGCTGAACTGGTGCGCCAGCGGCTGCGGCGGCGCTTCAGCCAGCAGGAAGCCCAGTGATGAGCGCCGTTAACCGCAACCACCGCTGGCGCTGGCTGACCGGCGGCGCCGTGGCGCTGAGCCTGCTGGCTTTTCTGCTGCTGATTGCGCTGCTGGCCTGGTCTGGCGTCCGCTACTTCTGGCCGCAGCCGGTAACGCTGTTTACGGTCAGTAATAGCCAGCAGCAAATGCTGGGTGAAATAACCAGCTCGCAAAGCATTTCGCGCCAGCGCCTGCAGGCCAGCGGCGCGCCGCTGGCGGAAAACCTACCGGACCAGGTGACGCGCTACCTGATCAAAACCGGCAACCGCGACTTCAGCGACAGCGATTTTCACAGCCTGCTTAGCAGCGATATTGTTGCCTCGACAAAGCCTGAAGATGTTCTCGCCGTGCAGCGTCGCGTGGGCGGCATGGCTTATGGCTGGTTTGAGGGGCTGCGGGAAAACGGCAGGCCGCTGGTCGGCGCCAATATGCTGCGTGAACTCCAGCAGCGCATTAAAGAAACACGCCAGCGCCAGCAGCGTGCGGAAAAAATCCGCCATGTAAAAATGGCGCAGCTTAACAATGAGATGGAGCAGCTGGAACACAGGCGCCAGCGCTTGCAGCATGAGCAAAAATATACGCCGCAGGCGCAAAGCATCTGGCAGGCGGAGAGCGCCGAAATCCAGAGGCAGTTTCGTCAGCAGGCGCAGGAGCTGGCCGGGCTGACCAGAGAAAGCGAAGGTACGGTGCTGATCCTGCGCGACGTCGCCGGGCAGCAGCATAACATCCCGCTAACCCGTGTTTTATCAGCGTGGCACCCTAATAAGATGAGCTATGGCGAAAAATGGCAGCATTTCGGCCATCAGCTGTGGCGCTTTGTCAGCGGCGCTTCCGGCGGCAGCCTGGGCGAAGACGGCGTTTTCCCCGCCATTTTCGGCACGGTGCTGATGGTGCTGCTGATGTCCGTGGTAGTGATGCCGCTTGGCGTAGTGGCGGCTATCTGGCTGCATGAATATGCCGGAAACAGCCTGATCACACGGTTGGTACGCATCGCCGTCGTCAATCTTGCAGGCGTGCCCTCAATCGTTTATGGCGTATTCGGGCTGGGCTTTTTCGTCTGGCTGATTGGCGGCAGCCTGGATAAGCTTTTCTTCGCGCAGTCGCTGCCGGATCCGACGTTCGGCACGCCGGGCTTGCTGTGGGCGTCGCTGACGCTGGCGCTGCTAACACTGCCTGTGGTGATCGTCGCCACGGAAGAAGGGCTGTCGCGCATTCCCCGGTCGCTACGGCAGGGCTCGCTGGCGCTGGGCGCCACCCAGGCGGAAACCTTATGGCACGTCGTTCTGCCGCTATCGGTTCCGGCCATGCTGACCGGCCTGATCCTCGCAGTGGCTCGCGCGGCAGGCGAAACCGCGCCGCTAATGCTGGTGGGCGTAGTAAAGATGGTGCCGGAGCTACCGGTTGATACGGTTTTCCCTTATCTGCACCTTGACCGCAAATTTATGCATCTGGGCTTTCAGATCTACGATCAGGCTTTTCAGAACCCCAATGCCCAGGCAGACAGGCCGCTGGTTTTCGCCACCGCGCTGCTGCTGGTACTGATTATCCTGGCGCTGAATTTGCTGGCGATGGTGCTGCGTCACCGGCTGCGCGAACGCTACCGTGCGCTGATTAATTAATGGAGAAGTGCGTAATGCCAAACGAGCAGGAAACCGCGCTGGAAGTGGACAACCTTTCGCTCTGGTACGGCGAGAAACAGGCGCTGAAAGCAATCCAGCTAAGTATTCCGAAAAACCGTATCACTGCGCTGATTGGCCCTTCGGGCTGCGGCAAATCGACGCTGCTGCGCTGCTTTAACCGCATGAACGATCTTATTGTCGGCTGCCGGGTGGCGGGCGATATCCGCCTGCATCAGCACTCCATCCTGAGTGGCAATGAAGATCTGGCGGCGCTGCGCAGAAGGATTGGTATGGTTTTTCAGCGGCCCAATCCTTTTCCAAAAACCATCTATGAAAACGTGGTTTACGGTCTGCGCCTTCAGGGCGTGCGGGACAGGCGCGTGCTGGACGAAGCGGTAGAAAGCGCTCTGCGCGCGGCGGCGCTCTGGCCGGAAGTCAAAAACAACCTCTGGCAAAACGCTTTAACGCTCTCCAGCGGCCAGCAGCAGCGGCTGGTGATCGCCAGAGCTATCGCCATCGAACCAGAGATCCTGCTGCTGGATGAGCCAACTTCGGCGCTCGATCCTATCGGGACGCTGGTTATTGAAGAGTTGATGAGCACGCTAAAACAGCATTTTACGCTGGTGCTGGTCACGCACAATATGCAGCAGGCCGCGCGCGTTTCTGACTATACCGCGTTTATGCATCAGGGCAGCGTGGTGGAGTTTGACGAAACCGACAGGATCTTTACCGCGCCGCGCCAGCGCCGCACCGAGGATTATATTACCGGGCGCTATGGTTGAGTGCGGGTAGCGTGTTAAGTGACCAACCTTTCGCTGGGCTCTAAAAACGAGAAAAGCCACCGTAAAGGTGGCTAATCCAAACTACTTCTGTCGCGTGAGACCCCATTAAGAGGCGAATCCGCCTTGATAGAGTTCAAGCCATAACGTGACGCCAACGGCAAACGCTGCCGGGCACGTTATCTGCCAGCACCCGGAGCTTTGCTTCAAAGAAAAATGCTTTGCGGGAACGCCTTCAGCCCCAGGCGTAGCCTTCCGGCGGCAGGCGCTCGCCATCCAGCCAGGCGCTGCCGTCCTGCATTTTCAGGCGGCCATCCACAAACCAGCCGGCCACCAGCGGATAGATGGCGTGCTCCTGATGCTGCACGCGCGCCGTGACTTCTTCTTCCGTATCGCCAGCGAAAACCGGCACTTTGGCCTGTAAAATCACCGGGCCACCGTCCAGCTCTTCGGTCACGAAATGCACGGAGGTGCCGTGCTCCTCGTCGCCGTTTTCGATTGCCTGGCGATGCGTATGCAAACCGGGATATTTCGGCAGCAGGGAAGGGTGGATATTAAGCATGCGGCCCGCATAGCGCGCGACAAAAGTCGCGCTCAGGATCCGCATATAGCCAGCCAGAATCACCAGATCGGGCGCATAGGCATCGATCTCCAGCATTAGCTGGCGGTCGAAGGCTTCACGATCGGCGAACTGATCGGCGGCTAAAGCATGGGCAGGCACGCCCGCTTCGCGCGCGCGCGTCAGGCCATAGGCTTCGGCTTTGTTGCTGAACACGGCAGCGACGCTGCCGTGAATTCGTCCCTGCTGGCAGGCGTCAAGAATGGCCTGGAGATTGCTCCCCTGGCCGGATACCAGCACGACGAGGCGCTTCATGCGTTGATCACCACGCGCTCGTCGGAATCGGAAGCTTTAATCACGCCAATCTTCCAGGCTTTTTCGCCTGCGGCGCTCATCAGCTCAACCGCTTTATCCGCTTCGCTCGCGTCCAGCGCAATCACCATGCCGACGCCGCAGTTAAAGGTGCGGTACATCTCAAAGCGGCTGACGTTGCCCGCTTCCTGCATCCAGCCGAAAACGGCAGGCCACTGCCAGCTCGACTCTTCCAGCACTGCCTGAGTATTATCCGGCAGCACGCGCGGAATATTTTCCCAGAAGCCGCCGCCGGTCAGGTGCGCGATGGCGTGCACGTCAACCTGCTCAATCAGGCTAAGGATATTTTTCACGTAAATACGGGTTGGCTCCAGCAGATGATCGGCCAGCGGCTTGCCTTCCAGCTGCGTGGTTTCCGGATTGGTGTTGCTGAACTCCAGAATTTTACGTACCAGCGAGTAGCCGTTAGAGTGCGGGCCGCTGGATCCCAGCGCGATCAGCACATCGCCGTCTTTCACCTTGCTGCCGTCGATAATCTCTGACTTTTCCACCACGCCGACGCAGAAACCCGCCACGTCGTAATCTTCGCCGTGATACATGCCCGGCATTTCAGCGGTTTCGCCGCCTACCAGCGCACAGCCGGACTGCGAGCAGCCTTCCGCGATGCCGGTAATCACGCTGGCCGCCGTATCGACATCCAGCTTGCCGGTCGCATAGTAGTCCAGGAAGAACAGCGGCTCGGCGCCCTGTACCACCAGATCGTTAACGCACATAGCCACCAGATCGATACCGATGGCATCGTGGCGTTTGAGATCCATCGCCAGACGCAGCTTGGTGCCGACGCCGTCAGTACCGGAAACCAGAACCGGTTCGCGGTATTTTTGCGGCAGCGCACAAAGCGCGCCGAAACCGCCCAGTCCGCCCATAACTTCCGGACGGCGGGTCTTTTTCACTACGCCTTTGATACGGTCGACTAAAGCATTGCCGGCATCGATATCAACGCCGGCGTCTTTATAGCTGAGAGAGGTTTTGTCGGTCACTGCGAAATCCCCACGCGGTTTGCGGTTGGTGGTTGGTATTGAGCGCGGCAATTCTAACAGCGCAGGCAAACGTTTGCGAGCCCGATCTCAGCGGGGCGTTGCGCCGAGCTAAATTATAGCCAATCCTTAACCTGTGGGATCAACTTGCAGAAGTCTGATTAAGTGATAGGTAATGGGCGCTAAATGGCGCTATAATCCCGCGATTTTTTTTGCAGTTATACATTCCGGGAGAACAACAATGAAGATCGTGGAAGTCAAACACCCGCTGGTCAAACATAAACTGGGCCTGATGCGTGAGCAGGACGTAAGCACCAAACGCTTTCGTGAACTCGCCTCGGAAGTAGGAAGCCTGCTGACGTATGAAGCCACCTCGGATTTAGAAACGGAAAAGGTCACCATCGAAGGCTGGAACGGCCCGGTGGAAATCGACCAGATCAAAGGTAAAAAAATTACCGTAGTGCCGATCCTGCGCGCCGGTCTGGGCATGATGGAAGGCGTGCTGGAGCACGTTCCCAGCGCCCGTATCAGCGTAGTGGGCGTCTACCGCGACGAAGAAACCCTGGAGCCGGTGCCCTATTTCCAGAAGCTGGTTTCCAATATTGAAGAGCGCATGGCGCTGGTGGTCGATCCTATGCTGGCGACCGGCGGCTCAATGATCGCCACTATCGATCTGCTGAAAAAAGCGGGCTGCAGCAGCATTAAAGTGCTGGTGCTGGTAGCCGCGCCGGAAGGCATCGCGGCGCTGGAGAAAGCGCATCCGGACGTTGAGCTCTACACCGCCTCCATCGATCAGGGACTGAACGAAAAAGGTTATATCATTCCGGGCCTCGGCGACGCGGGCGACAAGATTTTTGGTACGAAATAACAGACAGCAACTAAGCCGACCAGAGAGTCGGTTTTTTATTGTGTAAAACAAGGGGTAATTCACCATGACGCGTCGCGCTATCGGCGTAAGCGAGCGGCCGCCGCTGCTGCAAACCATTCCACTTAGCTTTCAGCATCTTTTCGCCATGTTCGGCGCGACGGTGCTGGTGCCGATCCTGTTCCATATCAATCCGGCGACGGTGCTATTGTTTAACGGGATAGGCACGCTGCTCTATCTCTTTATCTGTAAAGGTAAAATTCCGGCCTATCTGGGATCCAGCTTCGCCTTTATTTCGCCGGTGCTACTACTGCTACCGCTGGGCTACGAAGTAGCGCTGGGCGGCTTTATCCTCTGCGGCGTGCTGTTCTGCCTGGTGGCGCTAATCGTGAAAAAAGCCGGTACAGGCTGGCTGGACGTAATGTTTCCGCCAGCGGCGATGGGCGCTATCGTGGCGGTTATCGGGCTGGAGCTGGCTGGTGTAGCGGCGAATATGGCCGGGCTGCTGCCAGCCAACGGCGCGGCGGCCGATAGCAAAACAATCCTGATCTCTATGGTAACGCTGGCGGTCACCGTATTCGGTTCGGTGCTGTTTCGCGGCTTCCTGGCGATTATCCCAATCCTGATCGGCGTGCTGGTCGGCTATGCGCTCTCTTATTTTATGGGCATCGTGAACTGGGCGCCGGTAGAAGCGGCACCATGGTTTGCGCTGCCGACCTTCTATACGCCGCGCTTTGAGTGGGCGGCAATGCTGACTATTTTGCCTGCGGCGCTGGTGGTTATCGCGGAGCACGTCGGCCATCTGGTAGTCACGGCAAATATCGTGAAAAAAGATTTGCTGAAAGATCCTGGCCTGCATCGTTCGATGTTCGCTAACGGTATCTCGACGGTTTTCTCCGGCCTGTTTGGCTCAACGCCTAACACCACCTACGGCGAAAACATCGGCGTTATGGCGATTACCCGTGTTTACAGCACCTGGGTAATTGGCGGCGCGGCAATCCTGGCTATTCTGCTTTCCTGCGTTGGCAAGCTGGCGGCGGCTATTCAGGCGGTGCCGGTGCCGGTAATGGGCGGCGTTTCGCTGCTGCTTTATGGCGTAATCGGCGCATCCGGTATTCGCGTACTGATCGAGTCCAAAGTAGATTACAACAAAGCGCAAAACCTGATCCTGACCTCGGTGATCCTGATTATCGGCGTTAGCGGCGCGACGGTGCATATCGGCGCGGCGGAGCTGAAAGGCATGGCGCTGGCGACCATTGTCGGCATCGCCCTGAGCCTGATCTTTAAAGTGATTTCGCTGATCCGCCCGGAAGAGGTCATTCTGGATCCACAGGATCGCGATTAACCAACCTGACGGGCAGCCACGCTGCCCGTTTTATAATCCTGAAAGAATTGTGATAAACTTCCGCCGGATTTCGACCCATTACTGAGGTGCTTCTGAACACGCCGGCACAGCTCTCATTGCCACTCTATCTGCCCGACGATGAAACCTTCGCCAGCTTCTGGCCGGGGGAGAATCCGTCGCTGATCGCCGCGCTGCAGGGCGCGCTACAGCAGGAGCACGGCAGCTATCTCTATTTCTGGTCGCGGGAAGGCGGCGGGCGCAGCCATTTGCTGCATGCGGCCTGCGCGGAGCTTTCCGCGCGCGGCGAGGCCGTAGGCTACGTGCCGCTTGATAAACGCACCTGGTTTGTCCCGGAAGTGCTGGACGGTATGGAACAGCTGTCGCTGATCTGCATCGACAATATCGAGTGCATCGCTGGCGACGAACCCTGGGAAATGGCGATCTTCGATCTTTATAACCGCATCCTGGAAACGGGCCGTACCCGGCTGCTGATCACCGGCGATCGGCCGCCGCGCCAGCTAAACCTGAAGCTGCCGGATCTCGCTTCGCGGCTGGACTGGGGGCAAATCTACCGCCTGCAGCCGCTGTCGGATGAAGACAAGCTGCAGGCTTTACAGCTGCGTTCACGGCTGCGCGGGTTCGAACTGCCCGAAGACGTAGGGCGTTTTCTGCTGAAAAGGCTGGATCGGGAAATGCGCACGCTGTTTATGACGCTGGACAAGCTGGATCGGGCTTCGATCAGCGCCCAGCGCAAGCTAACTATTCCCTTTGTCAAAGAGGCGCTGGGTCTCTAAAGGATTTCCAGCACTTTTTCCGGCGGGCGGCCCAGCCGGGCTTTATCTTTAGCTACCACGATCGGGCGCTCAATCAGTTTGGGACTGGCGACCATCGCGGCCAGCAAATCTTCTTCGCTTAACGTTTTATCGCCCAGGTTTTGCAGACGATAAGCCTCTTCTTTAACGCGCATCAGCTCGCGCGCCGAACTGAAACCCGCCAGCTTAACAAGTTTTTTTAGCGTGGCGGCATCCGGCGGATTATCCAGATAAAGAATGATTTCTGGCTCAATACCTTTGCTTTGCAGCAGCGCCAGCGTTTCGCGGCTCTTTGAACAGCGTGGGTTGTGATAGATCTGTACGGCTGACATAAAATCCTTACTTTTTCTCATACTGACGGAAACGCTGCTGTAAATAGCGCAGCTGATCGATACGGGCATCATAGCGGGCCTGCTTGAGGCTGCCCAGCGGCACGGCGGCGCTGGCGCTGCTTAAACTGCGGATCGCCTGATCTAACCGACCGTTTAGCGCCAGGCCTTCCGCCCGCGCCGCTTCTTCCTCATCCGTCAAACCCTGATCGGCAGAAGCCTGCGCCAGCAGATCCCAGCCGTTGGGATCCTCTTTGTGCGCCCAGGTATAGCGATTAAGGATCTTGCTGGCGTTGGCGGGCTGCTTCGCCTCAACGTAAGCGTTAGCGAGGTTAAGCTGCACCACCGGGCTCTCTGATTTAGCTTTTTCCAGCAGGGCGATGGCGCGCTGCGGCTGCTTCAGGCCTATTTCGATATCCGTCATGATATCCAGATACCAGACATTGTTCGGCTGAGCGGCCAGCAGCGGGGCGATAATTTTACGGGCGTTGTCGTAACTTTTCGCCTGTAGGAACTGTACGGCCTTGCCATACTGCGCGGCGGTTTGCTCACGCGTGTTGCCTTTGCTCAACTCCTCCAGCAAATCATCATTGAGCTGATTTTTGCCGGTAGCGTACATACCCAGCACGCGCACTTTTGCCATATAAAAATCCTGCGATGACTGCACCACCACAGGTTTCATCTGGTTGGCGCGGTTGCGCGCGTCGGCAAGGCGGCTGTCGGGCAGCGGGTGGGTCAGTAAAATTTCCGGCGGTTTAGAGGCGAAGCGGGACTGATCCGCCAGCTTCTGCAGAAAGTTGGGCATCGCCTGCGGATCGAAACCCGCGCGCTGCAACACCTGAATGCCGATACGATCCGCTTCCTGCTCGTTCTGTTGAGTAAAGCTGATCACGCCCTGCTGTGCGCCAGCCAGCGTGCCGCTTAGCGCCGCCATACCGGCCTGCGGATTCGCCATTGCCAGCAGGATAGAACCCAGCGCGCCGACCCAGGTCAGCGGCGCATTACGCTGCTGCTCTTCCATAGCACGCGCCAGATGGCGTTGCGTAACGTGAGAAATTTCATGCGCCAGCACGGAAGCCAGCTGGCTCTCGTTCTCGGTATAGCGGAACAGCGCGGAATGCAGCACCACATTGCCGCCGAAAAAAGCAAAGGCGTTCAGCTCATCATTACTGACCAGAAAGAAGTGGAACGGCGTTTTCACCGACCAGGCGTGCGCCACCAGCCGCTGCCCAAGCTGATTAATATAATCGTTAAGCAGCGGATCGTTGATCAGCGGCGCGCTGGCGCGTAGCTGGCGCACGTAAAAGTCGCCCATCGCCAGCTCCTGATTAACGGAAAGCGTATTGCCCGCCGTGGTGCCGATATCCGGCAAATTGTCGCTAATGTCTGCTCTGGCGGGCAGCGCGACCGCTGTCGGCAGCAGCACCAGCGAGGCCAGCACGCACTTTTTCAGTCGGTTAATCATGCAAAAATCCTGTTCTGATGATGTCCTCATTTGCCCGACGGTGACGACGGACCGCTGCGGCTATCTTAACCAGAGGCGGTAAGGAAGGAAACGATCGCGGCGGTGAATAAGTGTAACCCGCAATAACGGGTGAAAAAAATTGACCGCAGGCGCAGCGGCAGCTAACGCCCCAACGTCGCCACTGAGTAAATTCAGGTAAATTTGTTCAGAAAAATTGATTCTGGCACGGAATTTGTTTAAGTATACTCCTAAAAATGGCCGCAATTGCCTTCCTGAAGCGAGGGCAGAATCATTCTCTGGCTTAACCTCTTTGCTGATTTACTTAATAATTAAGTTCCACTATTTATCATAGTCATTTCGTTGATTCTTGATAAATACTGTATAAAACCTGCCTTCTGCATTCTTTTTTATCTGAATTGCTTTTTATTGCCCGGCCTTATTCAGATAAAGAAAAAAATTAAATTATTCACTTTGCCTGAGGGAATAATATCAGCTGGTAGCGCCGCAATTATAAAAACGGATAACGGCTTATTTACAGAACGGGTTAACTTATTCACTCTGTTATGCAGAAATTCGCGGCTAAAGCAGCCGCTTCTTTTACTCGCCTTTTCCGATTATTAATGCTTCCTGGAGAGCATCCTATGCGTCCTGTTGTGTCCTACGTCTTAGTGGCCGTTGTTGCCGGCTTTGTTGGCGCGAGTTTTTCAGCCGCGCCCACAATTGCAGAAAAAATCAGCCAGCACTTTGGCAGCCAGGAAAAAGATCCCGAGGGCTTTTGGGCCACGCCCGCCATCGACGGCTATGGCAAAATCCATTATGAAACGGATGCGGCCTATAAGCCGACCGTCGGCGAAAGTAATAAAGTCGTTTTTCAGATTACCAAAGCGGAAAACAGCCCTCAGGAGCCGAACCTTGGTCTGGAACGCGTGGCTCGCGTCGTTAATCTATATATCGCTTCCGGCGTGCCTCAGGAACAGCTTAAATTCGTGGTATCGGTTACCGGTGACGGCACGCCAGCCATGTTGAACAACGAGCAATATAAAAAAGCTTTTGGTATCGATAATCCGAACCTGAAGCTAATCCAGCAACTGCGCGCTAAAGGCGTGGATATCTCTGTTTGCGATCAGTCGGTGGCTTTCCACCATTTCCAACACGACTGGATTGACCAGTCGGTGACTCACGCACTCTCCAGCCCAACTACCGTTGCCACGCTGGAAAACCAGGGCTACGCCTTCCTCGCTATGTAATGCCTTCGTCTCGCTCCGCTTGCGGCGTGGGACGTCCTTTCTCTTCGCTTTATCGCAGATCCGCCAACGTTAACGCTTCCCTTACAAAAAATTGAGTTAAAATCGCTAAGATTATTCCTAACACTGACGATATCCATTGTATTACTGCATGCTTCACCAGGGCATGACGCGTTACAAAGTAAACTAAAACAAGAAGCGACATCTATGAAATGTTTCCTCGAGGTCACTCCATGAGGCTTCCTCGTCTGAAGCTGGATTTACGCACGCTGATCATGCTGTTGGCCTTCGCCAGCATTGCGATCACGCTGGTCAACTCGCTATACGCTACCTGGCAGGTACAGCGGGAAGTGCTAATCGAAAATACCCTGGAGTCCAACCGGGTGTATGCGACCAAACTCGCCTCAACCACTGAAATGTTTTTTCAGCTGGCGGAGTCGCAACTGGCTTTCAGCGCCAAAACCCTGGGGCAGGGCGGCAACAGCGAGGCGCTGATGCAGAGTGAGGTTATGCGCCTGCGCGAGCAGACCAGCAGCTTTAACTCGGCGGTCATAGTGGATGCCAACGGCTGGGTGAAAGCGATTTCCCCGGATTCGCTGATGCTGAAAGGCGTCCATCTCACCACGCCCGCCACTCACCAGGCACTGGTGGAGCGCAAGCCGCTGGTTAGCCAGCCTTCTTTATCCGTGGCTAATAATCTGATGGTCTTTGTCTCTTATCCGATTTGGTCGCCCACCGGTACCTACCTTGGGTTTGTCGGCGGTACTATCTACCTGAAAAAGAAAAGCATCCTTAACGAATTACTGGGCGAACAGTTCTACCGTGACGGCTCTTCGCTCTATGTGGTGGACAGCGGCAACCGCGTGCTGTATCACAAAAACAAAGCGCTGATTGGGCAGAAAATTGCGCCGCTGATTAGCGAAAAACTAAAGCAGGATAACGGCTATCAGCAGGTTTTGAAGAAAAACGGCGACCCTATGCTGGCTGGCTACGCGACGGTAGCCACGCCCGGCTGGACAATCGTAGCGATGAAGCCGACGCCGACCACGCTAACGCCGCTAACCAGCTTAATGCTGCAAGTGGTTAAACGCGCCGTTCCTCTGGCCCTGCTGACGCTGGCATTGGCCTGGCTGTTTGCCTGGCTAATCGCTCGCCCTTTGGGACAACTGGCGGACAACGCCAGCCAGCTGGATGAGCCTGGCGTTTCTACAGCGATTGGCGCTATCCGCTCCTGGTATTACGAAGCGGCGCAGGTTAAGCGGGCAATGCTGACTGGCCTGGGCCTGCTGCAGGACAAAATCGGCCGCCTGAAGTTTGAGGTGCAGACCGATCCCATGACTTCGCTGCTGAACCGTCGCGGTCTGAATGCCGTACTGGAATATTTCCTCGCCACGCGCCAGCCTTTCGCCGTGCTGGCGCTGGATATCGACCACTTCAAGCGCGTTAACGACAGCTGGGGCCACGATGTCGGCGACAACGTTATTAAAAGCGTGGCGCAGCAGTTGGGGAAAGGATCCCGGCAAACGGACGTCGTGTGCAGAAACGGCGGCGAAGAGTTTTTGATGATCCTGCCCGGCGCGGATCGTGAGATGGCGGCCGTTATTGCCGAGCGCGTGCGCAGAAAAATCGAACAGCTGGAGCTGGCGCCAGTTGGCCGCATTACGCTTTCGATTGGCGTGGCGCTATGGGACGCCGACGAAACCCCGCTGGAACGCATCTTCAAGCAGGCGGACGACGCGCTCTACCGCGCCAAGCATGCTGGTCGCAACCGCGTGGTAGTCAGCCAGCAGTGGGAGGAAACGGCGCAGGAGCTCTATCGCCAGCATGGCTAATCCCTGGCGCGCGCAAGCGCGCTTTTTCAGCCGATCCCCCGACCTTTTTTCTTAAATCACAGCTTTTTATTAACAACGTTGGCAGAGTTACCGCCATTAATAATGGCAATCTCTCCTGGAACCTGAATTGCGCCTTCACTGGCGCTAGCTTGTCCGACCGCCTTCACATTGAAATAGCCGGGCTGAATTTTATTAACAACAAGTATGTTTATTAATTACGTAAAACACCGGTAAATGTTAAATTTAAAACATAACCAGATTTGATCTGGATTTGAATATGCCTATACTGCTTTGCACACTTTATACCCTAAAAGGAATTTTTATGGCCGTGCTAAGTGGAAAGGAATGGGTGGCAAAATTTAAGGGAAAAAACGATATCAGTTCCCTTAAGGCAGAATTCAGACTGGGCGTGAAAAGCTTTATTTCAGCGCTGGAAGAAGCTGGCGCCCAGGTGAAGATAAACGCGACGTTAAGGCCGCCTGAACGGGCATATCTTATGCACTGGGCATGGATGATCCACCATCAGCGCGTATCGCCGGAAGATGTCCCGGCGCACAGCAACGTTGATATCGAATGGGTTCACTCAGATGCAAAAGAAAGTGTCAAAGCCGCTTCGGAAATGGTATCAGCTTACGGTATGCAAAATCTAAAAGTGGCGCCCGCCTTAAACAGCCGTCATACCGAAGGAAGAGCCATTGATATGAATATCAGCTGGGCTGGCGTACTGACGGTAGCAGACAAAGATAAAAAGAAAGTCACTATTAAAACTTCTCCCAAAGACGGTATGAATAAGGAACTTCACCAGGTTGGAAAAACCTATGGCGTAATAAAATACCATGGCGGCGCGAAAGATAAACCGCACTGGTCAGATGATGGAAGGTAAAATGAAAAAACTATTTTTAGCTTTATGTCTCTCTCTGTGTAGCGCAGCGGCGTGCTTTGCCACAGAACCGCTTCCGCCAGACGTCAGCGCTTTTATTAATAACGCAGAAGAATGCCAGCATTTTGCGGGCGAGTGGGATAGCGATCTTTCCGCGGCAAGACAAAAAGAAGTCGAAAAAGCCATCGAGCTGGCCTGCGGTAAGGCAAAAGAAGAAAAAGAGGCGCTGCAGATAAAATATAAGGGAAACCAGCAGGTCGAAGAGCGGCTGGCGGACTACGAGTTTTAAAGGCTGATTAAATAAGGGCGGATTAGCCTAATCCAGCCCTTTCACCAGAAAAAACTCAAGCCGATTTCAGGTAGTCCATCACGATATCGTGGTGGTTGCTGGTCTTGAAATCATCAAACACCTTCTCAACTTTGCCGTCGGCACCAATCAGAAAACTGATGCGATGAATGCCGTCATAGGTTTTCCCCATAAAGGTTTTCTCGCCCCAGATGCCGAACTGTTCGCACACCTCGTGGTTCTCATCGGAAAGCAGGGTAAAGTTCAGCAGCTCTTTCTCGACAAAGCGCGACAGTTTTTCCGGCTTGTCGGTGCTGATGCCTAATACCTCGACTCCTGCTTTTTTCAGCTCATCCATGCTGTCACGCAGACCGCACGCCTGTACGGTACAACCTGGCGTCATCGCTTTCGGGTAGAAATAAACCAGAACGCGCTGTCCCTGGAAGTCGGTCAGGCTGACCTGCTCGCCGTCCTGGTCAGGCAGGCTAAAGGCTGGTGCGAGATCGCCGGCTTTCAGTGGATTCATCACTACTCTCCGTTTTTTCATCATGCTGTGGATACTGGACGACGCTAATAGTGCCTTGCGCCTTTAGCTCTGTACAGAGGCTATTAAACGCCTGCTCAATAATTGCGGCATCCTGGCTGGCAGGACTGTGAGCGGTAATTTGAATATAGAGCAAAGGCGGCTGATTTTCTGCCGCAGGACGGGTGCGCGAGACCAGTTCAGCAATATTCATCTGATGCGAATCAAAGAGATCGGTAAAGCGTTCGATTATATGCGCCGAGTCCGCAACTTCGACCTGTACCCACACGGTAGCCGGCATTGGCGGCCTTTCGCGGAAGGTCGTGCGCTTCATCACGATCAGCAGCTCCAGCTCCGCGCCTTTCAGCGGCAGCGTCGATTCAATCAGGGCAATGGCGTTCCAGCTTCCGGAAAGCAGCATGATAAAAGTGAACTCGTCGCCCAGCATCGCCAGGCGGCTATCTTCAATATTGCAGTCGCAGCTGCTGACGTGGCGGGTAATGGTATTAACAATCCCAGGCCGATCGACGCCCACGGCGGTAATAACCAGGTGATGTTGCTCTGACTGCGGCAAAATAATGCTTCCTGTACGTCTCGATGATTAGCAATTGTGATAACTCTTAGGTAAACATAAAAAATACCCCGTGCCAAGGGGCCTGGCGGGCTTGCCCGCTTGCTTTTGTTGGACGGACAAACGTACCATGAGGCACTTGTTTGTGGAGGGGATGGCTAATGTTTACGGGAAGTATAGTTGCGCTCGTTACGCCGATGGATGACAAAGGGTCTGTCTGTCGTGCAAGTCTGAAAAAACTGATTGATTATCATGTTGCCAGCGGAACAGCGGCAATTGTCTCCGTAGGAACCACCGGCGAATCGGCAACATTAAGCCACGACGAACACGGCGATGTGGTGATGATGACGCTGGAACTGGCCGATGGCCGCATTCCCGTTATCGCCGGCACCGGCGCCAACGCTACGGCGGAAGGCATCGCGCTGACCCGCCGTTTTGAAACCAGCGGCGTGGTTGGCTGCCTGACCGTGACGCCTTACTACAACCGTCCGACGCAGGAAGGGCTCTATCAGCACTTTAAAGCCATCGCCGAAAGTACCGATCTGCCGCAAATGCTCTACAATGTGCCGTCGCGTACCGGCTGCGATATGCTGCCGGAAACCGTAGGCCGTCTGGCGAAGATCAAAAATATTATCGGAATCAAAGAGGCGACCGGGAACTTATCGCGGGTTAGCCAGATCCAAGAGCTGGTCGATGATGATTTCGTGCTGGTCAGCGGCGACGATCTTTCTGCCCTCGACTTTATGCAGCTGGGCGGCAAAGGCGTTATCTCGGTGACGGCCAACATCGCCGCGCGTGAAATGGCGGACCTCTGCGCGCTGGCGCAGCAGGGTAACTTCCGTGAAGCGCGCCGCCTTAACCAGCGCCTGATGCCGCTGCATCAGAAGCTATTTATTGAGCCTAATCCTGTCCCGGTAAAATGGGCGGCTAAAAAATTAGGATTAATTGCAACCGATACGCTGCGTCTACCCATGACGCCGATGACCGAAGCCGGTCGTCCGGTTGTTGAGCAGGCACTGCACGACGCAGGCCTGCTGTAAATTTAGGGAGAAGTAATGGCTTATTCAGTACAAAAGTCGGCAATCGCGAAAGTGGTTGGTGTGTCGCTGGTGATGTTGCTGGCGGCATGTTCAAGCGATCAGCGCTACAAGCGCCAGGTCAGCGGCGACGAATCTTACCTCAAGGCTGCGGATATCAATGAGCTGCATGCACCGTCAGGCATGATCCTGCCGCTGCAAAACGGCGACTTCGATATCCCTGCCGCCAGCGGCAACGGCGCCGTCGGCAAGCAGCTGGATATTCGTCCACCGGCCCAGCCGCTGGCGCTGATGAACGGCACCCGCACGCAGTTTGCCGGTAACTCCGGCGTGCTGATGCTGGATAACGCCAGCGGCGCGCTGTGGCCGCAGGTGGTAGCTGTAGTGCAGGCGCGCAACTATCCAATCGCCAGCCGCACCGATGGCAGCCAGACGCTGACCACTGACTGGGTGCAGTGGAACCGCGCCGATGAAGATCACCAGTATCGCGGCCGCTACCAGATCGCCGTGCAGCAGCAGGGCTATCAGCAGGCGCTGAGCGTGAAGCTGCTGGAGCTGGAGCAGGAAGGCAAAGCCGTGACTTCTCCCGTGCAGATGCAGCGCTACACCGCGCAGATGCTTAACGAGCTGAGCACGGGCCTGGATAAAATCGAAACCACGCGTGAAGACGCGGCGGCCAAAGGCAGCACTGCACAGATCAACGTGCAGAGCGGCGCAGATGACACTGGCCTGCCAAACCTGATCGTTCGCGCACCGTTCAACCTGGTCTGGGAGCGTCTGCCGGCCGCGCTGGAGCGCGTAGGCATGAAGATCACCGATCAGAACCGTCCGCAGGGCAGCCTGAGCGTGACCTATAAAGCCCCGTCCAGCGAAACCTGGGACGAGCTGGGCGCGAAGGATCCAGAGCTGACCAACGGCAACTACAAGCTGCAGGTCGGCGACCTGGATAACCGCAGCAGCCTGCAGTTCCTCGATCCAAAAGGTCATGCGCTGACCCAGTCGCAGAACGATGCGCTGGTGGCCGTGCTTCAGGCGGCATTCAGCAAATAAGCAAAGGGCCGACGCGCGACCGCTGACAAACCTGAAGCGATGGAGGGCCTGTGGAGCACTACGGGCCATGGACGGCCCGTACTGAGCTACCACGGACGGTGTTTTTTGCGTCTTTGCGGAAGACACAGGCCCTCCTGAGCCAGGACCTGGATACTTTATTATCAAAGGGCCGACGCGCGTCGGCCTTTTTTCTTTGTCGCTGCGTAATCGATTGCTTCGGTTTTTTCGCGTCCGATCATACAATAGACGCAACAGTTCATACCCGGGCGTTTTCGCCGCAGGGGATTTCACGTTTGGAGTAAAGAGATGAAAAAGCAAGCTGAGTTGTATCGCGGCAAAGCGAAAACCGTTTACAGCACCGAAAACCCGGATCTGTTGGTACTCGAATTCCGTAATGATACATCAGCACTGGACGGTGAGCGCATCGAACAGTTTGACCGCAAGGGAATGATTAACAACAAGTTTAACCATTTCATTATGAGCAAGCTGGCGGAGGCGGGCATCCCTACCCAGATGGAAGCGCTGCTGTCCGACAATGAAGCGCTGGTGAAAAAGCTGGATATGGTGCCGGTAGAGTGCGTAGTGCGCAACCGCGCGGCAGGCTCGCTGGTAAAACGTCTGGGCGTGGAAGAGGGCATGATCCTTAATCCGCCGCTGTTCGACCTGTTTCTGAAAGACGATGCGCGCCATGATCCTATGGTCAACGAATCCTATTGCGAAACTTTCGGCTGGGTAAGCAAAGAGAATCTGGCGCGTATGCGCGAGCTGACCTACAAAGCCAACGACGTGCTGAGCAAGCTTTTCTCCGACGCGGGCCTGATCCTGGTAGACTTCAAGCTGGAATTCGGCCTGTTCCACGGCGAAGTCACGCTGGGCGACGAGTTCTCGCCGGACGGCGCGCGCCTGTGGGATAAAGAAACGCTGAACAAAATGGATAAAGACCGTTACCGCCAGAGCCTCGGCGGCCTGATCGAGGCTTACGAAGAAGTCGCTAACCGGCTTGGCGTAAAACTGGACTAATATCCCGGCTGCTGACAAAGCCTGAATTTTGTCAGCAGCCTCAGGCTGCGGCTATCGTCGCAGCCTTCCTTGCCAAACCGGCTCTTTTTCCCGCAGTTATCCTTTCCTTTGTTCCGAGTTCTGCCTGCCAGCCCTCGCCGTACTGGTGTTAGCGCATTCGCCCGACTAAAATCAGTCAATCAGTTCAAAACCCGAGGTAATTTATGCGTTGGCAAGGGCGCCGTGAGAGCGATAACGTGGAAGATCGCCGTAATGAAGCCGGTAATTCAATGGGCGCGGGACGAATGCGCATCCCTCGCGGCAAGGGCGGCATTATTCTGCTGATTATTGTGATGATTGCGGGTTACTACGGCTATGACCTGACGCCGTTGCTGACTGGCGAATCGAGTTCGCTTTCTTCTCAGCAGCAGCAGCGCAGCACGCCGCAGCAGGACGAGGCGGCAAAATTCACTTCGGTAATGCTGGCAACCACCGAAGATACCTGGCAAAAAATCTTCCAGAAAATGGGTAAAACCTACACTGCGCCCAAGCTGGTGATGTATCGCGGCTCAACCCGCACCGGCTGCGGCACCGGCCAGTCCGTGATGGGGCCTTTTTATTGCCCGACCGACAGCACCGTTTATATCGATCTCTCTTTCTATGACGAGATGAAAAACAAGCTGGGCGCGGATGGCGACTTTGCGCAGGGCTACGTGGTAGCGCACGAGGTCGGCCACCATGTACAGCGCCTGTTGGGCATTGAGCCAAAAGTGCGCCAGCTTCAGCAGCAGGGCAACCAGAAACAGGCTAACCAGCTCTCCGTTAAGCTGGAATTGCAGGCGGACTGCTTTGCCGGAGTCTGGGGACACTATATGCAGCAGGAAAACGTGCTGGAGCCGGGCGATTTGCAGGAGGCGCTGAACGCCGCCGAAGCGATCGGCGACGATCGCCTGCAGCAGCAAAGCCAGGGCAGAGTAGTGCCGGATAGCTTTACTCACGGCACCTCCCAGCAGCGTTACACCTGGTTTAAGAAAGGCTTTGACAGCGGCAACCCTGGCCAGTGCGACACCTTCGGTGGCTAATCTAAGCGACATAGTTGCGCAAACGGAACGGCTTCAGGCGCAGGGCATGCGGCGCCTGATGGTCATTAGCGGCGAGGCAGAGTGGTGCCAGCAGCAGGCGCAGCAGTGGATGTCGCTGCTGCCCGGCGACTGGTTATGGCTGGGCGATGCGCCGCAAAGCCCGCTGCACTGCGCGCCGCAGGCTGCACGGACGCTGCTGGGCCAGGAATTCCTGCATGCCGTTTTTGATGCAAGACAAGGCTTCAACGCCGAGGCGCTGGCGGTGCTGGCCGGTACGCTCCAGGCGGGAAGCTGGCTGCTGATACTGGCACCGGAGTGGGCCAGCTGGCCGACGCGGCCCGACAGCGACTCGCCGCGCTGGGGCGACACCGCAATGCCCATCGCCGCGCCTAATTTTATCTCCCGGTTGCAGCAGCTTCTGCTGGACGATCCTCAGGCTGCGCGATTCTGCCAGCACCATGCGCCTGTTCTGCCCACGCCGCCCGCTGCGCCGGAGTGGCAACCCGACAACGCTGGTCAGCAGCAGGCGCTACTGGCGAAGCTACTGGCTGCCGAGCCGGGCATTCATGTCGTTACCGCGCCGCGCGGGCGTGGCAAATCCGCACTCGCCGGTTCGCTCGCTGCCCGCTGGCCGGGACGATGCCTGATTGCCGCACCGGCAAAAGTCGCCACGGACGTACTGGCAAAATTCGCAGGTGAAGCCTTCGAGTTTATCGCGCCGGACAGACTGCTGGCGCTCGCGCCACAGGAGCGTCCGGCGGATATCGACTGGCTGCTGATTGACGAAGCGGCCGCCATTCCCGCGCCGATGCTGGAGAAGCTGGTCAAACTCTATCCCCGTACATTGTTGACCACTACGCTACAGGGCTATGAAGGCACCGGACGCGGCTTTATGCTGAAGTTTTGCGCCAGCCTGCCGGAAGCGAAACTCTATAGCCTGGATCGGCCTTTGCGCTGGGCGGCAGGCGATCCGCTGGAGCAATTTATCGATCGGGCGCTGCTGTTCAGCGAGGCCGAGCCGCAGACGGATAGCGCGCCAATCCGCTTCTGCTTCCCACAGCAGGCGGAGTGGCGTACCGAACCGCAAAGGCTGGAGGACGTTTATCGCCTGTTAGCCAGCGCGCACTACCGCACCTCGCCGCTGGACTTAAGGCGAATGATGGATGCGCCGGGTATGCGCTTCAGCGCCGCCGTGCAGGCGGATAAAGTAACGGGCGCGCTCTGGCTGGTGGAAGAAGGTGGCTTAACGCCAGCGCTGGCGCAGGCGGTCTGGGCTGGCTGGCGTCGTCCGCCGGGCAATCTGGTGGCGCAGTCGCTGGCCGCGCACGGCAACTGGCCGCAGGCGGCGCAGATGCGCTCTCGCCGTATCAGCCGTATCGCTATGATGCCCGCGCTGCGGCGGCAGGGTATCGGCAGCCGGATGGTACAGCAAAGCGTTAGCCAGGCGCAGGCGTTAGATTTCTTCTCGGTCAGCTTTGGCTATACGCCCGAGCTGTGGCGTTTCTGGCAGGCGTGCGGCTTTCGTCTGGTGCGCTTCGGCACCCGGCCAGAGGCAAGCAGCGGCTGCTATACCGCAATGGCGATTTTACCGCTGAGCGAGCAGGCAAAAGCGCTGGTGGAAAAAGCGCATAGCCGTCTGGCACGAGACTGGCGCTGGCTGCGGCCTTCACTTCAGGGCGTTGAGCTGGATTTTTCCGCTATGGCAACCAGCCTGGATGAGGATGACTGGCGCGATTTGGCGGGCTTCGCCTGGGCGCAGCGCTCGTTCGAGGCGAGCCTTGGCGCGCTGGGCAGGCTAACTGAAGAAACCTCGCAGCCGCTGCCTTTATTGCAGGGCGCTTTGGTGGAGAAGCTCACACCTGCGGAGCTGGTAAAGCTATCGGGTTTGTCGGGCCGTAAAGCCTTGCTGAACGCCTGGCGGCAGGAAGCGGAGCGGGCGCTAATAACGCTGGATAGCGAATGGGCGGAAGCCTGGCGGCTTGCGATAGCGGCGCTGCCACCAGCGGCTGGCTAAAAACAATAAAAACAGGAAGATTGATGACAAACCCCAGGTCGCGTTTAAATTTGTGACAGAGCAGCAGAGGCAGAGCGGAACATGGACACGCCGTGAAATCGTCCCTGATGGCTCGGTTGGCGCGTCCATGCGCCAAACGGTCCACTTATCCGCTCAGCCTCTGCCGCTATCAAGCTGCAGCATTGCTGTAAAAAGAGGCAACTCTGATGAACGGTTCAGGTTTGTCATCAACCTTACAGGGGCCGAAGCCCCTGCGATTATTTCTTTTTCGGCCAGTCGTCCTCGTCGTCCCACTTATCGTTAAAGTCACGATGCGGTGGCAGTTCCGGCCGGTTATCCATATATTTTTTATGGTCGATGCGCTTAAGATCTTTATAAACATTCATCAGAATGCCTACCATCAGCACGATCCCGATCAACCACCAATACTCTTTTAGCCATTCCATACTTAATCCTTACGCTATTAACTGTTCCATAATGCGCTGGTACATGCGGCTCAGCAGCTGCAGATCGGCGGCCTTAACGCACTCATTTATTTTATGAATGGTGGCGTTGACCGGCCCGAGCTCCACCACCTGCGCGCCCATACGGGCGATAAAGCGGCCGTCGGAAGTGCCGCCGGTGGTCAACAGCTGCGGCTTAATCTCATTATAGTGCTCAACCGCGTTAACCACCGCCTCAACCAGCTTGCCGGTAGAAGTTAAAAAAGGCTGGCCGGAAACAACCCAGTCGAGCGTATAGCGCAGCTGATGGCGATCCAGCAGCTCCTGCACGCGCTGTTTGATCATCGCATCGGTCAGTTCCGTACTGAAGCGGAAGTTAAACTGCACGAAAAACTCGCCGGGGATCACATTATTGCTGCCGGTACCGGCCTGCACGTTGGCAATCTGCATACTGGTCGGCGGGAAAAACTCGTTGCCTTTATCCCATTCCGTAGCCGCCAGCTCAGCCAGCGCAGGCAGCGCGCGATGCACGGGATTATCGGCAAGATGCGGATAGGCTACGTGCCCCTGTACGCCGTGGATCGTCAGATTGGCGGTCATCGAACCGCGGCGGCCGTTTTTCACTACGTCGCCCACAATCTCTGTGCTGGAAGGCTCACCGACCAGGCAGTAATCCAGCCGCTCGTTGCGCGCCATCAGCGCCTCGACAACTTTGACCGTACCGTTAACGGCGCTGGCTTCTTCATCGGAGGTAATCAAAAAAGCCAGACGGCCTTTATGCTGCGGATGGCTGGCGACAAACCGCTCGGCGGCCACCAGCATCGCCGCCAGCGAGCCTTTCATATCCGCTGCGCCGCGGCCAAACAGCATGCCGTCGCGGATAGTGGGTTCAAACGGCGGATTGATCCAGCGGTTGGCATCGCCCGCCGGCACCACATCGGTATGGCCCGCAAAGGCCAGGGTTTCGCCTTCGCCGCGCCACGCCCAGAAATTCTGCGTATCGCCGATATTCATCCGTTCAACGGTAAAGCCCAGCGCCTGCAGGCGCTCGATCATGATAGCCTGGCAACCCGCATCGTCCGGGCTGAGGGAAGGGCGACGAATAAGCTGCTGCGTCAGCTCAATGACCGGACAAAACATAATCAGGACTTCTCCACGATAAAAGATGAATAGTTGGCTTCATTAAAGCCCAGCAGCATAGAGCCGTCGGCCCGGCAGAGCAATGGCCGTTTAATGATCGCCGGTTGCGCCAGCATAAGCTGCTGCGCCGCCGCTGCGTTATTAACCGCGCCGCGCGTCTCTTCATCCAGCTTGCGCCAGGTGGTGCCGCGCGTGTTCAACAGCGCCTCCCAGCCCAGCGTATCGGTAAAACGCTGCAGCATGGCCGCGTCCAGCCCGTCCACGCGATAATCATGAAACTGGTAAGCCACACCGTTCGCTTCTAAATACTTCCGCGCTTTTTTTACGGTGTCGCAATTTTTGATGCCGTAGAGCTGATACATAGTTATTCCGCTACTGGTAAACAGGCTAAAATTTTTGCCGCGTGGGCCTTCAGGCCGCTGACCCCCTGGCAAGGCGGCAAAAGCGTAATCAAAATGGGATTGTAACAATGAAGCACCGTCGGTTGATAGCTGGAAATTGGCTGTCGCGACAGAGATTTCGGCATAATTTTCGTGCTCGCAGTCGTCAACAACTATACGCACTATATTAGCTGAGGTGCGAGCCGCTGCGTCTTATTAATAAAGGGAGTCATTCACCAACAGACATTAGTCACGGCTTTATTACAGAGAGCAATCTTTTGTGATGGCAAAAACCATTGATTCAGTCCGCCAAAATCGCTGCTGCATTGAGGATTAAATATATCGGCCCGGCCTCTGCGTCTGTTGCTTCGGACTTATCACATTTTATGCCAGCGGCGCTGGGCGGTAAGGCTGGTAAAACCGTAACATTATTAGATAACAAGCTTAATCCGCGCAAAGGCAAATATTGCCTGACAGAGAAAATATTCGGCTGGCCTCAGGGCGGTACGGAGTGAAAAATATTAATAATTTCTCGATTAAATTTTCTACGTAATACTAAATCAGCTAACCAAAAAAAGTATGACATATAATTTTCTTCGCCAGCAAATTCCCTGTTTAAGACTATTCGATAATGAAATTAGCTTTTTTTTATATATAATGCCTTGCCGGGTGAAAAAGGCTTTGGTGATTATTTGACCGCTGCATTACGCCGCTTTTGCGTATTCCCGCCAAATACGTAACGGCTCACTCCGCAAAGTTAACCCTAATCAGTCCGGGAACCCACTATGTTTGATCGTATCACCGTTCTTCTGCCGGTCGAAGGCCTGCTGTTCTGGAAGCTCAGCGGCCGGGAAAGCCTCTCTGAATCCTTTGAGCTGACGCTGGAGCTGCTCGGCACCAGCGCGCGCGTCGACCGTAAATCGCTGCTGGGCCAGCCGGTCACCGTCTGCATCCCGACGCAGGGCCTGATGGCCACGCGCTACCTTAACGGCAAAATCACCCGCGTGGGCGTCGGCAGCCGCGAGCTGAACGGCACGCGCTACGCGGTGTACAGCCTGACCAT
>NZ_JBHDVM010000011.1:0-156280 GCF_042610525.1 Pantoea sp. sgz302252
AATACGCTTTCCTCCTTCAGAGTCAACTTCTTTTTCAGAAGTTTTTCTCCGGCGGTTCAGCTTCCTGAACCTCCTGAGCCGCTGGCCGTAAGCCGTTGTGCCGTCTCAGTGGTTGCGCATTATAGGGAGTTCTCGCGCCCTGACAACCCCTAATTGCAAAAAAAGGTTCGACCGTTCAAAAAACCACCCCAAACGGTTAAAAAGCACTATTAACGTTTAGTAAATAAGCAAAAACGGGCGCGAAGGCCCGTTTTTATTCATAACTACTATTGCTGGCTGGCCACGATAGCGCCGTCCTGCACATCCATTTCTATTTTTTTCCCTGGAACCAGCTGACCGGAAAGTATCTGCTGCGCCAGCGGGTTTTCGATTTGCTGCTGAATAGCGCGTTTTAACGGTCTTGCGCCATAGACAGGATCGTAACCGTTCTCGCCCAGCAGCTGTAGAGCTGCATCAGAGATATGCAGTTCATAGCCGCGATCGGTCAGACGATCGTACAGGCGTTGCAGCTGAATCTTCGCAATTGAAGCGATATGTTTTTCGCCCAGCGGATGGAAGACCACCAGCTCATCGATACGGTTAATGAATTCCGGACGGAAATGCTGGCCGACCACCGTCATTACTACGTCTTTCATTTCCCCATAGCTCAACGCACCGAAGCGTTCCTGAATTAGATCGGAACCCAGGTTAGAGGTCATGATGACGACCGTATTGCGGAAGTCTACTGTTCTGCCCTGCCCGTCCGTCAAACGGCCATCGTCCAGCACCTGCAATAAGATGTTGAAAACGTCAGGATGCGCTTTTTCAATTTCATCCAGCAGGATAACCGAGTAAGGGCGACGCCGTACTGCTTCAGTTAAATAGCCGCCTTCTTCATAGCCGACATACCCCGGAGGCGCGCCCACCAGCCGCGATACCGCATGCTTTTCCATAAACTCCGACATATCCAGACGCACCATCGCATCGTCGCTGTCGAACATAAAGTTGGCCAGCGCTTTGCAAAGCTCGGTTTTACCTACGCCAGTTGGGCCCAGGAACAGGAATGAGCCGATCGGACGGTTTGGATCCGCCAGGCCTGCCCGGCTACGGCGAATAGCGTTGGAAACCGCTTCGACCGCTTCGTTCTGGCCAATCACCCGCTGATGCAGCTCCTGCTCCATACGCAGCAGCTTGTCGCGCTCGCCTTCCATCATGCGATCCACTGGAATACCCGTCCAGCGAGCCAGCACGTCCGCAATCTCTACGTCGGTAACGCGGTTACGCAGCAGCCGCATGGTTTTGCCTTCTGCCTGCGTGGCGGCTGCCAGCTGTTTTTCCAGCTCCGGAATTCTTCCGTACTGCAGCTCAGACATCTGCGCCAGATCGCCAGTACGGCGTGCCTGCTCCAACGACAGTTTGGCCTGCTCAAGCTCCGCTTTAATAGTCTGGGTGCCCGAGAGCGAGGCTTTCTCCGCTTTCCACTCTTCTTCCAGTTCTGAATAGTCGCGTTCTTTCTGGCTCAGCTCCTCTTCAAGCATATCCAGACGTTTGATGCTGGCATCGTCTGATTCTTTTTTCAGCGCCTGCTGCTCCAGCTTGAGCTGGATAATACGGCGCTCCAGGCGATCCAGCGCTTCTGGCTTGGAATCAATCTGCATACGAATGCTGGAGGCCGCTTCGTCTATCAAGTCGATAGCTTTATCCGGCAGCTGACGATCCGCAATATAACGATGCGATAGCGTAGCCGCAGCCACAATAGCCGGATCGGTGATTTGCACATGGTGATGCAGCTCATAGCGCTCTTTCAGTCCGCGCAGAATAGCGATGGTGTCTTCCACGCTCGGTTCCGCTACGAAGACTTTCTGGAAACGACGCTCAAGCGCCGCATCCTTCTCTATATATTGACGATACTCATCCAGGGTAGTAGCCCCAACGCAGTGCAGTTCGCCACGAGCCAGCGCAGGCTTCAGCATATTGCCGGCATCCATCGCGCCATCGGCTTTCCCGGCGCCAACCATGGTATGCAGTTCGTCGATAAAGAGGATAACGTTGCCTTCCTGTTTGGACAGGTCGTTCAGCACGCCTTTCAAACGCTCTTCAAACTCACCGCGATATTTCGCCCCCGCCACCAGCGCGCCCATATCCAGCGCCAGTACCCGACGGCCTTTTAAGCCTTCCGGTACTTCGCCATTAATGATGCGCTGCGCCAGCCCTTCCACGATAGCGGTTTTACCTACGCCAGGTTCGCCGATCAGCACCGGGTTGTTTTTAGTACGGCGCTGCAAAACCTGAATGGTGCGGCGGATTTCTTCATCACGGCCAATAACCGGATCCAGTTTGCCTTTTTCCGCACGTTCGGTCAGGTCTATGGTGTATTTGTTAAGGGCCTGGCGCTGGTCTTCAGCTCCCTGGTCGTTCACGGTTTCGCCTCCACGCAGCTGGTCAATGGCGCGCTGAAGTTTTTCGCTGGTTGCGCCGGCGGATTTTAGTAAATCGGCCAGCGATCCCCGCGAATCAAGCGCGGCAAGCACAAAGAGTTCAGATGAGATAAAGTTGTCGGCGCGTTTTTGCGCCAGTTTGTCACAGAGGTTCAGCACGCGAACCAGGTCAGCGGAAGGCTGGACATCGCCATCGGCGCCTTCGACCTGCGGCAAACGGCTGATAGCCTGCTCGACGCCGCTGCGTAACGCGGCGACATCCACGCCGGCGGAAGTCAGTAAAGGTGAAACGGAGCCGCCTTCCTGCTTGAGCAGAGCGCTCATCAGATGCAGCGGTTCGATAAATTGATTGTCGCGCCCTAGCGCTAAAGACTGGGCGTCAGCGAGAGCAAGCTGGAATTTATTAGTAAGACGATCCAGACGCATAATTCCCCCATTCAGGTCAAATTGCTACTGGAGATTAAATGAGGTCTTCCCTCAAATTTTCAAGTTAAGTGACCGGAATATTTTGGTGAAAAATAACACAGTCCGGATCGTCTTATGGCGACAGGTTAGCTCAGCCAGATCAAACTTGCCATACGGCCGGTGACGCCGTCGCGTCGGAAGGAGAAAAATTGTTCAGGCTGCGAAAGGGTACAAAGGCCGCCACCTGAGACGGAGCGCACTCCACAGCGCGCCAGGCGCAGACGAGCAAGCTGCCAGATATCGGCAAAATATTTTTCGCCCGCTGGTCTGAAAGCGACAGCATCTTCCGGATTTAACGCTAAAAAGGCCGCTTTTACTTCCGCGCCGACTTCAAAAGCCTGCGGCCCAATCGCCGGGCCAAGCCAGGCGATAATCTCCTGCGGCGGCGAAAGAAAAGCGGCCAGCGTCGCTTCCAGCACGCCTGAACAAAGCCCGCGCCAGCCAGCATGCGCGGCAGCTACCTCTTTACCATCCAGCGAGCTGAACAGTACCGGCAGGCAATCTGCCGTCATCGCCGCGCATACCACGCCGCGCTGGCGTGTATAGGCCGCATCGGCCCGCAGCGAAGCGGACTGTTCGCCAGTGAGATTAAGCACCTCAACGCCGTGCACCTGCTCAAGCCAGACAGGGCTGGAAGGCATAGCCGCAAGCGAAACAAGCTGCTCGCGGTTGCGGTTTACCGTTGCAGCATCGTCGCCAACATGCGCGCCTAAGTTCAGCGAGTGCCAAGGAGCCTGGCTAAAACCGCCCGCGCGCGTTGTGCTACAGGCCCGCACGTTAGCGGGCGCAGGCCATTCCGGCGTAAGCAGGCTCATTACCAGTCCAGCTGCTCTTTAAATTCTTCGGTATCGGCCTTCAGCGCTTCAATCAGCTCGACCATATCCTGCGGCAGCGGCGCATGCCACTCCATCTCAATGCCGGTTACCGGGTGATAGAGACGCAGCATGGTTGCATGCAGTGCCTGGCGATCGAATTTACGCAGCGTGCCGATAAAAGCTTCTGAAGCGCCTTTTGGCGGACGTGGACGACCACCGTACAGCGGATCGCCCACCAGCGGATGGCTGATATGGGACATATGCACGCGGATCTGGTGCGTACGGCCCGTTTCAAGGCGCAGACGCAGGCGCGTATGGGCGCGGAAGTGCTCCATAATGCGATAGTGCGTAGTAGCCGGTTTGCCCATTGGATGTACAGCCATATGGGTACGCTTAGTGGAGTGACGGCTGATAGGTTCGTCAACCGTGCCACCCGCCGTCATTTTGCCAATGGCCACCGCTTCGTATTCGCGCGTGATTTCACGCAGCTGAAGAGATTCCACAAGATGCGTTTGCGCCGGTACTGTTTTAGCGACCACCATCAAACCGGTAGTGTCTTTATCCAGACGATGGACGATGCCCGCACGTGGCACATCAGCAATAGCAGGATAATGGTAAAGCAGCGCGTTCAGCACCGTACCGTCGGGGTTGCCCGCGCCAGGATGTACTACCAGGTCGCGCGGTTTGTTGATCACCAGGATATCGTCATCTTCATAGACGATGTCGAGAGGAATGTTTTGCGCTTCCCAGCGCGCCTCTTCTTCGATTTCCGCGTCTATAGCGATTTGTTCGCCGCCGAGCAGTTTCTCGCGCGGTTTGTCGATGATTACGCCGTTGACGCTGATGCGACGGTCGAGAATCCACTCTTTTATACGAGATCTTGAATAATCAGGGAACAATTCGGCCAAAGCCTGATCTAAGCGTTGTCCGAGTTGCGATTCGGAGACCGTTGCGTTGAGTTTTACTTGTTGTGCCATAAACAGCTTCTTCGTTAACGTTGGGTTTTCACGGCGATGCCGTTTAATATAATGTGCTATTGTACCTGGTCACTATCGGGAGCTACATGGACAGCTTCCTGAATAACACACTGAGGATAATCAAATCGTCATGACGCGTATGAAATATCTGGTGGCTGCAGCCACGTTGAGCCTGGCATTAGCGGGTTGTTCCGGCTCGAAGGATACGGTGCCCGATAGCCCGCCTTCCGAGATTTATGCCACTGCCCAGCAAAAACTGCAGGACGGTAACTTTAAAGGAGCAATAACGCAACTGGAAGCGCTTGATAACCGCTATCCGTTCGGGCCTTACTCCCAGCAAGTACAGTTAGACCTGATCTACGCTTACTATAAAAATGCCGATTTACCGCTGGCGCAGGCCGCTATCGATCGCTTTATGCGCCTGAATCCTACGCATCCGAACATTGATTACGTAATTTATATGCGCGGACTGACGGATATGGCGCTTGATGACAGCGCGCTGCAGGGCTTTTTCGGCATCGATCGTTCCGACCGCGATCCTTCTCACGCCCGCGACGCCTTCCACGACTTCTCTCAGCTGCTGCGTGGCTATCCAAACAGCCAGTATGCGACGGACGCCAGAAAGCGTCTTATCTATCTGAAAGACCGTCTGGCGAAGTATGAGCTTTCCGTGGCGCAATTCTACACTAAGCGCGAAGCTTATGTTGCAGTAGTTAACCGCGTTGAGCAAATGATGAAGGATTATCCGGATACGCAGGCGACGCGTCAGGCGCTGCCGCTGATGGAAAACGCCTACCGTAAGCTGCAGCTGACGGCGGAAGCGGACAAAGTTGCGAAACTGATCGCGGCTAATCAGGCTTAATACGAAAAATGGCAGCCTCGGGCTGCCATTTTTTCCTGGCGGCTACGCTGTTTTGCCGCAGGTTAACTTACCCATCATGCCTGTGAAAAAATCTCCCTACAAGTCTCTTTAACCTGTTTACCAGCCCGCCTCACAGAATCGTCATTCTTGACAAAAAGTGACAAAATAAGGTGATGCAAATCACGCAATAACCCTTTTTCCAGGGTATGCTTACCTTACATTCGACGGAAATGATTAGAGGTAAGCACTATGGTTCTGAACATTACCAGCAAGCAAATGGAAATCACTCCGGCTATCCGCCAGCATGTCGAAGAGCGTCTTGCCAAACTGGAAAAATGGCAAACCCACCTGATTAACCCGCACATCGTCCTTTCCAAAGAGCCAAAGGACTATGTTGCCGATGCCACTATCAATACGCCGAACGGCCCGCTGATCGCCAGCGCCAAACACGATGATATGTATGCGGCCATCAACGAGCTGATTAACAAGCTGGAACGCCAGCTGAACAAGGCTCAGCACAAGGGCGAGGCGAAACGCGCCCAGGCCAGCGTCAAAGACCTCAGCATTATCGATGAGGAATAGGTAAAAAAGATAACGCGCCTCCGGGCGCGTTTTTTTGCCAGCAGTCAATTTCTGCGTCAGCGATCTTCTGCCCTGCCCCGCCTGTCACGTACCGATTCGATCAACTCCAGGTAACAGTCGTCACAAAGCTCGCTGTCAAAAGCAAACAGGCGCTCGATGAAACGGCGTTTGGCCCCGCATTCTGTACAGTACTTCAGTGCGATAATTTTCATTGGTAAGCAAGGCTCCTTTCAACAGAAAATGGTTGAAGTTCGCTTGTCTTGTCTTCGGACAGCAGCTTATTCACGGCGGTAACAACAGACGTAACGGAAATATCACTGACCTGCTTACCTTCATACAGCAATATCGCTCTGACACCCAAAGGATGCCAGCGCCGATATTTTTCAAGGCGGGATTCGAACAGCGCAACTAACGGAATTTGTAATGCAGATGCCAGATGAACAGGCGCGCTATCAGCTGAGATCACTAGATCTAATTGCGTCATCGCCGCAATCAGATCGGGAACAGTTGGGGTAAATATTTCGCGCGTCTCTTTTTCTTCCCGCCATACAGCAGAAGAATTTTCCTGAGGTGAGTGAAAAACGACTATTTCATAACCGTCGCCGAGTGCGTCGCTTAGCGTCAGCCATTTCTCTGTTGGCCATTGCCGCTGCACGCTGTTATTAGAGACAAAAAAACCTACCCTGAGCTTCTTTTTTGCGCCTAACTTTTTTTGCCAGAAATCAACTTTTTCCGGACAGGGGAAAATATGCAGTTTTAACTGTTCAATATCCGGCATACCCAATTCGGGGACAAGCATAAAACCGGCAAGCGCCTCATGGATTAAGGGCCTGGTCGCTACGTGAGCCTTTACGCGATCGTCAAATTCGGTAGCAGCATTATGCCAACGGCAGTCAGGAACCTTTAGCTGTCTGGCAAAGCTAATTGCGTTTTTACACATGCCGCCATTTGGAATAATAAGTAAATCAAATTTCAATTTGCGAAGAGATAAAATAAGACTCAATCTTTCTTTAATATAGTTAAAAAAACCTGGCCTGATATTTTTATGCCTGTTCTTAGAATAGACATAGTAATGGACTTTACTAACAGCGGGATTATTATCCAGTATAGGTGCATTGTATTTATTGGCGATAACGTGGATCTCCGACTGCGGCCAACTTGTCTTAAGCGCATGCAGCAGTGGCGTAGTGCAGACCATATCCCCAAGAAAATCGATACGAATAATAAGAATCCTTTTTTTGGCATCCATCTTATCTCCTTTTTATTACTGAATCTTCCATGAATAAACGACTATTTTATTAGCCTCCCGTTACTCAGGCGTGCTAAAAAGCCGAGGGAAAAGAATATCAGACAATCTACTGATGATAAATAAAAAACAGAACTCCCGATAAAACCAACATATTCATCATTAATAATTACATATTAAAAACACACTCCTTACAAACCATTTAATTCAGATCGTGATTTTTAAAAGATAACATCACTTTTATCTCTTACGGATTTCCCTGTTTTTACAGAATAATGAATGCTCTTATCTTCGACAAAAACGTGGCGGTTCGACATTCACAGCAGTAATCGCTGTTTTCTTCGGCTGCCCAGAATGGGTAGCCGATCGGGCGTACAGAACATGTTTTTATTGACAGCAATAAATTGCTGTGGTTACTTTAACCCTCCGACATTCGTGGATACTTTGATGAAACAGCTGCCGTTCTTCTTCGCCTTCTTTTTTACCTTCCCCTGACCGGGAGGCAATTCGTCGTGTAAGAAAGAAAGCGAAGACGAACAACAAGGCCTCCCAAACGGGAGGCTTTTTTTTTATGAACATCTGACAGGTAGCCCTATGACCACTGATAATCCCCTGCTGGCCCTGCGCGAAAAAATCAGCGCGCTGGATGAAGAATTACTGAGTCTGCTGGCAAAACGCCGGGCGCTGGCGGTTGAAGTTGCGACGGCGAAGATGGCCACCCATCGCCCGGTGCGCGATATCGACCGCGAGCGCGACCTGCTTGAGCATCTGGTCACGCTGGGGAAAACGCATCAGCTGGATGCGCACTACATTACCCGCCTTTTCCAATTGATTATTGAAGATTCCGTGCTGACACAGCAGGCTTTGCTGCAACAACATCTCAACCAGACTAATGCGCAATCGGCCAGAATCGCCTTCCTCGGTCCAAAAGGCTCCTACTCGCATCTGGCTTCACGTAATTATGCCGCTCGCCATTTTGATAACTTTATCGAATGCGGCTGCCTGAGCTTCCGCGATATTTTTAGTCAGGTAGAAACGGGCCAGGCCGACTATGCGGTGTTACCGATAGAGAACACCAGCTCCGGCTCGATCAATGAAGTTTATGATTTACTGCAGCAAACCAGCCTGTCGCTGGTTGGCGAGATGACGATTCCTATCGATCACTGCGTGCTGGTTGCCGGCAGCACCGATCTGCAGCAGATAGAAACCGTTTATAGCCATCCTCAGCCTTTCCAGCAGTGCAGCGAATTTATTCACCGCTATCCGCACTGGAAAATTGAGTATACGGAAAGTACTGCCGCCGCCATGGAAAAGGTTGCCGCCCTGAATTCGCCTAAAGTCGCCGCGCTGGGTAGCCAGGCTGGCGGCGAGCTTTACGGCCTACAGGTGCTTGAGCGTAATCTGGCTAACCAGCAGCAAAATATTACCCGCTTCGTGATCCTGGCACGTAAGCCGGTAGAGGTTACGCCGCAGGTTCCAGCCAAAACTACGTTGGTTATGGCTACCGGGCAGCAGGCTGGCGCGCTGGTAGAGGCACTGCTGGTGCTGCGTCAGCATAATCTGGTCATGAGCAAGCTGGAGTCGCGTCCGATTAAAGGCAATCCCTGGGAAGAGATGTTTTATATCGATTTTCAGGGTAATTTGCGTTCAGAAGAAGTACAGCAGGCGTTGCGCGAGCTTGCGCCTATCACTCGCTCGCTGAAAGTGCTGGGCTGCTATCCGAGCGAGAACGTTATCCCGGTCGAACCACAGTGATTAACGCAGCGTTGCGTCACTGAAACCACCTGACCGCCGCCGTAAAGAGCGGCGGTTATTTGCTTAGGGTCATTTACCCGCCTCGCTTTATCGCTATATTATCTCCTACATAACGAATGTCGGGAATAATCAATGCGCCCTCTTTTACGCTCTATGCTGCTGCTTTCCGCGAGCCTGCTCGCTTTCTCCTGCTATGCCAGTCGCCAGGTTATCGATCAGCTTGGCCGTGATGTTACTATTCCCGATCGTGTCGATCGCGTAGTGGTATTGCAGCATCAGACACTTAACCTGTTAGTCCAGCTGGATGCTACCAAAACTATGGTCGGTATTCTTAGTAACTGGAAGCAGCAGCTGGGCGAAAACTATCAACGGCTGGTGCCGGAATTGACCAGCCTGCCGACGCTGGGCGATCTGACGCATGTGGATGTAGAGAAGCTGGTGGCGCTAAGGCCGCAGGTAGTGTTCGTCACCAACTATGCGCCGCAGGAGATGATTGACCAGATCCAAAAGCTCGGCATTGCCGTTATTGCTATCTCGCTGCGCGCTGACGACAAGCAGCAGCATCGTCTTAATCCGCAACTGGACAATGAGGAGCAGGCCTATAACGAGGGACTGAAACAGGGCATTCGCCTGATTGGCGAGGTCGTTAACCACCAGCGACAGGCTGAAGAACTGATTGAAGCGACCTTTAGCCAGCGCCAGCAAACCGCCGAACGTCTGAAGGCGATCCCCACCTCGCAGCGTATCCGGGTTTATATGGCGAATCCTGACCTCACTACCTACGGTTCCGGCAAATACACGGGTTTAATGATGGCGCACGCTGGCGCATCAAATGTCGCCGCCGCTACGGTAAAGGGTTATAAGCAGGTCTCTATGGAGCAAATCCTCGCCTGGGATCCTCAGGCGATCTTTGTGCAGGATCGCTATCCTCAGGTGATCAACGAGATCAATGAACAAACCGCCTGGCAAGCATTGGATGCCGTTAAGCATCATCGCGTTTACCTGATGCCGGAGTACGCAAAAGCCTGGGGCTATCCGATGCCGGAAGCGTTAGCGCTGGGCGAGCTATGGATGGCGAAAAAGCTTTATCCGGAGAAATTCCGCGATATTGATATGCAGAAAAAAGCGGATGAATGGTATCAGCGGTTTTACCGCACGCACTACACGGGTAGTAACTGATGACGCTGTCCGTACTGGCTGCCGGTAGCTTACGCGCAGTCTGGCCGAAAATTGCGGCAGCATACGGCCAGGCCGTTACCGTAAAATTTGGCCCTGCCGGGCTTCTTTACGAGCGCATCAGACAAGGCGAGCACTGCGATCTCTTTTTGTCGGCAAATATAGCCCATCCGCAAGCGTTGCTGTTGGCTGGCTATGCCTTTGAAAGCGGCATCTTTACCCATAACGAGTTATGCCTGAGCATCAGAGAACGGCTGGCAACGCCGGAACGAAGCTGGCTGGATCTCCTTAGCGATGCAGCGTTGCGTATCGCCACTTCTACACCGATAAGCGATCCCTCAGGCGATTACACCTGGCAGCTTTTTGAACGTATTGAGCAACAGCATCCGGGTTTTGGGGAGTCGCTAAAGCAGCGAGCGCTACAGCTGGTTGGCGGGCCGAACAGTCCAACGGTTCCGACCGGACAATCCGCAGCAAGCTGGCTGCTAAATGGCGATCGGGCTGATATTTTTATCGGCTATCAAAGCTACGCCGCGCAGCCCGGCATCGCCGTTCTTGCCATTCCGACGCCTTTTCAAATTCGCGCCGACTACGCTTTTGCCGTTTGCAACGCCAATGCGCGGCCGCTGGCGGCATTTTTATTAAGCGCTCAGGCTCAGACAATTTTGCAAAAAGGTGGGTTTCTGCCACTTGCGCCCAGCTAAGGGCATAACATAGCAGGTAAAAAGGCCGTTTCCGGCCTTTCTGCTTTACTGGCGGCTGTCGTTGGCCTGGCGCAGCAGCGAACGGCTTTCCAGCATAAAGCGCTGGGCGTAGTCGCCAAACCAGTGCTCGACGCGGCGGAAGCTGTCAACAAACGCCTGTTTATCGCCCTGCTCCAGCAGCTGGATGGCTTCGCCGAAGCGCTGATAGTAGCGTTTGATCAGCGCCAGATTATTTTCCGACGACATAATAATGTCTGCATAAAGCTGCGGATCCTGGGCAAACAGTCTGCCAACCATCGCCAGCTCCAGCCGATAAATTGGCGAAGAGAGCGCTAATAGCTGTTCAAGCTGCACGTTTTCTTCCGCCAGATGCAGGCCATAGGCGAAGGTAGCAAAGTGACGCAGCGCCTGGATAAAGGCCATATTCTGATCGTGCTCGACCGCGCTGATGCGGTGCAGCCGCGCGCCCCAGACCTGAATCTGTTCTAAAAACCACTGGTAGGCTTCTGGCTGGCGGCCATCGCACCAGACCACCACCTGTTTTGCCAGGCTGCCGCTGTCCGGGCCGAACATAGGATGTAGTCCCAGCACCGGGCCGCTGTGCGCGGCCAGCATTGCCTGCAGCGGGCCGTTTTTTACCGAGGCCAGGTCGACCAGGATGCAGTCCTCCGGCAGCGGCGGCAGCTCCGCTATCACTTTTTCAGTCAGGTGGATCGGCACGCTGATAATTACCATGCCCGCATCCGCCAGCAGGCTGCCCGCCTGCGGCCACTCTTCTTTATCCAGCGTCCTCACCTGATAGCCGGAAAGCGTCAGCATTTTTTCAAACAGGCGTCCCATCTTGCCTTTGCCGCCAACGATAACCACCGGGCGAAGCTCCGGATGCAGAGTTTTAAAGCCTTTATCATTTTCGCTGGCATAGGACTCGCGCATAACGCGGCGCAGCACGTCTTCAATCAAATCCGGCGGCACGCCAAGCAGTTCTGCTTCTTTACGACGCGAGGCCAGCATAGAGGCTTCGCGCTCCGGGACATATATTGGCAGTCCGTAACGGCTTTTTACCTCGCCTACTTCTGCGACAAGGCTCAGCCTTTTGGCCAGCAGATCGAGTAGCGCTTTATCAACTTCATCGATTTGATCGCGTAGCGCGGTCAGTTCAGCCACCATAATTACCTCTCTTACGACAGACGTGCCGCCAGCACGCCATCCAGCTCCCGGTGAATAGTGCGTAGCAGCTTATCGGTGGTTTCCCAGTTGATGCAGGCATCGGTGACGGAAACGCCGTAGCGCATGGCGCTCTTCGGCTGCTCGGAAGACTGGTTGCCCTCATGCAGATGGCTTTCCAGCATCAGGCCGATCACGGAGCGGTTGCCGTCCCTGATCTGCGCCACGACGGATTCAGCCACGCCGGTCTGGCGGCGGAAGTCTTTATTAGAATTACCGTGGCTGCAATCTATCATCAGCGCAGGCCGGAGTCCCGCCTTGCTCATCTCTTTTTCGCATTGCGCCACATCTTCCGGGCCGTAGTTAGGCTGCTTGCCGCCGCGTAAAATCACGTGGCCGTCCGGGTTGCCCTGGGTTTGCAGCAGACAAACCTGACCGCTCTGGTTGATGCCCACAAAGCGATGCGGCATGGCGGCAGCGCGCATCGCGTTGATTGCGGTGCCCAGGCTGCCGTCGGTGCCATTCTTAAAGCCAACCGGCATGGAAAGGCCGGAAGCCATTTCACGATGCGTCTGCGACTCTGTGGTGCGCGCGCCGATAGCCGACCAGCTAAACAGATCGCCAAGGTATTGCGGACTGTTAGGATCCAGCGCTTCCGTCGCCAGCGGCAGTCCCATTTCTACCAGTTCTACCAGCAGGCGGCGCGCGATATGCAGGCCCGCCTCCATATCGAACGAGTTATCCATGTAAGGGTCGTTGATCAGCCCTTTCCAGCCCACAGTGGTTCGCGGCTTTTCAAAGTAGACGCGCATAACGATATAGAGCTGATCCTTGAGATCTTCAGAGAGCGCTTTTAAATGACGCGCATAGTCCAACGCTGCTTCCGTATCGTGGATTGAACAAGGGCCGCATACCACCAGCAAACGGTGATCTTTACCGCTGATAATGTCAGAAATGGTCTGACGGGAAGCGGCGATTTGCGCCTGCTGCGCGTCGGTCAGCGGGAACTTGTTTTTCAGTTCCTGCGGCGTAATCAAAATTTGTTCGTCGGCGATATGAACGTTATTCAGCGCGTCTTTTTGCATGGCCTGCTCTCTCGTTATGCCCGTAGGTGCGGATAATTAGGTGAGGACACTGTATCAGAAAGGGTACATTTTACAATCCGAAGATGTACACTTTTATTACCATGAAAGATAAACGGAATACACATTAGATAAAAATCCAATAATATCAATTACATAAATATAGATTTTCTTTTTGCTTCGGCATGTCTAATGTAAATTTAACTTTACACGCATCTCCTTGTCGGCTGAAATGGTTTTGTCGAGTATTGCCGAAGCGTAGCTACAAACATTATCAGGTACTCCCTGGGCTCCAGAGCGGCTCTGGCCTTATCACTATATAAGCTATGCTGAAAGCTATATTTCAAATGCAGAGCCGCTTCACATTTTTTACCCTTGTCCGGCCCGATAAAAAAACAACTTTCCTGTGCCGGTAAAAATGCCAGCCAGACAGGTGAATAGCCGCTTTCTTTCTGGCTGGCTTTATGGCAATAAATTAATCCTCAATTTAGGGTTAAACTTAAAGGAGATAATATGCATATAGTCTATCGACCCTATCGCAACGAGGATGCCGAAGCATTCGCCAGCGCGGTAAACGCCTCGCTCGATACGCTGCGGCCCTGGCTGCTCTGGGCGCATGAAGATTTTACGGAACAGGAAGCGCTCCGCTGGTTTACCGCCACAAATACGCTGCGCGCAAAAGGCGAAGCCAATGAAATGGGGCTGTTTGCTGAAGATGGCCGACTGCTTGGCGGAGCCGGCTTGCGGTATTCACAAGAGCAACCGCACCACTGCTCTATCGGCTATTGGGTACGCAGCAGTGAGCAACGTCAGGGCGTAGCCAGCCAGGCCGTGCGGTATCTGGTGGATCTGGCGTGGCAAAGCCCGGAAAGAGATACGGTTGAGATCCTGGCGGTAGCGGAAAATGTCGCCAGCCGCGGGGTAGCAGAAAAATGCGGCGCGGAATTTAAAGGCATTAAATATGGCCTGATCGTACTGGAGAATGGCCCGGTCGATACTGCTGTTTATCAATTTTATCGTGCCTGAAACTGACGCCCGGTACCGCTTTTGCTTGCCGGGCGATTTAGATAGCAGTCAGTCGGCTGACATTGTGCATTTAAACGGGTTCCATGTTAGCAAGAGCCCTTATTTATCACCAAATTATATTCTTTAACTTACACTATTCATTAATAATTAATACATACTATCTTTACTCTAAATTTTTACAGCGCTAAATGAATTTCTGAATTGTCCTCTGTTTTACTTCCCGCCTTTTAATATTCAAGGGATTACTATTTTTTACTGGGCCTGGATAAATAATTGCGTTTGCGTGTTGTGCCCCATACGACAAAAATCGCGAAAATTCAATCAGCCTCTTGCAGCCTGGCATAAGTGAGAAAGCCATTTTCTTTAACTTTTTACGCAGGAGGAAATAATATCCAGAGGAACAATTATGTTATCCGACGAAAAAATACTAAAGAAGATCCTGGCCATTCACAATGAGGAGCTGGTCTTTAACACCAGCGATTACTCTAACGATCTGCAAGGTTCACTGGCTGCCAATGTGAAGTTTGCGCAGAGTCAGATCCTCCCGGCAAAGCCAAAATCGGGTGATAAACAACCTCGCCTTATCGCTAACCGTAAAACATTGCTGCTGGTCAAGCCGCTGGAAGAAGTTGCATCGCTACAGGTAACGGTGATCAACAAAGAAGGCCGGGAAATTGGCACATATAAACTTAACAAGCCTGAACTGCTGCCGTCAACGGCCTATCATATTGACGGTTTGCCAAACAATATAGATTTCACGCCATTACCGGGTTCAAAATCCGTTATTGATACCGCTGCCGTAATAAACCAGCTTAGCGATCCTACTGGCAGCTTGCTGCTAAAAGAATTGCAAACCCACGCTGAGGTTGAAATCCGTACTGCCGATGGCCGCTGGACAGGAAACATTTATCTTCCTCAAGGTCCGGATATTGAAAATAAAGTTATCCGTTTCCAATCGAAGGCTGGTTATAATTCTACCATCCATTATTCCGGCCGCTCTACCACTATCTCCACCAACAATATATTCTTTTTCAAATACCTGTCCGGCCAATGGGTCTGGGAAGGTGATTTAACTAATCAGGGTATTATCTATGCGCTGAATACATGGAGCATCGATCTGCCGGCCCGCTGCATCCAGCCTGGTTTCGCCATGCATTTCAACAGCGGCGAACGAAGTGGAAGGCTGGAAAATATTCCGGTTGGCGCGCCGACGGAGCTGCTTATTCATACTATAGACGTGGGAATGCTGACCACGCCTCGTGATGAGTTTGTGTTTGCAAAAGATACTGAAGCGCACCGGGAATACTTTCAGACCGCGCCAATATCAAAATTAATCGTAGGGCAGTATCAGTCACTTCACCTCACTGAAGTTATGCTGCCCAATGGCCAACTGCTGACCGATTTCGATCCCAGCCAGGGCGGCGTTTATGACGGCACCATGCGAGCCAGAATCGGTAAAGAGCTTATCTCGCTGGGCATTAATCACGCCAATTATGGTATCAATTGCTCTGAAGGTGAAGGCGAATGGACGCCTTATCTGGTCGCGCAGCTTACCGCGCATAATAGCCGGGGAAAATATGCTAACGGCATCATTATTCATGGACTCTCCGGCGGAGCGGGCATGGTGACGCTTGAAGATTCACTGGGCAATGAATTTAGCCATGAGGTTGGCCACTGTTACGATCTGATTCATTATCCCGGCGAGTTTGACGGCTCGGTTCATCAGTCCGCCAATTCCATTAACTCTACCTGGGGCTGGGATAGCGATCGGATGAAATTCCTGCCGAATTTTAAACCGATAATGAGTGATAAGCCTTCCTGCTACCAGGATACTTGCCAGGCAACATTTCATGGTCGCTCGTTTGGCTTTGATCCCATGGCCGGTGGCGAACCAATGGCACCGATTAACCGTTTCACGCTTTATACGCCTTATACCGCGACTCAAATTCAGGATTTTATGGAGAAAAAAGTGGTTTTTGCTGCTGATTCAGCAACAGGCTTTAAAAAATGGAATGCAGAGACCCAGCGAATGGAACCTTTTTTCCATCACGTAGATACTCTTCGCCCGCTTATTGCTGCCAATAAAGACTTAAGCGCGAATACGCTTGCTGCCTTGTTTGCCAAAAATAAAATGGTTGGCGTCACCATGGCTGACGGAAACTGGGCTCAGGCTGTCTATTTACCGACGGCTTCGCAAAGTAATCAGGGCGCGCTTTTCTCTTTCAATCATAACGCCACTTACGGCAGCCAGCTGCATATCAATGGCCAAACCACTAATGTGACCAGAGGCTTTAATAAGAGCTATAGATCTGACGGAACCTCATGGAAAGAGTGTGTGATCCTGACAGCCGAAACAACACGCGCTTTAGCCCGTAACGACGAATTAAACCACTATTCTCTGACCCGGCTTTTGGCCTCTGCTCAGCTGGTGAATATTGTAATTTCGGCTAGCGATTGGGTGCCGGAGGTTTCTGTACCGCCAGCGGAAAAAGAGAATAAGCAGCGTATCTTAAATATTGAGAATAGATCTGTTCTTGACGTAAAAATGGCTATTAATGGGTTAAGCATTACTCTTCCCGCAGGGGAAAAAACGGTTTATCACTCTAATGGCGACAGATGGTTGCCAAATGATGAAATCGTTGATATTAGCCGCCAGGTTAAACCTGAGCAGTCTGGCGTCCCGGTCACTACGCTAGTGGGTTATTACGATCCGCAAGGCATTCTTCCTGGTTATATTTATCCTGCGTTACATGGCGCTTATGGTTTTGTATATAAAGACGACGCCGCTCAGTTAACTGAACAGGATTGCCAGTTACTGGTTGAATCGGATCTGGGCGTGCAGCGTTTTAAACTTGATAATAACCGGCTCAGAAGCAACGTTATGAATAAATTCCATATTAATATTGCTGAGTCCGCACAGCCACGCACGGCTAAATTAATTTGTCAGGATAAAGTCATCTGTCAGTACGACATTCAGCCAGCGGCGGTAAATCTGACCTATACCATTAATGGCGAAAGCGGCAATACCGGCAACGATCTTACTATAGCGCCATCGGGCCTTCACGTTATCAATGCCACTACTGACAAAATCTCTTTGATTTGGGATGCCATGTTGGTTCCGGTTAAAACGTACAGGGTTTATCGCAATGGCCAACCAACAGGCGAGGCTTCTCTGCCTGGCTTTACCGATACTGGCCTGGAGGAAGGAACGCAATATACCTATGCCGTGAGCGCCGTTTACGAAAACTCAGAGGAGTCGGTATTAAGCAAAACGATCTCCGTAACTACGCCACTGTCGCCTGTAGTACCGGATGTAGCCCCAGCCGCGCCGGGCAATCTGCGCAGTACCGACGTCACCACCAGCAGCATCGCGCTCGCCTGGGATGCCGCCGTTGCCGGTTCGCACGCGCTGGGATCCTACAGCATTTTCCGCAGCGAAAACGGCGGCATCACCAGCGTGATCGCCAGCGTTCCTGGCTCGCAGCTGAGCTGGAGCGATACCGCGCTGAAAGCCGATACTCGCTACAGCTATTTTGTGATTGCTTACGATGTCAGCGGCAAAATGTCCACACGCAGTAATACGCTTCAGGTCACCACCGATACACCGAATACTTTGCGTAGCTGGGCATTGAATGAAACTTTCCAGACGGGAGAAAAGGTTAGTTATCAGAATCGAATCTGGGTTTGCATACAGGGCCATACTGCCTGGGTTATGGACTGGGCGCCCGGCGGGGCGGATTCTGCAACCCTGTGGCGACTTGCCTGATTAAGCTGTAGCTTAAAAGAGCCAGACGGATCCGGCTCTGCCTGATAACCACTGGGCGGCAAAAGGTTTTCCTTACTTTTGCCGCCCATGTTTTTCGTCCGGCGTACTTTTTATCATCACGTCGTTCCGCTACGCTGTGAATGAAATTTTGTTGCTGATGACAATCTCGCTTACGGAAGGAGCAAAAATGAAAGTTTATACTTTCCCTAAAAGTCGTTCTTTGCGAGTCCTGTGGACGCTGGAAGAGCTGAAGCTGGATTATGAAACCTGTCCTGTAGATTTATTTTCCCCCGAGCCAGCCGTTTCCTCTCCGCACCCTTTGCGCAAAGTGCCGGTACTGGAAGACAAAGGGCATCTTATCTTTGAAACCGCAGCTATCTGCCAGTATCTTTGCGAAAAGCAGGAAGCAGGCGTCTTTTATCCGCGCGAGCCTTTAGCCAGAGCAAAAGTTAACGAGTGGCTGAGTTTTTCCCTTACGGATTTAGAGTCACCGGTCTGGACTCTACTTAAGCACAAGTTTTTGCTGCCGGAGGCGTTGCGATCGCCAGCCGTTGTCGAAACAGCTTTTGCCGATGCCGCCAAAGCACTGAATGCGGTGAGGCTGGGGTCGCCATGGATCGCTGGCGAACATTTTACGCTGGCGGATATTTTTCTGGCGCATACGCTGATGTGGGCACAGCTCTGCGGTCTGGTTTTAAACGAAGCGCTGAGTGGTTATGTGGCAAGCTGCCAGCAGCGTAGCCCTTATGCCGCGGCGCTGGAGAGAAATAATAAGTCGGCGTAGCAGGATTGCAGACAAAAAAAGGGCCGGTCTCGCGACCGGCCCTTTATTTCGTATTAACTTAGGATGCTGCTTTAGCGCCCAGACGTTCTTTGATACGTGCAGACTTACCGGTACGCTCACGCAGGTAGTACAGTTTGGCCTTACGTACGGCACCACGGCGTTTAACAGCGATGCTGTCGATTACAGGTGAGTGAGTCTGGAAGACACGCTCAACACCTTCGCCGTTAGAAATTTTACGAACGGTGAATGCAGAGTGCAGACCGCGGTTACGAATAGCGATAACCACGCCCTCGAATGCCTGCAGACGCTTCTTGGAGCCTTCAACAACCCATACTTTCACTTCCACGGAGTCGCCCGGACGGAATGAAGGTACGTCCTGTTTCATCTGCTCTTGTTCGATTTGCTTGATAATGTTGCTCATAATTAAATCTCTTATCCTGGGTAAACTGATATTCAGGCGCCGCGGCTACAGCCCGGACTGCCCATCATCGTTATGCTGCTGTCTGAATTCCTGTTGGAACGCCTTCAGCAACTTTGCTTGCTCTTCAGTCAGAGCCAGGTTTTCCAGAAGTTCAGGTCTTCTCAGCCAGGTACGGCCCAGCGACTGTTTCAGACGCCAGCGGCGAATCTCGGCATGGTTGCCCGACAGCAGAACTGGCGGAACCTCCATCCCTTCTAACACTTCAGGTCGGGTATAGTGCGGGCAGTCCAGCAGGCCTTCGGAAAACGAATCTTCCTCGGCTGACGCCTGCTTGCCCAGTACGCCAGGGATAAACCGGGCGACCGAATCAATCAGCGTCATTGCCGGCAGTTCCCCGCCGCTGAGTACGTAATCCCCGATCGACCATTCTTCATCGATTTCGGTTTGGATGACGCGCTCGTCTATCCCTTCATAGCGACCACAGACCAGAATTAACTTCTCGCTGGTCGCCAGCTCGCAAACCCCATTTTGATCGAGTTTGCGCCCCTGAGGTGAAAGATAAATCACCTTAGCGCCTTCTCCTGCCGCCGCTTTTGCTGCGTGGATGGCGTCCCGTAAGGGCTGAACCATCATTAGCATTCCCGGTCCGCCGCCGTAAGGACGATCGTCCACGGTACGGTGCCGGTCATGAGTGAAGTCGCGAGGACTCCAGCTCTGAATGCTGAGCAGGCCATTTTTTACTGCCCGGCCAGTTACTCCGTAGTCGGTAATTGCGCTAAACATCTCAGGGAACAGGCTGATTATGCCAATCCACATCGACTGCGCCGGAGCGTTACCGCTTTGTTCGGAGCTCAAAAACCAGGATCCCAATCTACTTCGATGGTGCCGGTAGTGAGATCGACATTCTTGATAACCTGTCCATCAAGGAACGGAATCAGCCGCTCCTTCGCACCAAACGCATCCTTCAGGTTTGCCTTCACGACGAGCACGTCGTTGGAACCGGTTTCCATCATATCGATGACTTTGCCCAGCTCGTATCCTTCGGTGGTGACTACCTGGCAGCCCATCAGGTCTTTCCAGTAATAGTCGCCGCTTTCCAGAGGAGGCAGCTGCGCCGCGTCTACCACAATTTCGCAATTGGTCAGTAGCGTGGCGGCATCACGATCGTCAACGCCTTTGACTTTGATGATCATGTCCTGATTGTGGCGCTTCCAGCCTTCCAGCTCGATAAGCCGCCATTGACCCGCCCGCTGGATAAACCAGGGTTGGTAGTCAAAAATGCTTTCGGCATCTTCAGTGGAGGAAAACACTTTGAGCCAACCACGGATGCCGTAAGCCGATCCCATTTTCCCTAACACTAGCGGATTAGCGGGCGGCTGGGCGGCGAGTTGCTTGCTCATGTTGACCACCGTGACAGATTAAGCTGCTTTCTTAGCTTCTTTGATCAGCGCGGAAACGCGATCAGAGAGAGTAGCGCCCTGGCCAACCCAGTGCTCAATGCGGTCCAGATCCAGACGCAGTGGTTCAGCCTGACCAGAAGCGATCGGGTTGAAGAAACCAACGCGCTCAATGAAGCGACCGTTGCGAGCATTGCGGCTGTCAGTAACGACTACCTGATAGAACGGACGCTTTTTAGCGCCGTGACGTGCCAAACGAATTGTTACCATAACATCCTCTTTAGTTAATAAAACAACCGGGCCCCATTGAGGGAACGGGGCCCGGGTGCAATATAAAAAGCCCGAAAATTTTACTCATTTTGGCGCAAAAAGCAATCTAATTCGCCTGAGCACTTTTCCGGCTTGCTTAACGACCCGGGAAGCCCGGCGGCATCATACCTTTCATGCCGCGCATCATCTTCGCCATGCCGCCCTTCTTCATCTTTTTCATCATGCGCTGCATATCGTCAAACTGCTTTAACAGCCGGTTGACGTCCTGCACCTGCATGCCGGAACCCGTAGCGATACGACGCTTGCGGGAGCCTTTGATAATTTCTGGTTTTTCGCGCTCTTTGCGCGTCATGGAGTTAATCATCGCCTCCATGCGCACCAGCACTTTATCGTCCATCTGCGATTTGACGTTATCCGGCAGCTGGCCCATGCCCGGCAGTTTGCCCATCAGGCTGGCCATGCCGCCCATGTTGCGCATCTGCTTAAGCTGCTCCAGGAAGTCGTTGAGATCGAAGCCGTCGCCTTTTTTCAGCTTGCTGGCGAGTTTTTCCGCCTGAGCGCGGTCAACCTTGCTTTCGATATCTTCGATCAGCGACAGCACGTCGCCCATGCCCAGGATACGGGAAGCGATACGATCCGGATAAAACGGCTCCAGCGCCTCGGTTTTTTCGCCGACGCCCATAAACTTGATGGGCTTGCCGGTGATATGGCGAATAGAGAGCGCCGCGCCGCCGCGCGCATCGCCATCGACCTTGGTCAGGATCACGCCGGTCAGCGGCAGCGCCTCGTTAAAGGCTTTCGCCGTGTTCGCCGCATCCTGACCTGTCATGGCATCGACCACAAACAGCGTTTCGACAGGATTGATCGCGGCGTGAACCAGCTTGATCTCGTCCATCATCGCTTCATCGACGTGCAGACGGCCAGCGGTATCCACCAGCAGCACATCGTAGAATTTCAGCTTCGCCTGCTGCAGCGCATTTTTAACGATATCGACCGGCTTCTGGCTGAGATCGGACGGGCAGAAATCGACGCCAACCTGCTCTGCCAGCGTTTCCAGCTGTTTGATCGCCGCCGGACGGTAGACGTCGGCAGAAACGACCAGCACTTTTTTCTTGTGCTTTTCGCGCAGGAATTTACCCAGTTTACCGACGCTGGTAGTTTTACCCGCGCCTTGCAGACCCGCCATCAATACTACAGCCGGCGGCTGGGCGGCCAGATTGAGCGTGTTGTTCTCGGCGCCCATCGCGGCAACCAGCTCATTCTGAACGATTTTCACGAACTCCTGACCTGGCGTCAGGCTCTTGTTGACGTCATGACCTACGGCGCGCTCTTTTACGCGGCCGATAAAGTCACGCACTACCGGCAGCGCAACGTCCGCCTCAAGCAGCGCCATGCGCACTTCGCGCAGAGTGTCCTTAATGTTGTCTTCTGTCAGCCGTCCACGGCCGCTGATATTGCGCAGGGTTTGCGACAATCTGTCGGTTAAATTATCAAACATCGTCTCTCGCTCAACGTAATGAGAGGTCGCCAGGCGACACAATGGCGCAGATTATAACATGAAGCCGCTGCGATCTCAGCCATCTGCGATGAGATCGTTTGGAGCCAGCGGCGGCTGGCGCTATACTGCCTTTTTTCATAGCCTTGCCGGTGCTGACAACCCTTATGTCCGTTTTTGCGATTCTGGCGCTGCTCGCCTACTCATTCAGTCTTGCCTTGATTATCCCCAGCCTGCTGCGCAAGCAGAGCGCGTGGCGTCGTCTGGCCGTGATTTCCGCCACGCTGGCGCTGGTGTGTCATGCCGTGACGCTACAGCAGCGTATTTTTCTGGACGGCGGGCAAAACCTTAGCCTGCTCAATATCGGCTCGCTGGTCAGCCTGCTGATCTGCGCCATTATGACCATTGTGGCTTCACGCAATCGTGGCTGGATCCTGCTGCCCGTGGTTTATAGCTTTGCGCTAATCAATCTGGCCTTCGCTACTTTTGTGCCCAACGCTTTTATCACGCATCTGGAAACCACGCCCGGCATGATGGTGCATATCGGCCTGGCGCTGTTCGCCTATGCTACGCTGATTATTGCGGCGCTGTATGCGCTACAGCTGGCCTGGATAGACTGGCTGCTGAAAAATAAAAAGCTGGCATTCAGCAACGATATTCCGCCGCTGATGACGATTGAACGTAAAATGTTCCATATCACTCAGGTTGGCGTAGTGTTGCTGACGCTGGTGCTCTGTACCGGCCTGTTTTATATGCAGGATTTATTCAGCCGCGAGAATATAGACAAAGCCGTGCTGTCAATTCTTGCCTGGTTTGTTTATATCGTGCTGCTCTGGGGTCACTATCATGAAGGCTGGCGTGGACGCCGCGTGGCCTGGTTCAATTTCGGCGGCGCTTTTCTGCTGACCATGGCCTATTTCGGCAGTCGTATGCTGCAGCATTTTTTGACCTCCTGATCCTCCACTACAAGGAATTCCCTCGTTGGAACAAGTTTCAACCACCACGCTGATAATTATTCTGGTCGTTATGGTGCTGGTGTCGGCGTGGTTCGCCGGCTCCGAAACCGGCATGATGACGCTCAACCGCTATAAGCTTCGCCATCAGGCGAAGAACGGCGATCGCGCCGCCCGCCGCGTTGAAAAGCTGCTGCGCCGTCCCGATCGTCTGCTCAGCCTGGTGCTGATCGGCAATAATCTGGTGAATATTTTGGCTTCCGCGCTGGCGACTATCGTCGGGATGCGCCTGCACGGTGATGAAGGCGTGGCTATCGCTACCGGTATTCTGACTTTCGTGGTGCTGGTGTTTGCTGAGGTTCTGCCGAAAACCGTAGCCGCGCTTTATCCTGAAAGAGTCGCCTTTCCCAGTAGCTGGCTGCTTGGCCCTTTACAGATTGTGATGCTGCCGCTGGTATGGCTGCTCAATACCATTACCCGCATTATGATGCGTATGGTCGGCATGAAGACCGACAGCGCTGCCAATTCTGCGTTAAGCAAAGAAGAGCTACGCACCATTGTTTATGAATCGCGTACCCTGATGTCGCATCGCAACCAGGATATGCTGCTTTCGGTGCTGGATCTGGAAAAAGTGAACGTCGACGACATCATGGTGCCGCGCAACGAAATCGTCGGCATTAATATCAACGACGACTGGAAATCCATCGTGCGCCAGCTTACCCACTCTCCGCACGGCCGCATCGTGCTCTACCGGGATTCTCTGGACGATACCATCAGCATGCTGCGCGTGCGCGAAGCCTATCGCCTGATGACCGAGAAAAAAGAGTTTACCAAAGAGGTGATGCTGCGCGCGGCGGATGAGATTTACTATGTGCCGGAAGGCACGCCGCTTAACGTTCAACTGGTTAAGTTTCAGCGCAACAAAAAGAAAGTTGGTCTGGTGGTGGATGAATACGGCGATATCAAAGGCCTAATCACCATTGAAGATATCCTGGAAGAGATTGTCGGCGACTTTACCACCTCGATGTCGCCAACGCTGGCGGAAGAAGTGATGCCGCAAAACGACGGCTCGGTGCTGATTGAAGGCAGCGCCAACGTGCGCGAGCTGAACAAAGCTTTTAACTGGAAGCTGCCGGAAGAGGAAGCAAGAACGGTTAACGGTATGATTCTGGAAGTCCTGCAAGATATTCCGCTGCCGGATACGACCGTGCATATCGGCCATTATGCGATTGATATTCTTGATGTGCAGGAGAATATGATTAAGCAGGTTCGCGTTACGCCGCAAAAGTCGTTGAAGGAATCGGTAGGATCCTGATAAGACAGCCGGGCTTCCGCAAGGGAAGCCCGGTTCACTAACTAGATATGCAGTTCCTGCAGTTTCTCTTTCGGCAGCGCCAGCTCGTCGTTGTGGTTCACGCCGATGTCGTGCTCGATGATGTGACGCGCAATATCCTGCGCCTCGTCCAGCGAGTGCATTTCATAGGTACCGCACTGGAATTCGTTCAGCTCAGGGATTTTGCGCTGGTCGGTGACTTTCAGCACATCCTGCATTGCTGCTTTCCAGGCTTTGGCTACGCGCTGCTCGTCCGGCGTGCCAATCAGGCTCATGTAGAAGCCGGTGCGGCAGCCCATGGGCGAGATATCGATGATTTCAACGCCGTCACCGTTCAGGTGGTTACGCATAAAGCCGGCAAAAAGGTGCTCCAGCGTGTGGATGCCGCGCTCGGGCATGACTTCTTTGTTTGGGCGGCAGAAGCGCAGATCGAAAACGGTAATGGTATCGCCGTGCGGCGTGTTCATGGTTTTCGCTACGCGAACCGCAGGTGCCGCCATGATGGTGTGATCGACGGTAAAGCTATCCAGCAATGGCATATGGTTACCTCAACTAAAATTATTTTTGCAGTGATGAAACTTTCTCTGTCGTCCCGTGGTCTGAATCTATGAAAGACGCGCATTTTGTTATCATCATCCCTGACAACACAGAGATGTTAATTTGGCCACATTGATGTGGCCTTTTTCTTTTGCGCTAGCTTCGGCTTTTCAGAAACTCTTCAAAGCCAAGCGTATCACTTTCTTCGATTTGCTGCTGGCTATCCTTTGAACGGATAGCTTCCTGCGTAAAATCACTCTCCGTCAGGATCTCCAGCTGCTCACTGGCCAGCTGCGCATGATACTGCTCTGCCAGCGCCAGACCCGTGCCCGTTAGGCCGTTTTCTTTCAGCGCCGTCAGGAAACGCGCGGAATAGGTTAAATCCGGGTCTTCGAACGAGGCGGCCAGCCGATCGCAGACGGCCTGGTACTGATTATCGCCCTGCTGACGATCCAGGGTTTCGGCAACGCGTTGCAGATCCCGGAACAGCGTTTTACCTACTTCCGCCAGCGGGAACTGCGCTTCTTCGCAGCCAATGCCCAGCATCAGACCAGGCTTACGCCCTTCCAGAATAACCCGGTTCCAGTTGGCACGCGTGCACAGCAGCTCTTCGCTGCTCATTTCCGGCGCGTCAGCCAGCGTACACCAGATCAGGAACAGATCCAGGAAGCGAACCTGGTTTTCATCCACGCCTGTCGGCGAGAAGGGATTGATATCCAGCGAGCGCACTTCAATGTATTCAATGCCGCCGCGCAGCAGCGCATCGGAAGGGTTTTCACCGGAGCGCGTAACCCGCTTAGGGCGAATCGGCGCGTAGAGCTCATTTTCAATCTGCAGCACGTTGGTATTGAGCTGCAGCCAGTTGCCCTGCTCATCCTTCACGCCCATGCGCGCATATTCTTCTGAAGGCGTTTTGATGGCCGCCTTCAACGCTTTGACATAGTCGGGAAGGTTATTGAAAGTAATGCCCAAACCGCTTTGCGATTTGTTGGTATAACCCAGGTCGCTCAGGCGCAGCGAAGTGGCATAAGGCAGATAAAGCAGCCCGCTGTCGGCACGTTCAAAGGGTAACGCCGTCTCTTTGCCCTGCAGGAAAGAGGGACAAACGGCTGGTGAGGCGCCAAACAGGTAAGGAATAATCCAGCCAAAGCGATAGTAGTTGCGGATCAGGCGCAAATAGCCTTCTGAAATCGCCTCTTTGCCGCTCTGCTCGTCTTTGACATCCGCCCAGGCCTGCCAGAAAGAGAGCGGCAGCGAAAAGTTGTAGTGCACGCCGGAGATAACCTGCATCAGCGCACCGTAGCGGTTCTTTAACCCCTGGCGATAGAGCGTTTTCATCTGCCCAATATTGGAGTTTCCGTACTGCGCCAGCTCGATTTTATCGCTGTCGTCGATCAGGCACGGCATGCTCATTGGCCACATGCGTTCCGCGCCGAGATCGCGTGAGACGTGACGATGGATATCGCGCAGAAAAGCCAGCAGGCGATCGATGTCGTGCTCTACTGGCGTAATAAACTCCAGCAGCGTTTCGGCAAAATCGGTGGTAATCCACTTATGGGTCAAGGCTGATCCCAGGGATTCAGGGTGTCCGCTGGCAGCCAGATGACCATCAGGTTTAACACGCAGCGTTTCGCGTTCAATACCGCGACCAATACCTTTCATTGCCTCAGGGTGAGCTTCCAGCCAGGAAAGCGCCTGTGATACGTCCGGGATCAAATTGACCTCCCGCTTGGGGAAAAATTTATTATTGTTCAGCATAATATTAATCATGATAGCGACGCTTAACGAATCACTGCCACCATTCCATGCCCTGTAATGTTGCGAAAGCCAGCACGCCATAGCGCAGCGTCTTGCCCACGGCGAGCCAGAACGCGACCGGAAGCCAGGCGAAGCGAAGCCAACCCGCGAGAACGCAAAGCAGATCGCCGATAACCGGCAGCCAGCTCAGAAGTAACGCGGCAGGCCCCCACCGATGCAGCCACGCCGTTGCTGTGTTGTGCCATCGCCCCTGCTGTTTTAGCGGCAGACAGCGTCCGATAATAACATTGGTCAGTCCACCAAGCGTGTTGCCGGCAGCAGCGAGTACCGTGATGCCGGGCGCAGAAACTTTCCCCGACAGCAGCAGCGTGACCAGCAGCACTTCTGAGTTGCCAGGCAATAGCGTGGCGCTCAGAAAGCTGCTGACGAACATTGAGCCGTAGAGCCAGTCGCTCACAGCCGCCTGACGTCGACAAATGCCATGCCCGCCGCCTGTGCCGCCTGAATGCCGAAATCGGCGTCTTCAAACACCACACAACGTGCGGGCGCAACGCCGATTAATTCGGCGCAGCGTAAAAAAGTTTCAGGTTCCGGCTTATGGCGCGTGACATCGTCTGCGCCCACCACGGCATCGAAGCAGTCACGAATGCCCAAATGCTGTAGCAACGCCTCGGCCAGCGCATGTTCGCTGCCGGTACCGACCGCCATGGGCCGCCGTCCCCGATAAGCCTTAACGACCTTAATCAGCGGCAGAGGCTGTACGGTATCGAAAAGGATCTCTTTCAGCGCCGCCGTTTTTTCTGCGGCCAGCTGATGAGGATCCAGGCTGCTTTGATGGCTGTTGATAATAGCTTCCGCTATGCGCCAGGTTGGCGAACCGTTCAGCCCAATCAATGCAAGCTCATCGAACTGCATACCATAGCGCGCCAGCACGCTGTGCCAGGCTCTGCGGTGCGTAGGCTCCGTGTCCAGAATTGTGCCGTCCATATCAAATATCAAGCCGTCATAACTGTCGTACACGCAAGCCTCCGTCCCTGAATCAACGAACGTTTACTTTAGCGCAAAGCACCGTACTTGTCGCTGTCGGCATGGATCCGCAAATGCCTTGAAACATATATGGTTTTTTATTATCAGATTATATCCTTGCCGGGAAAAGCGGATAAACAAGGCAAAAAAGCACAAAATTGCAGCAATTTCGCTTCACGCTTTCAGAAAACTTATTAACGGTTTAAGGGAGAGTATGCGGCCAAAACAGAGTAAACAGAGAGCGCTGGCGGGAACGGTTTTGTTTTATCAGGGGCTTTGAGAAAGTAATTTTGGAAAGCGTTATTCAGGTAGCGAGATTTGCATTCGGAAGAAGATAGGGCATTCGGGAGAAGATAGGGCATTCGGGATAAGATAGGGCATTCGGGATAAGATAGGGCATTCGGGATAAGATAGGGCATTCGGGAGAAAATGGTGCATCCGGGAGGATTCGAACCTCCGACCGCTCGGTTCGTAGCCGAGTACTCTATCCAGCTGAGCTACGGATGCATCGGGGAAATGCTTAGGTATGACACTTACTAAATATGGTGCATCCGGGAGGATGATTCGGCCTGCGCCTCACCCTTCGGGCCATCGCTAAAGCGATGTTATCCTCCCTGGCGCAGGCTATAAGCTTGCTATAATCTGCCAGTTCAGAAATTGCTGCTGCGTTTGCGTAATATGGTGCATCCGGGAGGATTCGAACCTCCGACCGCTCGGTTCGTAGCCGAGTACTCTATCCAGCTGAGCTACGGATGCATATCAAAATCTGGTACAACACAGGGGTGCTAACGACTCACCTTGATACGGGCTGCTAACGCCGTATCGGTACTGCTATAAAAAGTGCCGTAATAAAACCACACTTGATAATATGGTGCATCCGGGAGGATTCGAACCTCCGACCGCTCGGTTCGTAGCCGAGTACTCTATCCAGCTGAGCTACGGATGCAAATGGCGGTGAGGCGGGGATTCGAACCCCGGATGCAGCTTTTGACCGCATACTCCCTTAGCAGGGGAGCGCCTTCAGCCTCTCGGCCACCTCACCATACGCGCTCTTATCGAGCTGTGCTTCTGAACTTGTTTCTGCTCATCGGCACTGCGTGGCGCACATATTACTTTCTGGGCCTTATAAGTCAAACATATTTTTTCACTCTCGCGTTTGATTGCGCATTTAGCCGCCAAAGTGGGTGTTTGAAAAGCAAAAAGAGTGATTTATCAACAATAATCGGCCTTTATACAGAAAGGAAATCTGTACAGGCCCGAAAAGAAACAGCGAAAGGAAAAGAGAGAAAAGCAGAAAAAGAAGTGAAAACCGGTAGCGCCTCGCCAGGATAGCGAGGCGCTGGATCCGTTAGTAACTCGTTTGCTGAGTTTTTTCGGCCTGTATACGCTGATAGATCTCTTCGCGATGAACCGAAACTTCTTTAGGGGCATTCACACCGATGCGAACCTGATTCCCTTTTACTCCCAGCACCGTTACAGTCACCTCATCACCGATCATGAGGGTTTCACCAACTCGACGAGTTAGAATAAGCATTCTTTGCTCCTTGAAAGATTAAAAGAGTCGGGTTAACTGTCGCCCGGCATTATCCATCATATGACGCTAAATATAGACTATGACAACTGTACGACAAGCGCACTATCATAGTAATACATTCTGCTGATAGTTAGTTTAGCCGAAATACGCACCATCAACCTGACTTTGTGTTTTTTGCCATCGCACCTGATGAAAAAACGCCGTGAAGCACCGCTCCACCGCGCTTTTCAGGATGCCTTTTTATAGTGTTACAGTTTTGCTGCCACCCAGCTTTCAACACCAGCCAGAGCCCCTGGTAGTGCTCCGGCATCGGTGCCGCCGGCCTGAGCCATATCCGGGCGGCCACCGCCCTTGCCGCCTACCTGCTGGGCCAGTTCGCCCACCAGTTCACCAGCCTTAACGCGATCGGTTACATCTTTGGTAACGCCAGCGATCAGCGAGACCTTTCCTTCGGCAACGGTAGCCAGCACAATAACCGCTGACTTCAGCTGATTCTTCAAATCGTCAACCATAGTCCGCAGCATTTTCGGCTCAACGTTGGTCAGTTCGCTGACCAGCAGCTTCACGCCCTTGACCTCAACAGCTTTGCTGCTGAGAGAAGCGCTTTCCTGCGCCGCCTGCTGATCTTTGAGCTGCTGCAGCTCTTTTTCCAGCGCGCGCACGTTATCCATCAGGCCACGTACTTTTTCATTCAGGTTGCTGCTATTGGCTTTCACCAGCTGAGCAATTTCCTGTAGCTGCTCGCTCTGCGCATAGACCTGCTTCAGGGCGCCCTCGCCTGTCACCGCTTCTATACGGCGTACGCCTGCTGCCGTGCCGGATTCAGAAATAATGCGGAACAGACCGATATCGCCAGTACGCACAGCGTGCGTGCCGCCGCAAAGTTCGGTAGAGAAATCGCCCATCGTCAGTACGCGGACGCGATCCTCATATTTTTCGCCAAACAGCGCCATCGCGCCCAGCGCTTTAGCCGCATCCAGATCCATCACGTTAGTGTCAACCGCCAGGTTGCGGCGGATCTGCGCGTTGACGATCTCCTCTACCTGACGAATTTCCTGCGGCTTCATCGCCTCGGCGTGCGAAAAGTCGAAACGCAGGTATTTATCGTTGACCAGCGAGCCCTTCTGCGCCACATGATGGCCCAAAACCTGGCGTAAAGCAGCATGCAAAAGGTGCGTTGCAGAGTGATTCAGACGAATACGAGCGCGGCGCGCCTCGTCAACATGAGCGGCCAGGCGATCGCCCACTTTCAGCTGGCCGGAGGCCAGCTTGCCGGTATGGCCAATTGCCTGCGCATATTTTTGTGTATCGGTCACGGTAAAGACGGCGCTATCGTTGCGCAGTTCGCCGGTATCGCCTACCTGGCCGCCGGATTCGCCATAGAATGGCGTTTCATCCAGCACAATAACCCCTTCCTGACCGGCAACGATCTCATTCGCCGGCTGGCCATCGACAAAAATAGCCGTTACCGCAGCCTTGAGTTCCAGCTGGTCATAGCCTTTAAAGGTAGAGGCTTCATCAATACGGATGACGTTACTGTAATCGGTACCGAAGGCGCTGGCTTCACGAGCGCGCTGGCGCTGCTGCTCCATCGCCTGCTCAAAGCCCGCTTCGTCAATTTTCAGGTTGCGCTCGCGGCAAACATCGGCGGTCAGGTCGACAGGGAAGCCAAAGGTATCGTACAGGCGGAAGACGGTTTCGCCGTCCAGGGTATCGCCCTGCAGCTTGTTCAGCTCTTCGTCCAGCAGCGCCAGCCCGCGCTCCAGCGTTTTTGCGAACTGCTCTTCTTCTGTTTTCAGCACTTGCTCAACCTGAGCCTGCTGCTTCGCCAGCTCTTCGCCCGCTGCACCCATGACTTCAATCAGCGGCGCAACCAGTTTCCAGAAGAAAGTGCCCTGCGCGCCCAGCATGTTGCCGTGGCGGATAGCGCGACGGATGATGCGGCGCAGCACGTAGCCACGGTTTTCGTTGGACGGAATAACGCCGTCGCAAACCAGGAAGGCGCATGAACGAATGTGGTCGGCAATAACCCGCAGGGATTTGCTGGCCAGGTCGGTTGCGCCGGTCACTTCTGCTACGGCCTTGATCAGCTTCTGGAAAAGATCGATTTCGTAGTTGGAGTTAACGTGCTGCAGCACGGCGGAAATACGCTCCAGGCCCATGCCGGTATCAACCGAAGGCTTAGGCAGCGGCAGCATGGTGCCGTCCGGCTGACGGTTAAACTGCATAAAGACGATGTTCCAGATTTCGATAAAACGGTCGCCGTCTTCTTCCGGGCTGCCTGGCGGGCCGCCCCAGATATGATCGCCGTGGTCAAAGAAAATTTCGCTGCACGGACCGCAAGGGCCGGTATCGCCCATCTGCCAGAAGTTATCGGAGGCAAAGGCGCCGCCTTTGTTATCACCGATACGGATGATCCGCTCGCGCGGCACGCCAATTTCGTCTGCCCAGATGTTGAACGCTTCATCATCGGTCTCGTAGACGGTGACCCACAGCTTCTCTTTCGGCAGCTTAAACCACTGCTCGCCGGTCAACAGTTCCCAGGCGAAACCGATAGCTTCACGCTTGAAGTAGTCGCCAAAGCTAAAGTTACCCAGCATTTCAAAAAAGGTGTGGTGACGAGCGGTATAGCCAACGTTTTCCAGGTCATTATGTTTTCCGCCCGCGCGCACACAGCGCTGTGAGGTAGTCGCGCGCGAGTAGTTACGCTTGTCCTGGCCCAGGAAAACATCTTTAAACTGGTTCATACCGGCGTTGGTAAACAGCAACGTCGGATCATTAGTCGGGACGAGGGAGCTACTGGCTACAACCTGATGTCCCTTGCTATGGAAAAAGTCGAGAAACGCCTGGCGAATCTCCGCAGTGCTCTTGCTCATAATTGTCCTGGAATCACGCTAACGAAGGTTTCGTGGGTTTAGCTATGCCGCCGGGCTAAGCAACGCACGAACAAAAAGTGGTGAATAAGATAAATTTTCTTCGGTACGAAGTAAAATCCCATTGTCCTTCAATCATCAAAATTTGAAAAAACCATGCGAATATCTTCGGAAAAGAAGCCTTTGGTCATCAGATAGCGCTGCACTTTCGCTTTATCTTTCCATTCAGTGGGCAGCGGCAAACCAAACTTGCGCTCCGCCGCGTCAAAAGCCATTTTTTGCCAGTCGATTTCCGTGTTAGCCAGAGTTTCCTCTATTAGCGGCTTCGCCACGCCCTTCTGTCCAAGCTCCATGCGGATGCGCTGTGGGCCATAGCCCTTGCGGCTGCGGCTGGCGACAAAGCGTTCCGCAAAGCGGGCATCGTCCAGATAGTGGCTTTCATAGCACCAGGCCACTACACGGTCGATCTGCTCTGGCGTAATGGTTTCAGGCTCCTGCGACTTGTTTTTAGCATACATAGCGGCCCGCTCTGCCGAAAGCGAGAGCTTGCGGCGAAACTCTGCTTCGCTGTGGTCGCGCATAGCCAGGATGCGCATGGCTCTGTCCAGCAGGCGAGTAAACTGGCTTCGTTCAGTAGCGTCAGACATTCTGCTCCAGGTATTCGTCAGGTTTATTCAGGATAAGGGTAGCGAGGAAGCGCCAAAGAAACAAAAAGCTTTGCGGAAAAGAGAGGAAACAGCAGACGCCGTAGCAGCCAGAAGCCTTAAAAAGCATAGCGGCCAGCTGTACAACGAATACTTTTACCGATGGCGAAGCGGATGGCTTCCGCTCTGGTCTTATCGCAGCAGCGGACGGCTGCAGGTAAAAGCAAAAAGGAGCGGCACCGGGCCACTCCTTTTCTTTACTTCTTCGATTTGCTGCCCGAGCGGGCCGCTAATCAGAAGTTTTCGTTGGTTTCGCTGGCCTCGTCGGCGTCGTCTTTATCCGCAACGAAATCTGGCGTGCTGTCCGGGTTGTTCATCAGCGTAGCGCGCAGTTTGGTTTCGATCTCGGTAGCTACCGCCGGGTTCTCTTTCAGGAAGTTGCTGGCGTTCGCCTTGCCCTGACCGATTTTGTCGCCGTTGTAGCTGTACCAGGCACCCGCTTTTTCGATCAGCTTGTGCTTGACGCCCAGATCCACCAGTTCACCGAAGACGTTGATGCCTTCGCCATACATGATCTGGAACTCCGCCTGCTTGAACGGCGCAGCGATTTTGTTCTTCACTACCTTAACGCGGGTTTCGCTACCTACTACCTCATCGCCCTCTTTGATAGCGCCGATACGGCGAATATCCAGACGTACAGAGGCGTAGAACTTCAGCGCGTTACCGCCGGTCGTGGTTTCCGGGTTACCGAACATCACGCCGATCTTCATACGGATCTGGTTGATAAAGATCAGCAGCGTGTTGGACTGCTTCAGGTTACCGGCCAGCTTACGCATCGCCTGGCTCATCATACGCGCCGCCAGGCCCATATGAGAGTCGCCGATTTCGCCTTCGATTTCCGCTTTTGGCGTCAGCGCCGCTACGGAGTCGACGATGATTACGTCAACCGCGCCGGAACGCGCCAGGGCATCACAGATTTCCAGCGCCTGCTCGCCGGTATCCGGCTGGGAGCAAAGCAGGTTGTCGATATCCACGCCCAGTTTCTTGGCGTAGACCGGATCCAGCGCGTGCTCGGCATCAATAAAGGCACAAGTTTTGCCTTTGCGCTGGGCGGCGGCGATAACCTGCAGCGTCAGCGTAGTTTTACCGGAAGATTCCGGCCCGTAAATTTCGACGATACGGCCCATTGGCAGACCGCCCGCGCCAAGCGCGATATCCAGCGAAAGCGAACCGGTAGAGATGGTTTCCACATCCATAGTGCGGTCTTCACCCAGGCGCATGATGGAGCCTTTACCAAATTGCTTTTCAATCTGGCCCAGCGCTGCTGCCAGTGCTTTTTGCTTGTTTTCGTCAATAGCCATTTCCACTCCTAATCACGCGGGGGTAAAGCACGCTAACGCGGCTTCGTGTCTCAATCAGTATGGGTGCAATTATACTGTATAATCATACAGTATCAAGCTTAATTTTTAAGAAAATGGTCACGTAGCGTCAACAGCGCATGGGCCGTGGCCTGGCGTCGCACAGACTGCCGATCGCCGGTAAAAATTTTGCGCTGCGCCAGAGAGTTAGCGCCTTCTGCCGCAAAGCCGAACCAGACCGTACCCACCGGTTTTTCCGGGGTTCCGCCATCCGGGCCGGCAATGCCGCTAACGGCTACGGCATACTGTGCATGGGCCTGTTTAAGCGCCCCTTCCGCCATCTCTGTCACCACCTGCTCGCTGACCGCGCCAAAGCTTTGTAGGGAGCTTTCGCTGACGCCGACCAGCTGCTGTTTGGCCTCATTGCTATAGGTCACAAAACCTCTTTCGAACCACTGCGAGCTTCCGGCGACATCGGTAATAACTTTAGCGATCCAGCCGCCCGTACAGGATTCCGCAGCGGTCACCGTGGCCTTTAAACGCTGAAGATGCTGGCCGATTTCCTGGCTTAGCTGAAGCAATTCGCTGTCCGTCATTTTCATTCCCTGCTTACCCGTGATGAGAAAGAAGAGTAGCACTTTTTAGCTTAAGGCGGAGAGGGAAAGAGGCGTTTTGCGAGACGGCTTCCTGAAAAAACGCAGGGAAAGTTATTGGGAAACAGTGAATTGCCCGACAGCGCGCTGTCGGGCGGCAGGAAAGCTATAAACCCTGGCGGGCATCGCGTACGGCCTGGCCCAGTTGCCAAACAGCCATCGCATAGTGGTTGCTGTGGTTATAGCGAGTAATAACGTAGAAGTTAGGCAAGCCATACCAGTATTGATAATAGGTGCCCATATCAAAGCGCAGCAGGCTGACCTGCTGGTCGTTTTGCAGCGGCACCTGCGGAGATAGTCCGGCAGCGGAAAGCTGAGCAGTGGTGTAGCGGGTTTTAAACCCGTTTTCCAGCTGTGGCGCCTGGCCGTTAGCCGGTACGGCGACGGTACCGCCTTTTACCCAGCCGTGCGCGTTGAAATAGTGTGCCACGCTGCCTATTGCATCCACCGGATCCCAAAGGTTGATATGCCCGTCGCCGTTGAAATCGACGGCATATTGCTTAAAGGCGGAAGGCATAAATTGGCCATAGCCCATTGCACCAGCAAAAGAGCCTCGCAAATCTAAAGGATCGTCGTTTTCTTCTTTTGCCATTAGCAGGAAGGTTTCCAGCTCACCGCTGAAATAGTCGGCGCGGCGTGGATAGGCAAAAGCCAGCGTCGCCAGCGCATCAATGATGCGGGTTTTACCCATCACGCGTCCCCAGCGGGTTTCGACGCCGATAATGCCAACGATAATCTCCGGCGGTACGCCGTAAACCTGCCAGGCGCGATCGAGCGCCTCCTGATACTGGTTCCAGAACTGCACGCCGTTTTGCACGTTATCCGGCACGATAAATTTTTTGCGGTAGCGGATCCAGGCGCCGTTCGGCCCTGATGGCACCTGGTAAGAAGGCGCCTGGCGATCCATCAGCCGCAGCACCCAGTCCAGGCGCTTTGTCTGCGCCAGGATATTGTGGAGCTGTTGGCGATTGAAGCCATGTTCGCGCACCATTTTATCAATAAAGGCTTCAGCCGTTGGGCTGTTGGCAAAATCGCCATCCAGCGGCGCTACGTTATGTTCGGGATCCAGTAAAAAGCTGTTGTTGCCCCGAAAAGGATTGCCGTGAGGTTCAGGCGCGGGCGCCTTGCTGCTGCAGGCGGAAAGCAGCAGCAGCGCGGGAAAAATTGTGGCCAGATAACGCATTGAATATCCAGAGAGCAAAGCGGAAAAGTTGCTTTCATGTTAGAACATCGCCAGCCATCCTGAAAACAGATGTTATGTAAATTCCAAAGCTTTTATTTTTTTCCCTCCTCAGTTCAGGCTGCGGCGTAAACTCGTTGACACTATAAAAATAAAACGTTATTTCAATTATTGAAAAATTGCATTTTATTCATCAGGAGGAAAGATGAGCAAGCAGGCTGCGGTGCTGTTAGCGCCAGGATTTGAAGAGGCAGAAGCCTTCATTATTATCGATATATTAAACCGCCTGCACGTTAAGGTGACTACGGTCGCCTGCCATGATGTGCGTGAGGTACCGAGTTATCATGCCGTGCCCGTAGTGGCCGACGTACTGCTGGCAGATCTGGATCACGAATTCGACGCCGTAGTCATTCCCGGCGGCCCGGAAGGGACTGTTAATCTGGCCGCTAATCCGCTGGTCACGGAATTTATCCGCCGTCATGACGAGGCGGGAAAATGGATTGCGCCGATTTGCTCTGCCGCCGCCCGCGTGCTGGGTGGCAACCATCTGCTGAAAGGCCGCCGCTATACCTGTTCGGGCGATCTTTATAAAGCAGTGACCGACGGCGTCTACAGTTCGGAAGATGTGGTGGAAGACGGCAATCTGATTAGCGGCAAGGGATTGGGCAAAAGCTTTGAGTTCGCCTTCCAGCTGGCGTGGCGTTTAACCGACGATACCGAAACGGCCGACTTTCAGGCAGAACATATCTACTTTGACCACTGGCGCTCTTACAGCGGCAGCAATACCCGCTAGTGTTATTGTCGGCAGGCGCCCTCGCCTGCCGACAGAATTTACAGCGCCAGCGAGGCCCGGCTTATATCCGCCACCGATTTTGCACCGGTTAACGTCATCGCCACACGCATCTCTTTTTCCATCAGCGATAGCAGATTTTCGACACCCGCCTGCCCCGCCGCCGCCAGCGCATAAACAAACGCCCTGCCCAGTAGCACGCCGTCTGCACCCAGCGCCAGCATACGCACCACGTCCAGACCCGTTCGGATGCCAGAATCCGCCAGGATTTTAATCTCTCCTTTTACCGCATCAGCGATGGCGGGTAGCGCACGCGCCGTAGAGAGCACGCCGTCCAGCTGGCGGCCACCATGGTTGGATACCACAATGCCGTCGGCGCCAAAGCTGACGGCATCTTTGGCATCTTGCGGATCGAGAATGCCTTTGATGATCATCGGGCCTTGCCAGAATTCGCGGATCCACTCCAAATCTTTCCATGAAATCGAAGGATCGAAGTTAGCCCCCAGCCAGCCGATGTAGTCTTCCAGCGTGGTGGGATGGCCGCGATAAGCGGAAACATTACCCAGATCGTGCGGCTTGCCGTGCAGGCCGACGTCCCACGCCCACTGCGGGTGCAGCACCGATTGTAAAATACGGCGCGCGGCCGCATTTGGCCCGCTCATGCCGGAATGCGCGTCGCGGTAGCGTGCGCCGGGCACCGGCATATCAACCGTAAACACCAGCGTGGTCACGCCTGCCGCTTTGGCGCGCTCCAGCGCGTTACGCATAAAGCCACGATCTTTCAGCACGTAGAGCTGGAACCACATCGGTCGCTGGATGGCGGGCGCGACTTCTTCAATGGGGCAAACGGAAACGGTGGAAAGCGTAAAGGGAATGCCTTTACTCGCCGCCGCGCGCGCTGCCTGTACTTCGCCACGCCGCGCATACATGCCCGTTAATCCCACCGGCGCGAGAATAACCGGCATCGCCAGCTTCTCGTCGAACAGCGTGGTTTCCAGGCTCAGCTCGGCCATATTTTTCAGCACTCGCTGACGCAGCGCAATATCGGCCAGATCGGCGGTATTGCGCCTGAGCGTATGCTCGCTGTAGGCTCCGCCGTCGATATAGTGAAACAGAAAAGGCGGCAGCCTGCGCCGTGCCGCTGCCCGGTAATCCGTTGATGCGGAAATGATCATCTGGTTTCCTGCCTTGTTAAACGCTCGGCTTCATCGCGAAGCAAAGTAAACGGGCCGCGACGGCGGCCCGAAAGAACAGGCAGTGTAGTAGAGAAGGAAAGCGGATACGCTGAGCCGCCTCTCAACATTTTTGCAACAAACAGGACAATCGCCCTTTTTGCACAAAGTGACGGCTAGCGACGATTGCGCACCAGCTGGTAGCGCCGCGTCAGGTATTCCACCGGCACGCTCCAGATATGCACCAGGCGGCAGAAAGGAAACAGCAGGAACAGCGTCATACCCAACACCATATGCACGCGATAAATCAGCGCCACGCCTTCCAGATGCTGCGATGCGCCCGCGTGGAAAGTGACGATAGCCTGCGCCCAGGCCACCAGCTTCATCATCTCGCTGCCGTCCATATGCTGGGCGGAAAAAGGGATTGTCAGCACGCCCAGCGCGGCCTGGGTTACTAACAGTGTCAGGATCAGAATATCGCCCGCGCTGCTGGTGGCACGGATACGCGGATTAAACAGACGGCGTTTAAGCAGCAATGCTCCGCCGACCAGGGTCAGCAAGCCGCAAACGCCACCGGCTGCCATCGCCAGCTTCTGTTTGGCGGCGATCGGCAGAAAAGATTCATACATCCAGTGCGGCGTCAGCAGCCCGACAAAATGCCCGAAGAAAATGCCGAGAATGCCGATATGAAACAGGTTAGAGGCAAGCCGCATGCCTTTTTTATCCAGCATCTGGCTGGAACCCGCGCGCCAGCTGTATTGCCCGTAATCGTAGCGCAGCCAGCTACCGATTAAAAAAACGCTGCCCGCGATATAGGGATAGATATCGAAGAAAAGAGTTGAGAGAAAGTTCATGATAAACGTCCCGTGGATGTGGTCATCTCCGCCACGTTGAGATACTGCGGTACGACAGCATCGGCAAAGCGGCGCTGATGCGCAGCCTGCTGTGCGGATGCGCAACCCTGCTCGCCGAGGAATTTGATCTGCTCTTCTTCCCAGACCGCGTCCAGCGCCGCAGGCGTATCGTCGCGAGACTCTTTATTGATTTGCGGACTCAGATCATCAGCCGCCAGCCCAACGCCGGACAGCGCCAGCAGCAGATCGAATAGCTGCGCGTAGCGGCTTTGCCGCTGATGCAGCCTGGCTGCCAGCAGTGCCAGAATCGGCGCTACATCGGTCAGCCCGCTACAAGCTCGGGCCGAATCAAGGCTGGCCAGATACTCCAGATAGAGCGGCAGAAAATCGGGCAGCTCTTTCGCGTTCAGTTCCAGTCCGTCGGCGCGATACTGCTCCAGCAGATCGACCATAGCCTGCCCGCGATCGCGCGATTCGCCGTGGACATGCTCGAATAGCAGCAGCGAGGTAGCACGGCCGCGATCGAAGAGTTCGCAGTAATCCGCCTGTACATCCAGCAAAGGCCGCGCGCAAAACTCAGCGATAAATCCGGCCAGCCGCTCGCGCTGTGAAGCATTAAGCTCGCTGGCCGCTTCCAGCGCCTCGACCATTTCCCTATGGTGCGTGAATAACGTCTCATCCGGGTAATCCAGCAGGCGGGCAATAACGCGTAGCGCGATCATGGCTGCTCCTCCTGCGTTTTTTTGCCGATATCGATAGCGTCGATGCGGCGGCTGTTGAACAGGTTGAATTTGCCGTCGCTGCCGCGGCAGCCATCGCCGAAGCTGAAGCCGCAGCCTTTGCTTTCAGGGAAGGCTTCCCGCGCCAGTTCACGGTGGCTGGAAGGCACCACAAAACGATCTTCGTAGTTGGCGATTGCCAGATAGCGGTACATCTCCTGCGCCTGCGCCTCGCTCAGGCCTACCTGTTCCAGCGCGCGGGTATCGACTTTGCCTTCTACGGTTTCCGCACGCTTGTAGTGACGCATTGCCAGCATGCGCTTCAGCGCCAACAGTACAGGCGCTGTATCGCCCGCCGTCAGCAGATTCGCCAGATACTGCACGGGAATACGCAGACTTTCTACATCTGGCAACACGCCGCTGTGGGCCAGTTCGCCAGCGTCCGCCGCGCTTTGAATCGGTGATAGCGGCGGCACGTACCAGACCATCGGCAGCGTGCGGTATTCCGGATGCAGCGGCAGCGCCAGCTGCCATTCCATCGCCATTTTATAGACCGGCGAACGCTGGGCAGCATCGATTACACTTTGTGGGATCCCGGCTTTCAGCGCCTCTTCGATCACCGCAGGATCGTGCGGATCGAGGAAAATTTCTTTCTGGCTTTGATAAAGATCCTGCTCGTGTTCGGTCGAAGCGGCCTGCCAGATACGATCCGCGTCATAAAGCATCACGCCCAGATAGCGAATGCGCCCAACGCAGGTTTCTGAACAGACTGTCGGCTGGCCTGCTTCAATACGCGGGTAGCAGAAAATGCATTTCTCTGACTTGCCGCTCTTCCAGTTAAAGTAGATTTTTTTGTAGGGGCAGCCGGTCAGGCACATCCGCCAGCCGCGGCATTTATCCTGGTCAATCAGCACAATGCCGTCTTCGCCGCGCTTGTAAATCGCGCCGCTTGGGCAGGTCGCCACGCAGGCCGGGTTCAGGCAGTGCTCGCACAGGCGCGGCAAATAAGCCATAAAGGTGTGCTCGAACTGGCCGTACATCTCTTTTTGCATGCTGTCGAAGTTTTTATCCTGCGACCGTTTGGAAAATTCGCCGCCGAGGATCTCTTCCCAGTTCGGGCCGTTTTCGATTTTTTTCATGCGCTGACCGGTGATTAACGAGCGTGGCCTCGCTATTGGCTGATGCTTGCCTGCAGGCGCGTTGTGCAAATGCTGATAGTCGTAATCGAACGGCTCATAGTAGTCATCCAGCGCGGGCACGTCCGGGTTGGCGAAGATTTTCGCCAGCAGGCCGACACGGTTGCCCATGCGCGGCTCCAGCCTGCCGTTGATTTTACGGATCCAGCCGCCTTTCCATTTCTCCTGATCTTCCCAGGCCTGCGGATAGCCGACGCCGGGCTTGCTTTCTACATTGTTGAACCAGGCATATTCCATGCCTTCGCGGCTGGTCCAGACGTTTTTACAGGTCACAGAGCAGGTATGACAGCCGATGCATTTATCCAGATTCAGCACCATGCCGACCTGCGAGCGAATTTTCATGGTTTGACCTCCTGCCGCTCATCGTTGTTCTCGCCGTCCAGCCAGTCGACGCGGTTCATTTTGCGTACCACCACGAATTCATCGCGGTTGGATCCGACGGTGCCGTAGTAGTTAAAGCCGTAGGAGAGCTGCGCGTAGCCGCCGATCATATGGGTTGGTTTCGGGCAGGCGCGAGTCACCGAGTTGTGGATGCCGCCGCGCTGGCCGGTAATCTCCGAACCGGGAATGTTTACGATGCGTTCCTGTGCGTGGTACATCATGGTCATGCCAGCAGGAATGCGCTGACTGACCACGGCGCGGGCGGTTAACGAGCCGTTGGCGTTAAAGGCTTCGATCCAGTCATTGTCGGCAATGCCCAGCTCGCGGGCATCCTCCTCGCTCATCCAGACTATCGGCCCGCCGCGCGACAGCGTCAGCATCAACAAGTTGTCGCTGTAGGTCGAGTGAACGCCCCATTTCTGGTGCGGCGTCAGGAAATTCAGCGCCTTTTCCGGATTACCGTTAGGTTTGCTGTTCAGCAAGGGTTTGGCCGCGCGCGTATCAATCGGCGGACGATAGACCAGCAGGCTTTCGCCAAAGGCGCGCATCCATTCATGATCCTGATAAAGCTGCTGGCGGCCGCTGAGCGTGCGCCAGGGGATCAGCTCGTGAACGTTGGTATAACAGGCGTTATAGGAGACGTGCTCGTCTTCCAGGCCAGACCAGGTCGGGCTGGAGATAATTTTGCGCGGCTGTGCCTGGATGTCGCGGAAGCGGATTTTTTCATCTTCTTTATTCAGCGCCAGATGAGTATGGTCGCGGCCGGTAATGTCGCTTAACGCCTGCCAGGCTTTTACCGCCACCTGGCCGTTGGTTTCCGGCGCCAGCGACAGGATCACTTCCGCCGCGTCGATGGCGCTGTCGATATTAGGGCGTCCCGCCGCCGGGCCTTCCGCCTTGACGTAGTTCAGCTCTTTCAGGAAATCGACCTCTTTCTGCGTGTTCCAGCTGATACCCTTGCCGCCGTTGCCAAGCTTGTCCATCAGCGGCCCAAGCGAGGTAAAGCGCTCCCAGGTTGCCGGATAGTCGCGCTGCACCGCAATGATATGCGGCGCGGTTTTGCCGGGAACCAGCTCGCACTCGCCTTTTTTCCAGTCGCTGACACCCAGCGGCTGCGCCAGTTCGGCGGCGGAGTCGTGCTGGATCGGCAGCGTCACCACGTCGGTCTCTACGCCCAGATGGCCCGGACAGAGTTCGGAGAAGCGTTTGGCGATGCCTTTATAAATTTCCCAGTCGCTTTTGGCTTCCCAGGCGGGATCGACGGCGGCAGAAAGCGGATGAATAAACGGATGCATATCTGAAGTGTTCATATCGTCTTTTTCGTACCAGGTGGCGGTCGGCAGCACGATATCGGAGTAAAGGCAGGTGCTGGAAAGGCGGAAGTCCAGCGTGACCACCAGATCCAGCTTGCCTTCGCCACCTTGATCCTGCCACTCAACTTCTTCCGGTTTGACGCCGCCCTGCACGCCGAGATCTTTGCCCTGGATGCCGTTTTCCGTGCCCAGCAAATATTTGAGCATGTACTCATGGCCTTTACCGGAGGAACCAAGCAGGTTGGAGCGCCAGACAAAGAGGTTGCGCGGGAAGTTTTGCGGATTGTCCGGCTGCTCGGCAGCAAAGCGCAGCTTGCCCTCTTTCAGGTTCTGCACGGTGAAATCCACCGGCGAAAGCCCGGCAGCTTCGGCCTGTGCGGCGATGCCAAGCGGATTAACGTTAAGCTGCGGCGCGGAAGGCAGCCAGCCCATGCGCTCGGAGCGCACGTTGAAATCGATCAGGCTGCCGCCGTAGCGGGATTTATCGGCCAGCGGTGAAAGCAGCTCGCTGGTTTGCACGGTTTCGTAGCGCCACTGGCTGGAATGGTTATAGAAAAACGAGGTGCTGTTCATATGGCGTGGCGGACGGTTCCAGTCCAGCGCGAAGGCTAGCGGCGTCCAGCCGGTTTGCGGCCGCAGCTTTTCCTGGCCGACGTAATGCGCCCAGCCGCCGCCGCTCTGCCCCACACAGCCGCAGAAGATCAGCATATTGATCAGGCCGCGATAGTTCATATCCATGTGATACCAGTGGTTCATCCCGGCACCCACGATAATCATTGAGCGACCGCGCGTTTTCTCCGCGTTTTCGGCAAATTCACGAGCCAGACGAATAATGTTCTGACGCGACACGCCAGTAATCTGCTCGGCCCACGCCGGGCTATAGGCTTTTACCTCATCGTAATCGCGCGCGCAGTTGTCATCTTCCAGACCGCGATCCAGACCGTAGTTCGCCAGCGTCAAATCATAGACGCTGGTTACCAGCGCCTCGCTGCCGTCAGCCAGACGTAGCCGCTTGACTGGCAGCTTGTGCAACAGGATTTCCTGGAGCGCCACGCTGCTGAAGTTGTCGCTTTCAAGGCCGCCGAAATAGGGGAAGCCCACCTCGGCCACTTCATCGTGGCTGCCCAGCAGGCTGAGTTGCAGAGTGATTTCCCGCTGAGATCCACCCTCGCGCTGTTCCAGATTCCATTTGCCTTTCTCGCCCCAGCGATAGCCGATGGATCCCTGCGGAGCCACCAGCTCGCCGCTGTTTTCATCAATGGCAATGGTTTTCCACTGCGGATTATTTTCCTGTCCCAGATTGTCGATTAGGTCACTGGCGCGTAGCTGGCGTCCTGCGGCATAGTAACCGCCTTCGCGCGGCTCCAGCAGCACCAGCATTGGCATATCGGTGTAGCTACGTACGTAGTCGCGGAAATAAGGCACTTCGCGCTCAAGGTGAAACTCTTTCAGCATCACGTGCCCTAATGCCAGCGCCAGCGCGCTGTCGGTGCCCTGTTTTGGATTCAGCCACTGGTCGCAGAGCTTAGCTACTTCGGCATAGTCAGGCGTGATCGCTACGGTTTTGGTGCCTTTGTAGCGTACTTCGGTAAAGAAATGCGCATCCGGCGTACGCGTCTGCGGCACGTTGGAGCCCCAGGCGATGATGTAAGAAGAGTTATACCAGTCAGCGGATTCCGGTACGTCGGTCTGTTCGCCCCATGTCATTGGCGAAGCGGGCGGCAGATCGCAGTACCAGTCGTAGAAGCTCAAGCAGACGCCGCCAATTAGCGACAGATAGCGCGCGCCTGCGGCATAGGAAACCATCGACATTGCCGGGATCGGCGAAAAACCGACGATGCGATCCGGGCCGAAAGTTTTTGCCGTATAAACGTTAGAAGCCGCAATAAGCTCATTAACCTCTTGCCAGCTGGAGCGTACAAAGCCGCCGCGACCGCGCGCGATCTTATAGCTTTTCGCTTTCTCAGGATCGCTAACGATCGATCCCCAGGCCGCCACCGGATCCTGATGTTCCGCTTTCGCTTCACGCCATAGCTTCAGCAACTTTTTGCGCATCAGCGGATATTTGAGGCGGTTGGCGCTATAGAGATACCAGGAGTAGCTGGCGCCGCGCGGGCAGCCGCGTGGTTCGTGATTTGGCAGATCCGGGCGCGTGCGCGGATAGTCGGTTTGCTGCGTTTCCCAGGTGACCAGGCCGTTTTTAACGTAAATCTTCCAGCTACAGGAGCCGGTGCAGTTTACGCCGTGGGTGGAACGCACGATTTTATCGTGCTGCCAGCGGCTGCGATAACCCTCTTCCCAGTCACGGTTGGTGTTGAGTGTCTGACCGTGTTGGTCAGCAAAGGGTTCCGCCAGCTGTTTAAAGTAGCGGAACCTGTCGAGAAATTTGCTCATCCGGAAGACTCCTGAGGCGACATTGCTTAAGCGGCGGGAAGTCATCGCCTCCCGCACCTTTTATCAGATTCGGTTTTTACGGCCGTAAACCAGCCAGGTAACGCCTACGCATATCAGGTAGAAAGCGAGAAAGATTTTCATTGCGCCTGTAGGCGTACCGAGAAGAGCGAGCGAGAGGCCGAAAGTTTGCGGAATAAAAAAGCCGCCTAAAGCGCCGATAGCGGAGATAAATCCCAGCGCGGCGGAAGTTTCGGTGACCGCTTCCCGCTGCGCCGTTTCCGGGCTTTTACCTTCCGTGCTCGCTTTCTCAAGAGTAAGCTTGCGGAAGATCACGGCGATCATTTGATAGGTCGAGCCGCTGCCCAGGCCCGCCGTAAAAAACAGCCCCATAAACACGGCAAAAAATGCGCCGAAGTAACCGCTATGGCCTTCGCCCGGCAGCGTCAGGAACAGCAGCGCGGCAAACAATGCCATCAGCACAAAGTTAGCCAGAGTTACGCGGACGCCCCCTAAACGATCGGAGATCATACCGCCCGCCGAGCGCGCCAGCGCGCCGACCAGAGGGCCGAAAAAGGCGTAGTGCAGAATGCTCACTTCAGGAAATTGGGTTTTAGCGAGCATGGCGAAACCAGCCGAAAAGCCAATAAAGGAGCCGAAGGTCGCCAGGTAAAGTAACGCCATCACCCATAGATGGCCTCGCTTCAGCACTGGTAGCTGCTCACGCAGGGAAGATTTCGCCGCTGCCAGATCGTTCATGCCGAACCAGGCTGCCAGCGTGGCGACGGTCAGGAACGGCACCCAGAGCCACGCGGCGTTTTGCAGCCAAAGCGTTTCGCCGCCGCTGGTCTGCTGGGCGCCGCCGCCGAAAGCGCCAAAAATCGCGAAAGATACGGCCAGCGGCGCGGCGAACTGCATCACGCTGACGCCAAGGTTGCCCAGGCCGCCGTTAATGCCCAGCGCGCCGCCCTGCTGCGCTTTAGGAAAGAAGAAGCTGATATTGCCCATGCTGGAGGCGAAGTTGGCGCCCGCAAAACCGCACAGCAGCGCTATTAGCATAAAAGTGTGGAAAGAGGTGTTGACGTCCTGCACTGCAAACCCCAGCCACAGGCAGGGAAGCAGCAGAATACCGGTGCTGAAAGCTGTCCAGCGCCGCCCACCGAATAGCGGGATCACGAAGGAGTAAGGAATGCGCAGCAGCGCACCGGAAATCGACGGCAGCGCCGTCAGCAGGAAAAGCTGTTCGGTAGTAAAAGCGAAGCCGACTTTGTTAAGGTTGACCGCTACGGCGCTGAAAAGCATCCAGACACAAAATGCGAGCAGCAGACAAAAAACGGAAATCCACAGGTTACGGCGAGCAATATGCCGGCCGCGCTGCTGCCAGAACAGGCTGTTTTCCGGTTGCCAGTCCTGAATGACTGCGTCTTTCTGTTCGGGTTGAGGCGGGGCAAGTTGCGTCATAATATTCTCCGGGTTAATCGTGCGCATTCTGCGCAAGCGCTTAACGGTCGGGATTGACGCAAATCAACGTGGTTGCAGGTGCATACCGGGTCCAGCTTTCTCCCTGCACCGGGATAGGTAGTTGCTGAAGCCGATATAAATCTATATAAATTATAAAGTTGAGTTAGACCTTTATTGCTTATCCTGATGAAAACCTTCCCTCTGGAAATTAAGTATTACTCCCTTAGTGGTATAGGGTTAGCATAGTTAATCGGTAAAAATGTGGCGCTATCAGGAATACACGTCGCCACTCTGACTTTGGGAATACAAACGTGAAAGATGAAGCCGCCACTATCCTGCTGATTGATGACCATCCTCTGTTGCGCAATGGCGTTAAACAACTGATAGAGCTGGAAGAGAGTTTGCAGGTTATCGGCGAAGCCAGCAACGGCGCGCGGGGCGTTGAGCTGGCGGAACTGCACGATCCTGACCTGATCCTGCTGGATCTTAATATGCCGGGGATGAACGGCCTGGATACGCTGGTGCAACTGCGTACTATCGCGCTTTCCGGGCGTGTAGTGGTGTTTAGCGTTTCCGATCATGAAGATGATGTCGTTAATGCGCTGAAGCGCGGCGCGGATGGTTACTTACTGAAGGATATGGAGCCGGAGGCGTTGCTGAAAGCCTTGCATCAGGCTGCCGCAGGCCAGATGGTGCTGAGCGAGAAGCTGACTAACGTGCTGGTCGCGAGCCTGCGGGAAACCCATCCGGCGGAAGCGCGCGATGTGGAACAGCTAACCCGTCGCGAACGCGATATTCTTAAGCTAATTACGCTGGGTATGACCAATAAAGCCATCGCCCGCAAGCTGTCGATTACTGAAAGCACGGTCAAGGTACACGTAAAGCATCTGCTAAAAAAAATGAAGCTGAATTCACGCGTGGAAGCGGCCGTCTGGGCGCTGCAAAATGGTTATGGCTGAAGCCACGACATTTCTTCGGACTGTCCGATGCGATCTTTTACGCCAGCAAAAGGTAGCGCATCGGTTTTTTATTTTAAACATAAAAATATAATATTTATCGAAACCTATATTTACTTACCTTTTAAATAGATAAAATAATTAATATTCGCGCTATATATTTAAAGAATCCCATTTTTATTCCCTATTGAAAAAAGCAGAAAAAACATTATGATCCCTTTTATCTTTAAAAAATCCCGTACTATATAAAGCACCGGCTTTTATTGCAGGGAAATTCAAATAAAAGGGATAAACAATGACTTTTTTTCGGGCGGGGACGCTGATTATATCTGTTTGCTTTACTCTTTCGGGCTGTCAGCACGCCGGACGCGCTGTTCCGGAGCCAGCCCGTCAGGTTGAGCAGCTCTCTGCGCTAATTGCGGGCGGGAACTATCTGCGGGAGCAGTGCGCGCAAACAAATTTGCCGGATGCTAATACGCTAACGACCCGCGCGCTGGCGCTGGCGGAACAAAGAGGGTGGGATCGCCACGCGGCGGACTACCACAGGCTGGTGCCGCTTAGCGCGGAGAAAGAGCGGCTGATTGCCAAAGATCCGCTAAACGAAAAGGATAAGTGCCAAAAACTGCAGGATTCGCTCGCCCTGTTTATCGCGCCAGCCGCACCGTCGTCCTGAGGCGGCGTTTTAGTTCAGGAAGCCAAAAAGCGGCGCGGCGCTGACAGCAGGGAAAAAATAACACAGCGCGCCAGCAGCGGTCAGGAAAGGCCCAAAGGGTATCTCACCCGATAAGGATTTTTTTCGGTACAGCCGGGCGGCCAGCACCGCAAGGATCCCCAGGCTGGCCGCAAGCAGTAAAACCGCGGGCAGCATCGCCCAGCCAAGCCACGCGCCCAGCGCGGCAAGCAGCTTGAAGTCACCGTAGCCCAGCCCTTCCCGCCGCGTGAAAAAGTAAAACAGCCAGTAGAGCGACCAGAGGGCCACATAGCCTGCAACGGCGCCGTAGATGGCATCAGCCAGCGCGGACGTCACCGCAAGCGCATGATACAACAGCCCGGCCCAGAGAAAAGGCAGCGTCAGCATATCGGGCAACAGTCCATGACGCAGGTCGATCAAGGCGAGCGGAACCAGAAAGCCGACAAACAGCAGCGCAAAAAGAGACGCTGCCACCGTCTGCTCTACACAGGAGAGCAGCAGCGCGAACAGAGTAAAAAACAGCTCCACCAGCGGATAGATGCCAGCTATTTTATCGCCGCAGTAAGCGCATTTTCCTCTTAAAAACAGCCAGCTCGCTAGGGGAAGGGTATGCTGCCAACGCAGTGTTAGACCACAATGCGGACAGTGCGAGCGGGGTAAAAAAAGATTGAAGCTAAGGTTATTTTTCTGCGCCGTCATCAGCGGAATACGATGGATAACGACATTAATAAAACTGCCGACAACGGCGCCGGTCAGCGCAAAAAATAGCGGCCACAGCCCGGGTGGCGCTTCATATCCCCAGTCAGTCACTGTAACCCTCCTGGAGCATCACCTGTGCGCCTTCCTGTTGCGTAAAGGAAAATTGATTTACCAGAACGTCTTCACGAGTTTCCAGCGTCACAAGCCATTCTATTAATGGATAAAGCTCTGCCCTGCGCAGCAACAGAATAAGTTGACCATCGTCGTTTTCCTGCCATTCCTGTATGACGATCTGTTCAGGCAGAGAGCGCTTTACGCGTTGCGGCAGCGGTGCCTTGCGTTCTTTCGTCTGGTTTAAGACCACCATCGAAGAGGTTTGTTGCTGCAACCAGAGATAGTGCCGCTGGGCGGCCGTCAGCCTCTGCTGGCTGGCTAGTTGCCAGGCCTGGAAGCTATCGATAACCAGCGCCCTGGCACCAGCCAGCAGCAGAATAACCGCCAGCGTTGCCATCAGAATTTTTTCACGCGGGTTCCGGCTATGCCAGGCCTGGAATATTTTATCTGCGCTCATCGCTTTTCCTTGAGATTATCAGCTGCACGCGGTCTCTTCTTTGCGGCACCACTTGCGCCTGGATGGGCCCGGTTGAAAAAGCCTCTGCCAGAGTGGCTAAATTTTGAGGAGCCTCGACCAGCGTCAGCTCCAGGATTTGCCGCTCGCCGTCCCACGCCATTTTTTCAGTTCGGCCGTGTTCGATCTGCGCCAGTAACGCATAGCTCTCTTTCAGCATGGCGCCTGGTCCACGGGTAGCCTGCGGCGCAGAGAGGCGATCGAGTTTCTGCTCCAGCCAGGGGCGCCACGGCGTCGAGTCAGGCAGCTGTGGAAAATAGCTTTTTACCAGCTGGCGCGCCTCGCTCTCCAGCTCTCTGGCCTGCCGTTCAATGCTCCAGACCGACAGAAACGGCAGCGCCGCCAGCAGCAGACCGCAGCAAACCGAAACGCCAATCAAGGTGCGAAAACTGGCCAGCTGAGTAAAAGCGATTCGGGGCTGAAACGCTCTGGTCAGAAAGGAGTAGCGTGTTGGAATATCGCTGGTAAACAGCATTGAAAACGTCTGGTCAGGCGCCTTTTCCCAACCTTCTCTAACCGATGGCGGCGTGCTGTAACAGCGGATTGACGTGCCCTCTTCTACTCTTTCCCACAGCGGAGCAAGCTGGCTCTCGCTGGCGCAAAGACCTTTGGTCGGCCCATATCTGATTAGCCAATCCTCGCCCAGCTTTACCGCCGTGTTGCAAGGCAGCGCCAATATGTCCGGATAAACCGCATCGGGGGTTATTCCCTGTTGGCGAAGGCGTTCAAGCCACTCTGCAAACAGCTTTTTATCTACGACTGCCACACGGTGACGATGGCTGTCGCTCTCCAGCACAACGCCGTGCAGCGTTTCGGCTTCGCACAAAAGCTCATCTTCAATCTGCCAGAGCAACGAGGCCAACGAAGGATTTTTAACCTGCTCGCCCAGGGTAATATCGTAAAAAAACAGGCGGCTGGTGGGCATCAGGAAAGTGACTCTGCTATCGCGGAGTCGCTTTTTCGGAAGAAGGGTCGCGTCGAGGCTACCCTCATAACAGCGGCCTTCCGGCGTGCGATAAAACCACAGAAAAGCATCGCTGTCCTGATGGCCCGCGCGAATAACAATATCGCCCTTTGCGGCTTTTTTTCTCATATGCCTCGGTTCCTTATTCACTCAGGCCGTACTGACGTCTTATCACGGTAAAACCGTGGCCTGTGCGGCTCAGCCAGCTGCGCAGCGGCCAGGATTGCGCCCTGCGCTGTTCAAGCCGTAGCTCGAAGTAATCGCTGCCGAAAGTCAGATGCTCTTTGATTTTTTCGAATGCCTCGGCGCTGCCTTCGGGCAGCCCGGCCGTTTTGAGCGCTTTCAGTGATGACCAGCCCTGCTGCGGTCGCGCAGCAATCCACTTGTTGAAGGTTTCCTGGCTAAGAGGGATAGCCAGCAGCGCGGAGATCAGCGGAAAATGTTCCTCCTGCAATCCGTTGACACTGACCTTCAGACGGCTGTCGGGCAAGACGCAAAGCATTTTCGCAAGGTTGCGCCACTGGTGGCGGCTAATGGTTTTCGCCAGGCGCAGTTCGCTGATATCGGCAAATTTTCTGCCGCTTAGTTTGCTGTTTTCCATAATCGCAGCCAACACGCTTTTCGCCTGCTCTTCTTTGCTTCCGCTGTTGACCAGCAGGCGTATAAATACCTGCTGCGCGTAGTCTTTTTCCGGCTCTTTTGCGGCATCCTCTTGCTGTTCGCTTCCGGCGTTTTCGCCCGTGGAAGCGCTGTTGCGCTTCGCCGTTTTTTTGTCGTTGCCGAAAAGAGCGTTGAGGTTAAAGCAGGCCTGGAGATCGCGCACGGCAACATTAAAAACGAGTCCGTCCAGCTTCAGCCAGGTCATTTTCCCTACGCTTGCCGGGCGCAGAACCGGCGCTAACAGCGCTTGCGCGTAGTGGTGTCGAATCACGGCCTCCGCGCCCAGCACGGCCCATTTTTCCGTCATCCTGTCATGCATAACGCGGCTGCGGCTAAAGCTGTGCAGCCAGTATTCCTGCATAACGGTAGCCAGCGCCGCCATGGTCGCTACTATCATCAACACGATAAGCAGAGCCATGCCCCGCTGTCGGCGATTCATTTAGCCCCCGAAACCAAAAATAGCCGGGTTATCGTGCCAAAATCACGCGTCGTCAGGGTGATTTCCACCGCCTCCGGCAGTGTGGCGGTGGCGTGCCAGCTCTCCATCCAGCCTTGTCTGGCAAACCTCACCCGAAAGGCGCTGACGTTTGCAAGGAGCAGGCTTTCTTTTGTGTTCAGGCCAAATTCACCCTGCTGATAAGGCGCGCTGGCGCGCATCAGCTTGCCGTTGACGCTGCGCCACCTTACCCATTGCAGCGTTGAGCGTGAGAGATAGCCGCCCGGATTGAGTTTGTTGGCGCGTAAAAAGGTTACGCCGCTGTTTGCGCCATCCTGGTTTTCGTAACGCATTTCGGGTAACAGCGTTTTATCGTGCCGGGCTTGCTCTGGTCGGGCAATCGCATAAGCGAAATCGCGTTCCATTAGCAGAAACGTGCGCTGTAAGGCGCCAAAATTTTCGCTTTGCGTTCGGATCCGATCGCTGTTGCGCAGCGTCCCCTGCAGCAGCAGCATGCCAGATAAGCTGACCAGCGCGAAAATCACCAGCGAGACCATGATTTCAAGCAGGGTAAATCCCCGCTGCGCTCTTGTCATTCTTTCACCAGCCAGCTTTTTAATGAAAAAAGGATTTGCTGCGGGTTTTCCTGCGGCGATACATCGATCTGCAACTGATAAATGTTTCGGTAGGTGGTGCTCTGGATTTGCCAGCTACGATAGAAGTTCATGCCGCCGGACTGAAAGCTTTCTCCCTGTACCGATTCGTTGGGCTGGACGCCGTTCAGCCTGATAGCGATCGCCAGATCTTCAGCGCTCCACATTGCCAGCTGCTGCTGTTTTAGTCGGTCAAGGTTACGAAGTTTTTCTGAACCAGCGTTGAGCATCGCCAGGCCAGCCAGCGCCAGGATAGCCATGGCGAACATGACTTCGATTAACGTCATCCCTTTATTTTTCACGGGCATCCCCGGCCGTCGGCGTAAATTCTATCGTCCCGTTCCGGCTAATGATTTCTCCTGCTTTTTCTTCCCGGTAATAAAGCTCAAGCGTGAATTCGCTGGCCTCATCGTCAGGCAAAAAAAGGAGCTGCGGCTCCTGCCGTTCCGCCATCGCCTGTAGCGCAATACTTTTGTTTTCTGCGCTAAGTTTTAAGCGCGTCGCGGCGGACAGGCCCGGCCTTTTTTTTACAGCGCTGGCCTGCTGCCAGGCGAAATCGGGCCAGCTTTCGCTTCTTTGCCCCTGACCGGCATAGGGCTTTAATGTCTGGATGCGCAGGCCATTGGTAAAGACAGCAATGCCATAAATACGATTTTCCAGCTCAGCGCGTTGCGCTATTCCGCGAATAGCCAGAGCCAGCTTTTCGCCTTCACGCTGCGCGCGCTCATCGGGCGGCCGACCGATCGCCAGCATAGCCAGCCCCGCCAGGATCACCATGACCAGCATAATCTCTAATAAAGTAAATCCCCTGCCGCCGTTACTCATCTAACATCCAGTTGCTGACAGGCTCTTTTCCCTCCACGCCTTCAGGCCCAAAGGAATAGATATCGACTGCGCCATGATCGCCAGGGCTTTTTAGCTGGTAAGGATTGCCCCAGGGATCTTTCGGCAGACGACGCACATAGCCGTCGCTACGATAGTTGCGGGGAATCGGGGCAATCGCCGGCTTTTTCTTAAGCGCGCTTAGCCCCTGTTCCGTAGTGGGATAAACGCCGTTATCGAGCTTGTACATTTCCAGCGCGTTTTCCAGGGTAACAATATCGCTGATCGCTTTTTGTCGATCCGCTTTGTCTTTGTTTCCCATCAGGCTGGGCAGCATTAAACTCGCCAGCACGCCGAGTATGACCACGACAATCATGACTTCCAGCAGCGTAAAGCCGCGTTGTTTTTTATTACGCATCATCTGCTCTCCCTGTCAGCCCGCCAGGCTGTTCATCTGCATAATCGGCTGTAAAATAGCCAGTACGATAAAAAAAACCATGCCTGCCATTGCGACGATCAACAGCGGCGTAAACAGGCTCACCATTACGTTGAGCTGGTGCAGAAATGCCTCTTCCTGAATATCGGCGGCGCGTCCAAGCATGCTGTCCAGCTCGCCGCTGCGCTCTCCTGAAGCGACGATATGGCGCATCATTGGCGAAAATAGCCCGCTTTTTGTCAGTGCATGCGACAGCTCGGCGCCTTCGCGTACTCTCTCCTGCGCCTGCGCCAGCTGCCAACGCGCGTAACTGTTATTGACCACAGAAGCGCTGACCTGCATCGCCTCCAGCAAAGGCACGGCGCTGGCACTGAGGATGCTTAACGTTTTTGCATAGTGAGCGGTGTTCAGGTTCAGCGACGCTTTGCCGATAACCGGCAAAATCAATAACAGGCGGTCCCAGCGCCGACGACGCTGCGCATCTTTTAGCAGCCGCTTTGCCAGCACTCCCAGCCCGGCGCATAGCAGCAGCAGGATCGGCCCTGCTGTTTGTACGCCCTCGCTGAGCGTCAGCAGCATTCGCGTGGAGAGAGGCAGCTCCGCTTTCAGATAAAGAAACTGTTCCACGACTTTAGGCACCACCGAAGTGAGCAAAATAGCGATTACCGCAATGGCGATCAGCGTTAGCAGCAGCGGATAAAGCAAAGCCTGGATAAGTTTGCTTTTGATCTTCTGGCTTTGCTCGGTGTGATCCGCCAGGCGCGTCAGCACCAGAGATAATTTTCCGGAGGATTCGCCTGCCGCCACCACTGCGCAAAAGAGTCTGTTAAAGGTTTTTTGGCTGGCCAGCGCTTCGGAAAAAGCGCGCCCTTCCAACACCTGCTGGCGCAGCTGCTGAACAAGCTTTTGCTGCGCCGGTTTTTCACACTGCTGCGATATCGTCAGTAAAGCGTCTTCCAGCGGTAGCGCTGCGCTCAGCAAGGTGGCCAGCTGGCGAGTGAAAATAACTAAATCGCTGCCGCGAAGCGCGACCGGCTTCCGGGAAGAAAAAGCGATAGCAGCGGATTCGGTCGTCGGCTTTAGCGTGATTACCTGCCAGTTATTGCCCGTCAGCTTTTGCCAGGCGAGACGGCGAGAGGGCGCTTCAACCCATCCGCGCTGTTTTTTTCCCTGTCGGTCAACGGCACTGTAGCGAAATTTCATCTTCACTCCTGCCTGGTGACGCGGATGACTTCTTCCGGTGAAGTTAGCCCGGCAAGGACTTTTTGCCAGCCGTTATGCCGGATTGAAGAAGCATTACGGCGGACGATTTCCTCCAGCTCCGCTTCACCGCGCCCCTGAGCAATGGCCTGGCGCAGCGGCGCATCTACCAGAATCAGCTCGTGGATGCCCGTTCGACCGCGATAGCCGCTGTGATTACAGTTATCGCAGCCTGCTGGCTGATAGATGCGCTGCTCAGCGCCTTCCTGCAGGCTAAAGCCGAAGCTGCGTGCCTGCGCGGCAGTCAGCGTCGCAGATTCGCGGCAGCTGGCGCATAGCGTTCTGACCAGGCGCTGGGCGAGCACACCAATCAGTGAACTGCCCAGCAGAAAAGGCTCGACGCCCATATCGCGCAGGCGTCCCACGGCACCGATAGCGGTGTTGGTATGCAAAGTTGAAAGCACCAGATGGCCGGTAAGCGAGGCCTGTACGGCAATTTGCGCCGTTTCCGTGTCGCGGATTTCGCCAATCATGACTACGTCCGGATCCTGACGTAAAATCGCTCTTAACCCTCTGGCGAAGGTCATGTCCACTTTGGGATTCACCTGGGTCTGTCCGATACCTTCCAGCTCATATTCAATCGGATCTTCGACCGTCATGATGTTGCGATGCTGGCGGTCAATCTGACTGAGCGCCGCGTAGAGCGTGGTACTTTTGCCGGACCCCGTCGGCCCGGTGACAAGGATTATGCCGTGGGGTTGGCGCAGCAGCTCCGCCATTTTTTCGCGCTCTGCTTTATCCATGCCAAGCCGACAGAGGTCGAGCTGAACGGCGTTTTTATCCAGAAGCCGCATTACCAGGCGTTCGCCATAGCGCGCCGGCAGCGTGGAAAGGCGGACATCGATAGCGCGGCCGCCGATACGCAATGCGATACGTCCATCCTGCGGCAGACGCTTCTCGGCAATATCCAGCCGGGCCATAACCTTGATCCTGGAAATCAGCACGGCGGCGAGCTGCCGTGGCGGCGACAGTACCGGACGCAGCACGCCGTCCACGCGAAAACGGATCAGCAAATGGTGTTGATAGGGTTCGATATGAATATCAGAAGCGCCCTCTTTTATCGCTTCGGCCAGCATAGCGTTAATAAAACGAATAATCGGCGCGCCGTCGTCGCAGTCGAGCAGGTCCTCATCCTGGGGCAAGGATTCGGCCAGTTCAAAGAGATCGGCCTCGTTGCCCAGGTTTTCGATCATCTGTCGCGCCCGGGAGGCATCCTGCTGATAGGCTTCGATAATGCATTGCGTAAAAGCTTCTTCAGAGAGCAGCTCCAGGTTGCCGTGCGGCTTCTGCCTTAACGCTTCCTGCAAAGCCTGCAAGCTGGCACTTTGCCGATAGAAGAGCTGGCCCTGTTGATAAAACACGCCGTTTTTTTGTACCCAGGCGAAGGGAAACATGTCGCTCATCGCGGCTGCCCGGCATAGAAGGCATTGATATCACCGATAACCTGCTGCACACCACCGCGAGGGTCTGACAGACCGGTCTCGTTATCAAGCGTCTGCCGTAAATCGGCATTAGCGATCTCTTCCAGCTTATATTGATTAAATTTGCCACGTGCCTGCCTGCTGACGCGGGCGAAATCTTCTTCTCCGCGAATAATGGTAGGCCGAATAAACAGCATAAGATTTCTTTTAGCTACTTTACTGGTGGTCGAGCCGAAAAGGTGTTTCAGCCCAGGAATGCTGCCTAACAGCGGCACTTTGCTATCCACGTTGCTGTTGCTGGTATCCAGCAATCCGCCGACCACTGCGGTTTTGCCTGAGCCGATCATAACGGTGTTTTTTACCACGCGGGTATCGAATGTCGGGCCGAGTTCGCTATTGACGCCGGATTCAGAAACGCTGGAAACTTCCTGTTCGATATTCATCATCACCACCTCGCCCTGATTAATCTGCGGCGTAACTTTTAACTTTATGCCGACGCTTTTTCGCTCGACCGAGTTATAGACGTTATCGCCTGAGGTAGTTTGCGATCCGGTCAGGACAGGCACTTCCTGGCCTACCGTGAATTCCGCTTCGACATTATCCAGCGTCACAATACCAGGCGTGGCCAGGATATTATTCATGCTGTTTGATTTAAGCGCATTAATTAATCCTGACCAGTTGCCATGGTAAAAACCTGCGGCCAGTCCGGTGATGCTGGCAAGCGCGCCGGCTGCGCCTTTTTCCGGCAGCGTAGTGACTGAACTGCCGCCAGAAGGGAAATTAGTGCCGCCCGCACGATCGTTCATCCACTGCACGCCGAAATTTAATCCTTCCGCATCCGAGACCTCAGCAATAATCGCCTCGACCAGTACCTGCGCACGGGGTATATCAAGGCTGTCGATGACTTTTTCCATTTCCCGCAGCGCGGGCGGCGGCGCGTTAATGATTAACGCGTTGATTTGTGTATCCGCTTTAAGGGTGACGCCGTTATTAGCGACAGTATTAATTTCTACGGGCGTGCTTTCATTTGGCGTAACGGGCGTTTCGCTGGTGATACCGGTCAGCACCTTTAATAACTCTTCGGCCTTGGCGTATTTAAGATAAATAACGCGGGTTGCGCCAGAGCCGAGAGCGCCACTGCTGCTATCCAGTTTTTTCAGGGTGATTAGCATACGCGACGCAGCCTGCTTATCACCGGTTATCAGTACGGAATTGGTTCTTTCATCCGCTACGACGGTAACGTAAACCCTGTCGCCGTTGCCTTCGTTTTTCTTTTGCAGTGCGGCAGCCATACGGGCGATTTCGCTGGCGGAAGCATGTTCAAGATGAAGAGTCAGTACCTCAAGGCTCGCCTGCTCATCAAGGCGTTTAACAATGGCAACCAATTGATTAATAACCGTAGCGCGCCCGATCATCAGCACCGTATTGGACGGGTTGTAATGAATAATACTGCCCTCTGCGGCGTTATTGAGCTGACGTAATAAAGGCGCCAGCTCTCTGCCGGAAACATTGTGCAGCGGAACCATTCTGGCAATAACTTCATCACCGGCCGGTACTTCGCCTTCCAACACCAGCGGTACGCCATGCGATCTGGCGCTACGATCCGAAACTATTTTAATGACGTTGTTTGATGCGGCGACGGCAGCAAAACCATAGACGTTAAGGACGCTAAGAAAAAACTGATAGTACTGCTCTTTATCCATCTTCTCATAGCTTTGTACACTGACCACTCCCTGAACTGAGGGATCGATAATGATAGTTTTATCCAGGCTTTTACTAACGGTGTTAATGAATTCCCGGATATCAATATTTCTGAAATTTGCAGAGAGACCTTCTGCCACCGCCAGCCCGGGTAAAATCATTAACAACGCGGCAAATAAAGCAGCGTGAACATTAACTTTTTTTATCATCATAGTGGGGAACATGCTAATAGGTTCCTTTCTCTTTGAAAGTCAAAGCGAATCCCAGACCTCTTTTACCCGTGTATCAGAGAGGCGGATTATAACTATTTATCATTAATTTTAATCGTTTCATAATAGCCGTTGTTATCAATAACTATCTTTCCTGGAAAAATCTTTATCACTTTCTCATTATCATGGTCGATAATGTCGTTGCAGCCATAGCTATGCTGTATATTATCGATAGCGATAATAGCAATTGCATAGCGACAATCGTTACTGCTCAAGGTTCCTGCCAGCTTCAGCTCGGGGCTGGCGGCAGGCGCATTGATTAACACCTCATCAGGCAGCGGTTCTGGGCCTGTTTTCCAGCGTTGCGAAGCGATAGTTACCGTGTTTTTCAGCAAGGGTAACTCGCTGACTGAGAGCGTCTCCGGCCTGGGAAGTTGTCTTTTCGTACTCCTTTCCGGTACCGGCTCCAGGCTGGGGATGCTGCGGTAAAAAACCAACCCAGTCAACGCAACAATGACCAGCGTGGCCAGCACCATAAAAACATTCATGCTGCGAGCGCTCACACCTTATCCTTCTGCCAGCAAAGGGCTCTTTTTCATATTTTTGCCGCAATAATATTCACTGTGACGATTCAGACGGTATCATCACAGTTTTATTAATTTCAGACAAATATGTTGCTCTTAATTAAGAGCGATATCACCAGGTGAATCACTTAATAAATCTGCCTAATAAGGCAAACAGGCCACTTTTGTCAGGAAAACCCATCACTTTGACGCAAGCGGCCCTGATAACCTTAGTATCTTACCGCGGTAGTAGAGCTACTGACATGAAACGTAGCCCCAATCAGAATTAAGCGTGGTGCCCCATGTTTTTATACAAATATCTGAATTTTTATGCCAGACTGAAAATATTTCCCTGGTTTTTTCCCACACCAGCCACGTGTAATTCCAACTGATTACATTGATATCTTTGCTTCCCGGCGGCACGGTGTAAAAGAAGGTGTTACCTAAAGCCAGGTTACCAGAAACATAGGCATGTTGCTTGTTGCTCTCCTCATCTTTCCAGTTTATTTTCACGTAAGAGACGTAGCCCCCCTCATTTTTTACTTTTACATTAACAGCCGGCGATGGCGGTTTAGAGTTGACTTCCTGAGTGTTTAACGAAATCTTATCTGATTCTTCAACCAGACCGTTCCTGTCATAGGCGTAAACTTTTGCCGTTTTCTCTTTTTTATTTAATGCCAGCTTTAACCATGTACCCCGAGCGCTGGAGCCGGATTCGTACCAGCCACTATTGTAGCCAAGACTATAGTGATAATGTCCGGAAAATTTAAGTTTCACGTTAAATTTATTGATTAGTTCTTTTAACCTGCCGGCATCGGCATCTTTGCGGTGTTGGTTAAGAATGATAATTTGGTTTTTCTTTCTTGCCTGATAGAGCTGATTGTGCAGCCAGTTATATTCAGCGTCCTGATATCTGTATATATCATAAGTTTTGGCGCCCAGCCCTTCCCAGCCGCTTACATATTGCTTTATACTTATTGGATTTTTGCCTGGCTCATAATCGTTTAGCTGAATAAGAAGAACATCGCCAAAGTCAACCGAGTATGAAAGTGAACCTTTGAATTTTGACTGAATGGCGGGGAACTGATAGCCATCGCTGTGAATCATATCCAGGGAATAAAGATTCCGCATTTGGCCCACATGCTCCTGTAATTTTACGAAGCTTCTTATCACGCAATTATTCGAGGCACAGTCGTTATAGTTGTTATAGATATCATGATTACCTAGCCCAAAGTAATAAGGGATCGCCAGGTTTTTTAAGAGTGCTCCTACGTCGTTCCATTCACTTTTATGACCGAAACTGGTCATATCAATCACCGTTGATAATCACGGCTCTTGCCAGTGGATAATTTTTAGAAAAATTTTGGTATTGCTCTGTGATATTACGTTTCGACGTTTAGTTATCCACATTGCAATTGGTTACGCCACACCAGACCTGAGGATCAGAAGTGATAATAAACTCTTCCTCTTCAGGTACCGTAATGCTGGAAGCCTTATCGTTAAAACTATTTCCTACATAGGCTATATTTTTATTGATGGTGAAAATAGTGCCCTTACAATCAATATGTTCATAGAGATTTACCGAGCTGTTAATAACACTAACAGAGGAAACGGCATCGTTCGGAGACAAAAATGCTATATTTTTATCGCCGCAATGAAAAGGTTTACTGTAGTTACTGTCTATATAGAGGCAGTATTTAGGGATAGAAAACTTTTCCGTGCTTCCTTTTTCGCATTGTCGCGACCAGATATAATATCCATCACTGTAAGGTGAGGAACCAGCCGAACCCGAGGCCGTTGCATTAAGCCAGCCTTCATATATTGGCTTAGGACCAGTATATTTATAAGTTAAACATTGTTCCGGATAATCGTGTGGATAGATAAAACCGTTAGCAAAGGTAAATTTTTGATTTTTACCCCCATTACACTTCCACAGAACTAAACTGCCCGATTTATCCCTGTTTACGTCAATGCAATAGCTTTTGTTAGCTACATATTTTAACTGAAAATCTTCATAAATAAAATTTTGGTTTGGATTTTTTGTACAGGGGGTACAGAATGATATTCGTACCATTGGTAATGTTGCTGGACTTGACGTCCATACATTTTTTATCGGTACTGTCTCGTATTTCATGAGCGTAACAATAATGTGAAAGCATTAAAAAAAGGAATAAAAATATTCTTATCATAATTAACACTCTTGTTTAATTAAAAAAATAACCACCCAGAGAATAACCAGGCTGAACATTCCAATAATAACCGATAATTATTTATTGGTTTTTTGTAAATAAAATCAAGAGACCTTATAGATCAAAAAATTCATTAACCGCTAATTAATCAAGTTAACTGAATGGACTCAGGAGGGGCCGTTTGTAAAATGAACTCACTCCCTTATTAAAGAACATAATTATCCAAAGTAATCAATAAGTTTACATCACCAAAAAAACAAAAATCAACGCGTAAAAGAATATTGCTCTTTTTTAAAGCCATGCTTATCGCTGATGATTAAACCAACTCAACTATATACTTCTGATGATATCAACCTGAATTATTTATCATTAATTAAGCGTATTTCTTCGTACTTTGACAGAGAAATTAAAATTTCATCGAGACATAATTTGATTTTTTTCAGACTATAAGACTTAAGATTGCCATTCTGCAAAAAAATATGCGGCCGATGCGTCATCTGGCATGACGCCAACGGTAACGTTGCGACAACTTTTTTTTCATTATTGCGCAGCGTCTTCCGCTTTTACCTGTGACAGTGCGTTACCGCCCAGGTTAATATGACCGATTATCCGTTTCAACCGGTGGTTTATTCAAAAACAGCGTAGGTCTGATGAGCATTGCAGCGTGTGTTTTCTTATTAAAATTCAAAGGACTGGAGATTTCCCCCAATGAATAACAGCGACAATTTGTCCTCCCATACCCCGATGATGCAGCAGTATCTGCGCCTGAAAGCGGAGCATCCGGAGATCCTGCTGTTTTATCGCATGGGTGATTTTTACGAACTCTTCTATGACGATGCCAAACGCGCCTCGCAGCTGCTGGATATCTCGCTGACCAAACGCGGCGCTTCCGCTGGCGAACCTATACCTATGGCTGGCGTGCCACATCATGCCGTAGAAAATTATCTGGCTAAGCTGGTGCAGCTGGGCGAGTCGGTGGCTATTTGCGAACAGATTGGCGATCCGGCACTGAGCAAAGGGCCGGTAGAGCGCAAAGTCGTGCGCATTGTTACGCCGGGCACCATCAGCGATGAAGCGCTGTTGCAGGAACGTCAGGATAACCTGCTGGCAGCGATCTGGCAGGGGCCGCGCGGCTTCGGCTATGCGACGCTGGACATCAGCTCCGGCCGTTTCCGCCTGGCGGAGCCGACGGATTCAGAGACAATGGCAGCAGAATTACAGCGAACCAACCCGGCAGAGCTGCTCTATCCGGAAGATTTTGCCGCCATGTCGCTAATTGATAATCGCCGTGGGCTACGTCGCCGACCGCTGTGGGAGTTTGAGATAGAAACCGCGCGCCAGCAGCTGACGCTACAATTCGGCACGCGCGATCTCAACGGCTTCGGCGTCGAGCAGGCGCAGTTCGCGCTGCGCGCGGCGGGCTGTCTGCTGCAATACGTTAAGGATACTCAGCGTACGTCGCTGCCGCATATTCGTTCGCTGAGCATGGAGCGCCAGCAGGACGGCATCATTATGGATGCCGCCACGCGCCGCAATCTGGAAATTACCCAGAACCTGGCGGGCGGCTTCGACAATACTTTGGCCTCGGTACTGGACAGAACCGTCACGCCGATGGGCAGCCGTATGCTGAAGCGTTGGCTGCACATGCCGATTCGCGATACTAAAACGCTTGTTGATCGCCAGCAGAGTATTGGCGCGCTACAGGATTTCACCGCAGAGATTACGCCCCTGCTGCGTCAGGTGGGCGATCTGGAGCGAATTCTGGCAAGGCTGGCGCTACGTACGGCTCGCCCACGCGATTTAGCAAGAATGCGTCACGCCTTCCAGCAGCTTCCGGAACTGGACGCGCTGCTGGTCGAAAGCGATGTCGCCCATTTGCAAAATTTGCGTCAGCAAATGGGCCAGTTCGATGAACTGCGCGAGCTGCTGGAGCGAGCCATTATTGATGCGCCGCCAGTGCTGGTGCGCGATGGCGGCGTGATTGCGCCCGGCTACAACGAAGAGCTGGACGAGTGGCGCGCGCTGGCGGACGGCGCTACCGACTATCTCGACAAGCTGGAAATCCGCGAGCGCGAGAAGCTGGGTCTGGATACGCTGAAAGTCGGTTTTAATGCTGTACACGGTTACTATATTCAGGTCAGCCGCGGGCAGAGCCATCTGGTGCCGATCAACTACGTGCGCCGCCAGACGCTGAAAAACGCCGAGCGCTATATTATTCCCGAGCTGAAAGAGTATGAAGATAAGGTTCTGACCTCGAAGGGCAAGGCACTGGCGTTAGAGAAAGCGCTGTACGATCAGCTATTCGATCTGCTGCTGCCGCATCTGGAGGCGTTACAAATCAGCGCCGCCGCGCTGGCGGAGCTGGATGTGCTGAGCAACCTGGCGGAACGCGCCTGGACGCTGAATTTTGCCTGCCCAACCTTTGCCGACAAGCCTGGCATTAAGCTTAACGGCGGTCGCCATCCGGTAGTCGAGCAGGTGCTGAAAGAGCCGTTTATCGCCAATCCGCTAACGCTAACGCCGCAGCGGCGTATGCTGGTTATTACCGGCCCGAATATGGGCGGTAAAAGTACCTATATGCGCCAGGCGGCGCTGATTGCGCTAATGGCCTATATTGGCAGCTATGTGCCAGCAGAGTCAGCCATCATCGGGCCTATCGATCGTATCTTTACCCGCGTCGGCGCGGCGGACGATCTTGCTTCCGGCCGCTCGACCTTTATGGTGGAGATGACCGAAACCGCCAATATTCTGCACAACGCCACGGAGTACAGCCTGGTGCTGATGGATGAGATTGGCCGCGGCACTTCGACCTATGACGGGCTTTCACTTGCCTGGGCCTGTGCGGAAAGCCTGGCGAACCGGATCAAGGCTATGACGCTGTTCGCCACCCACTATTTCGAGCTGACCACGCTGGAGGAAAAAATGGAAGGCGTCGCTAACGTGCATTTAGATGCCGTAGAGCACGGCGATACCATCGCCTTTATGCACAGCGTGCAGGATGGCGCGGCCAGCAAGAGTTATGGTTTGGCGGTCGCCGCGCTGGCTGGCGTGCCGAAAGAGGTGATCAAGCGTGCGCGGCAGAAGCTGAAAGAGCTGGAAGCCAGCTCCGCCAGCGCCGCCGCAGGCAGCGCCGAAGGCCCACAGCTGCCGCTGCTGGCCGAAGAGACGTCACCAGCCGTCGAGGCGCTGGAAGCACTGGATCCTGATACGCTTTCACCGCGTCAGGCGCTGGAGTGGATTTATCGGCTGAAGTCGCTGATTTAGTTTTTATGGCCCGCGCTCTGCGGGCCTTTTCTTTGGAACTATCTCCTTCCCTCTCCCACGTAATGACAGTGATAAAGCGTTAAGGCCTGGCCGCGCCGTTTTGTCCACGTCCTTTCATCTAATCCAGTGGAGAGTGCCATGAATATGAGAGTGAATCCCGGTGGGATAAACAGCGAGGCGATCAATGCGGGGCAGTTTTCCGCACGCTTTAGCAAAACGCAGAGCAGCAACCTCGCTGCCGCGCCGGAAAAGTCCAGCCTGTTACAGTACGGCGGCGCGGACGGTAAAACCAGCCAAAAGACTTCTACCGCCTCGCTCAGTTCAGACTACAAAACGATGATCGATTCGCTGGTTAAACAGGGCAAGGAAGAGCTGAGCAAGCTGAAAGAGCAGCTTACGCAGCAGCAGTCTTCTGGTAACAGCGCCACCAGCACGCAGAACGTGACATCGCAGCTGCAAATGCTGCTCGACAGCATTGCCAAACTGCTAAAGCAAAGCCAGAGCCAGCAGTCGTCCGGTAATAGCAGCAGCACCGATACTCAGCTCAGCAGTGCGCTATCGCAGCTAAAGGAGCTGCTTTCTTCTATAGGTGAAACTACTGGCGCTGGTGCCACGACGGCCAACAGCGGAACTGGCGGGCAGGCGATGCCGACCAGCGAAAAAGATACCAGCGTGCCGCCTTCCAGCAGTACGCTGTTCAAAAATATGGACGGCGATAACCGCAGCGCCGATCAGATTATTAATGACAACCCGGTGCTGAAAAACCTGGGTAACCAGAAAGATATCAAACAGAGCGAACTGAAAAAGCAGTTTGGCGACTGGACGGCCAATAACCCGGACGAAAAGAGCCGCGCGCTCGCCGCCAAAAATATGTCTTACTTCCTGAATAACGTTAAGGCGCTGGATAACCGTGAAGGCGGGGATCGCGGCAAGATCTCCACTAACGGTAAGATCGAAGGGATCACTAAAAGCGGCGATGCCCGTCACGGTACGGAAGCAGCCATTGTTAAAGACGTGGCGGAACAAGGGCTGGATAAGGCCTTTCCTAAAGATGGCAGGCTGACCACCACCAATGATGAAATGGTTAACCTGAACGGCACCAACAAAAGCGGCTTTCAGGGCATCTGTCTGAAGTTGGGCAAGGCGCTGGCCTTTATTCCGGGTCTCAGCAATGTGCTAACCGGCATGGGCCGTGCGGAAAGTACCAATCCGTGGGATGTCATTAAAGGCGGCATCGTCGGTGGAGTGAAGACCGCCTTTGATGCACTGAAGGGCGTGGCTCAGGGCCTGCTGTCCGGTAAAGTCAGTCCGGTTCAGATGTTGATGAGTGCCTATAAAGGCGCGGTGATGGATACCTATGCCATGCAGGATGTGAAATCCGACGCCAAAGATAAGATAAAGAATAGCGTCTGATCGGCAGGCAATAAAAAAGCGGTGGTTTTCACCACCGCTTTTCGCAGTCACGCTTGTAGCTTATTCGCGAAACAGGGCTTCAATATTCAGGCCCTGAGCCTGCAGGATTTCCCGCAGACGACGCAGGCCTTCAACCTGAATCTGGCGAACACGTTCACGAGTCAAACCGATTTCGCGGCCCACATCTTCCAGCGTTGCCGCTTCATAGCCTAACAGGCCGAAACGACGCGCCAGCACTTCACGCTGTTTGGCGTTCAGTTCGAACAGCCATTTGACGATGCTTTGCTTCATATCATCGTCCTGGGTGGTATCTTCCGGACCGTTGTCTTTTTCGTCGGCCAGGATATCCAGCAGCGCTTTTTCAGAATCTCCGCCTAACGGCGTATCGACTGAAGTGATGCGTTCGTTGAGACGCAGCATACGGCTAACATCATCAACAGGCTTGTCCAGCTGTTCGGCAATTTCTTCTGCGCTTGGCTCATGATCCAGCTTGTGGGCCAGTTCGCGCGCGGTACGCAGATAAACGTTCAGCTCTTTAACAATGTGGATCGGCAGGCGAATTGTACGGGTTTGGTTCATGATTGCCCGTTCAATAGTCTGACGAATCCACCAGGTAGCGTAGGTAGAGAAACGGAACCCACGTTCAGGGTCAAATTTCTCTACCGCGCGGATCAGGCCCAGATTACCTTCTTCAATCAGATCCAGCAAAGCCAGACCACGATTGCCGTAACGACGGGCGATCTTCACTACCAGACGTAAGTTACTTTCAATCATGCGGCGACGGGACGGAATGTCACCACGCAGAGCCCGACGAGCGAAGAACACCTCTTCCTCTGCCGTAAGGAGCGGAGAATAACCAATCTCTCCCAGGTAGAGCTGCGTCGCATCCAATACGCGTTGCGTGGCGCCTTGTGACAACAGCTCTTCTTCAGCTATATCGTTATCAGCAGGTTCGTTTCCGACAAGAGCCTTCTCATCAAAAATTTCAGCTCCGTTTTCGTCGAATTCCGCGTCTTCATGTAACTCGTTAACTTTCAGCGTATTCTGGCTCATAAGCGGCTCCTACCCGTGATCCCAGGGCAGAACAACCAGGGTTCTGCCGGTTTATCGCTGCGGTAAATAACGCAACGGGTTTACGGATTTCCCCTTGTAACGAATTTCAAAATGCAATCTAACCGAACTGGTGCCGGTACTGCCCATGGTCGCAATCTTCTGACCCGCTTTAACTTCCTGCTGCTCGCGGACCAGCATAGTATCGTTATGGGCATATGCACTCAGGTAGTCATCATTATGTTTGATGATAATCAAGTTGCCATAACCGCGCAGCGCATTCCCGGCGTATACAACGCGCCCTGAAGCGGTTGAAACAATGGGCTGTCCACGCGATCCCGCGATATCGATACCTTTGTTGCCGCCTTCGGAAGCAGAAAAGTTATCGATGATCTTCCCGTCGGTCGGCCAGCGCCAGCTGCCTACCGGAGTAGAGCTGTTGGTTGTGCTGCTGACGGTCGGAGCAGTTACCGGAGCTGTCGTCGTTGCGACAGTATTTGTGCCGGCTGAAGGTAACATTTTACCCTCACTTGGTTTACCTGAATCCTCAGAATACGTAATAACTGGCTGACGTGCAACCGTTGTCGGCTTCATTTGTGTACTGGTCGGCTGAGCAGGTACGCCGCCCGCGGTAGCATCCGCAGCGGTAATCGCATTGCCGCCGGTCAGGGTGCCGCCTGAGCCGTTACTAACCTGCAAGCGCTGACCCACGTTGAGGCTGTAAGGTGCAGGGACGTTATTTCGATCGGCTAAATCGCGGAAATCGTTACCGGTAATCCAGGCAATATAGAACAGCGTATCGCCACGTTTAACGGTATAAGTTTCGCCGCTGTAGCTGCCTTTCGGAATATTCCCATACGAGCGGTTATAGACGATGCGGCCATTTTGCGTAACAACATTTTCACTTCCGCCTCCGCTCATCGCGGGCGCGCTGTTGCCGGAAACGATCGGCGGCGGCTGGGTGATAAGCCCGCCGCCGCTGTTGGCGCTACCGTTGCCGCCTACCGAGCTGATGGGCGCCTGTGTATTGTTGCTGGAACAGCCAGCCAGCCAAAAACCAACCAGCGAAACCGCCGCGATACGGCGTAATTTTACTACCGGGCTTCCCGTGCTCATTTATATCCCCCGCTACGGCAAAACTGTGCGACCGCGCTCGGCTAAACCTGCGCCAGCAGCATTAAATTCTGAATGGGTAAGATAGTAACAATATCGACCGCCGCGTGCCATTAACAGATAGAAGCCATTAACAGATACGTACAATTCGCCAGGCAATCAGGCCAGATCGCCCTGCACCAGTGGCACAAAACGTACCGGCTCAATGGTTTCCACCAGGAATTCTCCGCTTTTACGGGTAATACGCTTGAGCTGCTGCTGTTCCTCTCCTACCGGCAGCACCATAACGCCGCCTTCGTCCAGCTGGTTCATCAGCTCTACCGGGATTTCCGGCGGTGCGGCAGTCACTATGATCGCATCAAAAGGGCCGCGCGCCGGCCAGCCTTGCCAGCCATCACCGTGGCGGGTTGATACGTTATGCAGATCGAGCTGTTTTAACCGCCGCTTCGCCTGCCATTGCAAACCTTTGATGCGCTCGACGGAGCAAACGTGTTCGACAAGATGCGCCAGGATCGCAGTTTGGTAACCGGAACCCGTGCCGATCTCCAGCACGCGCGAATCAGGCTTTAGCGCCAGCAGCGAGGTCATCTTCGCGACGATATAGGGCTGAGAGATGGTCTGCCCGGAGCCAATCGGCAGCGCCGTATTTTCCCAGGCCTGATGCTCGAAAGCTTCATCGACGAAACGCTCGCGCGGCACGGCCTCTATCGCCTTTAACAGCGCTTCATCCGTAATACCCTGCTGGCGAAGCTGCATCAGCAGCGTTTCGATACGGCGGTTCACCATTCGTTTTCAACTCCCGAACTGGCTAACCACGAAGCGACGACCTCCTGCGCGGCGTGCGCGGTGAGATCGACATGCAGCGCGGTTACCGAGACGTAGCCTTCCTCAACGGCCGCGAAGTCTGTATCGGGGCCAGCGTCGAATTTCTCGCCCGGCGGGCCAATCCAGTACAGCTTATGGCCGCGCGGATCCTCCAGTGGAATCACCTGGTCGCTGGGATGGCGGCTGCCGCAGCGGGTAACGCGAATGCCTTTGATCTCGCTTAATGGCAGATCTGGTACATTGATATTCAGGATGCGCCCGGTGCGCAGCGGCTCACGCAGTAACGCGCGGAGAATGGAGCAGGTAACGGCAGCGGCGGTAGCGTAATGCTCATGACCATCGAGCGAGACGGCAAGCGCGGGCAACCCCAGATGCCTACCCTCCATCGCTGCCGCGACGGTGCCGGAATAGATGACGTCATCGCCCAGGTTTGGCCCGGCGTTAATACCGGAAACCACGATGTCGGGCCGGGGCTGCATCAATGCATTAACGCCCAGATAGACACAGTCGGTGGGCGTGCCCATCTGCACGGCGATATCGCCATTGGGATAGCTGAAGGTACGAAGCGGCGTTTCCAGCGTCAGCGAGTTCGATGCGCCGCTGCGGTTGCGATCCGGCGCCACTACCTGTACTTCTGCGAACTCGCGCAGCGCGGCCGCCAGCGTCTGGATCCCCGGCGCATGAATACCGTCATCGTTACTCAGCAATATTCGCATCTGAGATTTAACCCCTTATTATCAGTCTGTTGGGCAGTATATCATTCCCGAACGCGGCTATTCGCCGACTTCCGCCTCACCGTTTGGCTGGTTAAGCAGTTCTCGCACCAGACTGGTGGCGAAGCTGCCCGCCGGCAGCCAGAAAGAGAGTTCCACAGTGACATCATCCCACCAGCTCCAGCACAGGTCGCGAGGTACTACCAGTACGGCGCGGCGAGCCGCCTCTACGCGCTCCCGCTCTAACAGCGCGATCAGCGCCGTTTCGTTCGCCAGGCTTTGTTGTTCAAAAGCCAGCGCTTCGCCCTGGACGCCCGGGTCGCCGCTACCAGGCAAAGGTGCCGTGACACGTAGCTCATTATTTTCCGTACGCGCCTGAAGCGTGCCCAGTTCCTCTTCGGTTGCTACAAACCAGCTACCGCGCCCGGTTAGCTGTAGCGCATCGCCTGGCAGTACGCGGGTCAGCGAACCCAGTTTCTCCAGGCGATCGCTGACAACCTGGTTAAATAAGGCGCTGCGCGCGGCAGAAAGCAGGAAGCTACGCTTATTGCGTTCGCGTACCCGGATCTCGTCTGCTGCCCAGCGCTGCGCCATAATCAGGTTATTATTGGCATGGCCAAAACGCTGCTCGCCGAAATAGTTTGGAAAGCCGTTTTGCGCTATCTGCTGTAAACGTTGTTCGACGCTTTCACGATCGGAAATTTGGCGCAGGATCAGCGTAAATGCGTTGCCCTGTAGCGCGCCGGTACGCAGCTTGCGGCGATGGCGCGCGCTTTCCAGCACTTCGCAGCCTTCCAGCTGAAAAGCGGTGAAATCCGGCGTCTCTTTACCCGGAACGCGCAGGCAGAACCACTGCTCCGTTACCGCGTGGCGATCTTTCATCCCGGCGAAGCTGACGTCGCGCGGATGGATTTTAGCGAACTTCGCCAGCGCCTCGGCAACAAAACGGGTATTACAGCCGTTTTTGCGGATACGCACCAGCACCTGCTCGCCGTCGCCGTCCGGCCGATAGCCCAGGTCTTCAATCACTACGAAGTCTTCCGGGTTCGCCTTGACCACGCCGCTGGCGGCTGGCTGGCCATAAAGCCAGGCGGTCATCAGGCTTCAGCCTTAATCAGTAGCGCGACCGCTTCACAGGCAATACCTTCGCCGCGTCCGGTAAAGCCGAGTTTTTCTGTAGTAGTCGCTTTCACATTGACCTCATCCATATGGATGCCCAAATCTTCAGCGATATTAATACGCATCTGCGGCGAATGTGGCAGCATTTTTGGCGCCTGCGCGATGATGGTGACGTCCACATTGCCGACGCGATAGCCTTTCTTCTCGATCTGCCGCAGGGCCTCACGAAGCAGTTCGCGGCTGTCTGCGCCTTTATAGGCGTCATCCGTATCCGGAAAAAGTTTGCCGATATCGCCCAGCGCCGCCGCGCCCAGCAGCGCATCCGTCAGCGCATGCAGCGCCACGTCGCCGTCTGAATGGGCCAGCAGCCCTTTCTCATAAGGAATTCGCACGCCGCCGATAATCAGCGGGCCTTCGCCGCCAAACGCGTGTACATCAAAACCGTGGCCGATACGCATCATGCGCTCTCCTTATTGTTTAATTGAGTCAGGTAGAAAGCGGCCAGCGCCAAATCTTCCGGCCGCGTTACCTTGATATTATCGCTGCGGCCCGCAATCAGTTCTGGATGGTAGCCGCAATATTCCAGCGCGGAGGCTTCGTCCGTAATGGTAGCGCCCTCGCGCAGCGCCCGCTGCAGAGAATTGCGTAAAAGCTCAAGCGGAAACAGCTGCGGCGTCAGGGCGTGCCAGAGCGCCTCTCGTTCTACCGTATGGGCAATGGCCGGATTATCGGGTTTCGCTCGCTTCATGGTATCACGCACCGGCGCAGCAAGAATGCCGCCGATGCGGCTGGTGGCGGTAATTGCCAGCAGTCGGCTGAGGTCATCGGCATGAAGACAAGGTCTGGCCGCATCGTGCACCAGTGCCCAGTTCGCTTCGGTCGCCGCCTGCAATCCCGCCAGCACTGAGTCGGCCCGTTCTTTTCCGCCCGGCACCCAGCGCACACGAGGATCGCTCGCTACCGGTAGCGTAAAGAACCAGGGGTCTTCCGGCGTGATCGCAACGATAACCCGGTTAATGAGCGGATGCGCCAGCAGGCCAGCGATAGCGTGCTCAAGGATCGTCTTACCGTTAATAAGAAGATATTGCTTAGGACAAGCCGCCTGCATCCGGCTACCGACACCGGCAGCGGGCACGATGGCAATTACCTCGGTACCTGCGATAGTCATGTTTTATCGTTGTTGGTTAGCCTGCACGTTTTTGCTGCGATCTGGCACAAGGCGATAGAAGGTCTCTCCGGGCTTGATCATGCCCAGCTCATTGCGCGCGCGCTCTTCGATAGCTTCGGAACCGCCGTTCAGATCGTCGATTTCTGCAAACAGCCGATCGTTGCGCGCTTTTAATTTGGCGTTACTGCTCTGCTGCACCGCAACATCGTCGTTAACGCGCGTATAGTCATGTAGGCCGTTCTTGCCCAGCCAGAGCGAATATTGCAGCCAGCCGAGTAGCACAAGTAACAGCAGCGTAAGTTTTCCCATCCCCGCCCCCTGAAAAACGGCCCAATCATCCCACAACTTTCCTCACGACTCCACTGCGGCTGCGAAATATAGCCTAAATCACCTCGCTGACCGGTCGGTGATTTTCGTTTATTTCGATTATTGCCACTTTCGTTTATTTCGATTACTATCTTGTGGCTGATGCTTTACTACGTACTTATGTTGCATCCGTTATGACAGCTAAATCTTAAAATTATCGAACTCAGGTATTGGAAAATAACTTATGACAAACTCAATTCTGGACAATGTAAGCCTGCCAGCACCGAAGGAAATTGAGGTCGCATTACGTAGTCAAAGAGAACTGGCGACGGTTCTCTCGACAAAGCTGGAAACCCAAAAAATATCAATCCAGGATGCAAACGATGAGCCCCACCAGATTGAGCTACCCACTTCCGCACTGGCATTGTTAGTAAACATATTGGGAGAACTGGCCGTCGGCAATGCGGTACAGGTTGTTCCTGTCCATGCTGAATTAACGACTCAGGAAGCAGCCAATATCCTTAACGTTTCACGCCCTCATATGGTGAAACTTTTAGAAGAAGGGAAACTGCCTTTCCATAAAACAGGCCGCCATCGCCGCGTGCTCTTTGCCGATCTCATGCGATACAAGGCCCAGCGCGAAAGTGAAAGCAACGATGCAATGCAGGAGCTGGTTGATATAAGCCAAAAACTCGGTTTTTACTGATGAATCATTCACCTTATCCGGTTGTACTTGATGCCTGCGTCATCTACCCAAACAGGTTACGCGATCTGCTTATGCGGCTTGGGTTGAGTGGTCTGTATCAGCCAAAGTGGACGGCCGTTATTCACAATGAATGGCAGAGAAATTTGGTCGCCAATGCGCCTGAAATAAGCAGGGAAAAGGTTAAACAGGTTGAAGCTCTGATGAACAAGGCGCTTCCTGATGCTCTGGTAACCGGGTTTGAGCCGTTAATAGCCGGTTTGGTACTGCCAGATCCGGACGACAGGCATGTAGTTGCGGCTGCGATAAGGTGTAATGCTGAAGTGATAGTGACTTTCAATATGAAAGATTTTCCTGCCGAAAATCTTTCCGGATTGAATATTGAGGCCATGCATCCTGACGAGTTTATTGCAGATTTGATCGATTTAAATCAGGCTTTGGTTTTGAAAGCGGTACACGCGCAGCGGGCAAGTCTTAAAATCCCACCGGCCAGTGCAGAAGAGTATCTGGCAAGTTTGCTACAGCTGGGATTAACAATGACAGTGAAAGCGCTGGAAGGCTATCGCTTTATGATTTAGCACGTACCAGAAAAACTGGCGAAACGGGCTTTTTATCAGGCAACCTTCTGTTACCACCCGCCGCATTCAGAAATCGAATTTTTCCCCGGAAGAGAAAAACGGGATCGCAACGGAACCCTTTACCAACCGCTCAGCAGGGTAAACAGCAGCCAGAAAAGACCGATGACCACCACAATGGTAAGCAACAGCGTCCAGATTAGATGGCCGCGCAGCAGTACGCTGGCGACGATGCCAATCAGTACAGATACAGGAAGCAGCGCAAGAAAGAAAGGCCAGGTGTAGAGGAAGAAAAACAGCGTGTTAGAGCCGTAAAGCATAAAGGGGATCGCCAGCGCGAACCAGTAGCAGGCAAAGCCTGCCACGCCACCGGGAAAAGACCAGGAAGGTTCTTCCTGGCGATCGTCTTTGCGGGCCAGCATGGGCGTAACGTTATGCATAAGTATCCTGTTGACGCGTAATACGGCCCGCTCTGAGGCGTTTCGCCGTGGCTATCTCAGGCTTTGATGATATCGCGCTGGCGCAGCAGATCTAATATCTGAAGGCGTAAATTTGTTACCAATTGTTCGCCATCCAGATGAATTTCCGGACGTTCCGGCGCTTCATAAACGGCATCGATGCCGGTGAAATTACGTAGCTCGCCGGCCCGTGCTTTTTTATAGAGACCTTTCGGATCGCGCGCTTCACAGATAGCCAACGGCGTATCGACAAAGATCTCAATAAAGCGCCCTTCACCAACCATATCACGCACCATTTGCCGCTCTTCCCGGTGCGGCGAGATAAACGCGCTCAGCACGATCAGGCCCGCATCTACCATCAGCTTAGCCACTTCGCCAACGCGGCGGATGTTCTCCTTGCGGTCGGCATCGCTAAAGCCTAAATCGCGGCAGAGTCCGTGGCGCACGTTGTCGCCATCCAGCAGATAGGTGCTGGCGCCGAGCTGATGCAGCGCCTGCTCCAACACGCCAGCTACGGTGGATTTACCCGAGCCGGAAAGCCCGGTGAACCACAGCACCGCGCCCTGATGCCCATGCAGCTGCTCGCGTTCCGCACGCGTTACCGCGTGCGAATGCCAGACGACGTTTTCATCGTGAGCGGCCATTATTTACCGCCTGAAATGTCGCGCGCGCCCCAGTGTGGGAAGTGACGACGCACCAGCGCATTAAACTCGATTTCAAAAGCGCTGAAATCGCCGTTAGCTTGCGCTACGTCTTCTTTTGGCTCGCGGATCATGCCCGCGCCGACCGTGACGTTGCTCAGACGATCGATAAAGATCATGCCGCCGGTTACCGGATTTTGCTGATAGCTATCCAGCACCATCGGTTCATCGAAAGTCACATCAACCAGGCCGATGCCGTTCAGCGGTAGGTTCTCGACTTCCCGGCGATCCAGGCTGTTGATTTCTACCTGATACTGGATGCCTTCAACGCGAGCACGCGTTTTTTTACCGGCAATTTTGACATCAAAACTTTGGCCCGGCACCAGCGGCTGTTCCGCCATCCAGACCACGTCCACGCTTGCCGCCTGCACCGGTTTTAGTTCGGCGTCAGCCTCTACCAGCAGATCGCCGCGGCTGATGTCGATTTCGTCTTTGAGCACCAGCGTAATGGCTTCACCAGCCTGTGCTTCCTGTAGGTCGCCATCAAAGGTTACGATGCGCGCTACGGAAGATTCCACGCCGGAAGGCAGCACTTTAACGCGCTGGCCGACTTTAACTACGCCGGAAGCCAGCGTACCCGCATAGCCACGGAAATCCAGGTTAGGCCGGTTAACGTACTGTACCGGGAAGCGCATCGGCTGCTGTTCCACCACGCGTCGAACTTCAACGGTTTCCAGCACGTCCAGCAGCGTTGGGCCGGTATACCAGCTCATCGCCTGGCTTTGGGAAGCGACGTTTTCGCCTTCCAGCGCCGACAGCGGTACAAAGCGAATATCCAGATCGGTTGGCAGCTGCGCGGCGAAATCCAGGTAGTCCTGTTTGATCTGCTCAAATCTTTCTTCGCTGTACTCCACCAGATCCATCTTATTGACGGCGACTACCAGATGTTTGATCCCTAGCAGCGTGGAGATAAAGCTATGGCGGCGCGTCTGATCCAGCACGCCTTTACGGGCGTCGATCAGCAAAATCGCCAGATCGCAAGTTGAAGCGCCGGTTGCCATGTTGCGGGTGTACTGCTCGTGTCCCGGCGTATCGGCGATAATGAATTTACGCTTCTCGGTAGAGAAATAGCGGTAGGCCACGTCAATAGTGATGCCCTGCTCGCGTTCGGCCTGAAGGCCGTCCACCAGCAGCGCCAGATCCAGTTTTTCGCCCTGGGTACCGTGACGCTTGCTGTCGCTATGCAGAGAAGAAAGCTGATCTTCATAAATCTGGCGCGTGTCGTGCAGCAGGCGGCCAATCAGCGTGCTTTTGCCGTCGTCGACGCTGCCGCAGGTCAGAAAGCGCAGCAGGCTTTTATGCTGCTGGGCGTGCAGCCAGGCTTCCACGCCGCCCTGGTCGGCGATTTGTTGTGCAATGACGTTGTTCATCTCGGCTCCTTAGAAATAACCCTGGCGTTTTTTCAGCTCCATCGAGCCGGACTGATCGCGGTCGATAACGCGCCCCTGACGTTCGCTGGTGGTCGAGACCAGCATCTCTTCGATGATTTCCGGCAGCGTTTGCGCTTCGGATTCTACCGCGCCGGTCAGTGGCCAGCAGCCAAGGGTACGGAAACGTACCATGCGCTGTTCAATCACTTCACCAGGCTGCAAATCAATGCGGTCGTCGTCAATCATCATCAGCATGCCGTCACGCTCCAGCACCGGACGAGGAGCAGCCAGGTAAAGCGGAACGATTTCGATGTTTTCCAGGAAGATGTACTGCCAGATATCCAGCTCGGTCCAGTTGGAGAGCGGGAATACGCGGATACTTTCGCCTTTGTTGATCTGGCCGTTGTAGTTATGCCACAGCTCAGGACGCTGATTTTTCGGATCCCAGCGATGGAAACGGTCACGGAACGAATAGATACGCTCTTTCGCGCGGGATTTCTCTTCGTCGCGGCGCGCGCCGCCGAACGCGGCATCAAAGCCGTATTTGTTCAGCGCCTGCTTCAGCCCTTCGGTTTTCATAATATCGGTATGCTTGGCACTGCCGTGGACGAACGGGTTGATGCCCATAGCCACGCCTTCCGGGTTTTTATGTACCAGCAGCTCCGCGCCGATCTCTTTTACCGTACGGTCGCGGAATTCGTACATTTCGCGGAATTTCCAGCCGGTATCCACATGCAGCAGCGGAAACGGCAGCGTGCCCGGATAGAATGCCTTACGCGCCAGATGCAGCATGACCGAAGAGTCTTTGCCGATGGAGTACATCATCACCGGATTGCCAAACTCTGCCGCCACTTCACGGATGATATGGATACTTTCCGCTTCCAGTTGACGCAGGTGAGTGAGTCGTTTTTGATCCATAACTTTTCCTCAAGCCAAATTCACAACGGCGGATTCGCGTCCGTCCCGCTGCGCTGAATGTTGAAACCACGCCAGCTGCTGATGCAGGTTCACCACTTCCCCTATCACTAGCAGGGCTGGCGTTGGCGCACTTTGTGCGAGTTGTTCTAATTGCTGGAGCGTGCCGGTCAGCACCTGCTGATCCTGGCGCGTACCGCGACCAATCACCGCAACCGGCGTCTGCGCGTCGCGGCCATGAGCGATAAGCTGCGCCGAAATTTCGGCAGCTTTTACCGTGCCCATATAGATAGCTAACGTCTGGCGCGCGCGGGCCAGAGAAGGCCAGTCCATGCCTTCGCCATCGGCGCGGCAGTGACCAGTGATAAACAGCACGCTTTGAGCATGATCGCGGTGCGTCAGTGGGATACCGGCATAGGCCGTCGCGCCTGCTGCTGCGGTAACGCCCGGAACGACCTGAAACGGAATACCCGCTTCTACCGCTGCCTGTAGCTCTTCGCCGCCGCGACCAAAGATAAAGGGATCGCCGCCTTTCAAACGCACTACACGCTTGCCCTTTTTCGCCAGTTCAACCAGCATGCGGTTGGTTTCTTCCTGCGGCACGCTATGCGCGCTGGCACGTTTGCCAACGCAAATGCGATCGGCATCACGACGTACCAGATCGAGAATTTCATCGCTTACCAGGTGATCGTAGAGCACCACGTCCGCCTGCTGCATAACCTGAAGCCCACGCAGCGTCAGCAAACCGGCGTCGCCCGGCCCGGCACCCACCAGAATGATTTCGCCCTGGCTGGCCTCTGGGTTATCCAGCTGTTCCGCCAGCGTCTGCTCCGCGCCGAGCAGATTGCCGGAAGCAACCTGGCTGGCGAACAGGCCATTGAAAGCTTTCTCCCAGAAACGGCGGCGCTGGGACATTTTGGTCAGCCGTTCTTTAACCCTGTCGCGCCAGCTTCCGGCGATAGCTGCCATCTGACCCAGATTTCCCGGCAGCAGAGTCTCGATTTTTTCGCGCAGCAGACGGGCCAGCACCGGCGCCGTACCGCTGGAAGAAATCGCAACCACCAGCGGCGAGCGATCGACGATCGAGGGAAAAATAAAAGAGCATTTAGGCTGGTCGTCGACTACGTTCGCCAGCAGGCGGCGCTCGCTGGCATCATCGAAAACACGGCTGTTCAGCGCGTTGTCATCGGTGGCGGCAATGACCAGATAAACCTGGTCAAGCTGGGCGCTCTGATATTCGCGCGCGATCCATTCCACTTCGTCGCGCTCCTGCAACTCTGTCAGTTCTTCACAAAGTTCGCGCGCTGCAATTTGCACGCGTGCGCCTGCGCGACGCAGCAGTTCTATTTTGCGTGCAGCAACGTCGCCGCCGCCGACTACCAGCACCGGTTTGTTTCGGATGTCTGCAAAAAGGGGAAGATAATCCACGTCAGCCTTGCTAAATAACAAAAAGTTAACGGCGACTATAGGGCGGCGGCGATGCCTTATGAAATTACTAATTGGAATGAGTAGTTACCGAATGGAATAACGTCCCGGCGAAGCTACGCACAAAATGTGCTTAACGGATGAATTTTGGGGGCTTTCAGAAGGATTGTAATTGTGCGCGGCCGGTCACACTTTCATACTAGGGCAGCAAAATATTTCGCTGTTTCGTCACAGGATGACGATTAAGGACGCAACATGTTTTCCCGATTTTGCCTGGGCGCGCTTTTCGCGCTCGGCGCTTTTTCCTCTTTTTACGCTACAGCTAATGAAGGTCACTTTGCCGGACAACAGCTGCGGCATATCGCGACGTATTTTCCGGGTCGTATGGTCGGCAGTCCTGCCGAAATGCTGAATGCCGACTATTTGCAGCAGCAGTTCCGCCAGTGGGGCTACGAAAGTAACAAAAGAAATTTTACCGCACGCTATCAGTATAAATCACAGGATGGTCGCCTGAACGATCGCAGCGTTACCGCAACTTCGGTTATTGCCGCACGCGCTGGCGAAGTACCGCAGCAAATTGTCATTCTGGCGCAGGCCGATACTTATCTGCCGCAAAGCGACGCAGATCGGCAGAAAAACCGCGGCGGCCTGACTTTACAGGGCGTGGATGACAATGCTTCTGGTCTGGCCGTCATGCTGGAACTGGCGCAACGGCTGCAATCGACACAGCTGCATTATAGCCTGCGTTTTGTCGCGCTCAGCGGCAGCTCGCTGCACGGAGAAGAAGATTATCTGGCGCGCATGAAGCCGGAAGAGAAAAAGAATACGCTGCTGGTCGTTAAGCTGAGCGATCTGATTACAGGCAGCAAGCTTTGGTTTAACAGCGGTGCCAACACCCCTGAACCTGTGGCGCGACAGACGCGCGATCGGGCGCTGGCGATTGCCCGTTCATTGCATATCCCTGCCGCCACGCTGGGCAAAGCGGTGAAAAGCGAACCGGCAACAGAAGCTTTCGATAAGGCAGGTATCCCGCTGCTGAGCGTTCGCGCCGCCAACTGGGATAAGAAAGGAAGGCTGTTGCGCACTACCAATAGCCACTTCCCTCAGGGAAGCTGCCAGCAACAGGCCAGCTGCGATAACCTTGCCTGGATCGATCGCTGGCTGCCAGGCCGCATTGAACGCCGCACGCATGACAGCGTAGCCATTCTACTGCCGCTGATCCGCGAGCTGGCTAACCCTCAACCAAACGCTTAAGGAAGCAACTATGTATATTGTTAGCCTGACCTATAACCGCCCGATGGCAGAAGTTGATGCCGCGCTGGATGCCCATATCGCCTGGCTGGATACCTGGTTTAACAACGGCACTTTTATTGCCGCTGGCCGTAAAGATCCACGCACCGGCGGCGTGATCCTGGTAAAAGATATCGATCGGGCGAGTCTGGATGCTATCCTGGCAGAAGATGCCTTCCAGAAGGTGGCGGATTACGAAGTGACTAAAGTGAACATGACGCGCGGATCGGCAGATTTTTCTGCGCTGGTGGGGCTGTAATTCGTTGCTCAGCAGAGGCAGATCGGAACACAGACACGCCGTTAATCCGTCCGTGGAGGCTCGGTTGGCGCGCCCATGCGCCAAACGGTCAGCTTATCCGCTCAGCCTCTGCCGCCATAAAGCTACGGAGTTGCTGTAAAAAAACAGATGTTCACCTGAGCTTTTTTAGCTTTGTCTGCAGTCTGAAACGCCCCAAACCGGGGCGTTTTTTATTACTCGTGTAGACCGCATTCGCGCTTGAGGCCGAAGAAGCGGGTTTCCTCTTCCGCCATGCCTGGCTCCCACTTTCTGGTGGTGTGCGTATCGCCCACTGACAGATAGCCCTGATCCCACAGCGGGTGGTAGCCCAGGCCATGCTCTTTCAGATACTGATAAACCTGGCGGTTGTCCCAGTCGATAATAGGCAGCACTTTGAATACGCCGCGCTGGATAGCCAGCACCGGCAGATTAGCGCGGCTGCTGGACTGATCGCGGCGCAGCCCGGCGAACCAGGTTTGCGCGTTCAGCGTTTTCAGCGCGCGGTTCATCGGCTCGACCTTGTTGATGTCGTTGTAGCGCTCGATGCCTTCCACGCCCTGCTCCCACAGCTTACCGTAGCGGGCTTCCTGCCAGGCCGCGCTCTGCTCGGCGCGGAATACCTTCAGGTTCAGGCCAAGCTTTTCGGTCAGCTCGTCGATAAACTGATAGGTTTCCGGAAACAGATAGCCGGTATCGGTGAGGATCACCGGAATATCCGGCTTCGCCTGGCTAACCAGATGCAGGCTGACCGCCGCCTGAATGCCGAAACTGGAAGAGAGTACCGCTTCGCCCGGTAAATTCTCCAGCGCCCAGATCACGCGCTCCTGAGCGGAAAGCTTCTCCAGCTCGGTGTTAATTTCCGCCAGCGCCATTACGCGCTCAACTTTAGGCAGTTCGTTTAGTGCCGAGAGATCGAGTAGAGCCATTTCGCGCCTCCGTTATGCCCAAAAATCGCGAGCCGGATCCAGAACGGGTTCCACCACGCCAGCGCGAATGGTGAAATCGCCAAAGCCTTCGTCCGCTTCGCGTTCTTTTGACCAGCGACTCAACAGATGATCAAGGGTAGTTAAAATTTCATCTTCGGTAATGTTTTCACGGTACATACGCGGAATGCGCGTGCCGATACGGTTACCGCCAAGATGCAGGTTATAGCGGCCCGGCGCCTTGCCTACCAGGCCGACTTCGGCCAACAACGCGCGGCCACAACCGTTTGGACAGCCCGTAACGCGCAGCACGATGTGCTCATCGCCGACGCCGTGCGCCGTCATCAGTTCTTCCACGCGTGTCACAAACGATGGCAGGAAACGTTCTGCTTCCGCCATCGCCAGCGGACAGGTTGGAAAGGCGACGCAGGCCATGGAGTTTTCACGCTGTGCGGTAACGCTTTCCATCAGGCCATGCTCGCGCGCAAGCTGCTCAATAGCGGGTTTATCCGCCTCCGGCACGCCCGCCACGATCAGGTTCTGGTTAGCGGTCAGGCGGAAGTCGCCTTTGTGCACCTTCGCGATTTCCGCCAGGCCGGTTTTCAGCGGACGGCCCGGATAATCCAGCAGGCGACCGTTTTCGATAAACAGCGTCAGGTGCCAGTTGTTATCGATACCTTTCACCCAGCCGAAGCGGTCGCCGCGCGTGGTGAATTCATAGGGACGAATGGGTTCGAAGGTCAGGCCAGCGCGGCGCTCAACTTCCTGCTTAAAGGTTTCGACGCCCACGCGCTCCAGCGTGTATTTGGTTTTGGCGTTTTTACGATCGGTACGGTTGCCCCAGTCGCGCTGCGTGGTCACTACCGCTTCCGCTACGTCGAGGATCTTCTCTACCGGCAGATAGCCAAACTCGCTCGCGGTACGCGCGTAGGTCGCTTTGTTGCCGTGATCGATAGAAAGACCGCCGCCAACCAGCAGGTTAAAGCCGACCAGTTTGCCGTTTTCCGCAATGGCGATAAAATTCAGGTCGTTGGCATGCAAATCCACATCGTTGTGCGGCGGCACCACCACGGTAGTTTTGAATTTACGCGGCAGATAGGTTTCGCCCAGGATCGGCTCTTTATCGGTAGTCGCGACCTTTTCCTGATCCAGCCAGATTTCCGCATAGGCGCGGGTTTGCGGCAGCAGATGTTCGGAAAGTTTTTTCGCCCACTCGTAGGCTTCCTGATGCAGCTCAGACTCTATCGGGTTAGAGGTACAAAGCACGTTGCGGTTAACGTCGTTGGCCGTAGCCAGCGCATCCAGACCCACCTCATGCAGCATTTGATGAGCAGGCTTAACGTTGCCTTTCAGGATGCCATGAAACTGGAAGGTCTGACGGTTGGTCAGACGAATGCTGCCGTAGATGGTGTTGTCTTCGGCGAACTTGTCAATCGCCAGCCACTGCGTTGGCGTGATGATACCGCCAGGCAGGCGGCAGCGCAGCATCATGGCGTGGCGCGGTTCCAGCTTCTGCTCGGCGCGCTCCGCACGGATATCGCGGTCATCCTGCTGGTACATGCCGTGAAAGCGGATCAGCAAGAAGTTGTCGCCAGTGAAACCGCCGGTCAGGCCGTTACCCAGATCTTCCGCAATGGTGCCGCGCAGGTAGTTGCTCTCTTTTTTCAGGCGCTCGGCGTCGGTCAGTTTGCCCTCAACTACCAGCGGCCCCGGATGTTTTTCATTGCTCATAAGGCTGTCTCTTTTATATTCGTTAGTACCGCCGACGGCTCAACGTCCGGCGGCGGGGCAAAGCGGCCTGCTTAGTAGACGTCTCGCTGATAGCGGCGCTCAATTCGCAGCTCGCTCAGGAATTCATCCGCGCTTTCGATATCCATGCCGCCATGTTCCGCGACAATTTCCAGCAGCGCCTGCTCGACATCCTTCGCCATGCGGTTGGCATCGCCGCACACATAGATATGCGCGCCCTGCTGGATCCAGCTCCAGACTTCCGCGCCCTTAGCGCGAATTTTGTCTTGTACGTAAACTTTCTGCTGCTGGTCGCGCGACCAGGCCAGATCGATATTGGTCAGCAGGCCGTCTTTGACGTAGCGCTGCCACTCCACCTGATAAAGAAAATCTTCGGTAAAGTGCGGGTTGCCAAAGAAGAGCCAGTTTTTGCCCTCTGCGCCATCATTGTCGCGCTGCTGCATAAAGGCACGGAATGGCGCGATGCCGGTGCCTGGCCCGATCATAATAACCGGCGTTTCCGGATTGGCCGGCAGACGGAAGTTATCGTTATGCTCGATAAAGACACGTACTTCGCCATCTTCTTCCAGTCGATCCGCCAGGAAGCTGGATGCGCCGCCTGCACGCGCGCGGCCGTCGATCTCATAGCGTACCGCGCCAACGGTAATATGCACTTCGGTTTCGCTTTCTGCCTGAGATGAGGCAATAGAATAAAGACGCGGAGTCAGCGGACGGAGCAGCTCCGTCAATTGCTCGGCACGCAGTTCTGTAGGTGCCTGGCGCACCATATCCACAATTGGCGTAGTCTGCGCATAGTGTTGCAGACGGCTCTTGTCGCTAACCAGCTCCAGCAGCTTCTCGTCACGGCTCAGCTTGCCGTACTGCTCGACAATTTGCGTAGTGTTAACCGTCAGCTCAAAATGTTTTTGCAGCGCTTCGCTAAGCGACAATTCGGCGCCGTTAACCTGCACGCTCTCATCGCCTTTCAGCCACAGCAGTTCGACCAGCTCTTTGACCAGCTGCGGATCGTTTTCATACCAGATGCCCAGCGCATCGCCAGGCTGGTAGCGCAAACCAGAATCGCCCAAATCGATTTCAATATGGCGCACGTCTTTATCGGAATTACGGCCGGTAATCTTTTGGTTCACGGCAAGGCTGGCAGTCAGCGGCTCTTCTTTAGTGTAGGGGCTGCTGAAGACTTCGTTGACCGTACCGGTAGCATTGGCTACGGCCGCCGCTGGTGATTCGGTTGGTACGCGCGCCTTAAGCACTTCTACAATCTTTTTGCGCCACTGCTCCGCATCCGCTGCAAACTCAACGTCTGCATCTACGCGATCCAGCAGACGCTCGCCGCCCAGTTCGCCCAGCTTGCTGTCAAAATCTTTGCCAGCCTGGCTGAAGAATTCGTAAGAGGTGTCGCCCAGGCCAAAGACGGCAAACGCAGTGTTATCCATCTTCGGCGCTTTTTTCGACATCAGGAATTTATGCAGCGCCACGGCTTCTTCCGGCGGCTCGCCCTCGCCCTGTGTGGAGGTGATCACCACCAGCAGCTTCTCCTGCGCAATCTGCTTGAATTTATAGTCACCCGCATTGACCAGATTCACGTTCAATTTGGCGGCCAGCAGATCGTCACGCAGCTGTTCAGCGACGCGGCGCGCGTTGCCGGTCTGCGAAGCGGAAAGCAGCGTAATGGTCGGTACGTCGACCGGCGCTGGCGCGCTGGCGGCTGCCGCGCCCGGAGTCTGGTTAACCATGCCCCAGAAATAGCCGGAGAGCCATGCCAGCTGCGTGGGAGAAAAATCGCCGGTTGCCGCCTGAAGGCGGGAGAGCTGCTCCGGATTAAGCGGCAGCAGAGAAGCCTGAGTCGTCATTGCGTTGAGAGTTCCAGTATCGGTGGTCAGAGCCGTAAAGACAGCAAGATAGCGTTAGGGTAACGACTGGCATAATAACCCTTAAAGAAGGGTTGGTAATATAAAATAACCAAAATGACTAAACGGTTTTACAAGTAAGGGATAACGATGAAACAGATTAGGCAACCCATTATTAATCAGTAAGTTAATGGCGTAAGCTTTTCGCCACGGATAACGGCATGCCGATCGGCCGCGAAAGCAGTGCGAAAAAAGGCTTTTTCGGGTAGACTTCGCGCGTTTTTTTAAGAAATTACCGGGACTGTCTATGCCTACCACGCTGTTTAAAGATTTCCAATTCGAGGCGGCACACCACCTGCCTAACGTGCCGGAAGGCCATAAATGCGGCCGCCTGCACGGGCACTCGTTCCTGGTGCGGCTCGAAATCACCGGCGAAGTGGACGCGCATACCGGCTGGATCATGGACTTCGCCGAACTGAAAGCGGCCTTTAAACCGCTTTACGATCGGCTGGACCATTATTATCTGAACGATATTCCGGGACTGGAGAATCCAACCAGCGAAGTGCTGGCTAAATGGATCTGGGATCAGATGAAGCCGAAGCTGCCGCTGCTCAGCGCTGTGATGATTAAAGAGACCTGCACGGCGGGTTGCGTCTATAAGGGCTGATGCTCAGACACTATGCGTGACAAGGGAAAAAATGACAGGGATTAACTAAAGAGGCGCCCGCAAAGCCGCCTGAGGTTGATGATGTCGGTGCCGGCTCAGGAGGGCCTGTGTCTTCCGCAAAGACGCAAAAAGCACCGTCCGTGGTAGCTCAGTACGGGCCGTCCATGGCCCGTAATGCTTTGCTCCAGCCACAGGCCCTCCATCGCTTCACGTTTGTCAGCAATCTGAGGCGGCCGCAAAGCCGCCTTTTTTATCAGGCAATATTAAGATATTTATGCGTCTGCATTGATAACCGCCAGTTGCGCGCAATGCAGGTTTCAATACACAGCTTTGTCGCGTCATCTTTCTGGCTGATCGGCTGCAAAGCGATAATACGTGGCTTACTATCGCTCAGCGTTGCTAACAGCGCATCCAGTGCCTCAACGTCGCGCTGACGAGCAACCGGGTGCTTTACTTCATCCGCACGGACCAGCGCCTGCTCCAGCACATCGTAGCCGCCGCGCATATTGACCTTAGGCGAAACCGTTACCCAGGTTTTCTCGCTGCACTTCACCTGATGCGTGCCGCTGGTCTCAATCTGACAGCTGAAACCCTGTTGCTCAAGCGCCTGTGTCAGCGGCGTCAGATCGTGGATGCAGGGCTCGCCGCCCGTGATCACTACATGCTTTGCCGTCCAGCCATGCTGCGCAATCACATCCAGCAAAGCCCCGGCGTCCGCCGCGCCCCAGGCATCGGTTTCCACCGTTTTCAACAGGATATCGCCCAGCGACGTTTCCCGATCGGCCAGCTTATCCCAGGTGTGTTTAGTGTCACACCAGCTGCAGCCCACCGGGCATCCTTGCAGGCGGATAAAAATTGCCGGAACGCCGGTATAAAACCCTTCGCCCTGCAACGTCTGGAACATTTCATTAATCGGGTACTGCATTACGCGCTCAACTGGTAGTAAAAATAGGGGCGCAGAGTATGACAGATAGCGGCTTTTTAACCAACTCGCTTCGTGCTATGCCAGTTTTTTCTTAATCCCGGCGGAGGATTCTCTTTTTACTGACGGATTCTTATTCCATAAACAAAGCTATAGAATGCTGAGAAAAATACCTGAAGTCGGCACACAGTAAAAGTGTTAATATTTTATCTTTTTTGCCTATAAAAATGGATTTTATTTGCTCCCTATCACTTTATTCACTGTGCAACATGCTACTATTTTATCTTTAAGAAAAAATAAAAGATAAAATATTTACATTATGGCAAAAAAAACTGCTCCGCTGCTTCCTAAAACTCAGGCAACCTTAGATGCTTTTGGCGAAAGACTTAAACTTGCGCGCAAACGGCGTAGACTAACTGCCAAACAGGTAGCTGAACGCGCTGGTATGACACCAATGACATTGCGCTCACTTGAATCAGGCGGTTCAGGCGTAACAATTGGCGCTTACCTTGCCGTAATGCAGGTATTGGGCCTGGAGCAAGATCTAAACCTGCTGGCGGCAGAGGATAAGTTGGGACGAGAGCTACAAGACGCGCGCCTTCTTACCCCCAATAAAAAAGACTTGCCGAAAACCTGGCCCGCCCCGCAAAGCGTACTTTATAAAACCACAGCAATGGAAAAAGCTCCCGCTAGCGCGGTGGGCATAAACAAAGCGGCTATAACCAATCAGGCCTTCACCTCTTCAGACCTGGCTTCTTTGTTAAAACCCGTTAAAAATAAAAGTTCAGGAGACAAGGATGACGATGATTAGCGTTTATGCCGACTGGGAAGGGCTTGCACAGCCCAAACGTCTGGGCTACCTGCAATGCCGTCGCAGTCGGGCACATGAAACTTTCGAATTTCAATACGACCCTCTGGCGCTTGCCGATCCCGGACTCAGCCAGATCCAACTGGATCCTGCCATACAGCTGTACGAAGGCTCGCAATACTCAACGGCTGGCCGCTCTCTTTTTGGCATCTTTGAAGATTCCAGCCCCGATCGGTGGGGACGACTGCTGATGAAACGTCGCCTGGAGCGAGACATCCGTGCAGGTCTTCAACCCGCAGGCACCCGCCTGCATCAGTCAGATTTTCTACTGGGTGTACATGACCTCTACCGTCCGGGCGCTCTCCGTTATCGCCTGGAGGACCGGGGCGAATTCCTTGATAACAGAATTGATCTCGCCGCCCCGCCTTTTACCGAAATAGCTACGCTCGAACGCGCAAGCCGGGCGTTGGAGGACGATGCTGATAACAATGCGCCTGAGGGTCAGGAATGGCTAAAAATGCTGATAGCACCAGGCGGCTCACTCGGGGGCGCAAGACCTAAAGCAAGCGTGGTTGATACTGATGGTCACCTTTATATCGCTAAATTTCCCAGTATTCACGATGAACATAATATCGGCGGCTGGGAAATGCTGGTAAACGCCCTGGCTACCGCATGCGATCTTAATGTTGCAAAAGCCGTAGCCCGCAAATTCGCCAGCAATCATCACTGCTTCATGGTGCGCAGGTTTGACCGAACGGCCAAAAGCAAACGTCTGCATTTCGCTTCGGCAATGACTATGACCGGACATACTGACGGCGAAGATGCTTCAACAGGCGTTAGCTATCTTGAACTGGCAGAAGTTTTGATACGTCACGGCTCGCAAACCAATACCGACCTACGGGAACTCTGGTCACGTATCGTATTTAATATGCTGGTATCCAACACCGACGATCACTTGCGTAACCATGGCTTTATCCTCGTTCCCGGAAAAGGCTGGCGGCTCTCGGCAGCTTACGATCTTAATCCTGTTCCTTTTGCCAGTGGCCTAAAATTAAATGTTACAGAAGCTGATAACGCATTGGATATTGAACTGACGCGAGAAATTGCGCCCTTTTTTAGACTTACATTGGCAGAAGCGGATAGTATCATTGAACGCTTGCGCGCCGTGGTCGTGCAATGGCGGGTTATTGCCGCCCATATGGGCTTTACTCAGCGTGAACAGGAAAAAATGGCCGATGCTTTTCGGCTGGCGTAAGCCTGACTACGCTACCTGACGCGCTGAGAAAAACATGAATAAAAAAACACCCTGTAGAGCAACGTCGACAGGGTGTTATCAGGCTTAGTCTTGCGACAAAGTTAGTTCAGGCTACCTGCAAAAGCAGATTACTGACCTTTAACTTCTTTCAGGCCGTTGAACGGCGCACGGCTGCCCAGGGACTCTTCGATACGGATCAGCTGGTTGTACTTGGCAACGCGGTCAGAACGGCTCATAGAACCGGTTTTGATCTGGCCTGCTGCGGTACCTACTGCCAGGTCGGCAATGGTAGCGTCTTCGGTTTCGCCTGAACGGTGAGAAATAACCGCTGTGTAGCCCGCGTCTTTCGCCATCTTGATAGCAGCCAGGGTTTCAGTCAGAGAACCGATCTGGTTAAACTTGATCAGGATGGAGTTAGCGATGCCTTTCTCGATACCTTCTTTCAGGATTTTGGTGTTGGTTACAAACAGGTCGTCGCCTACCAGCTGGATTTTATCGCCCAGCACTTTGGTCTGGTAAGCGAAGCCGTTCCAGTCGGATTCGTCCAGGCCATCTTCGATGGAAACGATTGGGTACTGTTTGGTCAGGTCTTCCAGGAAGTGGGTGAACTCTTCGGAAGTAAAGGCTTTGTTGCCTTCGCCAGCCAGTACGTATTTACCGTCTTTGTAGAATTCAGAGGCCGCACAGTCCATCGCCAGGGTAACATCTTTGCCCAGCTCGTAGCCCGCTGCTTTAACCGCTTCCGCGATAACCGCCAGCGCTTCGGCGTTAGAGCCCAGGTTTGGCGCATAGCCGCCTTCGTCGCCCACAGCGGTGTTCATGCCTTTAGACTTCAGCACTTTCGCCAGGTTGTGGAATACTTCAGAACCCATGCGAACCGCTTCTTTCAGGGTTTTCGCGCCAACCGGCTGGATCATGAATTCCTGGATGTCGACGTTGTTGTCGGCATGCTCACCGCCGTTGATGATGTTCATCATCGGCAGCGGCATAGAGAATTTACCTGGGGTGCCGTTCAGCTCGGCGATGTGCTCATACAGCGGCATGCCTTTGGCAGCAGCGGCAGCTTTAGCCGCGGCCAGAGAAACGGCCAGGATGGCGTTAGCGCCAAATTTGGATTTGTTTTCGGTGCCGTCAAGATCGATCATGATCTTGTCGATGTTTGCCTGGTCTTTGGCATCTTTGCCGGTTACCGCGTCGGCGATTGGGCCGTTCACGGCCGCAACAGCTTTGGTCACGCCTTTACCCAGGAAACGAGATTTGTCACCGTCGCGCAGTTCCAGCGCTTCACGGGAACCGGTAGAAGCGCCTGATGGTGCGGCCGCCATACCGACAAAACCGCCTTCCAGATGCACTTCTGCTTCAACGGTCGGGTTGCCACGAGAGTCGATGATTTCGCGACCGATGACTTTAACGATTTTGGACATTAGTTTTTCCTCAGTACAAGTTAACTTAAACTCAGACAAACAACGCGCGAATAGTTCGCGCGTTGCTATGAAAACTACTTATTTCGCCAAACGCTTCTGATGCTCGCTGGCTGCTTTAACGAAGCCGGCGAAAAGGGGATGACCGTCACGAGGCGTGGAGGTGAATTCCGGATGGAACTGACACGCAACAAACCACGGGTGGTTCGGGATCTCGATGATCTCGACCAGCTGGTCATCGCCGGAACGACCGGCTACGCGTAAACCGGCCGCTTCGATCTGCTTTAACAGCATGTTGTTGACTTCGTAGCGGTGGCGGTGACGCTCGACAATAGTCTCCGCGCCGTACAGCTGGCGAACCACGCTGTCCGGCGTCAGCTGACACTGCTGGCTGCCCAGACGCATGGTGCCGCCCAGATCGCTCTTCTCTGTGCGAACTTCAACGTTACCCTCTTCGTCGCGCCACTCGGTGATCAGCGCCACAACCGGGTACTTACAGTCTGGCACAAATTCCGTAGAGTTCGCATCCGCCATACCGGCGACGTTACGGGCAAACTCCATCAGCGCAACCTGCATACCCAGGCAGATACCCAGGTAAGGAATATTGTTCTCACGCGCATAGCGCGCGGTCATAATTTTGCCTTCCACGCCGCGGTAGCCGAAGCCGCCAGGAATCAGAATAGCATCCAGATCTTTCAGAATTTCGACGCCGCGGCTTTCGACATCCTGCGAATCGATCAGCTTGATGTTGACCGTTACGCGGTTTTTCAGGCCGCCGTGCTTCAGCGCTTCGATTACGGACTTATAGGCATCCGGCAGCTCGACATATTTGCCGACCATGCCGATAGTGACTTCGCCGCCTGGGTTGGCTTCTTCATAGATAACCTGTTCCCACTCGGCCAGGTTCGCTTCCGGCGCGTTCAGGTTGAAGCGTTTGCAGATGTAGTCATCCAGGCCCTGCGATTTCAGCATGCCAGGAATTTTGTAGATGGAGTCAACATCTTTCAGCGAGATAACCGCTTTTTCCGGCACGTTACAGAACAGGGCAATTTTACCCCGCTCGTTGGCAGGAACGGCGCGATCGGAACGGCAGATCAGCACGTCCGGCTGAATACCGATTGAAAGCAGTTCTTTCACCGAGTGCTGCGTTGGCTTGGTCTTGACCTCGCCTGCTGCCGCCATATAAGGCACCAGCGTCAGGTGCATATACATGGTGTGCTCGCGGCCGACATCGACCGCCATCTGACGGATCGCTTCGAGGAACGGCAGAGATTCGATATCGCCGACGGTGCCGCCGATTTCTACCAGCACCACGTCGTGGCCTTCGCCGCCTTCGATAATGCGCTCTTTAATGGCATTAGTGATATGCGGAATAACCTGAATGGTCGCGCCCAGATAGTCGCCGCGACGCTCTTTGCGCAGCACTTCCGAGTAGATACGGCCAGTGGTGAAGTTGTTGCGGCGGCTCATTTTGGTGCGGATGAAGCGCTCGTAGTGGCCCAGATCGAGATCGGTTTCCGCACCGTCGTCGGTGACGAACACTTCGCCGTGCTGGGTTGGACTCATGGTACCCGGATCCACGTTGATATACGGGTCCAGCTTCATGATGGTCACGTTAAGACCACGTGCTTCGAGAATGGCGGCCAGGGAGGCTGCGGCAATGCCTTTACCCAGAGAGGATACGACCCCGCCGGTCACAAAAATATAGTTCGTTGTCATGCTGAACCTGAGAAAGTAGGTTTAAAGACGATGGAATAACCAGGACGGGAAAACAGTATACCGGAATCCCCCGTGCGCCACAATTAATCGTTTCTGGTTATCTGCCAGCCATCGTGATTGACCGGCATGAGCGTACCCGATTCCGCTGCGGCTAAAGTTGATGCCGATCACATTTTTGTTGAATCGTGTCAGCCAGTTATTCACGCCACAGGAATTTTTCAGACGGATTCGCGGGCTTTGATCTGCTGCCAGGCCGCTTCCATCTGATCGAGCGTGGCTTCCTGCATTTGCAGCCCCTGATCGACGATAATCTGCTCAACCTGGCGAAAGCGCCGCTCGAATTTGTCGTTGGCTTTTTGCAGCGCCGTCTCCGCTTTACTGCCCAAATGGCGGGAGAGATTAACGGTAGCGAACAGCAGATCGCCAATTTCTTCTTCCAGCTTCTGCTGGTCGATCACCGCCTGGTTTGCTTCGTGCATTACCTCGTCAATTTCTTCGTGGACTTTATCCAGCACCGGCCCCAGCGTCTTCCAGTCAAAACCGACGTTGCTGCACCGTTTCTGAATTTTATGCGCCCGCATCAGCGCGGGCAGCGCGCGAGGAATATCGTCCAGCGCTGAATGCTGTTCTTTACCGGCGCGCTCGCGGGTTTTAATCGCTTCCCAGTTCGCCAGCACCTCTTTGCTGTCTGTGACCTTTTCATCGCCGAAGATATGCGGATGGCGACGTTCCAGCTTGTCGCTGATGGTCTGGCAAACGGCTTCGAAGTCAAAGCGCCCTTCTTCCTGCGCCATCTGCGCGTAGAACACTACCTGAAACAGCAGATCGCCCAGTTCGCCCTGCAGATCGTCGAAATCCTCACGGCTGATGGCGTCCAGCACTTCATAGGTTTCTTCCAGCGTGTAAGGCGCGATAGAGGTAAAGGTCTGTTCGCGATCCCACGGGCAGCCTTTTTGCGGGTCGCGCAGAGTCTTCATGATGCCCAGCAGGCGATCGATGGCAGTCATAACAGTGTCCATTTGTTGGCGAATAAAAAAAGGGGATCACTATACGGCATGCGGCGGCAAGATTCATGCCGGAGAGTCGGTTAACAACGGCAGCGCCTGCCCCCAGTTGTATAATCAGGAGCAGCGCTGCGGGCAAACCGGGCACTTTGTGGATTAGTGCAATCTCCTTGCGTCAATGATATCCGGCACCTGGTTTAACCTGGCCAGCACCCTTCCCAGCACCTGATGGTTATAGATTTCGATATCCATATCTATGGTAGCCAGCTGCTTTTTGGTGTCGCTCCTGCTGGAGACGCCCAGCACATTCACCTTTTCGTTAGCGAGGATCGTGGTGATATCTCGCAGCAGGCCGCTGCGATCGTTGGCGGTAACGCGTACCACCAGCGAGTAGCCGCTGGAGTAACTCTCACCCCAGACTGCATCAACGATACGTTCCGGCGCGTGCGACATCAGCTCGCTTAGTTGCTCGCAGTCGGCGCGATGGATAGAGATGCCGCGACCCTGAGTAATAAAGCCGGTGATATCGTCACCCGGTATCGGCTGGCAGCAGCGGGCAATATGGTGCATCAGGTTGCCCACGCCTTCGACCACTACCCGGCCGCTCTCTTTGCTGCGCGGCGCGGAGGATTTCATCGTCAGCTGGCGCAGCGCCTCGCGATCTTCTTCTTCCGCGCTCGGCTTGTTCAGCTTCGACTGTAGGAAGTTGCTCATCTGGTTCAGGCGAATATCGCCACCGCCGATCGCGGCCAGCAGTTCATCCAGCGAGTTAACGTTATAGCGCGGCAGCAGCAGCTTTTCGGCATCCTTCAGGCTGATGCCCAGATGCTCCAGCTCGCTGTCGAGAATTTGCTTGCCCGCGACGATATTTTTATCGCGATCCTGCTTGCGGAACCAGGCGTGGATTTTTGAACGGCCGCGACTGGTAGTGACGTAACCCAGGTTAGGGTTAAGCCAGTCGCGGCTCGGGTTAGGCTGCCTCTGGGTGATGATATCGATCTGATCGCCCATCTGTAGCTGATAGGTAAAGGGCACAATGCGGCCGCCGATTTTCGCGCCGATGCAGCGGTGGCCGATATCGCTGTGGATATGGTAGGCAAAGTCCAGCGGCGTTGAACCCGCCGGCAGATCCACCACATCGCCTTTTGGCGTAAACACATAGACGCGATCGTCGAATACCTGGCTGCGTACTTCATCCAGCATTTCGCCAGAATCCGCCATCTCTTCCTGCCAGGCGATCAGTTTACGCAGCCAGGCGATGCGTTCCTCGTGGCCTGAAGCACCGCGAGCGCTGCCAGTTGGGCCGCCTTCTTTGTACTTCCAGTGCGCGGCCACGCCCAGCTCGGCATCTTCATGCATCTGACGGGTACGGATCTGAATTTCGACGGTTTTGCCCTTCGGCCCCAGCACCACGGTATGGATGGACTGATAGCCATTGGGTTTAGGGTTGGCGACGTAATCGTCAAACTCGCTGGGCAAATGGCGATACAGCGTATGCACAATTCCCAGCGCGCCGTAGCAATCCTGCAGGCGCTCGGCGACGATGCGCACGGCCCGCACGTCAAACAGCTCATCAAACGCCAGCGACTTTTTCTGCATCTTGCGCCAGATGCTGTAGATGTGTTTAGGGCGGCCATAGACTTCTGCTTTTACGCCCTGTTTGACGATTTCGTCGCGCAGCGACTGCACGAAGGTATCGATATACTGCTCGCGGTCGATACGACGCTCGTGCAGCAGTTTAGCGATGCGCTTGTACTCTTCAGGATGCAGATAGCGGAAGCAGAAATCTTCCAGTTCCCATTTGAGCTGCCCGATCCCCAGGCGGTTGGCAAGCGGCGCATAGATATTGGTGCACTCTTTAGCGGCGAGCACGCGCTCGTCTTCCGGCGCGTCTTTGACCTCACGCAGATGGGCGATACGCTCGGCCAGTTTGATAACTACGCAGCGGAAATCTTCCACCATCGCCAGCAGCATGCGCCTGACATTGTCGACCTGCTCCGAGGCCATCGAATCATTATGGGTTGCCTTCAGCTGGCGGATAGCATCCATATCGCGCACGCCGTGCACCAGCGAGACGATAGCTTTGCCGTGCTGCTCTTCCAGCACCGCTTCTGACACTACGCCGGCATCCGCCAAAGGGAAAAGCAGCGCGGCGCGCAGGCTTTCGCTATCCATGCTGAGCATGGAGAGGATCTCCACCATTTCGACGCCCCGCCAGAGCAGAAGCGCCGCATCGGGATGCTCGCGGGTAGCCTCTTCGCAATAGCGCCAGGTATCGGCTAGTCGTTCACATGACTGTGGGTTAGCGATCCCCAAACTGGTGATCCACTGGTCAAGCGCGAACTCGCCAGCCGTATTCAGGTGTGCACTTCTTACCGCAACCATATCCTCTCCAAACCTCCTTCCGGGAAGCTATATTCGACTGAATAACACCATGGATTCGACGTGCCCGGTATGCGGAAACATATCAAGCAGGGTAATCTTTTCTGGTCGATAGCCGGCAGCCTGGAAGATCTGGCTGTCCCGGGCAAGTGTAGTCGGATTACAGGAAACATAGACCACGCTTTCCGGCGCAAGTTTAATAATGTGAGGGATCACATCCGCCGCGCCGGCACGAGCCGGATCCAGTAATACCTTGTTAAAGCCTTCTGTCGCCCAGGGCTGCGCCGACACGTCTTCTTCCAGATTATGCTGATAAAACGCAATGTTATGCAGATTGTTCAGGGCCGCATTATACGCGCCCTTCGCCACTAATGCTGCAACCCCCTCCACACCTGTAACATTTTTTACTCGTTTTCCAGCAGGAAGCGTAAAGTTTCCCATTCCGCAGAAAAGATCCAGCAGCCGATCCTCCGGCTGTAAATCAAGCCACGCCAGCGCCTGCGCCACCATTTGCTGGTTCAGTTCGCCATTAACCTGAATAAAATCGCGCGGGCTGAAGGTCAGCGTCAGGCCATCGATTTTGTAAAAGGGCATCTCGCCATTGACCTGTTCAAGCGTTTCGCTATCAGGCGCCAGAAAAAGCGCTACCCGCTGGCTATGCGAAAACTGTTCCAGTTTTTGTCTGTCTGCTGCGCTAAGCGGATCGAGATGGCGCAGCACCAGCAACGGGCCGTTGTCCGCCAGCACCAGCTCAACATGGCCCAGCCGTTTTACCGCCTGCAAACTGCTTAATACCTGGTGCAACGGCGCCAGCAGCGCATCAAGTTCGGGCTTTAAAACGGGGCAACGGGCAATGGCGACCAGCTCACTGGAGCCAGCCTGACGAAACCCCATTTGCAGCGTCTGGCTGCGCGTATGGTAGCTCAGGCTCAAACGGGCGCGGCGACGGTAGCCATAAGCGCTGCCGGAAACAATAGTGTTTACCTCAGCAGGCGCGCCGGTTTGCTGGCTCAGCAGACGCGACAGCGCTTTGGCTTTGCTGCGCTGCTGTAGCTCGGGCGAGGCGTGCTGCTGCTGGCAACCGCCGCAGCGGCCAAAATAGGGACAGGCTGGCGCGACTCGCTCCGGACTGGGCGAAAGAATACGTTTTGCCCGCGCTCGCGCCCAGCTGCGTTTTTCCTCAACAATTTCTACTTCCGTCTGTTCGCCAGGCAGCGCGCCGCTGACAAAAAGCGCTTTGCCATGATGATGAGCCACACCCTGGCCGGAAAAATCCAGATCGCTAACCGTTACAGTCATGATCTGGCGGGTCGTCACGCGCCGTTTTGCAGAGTAGAATTGCGCCATTGCTTTTATCTCGAAAGTGGGAAAACCCGCGTAGCCTACACCAGCGTCAGGATTAATTCGACCAGCGGCGGCAGCACAGGATAATTATGACCAAATACAGCCTGCGGGCACGAATGATGATCTTGATTCTGGCGCCTACGCTGATGATCGGGTTGCTGCTAAGCACTTTTTTTATTGTGCATCGCTATAACGAACTGCAGCGCCAGCTGGTGGATGCCGGGGTCAATATTATCGAACCGCTGGCGGTTTCAAGCGAGTATGGCATGACGTTTCACAGCAAAGAGTCGGTGCGCCAGCTGGTCAGCCTTTTACATCGTCGCCACTCCGAAATCGTCCGCGCTATTACCGTTTTTGACGCCAATAATCAGCTGTTTGTCACCTCTAATTATCACGCCAGTGCCAACAAGCTACGTTTGCCCTCTGATGCGCAACTGCCGGCTACTTTCAGTTACCAGCGGCTGGGCAATTCGGTGATCCTGCGCACACCGATCCTGTCGGAAAGCTATTATCCGGACGAGTCGCCGGATGAGGATGCTAAACCCAACGGCAATCCGCTTGGCTATGTCGCTATTGAACTGGATCTCCAGTCGGTGCGACTGCAGCAGTACAAAGAAGTTTTTGTCTCTACCCTGCTGCTGCTGTTCTGTCTTTGCCTCGCCATGCTGTTCGCCTATCGCCTGATGCGCGACGTTACCGGCCCTATCCGCGATATGGTCAATACGGTAGATCGCATACGACGCGGCCAGCTCGACAGCCGCGTAACCGGTCATATGCTGGGCGAACTGGATATGCTGAAAAACGGCATCAATTCGATGGCGATGTCGCTGACCGCCTATCACGAAGAGATGCAGCAAAATATCGACCAGGCAACCTCCGATCTGCGCGAGACGCTGGAGCAAATGGAAATTCAGAACGTCGAGCTGGATTTAGCCAAAAAACGCGCGCAGGAAGCGGCGAGGATCAAATCGGAGTTTTTGGCCAATATGTCGCACGAGCTGCGTACGCCGCTCAACGGCGTAATTGGCTTTACCCGCCAGACGCTGAAGACGCCGCTGAACATTACCCAGCGCGACTACCTGCACACGATTGAACGCTCAGCGAATAATCTGCTGAGCATCATTAACGACGTGCTTGATTTTTCCAAGCTGGAAGCGGGCAAGCTGGTGCTGGAGACCACGCCTTTTCCACTGCGCGCGACGCTGGACGAAGTAGTGGTGCTGCTGGCGCACTCCGCCCATGAGAAAGGACTGGAGCTGACGCTGAGCATTCAGCCGGACGTGCCGGACAACACTATCGGCGATCCGCTGCGGCTGCAGCAAATTATCGTTAATCTGCTAGGCAACGCTATTAAGTTTACCGAACACGGCAATATTGATATCCGTATAGAAAAGCGCTCGCTGAGCAATAACCGGGTCGAGCTTGAAGTGCAGATCCATGATACCGGCATCGGCATCGCCGAAAAGCAGCAGTCGCAGCTGTTTCAGGCTTTCCGCCAGGCCGACGCCAGCATCTCCCGTCGCCACGGCGGAACCGGCCTGGGGCTGGTGATTACGCAAAAACTAGTCAACGAGATGGGCGGCGAAATTTCTTTTCATAGCCGCCTGAACCAGGGATCGACCTTCTGGTTCCATATCAATCTGGCACTCAATCCAAATGCCACCCAGGATCCGCGCGCCATAGAGTGTTTACAGGGCAAAACGCTGGCCTACGTTGAAGCCAACCCGGCTGCAGCGCAGGCAACGCTGGAGCTGTTAGCCAGCACGCCGATGACCATTAGCTACAGTACAACGCTGGAAGGGCTGGAGCAGGAGCATTACGATACGCTGCTGATCGGCTTGCCGGTAAGCCGTGATCCTTCGCGGCAGCTGCCGTGGCAGGCGCTGCCCGCTCTGGAGCGCGCCGACAGCGTGATTATGGCGCTGCCCTGCCAGATGCAAACCTGGGCGGAAGAGCTCAGGGATCGGGGCGTCAGCGCCTGCCTGCTCAAGCCGGTTTCGCTGCTGCGGCTGCTGCCCGTGCTGCTTGACCGCTATGCCCGCGCCACGGATTACCGGCCCGGCAGGCAAAAACTGCCGCTGTCGGTAATGGCGGTAGATGACAACCCGGCCAACCTGAAGCTGATCGGCGCGCTGCTGGAGGAGCAGGTTGAGCATGTGGTGCTGTGCGAAAACGCCATGACCGCCATCCAGCAGGCGAAGAGCCAGGCGCTGGATGTGATCCTGATGGATATTCAGATGCCGGATATCGACGGCATACGCGCCAGCGAGCTAATCCGCAAGCTGCCTTCTTATGCCACCACGCCTATTGTCGCCGTCACGGCGCACGCACTGGACGGCGAAAGAGAACGGCTAATCGCTGCCGGGATGAATGATTATCTGGCTAAGCCTATCGATGAGATCAGGCTGGAGAAGCTGTTGATCCGCTACGCTCCCGCCGCTTTCGCTGCCGAAGGCCAACCCACGCCGGGTAAGCTTTCCGCCTCGCTCGATTGGGAGCTGGCGCTGCGCCAGGCAGCAAACAAGCCTGATTTAGCACGCGATTTGCTGCAGATGCTAATGGATTTTCTGCCCGAAGTGCAAAAACAGGTTGAGCATTATATGGCCGAAGATAACGTCAGAGCGCTGCGCGATATTATTCACAAGCTGCACGGTAGCGCCAGCTATAGCGGTGTTCCCCGGTTAAAACAGCTCTGCCAGCAGCTGGAGCAAGGCTTGCGCGACGGTCAGAGCATCGCTGACATCGAACCAGAGCTGTTTGAACTACTGGACGAGATGCAGAACGTGGCGCGGCTGGCGCAGGCGAAGCTGGCCGTAGCGCCAGGGTAATTATAATTTTTGCCCCATCGCTATCACGGCGGCAATATTGCGTGCGGTCATGCGCACGTTATCCGCCGCGTTTGCCAGGGCATCCTCCAGCGTACAAATGCTGTAAATGACGCTGAATACTGCGTCCAGGCCATGCTGGTGTACTACCGCCACATCTTTAGTGAGGCTGCCGGCGATGCCGATAACCGGCTTGTTATAGCGTTTGGCGACCTTCGCCACGCCGATTGGGACTTTACCGTGAATGGTCTGGCTATCGATGCGGCCTTCGCCGGTGATAACCAAAGTAGCGTCTTTCACCAGTTCGTCCAGCCCCAGCGCTTCGGTAACTATTTCAATACCGCGACGCAGCTCCGCGCCGCAAAAAGCATGCAGTGCCGCGCCCATACCGCCCGCCGCGCCGCCGCCGGGGATCGGCAGGACATCGATATCCAGATCGCGCCGGATAATCTGCGCATAGTGCTCCAGCGCTTTATCCAGCTTGTCCACCAGCTCCGGCGTGGCTCCCTTCTGCGGGCCAAACACGGCGGAAGCGCCCTCTTTACCCAGCAGCGGATTAGTGACGTCACAGGCGACTTCAAAGCGACAATTTTTTATACGCGGATCCAGCTCGCCTGTATCGATCTTCGCCAGGTCGCCAAGACTCCCGCCGCCAAAGCCGATGTCATTGCCCTGGCTATCCAGCAGTTTAGCCCCCAGCGCCTGCACCATGCCCGCACCGCCGTCATTGGTGGCGCTGCCGCCGATGCCGATGATAAAGTGCTGCACACCTTTATCCAGCGCGCTACGGATCAGTTCGCCGGTGCCGTAAGAAGTGGTGATCAGCGGATCGCGCCGGGAAGCTGGCACCAGTTCCAGCCCGCTGGCCGCTGCCATTTCGATATAGGCGCAGCTGTCGTCGCCGGAAAGCCCGTAGAATGCCTCTACTTCTTCGCCCAGCGGGCCGGTAACGTTCAGGCGCACAAGATTGCCGCCCGTCGCCGCTACCATCGCCTCGACCGTGCCTTCGCCGCCGTCCGCGACGGGAAGTTTAACGTACTGAGCCTCGGGGAAAATTTCCCGGAATCCCTGCTCGATTTGCGTGGCAACCTGCTGAGCCGACAGGCTTTCTTTATATGAATCCGGTGCGATTACTATTTTCATACCTTAATCCGTGCGCGGTTGAATTGGCCTGCGCCAGAGGCACCCGGCTTAACAAAGCAAGCCGGGCTCGGGACTATTTGATTTCGACTTTCGCCAGCTTCTCATAGTAGCAGGCCAGCGCGCTGTGGTCGGCAGTGCCCAGCCCGTCGGCTTTCAGCGCCTGCATCATCTCCATCACCGCCGCCGTCAGCGGTAGCTGAGCACCTACGCCGTGCGAAGTATCCAGCGCATTGGCCAGATCTTTAATATGCAAATCGATACGGAAGCCCGGCTTGAAGTTGCGGTTCATCACCATCGGCGCTTTGGCATCCAGCACCGTGCTGCCCGCAAGGCCGCCGCGAATGGCCTGATAGACCAGCTCCGGATTAACGCCCGCTTTAGTCGCCAGCGCCAGCGCTTCTGACATGGCCGCGATATTCAGCGCTACGATAACCTGATTCGCCAGCTTGGTGACGTTGCCCGCGCCGATTTCGCCGGTGTGCACTACCGAGCCCGCCATCGCTTTCATGATGTCGTAGCATTTGTCGAACAGCTCTTTATCGCCGCCGACCATGACGGAGAGCGTGCCATCGATAGCTTTAGGTTCACCGCCGCTGACCGGCGCATCCAGTAGCGCTATGCCTTTTTTCGCCAGCTCTTCATGGATTTCACGGCTCGCCAGCGGTGCGATAGAGCTCATATCAATCACGATGGTGCCTGCTTTAGCGCCTTCAATCACGCCGCCTTCGCCCAGCAAAACTTCTTTTACGTGCGGTGAGTTAGGCAGCATAGTGATAATGACGTCACTTTGCTCTGCCACCGCTTTTGCCGAATCGGCGGAAGTGGCGCCGCTGCTGACCAGCTCCGCTACGCTTTCGGCATTATGATCGCGTACCACCAGCGAGTAGCCAGCCTTGATTAAATTTTTGCTCATGGGCTTGCCCATGATACCCAGACCGATAAATCCAATTTTCATCTTAATCTCCTGACTGTGGGTTATTTTTTAAAGCGATCGCATAGCGCCTGCGTGGCGCCGCGGAAAACGCCCAGATCGCTGCCTACCGCGACGAAGCTGGCGCCCCATTCCAGATAGCGGCGGGCATCGGCTTCTACCGGTGCCAGGATGCCGCTCGGCTTGCCGGCTGCTTTCGCGCGTTCAAAAATGTATTTGATGACCTTCAGCACTTCCGGATGCGCAGGCTGCCCTAAGTAGCCCAGCGCGGCGGAGAGATCGCCTGGCCCGACGAAAATGCCATCCACGCCTTCTACAGCTGCGATAGCATCGATATTGTCCACGCCTTGCTGAGTCTCAATCTGTACCAGCACGGTGATGTTGTCGTTAATGATGTTGTTGTACTGCGGCACGGTGCCGTACATATTGCTGCGATGTGAGACCGACACGCCACGAATGCCCATCGGCGGATAACGCGTGGAGGCTACCGCACGTACTGCTTCCTCTTCGGTTTCAACAAACGGGATCAAAAAGTTGGAAAAACCGATATCCAGCAGGCGTTTGATAATCACTGGCTCATTGGTTGGCGGCCGCACTACCGGCGCGCTGACGCTGCCTTTCAGCGCCATCAGCTGCGGGATAAAAGTAGTGATATCGTTTGGCGCGTGCTCGCCGTCCAGCACCAGCCAGTCGAAGCCCGCCAGCCCCAGCACCTCAGTCGTCAGTGGGTTTGCCAGCGCGCACCAGCTGCCAATTAAGGTTTCGCCTGCCAGCAGGCGCTGGCGAAAGCTGTTCGGCGTGTTTATATAGCTCATCGGTCTCTCCTGAAAAAAGGGTTAGCGCACCAGGCAAGGACGCTTGTTGTCAAATGTCCAGTCCGGCACCAGGAACTGCATAGCCTGCGCGTCGTCGCGCGCGCCCAGACCGTGTTTTTGGTAAAGTTCGTGCGCCTTCATTACGCGATCCATATCCAGCTCTACGCCCAGGCCCGGTTTATCCGGCACCTGCACCATGCCGCCTTTGATTTGCAGCGGCTGCTGCGTCAGGCGCTGATTTCCTTCCTGCCAAATCCAGTGCGTATCGATAGCGGTAATTTTGCCCGGCGCGGCGGCGGCCACGTGCGTAAACATCGCCAGCGAGACGTCGAAATGGTTGTTGGAATGAGAGCCCCAGGTCAGCCCGAAATCGTGGCACATCTGCGCCACGCGCACCGAGCCCTGCATCGTCCAGAAATGCGGATCCGCCAGCGGGATATCGACAGACTGTAGCGAAAGCGTATGGCCCATCTGCCGCCAGTCGGTAGCGATCATATTGGTCGCGGTTTGCATGCCGGTGGCGCGACGGAACTCTGCCATCACCTCGCGGCCGGAATAGCCCTGTTCTGCGCCACACGGATCTTCCGCATAAGCCAGCACGTCTTTCAGCTGCTTGCCCAGTTCAATCGCTTCTTTCAGCGACCAGGCACCGTTAGGATCAAGCGTGATCCTGGCTTCCGGGAAGCGCTTCGCCAGCGCGGTGACTGCCTCTGCTTCTTCGCTGCCCGCCAGCACGCCGCCTTTCAGCTTGAAGTCGTTAAAACCATATTTTTCATAGGCGGCTTCGGCCAGGCGCACCACGGTTTCAGGCGTCAGCGCCTCTTCGTGGCGCAGGCGATACCAGTCGCAGCTGTCATCCGGCTGGCTCTGATAAGGCAGAGAAGTTTTACGGCGATCGCCGACATAGAAGAGATAGCCCAGCATTTCTACCCGATCGCGCTGCTGCCCATCGCCCAGCAGCGAAGCAACGTTAACGCCTAAATGTTGCCCCAGCAGATCCAGCAGAGCCGCTTCAATCCCCGTAACTACATGAATAGTGGTACGGAGATCGAACGTCTGGTTTCCGCGGCCGCTGGCATCGCGGTCAGCAAAAGTGTTGCGTACGTGATTCAACAAATTTTTATATTCGCCGATGCCGTGCCCGATCAACAGCGCCGCTGCCTCTTCCAGCGTTTTACGGATTTTTTCGCCGCCGGGAATTTCGCCCACGCCGGTATGGCCGGAGTTGTCTTTGATGATAACGATATTGCGGGTAAAGAATGGCGCATGCGCGCCGCTGAGGTTCAGCAGCATGCTGTCATGCCCCGCAACCGGGATAACCTGCATTTCAGCGATCAGTGGAGTAGCCTGACTCATAACTTGTTCCTTCTGTAAGGTTCAGCGCCCAAAAGCCGGACGCTTGCGATCGAATGTCCAGCCGGGGATCAGATACTGCATGGCGACGGCGTCATTACGTGCGCCAACGGGCAAGGTTTTGTAGAGCGCATGGGCCTTCTCGATTTGCGCCCAGTCCAGCTCAACACCTAACCCCGGCGCATCCGGTACGGCAATTTTGCCGTTGCGGATCTGCAAAGGTTCTTTAGTTAAGCGCTGATCGCCTTCCTGCCAGATCCAGTGGGTATCTATGGCCGTGGGTTTGCCTGGCGCAGCGGCGCCTACGTGGGTGAACATCGCCAGGGAAATATCGAAATGGTTATTGGAATGGCAGCCCCAGGTGAGGCCCCAGTCATCACAGAGCTGGGCCACGCGTACCGCGCCGCTCAGCGTCCAGAAGTGTGGATCGGCCAACGGGATATCTACGGCGTTTAACATCACCGCGTGGTTCATTTCGCGCCAGTTGGTTGCAATCATATTGGTGGCGACCGGCAGGCCTGTGGCACGGCGGAATTCCGCCATCACTTCACGGCCGGAATAGCCCTGCTCCGCGCCACATGGGTCTTCGGCATAGGTCAGAATGCCCTGCATATCTTTGCAAAGCGCGATGGCTTCATCCAGCAGCCAGGCACCATTGGGATCCACGGTGATGCGCGCATCGGGAAAGCGCTTTTTCATCGCTTTCACCGCAGCGATCTCCTCTTCGCCCGCCAGCACACCGCCCTTTAGCTTGAAGTCTTTGAAGCCGTATTTATCCTGTGCGGCTTCCGCCAGCCGGACTACAGAAGCGCTGTCCAGCGCCTTTTGGTGACGCAGGCGATACCAGTCGTGCGTAGCCCCTTCGCCCGTTAAATAAGGCAGGTCGGTTTTTTCGCGGTCACCGATATAAAACAGATAGCCCAGTACGGTCACTTCATCGCGCTGCTTGCCTGGCCCGAGCAGTTCCGCTACCGGCACGCCCAGACACTGGCCCAGTAAATCCAGCAGTGCGGCTTCCAGCGCCGCTACCGCATTAACCCGTAGCTCGAACGTCCAGGCGCCGTTGCCAAAAGTATCGAAATCGGCGGTCTGGTTACCTTTGTGCACTTCCTGCACCAGGCTGTTCATCCTTGCCACTTCACGCCCTTTTACCAGCGGTACGGCATCCAGCAGGGTTTGCAGGATGGTTTCGCCGCCCGGCGCTTCGCCCACGCCGGTATGCCCGGCGCTGTCGGTAAGCACCACGATATTGCGGGTAAAGTAGGCGCCGTGCGCGCCACCAATGTTCAACAGCATGCTGTCATGGCCCGCTACCGGAATAACTTTCATATCAGTGATAATCGGGCTGCTCTGCGTCGTCATAGCTCGTCCTTACAAAGATTTCAGTTCGATACGTTTGATATCGCGTACCAGCACCAGATAGCTCAGCACCGCGACAAAAGCGTGGATGCCTACGTAAATCAGTGCGCCGTTGTAGGAACCAGTAGTAGCAATGATGTAGCCGATAGCGATAGGCGTGATAATGCCGGAGATATTGCCGAACATATTGAACAAGCCGCCGCTGAGACCGCTGATCTCTTTTGGCGCGGTATCGGCCATTACCGCCCAGCCCAGCGCGCCGATACCTTTGCCGAAGAAAGCCAGCGCCATAAAGAACACCACGACCCATTCGGTATCGACGTAGTTACAGACCACCATGGTGATGGAAAGCAGCATGCCCAGCACGATAGGCGTTTTGCGCGCGATATTCAGCGATCCCGTTTTACGCATCAGCCAGTCTGAAATGATGCCGCCCAGCACGCCGCCCAGGAAACCGCAGATGGCGGGAATGGAGGCGACCATACCGGCTTTAAGAATGGACATGCCGCGCGCCTGCACCAGATAAACCGGAAACCAGGTAATAAAGAAGTAGGTTAAGGCGTTGATGCAGTACTGGCCCAGATAGACGCCGATCATCATTTTTGAAGTGATCAGCTGTTTGATCTGATACATCTTTTCTGACCAGCTAACCTTGCGCTCGGCTTTTTTTGCATCCATGTTGATCAGCGCGCCGCCCTGCTCCATATATTCCAGCTCGGCTTTGTTGACGCCCGGATGATCGGTAGGGTCGTGAATAACCTTCAGCCAGATAAAGCTGATGATGATGCCCAGACCGCCCATAAACCAGAAGACGTGCGCCCAGCCGACCTCTGAAGTAAGCCAGCCCATAATAGGCGCGAAAATCACCGTGGCGAAGTATTGCGCCGAGTTAAAAATAGCCACGGCCGTTCCGCGCTCCTGGGCAGGAAACCAGGCGGCGACAATGCGGCTGTTGCCAGGGAAGGAAGGCGCTTCCGCCAGGCCGACCATAAAGCGCAGCATAAAGAGCGTGACGATGATGCTGAAGCCGCTGAGCAGATCGACAAAGCCCTGCAGCAGCGTAAACAGCGACCAGAGAAAGATGCTCCAGAAGTAGACGCGTTTGGAGCCAAACCTGTCCAGCAGCCAGCCGCCGGGGATCTGCCCAATAACGTAAGCCCATGAGAAAGCCGAGAAGATATAGCCGAGACCGACCGAGTCCATGCCAATCTCTTTCGACATCGCCGAACCGGCGATAGCGATGGTCGCGCGGTCGCCATAGTTGAATGAAGTGACGATAAATAACATCACCACTATCCAGTAGCGAGCATTAGTTCTTTTTTGCACGGCGCTCGCAGCACTGCTGATTGAATCCATGATGCACTCCTGAAATATTGCGGTCAGGCGAACTCACTCTGGACTACATACACATCGCGTTGGGTATCAGAATGATGTCAGGTTAAACACAGCGATTAATTAGCAGAATAATCACAAGGTTAATAACTGTCCCGTTTGTAAAAAAGTATAGGGAGGCCTAAAAAGGAAAGCACCGTGTAGTTGCACTATAAAAAAACGGATATGGCAGGAATTTTATGGCATATGCCTGATTGCTTGCGGAGTGGCTCACGCTTCCCTGATTTTCTGCGGCTGGGGTCACATTCCCCTTCTCTTTGTGAGATTTCTCACTATGGCTTGTCGCTTTGCCAGAAAATCTCCGCGATGTTACCGCAGCATATCGGACATTTGCATAATGTTTTCGCCCTGCTGGCTCCTTATACTGTCCAGCAGCAGAATAATTTCACCCGATTAATTCCTTACTCCCACCTTTAAAATAATGAAAACGCCGATTCATTTATCTCAGGACTTGTCGAGCAATGAACATTTCCAGAAACGATTTACCCCTTTATATAAAGGTGCATGAAAATGATAACGTCGCTATCGTCGTTAATAATAATGGATTAACGGCTGGCACTACTTTTTCATGCGGATTGACATTAAAAGAGCATATTCCTCAAGGCCATAAAGTGGCCTTAGAAGATATTGCGCAAGGCGGCAATATTATTCGCTACGGCGAGATTATTGGCTATGCCGTACGTGATATTGCGCGCGGCGGCTGGATCGATGAATCGTTAGTGGTGCTGCCAGAAGCCCCGGCGCTGGAAAGTCTGCCGCTGGCGAATAACGTGCCGCCGCCGTTGCCGCCGCTGGAAGGCTACACCTTCGAAGGCTATCGTAATGCCGACGGCAGCGTGGGCACACGCAACCTGCTGGGTATCACCACCAGCGTTCACTGTGTAGCGGGCGTAGTTGATTATGTCGTGCAGATTATCGAGCGCGAACTGCTGCCGAAATACCCTAATGTGGATGGCGTCGTGGCGCTGAATCATCTTTACGGCTGCGGCGTAGCTATAAACGCGCCTGCCGCCGTAGTGCCAATCCGCACTATTCATAACCTGGCGCTGAACGCCAATTTCGGCGGCGAGGTGATGATCGTCAGCCTTGGCTGTGAAAAGCTCCAGCCTGAACGCCTGCTGGAAGGTACGCCGGATATCCAGGCTATTTCGCTGGGCGATGAAGACGTGGTGCGTTTGCAGGATGAAAAACATGTCGGTTTTGAATCTATGGTGCAGGACATTTTGCAGGTCGCCGAACGGCATTTACAGCGCCTTAATCAGCGCCAGCGCGAAACGGTGCCCGCGGCGGAACTGATTGTCGGCATGCAATGCGGCGGCAGCGATGCGTTTTCCGGCGTTACCGCCAATCCGGCAGTGGGTTTCGCCTCCGATCTGCTGGTGCGCTGCGGCGCGACGGTGATGTTTTCAGAAGTCACCGAAGTGCGCGATGCGGTGCATCTGCTGACGCCGCGTGTGGTTAATAAGGAAGTCGGCCAGCGGCTGCTGGAAGAGATGGCCTGGTACGATCATTACCTGGATATGGGTAAAACCGACCGTAGCGCTAACCCTTCGCCAGGCAACAAAAAAGGCGGCCTGGCAAACGTGGTCGAAAAGGCGCTGGGCTCTATCGCTAAATCGGGCCGCAGCGCCATTGTCGAGGTGCTTTCGCCAGGCCAACGCCCGACGCAACGCGGGCTGATCTACGCCGCAACGCCAGCCAGCGACTTTGTCTGCGGCACACAGCAGATGGCTTCGGGCATCACTTTGCAGGTTTTTACCACCGGACGCGGTACGCCTTACGGGCTGGCAGCCATTCCGGTAATCAAGATGGCGACGCGCACCGCACTGGCGGACAGATGGCATGATTTAATGGACATCAATGCGGGCACTATCGCTACGGGCGAAGAGAGTATTGAGCAGGTCGGCTGGCGGCTGTTTGAACTGATTCTGGATATCGCCAGCGGCAGAAAACAGACCTGGTCTGACCGTTGGGGGATCCGCAACGCGCTGGCGGTGTTTAATCCGGCACCTGTGACCTGATAGCCTGGGCCTTCGCGTTCTGCAAAGGCCCATTTTTTAATCCAGCAGCTTCAGCCACTTCTCTACCCAGGGCGAAGAAAGCTCTTCCGGCTCAGGGTGTTCATTGGCGTCAATCAGCAGCACATCACCGATACGCTTTGCGGAATGCTCCTGCAATAGCGCATCGAATTTTTTCCCTGCACCGCAAAAATCATCATAGTTACTGTCGCCCAGTGCAATCACGCCGTAACGCAGCGTGGGCTGGTAGCCCAGTTTGTCTTTAATAGCATAAAACAGCGGCGCGATACTGTCCGGTAGATCGCCCTGGGCTGTAGTTGAAGTGATCACCAGCGCCACGCCATCGGCATAGCGCTGCCACTCTTCAAGCGTGGGATCCTCAAAAATTTTTACCTGGTGACCGGCATCGGCCAGTAGCGGCTCCGCCTCTTCCGCTACCAGCAGCGCGTTACCGTAAACCGTGCCTACAAAAATGCCTATCTGCGCCATGCTTTACTCCTGTTTTCATTCTGAAACGCTATCCTGAAGGCTGGCAGCGGCAAACTCAACCCCGTGAAGAGCATCCTGCCAGCCAAACTGCGTCATTATCGACTGCCAGACCTCATCCAGCCCGGCGCGCAGTACTAACGGCTCGCCCGTTACCGGATGCGTCAGCCGCAGCTCGCTGGCATGCAGCATCAACCGATTCATACCGAAATGCTGTGCCGCGCTGCGGTTTTGCCGCAGATCGCCATGCGCGCTGTCGCCGATAATCGGATGGCGTAAATGAGTCATGTGTCGCCGTAGCTGGTGCTTACGGCCAGTTTGCGGCTGTAGCTCCATCAAGGTATAGCGCGAGGTGTCATAGCGGCTGACCGGCACCGACAGTTCCGCTTTCGCCAGTGCACGCCAGTGAGTAACCGCCGGTTGCGGTTCCTTATCCGGCGAACTGAATTTATCGGCGATCTTATCCAGCTCTGTAGTTAAGGCGTAATCCAGCGTCGCTTCGCCCTCCAGCCAGCCTCTGACCACCGCATGGTAAGTTTTTTGCAGCTGATGTTGTTCAAACTGTAGTGAAAGCTGTCTGGCTACTTCGCTGGATAGCCCCATCAGCAGCACGCCTGAAGTAGGACGATCCAGCCGGTGGACGGTGAAAACATGTTGCCCGATCTGATCGCGCACGGTTTGCATAACAAAAACGCTTTCATGGCGATCCAGCCAGCTGCGGTGTACCAGCCAGCCTGAAGGCTTGTTTACCGCGACCAGCCACTCGTCCTGGTAAAGGATCTCCAGCATCAGCTATCGTGCTCAAACAATTGGTCAAGCTGGTTTAATACATGCAGCAGCCTGGCCCGGCCAGGCATAGCGCCTTCCAGCGCTACTTCATAATAGGGGGCGACGGCGAGCTTCACCGGCAGCGAGGCATTGGCATCCAGCAGCGCATGCATTCGCGGCAGAAAAACCCACTGCAGCCACTGAACCGGCATCATGGTATCAACGCAAAAAGGCTCCACGCTTGCAAAAGCTTCGGCGTTTGGCGCGCAGCTTTGCCAGAGTCCCTCTTCATTCAGGGCCAGTTCAATAGCCTCCAGGCGTTCACGGATTTCAAGTTCCCGACTCATGGGCGCTCTCCTGTTGAGATTTAAAAGGCCGCAAGCATAGCATTACCGTCGGCGCCGGGATAAGTATGGACGAAAAAAAGGGAGCACTGTAAAACAGTGCTCCCGGTTCGTTTGCAGCTATCCAGCTACATTCATGCTCCCTGCTCATCCCTGATAACTTTGTCCTGATGCGTTCCTTACTTTTTCGCCTTCACTGGCGATGTCCCTGAGCATCCTGGCTTACTGCGCCTCCGGCAGTACTACGTTCTCCGTCCTGGAGGTGTCCTTGCTTCTCATTCCAGAGATATCTTGCGCCTTGCCTGAAGCCCTTATCCGGTTCTCTTCACGCGGCCTCTGACTCATTCCTTAAGTCACCTTCCGTTGTGGCAGGCTTAAGTTTGCCTTAATGGACTCAACAAACAATAGGTTAAAATGTGATTTTTGACCCAAAACAGGGTTTTCTTAAAATGACGAATAACAACTTTATGATTTACTTTACTTTTAAAAAGACAAGCTGACCATTTGCTGCCGTTTTAAATGCGATCTCTTACAATGCCTGTAAGAGATGTCTTACATGGCCAGCCTCGTTTTACCGTAGTGGATCAATAACAGGCAAAGAAACAAGGAATTGCTCCAGCGTTGCTGCCAGTACCTTACGATTTTTTGTACCCAGTTTTTCCAGGATCACTTCCCCGCTCAAATTACATACAGAGATAACATCCAGTTCAGATTGAGTGGTAGCAATAAAAAGCGTTGGTGACTGTTTCAGGCGACGCTGCATAACCAGATGCCCGATCAAATTTTCCTGCACACGTTCGAAATCATCCTCGCTCCAGACCTGTAATAGCGTGCAGGGTTGGTTGTCGACCAGGGTTTGCATATCACCAGCGAACTGGGTGGTATACCAGGCGACAACGGAAGGCTGGATGCGTAACTCCAGAGCCCGCTCAACGTTTTCCAGGTTTTTTGCCAGCGTAAAAGGCTGCGGCAGCCATCTGACTTCTTCATCTACGGTTTGCTGCACGCAGGGTGAAGCCAAACCATAAAGTTCGCTGCTGGCCGGAGGATGGCCGCACTGGCTGAGCCAGCGGTCGCAATAGTTTTGGGTAAAATCAGCGAGGGCGCGGGCGGTGTCATCAATCATTCTTTTTTCACTCTCCGATGCCTGAGTTACACTAAGGCGATATATTTTCAGTTACTTCGCCCGGCTCCGGTCGGATGCGGACGTTTGACCACTTCGCCTGCGGTTGCAGGCTATAAGGTAATGCGATGTCTTCAGATACACATCAGGCGCTGAGCGGCCTGACGCTGGGAAAACCCACAGAATATCACGACCAGTACCAGCCTTCTTTACTGCAGGCCGTGCCAAGAAGCATGAATCGCGAGCCGCTGGGGCTTTATCCGGAGAGCTTGCCCTTTCACGGTGCCGATATCTGGACGCTTTACGAGCTCTCCTGGCTGAATGCTAAAGGGCTGCCGCAGGTGGCAATTGGCGAGGTTAGCCTGGACGCCAGCAGTCTGAACCTGATCGAATCCAAAAGCTTTAAGCTTTATCTTAACAGCTTTAACCAAACCCGCTTCGCCGACTGGGGCGAGGTGCGCGCCACGCTGGAGCGAGATCTTAGCGCCTGTGCCCAGGGTAAAGTCGGCGTAGCGCTGTTTCGTCTTCAGGAGATCGAAGGCCAGCCGATTGGCCACTTCAGCGGCTACTGTATTGACGAGCAGGATATAGAAATTGACAGCTACACTTTTTCTACGGATTACCTGCAGCAGGCAACCCAGTCAGAAGTAGTGGAAGAGCAGCTGGTGAGCCACCTGCTGAAATCCAACTGTCTGATCACTAACCAGCCGGACTGGGGATCGGTGCAGATCAGCTATCGCGGCCCGAGGATCCAGCGTGAAGCTCTGCTGCGCTACCTGGTCTCTTTCCGGCACCATAATGAGTTTCACGAACAGTGCGTCGAGCGCATCTTCAACGATATCCTGCGCTTCTGCCAGCCGGAAAGCCTGAGCGTTTACGCTCGCTACACGCGCCGCGGCGGCCTTGATATCAATCCGTGGCGCAGTAACGGTGAGTTTAAACCCGGCCTCTCGCGGCTGGTGCGCCAGTAATAGTTTGCGCGCTGCTACGCAGAACCGCAGGATATAATTGCTCGCTGTTTGCTAATAAGGCTACTCTGAGATGGGCACGGGGTGCCCAGGGAACATTTTCCTCCGCCAGCGTTTACCCGGAGAACGACCATCGCCCGGACGGGTGTAAAGGAGTTAATTTGATCACACATATCAGCCCACTAGGCTCCATGGATCTGCTGTCGCAGCTGGAAGTCGATATGCTGAAGCGTACGGCCAGCAGCGACCTTTACCAACTCTTCCGCAACTGTTCCCTTGCCGTACTTAACTCCGGCAGCCAGACCGACAGCAGCCACGAACTGCTGTCGCGTTTCGAAAATTTTGATATTAACGTGCTGCGCCGCGAGCGCGGCGTCAAGCTGGAGCTGATCAACCCGCCGGAAGAGGCTTTCGTCGATGGCCGTATTATCCGCTCACTGCAGGCAAACCTGTTCGCAGTCCTGCGCGATATCCTGTTTGTTAACGGCCAGTTCGACAGCGGTTTCCAGCAGCAGGATGTGGATGATTCGGTGCGCATCACTAACCTGGTGTTTTCGATTTTGCGCAATGCCAGAGCGCTGCACGTAGGCGAGCTGCCGAATACGGTAGTGTGCTGGGGCGGCCATTCTATTAACGCCGTAGAATATCAATACTGTCGCAATGTAGGTTCTCAGCTGGGCCTGCGCGAGCTAAATATCTGTACCGGCTGCGGGCCGGGCGTAATGGAAGCGCCGATGAAAGGCGCCGCCGTTGGCCATGCGCAGCAGCGCTATAAAGAGAGCCGCTTTATCGGTCTTACCGAGCCTTCGATTATCGCCGCCGAGCCGCCTAATCCGCTGGTCAACGAGCTGATCATCATGCCGGATATTGAAAAGCGCCTGGAGGCTTTCGTACGCATCGCGCACGGTATTATTATTTTCCCCGGCGGCGTCGGCACGGCAGAAGAGCTGCTTTATCTGCTTGGTATTCTGATGAATCCGCATAACCAGGATCAGGTGCTGCCGCTGATCCTGACCGGGCCAAAAGAGAGTGCAGATTACTTCCGCGTGCTGGATGAATTTATCGTCAGCACGCTGGGCGAAGCCGCGCGCCAGCACTACAGCATTATTATCGACGACGCGGCGGAAGTGGCTCGCCTGATGAAAAACGCTATGCCAAAAGTTAAAGAGCATCGGCGCGAAACGGGCGATGCCTACAGCTTTAACTGGTCAATACGCATAGCGCCGGATTTACAGGTGCCTTTTATGCCGACTCACGAAAATATGGCCAACCTCAATCTTTATCCCAATCAGCCTGCCGAGCAGCTGGCAGCCTCGCTGCGTCGGGCTTTCTCCGGCATTGTGGCGGGCAACGTCAAGGAGCCGGGGATTAAAGCGATTAAAGAAAAAGGCCCTTATAAGATTCACGGCGATGCAGAGATGATGCGCCGCATGGACGATTTGTTACAGGGATTTGTTGCCCAGCATCGTATGAAGCTGCCGGGAACGGCCTACATCCCCTGCTACGAAATCATAAAATAACCCTTAAACAGAGCGGCTGCCGTGCCGCTCAGTGTCCACTATGACTATCCATCTGTTGATTATCGATGCGCTGAACCTGATCCGCCGCATCCACGCGGTTCAGGATTCGCCCTGTCAGGAGACCTGCATGCATGCTGTGCAGCAGCTGATCCTGCACAGCAAACCTACTCACGCGGTAGCGGTATTCGATGATGACGAGCGCCATGAGGGCTGGCGTCATCAACTGCTGCCGGACTATAAGGCCGGACGAGCGCCGATGCCGGATACGCTAAAAAACGAAATGCCGCAGATTCGGGCCGCTTTTGCCGCTGCGGGCATTGCCTGCTGGCATGCTGCTGGCGAAGAGGCGGACGATCTTGCCGCCACGCTGGCAACGAAAGTAGCCGAGAGCGGCCATCAGGCGACTATCGTTTCTACCGACAAAGGCTACTGTCAGCTGCTGGCGCCCAATATCCAGATCCGCGACTATTTCCAGAAGCGCTGGCTGGATCTGCCCTTTATCGAAAAAGAGTTCAACGTGGCGCCCGCTCAGCTAACCGATTACTGGGGGCTGGCCGGGATTAGCAGCAGTAAAATCCCCGGCGTGGCGGGCATTGGCGCAAAAAGCGCGGCGGAACTGCTGCAAACCTTCGGCTCGCTGACGGCGATTTACGAGCGGCTGCCGGAAGTGGCAGATAAGTGGCGGAAAAAGCTGGAGCAGCAGCGAGAAATGGCGCATATCTGCCGCGAAGTGGCGACGCTAAGAACCGATCTGCAGCTGGCCGGTAATCTTAAAGAGCTGCGTCTGCCGTAAAAAACGCTGGTTGAGCCAGCGTGAGGTTGATGACAAACTCTTTGTGGCGTTTAAATCGGTGACAAAGCAGCAGAGGCAGATCGGAACACGGACACGCCGTTAATCCGTCCGTGGAGGCTCGGTTGGCGCGTCCATGCGCCAAACGGTCCGCTTATCCGCTCAGCCTCTGCCGCTATCAAGCTGCCGTGTTGCTGTAAAAAAAGCCAGGCCTGACGAATGCTTCAGGTTTGTCAGCAATCTGAAACGCTGGTTGAACCAGCGTTTTCGTTTTACCGCATTAACGTTCGTCGCGGCGGCCCGGTGTGGCGCTCCAGATGCGGCGAATGTGCACCGTTACTTCTTCACGATCGTGATAGAGCTGGCGTGCCTGAATTTGGGCATTAATGCCGTTAGCCTTCAGCTTTTCGTCGATCATCGCCAGGTTTTGCGATACCTCTTCATAACGCTTTTTCATCGGCAGCTTGAGGTTGAAAATAGCTTCACGGCACCAGCCATTGACCAGCCAGTCGGCCATCAGGTTCGCCACGCGCACCGGCTTTTCCACCATATCGCACACCAGCCAGTAGATATTGCTGCGCGTCGGCCGATATTTAAAGCCGTCTTCACGATGGTGGAACACCTGTCCGGTATCCATCAGGCTCGGCGCCATTGGGCCATTGTCGATAGCGTGCACCATCATGCTGCGCTTCACCAGCTGGTAAGTCCAGCCGCCAGGACAGGCCCCTAAATCCACCGCATACATCCCGCTGCCCAGGCGTTCGTCCCATTCGTCGGCAGGGATAAAGACGTGAAACGCCTCTTCCAGCTTCAGGGTTGAACGGCTTGGCGCATCGGCCGGGAATTTCAGGCGCGGAATGCCCATAAAGAACCGGGAATTGTTTTGCGGTAGCGAGTAGCCGACATAGCAGTAGCCCGGCGCGATAAAAAAGACGTGTACCACAGGACGCTTATCGCTTTCATAGTTCAGCAGCACGCCCGCCGAGCGCAGGCTGGCACGCAGCGGCACGGTGAACTTGCGGCAGAATTTCAGCAGTTCTTTGCTTTCATTGGTATCCGGCACCTCTACGCGCAGCTCGCCGCCCTTTTCCACCACGCCGGTCAGCATGCCGGTTACCGGCGTGACGCGATCCTCCTGCGGCAGATCGCGCAGCAGTTCACCGACCACAATCATCTGGCGTGCAAAAATCAGTTCGCTGAACGGCAGCTCGCGCAGCAGTTTTTCGGCATCTTCCGGCTGATAGCATTCAAACAGCACGTAGGCGGAGTCTTCCTTAACGCGCGCGAAGCCAAACACTTCTTTTGCCGCCGCTTTGGCGGTGATTTCCGCCGCGCACTCTTTTTCAAAACCCTGGCGGCAATAGAGTAAAACTTTATTCATGGCGTTCTGCCCTTTTCTTCAGACGCAGCGCGCCAATCAACATTAAAACCCAGCCGATCAGGAAGCAAAAGCCGCCCACCGGCGTAACATAAACCCACAGCTTGAGGTGGGAAAGCGCCAGACAATACAGGCTGCCGCTAAAAAGTACGATACCCAGAGCCAGCAGCGCGCTGCTCCAGTAAAACCAGATGTTTGCCCGACGCAGCATCGCCGCCGCCAGTCCCAGGATCGCCAGCGTATGAAAACCCTGGTATTCCAGGCCGGTTTTCAGCCAGGCCATTTCGCCCGGCCCCAGCGACTTACTTAATACGTGAGCGCCGAACGCGCCCAGCATGACAAAAACAAACCCGCTGATGGCCGTAAAAATCAGCATTGCACGACTCGACATTCTTTTCATCCTCTGAGGTAGCACGCGCCGCCGCCCTGGCCACGCATGGTTAATGGGGATCAGCTTTCGTAGCGAAAGCGGAATTTTTCCTGCTCGCTGGCCGCTTTCGCCAGGATCCACTGCCGAAAGGCGGCTATTTTACCCAGTTCTGCCTGGCTGTCATGACAAACCAGATAAAAAGCGTTTTTACTTACCAGCACGTCGTTAAAAGGACAGGCCAGCCTGCCCGCTTCAATTTCGGTTTGCGCCATCACGTTGTTGGCCAGCGCCACGCCCTGACCATGAATAGCCGCCTGCAGCACCATGGCGCTGTGGCTGAAAATCGGGCCATGCTGCACGTTGATATTGACGCCAAGCTGGCGCGTATAGGACTGCCAGTCGCGGCGGGACGCATCATGCAACAGGGTAAAACGCGCCAGGTCGGCCGGGGTTTTTAAAGGATTGTCGCCGGTCAGCAGCAAAGGCGAGCAAACCGGCAGCAGATATTCGGCATAAAGCTTTTCTACCCGCAGGCCAGGCCAGTTACCGCGACCATAGAAAATAGCCACGTCAACATCGTCCGCCAGCTTCTCTTCTTCGCGGTCGACGGCCTGAATACGCACATCTATCCCCGGATAAGCTGAGTTAAAGCTGGAGAGACGCGGCACCAGCCACTGAATAGCGAAGCTGGGCAGCAAACTGACGGTCAGCGCGCCTTTAGCGCTGCGCGCCTGGAGCTTGCGGGTGGCATCGTTCAGCGCGCTGAAGATTTCTTTGATATCGAGATAATAGCTCTGGCCTTCTTCGGTGAGCAGCAGGGAACGGTTGCGCCGCCGAAACAGCTTGAGGCCAAGAAAATCCTCCAGCGATTTAATCTGATGGCTGACCGCTGCCTGGGTGACAAAAAGCTCTTCTGCTGCCCGGGTAAAACTGAGATGGCGTGCGGCGGCATCAAAAACGCGCAGGGCGTTTAAAGGAGGAAGACGTTTCGACATGATTACCGACTACATAGTGATGACTTCGGAGATAAGGCCGCTGACGCAGCTTTACGTATTAGTTTTTGTTATGCGAGTCATTATAAATTGTCCGTTGAGGATGCACCAGCAAATACCTATAGTTGCCGCACTTCCTGAGCCGGAACGAAAAGCAGTTTGAAATTTAAGCGCTTGCGCGAGATTTTGGAAGGCTTTTGGCTTGTGGTCGTGATGTTGTGTTTGCAATTGATCTGCCTTTTGCAGATCGGGTAGCCTGGCTACCGCTTTTAGATTTACCCTGTCTGTCCATAGAGATTTAACAGCACCGCAAATTGCGGTGCTTTTTTTTGCCTGCGGCTTACTGGCCCATCTCAACCATTTCTTTTACGTCAGAACGGTTGATCTGTTGCTTGTTGCCGTTAGCGTCTTTGTAGCTGATCATACCGGTATCGTCATCCACAACAGGTTTGCCGTCAGCGACGATAGTACGGCCGTCATTGGTATGCATAACATAATTGCTTGAGCAGGCAGCCAGGGTAAACGTCATGGCGCAGGCGGCCATAATAGCAGCAAATTTTTTCATCTTTATATCTCCTTGCAGATAGTAATGCGATAAACCACCCGGAAAGCGCGACCCCATGACGAAAAGCGGGTAAATTGCTTCTGTTACGGAAGTCTATTTGCGGGTAATAGTTTAAACCTTGCATAAATCAGAATAACCCGCTTTTCAGACATTGCCAGGAAAGTACCGGTAATTCAGCCAGCTTCGTTGAAAACAGCATCAATTCACCCTTTGCCCTGAGGAGAGCATGAGCGCATTTTCCCCCGTTCAGTTTCGCCAGCAGTTTCCCGCGCTGGCCGATGCCGGTGTCTATCTCGACAGCGCCGCTACCACGCTAAAACCTGCAGCGGTTATTGAGGCCACGCAGGCTTTTTATAGCCTGAGCGCTGGTACCGTACACCGTAGCCAGTTCGCCGCCGCGCGTGAGTTGACCGACCGCTACGAAAGCGCTCGCAGTCAGGCGGCCCGGCTGTTGAACGCCCCGCTTGCCACCGATATCGTCTGGACTAAAGGCACGACGGAAGCGATCAACCTGGTCGCCCAGGGCTATTTTCGTCCGCGCCTGCGTCCCGGCGATGAAATCGTCGTTAGCGAAGCCGAACACCACGCAAACCTGGTGCCCTGGCTGATGGTAGCCGAACAAACCGGCGCAAAAGTGGTGAAGTGGCCGATTGGCAAAGGGCTGCTGCCAGAGACAGCCGTGCTGGAGACGCTGCTGAATGCAAGGACGCGCGTGCTGGCGCTGGGTCAAATGTCCAACGTCACCGGCGGCTGCCCGGACTTAAGCAAAGCGATCGAACTGGCGCATCAGGCTGGCGCAAAAGTGGTCATCGACGGCGCTCAGGGCATCGCACACGCGCCGCCGGACGTCGCGGCGCTGGATATAGATTTTTATGCTTTTTCCGCGCATAAGCTTTATGGCCCGATGGGTATTGGCGTGCTGTACGGCAAGACGGCGCTGTTGGAAGAGATGCAGCCCTGGCAAGGCGGCGGAAAAATGCTCACCTCGGTCAGCTTTGAGGGCTTCACGCCGCAGTCTGTGCCGTGGCGATTTGAAGCGGGAACGCCTAACGTAGCTGGCGTGATTGGCCTGAGCGCCGCGCTGGAGTGGCTGGAAACGGTAGATATGGCGGCAGCAGAAAGCTGGAGCCGCGGGCTGGCCGACCTGGCAGAAGAGCGGCTGGCCGCCCTGCCCGGTTTTCGCAGCCTGCGCGCCAGCGGCTCCAGCCTGCTGGCCTTTGATATTGCAGGCGTGCACCACAGCGATCTCGTCACGCTGCTGGCGGAAAGCGGTATCGCGCTGCGCGCTGGCCAGCATTGCGCACAGCCTTTATTACAGGCAATTGGCCTTAGCGGAACTTTGCGTGCTTCTTTTGCGCCCTATAATACGCTTAACGATGTTGAAGCGCTGGCCAACGCCATGACCAACGCTCTGGAACTTTTGGCAGATTAACTATGACGATTTTACTGGCTCCGCATCCGTTTGGCTCTTTGATTACCGCCGACGGCCTGAAACAGAAGTTTTCCGCGTTTACCCAATGGGAAGAGCGCTATCGCCAGCTGATTTTGCTGGGCAAACAGCTGCCCGCGCTGGCAGAAGATCTGAAAACAGCGGGCATTGAGCTGAGCGGCTGCGAAAACCGCGTTTGGCTGGGGCACCAGCAGGCGGCCGATGGCCGTCTGCATTTTTACGGCGACAGCGAAGGCCGCATCGTGCGGGGTCTGCTGGCGGTGCTGCTGGTCAGCGTGGAAGGCAGGCTGCCTGAAGAGATTTTGCAAACCGATCCGCTGGCGTTGTTTGACGAGCTTGGCCTGCGTAATCAGCTTAGCGCTTCACGCAGCGCCGGGCTGAGCGCGCTGGCGGAAGCGGTGGTTAAAGCAGCGAGCGAAGCAGGCTAAGGCTTTGCCGCAGGCGTCGCGGCAAAACCGATAAAAAAGTCAGCCTCGCGCCGCTTTCGCCATCATTTTTTTCAGCACGTGGGAAACGGCGACAAAACCGAATGTGGCGGTGACCATAGTCGCCGCGCCAAAGCCGGAAGCGCAGTCCATTCGCTTTGGCCCTTCCGCCGTGCTGCGCGAGGCGCAGACCGAGCCGTCCGGCTGCGGATACATCAGCGCCTCGGTTGAAAACACGCAGTCAATACCCAGCTTGCCCTTGCTGTTTTTCACGATTTTGAAATCGCTCTTCAGCCGCTCGCGCAGTTTAGCCGCCAGCGGATCCTGAATGGTTTTGGCCAGATCCGCGACCTGAATTTGCGTAGGGTCGATTTGGCCGCCTGCGCCGCCTGTGGTCACTAAGGGGATCTTGTTGCGACGGCACCAGGCCAGCAGCGCCGCCTTTGGCCGCACGCTGTCGATTGCGTCGATCACATAGGTAAAGCCGCCGCTCATCAGCTCAGCCGTGTTTTCCGCAGTGATAAAATCATCCACGCAGGTTACTTTGCATTCCGGATTGATAGCAAGAATACGCTCCGCCATGACCTCGGTTTTCGCCTGTCCTACAGTGCTTTTCAGCGCGTGGATCTGCCTGTTGGTGTTGGTGACGCAGACATCGTCCATATCTATCAGCGTAATCGCGCCGATGCCCGTACGCGCCAGCGCCTCAGCCGCCCAGGAGCCAACACCGCCGATGCCGACTACGCAAATATGCGCCTCGGCAAAAAGCTGTAGCGCGGACTGACCATATAAACGCGCCGTGCCGCCAAAACGCTGCTGCCAGGCGTCGGAAAGTGCCGTCATGATTTACCTCGAAATTCAGAAAGCGGGCCGCCGCTGCGGCCCGCAGGCATTATCGGCTAACCAGCGTGGAACCGCCGTTGCCATTTTGTGCCGTGGAGAACAGGGGAACGCCAGCGCCAGGCGCTGCTTTCAGCACCCAGACACGACCATAGTGATTATACCAGCCAGCCATATGGCCTGCCTGCTCGCCGATACCCTGATAAATATCGAAATGCTGGCCTTTAATCGCGCCACCCACGTCCAGGGCTACCATTACGCGCATCTCGTATTTGCCGTTGAACTTACCTTTATTATTCAACAGAGGTACTTCCGCCAGCAGCACAGTGCCCGGCGGGATTAGCGAACGGTCAGCGGCAACGGAGGCTTTAGCGATTAGCGGCACCGCGCTCGCGCCACGTACCGGTGCAAATTCTTCCGGTTTAAAGAATACGAACGATGGGTTTTGCTCCAGCAGTTCGCGCACCTCTGCCGGGCTGTGATCTTCGCCCCACTGACGAATAGCCTGCATCGACATATCTTCGCGTTTTACTTCGCCACGGTCGATTAGCACTTTGCCGATGCTGCGGTAAGGATGGCCATTTTTGCCGCCGTAGCCGAAAAACATCAGCGGACGGCCATCGCCGTAATCAACATAGCCGCTGCCCTGCACATCCATAATAAAGTTATCCATCAGCGAGTTGCTGTAACCGATAACGTAGCGCTCGTCCAGGCCGCCGCTGTAGATTTCCGCACGGCTCGGCAAACGACGCTTGCCGCGCGGCGGCATACGATATAAAGGATACTGAAACTCGCCCTGGCGGGTGTAGCGGGCGTGGATAACAGGCGTGTAGTAACCGGTAAACTGCACGTTGCCGTAGTTGTCTGTGCCTTCCATCTGATAGCTGTCCAGGCCGAACTGGCGCAGCTGGCGCGTGTCGCCACCCGCCATCAGCCAGCTTTTCAGTGCGCTATAGGTGGTTAGCTGGCGTGAAAACATCGCTGGTGAAGCCGTCTGAATTTCCGCTACCTGATCGGCAAAATCTTTGCCGTTCACCGGCCGCCCTTTGGCATTGGGCTGATTAACCAGGCCCAGCGGCTGCTGCAGCTTGCCATCTTTATACTGCTGGCCGCGATCGGTAGGTTTGGAGGAACATCCCGCAAGCAGGGCAATCAGCGCCCCGGTAACCATATATTTTGCCCAACGTCCTTTCATTGCTCTCTACCTCAGTGCGGAATTGCAGGCTGAAGATAGCAAAGCGTCCTGAAGATTAAAACGACCCGGCAAAAAAGAAGCCCGGTTTTTGCACAACAATGCAACAATTGGCTGAGAAAGTAAGCAACAAGGGCGATTTTAGCCATTAAGCTGCAAAAAGGGGTTGCAACAAAATCATCGGAGAGTATAGTGCGCATCCACGGACGCGGGATGGAGCAGCCTGGTAGCTCGTCGGGCTCATAACCCGAAGGTCGTCGGTTCGAATCCGGCTCCCGCAACCAATTCCCTGAGGGGAACAAGCAGTAAACCTGTCGTGATGGAAGCGTCAGGAAGTTCGGACGCGGGATGGAGCAGCCTGGTAGCTCGTCGGGCTCATAACCCGAAGGTCGTCGGTTCAAATCCGGCTCCCGCAACCATTTTAAATGGTTGCAGCAAAAAAGTCTGTCGTGATGGAAGCGCCAGCAAATCGGACGCGGGATGGAGCAGCCTGGTAGCTCGTCGGGCTCATAACCCGAAGGTCGTCGGTTCGAATCCGGCTCCCGCAACCAATCAAACACCCTTTCGGGTGTTTTTTTGTTTCTGGCGTCTGCCAATTTTCCTGTTAAACAGACGGCCTGCGCCGCCTGCCCAGTTTTATCGCGGTGCCAGCGGCGCACCATGAGCGAAATAAGCTTTAATCCCTGCCAGTATCGCATTAGCTACCTGCTGCTGAAACTTCGCGGTACGCAGCTTACGCTCTTCCTCCAGATTGCTGATAAAAGCCGTCTCTACCAGAATCGAAGGAATATCCGGCGCTTTCAGCACTGCAAACGCCGCCTGCTCCATCTTATTTTTGTGCAGGTGATTAATCTTTTTCATATGCCCCAGCACTTCCTTACCAAACTTCAGGCTGTCGTTCACGGTCAGGCTCTGCACCATGTCGAACATAGTATGATCCAGGTAACGGTCGCCGCTCATACTGACGCCACCGATCAGATCCGATTCGTTCTGCGTTTTCGCCAGATAGCGCGCGGCGGTACTGGTCGCGCCTTTTGTCGATAGCGCAAAGACGGATGAACCTCTTGCCGCACGGTTAGTGAAGGCATCGGCGTGAATTGAGACGAACAGATCGGCGCGTAGCCTGCGGGCTTTCGCTACCCTCACCTTCAGCGGAATAAAAACGTCTTCGCTGCGCGTCATATGGGCGCGCATATTAGGCTGCTTATCGATTAGCGCTTTCAGCCGCCGGGCAATTTTCAGCACTACATCTTTTTCTTTGGTTTTATGCTTGCCGATGGCGCCGGAATCTTCGCCGCCGTGGCCGGGATCGATCATGATAATAATCGGTCGATCTTTACCTGCCTTGCCCGGAAGCGGCGCGGAAACGGGTTGCCCGCTTTCCAGATCGCCTTTGTTGTAGTCCTGTAGCAGTGCCAACAAGGGATCGTCTTCATGGTTATGGCTGCGGTTTCTGGCCGGATAGAGATCCAGCACCAGGCGGTTTTTAATACCGGCGACCGGATCGAGCGTAAAGACTTTTGGCGCAACGCTTTGCTTTACCTCCAGCACCAGCCGCACCGTATGAGGATCGAACTGGCCGACGCGCGCGTTTTTGATATAGGGATCGTCGCTGCGCACCAGATGCCCGACGTGATTAAGCACCTGATTGAGCTGCACGCCAGCGATATCCACCACAACGCGCTCAGGGTGACTTAAGGCAAATTGCTTGTATTTCAACGGGGTATTGGATTCCAGCGTGATGCGGGAATAGGTCGACGAAGGCCAGATGCGTACGGCTACGATATGGCTGCTTGCCGCCAGCCCCACTTTGCTGACGCTCAGCAGCAGTGCGGCGCCGGCGCCCTGTAAAAAGCGTCGTCGGCCGGGCGAAGGTAAATCGGACATGCCACTCCAGTGATGAAATTGCTGTTTTGTAAAGAAAAATAAAACCAAAAAACTACCAGGCGCCAAAACTGTAGCGAATCCTGCTGCCGGTGTCACCCCTTAAAAGCCCTGCTGAGCCACCGTGTTTAGCCCGGTGAAGAAAAATGGCAAAAATTGCCCCTTGCGCCCGCGTGATAAAAGAATAAAAATACAGTTTTAGCGAATAATAATTCATGAGGGTTTGCCGTGAAGGAACGGAGTACCGAGCTGGTTCAGGGGTTTCGCCATACCGTGCCCTATATCAATGCCCACCGTGGTAAGACGTTTGTGATTATGCTGGGCGGCGAAGCCATCGAGCATGAAAACTTCTCCAGCATCGTCAATGATATCGGCCTGCTGCACAGCCTTGGCATCCGTCTGGTGGTGGTATATGGCGCAAGGCCGCAAATTGACGCTAATCTGGCGGAGCACCAGCTGGAGCCGATCTATCACAAGCATACCCGCGTAACCGACGCGCAGTCGCTGGAGCTGGTCAAGCAGGCGGCGGGCCGTTTACAGCTCGATATTACCGCGCGCCTGTCAATGAGCCTGAGCAATACGCCGCTACAGGGCGCGCATATTAACGTAGTCAGCGGTAACTTTATTATCGCGCAGCCGCTGGGCGTGGATGATGGCGTGGACTACTGCCACAGCGGCCGTATCCGCCGCATCGATGAAGAAGCCATTCATCGTCAGCTCGACAGCGGCGCTATCGTGCTGCTTGGCCCGGTGGCGGTTTCCGTTACCGGCGAAAGCTTTAACCTGACTTCGGAAGAGGTCGCCACCCAGCTGGCAATCAAACTGAAAGCGGAAAAAATGATTGGCTTCTGCGCTGAGCAGGGCGTTACCGACAACGAAGGCGCAGTGATTTCCGAGCTGTTTCCCAACGACGCGCAGCAGCGCATTGTAGAGCTGGAAGAGAGCAAAGATTATCTTTCCGCCACCGTTCGCTTTTTGCGCGGCGCGGTCAAGGCCTGCCGCAGCGGCGTGCGCCGCAGCCATCTTATCAGCTATCAGGAAGATGGCGCACTGCTGCAAGAACTGTTCTCCCGTGACGGTATAGGAACGCAGATTGTGATGGAAAGCGCCGAGCAAATCCGCCGCGCCACCATCAATGATATCGGCGGCATCCTGGAGCTCATTCGCCCGCTGGAGCAGCAAGGCATTCTGGTGCGCCGTTCGCGCGAGCAATTAGAAATTGAGATCGATAAGTTTACTATTATCGAACGGGATAACCTGACGATTGGCTGCGCGGCGCTCTACCCTTTCCCGGAAGAGAAAATAGGCGAAATGGCCTGCGTTGCAGTGCATCCTGACTACCGTAGCTCGTCACGCGGCGAAGCGCTGCTGGAAAGAGTTGCGCTACAGGCGCGGCAGATGGGGCTGAAAAAGCTGTTTGTGCTGACCACGCGCAGCATCCACTGGTTCCAGGAGCGCGGTTTTACGCCGGTAGATATCGAAGAGCTGCCGGAAAGCAAAAAGCAAATGTATAACTACCAGCGGCGCTCCAAGGTGCTGATGGCGGATCTGAGCCACGCGCGGATGGCCTGAGGCTTTGCATTTGTATAGCCTGCGGCAACACGCAGGCCGTACCAGCCCTGGGCTCTGTTAGCCTGTGCCGTCTCTACTGACGGATAAATTAGCGAAAACCAGACAGCAGATTGTTTTGCAGCGATGAGGTGTGATTTTTGGCTTCCAGCAAAAGCGCATCCCAGTCGTCAGGTGGATGGCCTGCTGCCAGCATACGGGCAAAGACTTTATAAGCATCCGTTTTGCTGTCGTAAGCGCGCAGCGAATTTTCGTCATTCACCCAACCGAGTATGATTGTTTTATGCTGTTCGCTACAGCGATAAAACAGACGGAACTGCTGTAAGAATTTGGCGCGGAACCAGTGCTTATGCTCGCCGCCCAGCGAACCACCGTGCCGGAACTGCTTGCTAAAAGGATCGGCAGCGATAACCTCTTTCACAACGCGCGTTATCGCCGCGAGCAATTTTGTCGGCTTTTTCTTTAAATAGTCGTCCGGCTGTGCAGCCTTTAGCGCCGCGACTTCAGCCGCTAACTGCATTAGCTGAGCCGTAAAGCAGGGATGGAAAAATATCTTCCAGCCGTTAATTTCCAGCAGTTCCATGCCTGGTCTCCTGCTACTCATCCGTCAGCGGCGCGTCCAAATCCACTTCTGCTCCTGCTGTAAGCGCCTCGATATTCGCCCAAAGTGAGGCTGATACAGGCTGAATGCGCTGCGGGTTTGCTGCCATGTCATTTTCAAGAAGCTGCAGAAACTGACCCACTACCGGATCATCTTCCTGCTGGCTCTGTCGGGACATAAGCACCTTACCGCCAGATAGCAGCAAATAGTCGATAAATTCTCCCGGCTTGAGCTGTAAAGCGTCGCGAATCGCTGCCGGAATAGTTGTCTGGCTGCGTTCGGTAAGCCGCGATTCAGCGCGCAGAGAGACGTCCGCTATATTTAACAACATTTGCTTCTCCTTTGTTGTGTCTGCCCGGTACGTTTTTTACCCGCTAGCAGCGTAATGCAAATGCATTGCACAATGCAACTGCATTACGTGCGGAAATTTTATACCCGTAGCGTAGAGTCAGAAGAAGCCACCGTTAATTTGTTGGTAAAACAATGAGGAACACTAAGCCGCGATGTTTTACTGGTCAACAAAATGCGTCGAATATCCTGGCCGTAATAATAACTTTGGAAAACGTCTCGCAACTTTTTACCCTGCCAGCCGCTCAACCAGGCCGCTGCGGCGTAGCGTGCGCATTTTGACCGCGCTGTGCAGAACCTGATTATCCGCATAGAGCGTTAGCCGCTCTTTGGCGCGGGTGATAGCGGTGTAAACCAGCTCCCGCGTCAGTACTGGCGCAAACTGGTTTGGCATAACCAGCAGCGTATGGTCGAACTCCGAACCCTGAGATTTATGCACCGTCATGGCATAGGCCGTTTCGTGCGGCGGCAACCGGCTCGGCTGTACGGCGCGGATAGTGCCATCCGGCAGCGGGAAAAAGACCTTTAGCGCGCCTTCGGCGTCGCTCATTGCTATCCCGATATCGCCGTTGAACAGCCCCAGCGCGCTATCGTTGCGGGCAATCATTACCGGTCTGCCGATATACCATTTGCTGCCGGGCTGGCGCTGGATTAGCCGCTGCTTTTGCAAAGCGGCTTCAATACGCTCGTTCAGGCCGAAGACGCCAAAAGGCCCTTCACGCAAAGCGCACAGCAGTTGAAAGCGGCCAAATGCCTCAATGACCTGGCGAGGCTCCGCCTGGCTGGCGATCTGCTCCAGGTAGTCGCGATAGCCTGCCACGCTGGCATCCAGCAGATGTTGATATTCCGCGCTGCTGCTGAGCGTGAAGCGGGCTATATCGGTAAAGTCCGCATTGAATACCTTTTCAACCTGGCGGATTTCTCCGGCGTTAACCGCCAGCGCCAGCTGGCCAATACCGGATGAAGCGTCGAAACGGTAGCTTTTACGCAGCAGGCAGATACTGTCGCGCACGGCAGGCGCCAGCCGATCTTCTTTGCTCTCAACGTCGCAACCGGTCAGGCGCATCAGCATCTCTGCCCGCTGGCTGCTGTAGCCGGACTCCGCACAGCGGCAGATATCGCCCAGCACCGCGCCTGCTTCAACCGAGGCCAGCTGATCGCGGTCGCCCAGGAAAATGACCCTGGCGTGCGGCGGCAGCGCGGCGATCAAATTCGCCATCATCGGCAGATCTACCATTGAAGCTTCATCCACCACCAGCAGATCCAGATGCAGCGGATTGCCTGCGTGGTAGCGCATGCGCTGGCTGCCCGGCACTGCGCCCAGCAAACGGTGCAGCGTAGTGGCTTCCGTTGGAAAACGCTGTTTTTCCGCTTCGCTGACATCGAGACGCTGCAGGGCTTTGCCCAGGGATTCGGTCAGCCGCGCTGCTGCTTTGCCCGTCGGTGCGGCAAGGCGTATCCGCAGCGAGCCGGAAGCAAGCTCCAGCAGCGTGGCCAGCAGTTTAGCTACGGTGGTGGTTTTACCCGTTCCCGGCCCGCCTGAAATCACCGCGATTTGCCGCGTGATCGCTACCGCAGCCGCAATTTTCTGCCAGTTATCCGGCTGCTCGCCAAAATGCCTGTCCAACGCGTTGCGCAGCCGCTGTTCGTCTATCTCTGTCTGGGCCTCGCGCACGATAAATTGCGCGACTTGACCTTCCGACTGCCACATACGATGCAGATAAAGCCGCTGCTGGTGCAGCACCAGCGGCGTCGCCGTGCTGCCATCGCCCACGGCCTGTGCAGAAGAAAGCAGATGATGCCAGTCCGGCTCGCCGACAGCCTGCCACAGCTGGCTGGCCAGTTCGGGATGGCGTCCGCCGAACAGCAGTGACTCACTAAGATGCGCCAGCGGCAGGCAAACATGCCCTTCGCCCGCTTCGGCGCTGACGCAGGCGGCGGCCAACATCAGCGCCGGGTGTTCATCGCCCGCTACCATATGGGCAAACTGCACGTCCAGCGGACGCAGCAGCCGCGCTTCACAGGCGGAAAGCAGTAGTTGCGCTATAGCCATGATTCCTCCTGAGGTTCTCCGGCAAACAGGGCGTCGAGCGACTGGATAAAAGCCGCTTCCGGACAGGTACGAAAGATACCATTTTCCTGCGCGGTGCCATCTACGCCACGCAGGAACAAATAGATTACGCCGCCGAAATGGCGTTCGTAGTCATAGTCCGCCAGACGATGACGCAGATAACGGTGCAGCGCCAGCGTATAGAGCTGGTATTGCAGATCGTAGCGGTGCGCGAGCATCGCTTCCGCCATCGCTTCCGGCGTGTAATGTTCGCCCGACTCGCCCAGCCAGTTAGATTTATAATCCAGCAGATAATATTTTCCCTGCCAGCAAAATACCAGATCGATAAAGCCCTTCAGCATTCCCTGTACCTGCTGAAAGTTAAGCGCGGGACAGCCAGCCGATAGCGGATCGTAATGGCGCGCCAGCCGATCCAGTTTTTCGGCGCTGAGCAGTTGCTGAATTGGCAGGTAAAATTGCAGTTCGACCTGACGGCTTTCCGGCGGCAGCTGGCTCAGGCTGACGCCGGTTTCGTTCAGCGGCGTCGTCAGTATCTCTTCCAGCCACTGCTTTATCACCGGCAGCCAGGCCAAATCGTGCCCCTGTCCGGCCAGCTGTTCGCTTAGCCAGGCTTCGTCTACCGGCTGTGTAAAGTCGAGGTTCTCAAACAGGCCGTGCAAAAAGGTGCCGGGAGCCGCGCCGCGAGGGAAAGTATGCGGCGTCAATTGAGCAGCCTGCTGGCTCTGCGCCTCGCCCGCTGCATCAACATCCAGACGCGGCAGCAGGTCAAGCGTCACCGAATGACTATGTTGCTGAAGGCCGGAATAGCTGGTGACGCGCCATTCATCGCGCAGCTTGCGGGCCATCGCTTTGCTGCTGAGCGTATGCAGGACATGCTGCTGCGGCTGCCAGGGTTCGCTTTCCGGCGCCTCCGCCAGCAGCGTTTCCACCGCCTCGTTTTGCAGCGCCAGCAGCTGTTCGCGCAGCGCATTGGCATCGCCCGGTTCGCCCTGTTGCAGCAGCCAGCCCAGCGCGCTGCGGTGCAGATCGCTGTTGCCCTCTTTCTTGCGGTTGCCCTTTATCAGCGGCGCTACGCCGACGCTACAGTGGTAAACCGAGCGCGTCAGCGCTACATAAAGCAGGCGTAAATCCTCCGCCAGCCGCTCCTGCTCGGCCAGCTCAATACTTTCTTCGTCGTCACGCAGATCCAGCAGCGCCTGATAATTTTGCCGATCGTGGTAAATGCCCGTGGCCGCTTCGCGATAGTTGGCGACAAACGGCAGCCAGACCAGCGGGTACTGCAGCCCTTTTGATTTATGGATGGTGACGATCTGCACCAGATGGCGATCGCTTTCCAGGCGAAGCTGCTGGCTGGCAGACTGACCGTTAGGCTGCGCCACTTCCTGCGCCAGCCAGCGCACCAGTGCATGCTCGCTGTCGAGCGACGCGGAGGCCTCCTGTAGCAGTTCGCCAAGGTGCAGCAGATCGGTCAGACGCCGTTCGCCGTTTTCAGAGGCCAGCAGATTTTCCGCAATCTGCCGCCTGACCATCAGCTCGCGCAGCATTGGCAGAACGCCTCGCTTCAGCCAGCGCTGGCGATAGTGGTCGAATTCATCCACCAGCGCGTCCCATTTGCGTTCGTCTTCGCTTAAATCCTGTAGCCCAGGCGCATCCAGACCAAAGATGCTGGTGGCGAGCGCGCTGCGCAGGATGCGCTCCTGCTCCGGCGCCAGCACCGCCTGTAGCAGCCACAGCATTTCACGCGCTTCCTGAGTAGCAAATACGCTGTCGCGGTTAGAGAGGTAAACCGAAGGAATATTCAGGGCATTGAGCGCCTCGCGTATTAATCCGGCCTCGCTACGGCTACGTACCAGCACGGTTACATCTGACGCCTGTACCGGACGCAGTTCCTCACCTTTACCGATTAGCGCTGTACCCTGTTGGCCCGCGCTCAACCAGCGGCAGATATCCGCCGCGCACTGGCGCGCCATAAACTGTTGATACTCTGTGACGCCCACGCCTTCCCCCGGCTGTAGCCAGAAGCGCAGCGCAGGCTGTTCTTTACCTGCAATAGTAAAGCTCAGCGCGGCGTTTGGTGCCGCTGGTTCCACCTTGATAAAGGGAATTTCGCTGAACAGAAAAGGCGTCTGCAAACGCGAGAAAAGCTGATTGACGCTGTTTACCATATTTGGTGAAGAGCGCCAGTTCGTCTCCAGCGTGTAGTGAGCGCTAACTTCTGCACGCGCTTTCATATAGGTAAAGATATCCGCGCCGCGAAACGCGTAAATAGCCTGCTTGGGATCGCCAATCAGCAGCAGCGCGTTGTCAGGCTGCTGCCCATAGATACCGCGAAAAATGCGATATTGCTGCGGATCGGTATCCTGAAATTCATCGATTAACGCTACCGGATAGCGGGTGCGGATTGCCAGCGCCAGCGCCTCGCCGCCAGGCTGCCGCAGCGCGCTGTCGAGTCGACCCAATAAATCGTCAAAGCCCAGCAGCGCGTTTTGCCGTTTCTCTTTCTGCGTCGCCTGCCGAATTTCTTCCAGCGCGGTGGCGATCACCAGATCGCGTAGCGACAGCGGTTCGGCCAGGAAACGGTCGATTTCGTCGAACAGCTGATGCTGCGGCGGCTCGCCTTTTTTGGTTTTTTCATGCAGAACGCGCTGGCCGAAGCGCTCCAGCTCTTTTGGAAACAGGTAGTCCAGGGTTTCTGCCATCGCCCACTGGTTGAGCTTATCCAGCCAGTTTGGTAAGTGCTTGCTGCTATAACTGCGCTTATCTACGCCTGATTGCGCGATGAGATCGTGCAGATTACCAGCCGCCAGCCAGGCGGCTTTTAGCCGGTCGATTTGCGCGATGATTTTGTCATGACGCTCGGCGAAGGTTTCCTGCAGGTCGAGCGGATATTTCAGCACCGGCGCTTCGCCGTTCAGCCAGGGCAGCAGCGTATTGAGCAGCTGCTCCGGGCCTTGCCACATTTGCGTCATAACCCGCGCTATCGGCAGCGGCAGCGGATAACAGTAACGCCGCCAGAAGTCGGCGGCGGCCTGACGGCGCAGCGGAAACTCATCTTCAATCAGCTGCTGCTCGAACAGCATGCCCGATTCAAAGGCATTCAGGTTGAGCATGCGCTGGCAGAAACCGTGAATAGTGAAGATACCCGCATCATCCATCTGACGTTCGGCGGCCAGCAGCTGCGCGGCCGCCTGCGGCAGATCGTCAATTTCCGACAGCAACTGCGCCAGCACGCCATCGGAGGTGTGGCCGCGCACGCAGGCGATACGCAGCTTGTGAATATTTTCGCGGATGCGGCCGCGCAGCTCTGCGGTAGCCGCTTCGGTAAAGGTTACCACCAGGATTTCTTCGACGGAAAGCGGCCGCCCGAAGGAGGCTTCTCCGCCCAGCCCAAGCAGCAGGCGGAGATAAAGCAATCCGATCGTAAAGGTTTTCCCTGTTCCCGCCGAGGCCTCTATCAGCCTTTCGCCCTTCAGCGGCAGCGTCAGGGGATCGAGACGCTGGACCTTCATTTATCGCTTTTCACCGGGAATGCCTGCTGGAGTTTCGATACTTCATCCCAGGTGGTAAAGCCTGCTGGTTTAGCGTAGTCCGCCTTGCCGTGCTGACTGCCGGAGATCTGCGACAGCAGCGTCATGCCCTGAGGCTTGATTACCGCATCATGGAAAAAGGTCGCCAGTTTTTCCGGCGTCAGCGCCTGGATGCGGGCAATGACTTTCTCGCGCGTGTCGAAACTATAGTTCTGACGGTTGAAGTCCTTGCTGTAGCGCCCTGCCTCTTCATCCAGCGTTTGCGGCCGCTGTTTCAGCTCGTTGATCATCGCCGTCTGGTACTGGGCGAAATCCTCTTTGCTCATTGCGCGCAGGCGCTTTTCCGCCGTTGGATAGAAGGCGGCAAAGCGCTTGAGCAGGTAAGCAGGCTGTTTAACGTTGCTTTGCAGCAGGAAGCCGATGCCCCACTGGCGTCCGACCGGCATCTGGAAGGCGAATACCGCATAGCCCAGCTGCTCTTCGGTGCGCAGCTGGTTATAGAACCACGGCTGCACAATCTGGCTGAGCATGGCGCTGCTGGCGATGCTGTCGTACTCTTCATAGCCGAGCGGCACGTAAAGTGCGGCCAGCGCAGAGTCTGTGCTGCTACCGGCCTTCTGCAAATTAACGTTGGCAGGTTTATCCACTACCAGATAGTTGCTGTGCCAGCGGTTTTGCCCTTCGCAGCTAAGCTGTGACTTCAGCGTGGTCGCCAGCGCCTTAACGCTTTCCGGCGTCATATTTCCGACCACCATCAGCTCCGGCGTCGCTTTTTCCAGCAGCATAGCGCGGTAAGCTTTCAGATCCGCCAGCGTAATGCCCGCCACCAGTTTACGGCGTTCGCTACGCTGGGTATAAGGCAGCTGCGACAGCATTTGCGCAGGCTGTATAGCCAGCTCGAACGCCTTGCCCTTTTCAGCGGAGTCCAGACGCTCCAGATACCAGGACTTCGCCTGATCCAGCTGCTGCTGCGTGGGCTGATAGCTGGCGTACTGTTTCAGCAACGCCTGCATCAGCTCCGGCAAGTGCTGAGTAAAGCCGCTGGCGTTAAAGGTCACGCCGTCGTTTTCGCTGGTAGAGAAACTGATGCCGGCTACCGAAGCCTGCGAGTTGAGTTCATCCAGCGCCAGCCCGGCCAGGTAGTCGTTCATGCCGAACAGTACCTGATTTTTCGCCGTGCTCATCGCCTCTTTGTTGCGCAGCGCCAGCGTAATGTTGGCTTTAGGATCGTCCGCATAGAAACGGCTCGGCATATAAAATACGCGCAGGTCTGGCTGATTGATTAGCGCCTGCGGGCGATCGAACTGCTGCGCCGGTTTAATCAGCGTGAAATCATCCGGGATATAAGGATTGAGCGTAGGCAAGGCGAGCGAGATTTTAGCGCTTTCCGCCTGCCATGCGGCAAAACGCTCCGGCTTGATGCGATCGACCTGATAAGGCGCATCGACAAAATAAGCCGTCTTGTTGTGCGGCTCGTCCGGGCTGATAAACCAGATGCGCGCGTTCTGCGGCGTCATTTCATCCAGCCGCGCTTTGATAGCCTGTGGGTCATACTGGTCGGCAATATAGGGCGCTACCAGCGTATCGGCAACCGGCACGCGCAGCATGGTATCGACCAGCCACTCAATATAATCCATATCGCGCGTGATTGACGGATAGCGGAAGTCGAGATCCAGCACGTGCGCCATTTCATCAAAATAACGCTTGTCGATGCCTTCGCTGCGCAGCTTGTTCAGATAGCTGAACACGGCAGCGATGACCTGGTCGCGGTTCGCCTGACCTTTATCGGTCAGCGAAATGGAAATGGAGAAAACGCCGCCGTTGCGGTCTATAACCGGATCGGCGCCTGCGTTGATCGAATCGGCCAGCCCCTGGCTTTGCAGCCAGTCGGAAAGCGTATTTTTACTGCGGTTACCAATCAGATAGCCGACCAGGGTATCGGTTTTACTGCGAAATTTATCGCTGTTGTTATCGATACGGAATTCGATTCTTATCTGTTTGCGCGGCTGGGCCGGCACGTAGTGAATGATGATGCCTTTTTGTTTATCGGTGACTACTGGCACATCAATAGTCGGTACGGTGGCATCATGGTTAGTCACCCGCCCAAAGGTGGCGGCGGCGATTTTTTGCAGCTCTGGCAGCGGTTTATTGCTGTAGATCACCGCCTTCATCAGGTTGGCGGAATAGTAATGATGGTAAAAATCTTTCAGCGCATCGTGCAGTTTGCTGTCCGGCTTGTCTTTCAAAGTTTCCAGATTGCCGCCGGAAAAGAGCGAGCTGGGATGCGCCGGGTTCAGCGTCTCTGCGCCTACCTGTGCCATGCGCAAGCCATCACGCGAGCGCGCCATCGTCAGTTCCGCATTGACGGCGTGACGCTCGCGGTCGGCGTTGACCGGATCCAACAGCGGTTCGGCGATAGCATCTGCCAGCCTGTCTACCGCCGGTTCCAGCGCATCATTTTCCACTTCCAGATAGAAGGCCGTGCGGTAAGAGGCCGTGCTGGCGTTATGGCTGCCGCCGTGCTTTTTCAGAAACTCCGCCAGGTTGTCCGGCTGCGGATAGCGTGTTGAGCCCATCAGCAGCATATGCTCCAGATAGTGCGCCAGGCCCTGCTGGTTACGCGGGTTGTCCAGCGAACCGATTGGCAGGGTCAGTGCCGACAGCGATTTTGTCGCCTGCGGATCGGAAACCAGCAGCACCGTCATGCCGTTGTCGAGTTTGATCGCCTGATACTGACGCGGATCCTTTTCGCTTTTCAGGATTTTTTCGGCTATCGGCTGCCAGCCAGACTGCGCCAGGGCCTGCGGGCCCCAGACGGAAAAAAGCAGGAACAGCGTGGTGAACCAGACTGCATAACGACGCATTCAAACTCCTCAACGATCTAACGTAGCCGCGCAAGCCGCGGCCTACTCTGAAGATTCCGCCTGGCGCCAGGGCAAAGCGGATAAAAAAATTAGCTGACTTTGGTTATAAAGTAACACTACCCGTTACCTGCTGTCATTCATCCGCAGCAGCGGCAGCAGCCAGGCCTCGGCCTGTTGCATAATTTGCTGTAGGGTAGCCTCATCCAGCGTACGGAACAGCCGCGCCAGGTAGGGATCGCTGCCCTCGCCTTCCATCTGCATATTGCCCTGCCAGGCCTGTAGCAGCTTGTTGCGCGCCTTTGCCTGCGTCGCCTCATCCTGAGCAACCGCCGCCGTTTTGTCGTCATAGCTGGCTTCCAGCCAGGCACCGCCCGTTTTCGGCAGCAGCAGCAACGGCGCGCGCATACCCTCTTTATAACCAGTGATATAGCGCTCCAGCCAGCCGCTGGCCTCGTCGACTGAGAGCGGCGGGAACCACCAGCGGCTCTCTTTACGGCCATACATACGGCTGGCGCCGCTGCCGCCCAGCACGCAGTAGACCAGATGCTCCAGCCACAGCGCCAGCCCGTCGGTAAAGTTGAGGTGGCCAGGCCGCCAGCGCAGCAGCCCGTCATCCTGGACCGCAGGAAGCCAACCGCTTAGCTGAAGGCCGCCGACCTGCAGGTTGATTTCCCAACTTACGGAATCTATACGCTGCTCGCGTACGATACCTGCGAGCTCGGCCATATCCGCCAACTGCTCTTGCCAGAAGAGCTCGCCCCAGGCGCCGTAAGGCAGATTTCCCGCCGCGCGATGGCGCTCGAAAAGCGGCTCGCCAGGTTGCCCTTCAATCAGGGTATTCAGCAGCTGCGTATTGAGCTGGTAGCGGCTGAGGTTGTCCAAAATAAAAGGCTCGGCGTCCGGTAGCTCCATATCCTCGGCGCTGAAGCTGACGCCCAGCCGCTGGCTGAAAAAGGCGCGTACCGGATGACGCCAGAAGCGCAGCAGCTGGTCAAAGTTAAGCTCGGTGATGTTCGCATCGGGCAACGGCTGCATAAAAGGCGGATGCGGCACGCCGCTCGCTTTCGCCGCCGGCAGCCACTCCGCCGCGTAGCTCTGATAACGGGTTTGCGGCAGAAAATTTTCCGCCGCGAACGGCATACGGCTGTGCAAATGATGCAGGTGCCCGATAACGCGCGCCGCGCTGGTGTCGACATCTTTTTGCTGGTCTTCCGGCAGGCAGAAACTTTGCCCGATATAATCGACAAGTTCACTGACCAGCACCGAGGGAAAACGTTCCGAATTATCCTGAATAGTGCGGCCAATATAGCTGATGTAGAGCTGCTGCCGGGCCGAGTTGATCGCTTCCAGAAACAGGTAGCGATCGTCGTCACGGCGGCTACGATCGCCTTTTTTCGGCTGCTGGCTCATCAGATCGAAGCCCGGCGGCGGCAGCGTGCGTGGATAGACGCCATCGTTCATGCCCAGCAGGCAGACCACTTTAAAAGGAATGGATCGCATCGGCATCAGCGTACAGAAGTTAACCGGCCCGGCCAGGAAGCGCTGGCTGATCCGCTCCTGATCCAGCCTTGCTCGCAGCTCATCGCGCAGCAGCGAAAGCGGGATCGCCTGGCGGTACTCTGCCTGGATACCGTAGCTAATGGCCTGCTGCCACTGTTCTTCAATCAGCGCCAGCGCCGCTTCTGCCTCCGCGTCGCCAGCGAAGAAGTCGCCCAGCAGCTCGCGGCACAGCGGCAGCCAGCTTTCCAGCTCTCTCGGCGCGCTTAGCCGCTCGCGCCAGCGGCGCAGCTGCATCAGCAGTTCCGCCAGATGGCCCACCAGTTCGGCAATCAGGCCGCTGGATTCGTCATAGGGCAGCACGCCCTGCCAGTGGCCGATATCGCTGTGCATGGCGTAGCCCAGCAGCATTCTTGTCAGGCCAAACTGCCAGGTATGCTGCCCGGTTGGTGGCAGATCCAGTTCGCGCACCGTGTCGTCGTCCAGCCCCCAGCGAATACCGCATTCACCGACCCAGTGCCGCAGCCGCCGCAGCCCCTCTTCGTCAATGGCGAAACGGTTGGCAACCGCCGGCACTTCAAGCAGCGCCAGCACGCTCTCAGAGGTAAAGCGGCTGTCCGGCAGGCTCAACAAGGCAATAAAAGCCTGCAAAGCGGGATGCGCCTGGCTGGCGCGACGGTCAGATATTGAGAAAGGCAGCCAGCGTTCCGCAGGCGCGTTGCCAAATACCGCCTGAATAAAGGGGGTATAGGCATCGATATCCGCAACCATCACAATAATATCGCGCGGCGAAAGCTGCGGATCTTCCGCCATCAGCGCCAGCAGCCGATCCTGTAAGACTTCCACTTCGCGCTGTGGGCTATGACAAAGGTGAAAACTCACCGACTGGTCTTGCGGATCCAGAACCCGCTTGCCGAAGCTGGTTTCCCACTCTTCGCGCCGCAGGCCAATCACGGCGTTATCTTCCAGCTCCAGCAGATCGTATTGCAGCGTTTGCAGCAGCGTGGTCGGTTCGATATCGACAAAAGCGTCGATCTCGCGGCATTCCATCTGCGCCAGCAAAAAAAGGTTATCGCGTCCCAGCTTGCCCCACGACGCCAGCAGCGGGTTGCTTAGCTGCTGTTCCCCTGCTTCATTAAACAGGCTGGCGGCATCCTCTTCACGAAACAGCGCGCTTTCACGCTGCTGGTTATAGCGCTCCCGGCGGCGGCTTTGCAGCTTAGCCAGAAAAGCGTAATCCTGGATATCACCCCAGTAATGGCGGCAGGGATTGGTAAACAGCAGATGGATATCGATATGTTTGCCCAGCGCCTGCAGCGCCTGCAGATAAACCGGCGGCAGCGCGGAGATACCGCAGATAAAAACGCGATCCGGCAGACCGGGCGGCCTGTTGGTGCTGCTTTCCAGTGTAGTGATAAAGCGCGCGTACAGATTGGCGCGATGCCATTCAGGATGCCCCAGCTCGCGGTTATACGCTACCAGCTCCGCCCACAGCGGCGCCTGCCACTGCTGCGCTTCGCCCAGCCCTTCAATCAGGCGGCCTTTTTCCCAGCTGTTCAGCCATTCCGGGCGAAAAACCAGATACTGGTCGTAAAGGTCGGCTATGCGTGAGGCCAGCTGGAACAGTTTGCGCTTGTCATCATCGTCAGACAGATAGTGGCTCAGCATGACAAATTCCGGGCGCGACAGCATAGCTGGCAGCAGCGTCATGAGTTTCCAGCTCATGCTGGCTTTGCTGAAAGCACTCTCTTTTGGGATGCCCGGCAGAACGCGGACAAACATATCCCAGATAAAAGAAGCAGGTAGCGGAAAGGCGATATTAGCGGCAATACCGAACTGCTCCGCCAGCGACATCTGTAGCCACTGCGCCATCCCGGGGCTCTGTACCAGCACCACTTCCGACTGGAAAGGATCGCGCAGCGGCTGATTTTCAATATGGTAAGCCGCCAGCGTTTTTAAGAGATCCAGCTGATTCGAGTGATAAACGGTAAACATGCCTGCTCCTGGTACAGTGATGCGCTCTGCGTGCACACTCTACCCCGTCCGGAGGCTGTTGCAAATGCGGCTGTCGGGCCGTTTATCCTTTATGTAGCCGGAAATTACTTAAAGGTATAGGCGACGCCCAGCCTTAAGCGAAGCTGACGCTCGCTGGAGTAAGCGCTGCGTCCAATATCGGCGAAGGTTACGTAAGGCCGCCACTCCCTGTTGGCACCAAGCGTATAGTCGAACTGCAGCTCCTGCTCATAGTTATGTTTTTTGTTGGCGAAAAGGATATCGTCGCCGTGCATATAGATGTATTTGTAAGTCGTGGTTAAATCGTTCCAGCGATAGCGCAGATAGGCGTCGAAGCGGTTAACGGTTCTGTGCTTATCCAGGCTGCAGCTATCGTGGCCGACCTGACCGCACTGGCTGTCGTGCGCATAGTCGCTTAGCTCCAGACGATACATGCCGCCGATAGCCCAGCTGTCGTTAAATTTGTACCAGGGCACCACGCCGAATTTCCATTCGGTTCTGACCGAGCTGAATTCTGGCTGGATAAAGGGCGTAAAACTCCAGTCGCCGTAATAGAAATTTTTCAGCAGCGTCATTTCCACCACGTTCAGCACGATGTCGTTATAGTATTTGTCTTTAGGGTCGGGGCCGCCTGTCTTAAATTTTGTTTCGACGTTGAAAGCGTAGTCGTAAGGTAAATTAGCGCCCAGCGCCAGCTTATCGTAATGAGTGCGATCCCGCAGGCGATAGCCATGACGGTAGTCTACCGTGACATCTTTAACGGCATCTGCGCCTGCCGGGGGAAGAAATACCGCTGCCAGAGAGAGGGAAAGTAAGATTTTATTTACTGTTTTCATAATATTTCATCCATGAATCTTTGTTAAAAGATTAGAAAAATTAGCCAACTGCTTGTGTTATACCGGTAAAAATTAATTCTGCTCTGCCTGACCTCCTTTTATATCAGTTAGTTAAATGCATTATTTATTCAACTGAAATTAATCTTTTTTAGAATTTCCTGTAAATCACCTCCGCTGAATAAAATAAAATTTTCATGACAATGGAAAATAATGGATGGAACCAGGCCAGACCTTCGTAATATTGCCAGCCGCTCTTTTTTATGGCAGCGAAAGAAAGATTTCCGGCCGCCAGCTCTCATAAAAGGAAATCTGCGGCCTGAGTTTTAACTGGTCTCTCCGGCGCTTGCTAAAGCGCTGTTTGAGTGGCCCGGCTTTCGGCTTCCTGGTCTTTACAAAGCAGCTGCGACAGGCTGGCTTTGGCGCCTGCGGGGCTGACTACCGTCGAGGTTAACAGCTCGCAGCCGTCGATAATCGCCGTTTGTTGTAGCGCTGTTTGCCAGTTTGGCGCCTGATAGCCTTCAAAACGCTGCCAGGCCAGCCTGAAGGCTTCCCGCTGCTGCAGCTGTAGCTGAAAGCCTCTGCCTAACGCCAGCTGGTACTGCACCAGCGCCAGCGAACTGATGCTGAACAGCAGCAGCGCCGTCAGCGTCTCCGGCAGGCTAAAGCCCTGCTGTTTCTGCTGGCAGGCACTCCTGCTCTTTCGCCAGCGGACAAAAATCGATACAGCCGTGCGGGATCGGATGCAGCATGCCGTTTCGTTCATTTCTCGTCACCCACTGATAAAGGGCGAGCGTATCGCTGCCGCTGTCACCCCGCAGCAGCGCTTCGCCTTTGGTTGTTATTTTAAAGCAGGCTTGCCAGCCCGTAGCCGCCCTTGTCCGGCAGCGCCACTCACTGGCGGCGGCCCACCGCAACGTTTTTCCCCAAGCCAGCGCCGAAACCGCAAGGCTGGCCTGCTGCAGATAAAGCTTTTCGTCCAGCACCAGGCTAAGCGAGGCATCCATCTGTCGGCGAGTAGCATTAAGCAAGGCGGCCGACATCATCAGCAGCAGAATCACCATCAGCAGCGCGCCGCTCCCCTGCTGCGCGTTCATAAATTTTCCGCCGTAATCCAGCGCTCGATGCTCAGCGGCAGCCGGGGAAAACGTCTGTCGTAGCCCTCGAGCCGGATGCGGATCTGTCGCGCTTGCCTGCTGATATGAAGATCGCTAATGACCGCTACGGCCGGATCGTTCATTTTTTCCCATCCTCCGCTATCGCAATTATCCACGCCGCGCTGCGCCTCCAGGTTGCTGTCGCGCAGCCGGTAGCCGTAATAATCGCTGTCTTCGCGGCCTGGCTCTTCCCATTTGCCGTTGCTGTTTTCATCCCAGCGCACCAGCAGGCAGGGGGCGCCCGAAATTTTTAGCGCCTCTCCCTGACATTCGCCGTGACAGTAGCCAGCGCGGCGCACGCTTTTTTCCAGGGTGCCCATTATCAGCTGTAGCTCTTCCTGCAGCTGAAAAGTTTGCAGGATGCGCAAATTACCGAGCTGAAGCAGTGGCAGAAAGCGTGCCGCTCCCAGCATCAGCACGCCGCTAATCGCCAGCGCAATCAGCATTTCTGGCAGAGTAAAACCCAACTGCTTCACGGACAGGCTCCTTTGCACAGGCGCACCCTTGCGCGAGAAGAAAGGATGATATGCCGTTCTCCTGCTGCGTTGGCGATAACAATCCGCCCTGGTTTTGCTACATTGCGGCGGCCATAGAAGCCCATGCCTTCCGTGAGTGAAACCATTTTTATTTCTGGCCAGGGCGCAAGCAGCGTTTTACGCTGGCGAGCTGAACAATGCGGCTGCATGGGGCCGCTGCCAAGGCACCAGGAAGTGCCGCTGGTTTTCCACAGTAGTGCCTGCTGGTTGTGCCAGTTAGCCTCGCTGCGCAGACGCAATAAAAAATGCTGAATTTGCCGCGCGCTGGCGTTCAGGCGTTGCGTCTGTTGCCACTGCTGCCAGCCGCTAATGCCGCTGATAGTCAGCAGGCTGGCAATTGCCATAACTATTATCAATTCCGCCAGGGTAAAGCCTTGTCTGTTCATGCAGGCTATTGTGATACCGTCAGCTAAAGTTACCAGCGGCAAAAAACGATAATGTGAGGCGCTTTCCAGAGGTTTAACCCCTGCAATTTTCATCGACATTTTTTTACGAAGCGTCTCGCAAAAAGACGGTTTTACTGCCTGTTTGGGAAGGGTTTTAGCTAAAGAAAAAACAGCAGAAAGGGGTAAGCAGAGCGAATAAAAAAGGGAGCGCATTTGCGCTCCCTCTTCAGATGGCTAACAAACCTAAAATGCTTCTGGATTTTGGCTTTTTTACAGCAACACAGAAGTCTTACAGCGGCAGAGGCTGAGCGGATAAGTGGACCGTTTGGCGCAGGGACGCGCCAACCGAGCCATCAGGGACGATTTCACGGCGTGTCCATGTTCCGCTCTGCCTCTGCTGCTCTGTCACAGAGTTAAACGCAACCTGGGGTTTGCCATCAACCTCAAAAGGGAGCGCATTTGCGCTCCCTTTAGTCAGTTAGATGGCGACCGGAGCCTTAATGGCCGGATGCGGGTCATACCCTTCGATTTCAAAATCTTCAAAGCGATAGTCAAACAGCGAGGCCGGTTTACGCTTGATGACCAGCTTCGGCATTGTGCGCGGTTCGCGCGTCAATTGCAGGTTCGCTTGCTCAAGGTGGTTGCTGTAAAGGTGCGTATCGCCGCCCGTCCAGACAAAATCACCCGGCTCAAGATCGCACTGCTGCGCAACCATATGCACCAGCAGCGCATAGCTGGCGATATTAAACGGCAGGCCCAAAAACACATCGCAGGAGCGCTGGTAAAGCTGACAGGAGAGCTTGCCATCCGCTACGTAGAACTGGAAGAAAGCATGGCACGGTGCCAGCGCCATTTCGTCAAGCTCGCCTACGTTCCAGGCAGAGACAATGATGCGGCGCGAATCCGGATCGCTTTTTAGCTGCTGCATGACTTTCGCCAGCTGGTCAATCTGGCGGCCATCTGGCGCGCCCCAGCTACGCCACTGTTTGCCATAAACCGGGCCGAGATCGCCGTTTTCGTCGGCCCACTCATCCCAGATAGTGACTTTGTTTTCTTTCAGGTAAGCAATATTGGTGTCGCCGTTCAGAAACCACAGCAGCTCATGGATGATAGAGCGCAGATGGCACTTTTTAGTGGTGACCAGCGGGAAGCCTTCCTGCAGGTTGAAGCGCATCTGATGACCAAAGATCGACAGCGTGCCGGTGCCGGTACGGTCATTTTTCGGCGTGCCCTCGTTGAGCACTTTTTGCATTAATTCCAGATACTGCTTCATTTTTCCTCACGAACTTGTTGCGTAGCACGGCGGCGGTAGGCCCAAATCATCATGATCGCGCCAGCGATAATCATCGGCGTCGAAAGGATTTGTCCCATGCTGATAAAATTGTCGAACAGGCCAAGCTGGGCGTCCGGCTGACGGAAATATTCCACGATAAAGCGGAACAGGCCGTAACCGATCAGGAACAGGCCTGAGACCGCGCCCATCGGGCGATTTTTACGGATAAAGATATTCAGGATGATAAACAGCACTATGCCTTCCAGCAGCAGTTCATAAAGCTGGGAAGGATGACGCGGCAGCACGCCGTAAGTGGTCAGCAGGGACTGCCACTCTGGATGGGTCGTGACCAGCGCCACGTCTTCGCCGCGAGAGCCGGGAAAGAGCATTGCCCACGGCAGATCGGGCGCCACACGGCCCCAAAGTTCACCGTTGATAAAGTTGCCCAGACGGCCAGCACCCAGCCCAAAAGGGATCAGCGGCGCGATAAAATCCGCTACCTGGAAGAAGTTACGTTTAGTGCGGCGGGCAAACCACAGCATAACGCAGATAACGCCAATCAGACCGCCGTGGAACGACATGCCGCCGTCCCAGACTTTGAACAGATAGAGCGGATTATCCAGAAACAGCGGCAGGTTGTAGAACAATACGTAGCCAATACGGCCGCCGAGGAATACGCCCAAAAACCCTGCATAGAGCAGGTTTTCTACTTCTTCTTTGGTCCAGCCGCTGCCCGGCTTGTTGGCACGACGCACGGCGAGCCACATGGCAAAGATGAAGCCGACAAGGTACATCAGCCCATACCAGTGCAGGGCGATCGGCCCGACGGAGAAAATTACTGGATCAAATTGGGGGAAAGCCAGATAGCCGTTAGTCATCTTTCACCATTGTTAATAGTCCCTGATCTCAGGTGACGGAATGATAAACCAGCGCGCGTGCGGCGCGGCACAGAGGCGCGCATGATAGCACAGGCCGCACGATGGCGGCCCGATGGAACTTTGTAAAACATTGAGAAGCCGCCTAGCGGCCGCCGCGGATCAGGCCGCCCAGCCCTCGCCGCTCCATAAAAGCTGCGACCAGATGGCGCACTTCGCTGGCCTGTTCCGACTGTAGCCCGGCCTCTGCCAGCTTCTGCGCCTCTTCATAATCAATATGATGCAGCAGGTATTTGACTCTGGCGACGTTGCGCCCGTTCATGCTCAGGTGATGGTAACCCAACCCAACCAAAAGCGCGACGCAGCTGGAGTCTCCGGCCATTTCGCCGCACAGGCAAAGTTCGATATTGGCCCGTTTCGCCTCTTCCGCGATAGATTTCAGCGCACGCAGCATCGCTGGATGCAAACTATCGTACAGATTGGCGACCCTGGTGTTGTTGCGATCGACAGCCAGCAAATACTGCGTCAGATCGTTGGTGCCGACAGAGACAAAATCGACCCGCTTCGCCAGATGCCCAATCAGGAAGATCATGGACGGAACTTCGATCATGACGCCGACGCGCGGTCTGGGGATTGGATAGCCCAGCATCTCTTCGACTTCCTGGCCCGCACGTGCAATCAGCCTGAGCGCCTCGTCGATTTCATCAATGCTGGTGATCATCGGCAGCAAAATGCTGAGATTATCGCTGGCGACGTTGGCGCGCAGCATCGCGCGCACCTGAACCAGAAAGATTTCTGGCTGGTCGAGCGTCAGGCGGATGCCGCGCCAGCCCAGACAAGGATTTTCCTCGCTGATAGGCATATAGGGCAGCTGTTTATCCGCGCCTACATCCAGCGTGCGCAGCGTGACCGGCTTTTCCAGGAAGAGTTGCAACATGCCCTGATACTGCGCAACCTGCTCTTCTTCTGAAGGAAAGCCGTTTTGCAGCATAAAGGGAATTTCCGTACGGTAAAGTCCGACACCATCCACACGGCTGCCCTGCGCCTGCTCGTGTTCCGCGCTCAGGCCAGCATTGAGCATAACTTTTATCGGCTCGCCCGATTTTAGCGCTGCCGGTCGCTCAACAACGTCTTCCGCCAGCTTGCTTAGCTCGTTTTCCTCGCTGATTAGCCGCTGATATTCCTGAACCAGCACGGGTTCCGGATCTACCAGCAGTTCGCCGCGATAGCCATCTACGATCAGCAGCCTGCCGTTGAGGGCTTCCGGCTGGATATCCGCGCCCATCACGGTAGGAATACCCATCGCGCGCACCATGATCGCCGCATGCGAGTTGGCTGCGCCATCCCTGACTACCACGCCAGCCAGACGATCGTGCGGCAGCTCGGCAAGCGTGGTTGCGGTCAGCTCGTCTGCCACCAGCACAAAACGCTCGGGCCAGGTATTGGTGCCCTGCATAGTATCGTCGAGGTGGAACAACAGGCGCTGCCCCAGCGCACGCAGATCGCCAGCTCTTTCTCGCAGATAGCTATCCTGCAGGCTGGCGAACTGTGCGGCAAATTTCTCGATAACTTTTTTAACCGCCCATTCCGCTACGGAACCGTTATCGATCTCCGCATAGAGATCTTTTTTCAGCCGGTTATCGCTAAGCAAGTGCGAGTAGAGATCGAAAATTGCCGCGCTTTCTTTATGCACGCTGGCGGTAAAACGCTTGCTGTAACGGCGGAACTCACCGGATGCCTCGTCCATCGCCAGCGACAACCTTTCGCGCTCGCGCACTGCGTCCAGCGTAGATGCCGCCGAGACGGTATCCAGCGAAGGCTGATTGCTTTCCACCCAGCCTGCCGCCACCGCTACGCCTGGCGCAGCCGCCAGCGCACGCACGCGAGTTTGCCGATACTGACCAAATAAGGCATTCAGCTGCGACTGGGAAAGAATGGTGGCCATTTGGGTGGCCAGCGTTACCAGGAAAGATTCTTCGCTTTCGTCAAACTGACGGTGCTCGCGCTGCTGGACTACCAGCACGCCCAGCAGCTGGCGACGGCTGATAACCGGTACGCCAAGAAACGAGCGGAAGCGCTCTTCTTTTACGGAAGGAATATATTTGAAGCTGGGATGGCTCTGCGCATCCGCGAGGTTAATAGGCTCCGCCAGACGCCCTACCAGCCCGACGATGCCTTCATCAAAGGCCAGCGCGACGGTGCGGCCGCGCGGCTTTTTCAGGCCGCGCGTTGCCATCAGGTAATAGCAGCGCCGCTCGTGATCGGCCAGATAAACCGAACAGACTTCGGTATCCATCGCCAGGCAGATTTCGCTGACCAGAATGTCGAGCGCCTCGGTCAGCCGGGGCGCTCCTGCCACTTTCTCCACTATCTCGCGCAGCTGTGTAAGCATAATCTGAGCGGCTTACCCTCTCTTCCGTCGATAAGGCGTATTTCGCGGTACGGCGTTCTCCTGCAGCGGCATCACTACGCCAGCGAACTCTTTCATTACCCGGCGATAAACATCGCGCTTGAAAGAGACCACCTGACGCACCGGATACCAGAAGCTGACCCAGCGCCAGCCATCGAACTCTGGCGTGCTGCTGGTTTGCATGTTGATATCCGCGTCATTGCACAAGAGTTGCAGAAGAAACCACTTCTGTTTCTGGCCGATACAAACCGGCTTTGTGTCCCAACGCACCAAACGTTTTGGCAACTTATAGCGTAACCAGTTTCGGGTAGAGGCAAGGATGCGCACATCTTTGCGGTGTAAACCGACTTCCTCAAAGAGTTCTCGATACATCGCCTGTTCTGCCGTTTCGCCAGGGTTGATACCTCCCTGGGGAAACTGCCAGGAGTGCTGGCCATATCTTCTGGCCCACAGCACTTGTCCCTGCCTGTTACAAATTACGATACCAACATTCGGGCGGTAGCCATCATCATCGATCACTGGACTACCTCAAACTAAAACTCGGATAGCCTGATTGTTTCATACTCCTTACAGGCGGTAAACCACTGCTTTTCGGGCCTCGCAGGGCGTTATGGCGGGATAACTTATAAACATTAGCGAAGTTATAAACAGAAATTGCCATTTTTGGCCGATCTTATTCACCTTTTCTGTGGATATCTTTGTGCAGAACCCTATTAACCGTTGGGGAAAACTTTTCTTTGGCCTGGCGCAGGCTGCCATAACGCCCTGTTTAACTCTCTATAAGAATTGAATTTTATGCGATCCGGATCTGCTTTTTTCTGTTTGTCATCCCGTTGTCATACCAGGTTGTCAGGGAGGTGGCGAAAGATCGAGCGCCGGCTTTTTTATCCACAGGATATGTCGTTATGATAAGCAAAAAAAAGCAAAAAAGCGTAGAAATGGCGGCGTCAAGCCTGTAAATCGAAACAGTGTTATTGTAAAAGCCGACTTATCCCATTTTTCTGTGGATAACTACGTGTAAGATCCTGTTTATTGCCGGTGTGCAGACGGGCATAACCTTTTTCATTGCGGCGAACAGCTGAGCCTGGACGATAAAAAGGCAAGCATAATCATGCTATTATTGCACTTTTCCCCTGAAGTAAGCCGGGGCGTTATACCCTGACAATGTGCTGTATATTATTTAACCAACCAAGGAGGCTGAACTATGCCTGCTCTCTTTTCCCCGGTTTTACCGCCCGAAAACGAAGCCGTTTTACTGGAACGGGCGCGTCGGCTGGCAGGCTTTACGCTGGGCGAACTGGCGCAGGAGGCCGATCTGGCTATTCCACCCGATCTTCGGCGCGACAAAGGCTGGGTAGGCATGTTGCTTGAACGCTATCTGGGCGCCAACGCTGGCAGCAAGCCGGAACAGGATTTTGCGGAAATTGGCGTTGAGCTGAAAACTATCCCAATTGATGCACAGGGCCGTCCGCTGGAAACCACCTTTGTTTGCGTGGCACCGTTGACCGGCAACAGCGGCCTCGTCTGGGAAAGCAGCCACGTACGCCATAAGCTGGCCCGGGTACTGTGGGTACCGGTTGAAGGCGAGCGCGCTATTCCGCTGGCCGATCGCCGCGTGGGCGCTCCGCTGCTCTGGAGCCCTGACCAGCAGGAAGAAGAGCTGCTGCGGCGCGACTGGGAAGAACTAATGGATATGATAGTGCTGGGGCAGGTTGAGCGCATCACGGCCCGTCATGGCGACGTGCTGCAAATCCGGCCTAAAGCGGCTAACAGCAAAGCCCTGACGGAAGGAATCGGCGAAAACGGCCAGCCGATAATGACCTTGCCCAGAGGTTTCTATTTAAAAAAGACATTTACAGCCCCTTTGCTGGCGCGTCATTTTTTACTGTAAAGCTTTAGCTGACCAACAACCGGATGAGTATACTCTTCGTTTACCTTTCGTTTAGGATGCGACCTCTGTATGTTTGACTGGCTTGCCGATCCCAACGCCTGGCTGGCGCTGGGCACATTGACGATTCTGGAAATCGTTCTGGGTATTGATAACATTATTTTTCTTTCACTGGTGGTGGCTAAGCTCCCCAAACATCAGCAAAATGCCGCGCGGCGTGTAGGGCTTGCGGGCGCGATGCTGATGCGGCTGGGCCTGCTGGCCTCGATTGCCTGGGTTATTCGCCTGACTACGCCGCTGTTCACCCTGATGGATCACAGCTTCTCAGCGCGAGATCTAATTTTGCTGTTTGGCGGACTTTTCCTGCTGTGGAAATCCAGTATGGAGATCCATGAGACCATTGAAGGCGGCGAAGAGGCCCAGAGCAGTAACGTCCATTCCTTTGTCGGCGCAATAGTGCAGATTATGCTGCTGGATATTATTTTCAGCCTTGATTCCGTTATTACCGCCGTTGGTCTTTCCGACCATTTAATTATTATGATGGCGGCGGTAGTTATTGCCGTGGGCGTGATGATGTTTGCCGCCCGTACTATCGGCGAATTTGTTGAACGGCATCCTTCGGTAAAAATGCTGGCGTTGACCTTTTTGATTCTGGTCGGCTTTACGCTGATCCTGGAAAGCTTCAACATCCACGTGCCTAAAGGCTATATCTATTTCGCTATGTTTTTCTCTATGGCGGTAGAGTGTCTGAATCTGCTGCGCGGCAGAAAAAGCCGGGCATGAAAATAAGCCAGCCGGCTATATCGGCTGGCTTCAGACTGCTGACAAACCTGAACCCTTCATCAGGACTACCTCTTTTTACAGCAACGCTGCAGCTTGATAGCGGTAGAGGCTGAGCGGATAGGTGGGCGCATGGACGCGCCAACCGAGCCATCAGGGACGATTTCACGGCGTGTCCATGTTCCGATCTGCCTCTGCTGCTCTGTCACAGATTTAAACGCGACCTGGGGTTTGTCATCAACCTCAAGCCAGCTGGCTATATCGGCTGGCTTTATTGCGTCTACTTTTTAATCGAAGTCAATAGCCGCGCGTGCCGTCGCTTTTTTTTCGGAGTTATGCGGTTAACGCTTTCTGTAAAATGCGCTATTACTGATCGCAGGCAAATTCCAGGCTAAGGGAGCTAACTATGAAGTTGATGTCAGGCGCGGCCGTGCTGATGCTGGCTACGCTGCTCGGCGGCTGCAGCAGTGATTACGTAATGGCGACAAAAGAAGGCAAAATGATTATGACCCAGGGGAAACCGGAGATCGATGCCGATACCGGCCTGGTGAAGTATACCGATCGTTCCGGCCATGAGCTGCAGATTAACGGCGACGATGTTTCTTCTATTGTTGAACGCTAGTCTCGCCCTGCCACCTGACGCTTTCAGACGGGTGGCTTTCCGCCGCACTTACCGCTAAATCCGCTCTTCCCCCTGCTTCGCCCGGCGGTTATAGTCAAAAGCCGGATCTGGCATCTGCTTTGGCAGCTTTACCCCACACGCCAGGCCGGTCTTTTAATAATGAAAAAAGGAAGCCGGCAAATGCATTATCATCGTATCCCCCACAGTACGCTGGAGATCAGCAGCCTGGGTTTAGGCACCATGACGTTTGGCGAGCAAAACAGCGAAGCCGATGCGCACGCGCAGCTTGACCTGGCGTTTCGCTCCGGCATTAACCTTATTGATACCGCCGAAATGTATCCTGTGCCGCCGCGCCCGGAGACACAGGGATTAACCGAAAGCTATATCGGTAGCTGGCTGAAAGCGCGCGGCAACCGTGAGAAAGTGATCCTCGCCTCTAAAGTGGCAGGCCCGGTGCGCGGTGCGGACGCCTCAATTCGCCCGGATCAGGCGCTGGATCGCAAAAATATTCGTCAGGCGCTCGAGGCGAGCCTGAAAAGGCTGAATACCGATTATCTGGATCTTTATCAGCTGCACTGGCCACAGCGACAGACCAATTATTTTGGCCGTCTGAACTATGAGTATGTGGAAGATACTGCCACAGTCACGCTGCTGGAGACGCTGGAGGCGCTGAACGAACAGGTTCGCGCGGGCAAAATTCGCTATATCGGCGTCTCCAACGAAACGCCGTGGGGCGTGATGCGCTATCTGCAGCTGGCAGAAAAGCACGAGCTGCCGCGTATCGTTTCTATTCAAAACCCTTACAGCCTGCTTAACCGCAGCTTCGAGGTTGGGCTGGCAGAGATCAGCCAGCATGAGGGCGTGGAGCTGCTGGCCTATTCCTGCCTGGCTTTCGGTACGCTGAGCGGCAAATATCTGAACGGTGCCAAACCCGCTGGCGCGCGCAATACGTTGTTCAGCCGCTTTACCCGTTACAGCGGCGAGCAGGCCCAGCTGGCGATTGGCGAATATGTCGCGCTGGCGAAAAAACACAATCTTGACCCTTCGCAGATGGCGCTGGCTTTTGTGCGTCAGCAACCTTTCGTGGCCAGTACGCTGCTGGGGGCCACGACGCTGGAGCAGCTGCAGATGAATATCGACAGCTATAATCTGACGCTGAATGAAGAAGTGATGCAGGCGCTGGAGGCGATCCATCGCCGCTATACTTTCCCGGCGCCGTAAGTCGCTTTCTGCCGGAAAGTTTAAAATCTGGTAATAAAAAAGGGCGGAAGATTTCCGCCCTTTCAGACTGCTGATAAACCTAAACCGTTTTTGGATTTTGGCTTTTTTCTACAGCAACACAGCTGCTTGATAGCGGCAGAGGCAGAGCGGATAAGCGGACCGTTTGGCGCATGGACGCGCTAACCGAGCCTCCACGGATGGATTAACGGCGTGTCCGTGTTCCGATCTGCCTCTGCTGCTCTGTCACTGATTTAAACGCGACCTAAGGTTTGTCATCAATCTCAAAGGGCGGAAGATTTCCGCCCTTTCCTGTCGGAATAACAGCTTTACTTTTAAGCCTTGCCGTTACGCTTTTGCGCCAGCTGCCAGCCCCAAAGCACCGCTATCGCCAGCGCAAACAGCGCGCCGAACCCTACGCCAGTTGCTACCGGCGGCGCGCCCAGTTTTATAGCCAGAGAATACAGTCCCAGCATCAGCAGCATTGCGCCATTTTCACCGAGGTTTTGTACTGCAATAGCATTGCCTGCGCCGACGCTCTCTTTACCTCGCATCTGCAACAATGCATTTAGCGGCACCACGAAGAAACCGCCCAGCATGCCGATAACGATCAGCAGACCATAGGCGCCTGCGGCAGTATGCTGCAAGGCAAAAAACACTACCGCCACGCCTATCAATACGCCCGCTGGCATACATCTGCCAACGGTTTTCAGCGTTACCAGCTTAGCAGCCGCGCCTGCGCCAAAAACGATGCCAATAGCCACCATCGCGTTCAGCAATGTAGGCGTTTTGTTATCCGTGATGCCCAGCGCCACCGGCACCCACAGCACCAGCAGAAAACGCAGCGTCACGCCCGCGCCCCAGAAGAGGCTGGTGCCCACCAGCGAAAACCGCGTTTCGCCATCCCGCCAGAGCGTGCCGCAGGCCCGGAAGAAGCTGGACGACATCCGCAGCGGATGCCAGCTTTGCCCTGCCCGCGCCGCCGCCAGCTTAGGGATAAGCAGATTAGCCGCTACGGCCAGCGCGTAAGCCAGCACGCAGGCGATAAGCGCGCCGGTCAGGTTCCAGTCCGCCAACACGCCGCCCGCAATCGAGCCCAGCAGGATAGCGGCGATGGTGGAAGACTCCATCAGGCCGTTAGCTTTAACCAGGGTTTCGCCATCGGTGATTTCGCCCAAGATACCGTATTTGGCTGGCGAGTACGCCGCTGCGCCAATGCCAACCAGCGCATAGCCGATAAAAGGGTTAAAACCGAAGCAAATGGCCAGGGCACCCAACAGCTTAAGGCCATTGGCAAACATCATTACGCGGCCTTTAGCAAAGCTGTCTGCAACCTGGCCGACAAAAGGTGCCAGGATGATGTAGGTGGCAACAAAGACCATTTGCAGCACCGGCTGGCTCCAGTCCGGATAAACCAGCTGCTTAAGAACGGCAAGCGTGGCGAACAGCAGCGCATTATCGCCGAATGCCGATAAGAACTGGGCGGCAATTACCGCCATCATGCCCCGAGAAAACAGCGATTTATCGCCGGTTGCATTATGCATTTTCTGACGTAGCCTCCGGCTCTTCAGCCATTTTTTTCAGCGTGACAAAATCCGGCTTGCCGCTGCCCAGAAGCGGCAGCTGTTTCAGGAAGCGAATATCGCGCGGTACCGCTAACTCCGGCGCGCCCAGCTCACGGGCGGCACGCTGGAGGCTTTCGCGGTTTAGCTCTTTATCCGTGGTAAAGAGCACCAGCGCCTCGCCGCGGTTGCCATCCGGTTTGATTGAGGCAGCATGTTGTTTCTCCGCTGACGCCTTCAGCGCAATCTGCTCTACAATTTCCAGCGAGACCATTTCGCCAGCCAGTTTGGCAAAGCGTTTCGCGCGGCCCTGGATCTGGCAGAAGCCGTGCTCATCAAAGCTGACGATATCGCCGGTATCGTACCAGCCCGCTTCCATCTCACCTTCGCCGTTATCCGCCTGCGGTGCTTCCAGCACACCCGGTTTTTCGACCCGAAGGTAGCCTTTCATGATATTCGGCCCGCGCAGCTGTAGCTGACCTCCCTGCTCTATGCCCGGAACGGCAATCAGGCGTGAATCCATGCCTGGCAGGATCCGCCCTACGGTATGGTTTTTTGCTGCCATCGGCACGTTGATCGCCACTACCGGCGCGCACTCTGTCACGCCATAGCCTTCCAGAATGCGGATGCCGAATTTATCCATCCAGGTCTGGCGCGTGCCTTCCTGCAGTTTTTCCGCTCCGGCCACTACATAACGCAGCCGCGCGAAATCATACGGATTGGCGAAGCGTGCATAGTTGCCGAGGAAAGTAGAGGTGCCAAACAGCACGGTACAGTTTCGATCGTAAACCAGCTCCGGAACGATGCGATAGTGCAGCGGGCTTGGGTAGAGAAACACTTCTGCGCCGGTCATCAACGGCGTAAACAGCCCAACCGTCAGGCCAAATGCATGGAACAGCGGCAGCGCGGACATAAATTTATCGCGCGGCGTAAAATCTGCCACCGTACGGATTTGCTCGACGTTCGCCAGCAGGCTTTTATGCGAGTGCACCACGCCTTTTGGATTGCCTTCCGAGCCGGAGGTAAACAGCACCATCGCCTCGTCTTCTGGCTGCTGCGCCACTTCGGCGCGCTGCGGCAGCAGCAGGTGGCCCAGGATCCAGAGCTTGTCCTGCGTGGTCACGGTATCTTTCAGGTCTTCCAGAAATACCCATTTGGCTTCGGTAAGCTGCTCGGGCAGATGCCAGAGTTTGCCTTTATCCAGAAACTGGCGTGAAGTAAAAATGGTTTTTACCTCTGCGGCCTTGAGCGCGCTGCCCATGCCCTTAACGCCCGCGGTATAGTTGAGCATTGCCGGGATGCGGCCACGCATTGACGCGCCCAAAATAGCGGCGGCGGTAACGGTAGCGTTTGGCAACAGCAGGCCAATATGTTCGCCTGGCGAGGTGTAGCGCTCCAGAATACGGCCCACGCCCAGCGATTTTTTCAGCAGCGCCGTGTAGCTATCTGGCTGGAAGTTAACGTCTTCGATGCAAAGTTTGAAGTAGCCATAGCGCGTGCGGGCAGCCAGGAATGCCTGGTAAAGCGTCTGGCGCGGGCGCACTGCCATCCTTGCTTCCATCATAATATGGTGCAGATGCTCGCCAGCCAGCTTGCGTCGCTCCCGCGCGGTTTTTGCTTCCGGCATGGGAATAGTGGTTGCGGGCAGAACAGTCAGGCTGATTCGGGGAAAAAGGCGACGCTTAAAAACGCCTGCCAGGCGGCCAAACGGCGAAAACTCTGCGCCTTCTATACGCATTGGCACCACGGTAGCCTGGGATTTTGCCGCGACGAAACCCGCGCCGTCGTAAATTTTCATTAAGGAGCCGGTTACGGTAATCCTGCCTTCAGGGAAAATCACCACAGGCCGGCCCTGATTGACCGTTTTCACCAGGTGTTTGATTGAGAGCGGCTTAGTGGGATCCAGCGGTACGAAATCGACCAGCGAACGTACCCAGCGCATATACCACTGCTCGCTAATTGAGGAGTAAACCGCGAAAACCGGCTTCACCGGCAGGAACAGCGCCAGCAGCATGCCGTCGAGAAACGACATATGGTTGGGAACAATCAGGACCTTTTGCCGATGCAGCGGGGAAAGATCGCCAGCCAGGCGGGTACGAAACAGTAGCCGCACCAGCAGCCGAAAAAATGAAAACAACATGCCATCTCCTTAGCAAGTAAATTTGCCTGTAACGATGCAGGATATGCCAGCGCAAGACAATGCCGAACGATGAAATTTAAGACGCACCCGCTCAATTTATGCTCAGACTTTACAGTATTACAAAAAGTTTTGCGGCACGGCTCGATAAAATGGTTACCCGGTTTGCTCTTCGCAAGGCTCAGGATGGCTGGCAGATTCGGTATGGTGGTGATTTTCGCCGTAGTGACGTTGGCCTTGTTATCAGCTTTGAGCGATATGCCCAGTCGGTGGTAATGGCATTGCTGTTTGCCAGGCTGATATATCCGCCGCTTTACAGCGTCGCTGCCTGTCCGCTCAACAGGCGGTCGGAATAAAATAAATTAATCCTGTTCCGTGGAGCCAGCTCGCATTTTTAATCCGCATTTTCAATGAGTTTGCATAGGGTAAGGTGTATATTTAGACAGGTTAAAACAGAGAAGGAAGAGCAGGGAATAAGATTATTAGCGCGGCGGTAAAGGGCTGCAACCCAATATCGCCGCTGACCACAAACCAACTAGCAAGGAGTTGATTATGGCTGAGCAACATCATAAGCCAGAGGTTGCCGCACCCACAACCCGCTATTATACCGTGGGTTATGTCAGCGACGCGAAGTATCAGCCGCTGCCGTCTATTCATTTGAAAGGCCACTGGCTGGAAGATGTCGGGTTTGGGACAGGGACGCCGGTTAACGTGCGGGTGATGCAGGACTGCCTGATTATTACCCGCCAGGAGCCGCAGCCTGAGCCGCCCGCCGAACCGGAGGTGGTGACCACGCTGCGTAAGGCCTGTAAGAAGCTGTCTGAACGTAAGCAGCGGGAGATTGCGGCCTATATAGAGCTGGTTGCCACGCCGCAAAAGCGGCCACGCAAGGTCCCTGATGGAGCTGTGGAGTGGCGGTCGATTTGAGGTAAGCGCTTGGTTGTAAAGTATAAATCCCAGCCGTTTGGCTGGGATATTTTTCTAAATTAAACCAAGAGATTCAGGTAGATCTTTAACATATTCACTTTGATCGCCGATATATTCTTTAGATATATTTCGAAAAATATTGGCCAGATCATTTCTATCCTGTGCATCCATAAGCTGAAGTTCAGAAGCCATTTGTTCTAAAGCTTCCACTGCCAAATCAGGATCAAGCAGATTTTCATTTGTGAACTCTAAAAAAATAGCAAGATCTGCAATAACTTTAACGAGTTTAATATTGTTATTCATTGATGACTTTCACCTCAATATTTTTAATACCTAACTCATCGAACATTTTTTGTGCCCGGTTAGCTTGGGCTTGGTTAGGAACTTCCCATCGACCGGTCACCCCATTATTTTTAAGGGCTTGCGACTGGCGAACTGCTTGATCTTTAGCTTTTTGAGTAGTCACAACAGATACTTTCCTATCAATCATTACATTGCCATCAACTCCATCAAAGCGAACAGGTTTATTAACACCGTTGGCGTCAATTCGATCAATACTAGGGACTTGTCCTTTCTGAGTTTCAATATTGGAACGAGCACCTGAAGCAGAGTCATTGTAGTTCCTGGCTCGCTGGCTCATGCTTGCATTTTCATCGACCCATTTAACCTTAATTTCATCACTGGCTTTATTGATCAGCTTCGAGGCTTCCGCCACGTCACCTTTAGCCAGCGCTTTTCTTGCCGTCTTAATTATGCCAGCGGCAACCCGTTTTCCTGGAATAAGAGATGCAGCTACTGCCAGATAATCAAGAGCGCTTTCAGCTTCTGCCGCACTTTTTATCGTACCTGCAACCGGCACAAAATCCACACCCGTCGACAGGATATCTTTCAGCGTTTCCCGCCGCTCGGTATACATCTTCACCGAACAGGCTTCAGCGCTCATACCGGCGCAGTTTTCCTGAATATATTTTTCGTTTTGTTCCTGAACTCGTTCTTCAGCTACCTGTTGCGGTGTCTTATTTGCCGCTAATGCATCTGTTAAATCACTCAGCGCATTATTCTCAACAACATTGTTATCCGGTGTTCAGCCTGGTAACGAGATTACTTTTTTCCTGTTCCGTTTTGATACCCGGAGCGTTTTTCCCCGACGCGCTTTCTGGCCCATAACACGCTACCGCACGGCCGTGGCGTTGTATCTGCACCTGCGCATTTTACCAAAGTTACCGCTTTCGTTATTGCCGGTTACCCCTACTTTTATAAGAAGAAGATGATCCAATGGATTCAAAGGGGTTCTCTGGAGTGCTCTACGATACAGGATATATTCCTGAGATCAGGAGCGAACGTTTTGGCTGCCTGACCCGCAGAGATTGACGGCTAAAATGAAAAACTCCCGGCCTCTTCAGATCCGGGATTTCTTTACATATTTAACTTCCAAAAATTCATACCATTAATAACCCAGTACTGCTCTTTATCAGGAACCAGTAATCCAAAATCATTATTTGCCTGTGCATTCCAGTCTGAGGGTACCGACGTTTCGTGATGTCTATCCCAATCTGTATGGTGATATATTTTCTTATCGAAGTTGATATAAAATTTAGGGAGACGCATTCGCCAATTATCCCATTCAGGAGATACTGGCTCTACAAGAGTTGCTAAAAACTTTTCGATATATTCATAGAATTTAACAATACTCACAGCATCTCTATTTGAGATAAAGAAAGCGCGCATCCAGTCCGTTGAATAAATGGTTACGTTATTCTTTAGAATGTAATCCTTGAAGTTATCTTTGGATAAAACAGGAACTCCATTTCTAAATGAACTAACAGCCTGTTCATACAGATCTGCTTTCATCCATCCTTTATCAATATAAGCCTGATACTCCGGCCTTACATCAATACAATAATTTTCTTTACTATCAGCGACATAGTAATGAATGCCATCTAAAACAAAAATGGCTATATCTTTTTCTCCGTTAAGAATACTATCGAGCAAGCTCTGATAATTACTTTCCAAATTCATTAAGAAACTCCTCTTTGGTCAGTATGCGAGCATTTGATGAATTTTCCTCAATTAGTTTATCCCAAACTTTAGGCAATTCAAGAGATATACTAGGTTGCCCTTTCGTCGGATCAACAATTTTAGGTGCATTGGGGTCTTTAGTGACTCCTGGGATCGGCCTCTGAGGAACAGCCGCATCCATTATCTGCTTATGAAGTTTTGCATCTACTTCAAAAACAACTACGGTACCATCCTGTCTTCTATTAGTAAGGTAGTATGCAGCATGGTTTGGTCCATTAGTACTAACACATAACTGCCCACTACATCCTGAATTGATAGTTACACTTCCATTTGGATTTACAGTAATTCTGTTCTGACTCGTTTGTGTTCCACTACCACCACCTTCAACCCGAAAATACGTTTCTGAGGATGATTTTGAAGAAGAAGCCGCAGACATTCCTGGCTTACCGCCAGGCCTGACAGCTACAACCGACATGCCCAGTGCACCCGATACTATATTACCTGCGGCTACCCAGGGATCATCACCTGCGATCAGCTGTCCGGCTCCTGTTCCAAGCTGATACGCGCCGCCAAGAGCCGTTGCTCCCCTGACCACCGTTCCCAGCGGCCCCGATGTCGCAAGCAATGCCGGAGTACCAATTTCCGCCTGAGATTCGTGAAGTGACCAGCCTCCTAAAATACTTTCAGCAGTT